>NZ_JAEHFY010000003.1 GCF_016623585.1 Pedobacter segetis
AAACACGGGAGCGACAGGTTCAGCAGGAGCAACTGGAGCAACAGGTTTACAAGGCGCAACGGGAAACACGGGGGCAACCGGTGCTGTTGGAGCAACAGGAGCAAAAGGCGATACAGGTTTACAAGGTGCAACAGGAAACACGGGAGCGACAGGTTCAGCAGGAGCAACTGGAGCAACAGGTTTACAAGGCGCAACGGGAAACACGGGGGCAAACGGTGCTGTTGGAGCAACTGGTGCAAAAGGCGATACAGGTTCAACAGGTTCAACAGGAACCAATGGTTTAGGATATGGTGGTACTTCAACTTCATCTAACGCCATTGGTACGGGTAATAAAACCTTTACTACTCAGGCTGGTTTGGCTTATGTTGCTGGGCAAAGGGTTAGGGCTATCAATACTACTTCTAAATATATGGGTGGGATTATTTCTTCATATTCAGGAACTTCTTTAGTGATTAATGTAGATGAGACTATTGGTTCTGGGACTTACACTTCTTGGAGTTTTGGAATTGCGGGAGAAAATGGAACTACAGCTGGCCTCACTGCGGGTAGCCTAATATCAATAAGTGGATCTACTATTGGGGTTGATATTTATGGAAGTATTGGCGGCGGAGGCGGAGACATTCAAGGTTCGCTTAATCAGTTGCAGATAAAATCAGGTGCTGTTCAAGGCTATCAGGTCCAAGATGGGGCAATCCAAAACGCAAAGATAGCTGATGGTACAATCTCTGGTGCTAAACTTCAGGGCGGAATTATTGATGCAACCAAATTAGCGTCAGCATCTGTTACCGATAATGCTATCGGTTATGCAACCATCAATCCAAATAAATTAGCACAAGCAGGTGCTACCACTAATCAAGTATTAACTTGGAACGGTGGGGGTTGGGTACCAGCAAATGCTGGTGGGGCATCTGATGCCACTACTTCTGCAAAAGGGGTTGTTCAGCTTGCGGGCGATTTATCTGGTACGGCAGCTGCACCAACAATCGCTAATAATGCGATAACATCTGCAAAAATCTTAGATGGAACGATAGCTACGGCAGACTTAGCAGATAATTCTATTACTACGGCTAAAATAGCCGCTAATGCGGTAACGACCGCAGATATAGCAGATGGAAGTATTACTGCTGCCAAAATAAACGCTATGTCGGCAACTAACGGACAGGTGTTGAAATACAATGGTAGTGCTTGGGCACCGGCAACAGAAGCGGCAGCCAGTAATTGGTTACTAACAGGAAATACAAATGCCACAGCGGCTAGTTTCTTAGGTACTACCAATGATGTTGCTTTTAAAATAGGCTCTAATAATACCCAGATGTTGCAGTTTGGTAGAAGGCAAACATTGGGACTTACCCAAACTTATACCGATTATACAAATAACAATCAACCATTGGTGTATATCAATGGCGATGGCACAACCTCTGCGATACAATTTGCTGCAAGTGCCGCTAATTTTTATAAACCTATGTTCTTTACAACCACAGACGGAAACTTTAGATTAAAAGGTAGCTCTGCAGGTACTGATTATTTTGAGATCGGGAGTGGCGGTACAGGTAACAACGGAAGATTGGAATTTATTGTAGGAGATGATGGTGATGAACCCATTGTTTTTTATAAAAACAATTATACTTCAGGTAACGTGGAAATGCTAAGGATGCAAGGAACCGGTTTAAACAACAACGTGAGGATTGGTGTTAATACCAACGGCGCATCAGCTAATTCAACCTTTCAGGTACAAGGATCGGTGGCTAATTCAATAGTAAGAACCTCTACTGATATTACATTAAACGAGAGTAATTATACCGTAATTGCGGTAAGTGCAATCAATATTACCTTACCCGCTGCAAATAGTTGTGTGGGTAGGACCTATGTTATCAAAAACTTAGACAATACAAATACTTGTGGTATTAGTACTTATATAAGATCAAATTCAAATAGTGCTACCGTAGTAAATACAAAGGCCGTTATCATGATTCAATCAGATGGAACAGATTGGCAACAGATTAACTAGGCTATTTAAACGATAACCTTATAATCCCCTTCCTTTTAAGGTTGGGGATTTTTTTTAATCAAAGAATCGATTTTTTGATTATTTTCTACAATATGGGGAAAAACAAACCTTATATTTTTGATTAATTTTAAAATTATCGTAACCAATTAAGATTATACCCGTATAAGGCGTTTTTTAAATCAAGATAGTCCTCAAATTTTTTCATTATCTAAATTTTATAGGATATAATGCTATTTATTTACCCAAATAGGGTAAAATATTACTCAATTAAAGAGCGTATTCCTCATAGTTGAATTTTTTGTAGGTGGTTTTTAAAACTCAATTAATTTTTATCCAATTTTTATGAGATTATAAAAATCGATGTCTGAGTATCATTTAAGCTTGATTTTATACCTTACAGTATTTTCATGATAATCAATAAATAAGATATTATGGGGAATTTGTAACCCAATTTTTTTAGCGGCGTAAAACTTGTCTTAAGGTTAGCATGAAGACAATAATTTTACTTTCATTTTTACTGGCAGGTTTAGGGTACAGCTCTTACGGCCAAAGCGTAGAAAGATTGGCGATAACATCTGGAGCTGGTTTTGCAACATCTACAACTGGAGAAACATTACAATATACGATAGGACAATCTTATTTTACGCAAACATTAACAGACGGGAACTCAACATATTTAACGCAAGGGTTTCAACAACCAACTAATTTCAACTATGCTTCTTTGGATGCACCCTCATTTAGGGATATTTATTCTAACAAAATTGAAGCTTTCCCTAATCCCGCCATTAATTATGTAGATATACTTTTGGGTTTAATAGATGATGATGGAGCAAAGGTATCCTTAATGGATATTTGGGGGCAGCCCATAAAGAAACAAGATTATGCCGTAACCAAAGGCAAGCAACAATTGCACTTTGTTTTCGGGAATGTACCAGCTGCACTTTATACCCTAAGGGTAGAAGCAAATAAAAAGGTGTACTCTAAAAAAATATTGGTTGCGGGTTTATCTTCAAAAGTATCGTTCTAAAATATATAATAACGCTCTTCATCAATTAACATTCTCAATAACCGTTTCTAGCATTAGGAGCGGTTTTTTTTTGATTTTGATAATTAGTTTTTAAAGTTTACCTATTAGGCAATAATCTAGGAACTTGGGCTCGATTATTAATTATTTTTATGGTACTCAATTACTGTTTTCTTTTACTATAATAGAGCGGTTAAAGATTGAAGAGGCATCCCCGCCTGCAATTCGGGCAGGCTTTTTTGTCATTTCAGGAGGGGTATATATTTATTTCATATCGATCAATATAAATGGCTTAAAACTTAAATCTATCCCCCAACAATTGGGCATCACCCAGAGTATATGTTATAGTGCACTTCTCCTTTTCTTTATTGATCATAAATTTATTGCTTATTTACTTTTACAAGTCTAAAGGAACGAAGTCGAAGGGGGGTGCGTTGGGCTTTATGCTTCGACTCCGCTCAGCATGACAATCGACTCCGCTCAGCATGACATTCGACTCCGCTCAGCATGACAATCGTCTCCGCTCAGCATGACATTCGACTCCGCTCAGCATGACAATCGTCTCCGCTCAACATGATATTCGACTCCGCTCAGCATGACAATCGACTCCGCTCAGCATGACAATCGACTCCGCTCAGCATGACAATCGTCTCCGCTCAACATGACAATCGACTCCGCTCAGCATGATAATGGACTCCGCTCAGTATGACAATGGATTCCGCTCAGCCTCACAATCGACTTCGCTCTGGGATAAAGCCTCTTGTATTGTTGATAAATCATGGGTTTTAACCTCGTTTCATGGTGGTTTGTATAAAATATATTAACCCTCAGAATTACAGATTAAGAAGAGTTGCAAAAAACTCAATTCAACACATAATCCAGCTCTAGCTCGTCCAAGTTATTTAAAAGCTCTTTAGAAATGTTAATCTGTCGGCTTTTACTAGGTAGATCAATACGGATTTTCTCTTTTTTATCCAATACGATGAAGTTGAGTTTTTTGGATCCGCTATAATTAGCAAACATCATATCCAAATCGTGGATCAAAACATCATTAATATGATCAATTTCTAGGCAAATATCGATTTTATTGGCTTGCTTTTCTAAGACATCGCGTAAATCTGAAAAATCGGTATAGGTTAGGCGAGTTCTTCTCGCCCCGTCTGGCAAATTGTAATAGCTTACATTTCCTTTTAGGTAGATATAGTTGTTTAATACTAAGTGATGCTTAAACTTCATATAATCATCTTTATAGATTTGAAAATCATACATATCATCATAACCTTCTAATTTAAACTGTGCCCAACCTCTACCTTCTTTGTTAAGTCTGTGGTTTACGTAAGAAATAATGCCGCCTACTTTAAAAGAAAAGTCGGCACCTTTATCTATTTCGTTAAAAATAGTGAGGTTGCCTTTGCTGCAATATTTATCCAGTACCAATCTATACTCATCAAGCGGATGGCCAGAGATATAAATGCCCACTACTTCTTTTTCTTTGGCCAATTTGAGCATATTTCCCCATTCTTCACAATCTGTTAAGGTTGGTTCTGGCATTTCTACGGCAGCACTACCGCCAAATAAACTCCCTTGAGATGAATTTTCGTTTTCTTTATGTTTTGCGCCATATTTTATCGCTTGTTCTAAAACTGTGGTATTGTTTTCTTCATAAAAATATTGCGCCCTGTGGGTATTCTTGAAACAATCAAACCCACCTGCCAATACTAAATTTTCTAAGGCTTTTTTATTGGCGGCCCTTAGATCTATTTTCTTGGTAAAATCAAAAATATTCTTGTATTTTTCTTTTTCCCTATTGATGATGATGGTTTCTACCGCACCTGCCCCAACGCCTTTTATTGCCCCCATCCCAAAGCGGATGGCGTATTCATCGTTAACGGTAAATTTATGATAAGATTCGTTTACATCAGGGCCCAACACCTGCAGGCCCATTCTTTTGCATTCTTCCATAAAAAAAGTAACCTGCTTAATATCGCTCATGTTGTTAGAAAGCACAGCAGCCATGTATTCTGCCGGGTAATGCGCTTTTAAATACGCGGTTTGATAGGCGATCCAAGCGTAACAAGTAGAATGGGATTTGTTAAAGGCATAACTTGCAAAGGCTTCCCAATCTTTCCAAACCTTTTCTAAAACTTTAGCATCATGGCCTTTGGCAGCAGCTTGTGAGATGAATTTTGGTTTCATCTTATCCAAAACATCTTTTTGCTTTTTACCCATCGCTTTACGCAAAACATCTGCCTCGCCTTTGGTAAAATCTGCCAATTTTTGGGATAAAAGCATCACCTGCTCTTGGTAAACCGTAATGCCGTAGGTTTCTTTCAGATATTCTTCACTATCGGCAATATCATAGGTTATTACCTCTTCGCCATTTTTTCTACGGATAAAACTTGGTATATATTCCATCGGCCCAGGGCGATAAAGCGCATTCATGGCAATCAAATCGCCAAAAACGGTAGGCTTTAAATCTTTCATGTGCTTTTGCATCCCTGGCGATTCATACTGGAAAATACCTACGGTTTCTCCCCTTTGGAAAAGCTCATACGTTTTTTCATCATCTATCGGGAAATGATCGGGATCTAGATCTATATCTAATCTTTTTTTGACCAGCTTAACGGTATCTTTTATCAGCGTAAGCGTTTTAAGGCCCAAAAAATCCATTTTTAAAAGCCCGGCGCTTTCTACCACCGAGTTATCGAATTGGGTAACGTAAAGGTCAGAATCTTTTGCTGTGGCAACCGGGACAAAATTGGTTATATCACATGGTGTGATGATCACACCGCAAGCATGGATGCCCGTATTGCGCACAGAACCTTCTAAAACTTGTGCCTGTCGCAAAGTTTCTGCACTCAGATCGTCTCCGCCTGCAATATTTTTAAGTTGGTTTACCATCTCCATATCTTCAGAACGGAGCGCAATTTTAAGAGCGGCATCGTCTAAGTTGAAGATTTTAGCCAATTTCATATTTGGGATCAACTTGGCCAGTTTATCGGCTTCAAAAAGCGGTAGATCTAAAACCCTTGCCGTATCACGAACGGAAGATTTTGCCGCCATGGTACCGTAGGTTATAATTTGGGCAACTTGGCTAGAACCATATTTTTTGATTACATAATCCATTACCCTTCCACGGCCTTCATCGTCAAAATCGATGTCTATATCTGGCATTGATACCCGATCGGGGTTTAAGAAACGCTCAAAAAGCAGATCATAAGCAATGGGGTCTATATTGGTAATCCCTAAACAATAGGCAACCGCAGAACCCGCCGCAGAACCACGCCCTGGGCCTACGGAAACATCTAATCGCCTTGCTTCGGCAATAAAATCTTGTACGATCAAAAAATATCCCGGGTAACCGGTTTTTTCTATGGTTGCCAGCTCAAAATCTAAACGCTCCTTAATTTCTGGCGTAAGTTCTCCGTAGCGTTTTTCTGCACCAACATAAGTTAAATGTGCTAGGTATTTATTTTCGCCACGTTTACCACCATCGGCTTCATCTTCGGCAACCAAAAACTCTTCAGGTATATCAAATTTTGGTAATAGAACATCTCTGTAAAGCGTATAGCTTTCTACTTTATCTACAACTTCTTGTATGTTTACGATGGCTTCTGGCAAATCGGCGAAAAGCTTTTTCATGTCTTCACCAGATTTAAAATAATATTCTTGGTTTGGCATCCCGTAGCGGAAACCCCTTCCTCTGCCAATAGGAGTGGCTAATTTTTCCCCTTCTTTAACACAAAGCAAAATATCATGGGCGTGTGCATCTGCCTTATCGATATAGTAAGTATTGTTTGTGGCCAAGATCTTAACGGCATTTTTCTTGGCAAGATCAACCAAGGTTTGGTTTACGCGGTTTTCATCTTCTTGATCATGGCGCATCAGCTCTATATAAAAATCATCGCCAAAGGTTTCTTTCCACCATAATAGGGCTTCTTCTGCTTGGTTCTCGCCAAGGTTTAAAACCTTGCTTGGTATTTCGCCATACAGGTTGCCAGAAAGCACAATTAAATCTTCTTTGTATTGCTCAATGATGTTCCTATCTATACGGGGGACATAATAAAAGCCTTCGGTATAGGCAATGGATGACATTTTTGCCAAATTGTGATAACCATTTTTATTTTTCGCCAAAAACACAATTTGGTAACCGTTATCTTTCCTTTTTTTATCCGTATGGTCATCGCACACAAAAAACTCACAGCCTACAATAGGTTTTATGATGGTTTCTGTGGTTTGTTCTCCTTTTGCTAAAAGTTCTTCATTTTTGGCTTTCGCCGATTTGTTGTGGTTAGCAACCGCACCCATAAAATGGAAAGCGCCCATCATGTTGGCATGATCGGTAATGGCAACAGCTGGCATCTTATTTTTTGCCGCAGCCTTTACCAAACTAGCTACAGAAATGGTAGATTGTAAAACCGAAAATTGGGTGTGGTTATGCAGATGTACAAAATCTATATCAACCAAATCGGCTAAATTGGCATCCTTATCTGCGGTGTTAAAATCGGCTTTAAGCTTTTTGCTTTCTGCCTTTAGCCTTAGAGATTCTTCTTTTAAATTGATGTGCTTGATACCAACGGGCTGAATTTCTTCAGGATTTAAAGTTCTAAAAGCGTGGAAGTAATCAGTATCAACCTGTAATTGTTCAATGGTAAAAACCTCTCTTTTTATCAAGGCAAAAAAGCAACGGGCTGTGGCTTCTACATCGGCAGTGGCATTATGGGCTTCTGCAAATGGTTTATTAAAAAGATATTGGTGTAATTCTGTAAGGTTTGGGAGCTTAAATTTTCCTCCACGCCCGCCTGGTAATTGTAATAAACTTGCGGTAACTTCTGTACAGGTATCTAAAACTGGGAGCTTGGTAAGTAAATTATCAAAGCCTAAGCGATGAAATTCTGCGCCCATAATGTTGATATCAAAACCTAAATTTTGGCCAACAATAAATTTTGTTTGGCTTAAAGCCAAGTTGAATTTCTCTAAAACTTCTGATAATAAAATCCCTTGTGCTTGTGCTAATTCGGTAGAAATCCCATGGATTTTTTCTGCATCATAAGGTATATTGAAACCATCGGGTTTAACTAAATAATCTTCATGCGAAATTAGCCTTCCCATCTCATCATGCAATTGCCACGCAATTTGGATACACCTCGGCCAATTATCGGTATCGGTAAAGGGCGCATCCCAACGTTTCGGCAATCCGGTGGTTTCGGTATCAAAAATTAAGTACATAGCAAAAGCTTATCTTTTTATGAATGAGAATATTAGAAAGTGTTCTAGAATTTTGAACGCTATCTTCAAATTTAGCAAAAAATCAGTGTGATTTTATGGTGTTGAAAAGTATTGGGATGAAAGGAAAATAAGGTTTATAACACTTATAAAATGAAAGTTATTCTAGACATTAAAGACATTAAGGCACAATTTGTTATGTAATTATTAGAAAGTTTTTCTTTTGTTAAAGCCAAACAAATTTCTGTTTATAAAGCTGAAGTTTTAGAAAATTTGAAAGAAGCTGTTGAAGAACTTAATTTAATTAAAATAGGTAAAGCCGAGGGTAGAAATGCTGAAGACCTTTTAAATGAATTATAAAATTATCTCGTTGGCAAGTTTTGAGAAAGAATTTAAACAAATTCTGTCAATTATTCAATCTTAAATTGTTTCTATTCATTCCTAATCTCTAGTTGATGTTTTTAGTCCATCAACTTTAAAATCTACCTTTCCGAAATACTTGTTTAAATCAATAGGTGGTTTTTTATTTTTTGCAGCTAACCTGACATCTAAATTTCCCGGGATGTGCTTTTATTAAACACTAAATAAAATAATTCTATGCAATCCTTTGCGATGCTTAAAAGCTGTCTTTAAACAAGCTTAAAAGCCATAATCTAAATCAAACAATGCTTTGTTTAGACTTTCCTTTTTTCAATTTTATTTAAAACGATTTATATTAGCTTGATAATCATTAAACATCCATAAAGTTTAATTAACCTTTTATGAAACTGAAAAACTTTTTAAAACTTTTAACGCTTTGTTTGCTTTGTGCAACCTTCGTATTTTCGTCATGCGGCTCACAAAAAACGAATGTTGGGACCGTTACGGTTAGCGTAGCCAACAATACCAACATCGATAAAAAGGCACAAACTATTGAGATTGCTTGGGCATCTCTAAAAAGATTGGGAACCATTAACCCTAGCGAGTTAGTGGTAACAGATTTGGCTGCCAATAAAGAAATCCCTTCGCAAGTGATTTACAACGGGCAAACAGATCCACGATCTATTATTTTCCAAACCGATGCGGCTGCAAATTCTAGTCGAAAATTCTCTATAAAAAAAGGTAAGCCAACCGATTACCCAAAACAAGCATTTGGCAGGCAGGCAACAGAGCGTTTTGATGATTTTGCTTGGGAAAACAACCTGGTGGCGTTTAGGATGTATGGCGAAGCTTTGGAAGGGAATTCGGGGATGGCAAAAGGGATAGATTTTTGGGCAAAAAGGACTAATAAACTGATCATTAACGAATGGTATAAATTGGATAACTATCACCATGATAATGGAGATGGGGTTGACGCATATCACGTTGGGATGACTTTAGGTGCCGGTGATGCCGAGCCAATAGTTGACAACGAAATTATTTACCCCATCAATTATACTAGCTATAAAATTTTAGATCAAGGGCCCATAAGGATCAGTTTTGAACTAACCTATAAGCCATTTTTGGTTGATGGTAAAATGGTTAAAGAAACAAAAACCATTTCTTTAGATGCAGGATCGCAATTAAATAAAGTGACCAATCATTACGATAAGCATGATTTAACCATTGCAGCAGGGGTAACAACACATAGCGGCGACGGCAAACCAAAATTAGACTTAGATAATAATTACGTAGCTTACTGGGATTTAGGGGATGCAAAAGTTAATGGTTATATTGGGGTAGGGGTTATTGTACCCGCCAAAAGCATCCAAAACATAAAAACCACAGATCAACATCTATTGATCATCAGCAAGCTTGATAAAAACAATAATTTAGAATATTATCAAGGAGGCGGATGGAGCAAAAGCGGTAATTTTAAGGATGAAAGTGCTTGGTTTAGCTATTTAAAAAACTTTAGCCAAAGATTAAAACAGCCTTTAAAAGTAAGCGTAAATTAATTGAGGATTAGAAATAAGAGATAAATAATTGATAATGAATTTATTTGATTTAAACGGTAAAATAGCCTTGGTTACAGGTTGTAACAAAGGGATAGGAAAAGGGATGGCCTTAGCTTTAGCTGCCGCCGGGGCAAATATTATCGGTGTATCTGCAAATATGCCAATGAGTGATGGCGAAACAGAAAAAGAGATTAGAAAATTGGGCAAAACCTTTAAGCCTTACCGTTGTGATTTTGGAAATAGAGAATCTTTAGAGGCATTTATTGTAAAAGTAATGGATGAAAATCCTCAAATAGATATTTTGGTAAATAATGCAGGTACGATCATGAGGGCACCTGCGGCGGAACATCCAAACGAATATTGGGATAGTGTTTTGGCCATTAATTTAGATGCCCCTTTTATTTTAACAAGGGAAATTGGTGCTAGAATGGTAAAACAAGGTTTTGGTAAAATAATTTTCACGGCTTCTTTATTAACTTTCCAAGGAGGGATTACCGTACCGGGATATGCGGCAAGTAAAGGCGCAATTGGTAGCTTAGTAAAAGCTTTTGCGAACGAGTGGGCAAGTAAAGGTGTAAACGTGAACGCGGTTGCGCCGGGTTATATCGCTACGGATAATACAGAGGCTTTGCGTAATGATGAGGATAGGAGCAAATCTATTTTATCAAGGATACCGGCCGGAAGGTGGGGAAAACCCGAAGATTTTGGTGGGGTAACGGTTTTCTTAGCATCAAAAGCATCAGATTATGTACACGGAACCATCATTACCGTTGATGGTGGATGGATGGGACGATAAATAAAGCCTAAAGCTAAATGCCAAAAGCTAATTAAAAATTCAAAATAGAGAATAAAAGACATGAAACAGAGATATCACAACAGCCAGAAAGAAGTAAAAGGGATGAATACCGAAGAGTTGCGTGAGCAGTTTTTGGTAGATCAATTAATGGTTAAGGGAGAAATAAAATTTACTTATAGCCATTACGATCGTGTAATTGTTGGTGGCGCAGTTCCAACTTCGGGAAAATTGAATTTAGAAAACTTCCCAATGTTAAGGGCCAATTATTTCTTAGAAAGAAGGGAAATGGGTATTATCAACGTAGGCGGTAACGGTAAAATTGAAGTTGATGGTAAAACTTATGATGTAAACAAAAAAGATTGTCTTTACATTGGTAGAGGGAGTAAAAATATTTATTTTTCTTCTGCTTCCGCCGATAAACCTGCATTGTTCTACATATTATCCACTCCGGCACATAAAGAATATGATACCACTTTAATGAAAGAATCTGATGCTACTCCGGTAACATTGGGAGCAGCAGAAACATCAAACCATAGAACTATTTATAAATATATTTTTGCCGATGGTATCCAAAGTTGCCAACTGGTAATGGGTTTAACCATTTTGAATACGGGAAGCGTTTGGAATACCATGCCAGCCCACGTTCATGATCGTAGGATGGAAGCTTATTTCTATTTTGATCTGGCCGAAGACCAAACTATTTTCCATTTTATGGGAGAACCACAAGAAACCCGTCATATCACCATTCATAACAATGAAGCGGTAATTAGCCCACCTTGGTCTATACATTCTGGTTGCGGTACAAGCAACTATTCTTTTATTTGGGGAATGGGTGGCGAAAACCAGGATTACGGAGATATGGATCCTGTAAAAATTATTGATTTGAAGTAGGGATTTAATAATTTTAAAGGAGTGTTTAGGTTTTTTTTATTTTTTTAAAACCAATTTAAAAATTAAGTTATTAGCTTAATCATTTAAAATTTGTATTTTTGATATAGCAGGGGATTATGGATAATACTTTAATAGACACTAAAAACGAATTAATTCAGTGGCTATCTTCCGTTGAAGATGAGAAAGTTATTGATCAAATTTTAGAAATTCAAAAAGAAAATTCTAAAGATTGGTATCCTAGGTTATCTTCTGAAGAAAGAGAATCTATAAATAAAGGAATTGCCGATGCCGATAAGGGAAATTTAGTTGAGCGTTCCCTTGCTAAAAAACTATATGAAAAGTGGTTATAGTATTAAGTGGACTAGCCATGCGTTAAAAGAACTTGAACAAACAATAAGCTACCTGCAAGAAAACTTTTCAGATAAAGAAATTAATAAGTTAGCATTAAAGATTGAAAAAACTTTAAATTTAATAGAGCAAAACCCTTTCATATTTCCCAAAACCGACTTTTTAAATACTTATAAAGTTATTGTCTTAAAATATAATACATTGTATTTTCGTGTATTAAACCACGATATCCAAA
This sequence comes from Pedobacter segetis, assembly GCF_016623585.1. Classification (GTDB taxonomy): domain Bacteria; phylum Bacteroidota; class Bacteroidia; order Sphingobacteriales; family Sphingobacteriaceae; genus Pseudopedobacter; species Pseudopedobacter segetis. The sequence continues at coordinate 12,445 of NZ_JAEHFY010000003.1, forward strand.
TCTTATCTTTTTTTTCCAATCGGCAAAGCATAGAAAAAACAAAACTTTAATATACCTGCTATTCAAAGAATTTGTTAAACACCCTAATGAGTATTGATTTATTAGGTTTTTAAAATTAGTTATCTTTTTGCCAATTCCATTTTAAAAGTTTCTTTGTAAAGTTTAAAATAACTTAGAGTATGGATGATAAAAACAACGGCGATAAGAATAAATAATGGGGTATAGATTGTATCAATATCAAAAGAATAATCAAATAAAATATGCCCTAATGCAATTGGTAATACCACTAAAATATAAAAAAATCTATAAGCAAAATCTCTGTAACGGAAAATTCTTTTATCTCTTAAAGAGGGTTTAACCAAATCATATAGTTTCAATCTCCAAAACATTAACCAACTTATAATACTAGGTACAGCAATCAGTAAAAGAAGCAAAAAAAACAAAGATATTCTGGAGAGAAAAGAAACCGCAGAAATGCCAAATAATAAACTTAAAGTAATTGTGGTTAAGATTAACGGAAACTTTAAATAATTTAGAAATAATCGCCTATATCTTCTATTAATTTGTTTACTGACCTCTTTTTCCCTTTGCTTTTCCAAATAGGGTAAGTTTTCATAGCCTCCAAAATCTTCATCCCAAATTTGATTTAACTTTTGATAAAAAGTAATGTTTTCATCTTGCTCGTTTTCTAAAGCAGAAATTACGTGATCTATAACCTCATAATAGGTCTCATTGTATTTAACATTTTGATATACCAATTTATTAACCCAAGCTTTTTCATTTTGGTTTAGTTTCATCAATCAGCAATTTTAAGGTTTAACAATAGTTGTAGGTTGGCAATAAAATCTTTCGCATCGCTCAGTTTTAATGCAGTTTCTTTTTTGCCTTCTTTTGTTAACGAATAATATTTTCTTACCCTGTTTTCAAAAACTTCTGTATAAGTTTCTAAAAAACCATCTGCTTCTAATTTATGCAAGGCCGGATAAAGAGCACCCTCTTTAAGAATGATTTGACCATTGGTTATTTCTTTAACTTTTTGCGAAATCTCGTATCCATACATTTTTTCTTGGTGTGCCAACAACTTTAAAATAATAGTTTGTATAGAGCCTTTTAACATAGAATTTGAATTCATGAAACAAATATAATTAAAATTTATATACATAGTTTTATTATGTATATAAATTTATTAAAACGAACCAATAAAATTAAAGATATTGTTAATTTAAACCTGCTGGTAAGCTATTGTTGGGGTCGTCTTTTTTAAAATCTAGTTTACCAAACCTGTAAGCAAAAGTTAACCCAAAAGAACGGAAAGGGATTTGACGGTAGGATGTTTTGATAGAATTACTTGCGTTAATTGTAGTTTCTTGACGGATATACTTATTAAATGGATTGGTAGCCGTAAACCCTATGCTGCCTTTCTTTTTAAGAATTTGTTCTCTTAATGCCAGATTATAAAATAAAAAAGAAGGTCTTTTGCCTTGTATGCTGTTTTCTGGAGCGTTATAACTGCCAAACATTTCGCCGCTAAAATTAGGGTTAAACTCATAACTGGCGTTCAAATTTATCCTCGCCCTAAAACCATTAATATTTGGTCCTCCGGTATATTTATCAATAACATTTTGATTGGCTATGTACATATTTGGGCGTACGGTTAGTTTGCTGCCAAACGGTATAGAGCCAGATATGCTTATGCCTTCCCTTATTTCTTGCCCAATATTTAAACGGGTACTTAATGTCAGGTTTTTGTAGGTAGAATCGCCAACAACATAAGAAGGATAGAATGTAGAATAAGATTTTATATCCTGATCATTATGTCTAAAAAATAAGGATATGTTTAAGTTGCCCCCTTTTTTGTAGTTTTTATTAAAGCCAAATTCAAAATTATTACCAATTTCTGGTTTTAGGCTAGGGTTTCCGGTGCTCGCATTTCTAGGGTCTGATAGATCTAAGAACGGGTTTAGATCTTCATAATCTGGTCTTTCTATCCTGTAGCTATAACTCAATTTTAAACTATTCTTATTGGCAAAATTATGCGCAATCACTATAGATGGGGCAAAAGTATTGTAAGGGTCTATATTTATTTTGCCCACCTGAGAATAGTATGCATCAGAAAAAGTGCGCTCATACCTCAAACCAGATTTTACATCTAAATAACCTAAAAGCTTATAGGTACCAGAAACATAAGCCGCATAAATATTGCGTTTATAATCTAAACTATTGGTTTGTGATAAATTTGGAGCAAATTCTTGGGAGTTGTTATCTAAAGAATATACAAGCGCATTGCTATTGATGTGGTTGATGATGGTTTTTGCACCGGTTTCTAATACAAAATTATCGTTTAAAGGGTAGGTATAATCCAGATTAATTTCCACTTCATTATTTGCACCTTGGTTGTTGCTCTTTAAGCCAGAAAATGGGTTTAAATTTAGTAACGATTGATTTTGATTAAACGAGGAAGAGCTGTTGCCCAAACTGGCATTGGTTTCTATATTAAGTTCTTCATCGGCCTTTTTAAATGTTTTTTTATACGCAAGGGAAAGATCCACAGAGCGTTCATTAAAATGATTATTGGCATTTAACAAGGATGCTTCGCTATTTAAAAGCTGATTGCCTTTAAAAGTTTTTATATTTTGATTGTTAAAGTTTTGATTATCATAATTATAAGAATTATAACTAGCAGAAGCACTGATATTGTTTTTTTTGTTGATATCCCAATCCAAACCCAAACCAGTTCTAATGCCACCCCTATTGATTTTACTGTTTCCGTCTTGGATTAGGTTATTGGTAGTGTCTGCAAAAAACGAATTTCTGTTTAATCCGTTTAAACTAGTAGTATTAGGCTGGTTGTTTCCGTTAAAATATGTGTTGATACCAAAACTGCCCCTTTTAGCCCCTAAATTAAGCGAGCCATTGTTTCTACGTGTTCCCGCCGATAGATTAATACTTCCGTTAATACCGTAAGCGTTGTTTTTCTTTAAGATGATGTTGATGATCCCCGCAGTACCGGCAGCATCGTACTTAGCTCCTGGGCTGCTAATTACCTCCACGCTTTTTATTTGATTTGCGGGTATAGATTGTAGCGCATCGGCAACGCTACTGCCAAAAATAGACGAAGGTTTGCCATTGATCAGAAACTTTACCCCAGAACTCCCTAAAAGTTGCACATTCCCATCAATATCAACCGAAACTTGTGGCACTTTTTTTAAAACATCGGTAGCTACACCGCCCTGCGAGGTAAGGTCGTTCTCGGCATTGTAAACAATTTTATCAATCTTATTTTGTATAATCGGTGCGTTTGCTGTTACGGTAACGCTTTTTAACAATTTGCTAGATGATATCAAAATAACCTTGCCCAAGATAACCTGGTTATCTTGTTCGGTAAGTTTAAGGTTATCAATCGTTTTACGCTTATAGCCTATAAAATCTATGGTAACTTTGTACTCTCCTAAATTAATATTGCCGATGGTAAACTCTCCTTTTTCATTGGTTACCACGCCATCAATTGGCTTGTTGCTCCCCGTTTTGTAAAGCCCGATAGAAGCATAATCGATAGGGGTATGGGAAGCAGAATCTATAACAGCACCACTGATTTTACCAATTTTTTGAGCTTTTAAAGATATACTGAAAAATAAGGCAAAGGCTAAGAAAGTATATTTCATCATAAACAGGGGGAACTAAATTTTTCACAGAATTAAGAAGAAAATCTGAAGTAAATTAGTAGTTATTAAATTTGTTACGATCGCTTAACCTTATTTAAACTATCGCGTTTAATAACCCTCAAATAAATTAAAATCAATATCCATAAATAAGCCGTCCCCAGTAAAAACCCGCCCAAAACATCGCTAAACCAATGTGCACCTAAGTAAATCCTAGAAATAGGGATGGTTAAAATCAGAAACATACAAAAGCAAATGATTATTGAACGAAGCGTATGATTTAACCATTTATGGTGGTACAATATAAAGGCTATGAACCCAAAGAATGCAATATAAAAAGATACATGGCCGCTTGGGAAGCTTTGATGCTGAACTTCTATAATTACCCTAACTAAATCTTTGCCAGGCCGTGGTCTGTTTACCAAAACCTTTATCAAATAAGTAATTAAAGCAACCAAAAGTGTAGCTAAACAAAAATAAGCCGTTTTTCTTTTTTTTGCGATGTAAAGAATGGCAGCACTTAAAACAACAGATATTACAGACTGATAAGTTAAACCAAACCAACTAATAGCTTTCATGATGAAGTCTAAAACAGAGTTGTGATATTCTTGTACTTCCTCAGAAAACTCATGATCTATCCAAGATGATGGAAAAACCCAGACCAAAATGGTAAGGATCAAAAATCCAGAAATGATGATCAAAAGAATTCGCCTTGCATTTTTATTCCCAAGTTTTAACATCTTTTTTGCTTTAAGCCCAAACTTTGGCCTAATATAAAAGAAATGTTAAATTCTGAAGATATTTAGGTTAAGCTTTGCAGTTGATCAGGTTTCTTCAGAATCTCTACAGAATTGAACTTTAAATAGCGTAAAATCTTAAAATATGTTAAAGAAAAATATCTTGGCCTCATTAAGCATCTTATTGATGGCCACTTCCCTAAGCAGCTACGCACAAAATGTTTCTAACTATCATGTTATAAAAAGTTTCCCCATAAATGGCGATGGCGGCTGGGATTATTTAACTGTTGATGCACCCAATAAAACGGTTTATGTATCCCATGGGAATGAGGTAAATATCCTCAATATAGAAACGGGCAAAGAAATCTATACCATAAAGAATACCATCGGCGTTCACGGGATTGTGTTGGTAAAAAGTTTAAATAAAGGGTATATAAGTAATGGGAAGGATAATAGCTGCACCGTTTTTGACATTAAAACCAATGAGACTTTAAAAAAGATAGAAACTGGCGCAAACCCAGATGCTATTTTTTATGATGATTATTCTAAAAAGATATTCACTTGTAACGGTAAAAGTGAAGATGCTACTGTGATTGATCCAATTACCGATAAGGTTGTAGCCACTATCCCACTGGGAGGAAAGCCAGAAACAGCTGTTTCTAATGATAAAGGATTGGTTTTTGTAAATATAGAAACTACTAATGAAGTGGTTGTTTTTGATGCAAAGACCTATCAAATAAAGCATAGGTACAAATTAGAAGGTGGCGAAGAACCATCTGGTTTAGCGATAGATTTAAGCACAAACCGACTTTTTGTAGGTTGTGGTGGCAACCAACAAATGATCGTAATGGATGCCTTAACAGGGAAAAATTTAGCGAAATTCCAGATTGGGGATTGCGATGGTGTAGCGTTTGATCCAATGTATAAAAACGCTTATTCTTCTAACAGAGAAGGTACTATTACCGTAGTTAAAGAGGAAAATGCCAATAAGTTTGAGTTAGTAAAAAATATAGAAACAGAGTTTGGCGCAAGAACAATTGCTTTAAACCCAATAACACATCATTTATTTGTTTCTACCGCTAAAACCGAAGCAGTAAAACCAACAGACCAAAACCCAAGGCCACGCCCAAGAATTTTACCCGGTACTTTCCATGTTTTAGAGATTGGGGAATAGCAGAAGGGAATCTGGAAAACAAGACAGAAATAACAAGTCACAATATGTGAGAGCCAGCAGGACATAAGTAACAAGATTAAAGAAACGAGGAGCAGGATGCAGGAGGGAAGAAGCAAGATAGAAGGGGTAATGGAGACAGTTATTTATTGCTTCATCACCAGTTAAACCACCCATATAGCCAAAATAAACTGATAACATGGAAACTGGGCATCCTAGCTTATCGGGCGCAAAATATTTAAAGGTGGCCTTGTTATAGATCCGTTTTACGGATACCTTGCGTTTTTGCATTTCTGCTTTGATAGTTTTTACAGGTAAAATTGTAAGTTTATAAGCTAGCTAACTGAAAGCATTAATTTTAACGAATTACAAACAAATTTTACCAAAATTGTTAAACCGATATTTTATAGGCTTACAGATAACAAGATATTTTAAGTAGTTTGAAGAACACAAAAAATTTATATCTTCGAAGTAAGATTTATGCTGAAAAGCTTGGTCATTGCAAACTCACCTGAAACCATAAAGACCGAAAAGTGAGAAACTAAATTGTGGACATCAACAAATTTAAACAATTGACTTTATACCCTTCAGATAAGACGAATGGGCTTATAGCTTGTGCGTCAGTCCATTATGAAAATTTTCATTTTGCTAAAAAAGCAGGTCTTATAATTTAATGGTACAACTTACTTTTAGGTAGAAATAACCCCATATATTAACTTATTATGAACATTTAACCAGTAATTTTGGAAGATATAGATAATAATGAAAGTAAGATAGAGATTGATTTACATGCTTTTTTAAAGATTATTAAAGCGGAGAAAAAAATCATATTAATAGCAATTTTTCTTTCAGTGATAATTGGTTCATTTTATGCTATTTATTATAATTCTGAACCAAAGTTTGTGGCAGTTGGTAAAATTATGCCTGAAGTTGCAAGTAAGCCAACAAATGGTTTGGGTGGGTTATATGAAATACTAAAAAAATATAATTCTAATTCTGACGTGTACAATACAGACATAACCAGACCAGAATTATACGGAGAAATAATTAACACTAAAGCTTTTTTTGATTACCTAATATCTAAGAAGGTAGAAACAGCCAATACAAAAGAAATACTTTTTAAAACTTATTGCAATACCAGGCTAATGCCAGAGAGTGTATTTCATCAAAACGAAAAAGAATTTGATAAGGTAGGGGCATATAGCTATCAAGAGATCATTCAAAAAAGGATTGAAATTAGTACTTCAAAAAATAAAGTTGTATCAGTTTCTGTAGAAATGCCCGATCAAATAGTTGCTGCCAAAATTGCCAATTATACGATAGATTATTTAATAGATTTCATTATTAAATATCGAACAAAAAAAGCCCGACAAGAACTTTTATTTGTTGAGAATTTGATTAATAACACTCCAAAAGAAGGTTTATCAAAAGAAGTGAAAAGCGATTTATTAGCATCGTTGGTACAAATGAAGATTAAAATACAAGAAGATACCCCTGTTATCCAAGTATTAGAATATGCATCAATTCCAGTATTCAAAAGCAATCAATCCAATATTATCATCATCTTACCTTTTATGTTTTTAGGTTTAATAATTGGGATATTTGCTGCATTATTCAAAAACAAAACATATAAAATATTTTTGTGATAGCCACATCAACGCCTATTTAGATTTTGCTAGAAAATTCCAGGTTTTTACTATAAATAAGGTATGGAACATTAAAAGATGAAAAACAATAAAAACACAGTTTATAGTATTTTGCAAACAAAGTAGGGCTAAGGTGCAGAAGGTAAAGAGCGTATAAGCATCATACATGAAGATTCGATAATTACTTGTAGAATTACAACGGAAATACACAAATTTTAGGCTAAATAATTTCTTTTTAATTGTGAATATGAATACTCCATAAATTAAAATTGGAATAAAAAACGTAATCCAATTAATAGAAAAGGCAAAAATAATAAAAGAGAAAATTTCAAGAATTAAAAGAGAAGATTCAATCTTATTTTTTAATGCTGGATCACTACCTACAACATAAGTATTTAAACTTACCACCTTGTCTTTCTCTTCATCAAGATATTGGTGCATTATTAATGCTCTTATACCCATAGAGAAAAAAAGCCAAAGTGCACCCGAAAAAACAAAAATATAATTGTTGCTAAAATTAGCATTAAAAAGAAAGGCAAAAATAAAGAGAGAGGGGAAAAGTTGAGAGTCTAAACCATCCGCAAGTAAATCTAAAAATGGTTTTTCTTTTAGTCTTATGGCATTAGAAGAGTATAAGTAAAAGCAGATGAAACTTAAACCATACAAAATAATTGTTAAATTATGGTTTAATAAAAAATAGGAATAAATTAAGCCAAAAACAATACTTAAAGCTAGTGTCAATTTTCTGGTGGTTGGCCTCAATTTTGCCATTCCGTTGGGTTTCCCAACTTTAATGTCGAATTCTATATCATAATAATTATTAACTAAACTTGCCCAAATAGCTATAATTATAATTCCAAGAAGTAAAATAAATAATGTTTTTACCTTTATTTGAAAACCAATATTAGGGTTTTTATAGAAAAAAGAATAAATTAAGCATAAAAACGGAGCTAATTTATTTTGCCATGTTGATAAACGGATAAACTCCATGATTAAAGCACTGACCAGGGATTTTTACCTTCCTTTTTCATTTGGTTAAATATCAATATAGCATAATATACTTGAATAATTATACATGTTGCCATTAGCATCATCATAAACGAATTGCCCCACTGATGATGATAAGGATTGAATAAAATCTCTATAACATAGCAAATTATACTTATAGTGAATGAAAATGCGATTAGAAAAGATTGCCCGCGAGAGTTTTTTCTCTGAAAAAGCATGGCAACCATACAAGCAGGCACAAATAGATACACTATAAATCCAACTAGCACCTCTGCGAAAATAAAATCTTTAGTAATTATATTTTGCAATTGAGAAAAAAATTGTTCGCCATATAAATTAAGCATAAATCCTATCAAAAATACGGATAAGCTTAGTATTAGCCAATGTGGTTTTCTAATAGCATAAAACAAATGGAAGAAATTATAACTATACTTAAAATAAGTAAAAGCAATACCTAAATCTAAAAGAAACCATGTGAAATTTAAGTAGAGAGAAATGCCATTTGAAGGATAAATAAATACATGGATAAACTCCCAAGTAAAATTTAAGGCCATTGCAATAAGAGGCATTCCATGTGCTTTGTCTTTTATCCCTTTCAAAATAATTAAAAAGTAAGCAGTTGCCCAAAAGAATCCCCCTATTGGTACCATAAATGCAATTAAATAATTCATGTGATCCTATTTTTTAAAACCGAGAATATCATATTAATAAGTAAAATTGGTTTGCTTAAAATTGTATTAAAATTTTGGAGAAATTGCTTTTTATCATCTCCATTTTTTATCAAAACATACAATAACTTGAGCGTGTCTTTTAATAAATTTTGCTCAATTACTTTGTATTCTTTTTTTGTTAAAACCGCTTTCAAATGATTTAATAAAATTACAGTGTCTTTCGTTCTTCGTTGGTTTTGTATGGTAGTTTTTAATTTGTTCTTTACCTCATCATCCTCTCTTTTTTCCCACAAAATTTCATTTACATAAGCTACTCTACAATCTTTATTTTTCACAATACACGCTATTTGTAAATGCCAGTCTTCATATTCCATTGATTCATTGTTCCACCCGATCCCTAAAATAGTTCTTTTCATAACAACACCCGATGTTGGCGCAGGACAGTTATATAGTATTAATTTTCTAATTTTTTCATACTCGAAAACATGATATTTGCTTTGTGTATATTTCTGAAATTTGAACCCATGAATGGCACATCTAACAAAAACTATATCTAAATTCTTAAACAATAAATAATTAACAATTTTTTCTAAGTAATCTTTATACCAAACATCATCCGAGTCTAAGGTGGCGACAATAGTCCCTTTAGCAATACCTAGGCCTATGTTTCTACTATGAGATTTACCAGTATTTGGTTTAAAAATCGGTTTAATTTTATCCAAATAAGATTTTAAAAGTAATTTTGTACCATCTTCAGAGCCATCATCAATAACGATAATTTCTTTGTGTGGATAAGTCTGATTTAGAGCGCTATCTATAGCATTTTTTAGAACATTGGCCCTGTTTAAAGTTGTAATAATTACAGAGACCAATGGTTTTTTTGATACGCTGTTTATATCAGATATGTACATTGTTAAAGTATTCTTCTGCGTATAACTTTTGTAACCCCTTCTTTTAGAGCAACAAATAATAAACTAGGGTTAGCAAAAATCTCTTTACACAATTTTTTTAATTCTTTGCTGTTATTCTTTTCAAAAAATAAATAATAGGCCACCAGCATTTTATTTTGAAGAATTTTTAGGTTTAAAGTTTTTCGTTCAAAATCATTCATGTATGATTCAAATGTATGGAGAAGCAATTGCAAATCCTGAATGTGTAATTTCCTAAATTCTGCACCTTTTCTGTTATCACAGATATTACTATTATCTACATTTTTTCTCCAAAGTACTTGATTGGTAAAGCCTACCCGGCAATCTGCATTTTTGAACATCATTTCGAATAGCAAAAACATATCATCCCCAATATTCACTTTGGGATTCCATCCAAAAGGAATACATTTTTTTTGAATGATTGAACTTGAACTTGGAGACGGACTTTCTTTAAAGAGAACAGTTCTAAATTCTTGATAATCAAATAAATAAAATTCATTATTTGATATTTTTTTATTTTTTGAAAGATAAGAAAGTTCATTTTTCAGGTTCTTTTTAGAAAAACAATGGATGAAATTTGAAAAAAACATATCTAAATTATGATCAAGCATATAATCAACGCTTTTTTCTAAAAAATCTTCATTTAAAGTATCATCCGAATCTAGCGGGGCAATAATTTCTCCTTTAGCATATTGCAGGCCCAAATTCCTTGTATCTCCTTGGCCAGAATGTGATTTTTGTATGTAAAACAGTTTGTTTCCAAAAGTTGAAACAACTTTTTTTGTGTTATCTGTAGAACCATCATCAACAACGATAATCTCAATGTTTTTATAAGTTTGATTTAGTACAGACTCAATTGTTTTATGTAAAACATAACCACGATTAAAAGTTGGTATAATCACCGAAACTAAAGGCTGTTTATTATCAATTAACAAGATGTGTAATTAAGAAATTCATAGGCGGCAAAGTTATTTTAATACTTCAACAATGCAACATTAAAGGTTAAATAGTGTTTGTGATTGTTGGTAGCCTAATACATAAATCAACTAATGGCTTTGATGATGCAGTTTAAAACAGAATTATGATGTTATTGTACTTCCTCGGAAAACTCATGGTATATCCAAGATGACGGAAAAACCAAAACCAAAATGATTAGGAACAAAAATCCAGAGATGATGATCAAAAGAATTCGGCTTGCATTTTTATTCGCAAATTGTAATATCTCTTATGTTTCAAGCCTCCATCTTTCTATTCATATAAAATAAACGTTAAATTCTGCAGATGTTCTGGTTAAGCTTAGCGATTGATTATTTTGAGGTTCAGTTCCACAACGCTTTCACGTAGAAAGAGAAAGAAATTTCTATAATACCTCGTACCCATCATTCATAATCCTTTTTGAATAAAATATTAGGCAAAACACCCACTTTAATTCTATTAATGATGCGGTTTAAGTTAAACTAATATTAAGTGAATGTTCACTATTTCTGAATAAATTCTGAAGGTCAACCTATCATTAACACATTATTAATCGTCAGTTAATCTGAAGTTAAACATGCCAAAATACCTTAGCAGAAAATTAATAATAAATGAAAATACGTTTAATTACCTTTCTATTTCTGTTCATTACCTCTGCGGCATTTTCTCAAAACACTTTAACTGGTAAGCTTTTAGATGCAAAAAATGGCGAACAATTAGTAGGTGCTACAATTAAGCTTTACAACCCCGTAACAAATGCGATTACACAATTAGACGGTTCTTTTAAATTTAAAGATTTGTCTTCTGGTAATTATCACATTCAATGTGCCTATTTAGGTTACCTAAAATTAGATACAGTTCTTAACATCGGCTCTTCTTTAAGTGTTGTTTTTTACTTGCAAAGATCATCAACAAATTTACATGAAGTAACCATAGTTGGGGTAAAAGATGGCTCTTCGCAGCAGTACGCCCGCCGGGCAGAGCAAAAATCTGATAACGTAAGTAATATAGTGTCAGCAAAAAGCATTCAGCTTTCCCCAGATCTAACCGTGGCCAACGTACTGCAAAGGGTTTCTGGAGTTTCTATTGAACGTTCAAACACTGGCGATGGTGAAAATGCCATTATCAGAGGGATGGATAAACGATATAACGTTACGCTGATCAATGGGGTAAAAATACCGAGCCCAGATAACAGGAATAGGTTTGTTCCATTAGATATATTTCCTGCCGATCTTTTAGACCGTCTAGAAGTAATTAAATCTTTAACCCCCAATATGGAGGCTGATGCCAGTGGCGGGGTAATGAATATTGTGATGAAAGATGCACCTGATCATTTAATTGTCAATGCAAACGCGGCAGCGGGATATAGCCAAATTTTCTTAAACCAAGATGCCATGCTTTTCGGTAAGGGTGCGATCAACCTTCAATCTCCGGCAGAAATCAATGGAGAGCAATATTTGGCAAAGATCAGTGATTTCACAAAGTCAAACTATCGGTATAGTGCAAAGAATTTTCCGGTAAATAGTGTGGGAGGTTTTTCAATTGGTAATAGGTTTTTACATGATAAACTAGGTGCTATTGCAGCGTTTAGTTATCAAAACAACTTTAGGGGGTCTAGTTCTGTGTTTTTTGAACCTAGCACCCAACCAAATCCCTCAACAGACAAAAATACAGATAGTAGCCCTGTATTTACCGATGGATTTTTTAGGACTTACACCAGCCAACAAAATAGAGTTGGTGCGCATTTAAAATTAGATTATCACCTAAGCCCAAAAACCACTTTTAGCCTTTTTTCTACCTTTTTACAGCTCAATAAAACAGAATACCGCCATTCTATAGATTCTGTTTTGGCTATCCAGAGAGTAGGCCCTGGACAGGGTTTAGTAGAGATAGCGGATAGATCCCGCTACGAAAAGCAGAATATATCAAGCTTTACCCTGCAAGGGAAGCATTTGGTAAGCCAACGCTTTTCTGCCGATTGGTCTGCGGTGTATTCTAAAGCCACAAGAAAACTTCCAGACTTTGGTCAGCTTAAAAGCACTCATCAAGTGGGTATAGATGCAAATGGGAACACTTACGAAACACCTTTTCTTTTGTTAAGCTTTGGCCGAGATTGGCAACATAACACTGATAAAGATTTAGCAGGTTATTTAAACCTCCATTATTATCCTACTTTATTTAAACAAAAAGTTGCTTTTGATTTTGGGGGGCTTTACAGACATAAAAATAGGGACAACTACGATAACAAATATACACTAAGCCCAAAATCGAACCCAGATGGAAGCCCACAGGTATTTAATGGAATAGATCAGGCGCAATTTATTTTTAATCCCGCAAATGCGGCATTAGGATCGGCTTCTTCTAACCCCGGTGTTTATACTTTTGACGAAATCATTGCAGCGGGCTATGGAGAGCTAAAATTTTTAATCTTAAAAAAGCTAGAGTTCTTGGGCGGAGTTAGATTTGAAAGTACAGCCCAAAATTATGAGACCTCTGCACCTATTTCTTTTGTAGGAAAATCAGGCTCTATCAGTTATTTAGATGTATTGCCTAGCGCCCATTTCAAATATATTTTAAACAGAAAACAAGCGGTTAGGCTTTCTTACTATAAATCTATCAGCAGGCCTGCTTATGCAGATATTATCCCTTTCCCAGATGCCAGCACCAGTGAATTTTATACTTTAAACGGAAACATCAACTTAAAACATACGCAAATAGATAATTTAGATTTTAGGTACGAGGTTTTCCCGGGCGGCTTAGATGCTTTTATGGTGGGTGCATTCTATAAGTTTTTGCAAAACCCGATAGAATATGCGCTGAAACAAACTACCACATCGGGGCAAGAATTAAGGCCAGATAATTTTGGGAACGCTACTAATTATGGTGTCGAGGTAGTTTTTACAAAGTATTTTGGCACTTGGGGCGTGTCCGGAAATTATACCTACACTCATTCAAACATATCATCAAATAAAGGGCTTTATTATCGAGATACAAACGGTAACCTTACCACCATTTATGTAGAACAAAACAGACCATTACAAGGCCAATCGGCACATATTGGTAATTTTTCTTTGCTTTATAAAAATGTGAAGCAAGGGATAGATGCGCAATTGGCCGCTGTTTATACGGGCGAACGCATTGCGCAGCTCTCTCTTTACAGAAATTTAGACTACTGGCAAAAAGCTTCCACCGTACTGGATTTTTCTGCCGAGAAGAAAATCAGTAAGCACCTAAAAATATACGCCAAGGCCAACAATTTATTAAATACGCCTTACGAGGTTATCATAAAACAGCCCAATCGTTTTACCACCGGTAAATTGGCCCTGCCTGCACAAAACAACAACAGTTATATCCTCACGCAAAGAGATTTATATCAGCCTTCTTATTTGTTGGGATTGAGGTATAAGCTTTAAATTTCAAACTATATTAAATTAAAAATCATGAAAATCAAACAATTATCATTTATCATTTTAGCGGGAAGTATGGCCATTATGGCTTCCTGTTCTAAAAAGGAGAACACCCAAATATCTACCCCGCCGTTGCAAGTTGGGCAGGCCGTGAGCGATACCGCTCCACTAACTGGTTCTATAAAAGGGACAATGCTTAGTGGCAAAACATACACCATTAGTGGAGATGTAACAGTTAATGAAGGCGATACCCTTTTGGTACAAAAAGGTGTTAAAGTTTATATGACCAATAATGCAGATGTGATCGTTAAAGGTACGCTACTTTCTTTGGGTACTAAAGAACAACCTAATTACTTTACGGTAAAAGATGCTGTAAAAACCAACGACCCAAATGTAAACCCAGATGATGATGACGCTTATAAAGGCCTTTGGACGGGCATAAACTGTGATGTGACCTGTAAATTATTAGTATTAAAGTGGACACATATCGAATTTGGGGGAGGAGTATATACCACACCTCCGGTTACCGGAACCAAGGCAAACGATAATTCTTTTGTAGTACTTTTTCAAAACGTTGACGGTGTTTTTGTAATGGAAGACTCTTGGGTTTATGGCGGCATTGATGATCCTATCAGGCTAAAAGGAGGCAAGTTTAATTTGATGCGGAACACTTTTGAAAAATGTGGTAAAACAGGTGGCGATGTGATGAACGCAAAAAGCGGTAGCGTTGGAAATATGGCCTATAATCTGATTATTGGTTCTGCCACTACGGGTACCAAAGCTTCTAATAAAGGTGGTGCCCCTGTGCAATGTAATGTTAATATGTACAACAACACTTATATAAACGGCGGTTATAGAAGGTTAGAAAGTGGCAGAGGTGGATCTGTGAATTACGAAGAAGGATCTAGGGGGAATGCCTTTAATAATTTGATCGTAGATTGTAGATTTGGTTTTAGAGTGGTTAATGACCCATTAGCCGACACTTTGAACCTAAAATATGGCAATACCTATAATTACAACAGTACTTTAGAGACAGCAAATGAGATTTATCCTACTGGATATATTACCAAACCAAAGCCTTCGGATATTCCTATACCAAGTTCTTTCTTGCCAGCAAGTTATGCTTTAGGCGATATTTATGATGGCAGCAGCGTGGTGGCCAAAAACGACCCTAAATTTATGAATTATCCATTGCCACAGTCTAATTTTAAAAAGATAAGTACTGTGGGCACTTATGATTTTCATTTGTCAGCTAGTTCGCCATGTGTAGGAAAAGGCACTACTACCGCTTTTTCCCCTTTAAATGTAGTCCCTGTTGATCCTAATTATGGTTCTTCAGAAATTACCCCTCCGGGTAAAGATATAGGTGCTTTCCAAACAGACGGTACCGGAAACCAACATTAATAGTTTGTTTTTTTTAATGTGAGTATGATGGGCAATTCTGTTCATCATACTTTTTTTAAAAGGGAAAAAACTTAATATCAAGCTGTTATTCTAAATTTAATACGCTTTTTAAATTAAAAATTGATGAAAAAGTTGCTCTATCTATTGGTTTTGGCAATTCCTTTTTTAAGCTATTGCAAGAAAAATACGGCATTGCCCATCAAAGATAACCCACCTATTGGAAATACTGATAGCATTATTCCCATAAAAAAGGCGACCTATAATGGTACTGATATTAAAGTTGATACCACCATCTATACCAAACAGCCAATTACCCATTATTTAGAAAATACCAGTTTAGTTGAGCAAAGCGGCATTGCAGCTAGTGCCGCACAAGACAGCATATTCTACATTCATCAAGATAGTGGAAACGCGGCAATAATTTACATTATCAACACTAACGGGAAATCTATTGGAAAAATAATGCTCAATGGCATACACAACAGAGATTGGGAAGATATAGCCGTTGGGCCAGGGCCCATTACGGGCAAAAGCTATATTTATTTGGCAGATATTGGCGATAACGATGCCAAATATCCAGCAATTGTGGTTTATAGGTTCCAAGAACCTGATTTATTGTCGCAAAAAACAGATCAAGAATATCTTATTAGCGAATTTGATCAAATTAGGTTAAAGTACAACGATGGGCCAAAAAATGCAGAGTCATTAATGGTAGATCCAGTTACAAAAGATATTTACATAGCAACAAAAGAAAGCAACAACGCAAAAATATATAGGGTTGGCTATCCACAAAATATACAAGAAACCACTACTATAAGATCTTCGGTACAACTTCCTTTTGATAAACTTACCGCTGGCGATATCTCATCAGATGGGAGCGGGATATTACTGAGGAACAAATCTACCGTTTGGTATTGGCGCAGAACATCTAAACAAGATATAATTACTACTTTACTAACTGCCCCCATCTCAATCCCCATTCAAATGGAATATCAGGGAGAAGGTATTTGCTTTGCACCCAAATTAGAAGGGATTTATACCAATACAGAGGTAAATAAGAGCAATTCTGCCTCGCCTTATTTCAATTTTTACAGCAGAAAAAAATAGATGCGATTTTTGCTCAGTTTGAAAAAAAGGGGCGACTTTAACCACCCCTTTTTTTAAGATTGATTTATCATATTAAACTTCATAGGTTGTAGAAGAAGTATCACCGCCTCTACCTGTCCAATTGGTATGGAAAAACTCGCCCCTTGGTTTATCTACCCTTTCATAAGTATGTGCGCCAAAATAATCGCGTTGGGCTTGTAGTAAATTTGCTGGCAAACGCTCACAACGGTAACCGTCATAATAATTTAAACCGGCACTTAAACACGGAACCGGAATTCCGTTCATTACAGCAGTAGAAATTACTTTTCTCCAGCCAGATTGATGGGCCTTCATTTTATCCGCAAAGAAAGGGTCTAATAAAAGATTTGCCAATTCAGCGTTTTTATCAAAAGCATCCTTAATGTTTCCTAAGAAACGAGAGCGGATAATGCAGCCACCTCTCCACATCAAAGCAATGCTGCCATAATTTAAAGTCCATTTGTATTCATCGGCGGCAGCCCTCATCATTTGATAACCTTGGGCATAAGAAATTACTTTTGCAGCATACAAAGCAGCTCCTAAATCTTTAAGAAAAGCCTTTTTATCTCCAGAAAAATTAGGTGTTGGCCCAGTTAAAACTTTAGAAGCAGCTACACGCTCATCTTTTAAGGCAGATAAACATCTAGAAAAAACAGATTCTGTGATCAATGTTAAAGGGATCCCCAATTCTAAAGCCACGGTACCTGTCCATTTCCCGGTGCCCTTTTGCATGGCCGTATCTAAGATCTTATCTACCAAATGCGTTCCATCTTCCTCTTTATAAGCTAAAATATCTCTGGTGATTTCAATTAAATAACTGTCTAGTTCCCCTTCGTTCCATTCGGCAAAAACATCATACATTTCGCTTGTACTCATGCCTAAAACGTCTTTCATAATTTGGTAAACCTCATTGATCAGCTGCATATCGCCATACTCAATGCCATTATGTACCATCTTCACAAAATGTCCGGCACCACCATCGCCTACCCAATCGCAACAAGGTGTGCCGCCATCAACTTTGGCTGCAATTCCTTGGAAAATTGGTTTAACGGCATCCCAAGCCTTTGGCGAACCACCTGGCATAATAGATGGGCCTTTTAAGGCACCTTCTTCACCCCCAGAAACGCCGGTACCGATATATAATAGGCCTTTGCTTTCTACATATTTTACTTTTCTTTCCGTATCGGGGAAATGGGAATTCCCACCATCGATAATAATGTCGCCTTTATCCAATAATGGGATTAAAACATCTATAAAATCATCAACAGGTTTACCCGCCTTTACCATCAACATCACTTTACGTGGTGCTTTTAACGAGGCGATGAAATTTTCGATTGTATCGGCTCCATAAATATTTAACCCTTTTGCCCTGCCTTCTACAAATTTTTCAACCTTATCAACAGTGCGGTTAAAGGCACTTACGTGAAAGCCCTTGCTTTCCATATTTAAAATCAGGTTTTCGCCCATAACGGCAATCCCTATCACGCCAATATCAGATACTTGCTTCATTTTGTTGTTTATTTTTATAAGAGTGGTTTTTTTGATAGCCAAATTTAGTTTTTTATTGATAGATAGCAATTTTAAGCTTTGTTTTTTGAGGGATCAAAGCCAAATAATCAAAGTCTCCATGTTTTTATTGATGATACCTTGGCTTTTTAAAGAAATATTTAACCCATTATAAAATCAACATTCTTTTTTAAAGAGCCTTCAAACAAAAGGGTTTCTTTGCTATTTAGGTAATTTCTGGCCCTTGCCGAAGAGTAAACCCAAAGCTAAGACCACCGGCTCCTGTTGTGTTAAAATGGCCAAAGAAAATCAATTTTTATGTAAAGACTAAAAAGCTAGCGTTCTTGCCCATTGTTTTTAAGACCAAAATATTTTCCGACTTAAGATATACAAATGGCTGATCAAATAATTTTTTGTATGCCCAACTATATTTAGTATAGTGTATTGCGGTTTTATTCGGTATAGAACGCAAACATTTTATTAACCTTTTCTTGTTCGTTAAAGAACATTACTTCAATTGCTTTTTTATTCATTACTGATTTATAATACAATGCAACCGAGTTGATACCTGTGGTTATCTCGTAAAGTTCGAAATGTAGATCGGGTATTTTTTCTAGAGCCTTCTGCCAATAGAGTTTAACGTTTTCTTTTCCTTTCAAAGAGCCGCCCTCAATACCGCCAGCCAATTTTATCATAGGGGTTGTGATCTCAACATCATCGGTATAATGGTTTAAGATTTCTGAAAGGTTGTGCGAATTCCATGAGGCGATCCATTCTTCTGCAAATTTTTGTGCATTCATAGTTTGTTATTTATGCTGATAATATCCTATTAATTTAAACTTCTCTGAGCCATAAAATTATTGATAAGTTATTTGATATCGAAAATTTATCCCGAGACAATTAACCAAGAACCATCCTAAAAACATCTTCAAGCCCTTGCATTTCAATTTAATAATCTATACTTTTGCAGTCCCGCAAAAAAGCGGGGATTTAAAAAACAATATTGTAAGAAATGAATCAATACGAAACCACTATCATTCTTACCCCGTTGTTATCAGAAGAAGTTGCTAAAGAGGTAATTGCAAAATTCTCTCAGTTGCTAACTGATAACGGAGCCGAAATTGTTATGGAAGACAATTGGGGTTTGAAAAAACTGGCGTATCCTATCCAAAAGAAATCTACGGGATACTATCACTTAACTGAATATAAATGCTCAGGAGAGGTTATCGGCAAATTAGAGATCGCATTAAAACGAGACGAACGTGTAATGAGATTTTTGACAATTAGTTTAAACAAGCATGCTGTTGCGTACAACGAGAAAAAACGTGGCGGAGCTTTTAACAAGAAAAAAGACACAGCGGAGGCAGCAAACTAATGGCACAAGACAAAATCCAATATGTTACCGCTCCCAAGGTGGAGGATAACAGAAAAAAATACTGCCGTTTTAAAAAGAACGGGATCAAGTATATTGATTACAAAGACGGCAACTTTTTATTGAAGTTTATTAACGATCAGGGTAAAATTTTACCAAGAAGGTTAACGGGTACTTCTTTAAAATACCAACGTAAAGTAGCTCAAGCAGTAAAAAGAGCTCGTCATATTGGCGTATTGCCGTTTGTAACTGATGGTTTAAAATAAGGAGGCAAGCACAATGGAAGTAATATTAAAACAAGATGTTAAAAAAGTAGGCGAAAAGGACGATATCGTTAACGTTAAGCCTGGTTTTGGCCGTAATTATTTGATCCCTCAAGGCTATGCTATTCTGGCTACAGATTCGGCAAAGAAAGTTTTGGCCGAGAACATTAAACAAGCTCAGTTTAAGCAAGATAAAATCAAAAAAGATGCAGATGCCATGGCGGCTAAATTAGAAGGTGTTAAGCTTTCTATTGGTGCAAAAGCTGGCGAAAGCGGAAAGATATTTGGTGCCGTTAATACCATCCAAATTGCTGATGCTTTAAAGAAAGAAGGTTTTGAGGTTGATAGAAGAAGAATTACTTTTGAAACCGACGTAAAATTTGTTGGAGATTATATCGCTAACCTAAACTTACATAAAGAAGTTAAAGTACAAGTTCCTTTTACTGTTGTAGCAGAATAAGTTTCTTTTTACAAAAAACAAATGCTTCTTGAATTTTTTTCAAGGAGCATTTTTTATTTTAGCACCATGGCATCAAGATCCAAAAGAAAAGCATCCTCATCATTTACGCTAAAGAGAATAAGCCGATGGATGGCCAGGTTGCTGCTTTGGTTTATAGTTATTAGCGTTGCCTGGGTATTGATCTATAGGTTTATTAACCCACCTATTACCTATTTAATGGTAGAGCGGGGCTTTGAGAGAAAAGCAGATGGCAAAGCTTGGAAAATCGATAAAAAATGGCGTGATTTTGATAAACTATCGCTCAATTTAAAAAAAGCGGCTATTGCCGGCGAGGATGCCAGTTTTATGTCTCATCATGGTTTTGATTTTGCTGCCATTGAAAAAGCATATACCAAAAACAAAAACGGTAAAAAACTGCGGGGCGGAAGCACCATAAGCCAGCAAACCGCAAAAAACGTTTTTCTTTGGCCTGGCAGATCTTATATACGCAAAGGCTTTGAAGCCTATTTTACTTTTCTGATAGAGACTTTTTGGAGTAAAAAACGGATTTTAGAGGTTTACCTCAATGTTATTGAAATGGGCGATGGCATTTACGGGGCCGAGGCCGCCTGCAACAATTACTATCATAAATCGGCTGAAAGTTTAAGTAAGGCCGAGGCTGCACTATTGATCGCTGTTTTACCAAACCCCATAAAGTGGTCGCCTGTAAAACCAACTGATTATGTTGCCCACAAGCAATACCTGATTTTAAAGAATATACAAAATTTAGAAAGGTTGGGGGTTTTAAAAGACGGATTCTAATCTAAAAATCTTTGAATGCCAGCTATCTTTAAAAGGTATTTCCCAATTTGTTTTTAATTGATGATAGTTAGAAACTAAGTTGTTGAAAACCAAAGTCTCCCTATTTATATTCCCCAATTTTATCTGCTGTTCAAATTCTTCCCTCGGTGCAGATTTAATTTCGTCCTTTACCTTCCAGGCAATGTTAAACCTATCAAATAAATCAATACCGAATTTGCGTTCTATTTCTTGCATCAAATGTACAGATTTATCGATAGAACAACCGCTTGCCAAAGCTTGCTCCTCATCTACGATCAAAATAATGAAACGATTATATTTTATCTCGAAACCTGCTTTTAGAGCTTGGTTATGGGCAACCCAATTTTGTGTAAAATTTTTTAAAAAACCGGCCAGAACGACCATCTCACCATCGTTAAAAACCCTGTTAGATTGGTAAACCCAAACTCTTGCTGTATCATTGATCATATACAAATTTATATAAATAAGATCAGCTTTTTGATGGGTTTTTGTAAACATTACATCAAGGTACTAGACCTAACCGGATTGCAAACAGGCATCAAATTCTAAATTTAACATTCTCTATCGTGATTTATAAAATCAACAAAGTGAATAAGTTGATAACTATTTCTCTAAAACAAGTTTTAACCAAATAATTTTAAATAATGAATTTGATTTGTTGCTTTTTGCTGATAGCGAGGTTGCTAGTTTCTTTTTTGTATCATGATATTGATAAGGAAAAGCTCGATAGCTGTAAAAAAAGTTTGATCCAAGAATTCCAATTGCACCAAGCCGAAACGGTTTTAGGGGCTAAGAAAACCGATTTGGAAATAACCGATAAAGGTTTTATCAGATATAAAAGAACAGGTTTTGACGGTAAAATTGATTACTATAGCTTCAAGGCCGAAAACTTGGAAAGAGTTGACTATTTAGGAACTGAGGATGCTGGCTGGATGGTTCTAAAGTGTAAGGCAGAAACCATCATCTTTCAAACATATAATGATAAAAACGGTAACGAAGATGAAATGGTTGATCAAATAAAAATCCCGTTAAAGCGTACCGATGTAAAAAGTTTAAATGTTATCGATTTAAACCTTCAGCAGATAAAGGATATATTTTCCTCTAAAAATTAACATAAAAAAAACGATGCTGATATAATTCAAGCATCGCTTTTTATAATTTCATCAAAAAAAACCTTATAGCTCTTTCCGCAGCCTTGCAACCGGGATCCCCAGTTGCTCCCTATATTTGGCTACTGTTCTCCTGGCAATATTGTAACCTTTATCTTTTAATATTTCGGTCAGTTTCTCATCTGCCAAGGGTTTTAATTTATCTTCTTTGCCAATACATTCTTCCAAGATCTTTTTTACCTCTTTGTTAGAAACCTCTTCGCCGTTTTCTGTTTGTATAGCCTCAGAAAAAAAAGATTTTAACAAAAAAGTGCCAAATTCGGTTTGTACATACTTAGAGTTGGCCACCCTAGAAACCGTTGAAATATCCATTCCTATACGGTCTGCAATATCTTTCAGGATCATTGGTTTTAATTGCCTCTCATCGCCATCTGATAAGAAGAACTCATATTGGTAATTCATAATGGCGTTCATTGTTTTTAACAAAGTTTGTTGCCTTTGTTTAATCGCATCAATAAACCATTTAGCAGAATCTAGTTTTTGTTTTACAAAATGTACCGCTTCTTTTAGTTTCTTGTCTTTCTCAGAGGTTTTCTCATAATGCTGAAACATCTCTTGGTAAGATTTGCTTACCCTTAATTCTGGGGCATTTTTAGAATTTAAGGTTAGCGTTAAAACATTTTCGTTTTTAGCGATATGGAAATCGGGGATTACCTGCATCTGCTTCACGTTAGAAGCGCCAGAATCGCCAGGTTTTGGGTTTAATTTTAAAATTTCTGCAACTATTTCTTTTAACTCTTCTGAACTTACGTTTAAAGATTTTTCTAGCTTATCGTAGTGTTTTTTTGTAAACTCATCCAAATAATCTTCTACAACTTCTATCGCCTTGATGACGATCGGGTTTGCTTGGTCTCTTTTTCTCAGTTGGATTAGCAAACATTCTTGCAGGTCTCTGGCCCCGATGCCGGCGGGATCAAAAGTTTGGATAACTTTTAACAGGTCTTCTACCTCTTGTTCTTCTGCCATCACATTTTGTGAGAAAGCCAAGTCATCAATCAAAGAAGGTATGGGGCGGCGCAAATAACCATCATCATCTAAACTGCCAATAATTTGTTGGGCAATTAGATAATCGTTATCATCTAAATGCACCAGATCTAATTGAGCTTGCAGATTTTCAAAAAATGTGTTGCTTACCGCAATTGGCAACTCTTTTTTTTCCTCGTCATCTTCATTGCTATCATATTTGCTACCGTAATCGTTTATGTTATCATCCTGCAAATAATCATCAACGTTAAACTCGTCATAGTTCTCTTCTTTTTCTTTTTCAGAATAATCATCTGGGTCCTTATCCGGATAATCTTCAACCGGATCGTTCATATCTGCTAAACTGATGTCTTCTAAAGCTGGGTTTTCTTCTAGCTCTTCTTTTATACGGGTATCTAGAGACACCGTAGGCACTTGCAGTAATTTTATGAATTGTATTTGTTGAGGAGAAAGCTTTTGTAGAAGTTTTTGTTGAAGGTTTTGTCTCAGCATGATTTTTGAATGTGTACCAAAGTTAAAAAAATCTTGTGATTCCTGCTCAACAATTATCAAACCAAAATTTATTGAAAAAATTAAGGCTGTGAGTGTAAAATAATTTATAATTTTATCTTTAATTATTAACTAAAAATAGAAACTCTATGGGATTTGTTAAAGATTTTAAAGATTTTGCAGTAAAAGGCAATGTGGTTGATTTGGCCGTTGCCGTTGTTATTGGAGCCGCATTTGGTAAAATTATAACCTCGCTTGTGGCAGATATCATAACGCCTTTGTTATTGCAGCCGGCATTAGATGCGGCAAACTTAAAAAACATTGAAGATTTAACCGCCTTTGGTACGGTAAAATACGGCAGTTTTTTATCTGCCGTGATCAGCTTCATAATAATAGCTTTTGTGTTGTTTTTGATCATTAAGGGTATAACCGCCATGAAAAAGAAAGAGGTTGCTACCCCTGCGGCACCAGAGGCAATTTCTAAACAAGAGGTATTGCTAACAGAAATAAGGGATCTTTTAAAAAGATAGGCTCTAAAATTGTTGATTGCAAGCGTTATTATTTTTTTGAAATAACGTTGTGATTTTAAAAAAACAAGCCTATATTTGCACTCTTGTTTTAAAAGAGAGATTTACAATATAACATCATGAAAAGAACATTCCAGCCTTCTCAAAGAAAAAGAAGAAATAAACACGGGTTTAGAGAAAGAATGTCTACTGCAAACGGCAGAAGGGTTTTAGCTTCTAGAAGAGCAAAGGGCAGAAAAAGATTAACAGTTTCTGACGAACGCCGTCATAAAGCATAGTTTTATATGCTGTTAATTACCATCTTTTGGTAAGTAATTTCCGGCGTTTAAATTAAAACCTCGGTTAATGGCATCTAAAATAAACAGTTTTAAAAAAGAAGAACGATTATGTAATAAAAAGTTGCTAAGTGCGCTTTTTGCTAATGGTTCTTCTTTTTTATTTTATCCTTTCCGTGTAACTTGGCTGTATTCCCCATCGGCTTTAAGCCAGCAAGCTGCCCAAATAGTTATTGGCGTACCAAAAAAAAGATTTAAGCATAGCGTTGATAGAAATCTCTTGAAAAGGAGAATGAAAGAAGCGTATCGGTTAAACAAAAGCATAAAACTTTACCCTTTTTTGATGGATGCTAACAGGTCTATTATCTTGAGCTTGACTTATGTTGGCAAAGAAACATCAGATTATGCCTTTATCTTTAAAAAAATGGCGGCCATGATTGAAATTTTAATAGAAAATATAAATACCCATGAAAATCATCAATAAAATAGTTGGGTTTATATTTTTGGTGATCATAAAAACCTATCAATATTTTATTTCTCCATTATTAGGTTCTTCTTGCAGATTTACGCCAACTTGCTCTCAATACGGGGTAGAAGCCATTAAAAAACACGGCGCATTTAAAGGAGGGTGGTTAACTTTAAAACGAATAGGACGATGTCATCCATGGGGTAAACATGGTAGTGATCCTGTTCCGTAATTGGATGTATGCTAAAAGCTTAACCTATAATGCAGAAAGCGGCGCAAACATCAGAGCAAACAGCAATAAAATTGTAATCAACTTTTTAGAGTTTTTATAATATATGCCTTTAATACTTCAAATAGAAACTGCTACGCAAACTTGCTCGGTTGCACTTGCGCAAGATGGCAAGGTTTTACAATCTATTCAAAAAACCGAAAAGAATATACACGCCAGTTATCTCACTTTATTTATTGAAGAGCTTTTGAAGAAAAGCGAGAGGAATTATCAAGATTTGAGCGCTGTGGCGGTAAGCATGGGCCCTGGATCTTATACAGGCTTGCGCATTGGTGTTTCTACGGCAAAAGGCTTGTGCTATGCCTTGGATATTCCGTTAATTGCAGTAAATACTTTAGAGGCAATGGCAGCAGGCTTTAAACAGAAATGTTTTTCTGTAAATGGCAACAGTTTATTTTGCCCCATGATAGATGCCAGAAGAATGGAGGTTTACCATGCCGTTTTTGATGATCGCTTAAAACCGATAGCAGAAACTGCTGCCAAGATAATTGATGAAGAAAGTTTTAATGATCTTTTAAGAGACCATAAAGTTTATTTTTTTGGCGATGGCGCAGCTAAATGCGAGGAGTTGTTGGGTAAAAACCCTAATGCTAGGGTAATGGACGATTATTTATGCAATGCCGATGATTTGACCTTTTTAGCTCTAAAAAAGTTTAACGATCATGATTTTGAAGATGTTGCATATTTTGAACCTTTTTACCTAAAAGATTTTGTAGCAGGAAAAAAGAAAGTTTAACGCCTTCTGTTTCTCTTATCATTTTTTCTTGCCCGTTTTTCAATGGCTTTATTTTCTTTTTGCGCCTTTCTTAATTCCTTTTTCCCCATTTTATAAACAAAGCCAGTTTCTTTATCGTTTAAACCGGGAATGTAATCTGCATTGCCCATATCTTGCATTTTTTTCCCGAATTTCACGTTTAAACCAATATAAAATGCCGCTCTAGGGCTACCGTTTCCGATATTTTCATTTTGTGTAATAAAACCTTTGGTAAAATAATAGGTTGGGAAAACCTGCTCCGATCCCACATAGAATTCTGCATTTGGGGATTTGATCATCAGCTGCGAACCTAAATTCCATTTAGAGATAAAATCGTAAACCGGGTTGATACTGATATTAAAGGCGTTTTTCCTTAAATTGTTGATGATGGCAATTTGGCCCTCATTATTGAAAAAACTCTTATTTAGTACAAAAGTTGCTCTATAAAAGTCAAAATCTTTAGAAACGGTAAAGGTTGTTCTGCTATCGATAACGCTGTTAAAACCTTTCTTACGTTCGGTTGCGTTTATGATCTTTCCAAAATTAGAGAAAAATGTACTATTGGTGCCGGGTTTATCCGCATCGTTTACGGTAATATCATCGGCAAAATCATAAATAGAGCTTTTTTTACTCCAATGTATAAAACCTAGATCCTTAATGTTTAAACTTAAGTAAAGCCCTTTTTTTGAAGTATAAGACGCTCCGGCGCTAATTGCTGCACCCAAGTTTTTAAAATTTGGGAAAAGTTTAGAGTAAGTGAATTTATCGTTCCCAAAACTGGATCTATACTGCCCTTGTAAATTAGCCGTATAACTGGTATCGCTATCTATGCTTAGCTTAGAAGAGTTGATGCTTATTTTAGAATAGGTAGCACCGTTTAGTATAGAAAACTTAGCCCCAAAACCCCAACGTTCATCATAGTTTTCCCTATAATTGATAGCTAATTGGTAATAAGACTGATTTGTGCCTTTGTTGTTTAAGATGTTTGTATAAGAATTTTCATTGAAATTCCTGAAATCATCTAGCAAAACAAATGTTCCGTTACTTATGCGTACGTTACCTTCATCCTTAAATTTTAATGAAAAACCTAGTTCTCTATTATAATTTGTGGTTTTAAATATTTTGAACATAAAAAGGTACAAATCTGTACCGTAAACTAAATTATTAGTGTTGGTGTAATTGCCAAAATTAGATGCGCCAAGTCTTTGGGTAAAAAGATATTTCTTAAAAGCGGTTTGTGCCTCGCCATTAAAATTGCCAAAAACAGAAAATGATGGTAAAAGATTTAACGCATATTTTCTGCTAAGATCCTTGTCAAAACTTTGTTCAACGGGGTTTTCGAAAGAATCATACTGTGTGCCGCTATGGCTTAATGAGAAACTTTGTGCAAACGTTTTAAAGGTAAAGAGCATGATGAAAATTAAACAGGAGCTTTTTTTCATTCTTTAAAATTAATGGGATTAATGTAAAACGTTAAATTTCATGATAAATTCTTAACCTTAGGGTTTAGAGTTTAACAAGCTATCTATGCTTGGCAAAAGCTTCTTTGCCTCGGGCATTTTGTTCATGTACATAGTGGTAAAGTATTTATCTCTATCGGCACTAAACTGAATGGCAAAACCGTAAATATCTTTCCAATTGAAATTATCGCTTTTGAAATCTTTATAAGCGGTACCGCTTAGAAAAGATTTTATCATTGCTTTGGAGTTGCTGTTGTGCACAAAGAAAAAGATGTTACCTTGGTTAGATAAATATTGCTGAAAGTCTAAATGCTTATCGGTTCTGCTTAAAAAGTTTTGCTTTTTGTAGTTATCCAGGTACCTTTTTAAAGCGGTGGTGTTATTTGCAAAAACCAGGTGATTTTCTATCACTGCAAAATAAGGCCTTCTAAAACTCTCAAATGGTTGCCCAAAATAAGCTTCTAAAATATTAGAGTCATCAAACCGGCGTATGTTTTCTGTGGTTTCTGAACTGATGGTTGACAACAAAAAATACAACCTGTTGGTGTTGCCAGATTTTACGATGCCAATTTTATCGCCTGAGGCCAACTGAAAAACGCCAAACTCTTTCCCAATTACCGGTATCAATTCTTTATCGAGGTTAATGGCGTGTTTTTTTGAGACGTTATCTAACTGATTTTTAAGCTTGCCCCATTTATCCGCACTTATTAAAAGTTGCTTTAGATCGTTATTAAATCCTTTATAATTTGAGGTATAGTAAAACACATAATTAGAGACATCATAAGGGATAATGTTAATTAAAGTGTTTACGCCCGGTTGTTGATCAAGAAAAAGGTTGAAATAGTTTTTACTGTTGGTTTGCGGATTTGTGATACCGCTGAACATTAGCGCATTACTTTGGTAATTGATATTTAAAGAAGCGGTTGCTTTTATGTTTTTTAGATTATAGGTTTCTTCTGGGTTTTTTCTGTTAGAGAAATTATTGAAAAACCCCGGCAGTTTATCAAAATTTAGGTACAAATTTGCAATAGAGTTTTTGTTTCTAACGCTGCTTTTATCTATTTTAAACTGATTTGCTTGTTGTTTATTAGCTATTAAGCTGATGCTCTTGTTTAACAACAAAGAATCGAAACTGCCTACAAAAATAGATTTATGAACAAAAAACCTAAAGTCTGATTTATTATTGAAAGCAATTTTATAAACTTTTTCTTCTTGTTGTACGCTGCTACTTAATTTATACTTTGATCTTAAATGATTTAAAACATCGGCATCAGCATCCATATCTTTTGCCAAATTTGCCAAGATCAAAATGTGGGCGGCATTATTTTCTGTTTGGTCTAATGCAAAATAAAGATTGCTCCCATCAAAAGCTGGCGTAATTTTTTTATCATCAACAAAAATTTTTTTGATGGCGTTTATATGGCTTAGCATATCATCCCCTAAAATATCATGTAAAAGATTAAAATCTTTAAATATGTCATAAAACGTTGTTTCGTTTTTATATTCAAAAACTATCGATGCGTCATTAGGTACAAGGGTAAATATCTTTTCTTTAGAATATTCTGATGAGGATAGGTTCTTAAAATAAAGCCAAGTAACGGCTATAATTGCTAAAAAAAGTACGCTGATAATGATTATAATTTTCTTCATTTCACAAAATCCTGATGTACAAAAATAGATTTTTGCATTGAAGGCTCGAAATTGGATTCATCTTTCTTAAATTAGCGCAACCATCAATTAAAAAAAATGAACAAAAGGATTATTATTACGGCAGCTTTATTTGGTGCATTGGCAGTTATTTTAGGTGCATTTGGCGCACATAGTTTAAAAAAAATAATCAGCGAAAGCCAATTAGAAATTTGGCATACAGCCGTACAATATCAGTTTTACCATACGTTTGCCCTGCTATTTTTATCAACTTTTGGTAGGTTTAAAAACAATATCATCAATTTTTCTGCCTGGTGTTTTGTAGCTGGAATTATCTTTTTTTGTGGATCTTTATACCTTCTTTCATTAAACGCGGCATTAAACCTAAACGTAAATTTCTTGGGGCCAATTACTCCAATTGGCGGTTTGTTTTTCATTTTAGGATGGCTAAGTTTACTTTTAGCTGCTATTAAAGATAAATAAATGATAGATTTTGATGGCGATGATAAAAGACAAACATTTTTTGTGGAAGTTATTTTGCCATTGGCAATCCCGCAAACTTATACTTACAGAGTACCGGCGGATCTAAACGACGGCCTAAAAATCGGTAAGCGGGCAGTGGTACAATTTGGTAAAAGTAAACTTTACACGGCTATTATATACGCTATTTCTAAACAGGCTCCCTTAAAGTACGAGGCCAAATATCTGTTGGATATTTTAGACGATGAACCCATTGTAACTGAAACACAATTAAAATTTTGGCAATGGATCGCCGATTATTATTTGTGCACTATTGGCGAGGTAATGGCCGCCGCCTTGCCAACTGCCTTAAAATTGGCTAGTGAAACAAGGATAGTTTTAAATATCGCGTATGAGTTTGATAAAGGCCAGCTTACAGATAAAGAGTTTTTGATTTTAGATGCTTTAGAGATTAGAAACGAGCTATCCATCACAGAAATAACCAAGATCTTAAATCAAAAAGCTGTTTTTCCGATATTAAAAGGTTTACTCGAAAAAAAGATAATCTATATCTTAGAAGATATTGCAGAAAAGTTTGTCCCAAAAAAGGTTGCCACTATTCGGTTAAACCCTTTTTATGATGATAAAGAAAACCTAAAACAATTATTTGAAGTTTTAGAAAAAGCACCTAAACAAGTTGATGCCTTACTTAGCTTTTTAAAATTAAAAAAGGAGAAAGGCGAGGTTAAAAAGAATGCCTTGATAGAAGATTCTGGCGTTAGTGCCGCTGTAATCAAAACATTGGTTGATAAAGAGATCTTTATGCAGGCCAATAAAGTGATCAGTAGGTTTTCTTCTAATGAGGGTATTATTGCCTCTGATTTTATTTTAGACCAACCTCAAGAAATTGCACTATCAGAAATTAGGGCAGGTTTTGTAGATAAACCTGTGATGCTGCTACACGGTGTTACCTCATCTGGTAAAACGCAAATATACATACGTTTAATAGAAGAATATTTAGCTTTAGATAAACAGGTTTTATACCTACTGCCAGAAATTGCGTTAACGGGCCAAATGATAGATCGTTTAAAGGTTTATTTTGGAGATAAGATCATAGTTTACCACAGTAAATTTAATGATAACGAAAGGGCAGAGGTTTGGCAAAAAGTTTTAAAAAAGGAAGTTAATATTGTATTGGGAGCTAGATCTGCCGTGTTTTTACCTTTTGTGGATCTAGGCTTTATCATAGTTGATGAAGAACATGAGGCCAGCTTTAAACAATTTGAGCCTTCGCCCCGCTATAATGCAAGGGACCTTGCCATAGTTTTAGGCAATCTGATGCAGTCTAAGGTTCTTTTGGGATCTGCAACGCCATCATTAGAAACCTATTTTAATGCACTTGCGGGTAAATACGGCCTGGTAAAACTATCAGGCAGGTTTGGGGGGGTAAAACTGCCAGAAATTGAAGTGGTAAATATAACGGAAGAGCGCAGTAGAAAATTGATCAAAGAAAATTTTACCAGTGTTTTACTAGAAAGATTGAAACAAACTTTAGAAAATAAAGAACAGGCCATTCTTTTTCAGAATAGGAGGGGTTACGTACCTGTTTTGATCTGCCAAACCTGTGGCAATACCCCAAAATGTATCAATTGCGATGTTAGTTTAACTTATCATAAAGCCTCTAATAAATTACATTGCCATTATTGTGGTTATAAAGAAGATAACATAACAGAATGCCCTGCTTGCGCCTCGAGGCATATTTCTTACAAAGGTTTGGGTACAGAGAAAATAGAAGACGATTTAAGGGTAATTCTTCCGGATGTAAAGGTTGCTAGGATGGATTATGACACCACCCGTAATAAAAATGCGCACCAAATTATCCTGAATGATTTTGAGGAAAAAAAAATAGATGTTTTGGTGGGCACACAAATGGTGGCCAAGGGCTTAGATTTTGATAATATTACCTTAATCGGGATCATCAATGCCGATAGCATTATCCAGTTTCCAGATTTTAGGGCTTATGAGCGAAGCTTTCAACTGCTTTCGCAAGTTGCAGGGCGGGCAGGTAGAAGAACAAAACAGGGAAAGGTAATTATCCAAACTTATGATATTAAACACCGTGTTATACAACAGGTGGTTAATAATGATTATGAAGGGATGTACCGCGAAGAATTGATAGAAAGGCGGCAGTTTAAATATCCACCTTTTTATAAAATGATCCAAATTAATATCAAGCACAAAGATCTAGGGAGGCTTTTAACTATTTCTGATGATTTTGCCAAAAATCTTAAATCTCATCTGGGAGAGATGGTTTTGGGGCCTCACTCGCCTTTGGTAGGAAGGGTAAGGAATTATTATATTCAAACCATAACGGTTAAAATAGACCATAAACATCAATCCATTACAAAAATAAAAAACCTGCTTAAACAGCAGGTCAGAGATTTTTTAGCCCATAAAAACAATAAAGCAGCTTATGTGATCATGGATGTTGATCCTTATTAAAATTTCCCGAAGTTGAATTGCAAACTCAATAAGCCCAAAGGCTTGTTGTTGAATTGCCAACGGTTAAAATTGTTTACAGAGGTTGGCGCATTAGTCTTGCTAGATTTCACTTCCTTATCATGTGTGTAAAGAAAATCTATCCCCGCTTCCGCACTGATGGTAACAGCAGAAATCACGTTATATTTTAGCCCTAAAAAAGGATAAACCAAGCCACCGTTCTTATCTATATTGGCTTTGTATAGAAAAGAATCGTTATTTGCATCGTGAGATTCCCCTTCAAAATTTACCCTTTTAAACCCAAGGTCGATACCATAAAACGGCTGTAATTTACTGTATATCAAACTTCTCTCAAAGCCGATTTTTAGATCAAAAGATTTATAGTTTCCGGTAATTACCTCGCAGTTTTCACATTCGTTCTTAAAAGAGTAACCGTCTTTTTTTAAATTAGAAATCTGGAAACGATAGCTGATTTGGTTATCATTTACCTTGGCAATAATCCCATTAAAGCCAGAATTATATAATG
This sequence comes from Pedobacter segetis, assembly GCF_016623585.1. Classification (GTDB taxonomy): domain Bacteria; phylum Bacteroidota; class Bacteroidia; order Sphingobacteriales; family Sphingobacteriaceae; genus Pseudopedobacter; species Pseudopedobacter segetis. The sequence goes on from NZ_JAEHFY010000003.1 coordinate 45,141, forward strand.
TACTGCCATTTCTAACCTCATTCAATAGTTTTGGATACTCTTCTACCGTTAAAAGCTTAATGCCTATCGAATAGTTAAAGTCGCTCTGAGACTGCGAAAAGACAGCCATCGAGGATGTTAAAAGGATAATAAACGTAAAATATTTTTTCATTTTAAAGTTTGCCTAAAATAAACTTTATTTTCCTCTTCCCTCAAAAATAATTATAAATGTATAAAACATGATTTTAAAATCTAAGGCCAAAGACCTGTTTTCGATATAGATAATATCAAAAGTGAGGCGTTTGATCATTTGATCAATGTTTTCTGCATAACCATATTTTACCTGCCCCCAAGAGGTTATCCCGGGCAATACTTTTTGTAGATAAGTATAATGTGGTGCTATTTTCTTTATTTTTTCTATGTAAAAGGCCCTTTCTGGCCTTGGGCCAACAATAGACATATCTCCTTTTAAAACATTAAAAAACTGAGGCAATTCGTCTAATCTCAACTTTCTTAAAAACCGGCCAAGTTTAGTGACCCTATCATCATTGCTATTAGATAACTGTGGACCATTTTTTTCCGCATCTATAAACATTGTCCTGAACTTATAGATACTAAAAGGAATGCCTTTTTTGCCGATTCTTTCTTGTGAGTACAAGATGTCTCCTTCTGAGGTTAATTTTATCAATACGGCTATGATAGCAAATATAGGGCTTAAGATTATTAAGGTTAAGAGGCTAAAAGCGTAATCAAAGATCTTTTTGATGGTTCTTTGCCAAAAGGGCATGTAATCGTGGTTTAAGCTTATCAAAGGTATGGCAAATAGATAATCTACCTTTACAAATCCAGAAACCACATCGTACATATCGGGAATGATATTGATGTAAACATCTGTATGCTCTAAATCATCCAAAATAGATTTCAACTGGTGGTGTTGGGAGGTTTCTATGGCGATAATAACCTCTTCTACTTGGTAGGTCTCAATTATTTTTTGGATTTGAGCTAGGCCACCTAAATTTAGCCCATCTTTTATCTTGCCCAATTCTTTTTTGTTCTCTAAACAAACAAAGCCCAAAATTTGAAAACCCAAGGATTTTCTTTGTTCATTTATTTCTTGATAGAGTTGCAACGCTTTTGTATGGTTACCAATAATGATGGTTTTAAAACCTAAAACCTTATTTTGCAGTAACCTTTTTAGTATAGTTAATGTAATCAATCTTATAGCGTAGATAATCACAAAATGATAAAAGGCTATTTTTAGAGCGTTTATTATCAAATTGTTATTTATTTCTTTACCAAAATAAATGTTCACAAATATTAGGTAGATGACGGCTATAAAAACAGATTGGTTTAAAACAGTTTTAAACTCTTTAAACCTCGATTTTCTTAAAGGTTTATGGTAAACGCCCAAAAAACCATAGAAAAGCAGAAAACAGATACAGAATAAGATCAACGTAGAGAAAGAAAGATCAAATAATATCTGTGCAGATGTAAGCGAATAACAAAAAAATATTACCCCAAGCAAGTTACAGGAAATAAATAAAAGAGTAATTTTTTTTGACATAAATAAAAGGTACTGTTTATCAGGGCTTAGCTTATTTAATTTTTGTAAAGCTAAGAAATAAGCTAATAATTAGATCTTAGATTATATTTTTGGGCAATGGCATTTAAGTTTGTTGATAATTACAGGGAGCAGGGAGCAAGAAAAAAACTTGTGGAAGAACTGCGAAAAAAGGGAATTGAAAGTAAAGAGGTTTTGGCAGCAATTGGGCGTGTTAAAAGGCATTATTTTTTTGATGAAACCTTTTGGGCACAAGCTTATTTGGATAAGGCTTTCCCGATCGGAGAAGGCCAAACCATATCAAACCCTTATACCGTTGCTTACCAAAGCGAACTGTTGCATATCAAAAAAGGCGATAAAGTTTTAGAGATCGGTACAGGCTGCGGTTACCAAACTTGTATTTTGCTAGAGCTTGGCGCTAAAGTTTTCACAATAGAAAGACAGCAAAAACTATATGAAAGAACCAGTAAGGTTTTGCCCCACATTGGCTATAAGGCCAATTTCTTTTTGGGCGATGGGTCTAAAGGCATAAAAGAACATGCCCCTTTCGATAAGATCATCGTTACGGCGGGTGCGCCTTTGGTTCCGCAAATATTATTGAGGCAATTAAAAATAGGGGGCGTTTTAGTGATTCCCGTAGGAGATGAAAAAGAACAAAAAATGGTAACCGTTATAAGAGTGAGCGAAAATGATTTTGATAAAATTGTATTAGACACTTTTAGGTTTGTGCCATTATTGGGCGATCAGGCTTGGTAAGCGATTTAGTTTTTGTTTATATTTTCGGTGCTATCTACCACAACAAAAACATCTTCATTATCCCTTTTCATCAGATATTTTTCTCTGGCAAATTTTTCTAGGCTATTAACGTTTGTGGTTAATTCTTTCAGCTCTTTATCTGCCTTGGCAATTTCTGCGGTATAAAAATCCTTTTCTTCTTCTAGTTTCTCAACTTTAGTGCGGTAATCATATTGTGAAGCTACATCGTTTCTATCAAAAAAAAACATCCAAACCAAAAAAGCCATCCCTGCTAAGAAATACTTGTTTTTTATAAGGTTAAAGAGTCTTTTCATTTCGTATTAAAAATAGGGATAAAAAAAAATCATCGACCATATTTTTGTTCACTTCTAAACATTTAGAAATTGTAAAGAACACAAAGATGATTATAGGATATGCGGCTCCCCATTTTTTTTGTATAGTTCTGCTGCAAACAAAGAGATGGCGAAAACTGCGATAACCACAATGATCAACACCCAAAACCAAACGGTGTGCAATAATTCTGGCCCAGATAAATCACTAACTGGCGATCTACTGATATAAACATCTGGTTGTTTTTCTGAAGCAAAGCTTAAGGATTGCATTAAAATTAAGGCAAACGCAGTTAAACTAAATTTAAAGATCATTGGTTTTACAGACTTTTTCATTTATTCTTAATATTAGAAATCTTTTGATGTTTCAAAAACTTTCCCAAAAATAATAAGACAAAGCCGTAATCTAATATTTTTAGTGAAATAAATTTGAAAATTGCGTTTTTATGGATTTAAAACCCAAATTTTTTTAGTTTGTGATTTTTTGCTTGTTTATTGATAAGTTTGGGTAAAATCATTTTAAACATGATAGGGGATAAAACAAAGAGGCTTCTGTGGTCAAACGGAATAACCATCATAATGTTTGTACTCATTATGCCCATACTAATAAAACCAGGGGCTAAGGCAATATTAATCAAGGGTTTAATGGAAGTAGGTCTATTCCAACCTTCTGTATCTGAAGGGGCTAAAACATACCCGGTAATCAATAACAACAGCGTAGCTTTTAAAAGTGAGGATGGAGAAACCATTTCTTTAGAAGATCTAAAAGGAAAAGTAATATTCATCAATTTTTGGGCTACTTGGTGTATGCCTTGTATTGCAGAAATGGCAGCTATAAATAAAATGAACCAGCATTTTAAAAACGATGTAAATTTTGTGGTTTTAATGGTTGATGCCGACTCGGATTTTAAGAAATCTATAAAGTTTATGAGCAGAAAGAAGTATGATTTAAAGGTATTTATACCTGCAACCGAAATCCCGGGGGTAATGTTCCAACATTCTTTACCCACAACTTTGCTCATCAACAAAAAAGGACAAATTGTTTTTAAGCATGAAGGTGCGGCGGCTTTTAACAATAGAAAGTTTTTGGAATTTGTTGAAAAACAGCTCAAAGAATAAGCAGGGCATCGTATTTGATGGTTTAGCGAAAAATTAACAAATGAAGAATTTACTCATCATCTTATTGATAGCAATTACCGTTACCTCTTGTAAAGTAAAAAGTAAATTGCCCCAAAGCAGAACTGATTTTACTGGCGCAAAGGCAGATCTGGCAGGTTATAATGCCATTTATCAATTAGATACCAACGATCCTAAAATCATCGATAAAGCGTTTAGAAACATCAAAAATGCCTTGGCAGACCCACGTTTAAACGGAAAGTTGCATATAGAATTGGTTGCGTTTTCTGCCGGTACAGATGTGATGGTAAAAGGTAGCACCTATCAAAGCCAGCTTAAAGATTTATTGGATAAAGGTGTTATATTGGCGCAATGCCGCAATTCTTTGATAGAAAAAGGTTTAAAAGAAAACAGCATTTTCGATTTTGTTTCGATAGTGCCAAGTGGCAATGGAGAGCTTATTATTAGAGGTTCTCAAGGTTGGGTAATAATTAAGCCTTAATAAAGCATGGAAAATACATTTAAAAAGTTTGCTCCAAATCTGTCGGATCTAAGGCCCGAAGTGCAAGAAAAGGCTACCGAGATTGCGCATCAACTGGTGTTAGAAAAAGGTTTATCTAAACCAGAAGCCATTAAAGAGGGTATTAAGCAAGCAGAACTTTGGTTCTTAAACTCAGAAGGATAAAAATGTCAGAAACCCACCAGCATTGTTGTGATACAGAAAACCAAGAGCAGCCAAAACACAGCCATAATGACGGGCATAACCATGGCAGCGAATCCCAAAGTTGGGTAAGCCATTGGCCGCTATTAACCGCGTTTGCCATTTTATTGGTAATGCAAGTCTTGTATTTTGGTTTCAACATTAGTTTTACGCCTTACATTGATCCAATAATTTACGGGATAGCTTTGCTGTTGGCAGGTTATGATGTGTTTGCTTTGGCATGGCGAAAACTGAAAAGATTAGATCTTTTTAATGAGTTCTTTTTGATGAGCGTTGCCACAATTGGGGCTTTTGCCATTGGTTCTTATAGCGAAGGTGTGGCGGTAATGGTGTTCTACGCTATAGGAGAGTGGTTTCAGGATGTTGCGGTGAGCAACGCCAAAAGAAGCATCAAAGCATTATTGGATATTAGGCCAGATACGGTTTCTGTTTTGCGCAACGGAAAAATAGAAACCGTTAAACCGTCTGAAGTACAAATTGGCGATACCATCCAAATAAAACCCGGAGAAAAAGTTGCCTTAGATGGTGAATTGATTTCGGACAAAGCAACTTTTAATACGGCTGCATTAACCGGCGAAAGCAAACCAGATAGCAAAGAAAAAGGAGCTGCGGTTTATGCGGGAATGATCAACTTGAACACTTTAGCAGAAGTTAAAGTTAATGCCGAATTTAAGGATAGCAAGTTGAGCAAGATCTTGGAAATGGTGCAAGACGCTACCGCCCGTAAATCTCAAACCCAACTGTTTATATCTCGCTTTGCGAAAGTTTATACACCCATAGTTTTTGCTTTGGCGGTGCTGTTGGTTGCTTTGCCGTTCTTTTTTGTGAGCCATTATATCTTTAGCGATTGGCTTTACCGTGGATTGGTTTTTTTGGTTATCAGTTGCCCATGTGCCTTGGTAGTATCTATCCCGCTAGGTTATTTTGGCGGCATCGGTTTAGCTTCTAAACATGGGATCTTATTTAAAGGAGGCAATTTTTTAGATGTGATGACCCAAGTTGATACCATTGTAATGGATAAAACGGGTACGCTAACAAAAGGGGTTTTTGAGGTTCAAAAGGTGGTCGCCGTAAATATCGAAGAGCAAGAATTAGTTAAGATTACCTCAGCCATAGAAAGTAAATCTACGCATCCCATTGCTTTGGCCATAGCAAAATACGCAGGTGATGTTTTAAGCGGAATTGAAATAAGTTCTGTAGAAGAAATAGCGGGATATGGTTTAAAAGGCACCATCAATTCAAAAAATGTGTTGGCAGGGAACGTGAAATTGCTAGAAAAATTCAGTATCCCGTTTGATAAACAAATTAAGAATATCGACGAAAGTATAGTTACCATTGCCATTGATGGTATTTATGCGGGTTATATTATCATTGCAGATGAAATAAAAGAAGATGCAAAGCAAGCCATTGCAGATTTGCATAAAATGGGCATCAAAACAGTAATGCTAAGCGGCGATAAAGCTGGGGTGGTAAAAAAAGTCGCCCAGTTATTAAATATAGATCATGCCTACGGCGATTTATTGCCAGAAGATAAAGTGGCAAGAGTACAAGAATTAAAAGATGCAGGCAAGAGAATTGCCTTTACAGGCGATGGCGTAAATGATGCCCCTGTTATTGCCTTGGCAGATGCCGGGATTGCCATGGGCGGTTTGGGTAGCGATGCCACCATAGAAACCGCAGATGTGGTTATCCAAAACGACCAGCCTTCAAAGATCATCTCGGCCATAAAAATTGGCAAGCTTACCAAAAATATCGTTTGGCAAAATATTGCGCTGGCCATGGGCGTAAAAGTTTTGGTATTGGCATTGGGGGCCGGCGGCATTGCTACTTTATGGGAAGCCGTTATTGCAGATGTTGGCGTTGCCTTACTAGCGATTTTAAATGCGGTAAGGATACAAAGGATGAAAGTTTAGGAGCTTGAATTTATTAGAAAAGGGTGTTGTAAGCAATCTTACATTTGCTTTCATCCTTTGAACTACTGATATTTACAACAACATATAAATTACACCATTCGCTGCATTCTAGTTGTGATTTGCTTTCATTCTTTGAACTACTGATATTTACAACAACAAAATTCCATAGCTTAAAACGTGTACCTCCGCAAATGTGGGAAATGGCTAGCTATGTAAACATTGGTAAAACCGTAGAGCAGTTTGAGCAGGGAAGTAACCGTAACCGCATCCCAAACTACGAAAACATCCTAAAAGCATGGAAACGGGTTTGCGCCAATAAATCAGAGTATTATAGCGAAACCGTAGGAACATACGTTAAAACAACGGAAAAAACGGTAATTAAAGCGTACATCTACAAAGAACTATACATAATGTACGGTGTAACCGCTAAAACTTTCAAAAAATGGCTGAAAACAGCTAATATTGATATTCCGAGCTATTGCCGTACGCTTACCCCTATTAAGGTGCGTGAGATTTTTGAAAAATTAGAACTGCCAGCTTAACCGTTTTTAATACCCAATTATTGTTTATATTTGTGTAAACATTAAAAGCATGACTACTTTAACTATACAGATACCAGATAAAAAAGCAGGTTTAGCTAAACAGATTTTAAAAGAACTGGGAGCGGTTGTAATTAGCGGAAAAGAAAGTCCTTATAATGCAAAGTTTGTTGCTAAAATCAAAAAAAGTGATGAAGATATTAAACAGGGCCGCACTAAAAAAATTCCTATAAATGATTTATGGAAATAGAATATACCGCCCAAGCGCAAAACGATTTAAAGTTTTGGAAAAAATCTGGTAATAAAACCGTACAAAATAAAATAACCAAGCTACTCCAAGATATTGAGCAAACCCCTTTTACAGGGTTAGGCAAACCCGAAGCCTTAAAACATAACCTATCTGGTAAATGGAGCCGTCGTATAAATGCCGAACACCGCATAGTTTATACCGTTACAGAAAAAACAATCTACATCAACTCTTTAAAAGGGCATTATTAACTGTTTTCAATTAATTATTTTCATTTCTCATTTTTTATTCTCGCGTTTAGAGCGCAAACACAGTTGGAGCGATTCCAATTAACAAAAACATTCATAATATCCTAGGCAGGCGGTTGTAAGTACCGTATAACTTCCGTAATCCGGCTGTGTTTGAAGTGACCTAGGTATTTTATAAATTCTCAAAGTTATGCAAACACAGAAAAAAACAGTAACAGAGTTACTTAACCTATCAGCAGGTAAAACTACCGATCACATTATTTTAGCTTTAATGGATAGCCAAATGATGGATGACACGCCCGTAGAAAAAATGATTACCGCCGCACAATCTTATTTTCATTTGGTTGCCAACCTTAAAGGGATGGACGTACAAGTTGTAAACGCATTGTAAATGATGGAAACCATATTTGCGTATTACAGCGAGCTGGCCACAAAATACGATAACGGAAAACAGGCCGTAAAAAAGAACTCATCTTTAAATAACAGGCATGGAAGATAGTTCTGATAAAATTATGAGGCGAATAAACGTTTTATTTCCCTTAGAGTTTAGATGGTTAGCTACCGTTGTGATTTGCTTTCATTCTTTGAACTACTGATATTTACAACAACTGATTAAGCATAAATCTTGCTCACTACTTGTTGTGATTTGCTTTCATTCTTTGAACTACTGATATTTACAACAACAAAGCTGGTTGACGGCTTAAACCCAAACGAGTTGTGATTTGCTTTCATTCTTTGAACTACTGATATTTACAACAACGAGTACATGAAGTCAATGTTGCCCAAACAAGTTGTGATTTGCTTTCATTCTTTGAACTACTGATATTTACAACAACGCGGAACAGCTGGGTATTTTGCTTAACGGGTTGTGATTTGCTTTCATTCTTTGAACTACTGATATTTACAACAACGATGCTATCTTATTGTATGTCAGATACTCAGTTGTGATTTGCTTTCATTCTTTGAACTACTGATATTTACAACAACGAATATCTATTGACAGCCCCTGCTTTAGTTGTTGTGATTTGCTTTCATTCTTTGAACTACTGATATTTACAACAACTTTTGAAGCATCTACCAAAAACACCACCTAGTTGTGATTTGCTTTCATTCTTTGAACTACTGATATTTACAACAACCATATTCATCGCTCAATGTGTTTTTAATAGTTGTGATTTGCTTTCATTCTTTGAACTACTGATATTTACAACAAACATCATGTTGCTTTTGCATCTCGTCTAATAGTTGTGATTTGCTTTCATTCTTTGAACTACTGATATTTACAACAACAAAACCTATAAAGAGTTATTTCACTCCCTTGTTGTGATTTGCTTTCATTCTTTGAACTACTGATATTTACAACAACTAAGCTACGTTGCTGTTTAATAATGTTAACGTTGTGATTTGCTTTCATTCTTTGAACTACTGATATTTACAACAACTAACGTAACCAATGGTAGAACTTATCGATCGTTGTGATTTGCTTTCATTCTTTGAACTACTGATATTTACAACAACAAGTAATTAGCAAACTACAAACTATTAATAGTTGTGATTTGCTTTCATTCTTTGAACTACTGATATTTACAACAACGTCTTCATCCAATTGTTGAATAGGTCGCTTGTTGTGATTTGCTTTCATTCTTTGAACTACTGATATTTACAACAACTAGCGCATTAATGAGTATTGACGAAATAAAGTTGTGATTTGCTTTCATTCTTTGAACTACTGATATTTACAACAACCTTGTTGGGTAAATAAATGTTATATGAATGTTGTGATTTGCTTTCATTCTTTGAACTACTGATATTTACAACAACGCTGTTAATTTTGTTATCACCGCTCCGCTTGTTGTGATTTGCTTTCATTCTTTGAACTACTGATATTTACAACAACAACAATTGAGCGTTTATCTCCGGTAACAAGGTTGTGATTTGCTTTCATTCTTTGAACTACTGATATTTACAACAACCAGATTTAAAGTTTTTCCACTTACTCATAGTTGTGATTTGCTTTCATTCTTTGAACTACTGATATTTACAACAACTTTGTAATTCAATAAAATAACCATCATTCGGTTGTGATTTGCTTTCATTCTTTGAACTACTGATATTTACAACAACCGTATAGAACCACACCATTTTGATGATTAGTTGTGATTTGCTTTCATTCTTTGAACTACTGATATTTACAACAACATAGTTTAGGTAATCCCGATGCTACAGGTAGTTGTGATTTGCTTTCATTCTTTGAACTACTGATATTTACAACAACCGTGTGCTCACTAATATATTATCGTAATGAGTTGTGATTTGCTTTCATTCTTTGAACTACTGATATTTACAACAACAAATGACGGTTAATCTGAACATAAACAGAAGTTGTGATTTGCTTTCATTCTTTGAACTACTGATATTTACAACAACAGAAAAGTTTGCAAGCTTTTTAAACAAAGGTTGTGATTTGCTTTCATTCTTTGAACTACTGATATTTACAACAACGCTGTATTGCTTCAGTCTTAATATTTTTTAGTTGTGATTTGCTTTCATTCTTTGAACTACTGATATTTACAACAACAAATCTTCGGTGCATAGAATGATTTTAGAAGTTGTGATTTGCTTTCATTCTTTGAACTACTGATATTTACAACAACTTTAGCTTCTTTAATCAAAAAGAAGTAAGGTTGTGATTTGCTTTCATTCTTTGAACTACTGATATTTACAACAACATCATGTTTAGAGCAGATGTGTTTTGAGGAGTTGTGATTTGCTTTCATTCTTTGAACTACTGATATTTACAACAACAAATACCGAGATCAAAAGGTTAAATTCTAGTTGTGATTTGCTTTCATTCTTTGAACTACTGATATTTACAACAACAATGTGCGTACCGCCATCCGTTAATGATAGTTGTGATTTGCTTTCATTCTTTGAACTACTGATATTTACAACAACATAGCTAGGCAATTTACCGCAAGAATAGGGGTTGTGATTTGCTTTCATTCTTTGAACTACTGATATTTACAACAACTATCCCCTTTTGCGGCAGCGGCAGCAATTTGTTGTGATTTGCTTTCATTCTTTGAACTACTGATATTTACAACAACAATAGTTAACCAAAAAAATACCGATGATAAGTTGTGATTTGCTTTCATTCTTTGAACTACTGATATTTACAACAACAACTCTTAACCTGCTTTATTGCTTGATCAAGTTGTGATTTGCTTTCATTCTTTGAACTACTGATATTTACAACAACTTGGTTGAGTGAACCTAAAGCCGGTGTGATGTTGTGATTTGCTTTCATTCTTTGAACTACTGATATTTACAACAACATTTATTGGTTTCATCAGTAGGTACAGGAAGTTGTGATTTGCTTTCATTCTTTGAACTACTGATATTTACAACAACTTGCGTTTATCATATACTTTTACTTTTCAAGTTGTGATTTGCTTTCATTCTTTGAACTACTGATATTTACAACAACGTTCCGCTAGCAAGTCTTAACAGGGTTTGGGTTGTGATTTGCTTTCATTCTTTGAACTACTGATATTTACAACAACATTATTTCTTGTTAAATTTATTGCCCTGTGTTGTGATTTGCTTTCATTCTTTGAACTACTGATATTTACAACAACACGCTTTCCCACCACCTGTTAAATCATAGGGTTGTGATTTGCTTTCATTCTTTGAACTACTGATATTTACAACAACATAATAGAAGTAAAGAAGAACTATTAGGTGTTGTGATTTGCTTTCATTCTTTGAACTACTGATATTTACAACAACACAAACCATTCTCCGCCATTGCTTCGCCTAGTTGTGATTTGCTTTCATTCTTTGAACTACTGATATTTACAACAACCAATAAAAGCTTTAGGATCCAGAATCACCGGTTGTGATTTGCTTTCATTCTTTGAACTACTGATATTTACAACAACAATTCCATGTTCTTATCCAAAGCTTTGAGTGTTGTGATTTGCTTTCATTCTTTGAACTACTGATATTTACAACAACAATCTTTGCCTAATAATGCTAATGCGCTCAGTTGTGATTTGCTTTCATTCTTTGAACTACTGATATTTACAACAACATAGCAGTTAAACTATAAAACAAACTAAAAGTTGTGATTTGCTTTCATTCTTTGAACTACTGATATTTACAACAACCTTTTTGAAAAATGAATTAACTTGGCATAGTTGTGATTTGCTTTCATTCTTTGAACTACTGATATTTACAACAACCATTTTGAAGTTTCGCCGCCATCATGCACAGTTGTGATTTGCTTTCATTCTTTGAACTACTGATATTTACAACAACTATATAATTTGCTCCAATCCCCTTTGAGCAGTTGTGATTTGCTTTCATTCTTTGAACTACTGATATTTACAACAACTCAAATGGTTTGTATTCCTTAGTTCCAGATGTTGTGATTTGCTTTCATTCTTTGAACTACTGATATTTACAACAACTAGAACCAATTTTAAATGGGTTTTCTGATTGTTGTGATTTGCTTTCATTCTTTGAACTACTGATATTTACAACAACTGATATAAATACTTCCCCTGTAATACCTGCGGTTGTGATTTGCTTTCATTCTTTGAACTACTGATATTTACAACAACAAGAAGCTTTGGCGGATATTAAATTCTTGGTTGTGATTTGCTTTCATTCTTTGAACTACTGATATTTACAACAACTTTTCATGTTAAACTGCTTTTTTAACTAATGTTGTGATTTGCTTTCATTCTTTGAACTACTGATATTTACAACAACTTTTGTTGTTGCCATTGATTTATATATTTAGTTGTGATTTGCTTTCATTCTTTGAACTACTGATATTTACAACAACAATCCCACGTTGCAATTTTACAGGGTAATGTTGTGATTTGCTTTCATTCTTTGAACTACTGATATTTACAACAACCAAGAACACCCCAACAAATGTAATGAGTTAGTTGTGATTTGCTTTCATTCTTTGAACTACTGATATTTACAACAACATATTTTTTGTAAGATTCCACCTTGCTTAAGTTGTGATTTGCTTTCATTCTTTGAACTACTGATATTTACAACAACTATGTCTTGCTCTTGCATAACTTACTGATTGTTGTGATTTGCTTTCATTCTTTGAACTACTGATATTTACAACAACAATTGATGGTTTAGAGCATACTTTACAAATGTTGTGATTTGCTTTCATTCTTTGAACTACTGATATTTACAACAACAAGCAATGATAAAAAGAGAGAGCTAGCGCTGTTGTGATTTGCTTTCATTCTTTGAACTACTGATATTTACAACAACGCAATATGACGATGACCCTAGCGCATTAATGTTGTGATTTGCTTTCATTCTTTGAACTACTGATATTTACAACAACAGAGAATTTATAAAAAACTTAATTAAATAAGTTGTGATTTGCTTTCATTCTTTGAACTACTGATATTTACAACAACAATAGGTTTGAAAGCCCAAGATAGCGGAGCGTTGTGATTTGCTTTCATTCTTTGAACTACTGATATTTACAACAACCATTTCTTTATATAGGTGTTCTGTGTAATAGTTGTGATTTGCTTTCATTCTTTGAACTACTGATATTTACAACAACGATTAAATGTTCTATAAATACGATGATGATGTTGTGATTTGCTTTCATTCTTTGAACTACTGATATTTACAACAACGTGAATAGCTATCGGCTTTTTGTTTCGGCTGTTGTGATTTGCTTTCATTCTTTGAACTACTGATATTTACAACAACATGAGGCAAAGCCACGCACCGCAATTATGGGTTGTGATTTGCTTTCATTCTTTGAACTACTGATATTTACAACAACATACCTCGGTTCAAAATTTTGAATATCAGTAGTTTAAATTGAAAATTAGAATTAAAAAAATCGAAGGGTTTATTGCTCTTCGATTAAAATTCTAATCAATTTTCTAATCCTATCAAAAAAGTTCTAGCTGTTGGGGGGTGCTTGGCAATGTCTTTTCTGTTTTCCCGTGGAAAAGCTCCATCATTCCAAATTGTTTGTCAGTAATGGTCATGATGCCAATGTGCCCTTTTGCCGGTAAAATGTTTTTTACCCTTTTAATATGAACATCTGCATTTTCCCGGCTACTACAATGCCTTAAATAGATAGAAAATTGAAACATGGAGAAGCCATCCTGCAATATGCTCTTCCTAAATTTAGAGGCAATTTGCCTTTCTTTTTTAGTTTCTGTTGGGAGGTCGAAAAATACTAGTATCCACAAAATACGGTATTGGTTTAAACGCATAATTTAAAATGGCAGATTTTCTTCATCCGCATCATCTGTTTTGTAAATTCCCTGTTCTTCGGCGGCTATGCTTAATTTATTCTGCTGTTCATTGTAATTCTTTATTTTCTTAGCGTCAAAGTCTTTTATAAGTGGATAATTGATTTTCCGGATGGTGCCTTGGTAACACTTCGCTAACGATGCGGTGGTGTACTGTAAACCAACCATCAAAGGACTCGTTCCTTTTTCAAAACAAACATCAATACTGGCAATTCCTAATAATTGTGCTTTAATGTTTTGGCCCAACTCTAAGAAATTTTCTCCATTATCAATAATTCTCAAAACAATTTGATCTACAAAAGGTCGGTAAGGCTCCATTATATCATCTGCCAAACAGTAGGCATTATATTTATTGCGATGGTGGATGCCCAAGGTTGGCAGCAAGCCAGATGAGACTAAAGCCCTTGCCACAATTGCCCTTAAAATTGCATAACCATAGTTTAATAGATTATTAGGTGGGTCGCCTTCTCTGCCCCTAAAAAAATCTATTTTCTTCGGAAAAACATTTTTCCAATAATAAGCCGCCGCCCTACCTTCATAATTGTCTGGATCCCCACTTTTCACGGATCTTGCCCAATGCAGCATATTATCGCAAGCTATACCCCGCTCAAACAAAACCGCTGCCTGATTTAGGATTTTATATTGTACCGTCTGTTGCCATAATTGTTTCTTTAAAGGCTGGGAAGCATCGATTTGATGCCGAAACCTTTCACTTTGTGTATGATGGCCATCCATTGGCAACAATAAACCAACTGGCAGATGGCTTTTATCGCAAGTGATCAGTGCAACGTTATTGCTTAGCAGAGCCGCCATACAACCGTGGGTAATGGTAATTTGCTGATGGTCTAACACAATTACTCCAATATCCTCAATGGCTATCTTTTTCAAACCATCTTCGCCTAAAGATTTCAGATGGGGAAGGTCTATCTGTAATTGTTGGTTTTTTAAGTTGAGGTAGGCCGGATTGCTGATGTATAACGTACGCTTGATCATAGATGGTTTTTTTATGGGGATTAAACAAGTTCTAAGATTTACACATTTTTTTCATCAGTTTTTAAAGATAACCTCTATAAATCTATTACCTTTTTTATCTATAATGCTCACAAAATCAGAAATATGATCAGGTATTTTTGCTAAACGTTCTACATCCAAGGCAATTACCCCATCTTCATTAAAATACTCTTCTAATTCTAGGATGCTGTTTTCAATGGGTTTTATCAATTTATCATCGATCCATTTAGCGGGCAGGTTTTGTTTTTTGGTGATAAATGCGCCGTTCTCTATTGCGTTATCCAATATTTCGGGTGTAAGATGATGGTGCAGCAAATCATAAACGCCGTTATTGCTGCTGTTTTCAACCATGTCTCGGTAAAAATCATCCGCAGTAAAAAAATCACTGTCATCTTCATAATAAACACGGCTGATGTGGTTATCATCACTGTATTTTATCGAAAAGTATTCTGGAGTTACCAATTGGGTAAGGTATGCGGCATTGGTTTTGATCGGCGTTTTGCTCTCTTTCAATAAAGATATGGCAATGTGCACATTTTCCCAAGTTTCGGCTTTTTTCTCGATATGTGTGATCTCTGCTTGTAGTTCTACTGCACCAGAATCTAATAACCTACTCAATATTTCGTTAGATTCCATCGGTACAAAACCGATTTTTTCTTCGTTAAAATGCAGTGCTATGGCAAACTCATCATATTGGTTTTCTGGCTCTCTTACCAATTCTAACATATCGCCAACCTTCATCGCCTTCAATAGCTTTTCTCCTTTATAAAATCTAAAACCCCTCACAAAGCATTGCAAAATATAAATCTTCTGATAATTTTTTACCAGATGCAAAGGCAAAACAGAGACCCCAAATGCCCCGATGATGTTTTTGATGAAGAGGGAACGGTTCATGTTATGTTTTTTTTTGGATTTGTATTTTCAAGATATTCCACATCTACTTTGTCTTCTTTAACATAAAAAGCCACCATCAATATTTTAAGCTTCTGATGACTCTGTTGGAGATAGCCAAACTAAAAATGTTCGATTTCTTGGTTCTCCATTTTATGAAAGATTGAATTTTTACTTTCATAAGTACTTTTAATATTCTCCAATTTTTACTATTTGACCAATATGGTTAATTCTTACTTTTATTATGTTTTTAAGCAAATTTGTACTTTGATAGTGAAAGTAAGAATGTCCTGACAGTATTTTATTGGTATCCACATTAGTTTCCAAGTGATGCCTAAACATATAGTTTTTGGTGGCGATTTTTTGAACCCTAAATAAATTTGGACTAATTCGATTATTATTATCTGGGTTCAATAAATCATATTCATTAGGATCGAAATTTTCTGATGTAAAGACAAAATATTCATTCTGTTTCATGCTAAATAAAAATTGCCATCCTAAATCTTGATTAAAGCTTTTGTCAATAATCGGCAATTTCTGATTTACCCTTTCCACCGCCTCATAAAAAGAAACTACTTTTTCCTGTAAATCTCCATTTTTATCTTTATAAATTGCCACATGATGATTGTTGCCCGTACTCACATAGTCTGAGGGTACTGTTTTACCATCATCGTCTAAAACCAGGTTTCCTAAATGGTCAATTTTGTGGTGTAGAGCTTCTGCATTTTTTACACCACTAATTTTAGTTTTTTTAATGCTGATTCCTTTTGCTTCATTTAACCAAATTGGATTTTTATCCAGATTAGAAAAAGCTTCTTTAGGATTACTGTTAAAAGCTTCTAACCGATGGATCAAAATTCTTTTTATTCCTTCATCAACAACTTTTTCTATACTCTTTAAATCTTTAAAATTCTCTGGCGTAATATCTTTCCTGATACTAAAATCATCTTCAAGCCAAGTTAATTTAACTTTTTCTGGTAATTCAACAGTCTTTTCAGCATCAAGGTATATTGGGTTTTTGGTAGGACTATTTTTTCCGGTAAAGGCCTTTTTGGGGTCACCATCATACTCTCTTAATCTTTTTAATAGAGCTTCCTTTTCTTTAGGATTACCAACCATATTTATGGTCTGTTCGTCAAATTTGGCTGATATTTTTTCTTCTTTGCTTTTGTAAATTTTGTATTTTGAATAAACTGTTTCTTTATGGAGCTGCCCCCTTGGTGTCAATTCAGTTTTACTCTGTTCGCCTTTTGCCGATTTTGTTTTGTTCTTATTTTTAGTAACGACTTTGTTTTTAGCCTTTTGAGAAATCAGAACATTTTCCAAATGTTTTTTAGCTTCTTCTCTAAAATTATTTAAAGGGCATTTGAATTTTCTTTGTTTATTACCTTCATCATCTTTAATAATAACGGTTTCTTTTTCTTCTATTCCTTTAATATCATTTGAGATTTTATTTTCCTGATACCTTGCATTCAAATTATTCAAAAATTGAATGTGGCTATGCTTGGTAAAGGCAATGGTTAAAGCATCCATGGCATGATGCCTGTGGTCATTTCTTTTGGTCCAGTCGATTATTCTTTCTTTAAAACTGCCATCTTTCTTTTCAACCATTTCCGTAAGACCTAAAGATTTGTATTTACTGAAATTTAATTCCTGCATCACATTTATCAAGTCCCAATCTTCACGCAATCTGTCGGTAATACTGCCAGTTGTAGGCGTTACGGTTTTACAAATTTCTTGAAGCATATATCTCGCTTTCTTTGCGATATATTGGCTATCCCTTAAATCTCTATCAATAAAACCTTCTCCTATTTCTGAGCCTTTAAGTTTTAGCTTTTTAAGCTTGGCCTTACTTATTCCTTCTTCATTATTTTTATAATTTTCTTGATGAAGCATTTCTATTCTTGCAGTAAATTCCAGTAATTTTTCTTCGCCATATTTATCAAGGATATAATCAGCGGCAGTTTTATTTCCTTTATCTAAATTCACTAAACGTGGGACTAAAACTTTATTTGAAAAACTATCATCAAATAATCTTGACTGGGGTATAATATGGTCAACATCATACAATTTCGAGAAAATCTGATTTTTCTGAACGTACTCGTTAGTATATAAATCCTTGTAGCCGTTAAATTTCAACTCTTCGTAAAGTTTGTATCGGATAATATCATTACGAGTAGGGTTTGGAACGTTGAATTCAGTAACTAAAATTTCTCTTATTTTATCGTGTTTTAATTTTGCACTATTGATATTTGAGGTCATTTCCTCACGCTCCTTTGCATTTTTCTTTAACTCTCTCGCTAATTCTATCCTAATTTCATCGGGTTTCCCTAATGATGGTTCCGCAATAATTGCATTTACCACATTTACCATCTGATTAAGGATTTTTTCCACAACCGGATTTCTTAAACTGTTTTTTGGTAACAGTTCTAGTTTGTCTTTAAGAATTTTATTTTCAATTTCCTCTTTTGTTAAAGATGATGCCGAATGTCTATATTTTGCGGCTAAACAGGCTTTATCGTAGTGGAGTTCTTTAATAAACGGATATATATTTCTGATTGCCTTAGCACTTAAATTGCCGTAATCTGCCTGAAAAGTAACATTAGCCAATACTTTGGCAAACTCATTTTTGAAGCCAAATTTATATTCTAGTAATTTATAGAGTAGTTCATTGCCCGAAAAAGAATCGTCTTCAACATAAGAATACAAGAGGTGCCACAGTTGATAAGATTCTTGTTTTTCAAAGCCCTTTCCATCTAATTCAGCATTGAAGTACAAAATTTTAGTGCTGATATTTTGAGATTGAAAAAAAGATGAAATGGTGTCTTTTATTTCTTTAGAAGACATATTTAACCATTCTATTTCATCATGCCCTTCTAACTCCATCATTTTAAAATAAGCTTTATAAAGAGCTTGATTTGTTCTGTTACCTTCTAGTGTACTAAAGTTAAGTTCATAATCCCTTGGTTTGTATCCTAAAATCTCAAGACAGCTATCCTTAGACAGATTGCCTTTAATGTTTAGTTCATTAAATAGCAATTGCTTAGAATCGCTATCAAAAAGTCGAATTTCTCCAGATAATTTATTTTTTATTTTTAAGTTGTTAAGGTTTTGCCAAATTTTAAACTCCTGAAAAAGGGGAGAGGATTTAGGTGCAACTTTTAACCCTATCTTTTTTTGTTTTCTTAGTCCTTCTGATTCTACTTCAATAATTTTGTTTTCAAATTCGCATAAACTCACTAAACCTTTTTGTGATTTTAGCTTACGCTGATAAAAGATTACTACATCTCTGATTTCGACTTTTAATTCAGGTGTTAATTCTTGATGAAATTGAGCTTGCTTTTCCCAAATGGTTTCAAATTCATCTAAATAATCCTGACGGTAAAAAACCTGATTTTTGAGCTTATTGTGCTGGCTTTTTTGAAGTTGTTGATAAAGATATTCGCCAACAGTTTGCTTGTTGAAATAAAGTTCCTTGCTTCTGTCGCTAATTGCCCCCAAATACCCACTAGAACTATTGATGTTACTATTGATTTCTGTAATCACAAAAGCCACTTCTTCTATTGAAAGTTGTTTGGTTAATCCCTCACATCTCCATTGATAAGCTTGTGATTTTTTGTCTTCTCTTGTTCCTTTGGCCTCTGCGGTATAAGTTTTTGCAATTGCTAAAAAACGCTTCCGTGTACCCTCTTTACCTTGTCCAGTTATCGCTTTTTTTAGGTCTTCAGTTAATATTTCAGGATAAAACTGCTTTTGAAACTCCCAAATTTTATCCAGCTCACTTTGCAAATCTGAACGATAGAAATCTGGTATATCTTTCTTCCCATTTTTTAAAAGCTTAAAAGCATACTCACCCGGGGTAATGTTTTCTTCATATAATTGTTTAGCCACGGTCATTCCATCAATTGCTTGTCCGTCATTCTCATCTTTATTATTGATTTTTCTACTGCTTTTATAACCTCTTTTTTTATTTATCATCAATAAAACACGACAGAACTCTTCTTTTGAAATTTCCTCAGTGGCAGCTTTTGCTCTTAGAGCATATGTTTCGTGGGTAGTGTTTTTACCGTCTTCGGCTAAAATGGAATCAGAATTCAATAGATGATGCTCTTTTAAGATTTGAATAAGATTCTCTCTTCTTAGTTTATAGCGTTGTAAATTTCGTCTGGCACTTCTTTTTAAAGTTCTGTCTGCATTTGGTGACAGCCCTTTCCCAGAAGAAAAGTCAGATTCAGGATTTTTAGATTCAGTAACTTTTCCGTTTTTGTCAACTTTTGAAAAGTTTTCATATTGTATTATCCTGGCACCTATTTTCTCAATAGAAGAAACTTCAAATTCTGTTTCAGCTTCATTTACAAATGCCCAACCAATGGAAGTAGTACCCAAATCAAGTCCTAGGATTTTTTTCATATTTGTATGCAATTACATTTCTTTAAAACTAAAAATAAAAATGTAATTAATTTTACGGTTTCCCATATTTGGTTTTTAAATTTATTTTCTATCTTTATTTTCGAAAGCAAATCACAATAAGGATTATTCCGTTGTGAAAACATTTAAGGCGGGGCAACTCGCCTTTTTTCGTTTTAAAAATTTTGATAAGGGCTGTTTTCCATGGGGAGTCTGCTTTTTATCATCAGCTTTTTAAAAGACTATAATTTCAATATTTTAGCTGTTGTGGCTCATAAAAAATACCTTAAAGGATATAGTAAATTTATTTGATGATGTTTGTGAAAGAAGTTTGACTTCCATAACTTTAAGAGCTATTTATTATCTTGATAATTTAAAAAAGAAGTATATTTTTTTAGTTATTATCACTAAAAAGAGAATGTTAAGTTAAGGGCACATCTTAAGGTGGTTCTATCAGTCAGAATAAACTCCTTAAAAAAGAAGAGTACTAATAAATATGGTTCAGAGATTTTTTACAAAGAAAAAAAGAGAATATAAATGGTTTAAAACTGGCCTATTTGATTGCCTAACCAGTTGCTAGGCATGTTACAGGACTTGGAAGCGTCAATCCCTCATTTGAAGTTTTAAGAATAATTACATACAAAAACCTAAAAAATTTACAGGCTAAAAATATTCCAAAAAAAAGACTGTCTTTTTGAGACAGCCTCATTTTAGTTTCATTGGTGATCCCGCTGGGATTCGAACCCAGGACCACTACATTAAAAGTGTAATGCTCTACCAGCTGAGCTACGGAATCGGTAATTTGAAAAGATAAAAAAAGCCTCAATTGCTGAGGCTTCTAAAAATACTGGTGATCCCGCTGGGATTC
This sequence comes from Pedobacter segetis, assembly GCF_016623585.1. Lineage (GTDB taxonomy): Bacteria > Bacteroidota > Bacteroidia > Sphingobacteriales > Sphingobacteriaceae > Pseudopedobacter > Pseudopedobacter segetis. The sequence continues at coordinate 66,047 of NZ_JAEHFY010000003.1, forward strand.
GAACCCAGGACCACTACATTAAAAGTGTAATGCTCTACCAGCTGAGCTACGGAATCATTACCTTAACAAAACGGTTGTTTTTGTAAAGTTGTGCAAAGATAGAGTTTCTGTTTAACCCTGCAAATAGTTTTTCCGTTTTTTTAACTTCTAATAGGTTAAGCGTCTTAAACTCAACCTAAATAAATTTTATATCCCATTAACTTAGGTAAAACACCATGGTTTTATGTATAACTAATGGCAAAATTCTGTTCATGGTCGGCGTAAAATGGCTCTAAACTTTGATCTACCAAATCGCATGAAACTGCACTAGATACAAAATCTACATCGCCAAAAATATTTGCTACCGCCGCGTCTGCCGCATCCCTACCTGTAGCTATCTTTATCATCCCGTTTAACGGAACTAATTTAGTAGCATCAAATAAAAGCCATTGGCCATTGATGTAAGCCTCAAAGCAAGCGTGAAAATCTTGGGGTTGTAATAAATAAGCATAGCCCGTGAAATACCTTGCCGGGATGGTTAAGGCCCTGCACAATGCAATCCCCAGGTGGGCAAAATCCCTGCAAACCCCCGCCTGCTCTGTAACGGTATCATAAGCAGATGTCTCTGAATCTGTGGAGCCGCTAAGGTATTCTACGTTTAGATAAATCCAATACGTAAGGGCTTGTACTTTTTCAAAATCGTTCTTTTTGTAGCCAAACATATTGTTGGCCAAACGGTACAATTTATCAGATTGGCAATACCTGCTGGGATATAAATATGGCAAAACATCACTGGGTAATTTGGCGATATCAGCCTCTCTAACATTTCTAATCTCTTTGATCTTAAAACTATTGTTCACTATAGCTTTGTAGGTGATGGATAAATTTTCTGCAGGCTTTACCGCTAAACTGATCAATCGGTTACCTTCCCAGGCCGATTCCATTTCAGTGGCAACTATTTTTGGGGAGATGATCAATGTTTCATCTACGATCTTTTGATATTTATCCGAGGCATGGATGCTCAAAATAATGCTGCTATCAGACTTTACTTTATATTTTAATTTTGCTTTTACTTCAAATTCCATAAGATTCATTAATCAGATTGTTATCTACAAACATCGTTCCCCACCCAACCTGCAAATGTATCATTAGATCAGTATGGTTTAATGGGATATAAAAATTTCTTTTGCTGTTTTAAATCGATTAATTTGCGGGTCGGGATTTAGAACATTGTTTTAGATTTTGGTTTTTTAATAAGAATATGATAGATTTTAGAAGTGATACCGTAACCAAGCCCACCAAACCCATGCTAACTGCCATGATGAGCGCAAAAGTTGGTGATGATGTTTTTGGCGAAGACGGAACGGTAAAGACCTTGGAAGAAAAAACGGCAGCTCTGTTTGGTATGGAAGCTGGTTTGTTTTGCCCCTCTGGCACCATGAGTAACCAAATTGCCATAAAATGTTTTACCCAGCCTTTAGATGAGGTTATAGCCGATCAAACCGCACATGTTTATAGGTATGAAGGCGGAGGGATCATGTTTAATTCTGCGGCCTCTGTTAGGTTATTAAATGGCGATAGGGGGATAATCACCGCAGAAATGATTGAAAAGGAAATCAACCCGGTTGGGAACGTACATCATCCGCATACCAGTTTGGTGGTTTTAGAGAATACGGTTAACCGTGGTGGCGGGAGTTGTTATTTTTTAAGAGATATTGCGCCAATCTATAACTTATGCAAGCTTAAAAACCTGAAGTTGCATTTGGATGGTGCTAGGATATTTAATGCCTTAGCATACACCAAAGATGCTGCAAAAGACTATGGTAAATATTTTGATGGGATTTCCGTTTGCTTATCCAAAGGTTTAGGCGCACCGGTAGGTTCCGTTTTATTGGGGAGCAATGAAACCATCAAATATGCCAGGCGGATAAGAAAAGTTTTGGGCGGAGGGATGCGACAAGCAGGTTTTTTGGCTGCAGCAGGGATCTTCGCATTAGATCATCATGTAGAAAGGTTGGCAATAGACCATCGCCATGCAAAACTGCTAGAAGAGTGCTTGTTAAGCTTACCTTTTGTGAAACAGGTTTTACCGGTACAAACCAACATCGTTATCTTTGAATTGAACGAGCTAAAAGATGCGGAACATTTGCTTATCGAATTAAAAGGAAATGGGATCTTGTGTGGCACATTTGGTGTGCAAACCATTAGGTTTGTAACCCATTTAGATGTTGATCAAGAACAGATTATGCAAACTATTGCTGTTTTAAAAAGCCTTTAAATACTTTTTGGGAGCGTTATCGTAAACGTACTGCCAACATCAACCTTGCTCTTTACCTTAATATCGCCTTTTAAATTCTTAAGCAATTCTTTAACGATAAATAAACCTAGGCCAGAAGAGCTTTCGCTATTGGTTGGTTTGTTTTTAAGCTTGTTAAACTTATCAAAAAGTTTTTCTTGGTCTGCTGCCGTAATCCCAGGGCCTTCATCGATCACTTTTATCACAAAATTGTTTTTAACCAATTCTAGATCAACGGTTACCTTTTTGTTAAAAGGGCTAAATTTGATGGCATTAGATATTACGTTATGTGAAATCCTTTTCAGAAAATTCATATCGGTACTAATGGTGTTTTCTTTAACCTTAGAATTGTAAATCAGTTTAATGCCTTTGGCTTCTGCAACAGAGTTGAAAGATTTTACTGTTTCCGTTAAAAAACTATTGAGGTTAAATTGCTCTGCGTAAGCATTAAGCGGGAAATTCTCTACACTGTTCAAAGTTTCCATTTGCTCTATCAAATGGAAAACATAATCTAGGCTTTTGTTAAAGATGCCAATCAGTTCTTCACTTTCATCATTGGTTACAAACTCCTGGAAAAGATAAGAAAGCATTTTGATATTGCTCAACGGCGATTTAAGATCATGTACCAATATTTGTAATAATTGGTTCTTTTCTTTCATGATTTGTTCTAGATCCTCGTTTTTCTTTTCTAATTCTTGGTTTAATTGTTCTAATTGAAGGTTTTTATTCTTTAAGCTTTTTTTAAATGATTTTCTATCTAAATACTGACTAACCCATTGCCCCAAATAGTTTACCAAATCTATATCTGCGGCAGAAAATTCTGTTTTTTTGGCTACTGATGATGAAAAATTAATGGCTCCTTTACCACCTTCGTTAAAATGGATGGGTAAACCTATATAGCAGTTAATATTGTTTTTTAATCTGCCTTTATGGTTTTTATATGCCGAGTCAGAAAGATCATTGATCGCAATTAGCTTGTTTGCTTTTATGGCTATATCGCAAAATGTGTCTTTTAAATTTACCGTGGTATTTTTAACTATACCATCATCAATTTGGCAAAAATGTTCATAATAGGTTATTTTTTCACCATCAATGATACAGATATTCCCGGTTTCTAAGTTCAAAAGAGAACAGGTTGATTCTAAGATATCTTTTAAAGAGTTTTCTTGCTCTACATTATTGATTAGAATAGAGCTAAGCTTGTAAATTTCTTTTAAACGTAATCTGTATTCTTGTGTTGATAAGGTCATAAAAAATTTAACAATTTGTTTGCGGCTCTTATTGTTAATTAAGATGCAATATATCAAATATTTTGATGGAATCTTTTAATAACCGTAAACATTGTGGCATAAAAGAACAAATTAGCAACAGTTTTAAAATTACCTCTCAATTATTCTTTTACTTTTGTACTGATGGATAAGATTTTAATTGCCAACCGTGGGGAAATAGCTTTAAGGATCATGCGTAGTGCCAAAGAAATGGGCATTAAAACCGTTGCCGTGTTTTCTGAGGCCGATAGGAATGCCTTACATGTCCGTTATGCGGATGAAGCTGTTTTTATTGGTGCTGCAGCTTCCAATCAGTCTTATTTGGTTATCGATAAAATTGTTGCCGCTTGTAAGCAAACGGGCGCAAAGGGCATTCATCCCGGCTACGGTTTTTTATCAGAGAACGCCGAGTTTGCCAAACAGGTTAAAAAAGCCGGATTAATCTTGATTGGCCCATCACCAGAAGCAATGGAGGTCATGGGCAATAAATTATCGGCGAAAGCGGCGGCATTAAAATATAATATCCCCATGGTCCCCGGTACAGAAGAAGCCATATCTGATATTGCCGATGCAAAAAAAAGAGCCGTTGAAGTAGGTTTCCCCATATTGATAAAAGCTGCGGCCGGTGGTGGGGGCAAAGGAATGCGTATTGTAGAAAAAGCAGCCGATTTTGAAGAACAAATGGATATGGCCGTTTCAGAGGCTGTTTCTGCCTTTGGCGATGGAGCAGTTTTTATAGAAAGATACGTTACCTCGCCAAGGCATATAGAAATTCAGGTTTTGGGCGATAACCATGGTAATATCGTCCACCTTTTCGAGCGGGAATGTTCTGTGCAACGTCGTCATCAAAAAGTAATCGAAGAAGCCCCATCATCTGTTTTAACCCAAGAAATTAGAGAAAAAATGGGTAAATGCGCCGTTGATGTTGCCCGTTCTGTAAATTATACCGGTGCGGGTACGGTAGAGTTTATTTTAGATGAAAACCTTGATTTTTTCTTCTTGGAGATGAATACCAGGCTACAGGTAGAGCATCCCGTTAGCGAATTGATTACGGGTATAGATTTGGTAAAAGAACAAATTAAAATTGCTAGGGGAGAGGCCATTGGCTTTAAACAAGAAGACTTGAAAATAAACGGCCATGCCATTGAGCTAAGGGTTTATGCAGAAGACCCAAAGAATAATTTTTTACCAGATATTGGTACACTGCAAACCTACATTACCCCAAAAGGAAACGGGGTGCGGGTTGATGATGGTTTTGAACAAGGTATGGAAATCCCGATCTATTACGACCCCATGATCGCAAAGTTGATCACTTACGGCAAAGATAGGGAAGAAGCCATAGAAAGGATGATAAGGGCAATCGACGAGTACGAGATTACCGGGATAGAGACCACATTGGGCTTTGGGAAATTTGTGATGCAGCATCCAGCTTTTACCTCTGGTAATTTTGACACCCATTTTGTGGGCAAATACTTTAAACCCGAGCTTTTGAACGCCCAAGATAAAGAAGAAGCCGAAATAGCGGCAATTTTGGCCACTCAATTATTATCCAAAAAAGAAAACAAAACGCTTAAAAATAAAGTTGAACCAACAAATTCTGCTTGGCAACAAAACAGAAAAACTTATTCATAAAATCACCATATTTTGTTTACAGGAATTATAGAAACCTTGGGTACGGTTTCCCATTTAAAGAAAGACCAAAGCAATTTGCACATCAGCATAAAATCTTCTATCTCCAAAGAATTAAAGATAGATCAATCTGTTGCCCATAATGGTGTTTGTTTAACTGTTGTGGCTACCGCCGATGATGAGCATACGGTTACAGCAATTGAAGAGACCCTACAAAAATCTAACATTGGCGATCTTGCCATTGGCGATTTGGTAAACTTAGAACGTTGCATGCAAATGAATGGCAGGTTAGACGGCCATATTGTGCAGGGGCATGTAGATCAAACTGCAATTTGTAAAAAGTTGGAAGAAGTTAATGGAAGCTGGGTTTTTACTTTTGAATATGATGCTTCTAAAGGGAACCTAACCGTAGAAAAAGGTTCTGTTTGTGTAAACGGGATTAGTTTAACGGTGGTTAATTCTGGTAAGAACTTTTTTTCCGTTGCCATCATCCCCTATACTTATGAGCATACCAACCTCCAAAATATTAAAGTTGGCGATACCATAAACCTGGAGTTCGATATTATCGGGAAGTATGTAGCCAAGATGATGGGGAAATAAAATTGATGATATCTAGTAATCTCAGATTTTTCAAACTAAATTATTGTGTAAACGATTTTTTTTCTTTGTCTTAGTTTCTAACTAAAATCTCTTATAAAAAGAGCTGTAGAAAGCTTAAAAATATTACCAAAACAAGCTACCAATTAACCTTAATTTATTAACTTCGCATACAATTTTTTAAGGGCAATCCCTATATTTCGAATAAACTAAATTATGGCAGAAGAAACCGATCAAAACGAAGAACAGTTCGATAAAATAATTAAAATAAATATTGAGGAAGAAATGAAATCGGCATACATCGATTATTCGATGTCGGTTATTGTTTCTAGGGCTTTGCCCGATGTAAGGGACGGTTTAAAACCAGTACACCGTAGGGTTTTGTATGGCATGTTGGATCTAGGTTTGGCAAGCAACAAGCCCTATAAAAAATCTGCCCGTATTGTTGGGGAGGTTTTGGGTAAGTATCACCCACATGGCGATAGCTCTGTTTATGATACCATGGTACGTATGGCACAACCTTGGAGCTTGCGCTACCCATTGGTTGATGGGCAGGGTAACTTTGGGTCTATCGATGGCGATTCGCCAGCGGCGATGCGTTACACAGAGGCTCGTTTCAAAAAAATGGCCGAAGAGATGTTGGCAGACATCAACAAAGATACTATCGATTATCGTTTAAACTTTGATGATTCTTTACAAGAACCAACGGTTCTGCCTTCTAAATTTCCAAATCTTTTGGTTAACGGAGGTTCTGGTATTGCGGTAGGTATGGCCACCAACATGGCACCGCATAATTTAACGGAGTGCATTGATGGCATAATGGCCTACATCGATAATAAAGAGATAGAGGTTCCAGAATTGATGCAATACATCAAGGCACCAGATTTCCCAACAGGTGGTATCATCTATGGTTATGAAGGGGTAAAAGATGCTTTTGAAACCGGCCGTGGGCGTATTATGATGCGTGGCGTTGCAGAGATTGAAACTTTAGCAAACGATAGGGAAAGGATTATTGTGAGTGAAATACCTTATCAGGTAAATAAAGCCATGATGATCGAGCGTACCGCGGAGTTGGTTAACGATAAAAAAATTGAAGGTATTTCTGAAATTAGGGACGAGAGCGACAGGGATGGGATGCGGGTTGTTTATGAGATCAAACGTGATGCCAATGCAGCCATCGTTTTAAACAACCTTTATAAATATACTGCCTTACAAACTTCTTTCAGCGTAAACAACATCGCCTTGGTGCATGGCCGCCCTATGATGTTGAACCTTAAAGATTTGATCCGTCATTTTGTGGAACACCGACATGAGGTGGTGGTAAGGAGAACAAAATTTGAACTTGCAGAAGCAGAAAAGAGGGCCCATATTTTAGAAGGATTATTAATTGCTTTAGACCATATTGAAGAAGTTATTAAACTGATAAGGGCATCTCAAACGCCAGATGAAGCTAGGGAAGGGTTGATCACTCAGTTTGGCTTATCAGACATCCAGGCAAGGGCAATCTTGGATATGACGCTTCGTCGTTTAACAGGTTTGGAAAGAGACAAGATCAAAGACGAGTATGCCGAATTGATGAAAACCATCGAGTATTTGAATTCTATCTTAAATGACGAAGGTTTAAGGATGCAGATCATTAAAGATGAGTTGCAAGAGATGAAAGATAAATATGGTGATGAGCGTAGGACCCAAATAGTCCACTCGGCAGCAGAGATGATGACCGAAGACTTTATCGAGGATGAAGACGTTGTAATTACCATTTCTAGGGAAGGCTATATCAAAAGAACTGCCTTAACAGAATACCGCACACAAGGTAGGGGAGGCAAAGGGAGCTTAGGGTCAAACTCTAGGGACGAGGATTTTATAGAACATATCTTTATCGCTTCTAACCACAATTACTTGTTGTTTTTTACCGATAGGGGAAAATGTTACTGGTTAAGGGTTTTTGAAATTCCGGAAGGAACACGGACTAGCAAAGGACGGGCGCTCCAGAATATCATCAACATAGAAAAGGAAGAGAAAATAAGGGCATACATCAAAGTTGTAAACCTTAAAGACCAAGAATACTTAGAGAACAACTGTATTATCATGTGTACCAAGAAAGGTACCATCAAAAAAACAACTCTACAAGCTTACAGCCGCCCACGTAGCAATGGTATAAACGCCATTAACATTAATGATGGTGATGAATTATTAGAAGCAAACTTAACTTCTGGTACTTCAGAAATTGTAATGGCTTTACGTAGTGGAAGGGCCATTAGGTTTAATGAATCTAAAGTGCGCCCAATGGGCAGAACGGCAACTGGCGTAAGAGGAATAACCTTATCTGGCGCAGATGACGAGGTAGTTGGTATGATAAGTGTTGAGTCAAACGAAAGCACTATTTTGGTGGTTTCTGAAAACGGTTACGGAAAAAGAACCGATGTTGACGACTACCGTGTTACCAATAGGGGCGGGAAAGGTGTAAAAACCATTAACGTAACAGAAAAAACAGGTAAACTGGTTTCTATAAAAGATGTAACCGATAAAGACGATTTAATGATCATCAACCGTTCTGGTATTGTGATCAGGATTGCGATGAGCAGCCTAAGGGTAATGGGAAGGGCAACACAAGGTGTAAGATTGATCACACTTAAGGGAAATGATGCCATTGCTTCTGTTGCCAAGGTAGAGCATGACGATGAAGAAGCGATTGATGAAAGCGTTATCGTTACCGATGGCGAGATTTTGGATATTGTAGAAGAATCTTTAGAAGACATGAGCGATGAAACAGAACCGGATGAAGAGGATTCTGAAAACGAAGAAGATAACAATGAGGAATAAATAAATTAAGAACAAAAATTTTAAAGAATGAAAAAGACGATTTTAAGTTTAATGATGCTTTCTTGCTTTTTTGTTGCCTTTGCGCAAAAAAGCGAGATAAACGCGGCGAAGCAGAACTACGCATTATATGAAGTAGGTTTACAAACAAAATCTCCGATGAAAAAACAATTGGAGCTTTTAAATTTAGCAAAAGAATCAACCGATAAGGCCATAACAAATGATAAAACAAAAGATAACCCAGAATTATGGGCCTATCGATCAATTATTTATTCTTCAATTGCGGTAACAGATACCGTGAATAAAGAAAACGCCGAAGCCGCTTTTAAAACAGCACAAGAAGCGATCGCCAAAGCCAAAGAGTTGGATACGAAAAAAGAAAATACCAAATACATTGAAAGCTCTGAACAGAATTTAGCCATAATGATGCAAAACAAAGGGGTTGCAGCATTTAACAAGAAGGATTATAAAGAAGCCTACAAATCTTTTAAGTTTATTGCAGATGTAAAGCCGCAAGATTCTTTATTTAATATGTACACTGCAATTGCCGCTAACAGCGCACAAATGTATGATGAGGCTGCAAAATATTACCAAAAAACAATAGAGGTAAACCCAAAAAACCCAGCTTTGTACCATGAACTTGCTACAATTTATTTAACCAAAACAGATACCGCTAACGCTTTAAAAGTAATAGAAGAAGGTAGGGCAAAACACCCAGAATTTATGACCTTGATCTATGATGAGTTAAATATATACATAAACAGGGGGCAAGCGGCACAGCAAATATCCAAAATAGAGAACGCCATTAGCAAAGACCCCAAAAACAAAACCTTATATTTTGTGGCGGGTATTGCTTATTCTGCCAATAAAGATTTAGCCAAAGCAGAAGAATCTTATAAAAAAGCATTAGAAATTGATCCAAGTTATACCGATGCCATTTATAATTTGGCGGTAATCTATATCAATAAAGGCAACGATTTTATTAACCAAGCTAACAAGTTACCCAATAATAAAGCCTCTGAAGCAAAGTATAATAGCCTAAAAAAGAGCTTTGAAACAGAACTTGCCAACGCATTGCCATTACTAGAAAAAGCTAGGGAACTTAACCCTAAAGATGTTAATGTTTTAACCACACTAAGAGAGGTTTACATTAAGCTTAATAAATTAGATAAAGCGGCAGAAGTTAAGAAAGCTTTGGATCAGATGTAGATTTTTAAGATAATCGTATTTAAAATAAGTCCCGGATCTATCTCGGGACTTTTTTATTGCCCTAGTTTTTCTGTAGGTGCATTTTTAAAAGAATTGAACCTTGGCTTATGTATTTTTACGGTCCTTTTAGAAAGATCTAAACTTGCATTTAACTCAAAACCGATCAATAGTATCAAAGAATTTAAGTACAACCACAGCATAACCACCAATAAAGTACCAATAGAGCCATAAAGCTTGTTGTAAGTGCCAAAATTGTTGATGTAAAAAGAAAACCCTAATGATGTTAAAACCGCCAAGATAGTTGCAAACCATGATCCGGCACTAAAGAACCTCCATTTCTTAGAGTTTGCCGGCCCATATCTGTATAACATTGAGGTGGTAACAAAGTAAACTATGATAATGATTAACCAACGGCTTATCATAATTAGGTAAATCCAAAAGGCACCATCTTTCAGGTGTAATTCGTTTCTGATAAAAGTGATCACAAACTCACCGATAACCATTACGGCAACCCCGATAATTAAAGAAAAAGCAGTAAGCAAAGTAAGGTTAAGGGCAACAAAACGCTGTTTAAACCAGCTACGGGTTTCAACAATTAAAGATGACTTGTTAAAAGCCCGCATTAAAGTGTTTATACCATTAGTGGCAAAAAATAGAGCCAATATAAAGCCCAAAGAAAGCAATTTAGAGTTTTGGTTCTTTACGATATCCTCTAAAGTAGATTCAAAGGCCAAATAAGCGTTTTCTGGCAATAAAAGCGAAATAAGTGCCATCAATTGGTTTTGGAAATTATCAATTGGGATGTAAGGGATAAGCGTAAACAAAAATATGATAGAAGGGAACAAGGCCATCATAAAATTATAGGCCAAGGAAGATGCCTTATTTACCAAAGAATCTTTCTGGATCTCTTGAAAGAAAAATGAAGCAACCGTATAAAGCGGTAGGGGGCTAAAGCCTGGCAAAACAATTATCTTTGTCCATGCTATAAAAGTTTGGTAAAACTTAAATCTTAACAGAAACTTATTTAACCACAACATTGATCTAAGTTAAGGAAAATAAGTTTCAATCTTTTCCATAAAGTTTTTGGGGGGTAAACAAGGTTTGTTTTTTTCTATATTTACAAATACCAAGGTTGTTTCGCCCAGGTGAATCAAATCATTTAAACCATTATAAAGCTCATAATTAAAAATTATTCTTACGCTAGGTTTCTGGTTGATGATAACCTTGATCTTGATCAGCTCATCATACAAGGCGGGCTTAATGTATTTGCATTTTAGCTCTAAAACAGGCATCATTATCCCTGTCTCTTCCATAGCTTTGTAAGATAAACCTAAGCTCCTTAGCATTTCTGTACGGGCTACTTCAAAAAAAGCGGCGTAATTGCCGTAATACATATAGCCCATTTGATCTGTATCGGCATATCTTACCCTTAAACTAGTTTCAAAAGCAAACATTATTTCTTGATATTCCTTTCATTTAAAGCTTTTTGAAATCTTTTTGCATTTGCTTGGTGATCTTTGATATTATCAGAAAAATTATGGTACCCAGAAAAATCTTCCTTGGCGCACATATAGATATAGTTATGGTTTTCATGATTTAATACCGCATCAATTGCAGCTATTGAAGGCATCATGATCGGCCCGGGCGGTAGGCCTTTGTACATATAAGTATTGTAAGGAGAATCTTTTCTTAAATGGCGATTTAGAACTCTCCTAATACTGAAATCATTATTGGCAAATATTACCGTTGGATCTGCCTCTAGTTTGATGCCTTTGTTTAAACGGTTTAGGTATAAGCCTGCAATTGTTGGCATTTCTTTATCCATTAAAGCCTCTGCATCTACAATAGATGCTAAAATGGTAACTTCTTGTGGAGATAGCCCTATTTCCTTTGCCTTATTTTTTCTTTCATCCGTCCAAAAAGTTCTATATTCTTTATTCATCCTTTCAAAGAAATCCTTTGCAGAAATATTCCAATACATTTGGTAAGAATTAGGAATAAACATGGTATAAACGTTGTCTTTCGTAAAACCATATTTTGCTACAAAATCAGCAGAATCCAAAAGATGAATGAAAGATGAAGAATCGAACTCTAGCTTTTTAGAGGCTAGAGCGGCAAAGTTCTCTTTTAGTCTAATATTTCTAAAGCTCACATCAACGGGTTCTTGGTTTCCAGCTATCAGCATATTTACAATCTGCCTGTTGTTCATCCCTTTTACAAACGGATATTTACCAGGTTTAAACTTTGTACTTAGTTGGCGATCTTTGGCAAGACTTAAAAAAGAACTTTGATCGATCAGTAACTCGTTTTTATCTAGAGAATCTAGAACTTGTTGATAGGTTGCGTTTGTGGGGATATATAAATAGGCTTTACCGCTTACTTTACTATTGGCCTTTAAGTATTTTTTATAGATCTTAGGCAGTATCAAAACAGCGGCCAACACCACCAACACTACTAAAATTAAAGCAACTACGCCACCTTTTTTCTTTTGATTATCCATTAAATAATTAATAAATTTTAAAACGATCTTTCTTTGGTAAACGATATAAAATTAAGAGACACTTTGTAGCTTTATTAGGCCCCCTATTAAGTTTTTAGCTTTTCTAAAACCAGCATTTTGTAAAATTACTTTTGCTGTTTTGCTACGTAAGCCTTTTTGGCAAATTACGATGATAGTTTTGTTGGGGTCTATATCTAAATCATCCTCTTTTATGGCATTTGGTAAATCTCCTAACGGGATATTGGTACCGCCGATGTTGAATGTATGAAATTCTAATTTTTCCCTCACATCAATAATTTGGATGTTCGGGTTTTCTTGCCTCAACCTTATAAAATCCTCTGCAAAAATATCTTCCATAATTACGGGTTAGATAAAACAACATTTATGTTGGTGCCAATATTAACTTTTATTAAAGAGTCTGGGCTGTAAGCAGGGGTTTGAAATTTAATAACTGCGCTTAAACTATCGGTAATGGCCCCTTGGTAACTGATGGTGCCCAATCTTAAAGAAGCGCCCTTTATAGAAAACATTGCCTCGCTTAAAGTTAAGCCCACAAGGTTTGGTAATTCTACTTCGCTTGCCCCGTACCCATCTCCTAATATCAAGTTGATCTTAGAGCCTTTTGGCACCTTTTGTCCAATTTTTATGGGTTGCCCTGCAAATGTGAACCCCAAAACGGCATCCCTTGCTATATCAGAATGATAGGTGGTATCACCAACCTTAAGCCCATAATTACTTAGCATGGCCTGTGCTTCAATAAAAGTTTTATTTTCTATATCGGGGAAATTTACATCAGGGGTTTGTGAACTCACAATGGTTAGGTAAATCATCCGGTTATCCTTTACGTTGGTATTTGCATCTGGATCTTGCTCTGTTACAAGCCCGGGGGCTTTATCCAAAACAAAAACAGAATCTATCTGGTACCTAAAGCCTTCGTTCTCTAGGGTCTCAACAGCTTTCTCAACAGATAAACCTTTTAAATTAGGCACAGGCTTGCCTTGGCCATGGCGTGTGTAAAAGCGTAAACTTATAAATAATGAAAATATTAAAATACTGAATACAGCAAAAGCAATGATCAGGTTTTTGCGGAAGGTTGGTGTTGCTAAATATTTAAAGAATTTACTCATTTACAATTAGGTATAATCATTTGTGCAAACTTAACCAATTTAAAGAAATTGATTGAATTTAATTATCTACAAAAATGGGCGCATAAAAGATAAAATTTATATTTGACAAACATTAATTATCCGATTCTTTTGCCGGGTTTAAACTAAAATGAGATGAAAAAAAAAGTAGCCTTGCTTGCAGGAGGTTTTACAGGCGAATACGAGGTTTCAATAAAAGGAGCAGAACAAATTGAAAGCCAGTTAGGTATAAATATTTATCAAGTTTATAGGATAATAATCAATAGAGAAGAATGGTATCATCAAACAAAAAACAATGAAAAGGTATTGATCGATAAAAATGATTTCAGCATACAAATTGATGGGGAAAAAATAAAGTTTGATGTTGTTTTTATAGTGGTACATGGCACTCCCGGCGAAGACGGCAAAATGCAAAGTTATTTTGATCTGTTGAAAATACCTTACACCACTTGCGATGCCACTACATCTGCCTTAACCATGAATAAAGGTTATACAAAAGCAGTTGTTAAAGATATAAATGCCCTAAATACCGCTAATTCTATCCAACTGTTTAAACAAGAGAGCTCTAACGTTAAGGAAATCGAGAGCCAATTAAAACTCCCGTTGTTTATTAAACCAAACAATGGTGGCAGTAGCATCGGGATGTCTAAAGTAAACCATTGGGATCAATTACAATTAGCATTAAATAAGGCTTTCGCCGAGGATGATCAGATTCTAATAGAAGAATTTATAAAAGGAAGGGAATTTACCGTTGGGGCATACAAAAGAAACGGTGATATTTTGGTGCTACCCATCACAGAGATAAGATCATCAAAAGAATTTTTTGATTATGAGGCCAAATATACAAGCGGCGTTACTGAAGAAATTACGCCGGCTAAAATTTTGGCAGAACAAACATTAAAAATAAATGAAATTGTAATTGCTATTTATGCCAAATTAAATTGCAGGGGCATGGTTAGGATAGATTTTATTCTGCAAGATTACACAGAAGAGTTCTTTTTCATCGAAATCAATACCGTTCCTGGGCAGTCTGAAAACAGTATTATCCCCCAACAAGTTAAAGCCACAGGGATGAAAATGAAAGATTTTTATTCATTATTGATAGAAGAAGCCTTCAAATAATTATAGCCCACGGTTTCAACCGTGGGGTTTTTAAAATGATTTTTGCCCACGGTTTCAACCGTGGGGTTTTTAAAATGATTTTTGCCCATGGTTTCAACCATGTGGTTTTTGAAATAATTATAGCCCACGGTTTCAACCGTAGGCTTTTAAATTTTTGCCCACGGTTTCAGCCGTGGGGCTTTTAAAATAATTATAGCCATGATCTATACCATTGGCCATAAGATTATCCTTTTGTAAAATGCTTTAATTGGATGATCTCTTGTTCTGTTAAATACCTCCAACGCCCACGGGTAAGGTCTTTTTTGGTAAGATTGGCATAAATAACACGATCAAGTTTTACAACCTCATAGCCTAAACTTTCAAAAATTCTTCTTACGATCCGGTTTTTGCCGCTATGTATTTGTATCCCGATTTCATTTTTGCTGCCACCGCTTACATATCTTATATCGTCGGGTTTTATAAAGCCATCTTCCAGCTCAATACCAAAGGCTATCTTATTGAAATCTCCTTGAGAAAGATTTTTATCTAGCTCTACGTTATATATTTTAGAGATACTGTTTTTTGGATGCGAAAGTTTATCCGCCAAATCACCGTCGTTGGTTAACAATAATAATCCGGTTGTGTTTCTATCTAACCGCCCAACAGGATAAATACGGTCATTAGTGGCTTTATCCACCAAATCCATTACCGTTTTTCGTTCTTGTGGATCATCGGTTGTGGTGATATAATCTTTCGGTTTGTTTAGTAAAACATAAACCATTTTTCCTCTTTTTAAGAGTTCGCCATTATATCTCACTTGATCTGTTGCTGGGTTTATCTTAGTCCCCAATTCTGTTATAGGTTCGCCGTTAACAGAAACAACGCCAGCGGCAATTAATTCATCTGCTTTTCTTCTACTGCAAATGCCTGCATTAGAGATAAACCTGTTCAATCTAATAAGGTCATCCTCTTTTTTAAAGCTTTTGTTGCTACTTCTGCTCTTTAATTTTATTTGATCATCATTAATAAACTCATGCCCGTAATTTCTGTTCTCTTCTGGTTTATCATTTCTTTTTCTTAAAGAAGAACCATCCTTTTTGGCATAAGTATCTCTATTGCCAAAATGTTTTCTTTCTCCATCAAAACTCTTTTTCCTGTCTATAGAAGGTTTTCTATCATCATTATCGGTAGCACCGCCAAAAGGTCTCTTTTCTCCGTATGCTTTCCTGCCCTCAAAAGAATGGTCTTTTTTTTGGAAGCTTTTTTTACGGTCGTTTACTTCTCTTTTATCATCCCAAGGTTTTCTATCTCCATAAGAGGTGCCTTCTTTTTTGCCAAAAGGTTTTCTATCCCCATAATTTTCTCTTCTATCCCCGTAAGGTTTCCCATCACCCTCGCTTCGTGTTCCGTAAGGCCTTTTATCGCCATAAGCTCCTTCGCTGCGAGAGCCATAAGGTTTTTTATTGCCATAAGAACTACTGCTCCCTTCCCTAGAGCCATAGGGTGTTTTTCTTTCCCCTGTAGAGTTTCTGTCGCCATATGGCTTTCTTTCTCTATTGAAGCTAGAATCGTCTTTCTTTTTATAGCCCGACGAGGAGGTTGAGGAGGTTGAAGAATTTCTATCAGTTTTAAACCTGTCGGTAGATTCAGGTCTATCAGATTTATAGTTTTTTTTGGATTTGTCATCCCGACTGTTCCTGTCTTTATTAAATGGCATGGTCTGTTTTTTAATATACCTCTTTTAAGGGGTGCAAAGATACAAAAATCTTTATAAATCAGAAGTTTATGATTGGGTTGATAAAGGTGGTTTTAAAGCGGCTCTAGGCTGTTTTTTGACACCCCAAAAACAGTAAATTTTATAACTATTTGAAAATGTGGTATATAAAAGCTACCTTTGCGCAGCTTTTTGTTAAAATGAATAATTAAACAAGAAATTATGAAAAAGAAAATCATGATAACTTGTGGCCTAGTGTTGGTGTTTTTTACACTAACAAAAATATTTGGTTACAGTTACCCAGCCATACATCAACCTGTTGTAAAAGCAGATTTAGACTCTATCAAAAGCAATTTAGAAAGCAATGATGAGAATACTTTGAGCTTTGCCAATGAATTGGTACCTACCGGAAATAAGCATATAGATCATAAAATGGAACAAGCCCTAAAAGCAAATTCTTATAAAAATATGCAAACCTACCAGCTTCACCAAAACGCAGAAGTTTGGTTTCCCATTATCGAGCCTATTTTAAAGAAATATGGTATCCCAGAAGATTTCAAGTACATCCCATTGATAGAAAGTGGAATGAAACGTGGACAGTACTCGCCAAAAGGCGCTGCAGGTTTATGGCAATTTATGCCCCAAACAGGTAGAGATTATGGTTTAACGGTAAACGATAAGATCGATGAGCGTATGAATGTACGTTTAGCAACCGTTGCTGCCGCCAAATACATTAAGGATTTATACAAACAGTTTGATAGCTGGACATTGGCAGCGGCAGCATACAATGGCGGCGAAGGTAGAATGTGGCGGCAGATTAAATCCCAAAAGCAAGATGATTACTTTAAAATGAAGTTAAACCATGAAACAGGGAAATATGTTTACAGTTTAATCTCTATGAAAGAAGTGATTGAGCATCCACAAGATTATGGTTATAAAATAAGAAATGCCAGAAAATTGTTGGCCTTACAAAATTAAAAAATACTTCAAAAAGCGATAAAAAGCTCTTTATGGAAACATAAGGGGCTTTTTTGTTAAAATAAGGTAGGCTGGTCTATTGCCATAACGGGTACATGCAAATTGATACCCAAAGCTTTATTCAATTTCTCGATAAAATAAGCGGATAATAAGGGAGATGCTTTTTCTATATTCTGGTGGACAAAAAAGTTAAGTTCTTGTAATCCTTCACTTTTCCATTTTACGACCCTTTCTATCCAATCGTCTAGCCTTTTATAATCACTATCGTGATTTGCACCAACATAGCGAACAAATGCCCGAGGGGTAGTTAGTTTCATGTGCAACATATCTCTTCTGCCAGCAGTATCAACAATGATATTTGAAACATGATTTTTATGAAACAGGTGGAATATTTCCTCAGCTATTTTCTCATCTGTAAACCATTCTTCGTTTCTTAATTCAATTGCCAATGGTAGTGCCTTAGGAAATTCTGTTACAAAGGTTTGTAAACGATCAAAATCTTTTGGTTTAAAATTATCATGCAATTGCAAAAACACCATCCCTAGTTTTTCCTCAAAGTTGCTAATGGCATCGCAATATGCCGTCAATGGTTCGCTTATGTTACTTAACCTTTTAAAATGACTAATGGTGTTTGATATTTTAGGGAAAAACTTAAAGTCTTTAGGTGTTTTTTCTTTCCAAGTTATCACTTGTTCCCTATCGGGGATTTTGTAAAAAGTGGCGTTTAATTCTATGGAATTAAACTGTGTAGAATAATACGCTAACTCATCTCTGGTTTTCTTTGGGTAAAAACCTTTTAAATCGGTTTTATTCCATTTGGCGCAACCTACATAAACCTCAAAGTTTTTTTTCCGTTTATTTCCTTTTAAAACCTCTACTGTTTTTTTATCATCTGCCGGAAGGCTAAAATCTATTTCTGAAGGATTGTTTACTTTACCAAACTGCATTTTTTTATTTTAAAGGATATTTAAAGTTTTTCTATGCTAAACTTATAGTTATAATTACCTTTTAGCAACCGATATTGATCCATTGGTAATGCGCCCCAACTATTATCTCCTGCAACCCCACGTTGCTTAAAATCAACATTAACTTCCACAAAATTTTGCGGTACAACATCAATGGTATGGCGTTGGTGTTTTTGGCTGCCATCGTCAAAATCTGCAATGGTGTTATGTTGTACATTAAAATCTATGGTGCTATCGGCAGTTATTTTAAAGCCATTAAAATCGCCATTGCTTAAGGTAAACCAACGGGTATCTGTTCTTTCCCCGTTTTCTTGAGGGCGAATGTATGGAAAATAGAAATCGGCAACATTTAAGTTATATAAGCCAATGTCTGCTGCTTGCTTACGATCTTGATAATTTTCAAAAGGGCCTCTTCCATACCATTTAACCTGATTAAATTCTTTTGCGATCTGAAAATTCATCCCTAACCGCGGTAAATCTGGTGTTTTTTCATCAAGAATATCTAAATTGTTTTCTATATCTATTTTGCCACTATTATGTAAAGTATAAGTAGTTATGATTGTAGAGTTAACGGTAGGTAAACTACAATCGAAAGTTAAGGTAGTTACTCCGTTTTTATTGATCAAATTATAATTTTTAACCACCATACTATCTACTGCAATTTTCCACGGATATGATTTTTTTTGCATCTTATTACCAAAGTCGTTATCAGTTGGTGCCCGCCAAAAGTTCACTATTATTGGTTTTAAAAGGTTTTCTTTGTTGTTTGTTTGGTAAGAGATTAAGGAGGCTTTGCTCAAATCGAATTTAAAAACCACATCTTTTCCGGTGATGGTTAAAAGGTTTCCTTTAACATTGGTAATTAAATTCCTTTTTTCTTTGGTCTCTAAATGATCAATGGTCTCCTTTTTCCAAAAAAATTGTTCTGTGGCAACTACATGATCTGCATCGATCAACAAACTATCCTTAATCTGTTTTACTTTAAAGTTGATAAAAAACTCGCCGCCAAAATTTTTATTCATTGCAAAGGGGGCAATCGTAAATTCGGTTTTTTGATGTGGTTGAGTGGGTAAAAAGCTTTGCTTGCCAGCTTTAACAACATTTCCATTGTTTAAAATCTCAAAATCAATCTCGTAATTGCTTAAATCATTAAAAAAGAACTCGTTATATAATTCAAATTTGAGAGAATTTATATCAATAGGTTTAATATGAATATTTTGGTAGGCTTTTTTTACCTCATAAATTGCCGGGTGCGGGGTTCTATCAGAGCTTATTAAACCGTTCGCACAAAAGTTATTATCGTTATTAAATTCTTTGGGTTCAAAATCGCCGCCATAGCCATAATAAACACTACCGTTTTGCGCAGTGATTTTAATGCCTTGATCCATCCAGTCCCAAATAAAACCGCCCTGCATTTGTTTATTATCCCTCACAAGGTCCCAATCTTCTATAATATTACCATTACTATTACCCATTGCATGAGAGTATTCGCACCAAATAAAAGGCCTATCGGGGTATTTGCCTAAATACCTATTCTTAATACTCGCTATATTTGCATACATCCAAGGAATAATATCGGTATGGCGTTGCTGAAAATCTTTTCCCTGTCTTTCTGCTCTTTCATAGTGTACAGGACGAGAAGGGTCTCTTTGTTTAAGATAATGGTAACCAGCTAAAAAATTTACACCATCACCAGCTTCATTTCCCATGCTCCAAACAATAACAGAGGGATGGTTTTTATCTCTTTCTACCATCCTTTCCATACGATTTAAGTGCATTTCCTTAAAATCTGGATTGTTTCCTAAAGTTTTATTGGTATCATATCCGTAACCATGCGACTCTATATTTGCTTCATCCCACAAATAAATCCCATATTGATCGCATAGTTGGTACCACAATGGGTCGTTAGGGTAATGGCAAGTTCTTACAGCATTAATATTGAAAGCTTTCATCAATTTAATATCGGCTATCATTTGCTCACGAGAAATAACATGACCGGTAATCGGGTTATGCTCATGCTTGTTTACACCTTTTAGCAGGATGAGTTTTCCGTTTACCAAAAGTTGTCCATCTTTTATTTCACTTGTTCTAAAGCCTATTTTTTTATCGATAAATTGGCTTTCTTTTCCCTTTTGCGATAAAATGAGCATTAAATCATAAAGATTAGGTTGCTCTGCGCTCCATTTTTTAACGTTAGGGATGGTATTGTTAAATTTGACTACATAAGAACTATCAGAAAATGATACTTTTTTTGATGAACTATAGATGGTTTTACCATCAGCATCTGTTAATATAGCACTAACCGAATAGTTTTTTGCTTTTTTAAGATGATTTTCTAAATCTATGGATAGGTTTAGCAATCCATCTTGATAATTATTATCTAAACTTGCCCCAACCTCAAAATCCCTTATACTAACTTCGGGTACGGCCAATAAGTAAACATCTCGTTCTATGCCGCTTAAACGCCAAAAATCTTGATCTTCTAAATAACTTCCATCGCACCACCGATACACTTCAACCGCCAAATCATTTTTGCCTTTTTTGATGTATTTAGTGATATTAAATTCTGCTGGAGTTTTACTGCCTTCGCTATAACCCACTTTTATTCCATTTACCCAAACATAAAACGCAGAATTTACGCCACCAAAGTGTAGTAAGATTTGTTTTTTGTCCCAATTTGTTGGAATATCGAAATGTTTACGGTATGATCCAACGGGGTTATAGGTATGAGAAACAAAAGGTTGGTTTTTAGGAAATGGATATACCTGGTTAGTGTAAATTGGAAAATCGTAACCATACATTTGCCAATCGCTAGGTACCGGTATTGTTTTCCATTCACTAATATCATAGTCTGTTTTGTAAAAATCTAAAGGACGTTCTGCCGGGTTTTTAGACCAATTAAATTTCCAGTTTCCGTTAAGGGATTTAAAATACTCTGATTTTACAAGTTCGTTTTTTTTGGCTAAGGCCGATGACTCAAACGGTACAAATGTAGCATGTGGTTTTACGGTATTGATCTGGATAACTTTTGTGTTTTCCCAATCTGCGTTTTGATTTTGGGCAAATAAGGCATCATTACCAAATAATAAGATGATGATAAATAATCTTATAACTTTCATTTCATTTTTTTTAAGAGGTATAATAATTTTTAGGTTTTCATTTTAGTATTTCCACCCGAACGAAAAATCATTTTTTTTCAGGATCCTTAACATTTCCCAACTTTCTAGTAATTTATTTTGAACAGAATTTTGGTCTTTAGCATTTTCTCTGTAAAGTTTGAAAAAAAATATTTCTTAAAAAGAATCTTAAATTACCTATTTATAAAATATTTATCTGCATATCCTTTACAGTCCAATACCTCAATCTCAGAAAAATAAAAATCTTTGATATTCTCAGTTACTATACAATCACAATCGTTTTCTAAGGCAGCATAATACTCGATCCCGTCTTCAAAATCTTCTGCTTTTTTATTGTCGATAGTTTTTAAAATTGCACTTCTTAAGTTTTCTGCTATTTGTATGTGCTCTAGCAAAATTCTGATTTTTTCTTTGGCAACTTTAGAAGAAGTTTTCTTTTCGGCAAAATAAAAAGCTATTGCCAAACAAACAGGAGAGGTGTATAAGGTAAAATTTGGTTTATCGGCCAAGCTTAAGATACGAGAAGCGTAGGTAAAAACAGGGTATTCTTTATTTAAAACAGCAACTAGAACATTGGCATCTAAAAAAATCCTCATTTTTTTGATGCGAAAAAATCCTCTTTATCTATTTTTTTTGATTTTTTTGTTTTATACTCTGCAGGCCCCTCGGCAACCATACCCACCCAATCAGAAACGGGGAAATCTTCTAAAGATTGATAAGGCTTTTCTATAACTTGTGTTAACAAATGCTCGATCATCCTAGAAAGGCTAATATTATTGCGTTCTGCATATCTTTTAGCCTTTAAGATAATCTGCTCATCAAAGCTTAATGTTAATTTAGCATCCATAACCTTACTCTTTAAATTTCTCAAAGATAATTATTTTTACGTGAACAAAAAATAATCTTTACGTATTAATTGTAGAATTCTTTTTTAGCGGCAGAAAGCGTGTTTCTTAACAAACTTACAATAGTCATTAAGCCAACCCCACCTGGTACAGGGGTAATGTAAGAGCATTTTGGGGCCACATTATCAAAATCAACATCTCCAAAAAGTTTATAACCAGATTTGGTTTTATCAGAAAGTTCTCTGTTCATGCCTACATCAATAACAATGGCACCATTTTTAACCATATCGGCGGTAACGAAATTCTTTTTACCAATTGCCGCAATGATAATATCCGCTTTAAGCGTAATTTCTTTTAAATTTTGGGTCTTGCTGTGCGTTAAGGTTACGGTACAATTTCCGGGGTTTGCGTTGCGGGCCATTAAAATGCTCATAGGGCTGCCAACAATGTTGCTTCTGCCAATAACCACACAATTTTTACCAGCGGTTTCAATTCCATAAAACTCAAGCATCAGCATAATACCAAAAGGTGTTGCCGGTAAAAAACAAGGCAAATTTCTTTGCATTCTGCCTAAATTGATAGGGTGGAAACCATCCACATCCTTTTTATGGTCAATGGTTTCGGTAACTTTTTCTGGATCGATATGCTTTGGAAGAGGGAGTTGAACAATAAACCCATCTATAGATTTATCCCTATTCAATTCTTCAATTTTGTTTAACAATTCTGCTTCGGTAACGGTTTCATCGTACCTGATCAATGAAGATTTAAAACCAACTTTTTCACAGTTGCGCATTTTGCTTGCCACATAGGTTTCGCTACCGCCATCGTTACCAACCAAAACAGCAACCAAATGTGGCTTTCTGCCTGTTTTCTCCAACATTTCTGCTGCTTCAACCGCAATCTGCTTTTTTAATTCTTCCGATACGTGTTTTCCGTCTAGTAATTTCATGTTATTGTATTGCATAATGAGTATTGAGTATAGCGAAACTCAATATGCTATACTCAATACTTTGTACTAATCTAATTTCAAAACTGCCATAAACGCCGATTGTGGGATTTCTACATTACCCACTTGGCGCATACGCTTTTTACCTTTTTTCTGCTTTTCTAACAATTTGCGCTTACGTGAAATATCTCCACCATAACATTTGGCTGTTACATCTTTACGTAAAGCCCTCACGTTTTCACGGGCTATGATTTTTGCGCCTATAGATGCCTGGATAGCGATCTCAAACTGTTGTCTCGGAATTAATTCCCTCAGCTTTTCGCAAATGCGTTTACCAAAATCGTAAGAATTGCTCCGGTGGATCAACGATGAAAGCGCATCTACGTGTTCTCCGTTCAGCATAATATCTAATTTTACCAGATCAGATTGTTTGAAACCTGTTTGGTGATAATCAAAAGAGGCATAACCTTTTGAAATTGTTTTCAATTTATCGTAAAAATCAAAAACGATTTCACCCATCGGCATCTCAAATATCAATTCTACCCTATCGGCAGTTAAATAATGTTGGTTAACTATGGTTCCCCTTTTTTGGATGCAAAGCGACATTACCGGCCCAACAAATTCTGCTTTGGTAATGATGTTGGCTTTGATGTAAGGTTCTTCAACAAATTCCAACTTAGAGGGGTCTGGTAGTTCTGAAGGGTTATTTACCGTAAAAGGATCTCCTTTTGTAGTATGTGCGATATAAGAAACGTTGGGTACGGTTGTAATTACCGTCATGTCGAATTCACGCTCTAAACGCTCTTGGATAATTTCCATGTGCAGCATCCCCAAAAAGCCACAACGAAAACCGAAACCCAATGCCGCAGAAGATTCTGGCTCAAAAACCAAAGAAGCATCGTTCAATTGCAGTTTGTGCATCGCCTCTCGCAACTCTTCAAACTCATCGGTATCAACAGGGTAAATACCCGCAAAAACCATCGGTTTAACCTCTTCAAAGCCTTGTATGCCAACAACCTGACGGTCTTTTAATACAATGGTATCGCCAACTTTAACCTCCCTTGCTTCTTTGATCCCAGAAATAATGTATCCAACATCACCAGTTTTCACAGCATCTTTGGGTGTGGGGTTCAATTTTAAAATCCCAACTTCGTCTGCAATGTATTCTTTACCGGTAGCAACAAACTTAACTTTGTCGTTCTTTTTAATCTGTCCGTTTACCACTTTAAAATAAGCAATGATCCCACGGAAAGAATTAAAAACAGAATCAAAGATCAAAGCTTGTAAAGGCGCATCGGGATCGCCAACCGGAGCCGGCACTCTTTCTATTACGGCAGTTAAAATATCTTGGATGCCTAGGCCGGTTTTGCCAGATGCGGGGATAATATCAGAGCGCTCGCCACCGATCAAATCAATGATCTGGTCTTTCACTTCTTCGGGCATTGCCCCCGGCAGATCCATTTTATTTAAAATGGGGATAATGTGCAGGTCTTGTTCTAAGGCCAAATAAAGGTTAGAAATTGTTTGCGCCTGAATACCTTGAGAAGCATCTACGATCAATAAAGCACCCTCACAAGCGGCAATAGACCTAGAAACCTCGTAAGAAAAATCTACGTGTCCCGGTGTATCGATCAGGTTCAGAATATATTCTTGCCCCTCATGGATATAGTTCATCTGGATGGCATGGCTTTTTATGGTAATGCCGCGTTCACGCTCCAGATCCATATTATCCAACAACTGTGCTTGCGATTCGCGTTGGGTAACCGTAGAAGTAAACTCCAACAATCTATCGGCAAGGGTACTCTTACCGTGATCTATATGTGCAATAATGCAAAAATTACGTATATGCTTCATCTGAAACGCAAAGATAGATTTTTAAGGAGAATAATTGGGATGTTTTTGATGTAGATAATATTGATTTTTTTAATTAAAATTCTTTTTGATTAGAATAATTGAAATAAAATAATTTGGGCGTTTTAAAACTCCGCCAACTGGCGGATATATCTTTTTTCTTATCCTTCGACTCCCTTTTCGACTCCGCTCAGAGTGACAATGCTCAGGATGACAAAAAAAGCCTTCCCGAATTACAGGCGGGGATGCCACTTCAATCCTTAACGCAAAAAACCTTTGTTTCTTTGTGAAAATCTTTGTGTCCTCTGTGGTTATATTTAATTTTCCACTATCCTCAACTTCGCATATTTTAACAATAGCTGCTTTTGCCCGATCTCCTTAAAAAAAACGGTTGCTTTAAGATCACCTTTGCTGCCTTCTAAATTGATCACTTTGCCAAACCCAAAGCGTTCATGCTCTACTTCTTGCCCGGTTTGTAGCTTTGAGGTATCGCTTGGTGCAAAACCCGCAGTTGGTACGTGGGCTTTCGCCAATAATGAAGTTGTTAAAACTGCTTTGGTGGCGGGTTTTGGTTTAGAGAAAAAATCGCCTTGAATAGGTTTTTCTGCAGTTTTGCTTTGCCATTTATTGCGCTCATCGCCAAAGCCCGTACTTTCCCTTGGTGCTTTTTGCGTAAATTCTAGTTCTAAATATTTCGGCTCGATCTCATCCAAAAAACGGGAAGGCTCACAATTGATCAATGTGCCAAACCTGAAACGTGATGTAGCATAACTTAAATGGAGTTTTTTTTCTGCCCTTGTAACGGCAACATAAAACAAACGGCGCTCTTCTTCTAGATCTGCCCTAGAATTTAATGCCATTTGAGACGGAAACAGGTTCTCTTCTAAACCCACAATGTAAACCTGTGGAAATTCTAAACCTTTAGAAGAATGGATGGTCATCAATGAAACGGTGTCTTTATTGGGGTCTTTATCATTATCATCATTGGTTAACAGGGCAATATCTTGCATAAATATATCTAAGCCGCGTTCTTCTAGATCTTCCCTTTCAGAAAACTCTTTGATCCCGTTCAAAAGTTCTTGGATGTTTTCATAACGATTTAAACCTTCTACAGATTTATCGGCATATAGATCTTTTAATAAGCCAGATTGTTGGGCAATATGTAAAGCTGCATCGTAAGCAGTGCTGTTTTTTGCCACCACCATAAAGCTTTGGATAGAAGCGGCAAAATCTGCAACAGCTAAAGCAGCCCTGTTTTCCAGATACTTTGGGGCATCGCAGATGATCTCGAACAAGGTTTTTTCGTTTTGGTCTGCGGCCAAAATAACCCTATCTAACGTGGTTTTACCGATCCCTCTTGCGGGATAATTGATTACCCTTTTAAAGGCTTCCTCATCGCTTGGGTTAAAAGTTAGGCGGAAGTAAGCGATCAAATCTTTTATTTCTTTTCTTTGGTAAAAAGAAAGCCCACCATAAATTTTATAGGGAACGTTTAGTTTGCGCAAGCCTTCTTCCATTGATCTTGATTGTGCGTTTGTACGGTACAAGATGGCAAAACTCTTCCATTCTAAATTGTTGTTCCCTCGCTCTTGGATGATAGATTCTGCCACAGATTTCCCTTCTTCATTGTCAGAAAAAGAACGTGTGATTTTTATTTTCTCGCCGGTTTCGTTTGCAGAAAAAACATTTTTCTCTAACTGGTTTTTATTGTTAGAAATGATGCTGTTGGCAACATTTACGATATTTTGCGTAGATCTGTAATTCTGCTCTAGTTTAAAAACCTTAACATCGGGGTAATCTTTTTGAAAGTTGAGTATGTTTTGGATGCTGGCACCCCTAAAAGCGTAGATGCTCTGTGCATCATCACCCACCACACATAGGTTTTCATTAATGGCGGCTAGTTTTTTCACGATCAAATATTGCGAAAAGTTGGTATCCTGGTACTCATCAACCATTAAATATTTAAACTTGTTCTGGTACTTATAAAGCACATCTGGATGCTCTTTTAACAAAACGTTTGTTTTAAAAAGGAGGTCGTCAAAATCCATGGCCCCGGCCTTAAAGCAACGGTTTACGTAGGTTTCATAAATTTTGCCTAAAAAACCACGCCCATTACTAAAATCCTCGGCTTGTATGGCCTCATTCTGTTGATATTCTTGGGCAGAAATCAGGTTGTTTTTGGCATTTGATATACGCCCGTAAACGAAATTGTGATGATAGAGTTTATCATCGAGGCTCATTTCTTTTAATATGGTTTTGATCAAGCTTTTGCTATCATCTGTATCATAAATGGTAAAATTATTTGGATAGCCTATTTTATTGGCCTCAACCCTTAATATTTTTGCAAATACAGAGTGAAAAGTACCCATCCAAATGTTTTTAGCCTCCCCTCCAACAACGGTGGTAATACGGTTACGCATTTCTTTTGCTGCCTTATTGGTAAAAGTTAGCACCAAAATATTAAACGGATCAATGCCTTTTTGGATAAGGTGGGCAACCCGGTATGTGATTACCCTGGTTTTTCCCGATCCCGCACCCGCAATGATCATTACAGGGCCCACTATTTGTTGTACCGCTTGTTTTTGTGATGTATTTAATCCTGCTAAAAAATCCAAATCCTAAAGTTTATGAGAAATGCGAAAATAAAAAAAATGGGGCAGAGATTTTAGCCTTGCCCCATTTAAAGATTTCCACCATGTTTATTTTCTGTTTAAATGATACCTTGTTGGATCGTTTAAAGCCTCATTGATATCCATGATCTGCTCATCAATTTTATTAACGCATTTTATTATTTGGGGCGATATTTCATTGCTATCTACCATATCGTCCTCCACCAAAAGCATTAAACCTTTAAGCGTAGCAACAGGCCCACGTATCTGGTGTGATAAATGGCTAGAGTATTCTGAAAGTTTTTGATTTTTAATGATCAGGTCTTTGGTGCGTTCTGCAATTAGTTCTTCTAAACGATGGTTGATCCTATCTACATTGTTTTTTTGCCTTATCACCTCATCGTTTAAGGTTTTTAGCTCTAAATTAGATTTCTTTGATTTTTTGTTGGTTTTTATCAATAGAAAAATAACGAAGAAAGAAAGTATGGTAACAATACCTGTGGCAATTGAAAGTTTTTTAGCGTTTTTTTGTTGTTGGATAGTTAATTCATTCTCTTTTTGCTGTTGTTGTTGTTTTAGGGTTTGCTGTATTAAATTAATGTTAGAGGTTATGTTTTTATTATAATTAACGCTATCCAGTACATTTATCTCTTTTAAATAACCTAAAGCTTTCTCATAATTTTTTCTTTTATATTCTAACTGATAATTGGTGTATATGTAGTCATAAATAATCTTACTGTCATTAACTAATTTTGCAAAAGCCATTCCTTCATTTAAGAATTTAGAAGCATCTTCAAATTTATTTTCAGCAATATAAATAGCAGACAAGCTTAAATTGATTGAAGAAACTGCACTATTTAGTTCATGTTCTTTAGATTTTCTATTTGCTTCTAGAAGTAATTTTTCTGCTTTATCAAATTGATTCGTTTTAAAATAAATTACTCCCCTATTTTGTAAACTTTGAGTGATACCAATTGGATTATTAATTTCATTGAATAATTCGCTGCTTTTTTCATAATTTTTAAGGGCAACTGAGTAATTTTTTTTACGAAGAAAAGTATTTCCTATATTTAAATAAGAACCTGCTATCAAATCTTTTTTATTGTGTTTTTGAGCTATTTGTAATGTTTTTTTAAAATATTCTAAGCTTTTATCGTAATCAATATCTATCCAAAGGTTGCCTATATTGTTAGCTACTTTTGCTTCTCCAAGATCATCCTTGAGGAATTTAAACTGATTTAAAGCTAATAGATAATAATTTAATGCAGAATCTCTTTGGTTAAGATAATAGTATCCAATACCAATAATCCTATTAGATTCTGCTTCGCCTTCTTTGAATTTTATGGCTAAGGCCATTTTATTAGCCCTTTTTGCCATCAAAATAGTTTGATCTGGATCGGTTAATCTGTTTTGATAGCTAGCTTTGTTTATTTTATTAACCGCAGACGAATCTTCATTTTCTTTTATACCATTTATTTGAAATGCGTAGGTATTCAAATTATTTATGATTAATAAGAAAAATAAAAACCTTTTCATTAAAATCGAAGCGTTAAGTTAAAAAGCCGAAATATTTTTTCATGTAAAGTTTTAATCCTGTATGAAAAAAAAAATCTTTATAAAATAAAAATAAAAATAAAAATAATTGTAATAAAATTTATTCTTTTAAGAAATAAATTTTTCATTTAAAATTATAGTCCCAACATATTTGTACTGTAATTAACATTTAAAGGTTACATAAAATTTAAAATTATGAAAAAAATATTAATAGCATTGGTATTGGTATCTGCAATGGCAGCAACTTCTTGTAAAAAAGATAATGAATTAACTCCAGCAAAAGCAAATAAAGTTCAAACCATGGATGGTTCATTGCCTAAAAAAGATCTAGGCACTTGGGATTAACCCATCACTAAATTCTTTAGCTAAAGGCTAAAGTATAAATTGGTATATTTGCGTAAATCTATATTTTATGCAAATTATTAAGGAGTACGTAGAAGAAAACCGCCAGCGTTTTCTTCACGAATTATTTGAACTGTTAAGATTTCAGTCTGTTAGTGCCGATCCTAAATATAAGGATGAAGTACTAAAAACGGCAGATTTTGTTGCAGATAAATTGAAGAATTCGGGGGCAAACCATGTTGAAGTTTGCCCTACGGAGGGTTACCCTATAGTTTACGGAGAGAAAATCATTGATAGCTCTTTGCCAACGGTATTGGTGTATGGCCATTATGATGTACAGCCGCCAGACCCGATAGAGCTTTGGGAAACTCCGCCTTTTGAGCCTACCTTGCGTGATGGAAAGATTTACGCCAGAGGTGCTTGCGATGATAAAGGTCAGTTTTATATGCATGTGAAAGCTTTCGAGCTGATGGTGCATACCAATACTTTGCCTTGTAACATCAAATTTATGATCGAGGGTGAAGAGGAGGTGGGTTCTGATAACTTGGGTAAATTTGTTGCCCAAAATAAGGAGCGATTAAAAGCCGATGTGGTTTTGATATCCGATACTTCTATGATTAGCATGGAAAACCCAAGTATAGAAACTGGGTTACGCGGTTTGGCTTACATGGAAGTAGAAGTTCAGGGGCCAATAAAAGACCTTCATTCTGGGGTTTACGGTGGTGCGGTTGCCAACCCAGCAACCATTCTTTGCCAAATGATCGCATCCTTGCATGACGAGCATAACCACATTACTATTCCCGGGTTTTATGATGGAGTAATCAACCTTTCTGAAGAGGAAAGAAAGTCATTAAATGATGCTCCTTTTGATTTAGAGGAGTATAAAAAAGAACTTTCTATTGATGATGTTTGGGGAGAGGCGGGATACTCTACAATTGAAAGAACGGGGATTAGGCCAACATTAGAGGTAAACGGAATTTGGGGCGGTTATACCGGCCCTGGGGCAAAAACCGTTCTCCCGGCAAAGGCAAATGCCAAAATATCTATGAGACTTGTTCCTGGACAAGATTGGCGTAAAATTTCAGAATTATTTAAAAATCATTTCGAGAGTATCGCCCCCAAATCAGTAAAGGTAAAAGTTATTGCCCATCACGGTGGCACCCCTTATGTAACCCCTACAAATTCAATTGCTTTTAAAGCGGCCTATAAAGCCATAAAAGATTCTTTTGGTAAAGAACCCGTACCAACTAGGGGCGGTGGAAGTATCCCAATTGTGGCTTTGTTTGAAGAAGAGTTAGGTATTAAAACCGTACTAATGGGCTTTGGTTTAGACAGCGATAGCCTACACTCACCAAACGAAAAATATGATGTTTTCAATTATTACAAAGGCATAGAAACCATCCCCCTATTTCACAAATATTTTGCCGAAATGAGTAAATAAGTTTAAAGGTTTGGCAGATTTCTGATTTTTCAAAAATCAGCCAAACTTGTTTATTTTTGAATAAAAGGTTTAATGTCTTTTATAAAAATAGTTGTTCTTCTTTCTCTCCCTTCTCTGTTTAGATGATAAACGGTATCATAAAATAGGCTATCATCAAATATGTAATTTTCTGGTTTATTTATAAAAGGTACGTTCTCAATTTTCTGATGCAGTAGTTGATTTAGATCATCTATTGCTTTTTTGTTTTTTTTGTATTCTGATTTTGGATAGGATACATAAGAAATCAATAACTTGGCTCCTTTCTGTTTACATACGCTATTAAACTGATTGATCAATCTGGCACTTTTATCTACCTCTAATTTCCCAATATGTTCTTTATCCCTCAATTCTATTAAACCGGGCAAACCTAAATGCCCTATATCATCACCATATTTATCAAATTTCTGACGGTTAAAAACAGGGTCGATTTTAATGGTTTGGGCTTCAAAACGCTTTTTAAATTTGGCAAAGTTTGCCAAAAACATTTCTTCTAAATTAAAATGGTAATAATTTCTGGAAGGCGGGTATAAATGCTGCGTAAAGCTGATCAGGTCAATATCTGGCTCAAAATCATCCAAATAAAGAGGATATTCTAGGCAAAGTACAATTAAGTCTCCTTTTTTTACAGATGGTTTTACCTCATTAAGCATAAACGCTAAGCCCAAACCGGCATGTAAACCCATATTTATTACATTAACTTTTAAATTATCTTCTATTAATGGGCTATTGATGCCAAAGGCGAGGTTTGATCCACCAATTAAAATGAGCCTATTACTGTCTATTTGTTCTAAGCGTTGGTGTTTATCTATAATTGCGCCTAAATAGTCTGTTTTAGGATTGTATTTTCTTTTAAAAGTTAAAGACAAGCTAAAGAACACCACACTTAAAATGGCTAAAAAAACCGTTGATTTTATGATGAATTTCTTCAAACCTTTAAAATTGAAAATATATAAATTGCCTGTTGTCAAAAACGCCGCATACCATAATGATCAACACTACTGCAAAATAAGTAGCCCATCTAAATGCAAAAGGTTTGGATGTAAACCATAAAGCAATGTTGTGTTTGTTCTTGAAATAATTAATGGTTTCTAAAAATATGATTAAACCAAGCGCAAAGAATTTAGAAATCCCTAAATATTCAAATACAGGCAAATTGTGGTAGATATTATAAAAAATCTCTTTTAAGCCGCCCCACAAATGACTGATGATATAATATGCAACAGTAAAATTATCTGATCTAAAAAATATCCATGCAAATGCAACTAAAATAAAAGTGATGATTGTTGGCAAAAACGTAATCTTATCTAATAAGAATACTTTACTATAATTTTTGCGAAACTTAGAAGTAAGGGTTCCAAATATGATGTAGAAACCATGTAAAGCTCCCCAGATAACAAAAGTCCAACTTGCGCCATGCCATAAACCGCTTACTAAAAAAACGATAAAAATATTAAAATACCACCTTGGGATGGCTACTCGATTTCCTCCCAAAGGAATATATAGATAATCTTTAAACCAGGTTGAAAGAGAGATATGCCACCTTGTCCAGAATTCTTGCACACTTTTAGCTTGGTACGGACTTCTAAAGTTGGTCATTAAGTTAAATCCCATAACCCTTGCTGCGCCTATTGCCATATCAGAATAACCAGAAAAATCGCAAAAAATTTGAAAAGAGAAAAAGACCGTTGCGATGATCAGGCTAGAGTCTTGGTGTTTTTGAGGGTTGTTATAAACGGTATCTACTAAAATAGCGAGCCTATCTGCGATTACTACTTTTTGGAACAAGCCCCAGATCATCAGCCTTAAACCGCTTGTTACACGGGCATAATCAAAATCAAATTTTTGCCTAAATTGATGTAATAGGTTTTGCGGTCTTTCAATTGGCCCGGCAACCAACTGAGGGTAAAACATTACATAAAGCGAATAAATGCCAAAGTGCCTTTCTGCTTTTTGATGCCCGCGGTAAACCTCTATGGTGTAACTCATGGCTTGGAAAGTATGAAATGACAAGCCTATGGGCAGCAGGATAGATAAATAGGGAAGTGGGTCTTTAAGTCCGAAACCGGACAATAGAAATGAAAAGTTTTGGTTTAAAAAATTGAAGTATTTAAAAATGGCCAAAACACCAATATTGGCAACCAAACTCATGATCAAGAATTTTTTTCTTCTTTTACCTTCAGAATTTTCTATATAAATACCTGCAAAATAATCTATAATGATAGTAAAACCCAGTATCAGAATGTATATGGGCACAAAAGCCATGTAAAAATAGCAGCTACTTAACAACAATAAAACCCATCTTTTACCATAGGGGAGCGCAAAATAAAGAGAAGTAACAATTATGAAAAAGAATAAGAAATGAAAAGAATTAAAAAGCATATTCTTTTTTACTTGTAAAGGCCAGGTTTTATAAGATTTGATTCAAATATATTAAATAAACAGTTAAACTAAATTTTAATTATTTATTACATAAATTAAGACAAACAAAAAAAGTCTCGCCAAATAGCGAGACTTGATACCTCAATTGTTCTCCTTATTTCAAAAGCTTTTTTACTGTTTTTATAATATGCGCCGCATCTATTTGGGCTGCACTCAACAATTGCGATTTCTCGCCAGATGAGGATATTTTTGAAACTGCTAATTTTACAACTTCTAAGTTCTCTTTAGCTAAAGCTGATGAAACGAAATCGCCAAAACCACCATGTTCATAATGATCTTCTACGGTAATGATGATCGGTTTTTCGGTTTCTGAAACACATTCTTTTAATGTAGCTGCATCAACCGGATTTATGGAGTAACAATCTACAACTCTAATATTTATATTTTCTTTTTTCAATTCTTCGGCAGCTGTAATGGCTTCTATCACAGTAATACCGGTTGCCGCCACAGTTAAACCATCTTTCTTGGATTTTCGTAATGTTTTAGATCCACCGATTTTGAAAACCTCGCTTTCATCATAAAAAATTGGGGTTTTTGGGCGTAGCGTTCTCATATAGCTGATCCCTTGATGATTTATCATCAATGGAACCAATTTACTTGTTGATACAGCATCAGAAGGTTGTAGTATAATGATGTCTGGTTCGGCACCAAAAAAGGCAATATCCTCTAAACCCATTTGTGAAGGGCCATCTTCGCCAATAGAAACACCAACATGGGAACCAATAAATTTGATGTTAGATTCTGATACCCTAGCCATTCTTATTTGATCTGCTGCCCTGGTAAAAAAAGCCGCAAAAGTGGCTACAAAGGGTATTTTACCAATTCTTGATAATCCTGCGGCTACAGAAACCATATTTTGTTCGGCAATAAAACATTCTACAAACCTTTCTGGATAGGCTTTATAAAAATCTAAGGTGTAAGTAGAATTTTTAACATCGCCATCTAGGCCGTACAGATTTAGGTTTGATTTTCCTAATTCCGTAAAAACCTCCCCAAAAACCTCTCTGGTAGCATATTCTTTATTTTTATCGAATTTTAGCTTAGAAAATGTTTGTTCTAAAGGGTTTTTTGTAACCTCGGTCTTTTCTGTCATTTTTAGCTCGAAACGTAAACTATCGTCAACCTCTCCCAACTCTTTTAAAGCGGTTTTTAATTGATCGGTATTTAACGGTTTGCCATGCCAGCCTTCTTTATCTTCTAAAAATGAAACTCCTTTTCCTTTAATGGTCTCTGCAACAATGGCAACAGGTTTTCCATTGGTATTGCTATGTGCTTTTTGTAGTGCTTTATCTATTTCTTCTAAATCATGGCCATCAATTTCAATCACCTCAAAACCAAAAGCTTTAAAGCGGTCAGCATATTCTTTTAAATGATGCCCAAACATGGTTTCGCCACTCTGCGCCAAACGATTGATGTCTAAAATTGCGATCAAATTATCTAAATGATGATAGGAAGCAAAGTTTGCCGCCTCCCAAACCTGGCCTTCTGCAAGCTCGCCATCACCCAAAACAACGTAAGTTTTATAAGGAAGTTTTTCCCTTTTCCCTATTAAGGCCAAACCAGCCCCAACGGATAAACCCTGGCCCAAAGAGCCGGTTGCTGCTTCTGTAAACTTAAATTTTGGTACGGGATGACCTTCAAATTGGCTCCCAAATTTTCTGAGTGTTCTTAAGCTCTCTAAGGGATAAGCTCCTGCAATGCCAAACAATGTATAAAGCAATGGGGCCGCGTGGCCCTTGGAAAGCACAAAACGATCGTTGTACTTATTTAATGGTGCTGATAAATCGTATTTTAGATATTTATCAAATAAAACGGTGGTTACATCGGCAATTGATAGGCAAGATGTAGGGTGGCCAGAGCCGGCCTCGGTAGTAGAGACCATGCACCATTTACGCACTAACTTTGCTTTTTCTTTTATGGATTCTATGTTTTTCATATTCAAAAATGCTCAAGAAAGATGCCACTTGGTGTTCTATGATAAATTTTGCAATTATCGAGTGTTTTTTTTGATAAGGTCGCTTTTCAAAAGCAATTTGTAGGATAGAGTTTAATCCCTATTTTTGCAATCCAAGATAAAATAATTATGGCTAAGGCAGGAGACTTAAAAACAGGCAATATTATCCGTTTTAACGGAGATTTGGTAACTATCGATGAATTGATACATCGTACGCCAGGAAAGGGAGGTGCATTTTATACAGGTAAAATGCGGAGTATTAAAACCGGCAAAATAATAGAACTACGTATGCGTACAGATGAGGAGGTGGATATTGCAAGGGTTGAGACCAAAGATTATCAATATTTATATGATGATGGGGATTATTTTGTGGTGATGGACAATATTACGTTTGAACAATTTAACGTACCCAAAGAATTATTTGGTAGTTCTGCAAGGTTTTTAAAAGAGGGGATGAATGTTTTGATTTCTATGGAGAGTGAAGAGCCGATTATTGCAAAAGCACCCAATAATGTTGAGTTAGAGATTGTTTATACAGAGCCAGCTGTTAAAGGCGATACCTCTACAAATGCTTTAAAAAATGCTACTGTTGAAACAGGAATTGAAATAAAAGTACCATTGTTTGTAAACCAAGGCGATAAAGTAAGGGTTGATACCGCAACAGGTGCTTATATTGAGAGAGTGAAATAATAGATGCTTAAAGCTTGAAGTAAAATGCCCAAAGCAAATATCCAGTACCAATTACAGTGTAAAAAAATTGGCTTCCGAAAAATTCTCGGAAGCCAATTTTATTTGGATAAAATTTTAGGATTTACTTTGAAGGAATAAATTTTAGAGCAGCAGAATTGATGCAATATCTTAAACCAGTAGGAGCAGGCCCATCATTAAAAACATGGCCTAAATGTAAACCTGTTTTAGCCTCTACAACTTCATCCCTTGTCATCCCGAAAGAAGTATCTTTTGCCCAAATAACAGCTTTATCGTTAATTGGTTTTGTGAAACTTGGCCATCCTGTACCAGAATCAAATTTATCGTCAGAGCTAAACAATGGTTCTCCGGTGGCAGCGCTTACATAAATTCCTTTTTTATGGTTGTTATAATATTCGTTTTTGAAAGGTGTCTCTGTGCCTTCTTTTACCATAATCTCATAAGTAGCTGGGCTTAAGATTGCCCTCCATTCTGCATCTGTTTTAGCCATAGGGAATTTTCCCTTTTTGGTTTCAACGTTTTCAGTAGAAGTTTTATCTTTTGTTTTGTTTTGTCCACAAGCGGTTAAAGTTGAAGCCGCAATGATTATGGCAAATAATATATTCTTTTTCATGATTAAATATTTTATAGTTTTTAATTTATTTACGGCATTTTGCAGCAACAAGATGTTTTGAATTTGTTAAATTCTGTTAAACTAACTCTACTATACTACCAGCCTGGTGAGAATGCTAGGCCAAAAACTGGCTTTGTAACATCTTTTCTATTAAATGGAAAAGCCAAATAAGGTTCTAACACAAAATAACCAAACACATTTACCCTAGTAGAAATACCGGCACTTAGGGCGGGTACCTTAACATTGGTTGCATAAACCGGTGTATTTGTTGGCCCAGCTGTTCCAATTTGATCAGGGCCTTTTTGGTTAAGTTTAATCACATCGCCTTTATCCCAAGCCAAGCCGGCATCAAAAAACAAGTTTAGCTCAGAAAATAAAAACTTAGACGGAATTACAGAAAGTTTTTTTGGCCCGGTAAATGGTAAACGCACTTCAAAATTAGCAACGGCAATTCTGTTGCCAATTAGTTGGTTAATATCAAAGCCGTTTGATGAAGTACCAGAACCGCCGTTGTTTTTATAAAAACTGTTTGCCTCATAACCTCTGATCAAAT
Organism: Pedobacter segetis; assembly: GCF_016623585.1. Classification (GTDB taxonomy): domain Bacteria; phylum Bacteroidota; class Bacteroidia; order Sphingobacteriales; family Sphingobacteriaceae; genus Pseudopedobacter; species Pseudopedobacter segetis. The sequence continues at coordinate 103,279 of NZ_JAEHFY010000003.1, forward strand.
ATGGGTAACCTATAAATAAAGGATAAAGTTGTTGGTTATTAGTGTTTCCTAATCGGCCATAGCCATATAACCTACCTGCAAATGTTACTGGTTTTGCCCTAACGTATTTTCTTAAATCTATGGTTGGTGCAGTGTATTGAAACGTACCAAAATTTTGCTCTATACCAATTCTATATCTATATCCATTTAAAGGGGAGGCAACACCTTGGAAAGAATTATCGCCCACTAAAGCTGTATTTAATTGCAAAATACTGTAAGGAGTAAGTTGATAACCAAAACCGTTATTTTGATTATATTCTGCTAGGCTGATTTTTTTTCTATCCTGATAAAAAGGGCTTCCTACAAAACCGCCCCCCAAATCTTGATAGTAAGTGCTATACCTATCAACACGGTAAGAGTAGTGTGAGACTCCGGCACCAAATTCTGCCCTTATAATTTTAGAGAAAGGGTAAGAGGTAAATCCTTGTGCCGATTCTTCAAAAACCCTAATGATATCATAATATTGATTATAGGCCGGTATTGTGCCGCCTCCTTGGGCGGGCAAACTGGTTTGCTCTATACCATAAGTGCCAAATTGATAAGGTATGTGTGAAATAGCACCGCCCCAATTCCATCTGCTTTGTTGGTTTACATAAGCTATCTGAGCGCCAAAATCATAAATTTCTCCATTAACATTGGCTGCTGCAAAAATTTGGTCCCTACTTAAAATATCGCTAAAAATTGCTTGCACACCACCAGATAAACCTGTGCCAAACCTACTTGTAGAAACTCCGGCACCGGTGTTTGCTATATAATCTAATTTGAATTTTGGCCTAAACGGAATTGATTTTACGGAATCTGTTGGGAGATCATTATAAACCTGGAAGTTTTCTAAATTTTTGTTAATGATGTTAACCCCAACAGAATTTGGAGGTGGAAGTGTAGCTGCAGCTAAGTTTACATACTCTGGATCAACAACTTTACCTTTAAAAGCTGTATCTTTTGCATTATAAAGTATATATTTTTGATGTCTATAATAAGAATATACGACATCATTATCGTTAGAAATACTTAATGCCGGCGAGTTTTCTGTGATGCCACTTATCCCTGTAAAATAATCTGTTAATTGTTCCACTTTACCAGTTGCAATTGTATATCTGTAAAGATTTCTAAACCCATCTCTGTTAGAAAGGAAATATATCTTAGAGTCGTTTTCTGCGAAAAGCGGATTATAGTTATTTGCTGCCTCAAACAGATCAATCCTTTTGGTAGATTTATCTTTTAAATCCATAATGGCCATTCCCATGGGGATTGCGGCAGCAACATTATCGCTTTGTTCGCTATATTTATCAGTAGAGAAAACTATTTTAGTTCCGTCTGCAGAGTAAGATGGTTGGTATTCTGTGTATTTATCATTAGTTAGCTGCGTAACTTCTTGCGAAGTAAAATTATAAGAGAACATATCGCTTTGGCCATTCTTTAAACCTGTAAAGGCAACATTATCCCCATCCGGGGACCAGGTTAGATTTCCAAATTGTTCTACGTCTCCCATGCCTTTTTCTAGCAAAGTTTTCCCGTTAGAAACATCAACAACAACCAATTTATTTCTTCCTTCGGCAAAAACACTAAAGGCAAACTTTTTACTATCAGGAGACCAAGCACCTGCGGACTCTATAAAATTAAATTCATCTATGTGGGAATCGCTTATTTTTGAAGTTAACTTCCTAATCGTAGTCCCTGTATGGGCATCTGCCAAGTATAAATCGATAGAAAACAAATCCCTTTCAGAAAGATAGGCCAAATAATTGCCATCGGGGCTAATTGCCGGTGCCACATTCATTTCCCCACCATTTGTCTCATCAACAATTTTTGTACCTATCGGTGTTTGGGTGGTGTCTTTTAGATAAGGCTTGTAAGCATTTTCTAAAGAACTTTTCCATAAACCAGACAAGGTTTTATCATCATAGCCAAAAGTTCTTCTTATGGCAATTTGATAGCCGTACTTGGCTGTTGATTTAAAGAAGGGAAAAATTGTGGTATCACCATAGGTAGAGCCTATAAAGGCCCAAAATGCCTGCCCGTAACGATAGGGGAAATACTTGCTATTGGTGGTTAAATCTTCTAAAGTTGGGACATCGTTATTCAAAACTGCATCCCTCATCCACATTGCTGTGTTTGCATCTATTTTACCCAAAGATAAATATTCTGCCATACCTTCTACCATCCAAAGGGGCAAATTTCCTAAGTTTTCTAATTGGGTAGAATCTCCTTCTATTAATGAATGATATTGAAAAGCATGTACCAATTCATGACCCAAGACATGGCGTGTTTGGGCATTGATCTCTTGTAAAGGCATTACAACTCTATTTTTTAAGCCTTCTGTAACGCCCCTGTTCCAACACCAATTTCTCCGCCTATGGCTGTTGTTTGCTGAAACTCTGGGGAGTTACCGTACAAAATGATAGGGTTTGGTTTTTTAAAGGTATCTCTAAAAATTTGTTGATGCAGGGCATACCAAGCTTCACTTTCTTTTGCAAATTCTTTAATTAAGCTATCGTTTTTAGTGTAATAATAAAGATCAAAGTGTGGGGTTTCGTAAACTTTAAATTTTAAGTTTTTATACCTTACTTTATTTTGCCCAAAATATTGCGCTTGTGCGCCAAGGGAGCAAAACAAAATCAGTATCACTAAAAAACCCAAAGATTTTTTAGGATTAAAGGCAGTTACAATTTTTTTCATATCGTACATTTTAGATTGCAATTTCATTAACGGAAAAAATATAGTTTAAACTTTAATATTTGAAAACGTTTACATTAAAAAGATAAACTAACCATTAATTATTTTGTTCGTTTTTTCTTTCTTCACGTTTTAATTTTCTTTCTTCTTTTTTGGTAATTTCTTGTTTTATTGGTTGGCTTTGCTTGTTCTCTTCTTTATTTTGAGTTGGATTTAAGGGCTTTACCTGTTCTTTCTTTTGCGTTGTATTTTCTTTGGTAACATTGTTATCTGGTAATTGGTTTTCTTCTGGTTGTGGCAACGGATCATCTGTTTTAAGGGAGTCGGTAAAAATGCTATCCACAGAAAACGTATCTGCTACAATGCGTGGCGAAACACAATAATAAGAACGAGTGATTGGCACTTCTGGTTTTGGGAATGGCCCTTCTGTTATACCGGTAGAGGGGTCTTTATAAACTTTCTCCATAAATTTTGCGAAGATGGGCAAGGCGGTTCTTGATCCCTCGCCGGTTTGCATGGTTTTAAAATGAACGCTACGATCATCTGCACCAACCCAAACTCCGGTTACCAAATCTTTTGTGATCCCCATATACCATCCATCCACATAATCCGATGAAGTACCGGTTTTCCCTCCGATTTGATTGTTTTTTTTCCACAAATCCCATTCCCATAAAGCTTGTGAAGTACCACCGGGTTCTTCCATCCCGCCCCTGAACATATAAAGCATTAACCAAGCAATTTCTTTGCTTAATACTGGAGTTTGTTTCGCTTTAAAATCTTCGATCAGATTACCATCTTGATCGGTTATCTTTTCTACCAAAATAGGGTCCACTTTGTTCCCTTTGTTTAAAAACGTACCATAAGCTTTTACCATTTCATATACAGAAACATCATTAGGCCCTAAACTAACAGACGGTACGGATTTAAGTGGACTTTCGATACCGCACTTGTGCGCATATTCTACCACTTTATCCCAGCCAACTTTTTCTGTAACCTGTGCCGTTATAGAATTTACAGATTTTGCCATTGCCCATCTTAAAGACATCTCGCGATACGTAAAATTATAATCTGCATTTTTAGGCTCCCATACTTTGGTTTGGTCTCCGTCTTTGTAACTGATGCTCACAGGTTTATCTGTCATTTTATCGCATGGGCTCATCCCGCTTTCTAATGCGGCCAAATAAGCAAATGGTTTAAATGTAGAGCCAGCTTGTCTTTTAGATTGTATTACATGGTCGTATTTAAAATAAGTATGGTCATCGCCACCTACCCAAACTTTAATTTTTCCAGAGAATGGGTCTAAAGTCATCATTCCGGTATTCAGTATCTTGGCGTAGTACTTTATAGAATCTATGGTAGAAAATTGTACTTGCTTATCTCCGTCCCAAGAAAACACGGTCATTGTTTTTTTCTTGTTTAATATTACGTCTATAGAATCAGGATCGTTAACATATTTTCTTTTAAAGTTATTGTACCACGGCAAACGCTCTATGCTGTTTTCAATAAAATCTGGTATGGTTACGCCTTCTGAGTTTTGCCAAGCGTCTTGGTTGCCCCAAGTGTTATCAAATCTTTTTTGTAAGATATTCATTTGCTCATGAACGGCTTCCTCGGCATATTTTTGCAATTTAGAATCAATTGTGGTATAAATCTTTAAACCATCTTCATAGAGGTTATAATCATTATCTTTACACCATTTTTCTAACCATTTTGCAACTTCAGAACGCAGGTAAGAATCACCATCGTTTTTGCCGGTATCTTTTCCTAAATCTAATTTTATTGGTTTTTTAATTGCCAATTGATACTGGCTGTTAGATAGAAATTTGTACTTGTTCATCTGCGCAAGCACCACGTTTCTTCTTTTAATTGCGTTCTCGGGGTTTTTTATCGGGTTATAGGTAGATGTTGCTTTCAACATCCCAACTAACATTGCTGCCTCATCAACATCAAGGTTAGAAACCGGTTTATTAAAATAATGCTTTGCGGCGGTGTTTATCCCATAAGAATTGTTACCAAACGGTACTGTATTTAGGTACATGGTAATAATATCGTTCTTTTTGTAATTTGCTTCTAATTTAAAGGCGGTTAACCATTCTTTGAATTTAGAGACCAGTGTTCTTATTACCGGTATTTTTCTTAATAAGCCTTGTGATTTATTTAAACGCGTACGATAGAGGTTTTTTGCCAATTGCTGCGTAATGGTGCTTCCACCTCTTGTATCTCCACCAGCAGTTGATACAATGCCCGATGCCAAGGAGTAAAAATCTACTCCGCTATGCTTATAAAATCTTACATCTTCGGTTGCGATAAGGGCATTGATCACATTACTGTCTATCTCGTTAAAGTCAACAGGGGTACGGTTTTCTGTGTAGTATTTGCCTATTAGTACGCTATCAGCGGTATAAACTTCTGATGATACATTTAACGTGGGTAATTTTATGTCTTTTTTTGTGGGCGAATATCCAAATAAACCTAAAAAGTTAAGTTCTACGGCACATACAAAAATTATGATGAAATAAATGACAATGGTTAAGTATCTGATTGGTTTATTGGGTATTTCCTTAAACATATAAATAATGATAGAGTATGTTACGTATTAATTAATAGATTATTATCAATAATTTTTAAAGCAAGGGCAAAGGTAAATTTAGTTTTTAAATGATATTGTAAAAAAGCACTTAATAGGGGGTTTAAAGCTATTGTTGGTCAATTTTTTTTATATAAAGGTTTAAATTTTAACAGTATTTAACAATTATTATAATGCCGATTTAATTATTGTGGGCCTAGGGATTATTTTAGTCAATATTTAATATTTTCTACTCCCGATCCTCAACTTTTAACTTAAAATTAGTCTATGATCTTAAACCTATCGGCATCTTTTAAAAAGGGCATTTCATTTCTGGTTTTCTCTACCTCATCATGCTGGATGGTAAAAGTGTAAAGGTCTTCTTCGTCTTTTTTATAATAGATAACCTTTCCTTGCGGATCAAGGCATGTTGTGTCTCCGCTGTAATAGATTTCGTTTCCATCATGCCCAACCCTGTTTAATGCAATAATATAAGATTGGTTTTCTATTGCCCTAGCAGGTATTAATTTTTGCCAATGATGGCTGCGTTTTTCTGGCCAGTTTGCAACTACTAAAAGCAGATCATATAGCTCGTGGTGGTTTCTAAGCCAAACAGGGAAACGCAGATCATAACAAATAACTGGCATAATTTTCCAGCCGTTCAAATCAACAATTAATCTTTTGCTGCCCGCTGTGAAAACCTCGTCTTCTTTTGCCATCGCAAAAAGATGTTTCTTGTCGTATTTTTCATAGGTACCGTCTGGTCTCATCCAAATTAGCCTGTTGTAATATTTCTCATTTTCTTTGATAATTAAAGAACCTGTGAGCACCGCATCAAAACGTTGTGCTTTTTCATGCATCCATTTCATGGTTTTGCCGTCCATTTCTTGGGCCAGCTCTTTGGCGCTCATGGTAAAGCCAGTATTAAACATTTCTGGCAGAATGATCAGATCTGTTTTTTCTCTTATCGTATCTAATTTTAATCCTAAGTTTTGTAAATTTTTATCTATGTTTTCCCAAAACAGATAGGTTTGCAAAAGCGTGATTTTTAGTGGATTCATGGTTTTGGTTTTGCTGTTTCATATTTTTTTCAAAAGATTGGCTGCTTGTTCTAAAGTTTCGTCTTTTTTAGCGAAACAAAACCTTAAGGTTTTAAAATCTGTGTTTCTGCTGTAAAAGCTAGAGTTTGGGATGCTTGCAACTTTAAAATCTTTTACCATTCTCATAGCTAACTCAACGTCTTTTTCATCACTTATATTTTGATAGCTTACATTCTGAAAGTAAGAACCCTCACAAGGTAAAAGGCTAAAATTGGTTTGTTTTAATAAAGTTCTAAACAGGTCTCTTTTATTTTGATAAAATTCTGATAGGTTTAACCGTAGATCATGTTTATTGAGGTAGCTATCAATGGCATATTGCATGGGGGTATTAACGCTAAAAACCAAAAATTGATGAATTTTTCTAAACTCCTTCATCAGGTTTTCTGGGGCCAGGCAATAACCAATTTTCCAACCGGTACAATGCAAAACTTTCCCGAAACTGGCGGTAATAAAAGTTCTCTCTTTTAGTTCTGGATATTTAGCTAAGCTTAAATGTTCTTTTTGATCAAAGGTTATTTGCCCGTAAACCTCATCGCTGATAATAAATATATCGGTATTATGAGTAATTATTTTCAGTTGCTCAATATCTTCTTTTTTTAATAGCCTACCCGTTGGGTTCTGGGGCGAATTGATGATGATCAATTTTGTATTTGCCGTTACCAATTTTTTTACCATGTCCCAATCAATATCAAAAAAGGGAGGTTGCATCTCAAAATATTTTACCAAGCCACCAAATACTTTAACTGTTGGCGCATAACAATCATAAGCAGGTTCAAAAATTATAGCTTCATCATTGGGTTTAATGATAGTGGCAATTGCGGTGTAAATGGCCTGCGTACCGCCTGCAGTAACGGTAATTTCTTCTTGTGGCGAGTAATAAGAATCAAACTGGTTTTCTATGAGTTTAGATATGGTTTCCCTGAGGCATAATATGCCAGGCATTGGGGCATACTGGTTATTCCCGTTTTTCATTTCTTTGGTTACCATCTTGATCAATTCTGGGTCTATATCAAAATCTGGGAAGCCTTGCGATAGGTTAATGGCGTTGTTTTTAACCGCAAGAGCGGTCATTTTAGAAAAAATGGAGTTAGAAGTTTGAGGGAGTTTAGAAGATATTTGGATCACGTAAAGATTTTGGTTGATTTGTTTTTCAAAATAAACGTAATTTTTAGCAAAGTGAAACTATTTGCCAAAACATTTGTAAATTTATTTCAAAAGTATTAGAAATTTATCTCGTTTTTTTTCATGAACCATCAATCAAAAGAAAGTAAGCTCTTTGTAATATTGGGAAGTTTTTTAATTGCCAATGCCATTTTAGCCGAATTTATTGGAGTAAAAATATTCTCTGTAGAAGAATCTTTAGGTTTCGCAAAATTTAACCTCAATTTGTTTGGCGTTAACGGGCTTTCTTTCAATATGTCTGCAGGGGTTGTTACTTGGCCTATCGTTTTCATCATGACAGATATCATCAATGAATATTATGGAACAAAGGGAGTGAAATTTCTATCTTATTTAGCGGCTATTTTAATAGCGTTCGCATTTTTTGTGGTTTTTGCCGCCATGAGGTTGGTAGGGGCAGATTTTTGGGTTAACCAAACCATTAATGGTGCAAATTTGAACATGAATAATGCTTTTAGCGGTATTTTTGGGCAAGGCATGTGGATCATAGCCGGTTCCATTACCGCTTTCCTAATCGGCCAAATTGCAGACGTAAAGATTTTTCATAATATCAAAAATGTAACCGGAGACGATAAATTGTGGCTGAGGGCAACAGGATCCACCTTGGTATCTCAGTTAATAGATAGTTTTGTGGTAATTTTTATCGCTTTTTATTTAAACCCGCAATACCATTGGAGCTGGCAGATGGTTGCTGCAATTGGTTTGGTAAACTATACCTATAAATTTATCGTAGCGTTATTAATGACCCCGATCCTTTACTTGGTACATGGCATTATTGATAAGTATTTGGGTAAAGAACTTGCCCACCGATTAATGGAAAGTGCAGCAACTGAAAAATAAGGAGCCTTTGTTTTTTACTAGTTTTCTGATCTTCTGTTTTTTAATTGTTTGATCAACTCTTCCCTAAAATCTCTTTCTGCGGCATAAAGCTCCTTTACCTTTTCTGGTGATAGGATTTCATTAAACTTGTAGCGGTATTTTTTTTTGAGGTCTAATATTTTGCCATCAAATTTAAAATCATCATCCACGGTTTTGCTAGCATCATCAATATTTTGTGATCTAGCTTCTTTCTTTTGGCGATTAATGGCCGAAAGATCATCTTGATATTGATTATAAACGGGCCAAAATTTTTGGGACTCTTCTGGTGATAAATCTAGCCTACGTGTTAAATATCCTATTTTAATGCTCTCTATATGCCTAGCTTTTTTTTGGTTCCCATTTTGGGCAAAAGTTAAAGAGCTAGAAAGCAGTCCAAAACTCAAAAGAATGATCCAAAAGTAATATTTCATTTTATGGGGTGTTATTTATTAGTTCCAATATTTCCTCGTCTGTTAAGTTTGATTTATCTGAAGAAAAAGATGGTTTTTCTGGTAAGTTTTCTATGATTAAAGGAACATCTGCATTATCTGTATGTTGTTTTAAGTAAGATTCAATCTCTTCATCTGGCACCTGCGATAATTGGTAGCTTAAATTTTTTGTTTGGTGGATGTTCAAATATATCCCGGCAGAAGTCATCAATAAAATACAGGCAGCTGCGGCATATCTAATAAAACTAAACCTAATTACTTTAGAAAAACTTTTCTTTTGAGGTTTTACAGCATTTAGGATTTTTAATTTAGCATCTTCAAAATAGCCATCAGGAACCGCAAAATCGGTACTGTTATTTTTGATTTTTTCTAGATTTATTTGATTGATGATCTGATTGCTCAAATCGTCAAAATAATTGTGAGGGGTTATAAAGGTATTGATTTTACTTAAGGCGCTAATTTTTATTTCGCCAATAATTTTGTTGGATAAATCATCAAAATAATTTTCAGGTACTTTAAAAGGGTTTGTTTGATCAATTGCAGCTAAGAGAGGTGCGCCATTTTCCCGTTCCATATTTTTATCCTCTGTGTTCATTTGCTTTTATTGATAGATTATTTGATAAAAGGTTTAATCATTAGAAAGTAAATGATGCTCTATTTTTTTAACAGCTAAATGGTACGAAGCCTTTAAAGCCCCCACACTTGTTCCTAAGATATCAGAAATCTCTTGGAATTTTAAATCGTCGTAATACTTCATGTTAAAAACCAACTTTTGTTTTTCTGGTAAGGTAAGTAATGCTTCCTGTAGTTTCTTTTGGATGGCATCTCCGCTAAAATAGTTCTCTTCGTTTAGGTTCTCGCTTAATTGTTCTCCCAAATCATCAATCGAGATGTTGTTCTTAGCTCTTTTTTTCTTTAAAAAAGTAATACATTCGTTAGTTGCGATGCGGTATATCCAGGTATATAGTTGGGAATCTTGCCTAAAATTGATCAAGTTTTTCCAAACTTTTATAAAAACATCTTGAACCAGGTCATCGGCATCATCATGGTTTAAAACCATCCTTCTAATATGCCAATAAACTTTCTGTTGATATTTTTCCAATAATAATGAGAAAGACTCATTTCTGGTCTTCTCGTTTTCAAATTTTTGAAGTATAAGCGAGTCTTCCACGATCATTTTAAACAGATAAGCCGAAGTTTTAAATACTTCGGCTTAAATTACGCTATGCTGAGCAAATTATTTTCTTTTCATTACTTTTTTAACAGCATCAACAATATTGCTGCTATCCAAACCATATTTTTTCATCAACTCTTCTGGTTTCCCGCTTTCGCCAAAACTATCGTTTACGGCAACAAATTCCATTGGGGTGGGTGTATGGGTTGATAATAACTGAGCAATGCTTTCGCCTAAGCCACCATATCTGTTGTGCTCTTCGCAGGTTACCACACATCCTGTTTTCTTGGCTGATTTTAAAACAGCCTCTTCATCCAAAGGTTTTATGGTATGTATATTGATGATTTCTACGTTAATCCCCTCTTCTGCTAGTTTTTCGCCAGCTAATATCGCTTCCCAAACTAAATGGCCTGTAGCAAAAATACTTACATCGGTACCTTCATTAACCATCCACGCTTTACCTATCTCAAATTTTTGATCGGCAGGAGTAAAAACTGGCACAACAGGGCGACCGAAACGCAAGTAAACAGGGCCGTGAAATTCGGCAATTGCTTCAGTTGCTGCCTTGGTTTGGTTGTAATCACAAGGATTGATCACTGTCATGCCGGGAAGCATTTTCATTAAACCTATATCTTCTAAAATTTGGTGGGTGGCACCATCCTCGCCTAGCGTTAAACCGGCATGCGACGCACAAATTTTAACGTTCTTATCAGAATAAGCAACAGACTGGCGTATTTGATCGTAAACCCTACCTGTAGAGAAGTTAGCGAAGGTACCAGTGAAAGGGATTTTCCCGCCAATGGTTAATCCGGCCGCCATACCGATCATATTCGCTTCTGCAATACCCACTTGGATAAAACGATCGGGAAATTCATTAATAAAATCTTGCATCTTTAATGATCCCACTAAATCTGCACAAAGGGCAACCACTTCTTTATTTTTTTTGCCCGCTGCCAATAAACCGGCACCAAAACCAGAACGGGTATCTTTTTTTTCTGTATATGTGTATTTTTTCATTATCTATATTTTATGTTAAGACATTAAAGAATGCTTTACAGTTTTTTGTATCTCTTTTTTTTTAATTTTTTTGTTAGAGAATGTTTTGCGGTTTGTAAAATTAAAAATCACCGTAGGTTTCTTCTAATTGGCTTAAAGCCTCTCCCAATTGTTTTTCATTAGGGGCAACGCCATGCCATTTATGTGAGCCTTCCATAAAATCCACACCCTTGCCCATTACTGTTTTCATCAATATCATCACGGGTTTTCCTTTACCAGTTCTTGTTTTGGCTTCTTCTAAAGCGGTTACTATACCATCCATGTCGTTACCATCAGCATGCATTACGTCCCAGCCAAAAGCAGAGAATTTTTGATGTAGATCTGCCAAGCCTAAAACCTTATCTGTTGGGCCATCAATCTGTTGGCCATTAACATCTACCGCAGAAATTAAATTATCCACTTTGTTAAACGGGGCAAACATGGCAGCTTCCCAATTTTGGCCTTCTTGTAATTCGCCATCGCCATGCAAAGAGAAAACCAGAGAATGATCTTTGTTCATTTTTTTTGCTAGGGCAGCTCCAATTGCAACAGACATTCCCTGGCCTAAAGACCCGGATGCAATCCTTATGCCCGGTAAACCTTCATGAGTGGTTGGGTGGCCTTGTACCCTAGAATTTATTTTTCTAAATGTTTTTAATTCTTCAACATCGAAATAACCAGATCTAGCCAAAACGCTATAAAAAACCGGCGAGATATGCCCGTTTGATAAAAAGAAAATATCTTCGCCCTTACCATCCATATTAAATGATGGATCATGTTTCATTATTTTAAAATATAAGGCTACAAAGTAATCTGTACAGCCTAAAGAACCTCCAGGGTGGCCCGATTGGCATTCGTAAACCATGCGCAAAATGTCTCTCCTTACTTGTGAGGCCATGCGTTTTAAATCATTGTTATTAAGTGTCATAATTGATAATTGTTAATCGGACACTAAAGTAATTAATTATGTGGAAAACCCTAATCGCTCGTTAACTTTATGATGTTAACAACATAATGTGGAAAACTTTTGCGATTGTTTATATTTTTATAAATAATCTTTGTTTATTCGATAGAAAGCATAATTTTTTATTGTTGATAATGTTTATAACTCTACGTTGATAACTTTTTAAACCAATGGAAAAAAAATCACAAGAAAATAAGTTCCCAAAGTTTTTTCAAAAAATGAAAATAATAGGTATGGTAACTGGTTTTTTAATGGTGTCTCATTTAGTGCAGGCGCAAACCAACGGTTCGGTTGGTATTGGCACTACTGCCCCATATCCTAATGCTGCTTTAGATGTTTCATCTACTACAAAAGGTGTTTTATTCCCTAGGCTATCAGCAACGCAAAGAGCAACACTAACGCCGCTTTTAAGTAGTGCAACTGCTTCTGCAGGATTATTAATTTATAATACCGATACTAAAAGATTTAATTACTGGGACGGCACTCAATGGAATGATGTTGGTGCAGGTGCAACTGGTGCAGATGGCACTATTTGGTATGCAGGGCAAGGTGTACCTTCTAACACCACTTTGGGCAAGCCAAATGATTTTTACTTAGACGGGTTTACAGGTGATGTTTATGCTAAAGATTTCTCTAATACTTGGGTAAGGTTTGGAGGTTCTAACCCTGTAAATCTAAAAAACATAAACAGACAAGAAATTAATAAAACCACTTTTAATAGTGTACCTGTTGGGTTTAGCACCCAAACTTTTACCTATATGGGTGCTGCCGTAACCAATGCGGTGGTGTTTTCGCCAAAAGCTGGTTTCCCTAACGGGGTTATTGTTGCTTATGCTAGGGTTAGTGCGGCAAATACTGTCGAGGTTAAATTCTACAATCCAACTGCTGCTGCAATCCCGTTAACTTCATTTGATTACGAAATCGCAATTTTTTAAACCTTACGGATGAAAATAAAGTTTACCTATTCTTTTTTCTCATTCTTGGTGCTGATTTTTATCGGTAAAGCTGGGCATGCCCAATTTGTGAATAATGGCAGCCCTTTAATTATCCAAAACGGTGCTGTTTTATTTGTTTCTGGAGATTTTGTAAACCAATCTAATGCAAGTATCATCAACTTGGGCGATATCACTTTAACCGGTAATTGGATAAATAACGATTCGCAAGGTGCGTTTAATGTTGTTTCATCGGGCAATGTTAATTTTTTAGGTGCCGATCAAAGCATCGGCGGAAGCCAAAAAACAAATTTTCCCAATGTAGTTTTAGGCGGTACAGGCGTAAAAAAATTATTGTTTAGTACCGATATTTTGGGAACGTTAAACTTAACCGATAGAGAATTGGCGGTTGATGCCCAAAATTTATCAATTCTTAAAAACGATGTAGCGGCCATAACTTTTACTTCTGGGTTTATAAGTACAGATGGCAAAGGTTTTTTGTATAGAAATACCAATATTTCTGATAGTTATGTTTTTCCGCTAGGCTCTAATTTAAAAGGATCGTTTATTTACAGGCCTGTAAACATTAAGCCCTTAGATAATGCCAATAATAGTTTTGGTGTTAGTTTTATCAACAACGACCCAACTACCGAAGGGTATAACAGACAGCAGAAAAGGTTTGATGTAAATGAGGTTAATCCTAATTATTTTCACATTCTAAACCAAAGGCAAGGTGCTAGTTTAGCCAATTTCGACTTTTTTTACAGCACAACAGACGGTAACGTAAATCAATTAGTGAATTGGATCCCGTTTAATTTATGGGAAAAAGCAGGTATTTCTAATCCAAGGCCGTTTTCTGGTGGTAATGCGCAACTTAATCAAGTAATGACATTTTCATCCCTAAAAAGGGTAAACAATTTGCCAATGTCTTTGGCCAATATTTTAGCCAATAACGATCCCATTACTTTCTTTAATAGTTTTTCTCCGGATGGGGATGGCAGAAACGATAGGTGGGAAATCAAAAACATCGATCTTTTCCCAGATAATGAATTAACAATTATAAACAGATGGGGGAGCGAGGTATTTAAAGCTAAGAACTATAAAAATAGTGAGGCTTGGGATGGTGCCGGTTTAAATAATGGCACTTATTTTTATCTGTTAAAAGTTACCGTAAATAGCGAACCGAAAGTTTATAAAGGCTTTATAACCCTATTAAGACATGATTAAGATAAAGAAAAGTTTATTAGTAGGCTTCGCTTTATTAGCAAGTACTTTTTATGCCGAGGCACAGCAAGATGCCCAGTATAGCCAGTATATGTTTAATAGTTTGGTTATCAACCCGGCTTATGCAGGCTATAAGGGAACTTTAAATGCAAGCGGTTTGTACCGTATCCAATATGTGGATGTTCCAGGTGGGCCCGTTACCCAGTCTATTGTTTTAGATGGTAGTTTTTTTGATGATAAGGTTGGCTTGGGCTTAACCGTAGTTAAAGATAAAATCGGTTTACAAGAGCAATCATCGGCTTTCTTAAACTTTGCTTATAAATTAACCGTGGGAGATGGTGCCACATTGGCTTTTGGGCTAGGTGCGGGTGTTGGCCAATACAAATACAACGGAGGGCAGGCAGAGTACGACGACCCGAACGATCCCACTTTAGGGCTCGGGACGGCTTCCTATATCAGCCCAGATTTAAGGGCGGGAATACATTACAGTACAGATAAGTTTTATGCCGGTTTATCATCTACCAATTTAATATCATCATTCATAAACAACGGTTCTACCGCAAAAGATGAGATAGTTAAACAAGGCAGGCATATATTTTTAACTGCTGGTTATTTGTTAGATTTTGGAAGCTTTGTAAAGTATAAACCTTCTTTTTTAATCAAAGAAGATACTAAAGCACCTACCAATTTAGACATCAATAATTTTTTCTTATTTGGAGAAAAGGTTTGGTTGGGGGTTTCTTACCGTACATCTGTAAATGTATTTAAGAAAGGAACGGTTGGTAATGTGAAATATTCTGATGCTTTGGTTGGTTTGATAGAAATTTATGCATCACCCGGTGTACGCATAGGATATGCCTATGACCATAGTTTAAATGCCCTTAAGGGTTTTGATAATGGATCGCATGAAATTTCACTGGGGATAACATTTGGGCCAAAAGCGAGGCCGGTAATACTTTCACCTCGATATTTTTAAGCCATGAAAATAAAAAAGATATTCTTCATCATTATATCATTGGGGGTAGTCATTTATTTATTGCCTCTTAGATTATTGTCTGATGATTTGGACAAAGCCAATAAATATTATGAACGCTATGATTATAAATATGCGATAGAAATTTATGAAAGGCTGTTAAATGATAAGCCAACTTTAGAAGTTGCACAAAAATTGGCAAACTGTTACCGTTTTATCAACAATACGGTAGAGGCAGAAAAAGCCTACGCAACCGTACTTACTTTTCCGGGTTTTGATCCCATCAACTACGTTTATTATGCAGAAATGCTAAAGCAGAACGCAAAATTTGATCAAGCCAAAAGAAATTATCTAATATATGCAGAACGTGTTCCTGCAAAGGCAGATGAAGCCGTAAAATTAGCAAATGGGTGTGATGCGGCCAGATTGTGGTTAGAAAATCCCGATTTGAACGTGAAATTGGTTAATGAAAGTGGGATGAATACAGAATATTCTGACTTTTCTCCTATTCCTTACGATAAAGGATTCATTTTTGTTTCTGATAGGGAATTTTTAAAACCAATAGTTAATAAGGATAATAAATCAAAAAAAATATACGGTTGGACGGGCAATCCCTATTTGAAATTATACCAGGCAGAAAACCAAAACGATACTTTAGATGGCAATCTAAAGCTTACCTTAATGCCAGAGCAAATTAACGATCAATTTCATTCGGGGCCGGCTACCTTATCTGCCGATGGCAGGGTAATGTATTTTACAAAGGCGGGCGTAACAAACGACCCTGACGTAAATACCCGGAAGATCAAAAATCTGGTAATGAGAAAAACCATTTACTACTCTGTAAAGCAAAATGGAGTTTGGACCCAAGCGTTGCCTTTCCCTTATAACAAACCTTACGAATATTCCATTGAACACCCTGCTTTAAGCCCCGATGGGAAAATTTTGTATTTCGCTTCGGATATGCCGGGTACTTTAGGAGGTATGGATTTGTTTTATTCAGAAAACACAGGGTCTGGATGGTCGAAACCTAAAAACTGCGGCCCAGAAATCAATACACCGCAAGACGAAGTTTTCCCTTATGTAAGAAAAGACGGAAAGCTGTTTTTCTCTTCGCGTGGGCATATTACCATTGGTGGATTGGACATTTTTTCTGCCAAAGGGGAAAAATCTAATTGGACAGAACCCGAAAACCTAAAAGCTCCTTTAAACTCACCAAAAGACGATTTTGGCATCTATTATTTTGATGATAATTTAACCGGCTTTATCTCTTCTAACCGGTTTGGGGGTAAAGGTTCTGATGATATTTATCTATTTGATACCAAGCCAAAAGCGGTATTTTTTGCCGTACAGGGCGAAGTGGTTGAAAAAGGAACGGATAACCCAATTAGTGGTGTTAAGATATTTTTAGTAAACAAAAGCACTGGTAAAGAAACCAGCTTGCTTTCTGATGCCGATGGTTCTTTCAAATTTAATTTAGATAAAGAAACAGATTACGTAGTGCGTGGCGATCTGGATAAGTATTTTAGCAGGCAACAAGGAGAAATCACTACCAAAGGCGCAAAAGAATCAACCGTTTACAATGTGAAGTTTGAGGTAGAGAAAGGCGAGGATGCTTATTTGGTTAGGCTTAATAACATCTATTATGATTTTGATAAATATAATATCCGTAAAGATGCCGAACCAGAATTAAACAAGGTCCTTAATTTTATGAGTACCACTCCAAACGTAAACATTGAGTTAAGATCGCATACAGATTCTAGGGGCAGTGCCGCTTACAACCTGGTTTTATCGCAAAAGAGGGCACTATCTGCAGAAAATTATCTTTTGAAAAAGGGAGCTAACAAAGAAAGGCTGAGTGCAAAAGGTTTTGGCGAAACCCAGTTATTGAACAAATGTAGCGATGGTGTTAAATGCACTAAAGAAGAACATCAGTTAAATAGGAGAACAGAATTTAAAGTGGTAAAAGTTACACCAACCATATCTTATGCACCAGCTTATAAATTAGAACCTTTATTTCCGTCCATAAGCGGTACTAAATAGAAGAAACACAACAATAAAACTTAGATTAACCCAAGGGCAGCATTTAATGTTGCCCTTTTTTGGTTTAAGGAATTTTTTTATTAGTTGAAATAGTTAATCAATATTTATGATATGGAGAATTAATTTAATTATGAAAGCATGAAAGATATAAAGCGACCGCTAATAACCTGCATTAATCGGCGAGATTTGCGGAAAGTATTTTATAAAGAACTGTTTTTTAACTTTGAAATGATGAGAAGAAGAATGAAGATTTTAGTTCAAAACCTCTTCTAATATCAAATTGGACTTTACCTGCCCAAAATCCTCGATATGCAAAGTGTAGTAATCTATTATTTTTTGAAGGAGGTATTTTCTTGAGTGTGCATTTAACCGCAGATTATAAAAATTATCTATAGAGCTGTTGAGTAAAGAAACCCAAATGTTAATGTATTTTTCTTCTATAAAATGAATATGTGGAGGTTGCTTGGCCACAAAATTTCCCGCAACTAAATCGAAAAAATGAAATCGCGAAGCATCGCTCAAATCTGGATAAAAACCCAAAAAGCGGGTTAGTTTTACCAAAAAGATGAGATGGAAATTGGCAAACCCTTTTTTGCTTTCGTCTAATAGCTCGATACTTTTTTCTATAAAATGGAACATCACCTCGTCTTCATGTTGTTGTTTTATAGATTTGTAGATCATCTCGTTCATAAAAATGATAATGGCACTTTTGGCTATATCATAAGGGATACTTTGTAAAATGGGTTCGCTACGGGCATCAGAAATACGTTGTATATTACCGTTTGGTTTATGGTAAACCACCAAATCTAAAAGGTGCAATGGTTGCAACATATTGGATCTGATCTTTGCTTTAGGCTTTTTTACGCCGTTGATCAAATAAGATTGCAACCCAAATTTAGAGGTGTAAATCTTAGCGATCACGCTATTCTCAGAATAATCCGTTACCCTTAAAACTATACCACGGCTTTTATGTAGCATTATCTTACGATCAAGATTTTAGAAACGGCAGTATCACTCCCGTCTTTGTTCACAACCAATATTAAATACACCCCAGTTGAAGCAGCTTGGCCATTAAAGTTTTTACCATTCCATGTTGCAGTGCCTCCATTTGCAGTTGTTTCATAAACTAGGTTTCCGTTAATATCGGTAATCTTAACAGAGACATTGTTTGCTAAACCCTTAATACCGATTGTCCCTGTATATCCCGGCCTTACGGGGTTTGGGTAAGCGATTACCTTTTTCATTTTAGAAACAGGCTCTGTAGCATCCCCACGATAAGAAATAATACCGCTTGCCGTCCCCATAAAAACTTCTCCTGTTTCATCATTGATCGCTATGCTTAAAACGGCATTGTTTAATAGCGGACTGTTATTGGTGTTAAAATTTAAAATTTGTTTAGAACCATCTGCACTAAAGAGCCAAACCCCGTTATTAGTACCTATCCATTTTCTGTTTGCACCATCAACGCTAATGCAGTTCACATTTTCTGTTGCTAACAGCGGTTTTAGAAACTTCCCATCAATTAAATTTGGTATTTCTACATTTTGCCCATTAAAAGCATTATCGGGGTTGTAAACTACCGCTACGCCTTGATCTGTGCCTATCCAAATTGCGCCGTCTTTATCTAAAGTTAAAGCGTTAACGTTGGACCCAGGGATGCCGCCATTATTTAGGTTGAAACCTAGTTTTTTAGAAATACTTCCGTTAAAAATCAATAATCCGGCATTTCTTATACTTAACCATTTATTATCCTCTTGATCGATCAATAATTTAGTAACACTTGCAAAAGGATCTGGGATTTCGTTTGGGAAACCATAAGCCGTCCATTGGTTATCTTTGGTTTTAACCGATAAAGGTTTTGAGACACCATATTGAGTTACCCATAGTTTACCATCGCTATCAAAAGCTAAACCGCTAATGCGGATGGTTGATGGATCGCCGATCGTTGTTTGTAAAGAACTGTTGTTTTGATCATAGATTTTCAAAGTCGAATTTTCTGTGTTAAAATCTAAAACCCCGTTTAAAAAAGAGCCTAAAAAGATATTTTTTGATGAGGCTAAAGGCGCAGAAATAACCAAATCTCTTATCGGGTTAAAAGCCGGCGTATTCGTAGAGCTATAACTTTTCCATGTTTCATTTTCAAAAATCGAAAAACCATCGTTATTAAAACCTGGCGAAATGTTTTGTGAAATAGTACCGGGAGATAAAACCACCCTTCCGTTATTGAAATTCAAATTTTGTACGCTGGTGGTATTTGGCCCGTTGGGTAAAACAAAATCAAAAGAATTACCATCTGTTGTTTTAACCAATCCTTTATTGCCATCGGCTATTAAAAACTCATTTTCTTGGTTGATGATCGCATCATTGGCATTTGAGAAATTAGCTGTATTTTGGATGTTTTTATTGATGTTCTCATTATCGTCATAACTGATGATCCTAAACTTAGCAATGCTTAAAAGTTGGTTTTTACAGGTTTTTAATTTATAAACGTTTGGTGCAAAAATATTGGTAGGTTGCCAAGCGTTATTTTTGAATTTATAAATCCCCTTATCAAAAACACCATAAATAGATCCGTTAAAGCTTGTGATAGATTTACTTATGCCACCCGGGTAACCTTGCGAAACCCCTTGCTTAAACCATGTTGAAGCATCGGTTATTGCAGCGTTATCTAATCTGTTAACGTAAATGCCATCGGCGGTAGCTGCATAAATATTTTGATCATCAATGGCAATTTCAAATATTTCTAAATTGCTGGCAAGGCTCCCTATAAAATAGGTGTCTTTTACTTCCTTTCGCTCTAAATCGTAAACAACGATCCCGAAACCGCAACTTAAATAAGCAAACTGATCTTTAAAAGTTACGGCATTAATAGTTTTATTACCCAGTCCTTTTTTATCAAAAATTTCATTTAGGTGGGTAATCTCATTATTTTTTAAAAGGTCTATTTTGCTGTTTTGATAAGCTATTAGTGTTTGTTGCGTGGCGGTATTATAAGCCAATAAAGTAGATTTTACATCAGATAAACCATCTATGGTTGATAGTTTCCTTAGCTCTCCGGTTTTGTTATCTACACTAAAAATGCCGCCCGTTGTAGCGCAAAATGTTTGGGTAGCACTTTCAGCAACACTTAAAACCTGATTATAAGGTAAATGTGTTCGCCATTGCCCCAAAGGAACTTGCTGAGCATTACAAATACTTGAGTATAGTAATATAAAATAGCATAAAATCTTTTTCATCTATCGCCAACTAAAATACGTAATTCAATTACAAAGCACATCAAGCAATTTATGTAGTTTTGATCTTTATCCTAAAAAAAAATTCTATGTGGACCAATTTGGCCAAATTTATCCTTTCAAAAAAACAATTTCTACCAGCAACCTTCATTTTAATTACTTTTTTTTTAGGGTATAAAGCCACAAATGTAAAACTGGCCTTTAACCCAGGTAAAATTTTACCAACAACAGATAGCACTTATATCGCCTATCAAAAATTTGAGCAAAAATTTGGAGAAGATGGAAACGCCATGGTTTTGGGTGTAAAAAGTCCACGGCTTTTTAAAAAGGATTTTTTTAATAATTGGCAATTCTTAAACAATGAACTGCAAAAATTAAAAGGCATAAAGAAAGTGCTTTCAATTACCAATTTACCGCTTTTAGCCAAAGATACCATTCACAGAAAGTTTAAATTTAATCCCATTAGTGATCATCCGATCCAAAACCAAAGTGATCTGGATAGCATTAAAAATATACTTTCTCAACAACCATTTTATGAAGGTTTGTTATTTAATCTCGATAAAGATGCCACCATTATAGCCATTACTTTTGATGATGGCGTAATGCAAACCCCCGCTAGAAATAAACTGATAAACAAAATTCAAAATCTGGTAAAAAACTTTGAGAATGTGGAGAATGTGAAAATCCATTTATCAGGCTTGCCTTATATTAAATCTGTGGTGAGTGCTTTGGTTGCCAAAGAATTTATTTTGTTTTTGGGTTTGTCTATCTTGATATCGGCGATCATTTTGTTTTTATTTTATCGCTCTTGGGCTATGATTTTTTACCCCATTCTTTTGGTGCTTTTTGGTGTTATTTGGAGCGTTGGTTTTATGGCGAGCTGCGGTTATGAGATTACCTTGTTAACAGGCGTTATTCCTCCATTGATGGTAATTATCGGCATCCCTAACAGTATTTTAATCATCAATAAATACAAAGGGGAACTACAAAATGGTCAGGATAAAATTGAAGCATTAAGGATAACCATCCAAAAAATTTCACTGACTACATTTATCGCCAACTTAACCACGGCGATAGGTTTTGGCGTACTTTATTTTACCAATAGCGATGTTTTAAAAGAATTTGGGATAACGGCGGCGATAGGGGTAATGTTGACATGGATGATCTTTTTGGTAATGTTGCCTATCATCCTCGGCTATCTAAAAATCGAAAAAGAATCTAAAGAAGTTAAAACAAATATTTTTGATGGGTTTTTAAACAAAATAATTGAAATAGTTATACGCAAGAGAAAATGGGTTTACATAGGAGTTCTATTTTTATTGATTTTTGGGGCAATAGGCGTTTCTAAAATTAGTACAAACGGTTTTGTTGTAGATGATTTACCTAAAAACGACCCAGTTTATCAAGATTTGAAGTTTTTTGAAGCTACTTTTAAGGGGGTTTTGCCTTTAGAATTCAGTATTGATGCAAAGCGAAAAAACGGGATCATCAAACTATATAACCTAAAAAAAATAGAGAAATTAGACCAGTTGATTCATCAATATCCAGAGTTCGGCAAATCTTTTTCGATAAATAATGTTCTTAAATATACTTCACAAACATTTTATAACGGTAAACCGGCTTTTTACAGGTTACCAAACGAGATGGAAAAAGATTTCATTTTACTTTACGTTGCAAATACAGGCAAACAAAACAATTTAATGAATAACTTTTTGGATGAGGATAAACAAACTACAAGGATAACTTTCCAAATGAAAGATGTAGGTTCTGAAAAAGTGAACCAATTATTGGTGGATCTAAAACCAAAAGTAAATGCAATTTTTAATCCGGCCAAATACAATGTTAATATTACTGGGCCAGTGGTAATGTATGTTAAGGGCACAAATTACCTTTTAAAAAATTTAAGGCAAAGCTTGCTTTTGGCGGTGTTTTTAATCGCTATGATTATGCTTGTTTTATTCAGAAGCTTTAAAATGATCATCATTTCCTTGGTTCCCAATTTAATCCCTTTGTTTATTACGGCAGGTTTAATGGGGTACTTTGGTTTAGCTTTAAAACCATCAACCGTATTGATCTTTAGCATTGCTTTGGGTATTGCATCCGATCAAACCATTTATTTTTTAACACGGTACCAGCAAGAATTGTTAAGTGGTTTTTCTGTACAACAAATAGTTTCAAAAACAATTAAAGAAACAGGTTTGAGCATGATTTATACCGCAATTATTTTATTTTTTGGGTTTGGGGTGTTTGCCTTTTCAACATTTGGTGGTACAGTAGCATTAGGGACTTTATTAGCGATAACATTAGTGCTCTCTATGCTTTTTAATCTTATATTTTTACCTGCTATTTTATTAACTTTCAGTAAAAAGCAATCATGATTAGGGTTTTAACGCCGATTTTTTCTTCTCGCCGTATCTTCTAAACATATACAGTATATAAAGGATCATAGCAATTGAAATGGTAAACAATCCAATCCCCATTATAAACTTCCCATAATCGGCTTTAAAAAAATAAAGACCTAAACCAATAGCTGTAACTAATATTCCAATTTTAAAGGTAGGTATAGATTTTCTTAGCATGTTTTTACTTGTTACAGTAAATTATTAGCAAAATCTCTACCAAAACCTAACTATGTTTTTTGTTTTTTCTTCTTAGCTGCCGGGAACAATATATTGTTCAGTATTAAACGATAGCCCGGTGAGTTTGGATATAGATTTAGATCTGTTGGAGGATCGCCAACCATGTGTTGATAATCTTCTGGATCATGGCCGCCATAAAAAGTCCAAGAGCCTTTCCCAAGGTCGCCATGTATATATCTGGCTTCCCCGGCAGATTTTAATTCGCCTAAAACCAACACATTGGGCTTTAGCAAAGTCTCTCTAAAAGCGGTAGTTTGCCCCATAAACCCTTTGATCACTTTCTCGTGGTTTTGGGTTAACATCGTAGGCACTACATCCCATTTGGCAGAAAAATCGAATAAAGTGAAATAATCGTTTGCCCTATCAACTTTTCTGGTATTGGTAACATCAATATCAGAAAACTCGTAATTCATGGGGTTTAGATCTAGCTTAAAGTTTTGAAAAGCAAAGGTTTGGTTATAATCTAATTTCGATTGCGCATTTGGCGTAACGCCATCGCCATCAAACATTTGTTCGCAAATATCTATACCAGCTGCAGAAAGGGCTATATCAAAACTATCCGTACCAGAGCACATGGCAAAAAGGAAACCCCCTCCGCTACAAAAATCCCTTATTTTTTCTGCTACCGCCAATTTCATTTGTGAAACTTTGCTAAAGCCTAATTTTTTTGCGGTAGCTTCCTGTTGCCTAACATCGGCCTGGTACCAACTGGCACCTCTGTAATTTGCCCAAAATCGCCCATATTGTCCCGTAAAATCCTCGTGGTGTAAATGCAGCCAATCATATTCTGGTAATTTGCCTCCGATCACTTCTTCATCATAGATCACATCGTAAGGAATTTCTGCATAAGTTAAAACCATGGTAACGGCATCATCCCAAGGAAGCTTGCTTTTTGGAGAATAAACGGCAATTTTGGGTGCTTTCTCTAATTTAACAATTTCCATGTTCACTTCCGGATTGTTAATTTCTGTCAAAATAGCGTTAACTTTAGCATCAGCGATCACATTGTAGCTAACGCCCCTAATTTTTAATTCGTTTTCTATATTTTGATTATAATCGATTAAAAAACTACCACCCTTATAGTTCAAAAGCCAATCAACTGCAATTCCTTTTTGTAAGGTATAAAATGCAATGCCATAAGCTTTTAAATGATTTCTTTGGGCTTCATCCATATTGATTAAAATAGATGAGGCGAAACTTTTGGCAGAGAGTAGGATGATGATAGATAGCAGTGCAAGTTTTTTCATTTCCTCTAATTTAAGGATAAAGCATTAAAACGTTTAGCATCCCTAAAAATTTTGTTAATTTTGCAGCTTCCAAAAAATATAAATAATGAGCAAAGCGATAATAAAAACTGCCAAAGGCGATATGACCGTAGAATTTTACGAAAAAGACGCTCCAAAAACAGTAGAAAATTTCAAGAAATTAGCAAAAGAAGGTTTTTATAACGGATTAACTTTTCACAGGGTACTTCCAGATTTTGTGATCCAAGGTGGTTGCCCTTTTTCTAAAGACGATGCAACAGCCTATAAAGCTGGTTCTGGCGGCCCTGGTTACCATATAGATTGCGAATTGAACGGAGAAAACCAATACCACGATAGGGGCGTTTTATCTATGGCACATGCCGGTAGAAATACAGGAGGTTCCCAATTTTTTATTTGCCACAGCCGTAACAACACCGCACATTTAGATCGTAACCATACTTGTTTTGGTAAAGTGATAGATAATGTTGATGTTGTGGACGATATCAAACAAGGAGATAGAATTTTATCTATTGATTTAATAGAAGATTAATAAAAATAAGATGAATTTAGCAGGTTTAGTTGCCGTATCTGGCAAGCCAGGGTTATACAAATTGATAGGTCAGAATAAATCTGGCTATATTTTAGAAAGTTTGGATGATGCAAAATCTAAAACTATCGTAAACATATCTACGGCTAAATTAGCCTCGCTAGATGATATTACCATTTACGGTAACGATGAAGATTTAAGGTTAAAAGATGTTTTTGAGAAAATGAAAGCAGCCAAAGAAGTGCCCGATGCAAAAGCAGATGGCAAAGTTTTAAGGGCTTTCTTTTTTGAAGTTGCCGCAGATCATGATGAACAAAGGGTTTACTCTTCTGATATTAAGAAAATAGTTTCTTGGTTTCACTTGTTAAAGGATATGCCACTATTTTCTGAAAAAGAAGCAAAAGCAGAATTAACCGAAGATGCAGAAAAAACAAGTGACATTAAGGAAACGAGGAAAGAAATAAAGGTTGCCAAGCCAAAAGCAGCAACGGCTAAACCAAAAAACCAAAAAGTAGCAAATACAAAAAGTGCTGCAGTTAAGAAAACCGGAGGAAGTAAAACCCCTTAATTTTATTAGGGCGTTTTAACACTCGGCCAATTGGCGGATATATCTTTTTTCTGTCCTTCGCAACTCCCTCTTCGACTCCGCTCAGAGTGACAATGCTCAGAGTGACAATGCTCAGAGTGATAATGCTCAGAGTGACAATGCTCAGGATGACAGCAAAAAAGGCAGCTCCGCTCAGGATGACAAGAAAAAAGCCTGCCCGAAAAAAGGCGGGAATCTAGCTTCAATCTTTAAAGCCTTGTAGAATGGTTTCAAAGAATATTTAAAAGATTGTCTTAAAAATTTAGTGTCATTCCGTTGGCCGGCTGGCTAATCGGAATCTTATCAGAATGATTCTCATGTAGTTTAACAATCTGAAAATTAGACGCTTAATCCGTCAGCTGGCGAACAGCATGACGGATTTCTCTTTTTAGGACAATTTTTTTTGAAATCAAATCTTCAACTGGTAACTGATAGATCTTCCTGCTCCTTCTTGTTTAAGAACATCAATTTCTTGTAGCATCTGCAAATCTCTTGTGGCCGTTGCTTTAGATGTTTTAGTGATTGAAATATATTTCTTGGCAGTCATACCGCCTTCAAAACCTTCGCTTCCTTTTTCCATCATTTTATTAATAACCTTTAACTGACGGGCATTTAATTGTTGTTTAAACTTTTCAAAAAACATCGATTTTTTTAAAGTAAACTCAATTACATTTTTTGCGTTTTTGAGCGCATCTAATAAAACCCGGGTAAAATAATTGACCCACTCCGTTACATCTAAGCTCTTTTGTGCGTTTTTTAGTTGTGCATAATACAGCTTCTTATTTTTATCTATGGTTTTAGATAGTGAAATAAGGACGGGTTGTTTTAATGTTTGAGATAGCGCAGCATCTGCCAATGCCCGCCCAATACGCCCGTTACCATCTTCAAAAGGATGGATTGTTTCAAAATAAAGGTGTACAATGGCAGCTTTTATTAAAGCTTTAGAAATAATATCTTCCACTTTAATAACTCCGTTATTAAAGAAGTTGAAAAAATCTTTCATCTCGGCAGCTACATTTGTAGAAGGTGGTGCTTCAAAATGTACTTTCTCTTCACCATAAGAACCAGAAATTATCCGCATCGGCTCAGCACCTTTTCGCCATGCTCCTGTATTGATTGATTTATCATGGCTTAGCAAAACTTTATGCCAATCACAGATTAATTTTTTTGTTAATGTTTTATTTTCAATCTGGCTAACTTCTACCATTAAATTGGCCACTCCGTTTGCCCTTTTATCTTTAACAATTTTAGAGGGTTTTATCCCAAGGTTGTTTTTTATGGATGACATTACATCATCTTTGCTCATAAACTCACCTTCAATCTCAGAGGTTTTAATGGCTTCTTCCTTTAATAATTCTAATAAAGATTCTTTTTTAAAGCCTTCATTTAAACCCAATAGCAACCCGTTTAACAGCCCAAGTTCTTGTGCAAAAGCAATAGAGATTGCTTTTATATCAACGGTTGAATACGTAAAATTAGGCCAATTTTCTCTTTGCCAGTTATAATCCATGAGCCGAATGTATTAATTAATCGGCTCAAATATAATAAAATTATGAGCCGATTAAAATTTTAATCGGCTCAAAAAAAGGTAAATCATGAGCCGATTAAGATTGATAATCGGCTCATCGCTAAATTATTTATCTTTCTTTGATTTATCCAAAACGGTAAAAATCTGCACTAATCTATTCCCTTCATCATCAACTAAAGTTAAGGTATGTTTCCCTGAATCAGGAGAAACGGCTATTTGATGGAAATCTGTGGTGGTAGCTATATATTCATTATCAATGGACCAGTAAATCTTACTTTTTGGATTGCGATGAGCGGCATTAAAAATCACTTTTCCTCTTTTGCCATCAATTTCTAGTGGGATATAAACCAAAGCATTGTTTTTTGGATAAATGAGTTCCATGGTTCTTAAATTTTCACTTTCATCCATGCAATTTGGGCTCATTGGTGGTAAAGTACGATAATCTCTGTTACGCACTTTGTAATAATACTCCATAGATGGCGGTAAAACGAACCAACTTTTATGCACCATTAGTTCTGGTGATTCACAGGCAGAAGTGACTTGGTACTTTTCTGTAGGGTCTAAATGAACCAATTGATGATAAGGACAAATTCTGGTTTTGGCTGCCGATATTGGCATATAAGCTGTTTTTTTATCACAATATTCGCCTGCTCTAAAACCACTTATTTCGCAAACATCTGTTTTAACCAAATTTTTATAGGGGATGGTAAATTCTCTTTTTTCTGGTAACAAATCAAAAATATCAAATAGGATAGGAGCAGCGGTTTGGATCCCCGTAAGGTTCGGTCTCCCTTCTCCATCGGCATTGCCAACCCAAACACAAACCACAAAATCTGGTGTTAAACCAACTGCCCAACCATCCCTAAACCCAAAACTTGTCCCGGTTTTCCAAGCTATTTTTTTAGATGATGAAAATTGTTGCCAAAGCATTTCTTCTCCTGGCCGCATCACTTCTTGCATGGCCATAAAAGTATAATACAAAGAACCATAATCTGCTACCGAAGATTTTTCTAAAGTTTGTTTTGATGGTGTTTTTTTAGTGATATAAGTTGGCTCATGAAAATCTGCGGGATCATATTGATCTGGATGCTGCGGATAATGATTTAACGATCTTGCCAAACTAGCGTAAGTGCCTGCCAATTCCCACATAGAAACCTCGCAACCTCCTAAAATCATTGATAAGCCATAGAAATCTGGTGGATTGGTTAAACTGTTTATACCCATTTTTTTGAGTTGGGAATAAAAACGTTCATATCTGTATTGTTGCAGCATCTTTACCGCTGGTATATTTAAAGAACGGCTTAACGCTTTAGAGGCCGGGACGGCACCATCATAACCTAGGTCATAATTTTTTGGGGTGTAGCCTCCAATTTGGGTAGGCACATCGGGGATCAAGGTGTTTGGTAAAATAAAACCATCCGTCATCATGCTGGCATACAGCAAAGGTTTTAAAGTACTTCCCGGACTTCTTAAAGCACCGATCATATCTACATAACTTTCCATTTCTGGGTTAGAAGGATCATAAACATTGCCCACATAAGCTAAAGTATTCCCTGTTTTAACATCCAGAACCAAAGCTGCCGCATTGTTTATACCGTTAGCTTTAAACTGTTGATGATACCTTCTTAGAATTGAGGATACATTTATTTGCAGATTAGCTTTTAGGGTGGTCTTTATCTTTGTGGTCTTAAATTCTTTGGGATTAAAATCTGCTCTAAACCTGTTAAGCAAATGAGGAGCGTTAGTTGGCAGAGACACTGGTTCTGATGGAATAGGCTCTAATTGCGCTAATTTTTCTGTTTCCTCATCGATTATTTTCTCATCAAATAGCTTCTTTAATAAAGAGTTACGCTTGTTGAGTAGGGTTTTTCTGTTTTTACCGGGATGCACTAAGGAAGGAGAATTTGGTAAAACGGCCAAAGTTGCCATTTCTGCCCAAGATAATTGACTAGCTTTTCTACCGAAATAGCGCCAAGCCGCAGCATCTAAACCAACTACATTGCTGCCAAAAGGTGCGTTGGCAGCATATAATGCTAAAATCTCTTTTTTAGAATAGGTGAGTTCTAAGCGAAATGCCAATAATATTTCTATAAGTTTTTGATAAAATGTGCGGTTTTTGTTTCGGCTAAGCCTAATTACTTGCATGGTTAAAGTGCTGCCGCCGCTCACAATTTTTCTATTTCTGATATTTTGAATAATGGCTCTTCCGAAAGCGAAAGGATCTACGCCCGGATGGTAAAAGAACCTTTTATCCTCAAAAGTGGTGATACATTTAATAAATTTTTTTGGAACGGTATCGTTCAAAGGGAATCGCCATTGTCCGTCTTTTGCAATTGAAGCACTAAGTAATTCACCATTATCAGCTTCGATAACATATGAGGTTGGTGATTTAAAGAGTGGTTTGGGTAAGGAAAACCAAAACCATAGAAATAGGATTGAAAAAGCAGTAATGGATATGATTTTCTTTTTTTTACTGATTTTTTTGAATTGCATTTTGAGTTTGTGCCGCAAATGTTTTTGGATCCTCAACTGTAAAATTAAGAAAACTTATTTTTAGGTTCAGAGGTTTAATTTTCAACTACCATAGTAATCAATTTTTAGACTTGTATTGATTTTATTGTAAAAGCTAGTTAAGACCAATTTCAATATCACGCTAAACATTGCGTTAACGATAGGATTGGCATGCCCGCCTGTAATTCGGGCAGGCTTTTTTGCCTTTCGCCATTACGCAAGTGGCAAAAAAGATATATCCGCCAGTTGGCGGAGTGTTAAAACGCCCAAAAACTTGATCTAAATATTCTTGCCCTTCATGGCCTGTGAAACAGCAACATCCATCAATCTTTCTGCAAAAGGGCGGGTATAATCATTTAAGGCATCAACCGCACTTAGGATAGCGTCTTTATCAGACTTGCTGATCTGATTCTTTAAATTGGCAACCAATTCTAACGTTTTAACTTTTTCTTCCTCGTTCAAATAACTGCCGTTTTTATTGATGAAACGTTCTACCGTATAAACCATTTGCTCACCTTCGGTTTTGGCCTCAACAATCATGCGTTGCGCAACATCGTCTTTGGCGTGGGTTACGGCATCTAACAACATTTGCTCCACTTCATCATCTTTTAAGCCATAAGTTGGCTTCACTTCTATGTGTTGTTTTACGCCAGATCGTAACTCAATTGCTTGGATGGTAAGTATTCCATCGGCGTTAAGCAAAAAATTGATATCTACTTTTGGCAAACCAGCGGGCATTGAAGGAATTCCTTTCAATTCAAACTCGGCTAGTTTTCTGTTTTCTTTAACCAAATCTCTCTCGCCCTGGTAAACGGCAATTTTCATATTAACCTGACCGTCTATAGATGTAGAATACTGTCGCCCTGCTTTTGTAGGCACTTTAGAATTTCTTGGGATAATGGTATCCATCAAACCGCCCATGGTTTCGATGCCTAAAGAAAGTGGCGTAACATCTAGCAATAAAATATCTTTTCTGTTGCCAGATAGCACATCTGCCTGTAAAGCAGCACCCAAAGCAACTACTTCGTCGGGGTTTATGGTATCGTTTACTGGTTTCCCAAAAAAACTAGCAACGCGTTTCTTTACCAAATCTGTTCTGGTAGAACCTCCAACCATGATCACTTCATCTATTTCAGAAGTTTTTATACCCGCATCTTTTAATGCGCTCTCACAAGCTTGTATGGTTTCATCAACTTTTTCTGAGATCAGGTTTTCAAAAGTTTGTTTATCGATGCTGCAAAATATAGCTCCGATTTTCTCATTGAATAAATTCTGATGGCTTAATGATTTTTTTGCTTCTTCGGCTTTTAAGCGCAATTCTTGCATCGGAATATCTTTTTCCAATTTGTTTTGTGCAATCCAATAATCAACAATTGCTCGGTCAAAATCATCGCCACCTAAAAACGTATTTCCATTTGTTGCCAAGACCTCAAAAATACCGTTTTGGATTTTTAAGATTGAAACATCAAAAGTTCCTCCGCCCAGATCGTAAACGGCAATGGTTTTTTCATCATCGGGGTTTAACCCGATACCATAAGCTAAAGAGGCAGCAGTTGGTTCGTTCACAATTCTTAGAACATCTAAGCCTGCTAATTTCCCAGCATCACGAGTGGCTTGGCGTTGAGAGTCGTTAAAATAAGCAGGGACAGTAATTACAGCCTTTGAAACTGTGGTTTTTAAAGCATGTTCTACTCTTAATTTTAGTTCTTTTAAAATAAGTGCCGATAAATCTATCGGTGTATAAAAATTGTCTCCAACTTTTATCTTAACCAAGCTTTCATCATTTTCATCATCGATGATTTTATAGGAAAAATAATCTTGATGTTTTTGAACATCTTTGTAAGAACGGCCTAACAATCTTTTAACCGAAAATATGGTGTTTTGAGGATCGGATATTAAAAAATCTTTGGCATCATTGCCAATTAATACATCGCCAGTTTTATCAAAATGGATAACTGAAGGCACTAAAACGCCTTTACCGGTATCGTTGATTACTTTTGCATCTCCATCCGGGTTGATGAAAGCGACCAAAGAATTGGTAGTGCCTAAATCTATCCCTACAATAATATCTTCTTTTTGTATTGAGCCCGTAGCTATATTGATTGAAACTTTTGCCATATTTTTTTAACTATGCCAAAGGTAATATGTTTTATAGGAATGGATGTTGATAAAATGTAATAGGTTGAAATTTGAGTTTTTTTGTTTTTTTTGTAGGGATAACCCTCGGGTTATCCTTGTTGATAAAATGTAATAGGTTGAAATTTGAGTTTTTTTGTTTTTTTAGGGATAACACTCGGGTTATCCTTGTTGATGAAATTTAATAGGTTGAAATTTGAGGTTTTTTGGTTTTTTTGTAGGGATAACCCTCGGGTTATCCTTGTTGGATATTTATTTTATCCTTATGTTTTCTTATCTGGTAAAAAATTATCTGAATTATTTTAGGGCAGCCCTAGGGTTGCGTCCACATGAAATTTGTCACCCTTCCATAAAATGGGATTGTTTTCAATATATTGATCAATTTTTTGATATTCTATCTCGTTTCTGATAATATGTTCATAATAATTTAACTGCCAATACCTGTTTCCCTGTTCATTATTTTTCAGGTTTATTTCTCTAGATGAATTTGATTTTAAATAATTAATGGCTTTAGGTATCAACATATTTTTTCTGGCCAATCGCCATTTTTCAAATTCTTCTTTTTTATCATACGTTGCATATATTGGATTTTCAATAGAAGAATTTATTTCAATGATTATATGAATATGATTTGGCATAATAACATAGCTATCAATCAATATTTCAGGAAACTTTGATGAAACATTTTTTATCCATTTTTCTACGATCAACCCATCTTCTGAGAGTTTTATTTTTTGATTAGAAACCTGCCCTAAGCTGCACCTCCTATGGTTGACACAAAACGTAATAAAATAATTTCCGCTTTGTGAATAATCATAATCTGGTAAACGGATTATTTTCCTGTACTTCATGATGTTGGGTTGATCCTAGGGCTGTTGTGGTTTGTTATTCAATTTTGGTTTCCTTAATTTGGTAACACTTATTTTGCAATACGTATTTTGCCATACGTATTTGGCACTACGCATTTTGCACTACTTATTTGGCAACACGGATTTTGCACTACTTTATTTTGCAACACTTATTTTGCAACACGTATTAAGCAACCCGAGGGTTGCATCTACGTAAAATTTTTCATCATTTTATCTATCAAATCTCAATCTTTCTCCCAAAACGCTCTCGTCAAACTTATCATCGGCGAAAGCCAAATGGCCGCTTACAAATGTATGTGTGATTTTTGAATTAAATGTTTGTCCTTCAAAGGGCGACCAGCCGCATTTTGCCAAAATATTATTTTTGTCAACTTTGTATGACGCGTTTAAATCTACTAAAACTAGGTCTGCAAAATAACCTTCACGGATAAAACCACGTTCTTTTATTTGAAAACAAATAGCCAAACTATGGGCGGTTTTTTCTGCGATTTTTTCTAAGGAGATTTTACCTTGGTGATACATCTCAAACAGCGCATTGAAAGCGTGTTGAACCAACGGGCCGCCGGCCGGTGCTTTTGAATAACTTTGCGATTTTTCTTCTATAGTATGAGGCGCATGGTCTGTGGCGATCACATCAATATGGTTATCTAAAACCGCTTTTAAAATTTGTGTTCTATCAGCCGCAGTTTTTATAGCCGGGTTCCATTTTATCCAGTTGCCTTTGGTTTTATAATCTTCATCGCAAAACCAAAGATGATGGATACAGGCTTCTGAAGTTATTCTTTTATCTTTTAAAGGTTTGGTATGATCGAACAGAAAAGTTTCTTTGCCCGTAGAAATATGTAAGATATGTAGTCGGGTATTATGTTTTTTTGCAAGGGAAACCGCAAAAGAAGATGAAAGATAACAGGCTTCTTCACTTCTGATCATTGGGTGCATTTCTGTCGTTAAATTATCGCCATATTTTTCTTTGAAAAGTTCGATATTTTTTCTGATGGTGGCCTCATCTTCGCAATGGGTAGCAACTAAAGTTGGGGCATTCTTAAAAATCCCTTCTAAAGTTTTTTCGTTATCTACCAACATATTACCCGTAGAAGAGCCCATAAAAACTTTTATTCCACAAACGTTTTTTACATCGGTTTTTAAAATTTCTTCTAAATTATCGTTAGAAGCCCCCATAAAAAAAGAGTAGTTAGCTAAAGATTTTTTTGCACCAATGGCATATTTATCTGCTAATAATTCTTGTGTTAAAGTATTGGGAACAGTATTGGGCATTTCCATAAAAGAGGTAATGCCTCCGGCAACTGCCGCCCTAGCCTCGGTATAAATCTCTGCTTTATGGGTTAGCCCTGGTTCTCTAAAATGTACCTGATCATCAATAAAGCCGGGAAGAAGATATTTGCCTTCGGCATTTATCTCTTTTGCGCCGTTTGCGTATAAATTCTTTCCGATTTTTTCTATCCTTTGGTTTTTGATATAAACATCGGCAATTTCTTGTTTGCCTTCGTTAACGATTGTTGCGTTTTTGATGAGATATTGAGTCATAAAACAAAGTAAGGATATTGAAATTATAATTTTAAATAATGAGTGTGTTTTTTT
The DNA here is from genome assembly GCF_016623585.1 of Pedobacter segetis. GTDB lineage: Bacteria > Bacteroidota > Bacteroidia > Sphingobacteriales > Sphingobacteriaceae > Pseudopedobacter > Pseudopedobacter segetis. The sequence goes on from NZ_JAEHFY010000003.1 coordinate 137,380, forward strand.
AAACTTTGGGGTTTTATATTGAAAGTTATAAACCATCCACCACAAAAAGCACCGAATACCGATCACAGACGAGCCACCACAAAAAGCACCGAATACCGATCACAAACCATCCGCAACAAAAAGCACCGAATACCGATCACAGACGAGCCACCACAAAAAGCACCGATTACCAAACACCCGCCCCAAAAAATCCTAAATCAAATCGTATCTTTGCGGCATGTCCAAAAAATTCGAGGATTTCGGTTTTAACAAGCAGGTTTTAAATGCCATAGCCGATGCAGGGTATGAAAACCCAACTCCTATTCAGCAAAAAGCAATTCCTCCTATTTTAAACGGACAAGATGTTTTAGGCATTGCACAAACCGGAACAGGTAAAACAGCGGCTTTTGTTTTACCCATGATCATGAAGCTGAAATATGCCCAAGGAAATGACATTAGAGGATTAATTGTTGCGCCAACTCGCGAATTGGCCATGCAAATTGAGGAAAACGTAAAAACCTATGCTAAATATACAGATTTACGCTCTTCGGTAATTTATGGAGGCCTGGGGCCTAAAACTCAAATAGAAGCCCTTAAAAAGGGAGTGGATATTCTGATTACTACTCCGGGAAGATTTATGGATTTGTATTTAGAAGGTCATATCATCACTAAAAAGCTAGAAATTTTGGTTTTGGATGAAGCCGATAAGATGATGGATATGGGATTTATGCCCCAGATCAATAAAATCTTAGAAGTTGTGCCTCGCAAAAGGCAGAATATGCTTTTTTCTGCTACCATGAACCAAAGGGTAGAAACTTTAGCAGAAAATTTTTTGCTTTGGCCAACAAAAATCGAGGTTACGCCCCAAGCAACACCCGCAACTACGGTAGAGCAGATTTTATATCACGTCCCTAATTTTAAGACTAAAATCAATTTGCTCAAGGTTTTTGTAGAAGACGACCCAGAAGTTAAAAAACTGATCGTTTTTTGTAGAAGCAGGGCAAATGCAGAAAACGTATATAAATTTTTATTAAGGCGTTTTAATGCCAGCCACGTAAAAGTTTTACACGCCAATAAAGGGCAAAATACCCGTATAAATTCTATCAATTCTTTTAAAAACGAGGAGGTAAGAATTTTGGTTGCCACCGATGTTGCCGCCCGTGGTATTGATGTTTCTAACGTAAGCCATGTAATAAATTTTGATGTGCCTATTATCTATGAAGATTATGTGCACAGGATAGGTAGAACTGGCAGGGCATTCAATTTGGGAAAAGCCATTACTTTTTGTAACCCTGCAGAACAACATTACATCAACAAAATAGAAAACCTAATCAGACAGCAAATACCGGTTTTAGATATCCCCGAAAAAGTATTTATAGAAGAAACAGGTTACGATGAACGCCAGTTGATTGCCAAACAGGTTGATGATCAGAAGCGAAGAGAAGACCCAGATTTTAAAGGCGCTTTCCATGAAAAAAAGACTTTAAGCCAAAAGAAAAAGTTTAAAGAAGGAAGAGCTAAAGCCGGAGGTATGAAAATGAGTGCCGCAAAAAAGAAAAAGTATAAATAGGCATGTTAAAAATTAAACTAACTCCTTTAAATATTGTTGTTGCCTTATGTTTGGCCTATTCGTTTTATTGTCTTTTAGGTTTAGATAAAGGCAATACTGCAATAAGCATAACAGCAAAAGTGGGTTATTCTTTAGCGCTTACGCTGATACTTTTTTTAACCGATATATTATTTAGGAGATTTATTACCAGCACCAAATGGCTTTGGCTAATCGAAGGTTCATTTGTACTGTTGATAGTAACGATGATGATCATTTCGCAAAAATTATGAAGCCCAACATGACCATGTATTGTCTTAATGTTTATCGTTAAAATTATGATTGCTTTAATGCCATAAAAAATAAAAACAAAGAATGAAAAAAGCAGAAATTAAACTTACCATTGAATTAGATGATAACAACGTTCCCGAAAATATAACTTGGGAATCTACCGATGCAGAAAATAAAGAAGCCTTAGCGGTAAAATCTATGATGTTGGCCTTATGGGACCATAATTTTAAAAATAGCTTACGTATAGATCTTTGGACAAAAGATATGCCCGTAGATGAGATGAAACGTTTCTTTTATGAAACCTTACAAACCATGGCAGATAGTTTTTTAAGGGCAACCGGTGAAAAAAACATTGTAGAAGATCTAAGGGATTATTGCGCCCATTTTGCAGAAAAGATGGAAATTGAGCAGAAATAAATTAAATAATGGTTTAAAATAAATGAACCTAGTTACCCAAATAAAATATCTTTTAAAAAAGGAAATCCTTTTAGAATGGCGTTCTAAATATGCCCTAAACGGAATTTTGCTCTATGTAGTTTCTACTGTTTTTGTTTGCTACCTATCTTTTAAAGTTACCCCACCCACAGTTTGGAACGCTTTATTCTGGATAATCCTACTTTTTGCGGCTATTAACGCCATCGCAAAAAGTTTTATGCAAGAAAGCAAAGGGCGGCTTTTATATTATTATCAAATTGCCAGCCCGCAGGCTATTATCATTGCAAAAATAATCTATAACATTTTATTGATGATTTTGATGGCAACGGTTGCTTTGGTTTTTTATAGCATTGTTTTCACAAACGATGTTGGCGATATTCCTCTATATTTTTTAGCCGTAATTTTAGGTGCGATAAGTTTTTCAACGGTATTCACCATGATTTCCGCAATAGCTTCAAAAGCTAACAATAATGGAACTTTAATGGCCATTTTAAGTTTCCCGGTTATCATACCTTTATTGATTTTGATAATCAAACTATCCAAAAATGCAATGGATGGTTTAGACCGGTCTGTTTCTTATAAAGAAATAGGAGTTTTATGTGCAATAAACGCCATTGTAATCGTTATTTCTTTATTACTATTTCCTTACCTTTGGCGAGATTAAATTTTAAACCATGATGTATAAAAGCTGGTGGAAAATACTAGCATCTGTATTAGTTCTTTACACAGTAGTTGGAGGGCTTTTAATTAATGTGCCAACATTACCCATCCTTCACGAATCTATCAGAAACCTCTATTTCCACGTACCCATGTGGTTTTCCATGATCGTAATTTATACGGTTTCTGTTGTTTACAGTATAAAATATCTTAACTCAAGTAATGAAAACCACGATTTAGTTGCGGTAGAATCGGTAAACGTAGGCCTTATATTCGGTTTTGTTGGCTTAACTTCCGGTATGATCTGGGCAAAATTTACTTGGGGAGATTATTGGCCCAACGACCCAAAACTGAATAGCGCAGCTATAGCTACATTAATGTATTTGGCTTATGTTGTTTTGAGAAGCTCTATTGATGAAGAACAAAAGCGGGCAAAAATATCTGCCATCTATAATATTTTTGCTTACCCCGTAATGGTTGTTCTGTTATTTGTTTTACCTCGTTTAACAGATTCCTTACATCCCGGAAACGGTGGAAACCCTGGTTTTGGTACTTATGATTTGGATAGCAACATGAGGTTGGTGTTTTACCCCGCTGTTATAGGTTGGATATTGATTTCTGTTTGGTTAATGACCATCAGATACAGAATAAGAATTTTAGAGAATAAAAATAATCAGATCAATTGATGAAAAAGTTAGGTTCGTTTTTAATAATGATGTTGATGTCTGTTTTAACTTTTGCCCAAGATGGCAAAGTTGAGATGGCAGATGAGTTAAGAAGTTCTGGAAAAATCTATGTGGTAGTAACGGTAATGTTATTGCTTTTTTCGGCTTTTATTGTTTACCTTTTCACTATCGATAAAAAATTAAAAAAAATCGAAAAAGGGAAATAGTCTAAATATGGTGTTTAAATAATATAAAGCTACCTTTTATTACAAAAACCATGGTGTAGATGGCACACTAACGTTTTTTTGATTTGTTTAATTGATTTTTTTTACGTCAAATTGCAACAAAATTAAATCCACATTTATTAAAAACTAAGCGTTATGGCCAATAATAATCAGATTGCTTTTAGTGAAGAACCCCATTTTTATGATGATGTTTGCCAATATGTAGATCAAGCAGCAAAATACACCGACCACGATAAAGGTTTACTCAGCCAAATAAAAGCCTGTAATAGTGTTTATCGTTTTCAATTCCCGATAAGAAAAGGCAACAGTTTCGAGATCATCCATGCTTGGCGAGTAGAACATTCTCACCATATGTCGCCAACAAAAGGTGGTATCCGCTACAGCGAGATGGTTAATGAGGACGAAGTAATGGCGTTGGCCGCTTTAATGACCTATAAATGTGCCATAGTAAATGTTCCCTTTGGTGGTGCAAAAGGAGGCGTTAAAATCAACCCAAAAAACTATACCGTTGCCGAGTTAGAAACCATCACCCGTAGATACACGGTAGAGCTTATCAAGAAAAATTTTATTGGCCCAGGCATAGATGTTCCCGCTCCAGATTATGGTTCTGGCGAACGTGAAATGTCTTGGATAGCAGATACTTACCTTACCATGAACCCAGGTTCTTTAGATGCTTTGGGCTGTGTAACCGGTAAACCGATCGCATTACACGGAATTGCAGGTAGGAGAGAAGCAACAGGGCGTGGGGTAGCTTACGCAATAAGAGAATGTACTTCCGTTGCCGAAGATATGAAGGCAATTGGGCTTTCAACAGGTTTAGAAGGAAAAAGGGTAATTGTACAAGGTTTAGGAAACGTAGGTTATCATTCGGCAAAATATTTAATAGAATTTGGAGCTACCATTGTTGGTTTCTGTGAGTTTGAAGGTGCCATTTATAATAAAAATGGATTTGATTTAGATGAGGTTTTTGAACATAGAAAAAAAACGGGCTCTATCTTAGGCTTTAGTAAATCTCAACAAGATTTCAACAATTCTGCAGAGGGTTTAGAACAAGAATGTGATATTTTGGTTCCCGCCGCATTAGAAAACCAAATTACCGAGAAAAATGTTGGTAGGATAAAAGCCAAGATTATTGGCGAAGGGGCTAACGGACCAACCACTCCGGCTGCTGCTGCCTTGTTTATAGAAAACGGTGGGATCATTATCCCTGATATGTATGCCAATGCTGGCGGTGTAACTGTTTCTTATTTCGAGTGGTTAAAAAACCTTTCTCACGTTGCCTTTGGGCGCATGGGGCGTAGATATGATGAGAATTCGAACATCAATATCATGAACCTGATAGAAAAAACTACCGGTACAACTTTAACACAGCAACAGAGATTATTGGTGGCAAAAGGCGCAACCGAATTAGAATTGGTAAATTCTGGTTTAGAAGATACCATGATTAGATCTTACCATGAGATTAGAGAAATCAAATTAAAGAAGAACATAGATAGTTTAAGAACCGCGGCTTTTGTAGCAGCGGTAGATAAAATCGCTATTTCTTACATGAACATGGGTATTTGGCCATAAACAATTTATGATTGTAAAATTTTGGAAGCTATCTCTAAGAAATTAGAGATGGCTTTATTGTTTATAATCATATTTAATGTCAATTTAAAAATATCTGTAAAGAATATTATATAAATCAGTACCTTCATAACAGTATGCAAAATCGAATTGAACAAAACCTTTCTACAATAAAAGAATTGATGCTTTCTCATCATGTAGAAAAAGCATATCTTTTTGGTAGTGCAGCTAAAAATGAGATGAAAGAAAAGAGTGATATTGATTTTTTAATTAGCTTTTCTCCTAATGCCGACTTTGATAATTATGCTGATAATTATTTTAATCTAATGTATGCCTTACAAGATTTGTTAAATTGTGAAGTTGATTTAGTTGAAGAAAAAACAATTCAGAATCCTTATTTATTAGAAAGTATTAATAATCATAAAATGCTTCTTTTATGAAGTTAGAAGAGAAAAAACTTTTAACCGACATCCTAAATTCAATTATTTCTATCGATGAACATCTAGAAAATAGAAAGATTTTTGAAGAATATATTTCTAATAAAACTAAAAGGCGAGCCGTGGAAAGAGAATTAGAGATTATTGGAGAAGCCGTAATATCTTACTGAAAATTAAGCCCGATATAACTATTTCATTTGCTAGGCAAATTGTAGATTTAAGGAATAAAGTTATTCATGCTTATGATAATGTTAACGATATGGTAATTTGGAATGTTGTTGTTAATCACATCCCCAAGTTAAAAGAAGAAGTTATTCAATTATTGAATTAATCTAAATATTATTATTTTAATAACTTTTTCCTCATTTAAACTTCTAATCTATTCTTCTAGATTATATTTTCTGATATCAACAATAAAAATCCAAATTCAATTCTACTAATCTAAAGCTTTTAGCTATTTTTAGCCAATTTTTAAAAACAGTATAAAAAGGCTTAACATTAATCAAAAATGAAGGTTTTAAAATTTGGCGGTACTTCGGTTGGTAGTCCAGAGCGGATGAAAAAACTGTTGGACATCATTAACGCCAACGAAAAGCAAATTGTGGTTTTATCGGCGGTATCTGGTACAACCAATAATTTAGTAGAGATAGGGCAAGCATATTTGGCTTCTGATAAACCCAAGGCTACTATTTTGATCAAGGCTTTAAAAGATAAATATGAAATCTTTATTACCGAGCTTTTTGAAAAACCAGAATTTTTAACAGAGGCTAAAGAAGTGATAGATTATCATTTCGATTTGCTTTATGGTTTTGCCAACGATCTGTTTACCCAAGTAGAAGATAAAATTATCGTGGCCCAAGGCGAGTTACTATCAACTACTTTATATCATGTTTATCTGAAAGAAATCGGTGTGCCATCGGTATTATTACCAGCTTTAGATTTCATGAAGATCGATGCTGATAACGAGCCGATCGTAGAATATATTACCGAACACCTCACACCATTATTAGCGGCTGCACCAAAAAATAATTTGTTTATTACCCAAGGTTATATTTGCAGAAACTCTTTTGGCGAGATTGATAATTTGCGCCGTGGCGGAAGTGATTATACCGCTTCGTTGATTGGTGCGGGCATTAAAGCAGAAGAAGTTCAGATCTGGACGGATATTGATGGAATGCACAATAACGATCCCCGTGTTGTAAAAGGAACAAAACCAATTTCTCATCTATCTTTTGATGAAGCTGCCGAGTTGGCTTATTTTGGTGCTAAAATCTTGCATCCGCAATCTGTTTTCCCGGCGCAAAAATATAAGATCCCGGTAAGGTTGTTAAACACCATGGAGCCATCGGCTTTTGGCACTTTAATATCGAGCGAAAGCGAAACAGGAAAAATTAAATCTATTGCCGCAAAAGATGGCATTACCGCTATTAAAATTCAAAGTAGCCGTATGCTATTGGCCTATGGCTTTTTACGTAGGGTTTTTGAGGTTTTTGAGCGCTACAAAACTCCTATCGATATGATTACGACTTCAGAGGTTGCAGTTTCTGTAACTATTGATGATACCGGGTATTTAGGAGAAATTACCAAAGATCTGAGCGATTTTGGAATTGTAGAGGTTGATGTTAACCAAACAATTGTTTGTGTTGTTGGCGATTTATCCGCTAGTTCTCATGGTTTTGGTTCTCGTATTTTAGAATCTATCAAACATATTCCTTTAAGGATGATTTCTTACGGAGGTAGCGAACATAACTTATCGTTTTTGATAAAAGGTGAGGATAAAGTGGAGACATTGAGGAGCTTACATAACCGTTTATTTGATTAAAATAAGAAAGAAAATGTTTGATGAACGTATTGTTGCTTCTTTTGATGATAAAGAAACCCCATTTTATTATTATGATCTAAAGCTCTTAAACCAAACTTTAAAAGAGTGCAGATCTGCTGCCGAAGGGCATAAATTCCATATACATTTTGCGCTAAAGGCTAACTTTAACCAAAAGGTTTTAGCTGCCGTTAAGGCAAATGGTTTTGGTGCCGATTGTGTGAGCGGGGGAGAAGTAAAAAAAGCGGTAGAGGTTGGGTTTGATAAGAAACAGATCGTTTTTGCCGGTGTTGGGAAGTCTGATGCAGAAATAAATTTTGCTTTGGATAATGATATTTTCGCATTCAATGTAGAATCTGTTCAAGAGTTAGAAGTTATAGATCAATTGGCAACTGCAAAAAATAAAAAAGCTTCGGTTGCGATCAGGATCAATCCAAATGTTGATGCGCATACACACCATTACATTACCACGGGTTTAGATGAAAACAAATTCGGGATCAATTCTTGGGATTTGCCCTTGGTTTACGATACCTTAAAAAGTTGTAGAAATTTAGAGTTTTTAGGTATCCATTTTCATGTGGGTTCCCAAATTTTAGATCTGAACGTTTTTAAAAGCCTTTGCATAAAAGTTAACGAAATGCAGCAATGGTTTGAAGAACGTGGAATGCCAGTTAAGGTATTAAACGTTGGTGGTGGTTTAGGTGTAGATTATCAAAACCCTGATGAGAATGCGATACCAGATTTTAAAAGCTACTTTCAAATTTTTGCAGATTTTTTGAATATCAAACCTCATCAAGAAGTTCATTTTGAACTGGGAAGAGCTTTGGTTGCCCAATGCAGTAGTTTGATTTCTAAAGTTTTATATATCAAAAACGGCATTAAAAAGAATTTTGTGATTATAGATGCCGGTATGACCGAGTTGATGCGCCCTGCATTGTACCAAGCTTACCATAAGATCGAGAATGTTTCTAGAATGGTTGAAGGTAAAGGTTTTAAGGCAGAAGGAGAGCTAAACCTCATACCTCATACCTCATACCTTTCTTACGATGTTGTAGGCCCTATTTGCGAATCATCTGATTGTTTTGGAAAAGGGGTAGAAATGCCAGAAACAAAACGTGGAGATTTAATAGCTTTGCGTACGGCAGGTGCTTACGGGGAAGTAATGGCATCGGCTTATAATTTAAGGCCAGCGATAAAGCATGTTTATTCAGAAGAATAAGAAACTTCATATTTTAATTGTACTGCCCGCAAAAATCCCTGCATTGCTTTATGGCGGTACAGAAAGGGTTGTTTGGGATTTAGGGAAACGATTAAGTGATTTGGGGCATCAAATTAGTTTTTTAGTAAATAAGGGTTCTGTGTGTTCTTTCGCAAATGTTCTTTTTTATGATGCTTATAAAAATTTGAACCAACAAATACCAGAAGATGTAGATTTAGTGCATTTTCAGTTTAACCCAAATGAAGATATAAAAAAGCCTTATTTAATTACCGTTCATGGTAATGTGCCTTTTGGCGAAAAATTAAACAAGCAAAGTGTTTTTGTAAGTAAAAACCATGCCGATAGGTATGGTTCTCAACAATTTGTTTATAATGGATTAGATTGGGATAATTATCCAAAGCCCGATTTTAATATAAAAAGAGCAGGGTTTCATTTTTTGGCCAATGCAGCTTGGAAAGTTAAAAACGTAAGAGGGGCAATTAGTTTAACAAAAAATGCGGGAGTAAAACTAGAGGTTTTGGGAGGCTATCGTTTAAATTTGAAAATGGGCCCAAGGTTTACTTTTGATGCCCACGTTAAGTTTAGGGGAATGGTTGATAATCAAAAAAAATCTGTTTATTTAAACCGTTCTAAAGGATTGGTTTTCCCTGTTTTATGGCATGAACCTTTTGGTTTAGCCCTAATCGAAAGCTTGTATTTTGGCTGCCCGGTTTTTGCAACGCCTTATGGTTCTTTAACAGAATTGGTTAAAAAAGACATCGGAATTGTTTCTAATAAAAAACAAGATTTAATCTATGGCTTAGAAAGCGCAGATTCTTTTAATAAATTGATTTGCCACCAATATGCAAGAGATGAATTTTCTGCCATAAAAATGGCCAAAGATTATTTAGCTTTTTATGAGCGGGTTTTAAATGGTGAGATTTTGAATGAAGAAAACCCTACTTTAAAGGAAGAGCCAAAAGATAAATATTTGCTATTTACATAGTCCACGATTAAAGCCGTGGGCTATTCTCCATCAAAAAATTCATACAACTCACCAAAATAGCTGGTATTCCATCCATCAACAAACTCGTCATAAACATCATCTGGGATATTGGTATGGATCAATTCTACAGATGAAGAGGATTTATTTTTACCTTCATGGATTTTAATGGTTACGATAGATGGCTCGTCTTGTCCTTCAAAATACCATTGTTGCACAATTTTTTTCCCTTCAACAAATTCCAGGTTTTTCCCAACTATATCCCCATCAAACAAAGAAAATTCTGAATTAGGTTCTGTACTCATTTCAGCTTCTGCACCGCTCCACAATTTGATACTTAATGGGATGGTTAAGGCTAAATAAACTTCTTCGGTTGGTGCTGGTATGGTATAATATTTTTTAAAATCTTTCATTTTTTAAAGTCGGCTGTCAAAAAACCGTAGTCAGAAGACGATATTTATAATCAATAAAAAAGCATTCAGAGAAATATCCGAATGCTTCAAAAATACCTATTTTAGAGATAATACCTTAAATTTTATACTCAAACTTAAGGTTTAACCTTAAATATTTTGTTTTAATAGCTAATTAGCTTTTTTTAGCGGTTACCAGCACAACTACGCCGGCAATCAATATTGCTCCACCAACGTAAGGAGGCCAATTAACGGTATGTTTTTTATCTGCCGAGATTTGTATAGGGCCGGCATCTACAACTTTTTCTTTTTTGGTGTAAGAGAATCCGCCCCATATTAACATGGCGATCCCAACTACCAATAAAATGATTCCTACTGTCTTGTTCATGATATTTATTTTTGGTTAACATCACTGTTAAGACAAACATTATACCATTAAAATAGACTAATAATCAAATTTTCACAAACCATCAAAATGCGTAACCTAAACCTATTTTTATACTTGTATTTATTTCAGAACCAATTTGTAGATTAAGAAATGCCTGATGAAATTTAATGAAGGAGCTTAAGATTATCGCTATATTATTTTGGTCATTTTTTATAGTTTGATTATTTACTTCTTTAAAGTGATTTCTTAAACCAGGGGTAATTCCAGCAAAAAATCGTAAACCTATTTGTGAATTTTTATCATTAAATGCGTTGCTCCATATTGCTTCTGTTGAAAGCCCTGTTGTATAAAATGACGTTCTTTTATTTACATAAACCGTTTCACTTCCATTAGATTGAGGGCCATCATAAAGAAGTTTTCGATATTGGGCATATTCGCCAAATTCGGAAGAAAATGCATTTTCCCAATTAACATATCTAAAGTTAAAATCATTCTTAACCAATTGCAAGCCAATGGCGCTCCTTAATCCAAAACCATAAAAAGATCTTTTAAAATTCTCAATTGTTTGAGAAGAATACCTATCAATAGAGCTATCTTGATAAGAAGCATTTCCAAAAAAGCCAAATAATCCATAAGCAAAATTCAATTTTTTAAAGGTGTGTCCTCTACTCAAGTTTATTAATCCCGAATTCATTAGTAAATTGCCTTTAGGCGAGCTAGAGGCATATTCTCCTGAGAGATAGATTTTTGATTTTACACTATCAGCTTTCAATGGTCTGGGTAAGTAGGCAATGTTACTATCCCCACTCATATTAGGAGTGATATAGCTTACGCAAGAGGATGATAAAATTATTAAAGCAAAAAAAGCTAAAACTGAGATTTTTTTCATATTCTAAATTACGTTTGAATTTGTTTAATGGCTGCATTAAGTTTTTGTTAACTAAAAGCATTTTCGCCAGTAATGTCCATACCGGTTATCAATAAATGAATATCATGTGTGCCTTCATAAGTTACAACAGATTCTAAATTCATCATGTGGCGCATAATCGGAAACTCGCCAGTAATTCCCATCCCGCCAAGCATTTGCCTAGCTTCCCTAGCAATTTTTAAGGCTGTTTCTACCGAATTTCTTTTGGCCATAGATATTTGCGCCGGTGTTGCTCGGTCTTCGTTTTTTAAAATACCTAATCGCCAAACTAACAATTGTGCTTTTGTAATTTCTGTGATCATTTCTGCCAATTTCTTTTGTTGGAGCTGGAAGGCTGCAATGGGCTTACCAAACTGTTCACGCTCTTTGGTATATCTTAAAGCGGTATCATAACAGTCCATTGCGGCACCTAAAGCTCCCCAAGCAATCCCAAACCTAGCTTGGTTTAAACAACTCAATGGGCCTTTTAAACCCTTAGCATTCGGCAAAATATTTTCTTTCGGGATTTTTACATTATCAAAAACCAATTCGCCAGTTGCCGAAGCTCTTAACGACCATTTATTATGCGTTTCAGGCGTTGTAAAACCTTCCATCCCCCTTTCTACGATCACTCCTCTTATAATTCCTTCTTCATCTTTTGCCCAAACCAAAGCTATATCCGCAAATGGCGAATTGGAAATCCACATTTTTGCACCATTTAAAATATAATGTGAACCTGCATCTTTTATAATACTGGCCATACCTGCCGGGTCCGAGCCATGATCAGGTTCTGTTAAACCAAAGCAACCCATCAATTCTCCGGTTGCTAGTTTGGGTAAATATTTTCTCTTCTGCTCTTCAGAACCAAAAGCAAATATCGGGTACATTACCAAACTTCCTTGTACAGAGGCGGTAGAACGTATGCCAGAATCTCCTCTTTCAATTTCTTGCATAATAATACCGTAAGAGATATGATCTAAACCTGCGCCTCTAAATTCTGTGGGTATGGTTGGGCCAAAAGCACCAATTTCTCCCAAACCCTTGATTAAATGCTTTGGAAATTCTGCATTTTGGGCATAACTTTCTATCACAGGAGAAATTTCCTTTTTAACCCATTCCCTAACAGATTTCCTGATCAGTTTATGTTCTTCGGTTAATAGATCATCCAATAAATAATAATCGGGATGCTCATATAAATCTTTTTTCGCTGATTTTTGAATTGGTTTTTGGCTCATTGGTTTATTTATTGGATTTGAACTTAAGATTCTATTTAAAAAAACATTTCCTGCAGATTTAGGTAATTTTAGCAGAACTTATTTTGTATGTTGATTTATTGAGATAGAAATTTAATTTGCGTTAACGATTGAAATGGCATCCTTTTTTGTTTTTCTACAAAAAAGATATAATGTAAAGCGTGTTAAAACGCCCAAAAAATATCTCCAACTTCTTCCGTAATTTCTAAAAATAAGCTTTAAAGAAGTCAATTCAAATAATAGCTAACAAACAAAACAATAATTTTGATTTCAGTTCTATTACCTTGATATTTGGATAATGGGCAAAACGATTAGAAAAGTTGGTTTAGAAGGCGTAAAATTTAATGCTGCAATTGGCTTTTATGAAGAAGAGCGCATTTTTAAGAATAATTTTTTGGTTGATGTTTCTGTGGCTTTTGAAGATGATGATCTTGTAAAAGACGATTTGAAGAATACCGTAAATTATGTTTCACTTTTTGATATTTGCAATCAATCCTTCTCTAAAGAAGCCCAATTAATTGAAACCGTTGCCCAAGAAATTTTACAAAATATCAAACAAGAATTTACTTTTGTTGATCATATCAACATCAAGATAAAAAAACTAGATCCACCTGTAAAAGCTCAAATACAAAACTCTTTTGTAGCGTTAGATTATACAAAATAATGTCTTACACCCCTATTAACCATAAAATTATCAAGGCCCTCACTAAAATTGTGGGCGATAGCAATATTTTTACCGATCAAGAAGCTATTTATAAATATAGCAAAGACGAAACCGAGGATCTGCATTATTTCCCCGATATAGTGTTGAAGCCCAAAAACGTGAAAGATATTGCCGCCATCATGAAATTTTGTAATGAGCATTTGATCCCGGTTACCCCCAGAGGAGGAGGAACGGGCTTATCTGGTGGCGCTTTGCCTGTTTTTGGGGGCGTGGTTTTAGCTTTAGAGCGGTTAGACAAAATTATTGAAATTGATGAGCGAAATTTACAAGCAACCGTAGAACCGGGAGTAATTACAGAAGAATTTATGGATGCCGTGGCTGATAAAGGCTTACTTTATCCGGTAGATCCTTCTAGCAAAGGTTCTTGTTTTATTGGTGGCAATATTGCCCATGGCAGCGGCGGCCCAAGGGTGGTAAAATATGGCACCATTAGAGAGTATGTGCTTAATTTAGAGGTGGTTTTGCCTAATGGCGATATTATCTGGACTGGGGCCAACACCTTAAAATATGCTTCGGGATATAATTTAACGCAATTGATGATCGGTTCTGAAGGTACTTTGGGCATTGTTACAAAAATTGTTTTAAAGCTGGTTCCGCAACCACTGCACAATATTTTACTGATGGCTTCTTTCCCTACAAACGAAGATGCCTGTGCCGCTGTTTCTGCAATTTTTAGGGCAGGGATCACACCATCTGCTTTAGAGTTTATGGAGCGAAAAGGCATAGAATGGGTAATTGAGCATGATGGGATAAATTTTGAGATGAACCCCAAAGCCAAGGCATTTTTGATGATCGAAGTTGATGGTGCAAATATGGAGATGCTTTTTGCCGATTGCGAAACTATAAATCAAGAGCTAGAGCATTTTAATTGTATTGAGGTGCTTTTTGCCGATTCATCTGCTCAAAAGGAAGAATTATGGAAAATCAGGAGGACAATGGCAGTTTCTGTAAAATCTAATTCGGTTTATAAAGAAGAAGATACCGTGGTGCCAAGGGCAGAGTTGCCAAAGCTGATCGAAGGGATCAAAGAAATCGGGATGCTTTACGGTTTCGATTCTGTTTGTTATGGCCATGCTGGCGATGGAAATTTGCATATCAACATCATCAAAGGGAATATGAGCGATGAGGATTGGAAAAATAAATTGAAAGATGGGATCACAGAGATTTTTAAGCTTACCGTAAAATTGGGAGGTACAATTTCTGGCGAACATGGCATTGGTTTGGTGCAAAAAGAATACATGAAAATTAAATATTCTGAAATAAATTTAAACTTGATGCGTGGAATTAAGAACGTTTTTGATGAGAACAACATCTTAAACCCGGGTAAGATTTTTTAATTTCAATTAATTTTTTGAACTTTCAAAACCAAAATTTTGAATTATGAAATTGATAATCAGTTGTTTGTTTTTTATCAGTACCCTGTTTGCATCAGAAATAGTTACCAAAACCGGTAGGGCAACTTATTACGCCAATAGATTTAACGGGAGAAGAACAACAAGTGGCCAGATCTACAAACACGATAAATTTACGGCTGCACATAAAACGCTACCTTTTGGCACACAGGTAAAAGTTACCAATTTAGATAATGGGAAATCGGTTACGGTAATCATCAATGATCGTGGGCCTTATGGCAAAAATATGCTGATCGATCTTTCGCAATCTGCTGCAAAAGAAATTGGGCTTTATGGCAAAGGAGTTGTTAACTGTGAGATCGAATACGAGTTGCAATAAAAATTAACACTAAAACTTTCTACCAAAAAATTCGTTTTTAGTATATGAAATTGAACCAGTTAACCCCAGAAGAAGAATATATCATTAAGAACAAAGGTACCGAAAGACCTTTTGTTGGCGAATATACCTCTACTAAAGAAGCGGGAACTTATATCTGCCGCCAATGCGATGCCCCACTTTATAAATCTGAAGATAAATTTGAATCGCATTGTGGGTGGCCAAGCTTTGATGACGAAATTGCGGGAGCAGTAAAAAGAGTACCTGATGCAGATGGTAGAAGGGTAGAGATTGTTTGCGCCAATTGTGGCGGACATTTAGGCCATGTTTTTGAAGGCGAAAGATTGACGGAGAAAAATACCAGACATTGTGTTAATTCTTTGAGTATGAAATTTATCCCTAAAGAAGGGTAGCATCAATAGCCAACACCTATAAAGTTTAAATAAATTTGTTTTAAGATATTTGATGTGCCTATTGATAGCTTTTCTTTGGGTAAAAAACCGTTTTAAAAGGCTTTTTTTCTCAATAAATCATAAGGGTAATACAGCATCAAAACAACCTTCAATTGCTTGGCCAAAAGATTAAACAGATTATTTTATCGAGTGATTATCAAATTCATATCAAAACCGTACCAATAATTTGAGGATATTTGCCGCTATGGAGAATACAATCGATAAATCATCTTTGTTAAAGCAATTGAAAATCAAAGCACTAAACCCAATGCAATTGGCAACCGATAATGCCATACAAACGGGTAAGGATGTGATGGTTTTATCATCAACGGGATCGGGCAAAACTTTAGCGTTTTTGATCCCTCTTTTGTTTAAATTAAAGAAAAATATAAAAAAGGCACAGGTTATGGTCATTGTGCCATCAAGGGAATTAGCTCTACAGATCGAACAGGTTTTTAGATCTATGCAATCTGGCTTTAAGGTAAGTTGTATTTACGGAGGCCATTCTACCAAAACAGAATCGCAAAGTCTTTCAGAAACACCTTCGGTCATTATCGGCACACCAGGTAAAATCAGCTATCATATCAGAAACGAAAATATTAACCCTGCCGAAGTAGAGTTTTTGGTTTTGGATGAGTTTGATAAATCTCTGGAGATGGGTTTTCAGGTAGAGATGGAATTTATCATACAATCCCTATCCCACTTGAAACAAAAAATACTGACATCTGCTACAAAGATGGAAGAGTTGCCAAACTTTGCCAAGCTTGATGATTTAATGTATGTTAACTTTTTAAAGGATGAGGGAAATAGCCCACAGTTGGCCTTAAAGGTTTTGCATACCAAGTCTAAAGAGAAATTGAAGCTTTTGATGCAGGTTGTTTCTGAATTTCCGGAAGGGCCAACATTAATTTTTTGTAACCACCGCGAAGCTGCGAGTAGGGTTAGTGATATTTTATGGAACAAAGGGATGAGCAATGGGATATACCATGGCGGCATGGATCAACCCGATAGAGAAAAAGCCTTGGTAAAATTCAGGAACGGTACTTTTTCTGTATTGGTAACCACAGATTTGGCTTCGAGAGGGTTAGATATCCCAGATGTGCAACAGGTTATCCATTATCAAATCCCTTTTACGGAAGAATCTTTTACGCACAGAAATGGGCGTACAGCCAGAATGAAGGCAAGCGGGAAAGCTTATCTGCTTTTAGCCGATGAAGAATTTAAGCCAGATTATGTGAAAGAGAAAGTGACGGAAGTTGATGTTGTGGAAGATTTTAAAATGTTTGCGCCTAGTGATTGGAAAACCATTTACATCGCCGCAGGCAAAAAAGATAAGATCAATAAAATTGATGTAGTTGGTTTGTTGCACAAAAAAGCAGATCTGCAAAGAGAAGATATTGGCTTAATAGAAGTTTTTGACCACATGAGTTATGTTGCCGTTAAAAGAACTAAGATAAATGCAACGCTTTCGCTGATAAAACAAGAAAAAATAAAAGGCAAAAAATATAAGATCGGGGTTGATGAGTTTTAGGTAATAGGTTTTAAGTGATAAGTTTTAGGTTTTAAGATGAAGTATTATGTTATTGTGGTTTCTAAAGACCATGTAGAAAAAGGGGTTGAAGGTGGTTTTGCACAAGCAGGGCATGGTAAAAAAAATCTTTTAGAGAAATTGAAAAAACACGATTGGATCATTTATTATTCGTCTAAAGTAAAATATGATGTAGATAAACCTTATCAGAAATTTACTGCGGCTGGCCAAGTATATGATGATAAACCTTATCAGACACAGGTAAATGAAAATTTTAAACCTTGGCGCAGAAAAGTTAAGTATTCTGATATTGAAGAGTTGGAGATAAAGCCTTTGATACAGCAGTTATCTTTCATAAAGAATAAAAAGAATTGGGGCTTGCATTTAAGGGCTGGCTTTATAGAAATCAATAAATCTGACTTTGAGCTGATCGTAAAAAAGATGTTATAACACGCATCGATGAAAAAAATTACATAATTTTATTTCTATAAATCAATTAAAATTCACGATCATGAAAAAACCGATATTATTATTGGTCATATTTTTTATAGGGTTAGCAAGTTTAGTTAAAGCCCAAGAAAAAGCAATCTTCCAAACAGAAGATGGTGCAATTAAAGGTTATGATGCTGTTGCATATTTTAAAGACAACAAGGCGGTTAAAGGGAACAAAAACTTTACCTACGATTGGAACGGGGCAAAATGGTATTTTAGTTCTAAAGAGAATATGAAAGCTTTTAAGGCATCACCAGAAAGATATGCACCTCAATACGGTGGCTATTGCGCTTTTGGATATGCCCAAGGGCATGCAGCACCAACAGAGCCAGATGTTTTTACTGTGGTAGATGGCAAATTATATTTGAATTATAACCAAAAAGTGCAACAAATGTGGAACAAGGATATCCCAGGTTTCATCACAAAGGCAGATAAAAACTATAAAGCAGAAATAGAAAAGAACAAGGGCAATTGATCATTTAAGAACCATAAATTATTTAAGCCGATTTTTTGAAAAAGGATCGGCTGTTTTTTTGAAAAAAAAATAGATAAATTACACTCCCCAATTTAAACTAAAACCGAAATTTTTCGTCTATTTTTAAATTGGCCTAATACGCACCTTGATACCTCGTTTTAAAAAATTATCGCCCTTATTATTGCTGGGCATTTTATTTGTATGCAATTGCTATGGGCAAGGTGCGTCCAATAAAGGAACAGATTTTTGGCTAGGATACGGAAAGCACACATCCGTAGGGCAAATGGTGGTTTATTTAACTTCTGATGTTAGCACAACCGCAACGGTCTCTATTGATAATCTTGGATTTAGCCAAACGGTTGATGTGCCTGCCAACGGCGTGGTCTCTGTAGATATTCCTACTAACGCACACTTAGCCAATGATGGATTATCTTTAAACGGGATCCATGTCACTTCTATAAAACCTATTATCGTTTATGCGCATATATATGCTAATTCTGTCTCTGGGGCTACGTTGGTTTTGCCCGTAAATGCCTTAGGTAAAGATTATTACTCTATAAACTATAAACAGATTTCTAATTCTAATGGTGCCGTTGGATGGTTCTTTGTGGTTGCGGTAGAAGACAGTACTAAAATAGAAATTACCCCATCTGCCGATACTGAGCAATGGAACGCTAATACCACCCATACTGTACTTTTAAATAAAGGGCAGATATACAATGTTTTAGGGAAATTTACCGATTCAGGGAAAAATTCTTCAGGGGTAGATTTAACCGGTTCTAGGATCAAATCGGTATCAACCGCAAACGGTACTTGTAAAAAGATCGCGGTTTTTTCTGGTAGTAGCAAAATCTCTATAAACTGTCTTAATTACGTTTTAAACTCTAACCCTGGCTCTGCCGATAACCTTTTTCAACAAACTTACCCTACTTCTAGTTGGGGCAAAACTTTCATTACCGTTCCAGAAAAAGAGAGAAACTTTGTGATATACAGGGTTTTAAAAAGTGATGTAAGCGCAATTGTGAAAGTTAACGGAAACGTAGTGCCTGCCGCAAATTTTACAAATGGTTTTTATTATGATTACGCATCACAACAAGTAGATGAAATTACCGCAGATAAGCCTATACAGGTTGTTCAATACGCCGTAACACAGCGTATAACCATTAATTGCGGCAATGATGCTAGTGACGTTGGCGATCCAGAGATGATCTACTTAAACCCGTTAGAACAAACACTCACCAAAATAACCATGTACTCTACCAATAATTTTAAGATCTTAAAACATTTTATAAATGTGGTAATAAGAAATGACGGAGTGGCAAGTTTTACTTTAGATGGCGTAAATGTTTCTTCACAGTTTGCCCCCGTCCCAAACAATTCATCGTATTCTTATGCTCAGCTTTCTGTGGCCGAGGGTACGCATAACTTGAATTCTTTGGTTGGTTTTAACGCTATTGCTTATGGTTTTGGAGCAGCAGAATCTTATGGATATGCTGCCGGCGCAAATTTAACTGCTTTCGGGATCGATCCGGTAAAGGATGGTTCAGATTCTATCTCGGTTTCTTCTGGCTGTGTTGGGATACACTATGATTTGAATTTGAAACTACCTTATGAGCCTTTGGATATTCAATTGGATAAAGATGATGGCACTGGTTTAAAATACATTACTGTTAATAAGATAGCTCAAAGCACAAAAGATGGCGCTACAACTTATTATTACTCGCTAATCCCTGATATTACTTATACCAAAGACAGCACATATACTTATAAAGTTAGAACTACAAAACCATCGGCCGATGATTGTGGTACCGGCGACGAATTTACTTTCGATTTTATCATCAATCCAAAACCGGTAGCAAACTTTACTGCTCCTCCGCAATCTTGCTTTGCAGATTCTGTTAGTTTTAAAAATGTTGTGGTAGATAATAATATCCCCTTAAATGAATATATGTGGGATTTTAACGGCGAAGCAACTTCTACTTTAGAGAACCCAAAATTCAAGTTCTCCACTCCTGGGAAAAAAACGATAAAATTCTCTGTAAAATCTCAAGATGGGTGCTGGTCTGACGTGATTTCTAAAGATATTGAAATTATGCAATTGCCCGTTGCCAACTTTACCATATCATCTAATCAATGTTTAAATAATGAAACCCAGTTTGCAGATGCTTCTACGGTGGCAAATCAAACAATCACAAACTGGACATGGGATTTTGGGGATACGGCTAGTGCTTCAAACTCATCTATTTTACAAAATCCGTCCCACACCTATAATAAAGTAGGCAGTTTTACGGTAAAATTGATTGTGGGTACAAATATAGGCTGTAAAGATACTTTGCTTAAACAAGTGATCATAAACCCTTTGCCAGAAGTTGATTTTGATACGCCTGATATTTGCTTAAACGATGCTTCTGCTCAGTTTATCAATAAATCAACCGTTTCTGATAACTCATCTCTAACATATTTATGGGATTTTGGCGATAGCAACTCTACGGTGGCCAATAATACATCAACATTAAAAGACCCAACTCATCATTATACCCAAGCTAAAAATTACATCGTAAAATTAACGGTTACCAGTGCAAATTCTTGTGTAACTACATTATCCAAAACTTTTACGGTAAACGGAAGTACGCCAAAGGCCGATTTTTCGGTATCGAACCCAAATCAACTTTGCAGTGATCAAATTGTTAGTTTTAAAGATGCTGCCTCTGTAGATTTTGGAGAAATAACCAAAATAGAATGGATCTATGACGATGCCTTGCCAAACATCGAAACAGATAATGATCCTAATTTAAGGAGCGATACAGCAAAAATATATACACACCACTATCCTACTTTTTATTCTCCTGCTCAAAGATTGGTTTTGGTAAAGATGAAAGCATATTCTGGCATCAGTTGTGCAAACACGATGCAAAAGTCTATCACTTTAAAAGCAATCCCGAAAGCAGACTTTATCCTTCCGGATGGGTGTTTGCCAAATGGCCAAGCAACGTTTACCAATAACTCAACTTTTGATAGTTCTACCAATGGCTTAACCTACCAATGGGATTTTGGCGATGATCAAGATAATACCTCAACAGATAAAGATCCGATACATCAATATAAAAAAGCAAAAGATTATACCATAACTCTTACGGTTACAGCTTTAAATGGGTGTAGCGCAACTGTTTCTAAGGTTTTTAAGGTAAGTGCCGCTTTGCCAAATACAAATTTCGAGGTAATTAATGATGGTTTTTGTAGCAATAGCAAATTCTTATTTAAAGATGATGCCGCGATCGCTTTCGGGCAGATTACCAAAATTGAATGGCAATTTGATGCGATCAACCATCCTAACGATCCAGCGTTTATGTTGATAGATAATGCACCAGCCGCTAGAGGATCAAACCAAAAAACCTATGAGTTTACGTACCCTAAATTTAGTAGCCCTGCAACCAAAGACTTTAAGGTAACTATGTTTGCCACAAGTGCTACTGGCTGTGTAAATCAATTTTCAAAAATAATTACTTTAAAAGCAGTTCCTGATGTAGAGTTTAGCGCTATTCCCTCTGTTTGTGAAGAATTTGAACCCTTTATGTTAACCGAGGCAAAAGAAGTTAGTGGTTTTGCCGGTAAAGGAACCTATTCTGGCGACGGTGTTGACGCAAGTGGGCTTTTCTCGCCAAAAATTGCAGGGGCCGGTAAACACACCATCATGTATAATTTTATCGGCGATAACGGTTGTAGTGATTTTAAAACGCAGGATATTACCGTAAACCCAACGCCTAGCGTAAACGCCGGAGATGATAAAAACATTTTAATAGGTGGCCAGATAAGATTAGACGCAACGGCTAACGGCGATAATTTGACTTATAAATGGACACCATCAACAGGGTTAGATAAAGATGATGTTTTAAACCCCATTGCATCACCAACCAAAGATACCAAATACAACCTGTTGGTTACCAGTAAAGATGGGTGTATCAATATGGACGATGTTTTTGTGAAGGTTTTGCTATTGCCAGAAATACCAAATACATTTACGCCCAACGGAGATGGTGTTAATGATACTTGGGATATTAAATATTTAAGCAGCTACCCGTCTATGACTGTGCAGGTATTTAACAGGTACGGAAACTTAGTTTATAATTCAAAATCTTATACTACCCCCTGGGACGGAAAGTTTAACAACAAAGATTTGCCAGAGGGATTGTATTATTATATCATTACGGCAAAGCAAGGGGAATTAAAGTATTCTGGATCGGTTTTGATCGTAAGATAAAACCATAATTGTAATTATTTAGTTAATATCAACGTAAGGGAATAATAAACAGGGAATTAATCGTTATTTTGATAACCGCACCAAATCATCGCTTATTTATAAATGAAGTATATTTTTACTTTTTTATTTGTGCTAATAAGTATCGTTAATGTAAATGCACAAAACATTTCTAACGAAGGTACCGAGTTTTGGCTGTGTTTTCCTTCACACTCGCCTGCGGGATCAAGAAACAACCCAGACCTTGCAAACCTATCGGTATTCATCACCTCTAAAAACAATACTAGCGGGGAGGTAACTTGTGGAACAAATTTCAGACAAACCTTTACCGTAGCGGCTAATACGGTAACGGAAGTAATTGTTGATAGAAATGCTTCTTATATTTCTGATGCTTCAAATTATAATCCTAACAAGGGAATAAGGGTTTTAATAGATAGTGGTATGCCTAAAGCAGTAGTTTATGGCCATGTTTTTGCCGGGGCAAGATCTGCCGCAACATTGGTACTCCCTAAGTTGGCGTTGGGACAAAAATATTTTGCGATCTCTTACGATCAAACCTTAAGCGTAAACAATTCTAGGTCTCAGTTTGATATTGTTTGCGTAGAACCTGATACTAAGATAAACATTACTCCTCGCGAAAACGGGGTTCTTAAACCAACATTTAGTGTTAGACTTTTTAATGTTGGCGATGTTTACCAATACCAAAGCGATGCAGATATTACGGGTTCTTACATAGAAGTTGATGCTTCATCATCTAGTTGCAAAAGATTTGCGGCTTTTTCTGGAAGTTCGGCCCTAGGAATTTTATCTCCGGGCTGTAATCCTCCTGGTAGTAATTTCGATACCAGTCTAAATATTTCTTATGATCCTTTGTTCCAGCAATTATACCCATTAGAAAGTTGGGGTAAAGAATTCCCTCTGATTCCTTTTTTTGATAGAAATACAGGCTCTATTTATAGGGTTTTAGCATCTGAAGATAACACCAACATACAAATAAACGGGGTTAATAAAGTGCTTAATAGAGGCCAATATTATACCACAACGCCAACAAACGCCATTTCAACGGTAACGGCAGATAAACCCGTTACAGTTGCAGAATATGCACTAACCCAGTTCTGTGCAGATTCACGCAATAGAGGGAACAATGCCAGGCCTAGTGACCCGGATATGGTAATCCTGAACCCTCTAGAGTATAGGATAAAAGATGTAACCATGTATTCGGCTTTAAAGGAAGCCATTAGGGATCAATACCTTAATATTATGATACCCAATGCAGGTGTGGCAAGTTTCACAATTAATGGTACAAGTTACAGTAATAGGTTTAGCCCTGTGCCCGGTAACGCTGCCTATTCTTATGCTCAAATAAACCTGAAACAGATAAACAGCCCAACTTCAAGTTTTAACCTTAAATCTGAGGTGGCATTTAATGCCATGGCCTATGGATTTGGCGATTACGAATCGTACGCATATTCTGCTGGTACCAATCTGGCCTCTTCAATTTTTATAAATGCTGCAAAACCCGGCACAGACGATTTTATTACCAACGCCTGTACCGATCAACCTTTCGATTTTAGATTGGTTTTACCTTACATGGCCACAAAATTAATTTGGACATTAGAAACGGGAGATTCTAGCATTACACAAGAAGGCGCAAATCTAAGGCCTAAAGCGATAACTGTAAACGGTAAATTACTATTCGAGTATCGTTTACCGGCAAATAAAATATACGATCAGGTAGGTACCAAGCAGATAAAGATCGTAGCTACAATTCCGCCTTCTGGCGGATGCCCTTCTGGAGACGAAACGCTTAATTTTGATTTTGAGGTTTACAATCCACCGGCAACTTCTAAAGTATTGGCACCTTCTAATGTTTGCATAAATGATCCGGTTAATTTTAAATTAGAAGAGATAAATAGAGATAGGCCGATAATAAGTTATCTTTGGGATTTTGGTGATGGGGCTACCTCAACAGAACAAAACCCTGTTCATGCGTTTAATACAGGAGGACTTAAAACCATTAAATTGGCCATCAAAAACGATGTTGCCTGCGTTTCTGAAGTGAACGAGTTACCTATTATGGTTTATAAAAAACCCGTATCAGACTTTAGTATTTCAAATATCTCTTGTGCCAACCAAGAAATAGCATTTACCAATCAATCTCAACTGTTTACTTACCCACCAGATAGTGTAAATTATATCTGGGATTTTGGCGATGGTACAACATCTACCGATGTAAGCCCAAAGCACACATATTTGGCTGGAAATACCTATCAGATAAACCTTACACTTTCTACCAAAGCAGGTTGCTCATCAACAAAAAGTACTTCTATAATCATCAATGATTCGCCCTTGGCAGATTTTGCAGATCCAAATGCTTGTGCAAGGGATAACATCGTTTTTAAAGCCATCAATACTTCATCAGATATTGTTTCTTATCAGTGGAGTTTTGGCGATGGTTCGCCAAGTGTTACCCAAACAACAAAGAACTCCCCTTCGCATCAATTTTCTATACCGGGCACTTATACGGTTTCTTTGAAAGTCTTATCGTCTAACGGGTGCGATTATACCAAAAGTAAAACCATATTGATAAGTTCTTCTAATCCAAAGGCAGGGTTTTCTGTTATTAACGCCGCTAATCTTTGTAGCAACCAACCTGTACAATTTAAAGATCTATCTAATGTACAAACAGGTAAAATAGTAAAGCTAGAATGGGTTTTTGAATATCAAAACGGAGGCGTAAATACAAAAGAGGCTTATTTGTTACCCGCAAGCGACTCTACCTATACGCATAAATATCCTAGCACTAAAGAAACGGTTAATTACCAAGTTACCTTAAGGGCCTACTCTGGTAATGATTGTTTTGAAGATTTTGGACCGGTTAGTATTACCGTAAAAGGAAGCCCAGAGGTTAATTTCTCTCCCTTGGCAGGGATTTGTATCGATAAACCAAAAATTACCATAACGCAAGCCAAAGAAATTACGGGCATTGCAGGTAAAGGTATATTTACCGGCGATGGGATTACTAAAGATGGTGTATTTGACCCCGTAATTGCTGGCATTGGCAGCCATACTATCTCCTACACATTTACCGCAGATAATGGTTGTAATGACATTAAGCAACAAGAAATAGAGGTATTCCCACAACCAACGGCAGATGCCGGAGACGATGCCACAATTTTAATAGGCGGGCAATATACTATACCTGCTAAAGCCACAGGAGAGGGGTTAACTTATCAATGGCTTCCTTCAACAGGATTGAGCGATGCCTCAGTTTTAAACCCAATTGCATCGCCTAGGCAAACCACACTTTATACTTTAATTGTAACTTCTAAAGATGGTTGTACAATAAGCGACCAAGTTAACGTTGAAGTAGCAACCAAACCAACAATACCCAATACATTTACACCTAACGGAGATGGCAATAACGATACCTGGAACATTAAATACTTAGATTCTTACGTAAACGCTAGAATGACGATTTTTAACCGCTTTGGTAACCCGGTATTTACTTCTATAGGCTATGCAACCCCTTGGGATGGTAGATCAAATGGTAAGGAAGTTCCGGTTGGGGTATATTATTATGTGATTGATACAAAAGTGGAAGGACGAAAATTTACAGGTTCGGTTACGGTGATCAGATGAGGCGATTAATTTTTATATTATTTGTGTTGTTTGGTGTGCTAAAAAGTTCTTTGGCGCAGCAAAAGCCCCAATACACCCAATATATACTCAACAATTTTATCATCAACCCTGCAATTTCGGGTATAGAAAATTATATCGATGTTAAAGCAGCTACCCGGCAACAATGGGCGGGTTTAGAAAACGCACCTCAAACATCTTATTTAACGGCTCATATGCCTTTAGGCAACACAAATGATTGGGGAAGTGCAACTTCTTATGGCATGGTTGGCGATAATCCACTTGGCAGGAGTTATAAATCTGATTATGAAGCTTCTAAATCTCATTCTGGTATAGGTTTAATAGCCGTTGTAGATAAAACCGGCCCATTGAGCAATAATTCCTTTAATTTAACTTATGCCTATCACATTGGTTTGGCCCCAAGGTTAAATTTGGCGGTTGGTGTTGGGGCAGGAATATCTAAGGTAACTTTAAATACAAATGATATCACTTTAGAAAACCCAAACGATGCAGCTATTGCCAATAGTGGTAATATAAACCGGATAAAACCCGATCTTAACGTTGGCATTTGGCTTTACTCGGCAGAGTTTTTCTTTGGGGCTTCGGTTCAGCAAATTTTGCCACAAACCCTTTCATTTTCCGATCAATCTTCTTACAATCAAGGGAAAACCGTTCCGCATTCTTTTTTTACGGCAGGTTATCGTTTTTGGTTGAGCGATGATGTTACCGTTATACCTTCTATAATGGTAAAGTATGTAAACCCTGTGCCTTTAGGGATTGATTTTAATACCAAAGTTGCCTTTAGGGATAAATTTTGGGTAGGCGGGGCTTACAGAAAAGACGATTCTTATTCTGGAATGGTGGGTTTTAACCTAGGTTCATTAATTAACGTAGGTTATGCCTATGATTTTACGCAGTCTGCATTAAACACCGTTTCAAGGGGTTCGCATGAGATTGTGATTGGCCTTACGCTGAACAATCATTACAAAGTTACCTGTCCGCAAAAATTATGGTAATCAATTAGAGCCTGTTTAAATTTGTATCGTAAAAATATTTATAGCTTTAACGCATTTGCAGCCAAAAAAGCCTAACCGACCTCTGGCGGTAAGCACAAACAAATTATCAGATAAATTTTAAAAGGCCTTTAAATACTCTTCATCTTTTTTAACAAACCTTCTATCACTTTTGGGAAGTGGGTATGTTCTAATTGTTGCACCTTAAACTTCATCATTTCAAGATCATCTCCTTTATCAACCCTAAATTTAGATTGATGGATAATTTCGCCATCATCAAAATTCTCGTTCACAAAATGGATGGTAATGCCAGATTCTGTTTCTTTATTTGCTAAAACAGCTTCATGAACGCGTTCGCCATACATTCCTTTCCCTCCGTATTTTGGTAATAACGAAGGATGTATATTAATGATCTTATTTGGATAGGCCTTTAATAAATTCAATGGTACCAACCATAAAAAACCCGCCAAAACCACTAGATCTATATTCAAATTGTTTAAAAGTGCCAGTATTTTGTTGGTTTCATAAAATTCTTTTTTATCGAAGATATGAGACGGGACCTCAAAATTATCTGCCCTTTGCAAAACATAGGCATAAGGGTTGTTGGTTAAAATAAGTGCAACTTCTGCTTCATTACTTTTTTTAAAATGCTCCATAATTTTTTGAGCGTTTGATCCTGATCCTGATGCAAAAATGGCAATACGTTTCTTCACTATTAAAATGGGATTTTTCTGTTTTCCCAAAGATATAGTTTTGAATGTTTTTTGAAAATGAAATGTAAGAATTATGGATAATTAAAATTAACATCCCTTTCTTTTACTTAATGGATTAGTATTTGCTTTAATGATACCAAAGTTTGTCTCAAGATATTCGTTATGCGGTAATAAGTAGTTTAAACAGATTGGTTTGTAATGCTGAGCAGATTCAAATGCCTAGCGAGGTCGAATGTGGTACCGAGCGAGGTCGAATGTGGTGCCGAACGAGGTCGAAGCAGCCCAACGCTCCCCTTTCACTTCGCTAAGGTTGACAGCCTTCATGTTGTATGTTTATACATCAAAATTTACAGCTAACCGTATGAAGGGTATTTTAGAGACATTATTAATCATTTACCTTAAAAAAATAAAATAATGGAAAATTTAAAAGGAAAAAATATCGCTATTTTAAGTGATAACGGTTTTGAACAATCAGAACTATTAGAACCAAAGAAAGCATTGGAAGATGCCGGAGCAACCGTTCATGTAATTTCAAATCAAAAAAACAGAATTAAAGCCTGGGACCAAAAAGATTGGGGCCTCGATGTAGATGTGGACGTAGATCTGTATCATGCCAAGGCCGATGATTATGATGGCTTGATGATTCCTGGCGGCGTGATGAACCCTGATAAAATGAGAGCAAGCCAAAGCTATATAGATTTTGTAAAAGAATTTTTTGCCGCCGGTAAACCAATAGCTTCTATATGCCACGGCCCACAATTATTAATCGAAACCGGGGCCTTAAAAGGAAGAAGGATGACTTCTTACCCTTCCATTAAAACAGATTTAATTAACGCTGGTGCAAACTGGGAAGATAGCGAAGTTGTGGTTGACCAAGGTTTGGTTACTAGCAGATCGCCTAAAGATTTACCTGCATTTAATAAAAAGATGATCGAGGAGTTTAGAGAAGGCGTTCACGAAGAGCAAAACACGCTTTAATAAAGAAATCAATAAAAAAAGGGAGAAATTATTCTCCCTTTTTTTGTGGCATCATTCCCATGTTTTTTTCTGTTGTTGGCATGGTAACGGCTGGTTCTTCTTGGCCTCTGTGGCAAGTTGCACAGGTAACGGCAAAACTACCATGGCGTTCTAAATGTCTTTTAAAATATTTGTTGTTGATAGAATCTGTCATCACCATCATATATCTTGCGAAATTTTTCTTCCTGTTCTCATCGCTAGCAAAATCTAATTTTGTACTATCTGTTTTTGATTTTGCATGGCAAAAATTACATTTTACTCCTAAAGCATCCTTAAAATTATGCATAATGCTATCCAAGGCTTTTTTAGAAATATCTTTTGGCAGTACCTTTAGGTTTTTGGCTTTCCAGTCTTGTTGCTGCGTATTTTGCTGTGGAACCGTGGCCGCCAAACTTATGCCCCCAATTATCGTAAGGATAAAAAGAAAAGGTTTTATTTTATTTTTCATGATGTGCTAATTTTAATTAAAATAGGGCATAATTTTTTACAATTCCAAACGCATCATCCAATCGGTTTGAAGGTCTTTACCGATAGGGTAGATATGGCTATCGAACTTTTTAAAACCTTGGTTTTGATAAAACCTGATGGCATTTATATTATGTTCCCAAACACCTAGCCAGATATATTTCTTATCATCCAAAACCGCTTTAATCTTAACTTCATTGATGATGAAATTACCTATCTTTTTATTTTGGAACGTTGGGTAAACATAAAGTCGTTCTAATTCTATCCCATCTTGTGCCCCAATCTCTGTTTGGCTTTCGCCGATGTTTATCTTAAAATAGGCGGCCAACAAATCATCGTGATAAACAAAATAAAATTTTGAATTGCTTTGGTGTATTTGATGTGTTAAAGCTGCGATTGAAAAGGTTTTTTCAAAATAAATAGCCAAATTTTCTTGCGTATTGTCATCGGCGAAAGCCAAAAGAAAAGTTTCTTTACTGATCTTTTGAAGCAAATTTACTTGATGGATATTTACTGGTTTAATGGTTAGCAAAATGATTTATTTAGCGAATGAAAACTTACGGGCGAAGGTTAGACCAACACCAACTATTAAATCACTATTGGTGTCATTTTGGTAAAAACCTTTAAGGCCATATTCCATTTTATTTGTTATTAAATATTTGTAATCTAGTGCAAATTGATAACCGATACTTAATGTTGTAGGATGAGTTTTATAAATCTTGTAAGAAGGTTGTCTATCTTGAGAATTATCATAGCCATAACCATATTTTTCTGGCAAACTAGTGTTCTGAAACCTTATTATAGTACCGGCACCAATATTAAGTTGTTGTTTTTTGCTTTTTAACAGGGTGTAAAATAGAGTTGGTGAGGTTTGTAAACCTGCTGTTACAAAATGTAAAGCAACCGTTTTATCTATGGTATTTGGGGGTTGGCTAATAGATCTGTAAGAGAAATCATCTGCACTATTAACGGTAAAAGCCAGATTGGTATAAAATGATAACCTCGATCTAAATTGATGCTTATAACCAATCGCAATCATTAAACCACTCAAATCTCCGGTCCCGTGGTTAGCGTAAAAGGTCTCTAATGATATGCTTTCCCTCTTTTGAAAACTATATTTGATGCTGTCTTTACTGGTTTGGGCAAATGCGGCAGCGTAAATGGTACACAATAATGGCGTTAAAATTTTTCTGTAAGTTTTTCTCATAAATAAAATTAAAAAGGCCTTAACGTGAGGAATGTTAAGGCCTTAAATATATAGAAAAACTAAAAGAATTCTTAACCAATACGGTACTGCTTTTAATTATGATACAAAGATTAGATCATTTCTTTTTCCAAATTGAGTTTGCTGTTTTTGTAACTGTAAGTAAAATAGATTACCAGGCCAACCACTAACCATATCAAAAACCTTAGCCAATTGGTATAGCCCAATTCTGTCATCAAATAAGAACAACTTAACAAGCCTAAGACCGGTATTAGCGATAAATTTTTGGTAAAAGAGAAGTAGGTGATCAATACCAATAAAATTAAAAACAGGTATAAAGGCAATCTTTCCCTCACTGTTTCCCAACCGTGGCTAAAATCAAAAACCTGTATAAGGGGTTTATAAAAGAAAATTAAACCAACAGCTACCAATACGGGAACTATGAATTTGCCATTGATGTATGGCATTTTAAAGCGTTTTTTCCCGATATTTTCTTCGGTATCTTTTGGCAATAATAAAACCCCACTGCAAACCAAAACAAAGGCAAATAATGTCCCTATGCTGGTTAGATCCGTAACCTCGGTAAGGTTCATGAACAGTGCAGGTATTGCCACTACAAAACCTGTTACGATAGTAGAAAATGAAGGCGTTTTATATTTGGGATGGATTTTTGAAAATACTCTTGGTAATAGTCCGTCGCGGCTCATGCTCATCCAGATACGTGGTTGGCCCATCTGAAAGATCAATAAAACACTTGCTGTTGCAATTACCGCACTGATAGAAATTACATAACTGATTTTATTTAACCCAACCCTTTCAAACACAAAAGCCAATGGATCGGAAACCGCCAATTCGCTGTAATTAACCATCCCGGTTAAAACCAAGGCAACTAAAATATATAATACCGTACAAATGATCAATGAATAGATCATCCCTCGTGGTAAATCTTTTTGCGGGTTTTCACATTCTTCTGCGGTTGTAGAAATTGCATCGAAACCTATATAAGCAAAGAAAACTCCCGAAACACCTTTCATCATCCCAGAAAAACCGTTTGGTAAAAACGGGTGCCAATTTGCTGGGGTAACGTAAAAGAAGCCAATCACAATTACCGCTAAAACCACGCAAATTTTTAGTACAACCATGGCATTAGTTGCTCTTTTAGTTTCCCTGATGCCAATATAAACTAAATAAGTGATGATAAATACGATTAATAAGGCAGGGAAATCGGCAATTAATCTAACACCCCCAATTGATGGTGCGGTTGCCCAAGCTTCTGCGGCATATTTTGTATTAGAGCTTAAACTTTCTACCGCCCCACCTGATGCCACCAATTGCGCCACTTGCTCATTAGCTTTGTAAGCAGAAAAATAATCCATGGTAACATAGGCGGGCAAATGGATGTTGAAACCTTTTAACAGGTTTACAAAATAACCGCTCCAAGATATGGCAACGGCAATGTTTCCGATGGCATATTCCATCAATAGATCCCAACCGATGATCCATGCCACCAATTCGCCAAAAGAGGCATAAGCATAGGTATAAGCACTACCAGAAACTGGGATCCTAGAGGCAAACTCGGCATAGCAAAGTGCAGAAAAGCCACAGGTAATGGCTGTTATCACAAATAAAATACTTACTCCTGGGCCTCCGTTAAAAGATGCTTGGCCAATAGTAGAGAAAATGCCCGCACCAATTACGGCGGCAATTCCCATCATGGTTAAATCTTTAACGTTCAATACTTTATTTAGGCTAGCGTGTTCACCATCGCCATAACCTTCTTTGGTATCATTTAATATTTTGGCAATGGTTTTTTTTCTGAATATTCCTTTTTGCATCTATTTTATTTATCGCTTTTAACAGCTTGATCAATTGATAATCTGAATTTGATAATTCTTTATCGTAAACCTTAGTTTTGGGGCGTTTTAACACTCCACCAACTGGCGGCTATTTTTTTGTTTTATTCTTCGGCATCCTCTTCGACTTCCTCTTCGACTTCCTCTTCGACTTCGCTCAGAGTGACATTGCTCAGAG
This sequence comes from Pedobacter segetis, assembly GCF_016623585.1. GTDB lineage: Bacteria > Bacteroidota > Bacteroidia > Sphingobacteriales > Sphingobacteriaceae > Pseudopedobacter > Pseudopedobacter segetis. Next base: position 169,918 of record NZ_JAEHFY010000003.1, read on the forward strand.
TGACATTGCTCAGAGTGGCATTGCTCAGAGTGGCATTGCTCAGAGTGACATTGCTCAGAGTGGCATTGCTCAGAGTTGCAATTACCAGAGTTGCAATTCCCAGAGTGAAAATGCTCAGAAAGACAAAAAAGCAAGCCCAACTACTGGCGGGGGATGCCGCTCTAATCGTTAACGATCTACAATGTAGATATAGCCCTGATTAATCTTTTTTATAGCCACGTTAATTATCGAACTCAAGTTTATAGATAAATCTTAAACAAGCTCAAAATCAAACTTAAAAAATTATCAGCCAAAAAATGGCTTAAATTAAAAAAACCTAATTTATTTACCGTAAAGATGATTTTTATAGAGGTAACTTGCGGTTTGGTAAAAAGCTATCGCTTCTTCTTTCAGTTTTTTATCTACTTTTTCTGGTATTTGATCGGTATTGGGCATAATTTTAAATTGCTGCACCTTTTTTTGTGGTGATAATACCAATAAATGCCCATTCCTTATAAAGCCCAACTTTTCGTAAGTGCTTATAAAAGCCCATTCCTCATCGGGTTTAACCCTAAAAATATCCCTACCAAAAAATTTAGAGTTGTAGTTTACCTTTAACATCCCTAAAATTGTGGGTACCAGATCCATTTGCCCGGTTAGTTTAGTATAAACTTGAGGTTTAACTATTTTGGGGGCATAAATAATTGCAGGAATATGGTACCTATAAGCAGGAAGCTCGGTTTTACCGGCACTAGAGGCACAATGATCGGCCACAATAACAAAAATGGTGTTATTAAACCAAGGTTTGGAAGCCGCTTCTCTTAAAAATTTCCCAATGGCATAATCGGTGTATTTTACCGCTCCCTCTTGGCTGGTATGCGATGGAATATCAATCCTACCGTTAGGATAAGTAAACGGGCGATGGTTAGAAACCGTCATGATGTGCGTAAAAAACGGGTTTCCAGATTGATAATCCTTATCTAGTTGCTTTATTGAAAGCGTAAATAAATCTTCATCGGCAACGCCCCAAATGTTTTCATAATGGATGTCTTTTTTATCGGTAATGGCAGTTCTATCAATAACTTGGTAACCATTATTGCCAAAGAAATAGTTCATGTTATCAAAATAACCATAGCCGCCATAAATAAATTGAGGGATATAATTCCGTTTCTTTAATAGATTACCGATGGTAAAAAGGTTTTCGTTATTGGGTCTTTTAACGATGGATTGGCCGGGAGTTGGTAGAATTGATAAAGAAAGTGCTTCTAAACCACGTACCGTTCTGGTGCCAGAAGCGTAAAGATTACTGAATAATAAACCGTTTTTCCCCAAACTATCCAGATTTGGGGTAAGCCCTTGCGTATTGCCATAAACGCCCAAATAATCTGCACTTAAACTTTCTACGCTTATCAAAACTACGTTATATCTTTTTTCGGTGCCGTTATAAGAAATCTTTCTTTCGATGCTATTTGCTTTATCAACAAAAGCTACGCTATCTCTCCCTAATAAATCCCTTACTATTTTAAAAGCCTTATCTTGATCAATGGTGGCGTAAAATTTATTATAATCAAGTTCGTTGTTCCAAAAAGCAGCACCAAACTCGTACAAACCATCACCGGCCAGCTCAACCGCAAACTGGTTATCGCTAAACTCTTTCCCTTTGTTGCCCACAAAAAACCAAGAAAGGATAGGGATACAAAGCAAGGGAACCGCTATTAAAGTTCTTTTGCCAAAGCGAAGATTGCTTTTTAGGGATGCTTTAATGCTGTTTTTTATCAGAAAGAATGCTGCAATGGCTATTAAAAATACAACAATGATGATTTTTACAACAGGATAAGATTCCCAAATATTACCGATAACTTCTGTGGTATAAACCAGGTAATCTACCGCTATAAAGTTGAAACGGGTAGAAAACTCTTCCCAAAACACCCACTCGGCAACAATATTGAAAAGCAATAAAAAGGTAACTATTAAAAAATAGCTATATAATAAAAAGCGATGCCATTGTTTTTTATACAATTTATTGGGAACAAGCCATATATAAAGAACCAAAGGGATGCAAAAATATCCCGCTAATACGGTATCGTAAAATAAACCAATAAAATAAACCCCAATGATGTTTATAAATGTCCAATCAAAACCTGCTGCCGATTTGATCAACAAAGCGGTTCTGGTAATGAATGCTAAAGAAATGATGATCAGATAAAGGAGGAAAACTGGGCCAAATCTTTTGGCAAAAATTTTTTGAAAAAAAGACATCTAAAATTTTAGTTTGTGATAATAAACGAAGTTAATGTAAATCCGTTTGTGATTTTAATGATATTTAGAATATTAACGTAATTTAATATATCTCTGTAAAAAGTTGTGATTTATTATCCATCATAAATAAAAAAGGTAAAATCAGAACAATAGAAATAAAGTTAAGATCATATTTAAAATCAATATAGATCGATGAAATACAGACTAATAGAATAGCTGCGATAATAAGTAGTAATTCTTTATCTGTTTTCTTAAACCCAATTTGGATTTCCTTGTTTAAAAACCAATTCTCTTTTAAAGTTAGTTGTTCTGATCCAAAGCAGCTTTCAATAGCTATTTGATGTGAGTTTTCTGGTAAATCTATTTTAAATCCCTCGCCGTTTCCCAGATTAAAAACAAAGCGATCATCAATAGTTACGTTTACAATTTTGAAACTACCAAAAAACTGTTTTTTTCGTTTGACAATCAGCTGTGCCATAATTTAAAGGTAAAAATTTTTCATCAATCAAAAAATCAAACCCTATCCACCGCCACTTTATAAGTTGGGTCTTCTAAGATATTTACATCAATAACATCACTGGCGTTGTGCAAAAGTTGTTTGCAATCATCGCTTAGATGTCTCAAATGAAGTTTTTTTCCTGCCAATTTATACCTATCTGTTAGTTTATTCAAGGCATCAATCCCCGACATATCGGCCACTCTACTATCGCTGAAATCTATAATTACTTCATTTGGGTCATTTACTATATCAAATTTTTCGTTAAATGCCGTTACAGACCCAAAAAATAGTGGCCCATAAATTTCATAATGTTTGATGCCATTCTCATCTATATATTTTCTAGCCCTGATGCGTTTGGCACTTTCCCAAGCGAATACCAATGCAGATATAATGATACCTATTAAAACGGCCAAAGCTAGATTGTGGAGCCAAATGGTAATTGCTGCAACTAATATCCCAATAAAAATATCTTGTTTCGGCATTTTATTGATGATCCTAAAGCTGATCCATTCAAATGTGCCAATTGCGACCATGATCATTACGCCAGTTAAAGCGGCCATGGGTAACAAACCAATTATAGGGGCACCAAAAAGTATGATCATCAGGATGGTGATAGAAGCAACTATTCCAGACAATCTGGCTCTTGCCCCGGCAGATAAATTAACCAAGGTTTGGGCAATCATAGGGCAACCACCCATTCCAGAAAAGAAACCGTTCAAAATATTGGCGCTTCCTTGGGCAATGCATTCCCTGTTTCCGTTTCCACGTGTTGCCGTCATTTCATCAACTAAATTTAACGTCAATAAGCCTTCGGTAAGGCCAACACCTGCCATTATGAAAGAATAAGGCAATATAATTTCTAAAGTTTTAAAACCTAAGGGAATGTTTGGGATGTGAAACGGAGGAAAACCACCGCTAACAGAAGCAATATCGCTAACTGTTTTTGTATCGATGTTAAACCCTAAAACAATTAAAAACACGGTAATAATAGCAACCAAAGAAGGGGGAACCGCCTTACTTATTTTTGGGAATATAAAAACAATGGCAATTGTTAAGGCTACCAAACCTGCCATAATCAATAATGGTTGCCCAGTTAACCAGGTTACCTCTCCATTTACAACCGTTTTAAATTGCTCTATTTGAGCCATAAATATAATGATAGCCAAGCCGTTAACAAAACCGTACATAACCGGTTGAGGCACTAATCTTATAAATTTACCAAATTTAAAAATCCCTACCAAAAGCTGCACAACACCTGCTAAAGCAACTGCTGCAAAAACATATTCAATCCCATTAGATTTCATCAAAGCAATTAAAACCACTACGGTTGCACCTGCGCCTCCAGAAACCAATCCTGGTCTGCCACCTAAAACAGAAGTTACCAAACCCATAATAAAAGCGGCGTAAAGCCCAACCAGTGGTGGGAAACCAGCCAATATTGCAAAAGAAAGGGATTCTGGCATCATCGTCATGGCTACGGTAATACCTGCCAAAATCTCTACTTTGTAATCTATCTTCTGCTCGAAATTGAATAAGTTAAGTATGGCTTTCATTAAAATGTTTTTGCGGTTTTCAAAAGTTGCGAAGCTAAGGTTATTAGATCTGGGATGCAAGTTGGCTTTTTAGTTCATTAGGGATTAATTTATTTGATGATTTTCTGATCTGGTAAAAACAGAAACTGCTCTGTTAAGTTGATGGCACATTACACAAAGCTAAAGGCAATAAAGAACCTTTAACCGAAAAACCATGTAGAAAAAGTTGGAGCCTCGATAGAAAATGCTTACCATAAATATAAAGTTTTCAAGAAAAAAATCATCTACATAGTTTCTATCGTTCAATTTAAAAGGGCGTGATGATGTTTTTATCCTTTTTTGCGAGAAAGTAAAAAATTGGGTTTGTGCCTATTTTTTTGCATTAAATTTATAATAAAATAATCTATCTATTTAATAAGAATGTCTATTAATGCAATGCTTTTTTTGGTTTAGATTTGACAAAAGCAATGGTTTTAATTTACTTAAAATCATTGTTTTAATTAACCAATTACCAAACCAAATTATTTCCAAAAAAATGAAAAGAAAAAAAATCTTTGGGCTGTCTTCATTGCTGCTAATTGCCATGAGTTTTACCCAATGCACCAAATCACAGGAAGAAGTTGCTGTAACAAAAAGTGGAAGTGGGGATGTGGCTGTTGTAAAAACGGATGCCAATGCCACTAAAATTTTTCCGGGGCAGGTATGGAATGACATCTACGGGAAAGCAATTGTGGCAACCGGGGGTGGTATTTATTATGAAAACGGATTTTACCACTGGTACGGAGAGGCAAAAAAGGCCGGTAGCTCTCCTGGTAAAGGTGGTATAGATGCAGGCATGCACTGTTATCGTTCTAGGGATCTGATCAACTGGAACGATTTTGGCGTAGTGCTTCCACTGTCTTCCGATCCTAATAGCGATATTGCCGACGGGTGTATTTTTCAACGCCCTAAAGTGGTAAAAAACAACAGCACAGGCAAATACGTTGCGTTTTTTAAACTTTATTTAAAAGGAGAAGGTTATACCAGAACTTTTTTGGGTATAGCAACGGCAACTTCGCCAACAGGCCCCTTTACCTATGTTAAAAAGGTACTTGCTACATCTAATAAGGGCTCTGGTGATTTTACCATGTTTAAAGATACCAACGGAGATTTGTACCATATCGCCGTACGCAGATCTGATCGTAAACTGGTAAAAGCAAAAATGAGTAGCGATTACATGACCCCTGGAACTTATTCAGAAATGACGGGCGTACAAACTAACACCGAAGGGCCAGCTATTTTTTATAAATCTGGCGTTTACCATTTATTGGGTTCTGGATCTAACGGTTGGGATTCAACGGCACCAAGATATTTTACAAGTTCAAGTCTTGGCGGCCCATGGACTTCGCAATCTAACCCTTGCACTGGTACAAACCCTATCAATGGCGTAGGAAGCGATTTAACTTGGGGAGGCCAGTCAACCTTTATATTCCCGATAGAAGGGCATGAAAACCAATATGTTGCCATGTTTGATATTTGGGTGCCAGAACGCAGGTATATTTGGCTTCCATTTAGGGTAGATAATCAAAAGATGCACATCGCCTGGCAAAATAGCTGGGACCTTACCTGGTATCCTTAATAGTTACTTGTTTCATCTGGTAAAGAAACTGTTTAATTTAAAACTGCCTCTATAAATTAGTAGGCAGTTTTTTTATTTTATAGATATTAATAGCGGCGATTTAGCAAAGCTGATAAGCAACAGTTCTTAAGCGTTTTAATACAGATTGGGAGCTTTGCTACCGCTAAGTTTCTTGTTTTTCTTTCCAGATTATTTTAAAATGTTTTAACTAATCAATTTTGTGTTTTAAAGATGTTTATTGCCGTTAAAGGATATTCTTTTTTGATTTAATGAACTCATTGTTTTAATTTGGAGAAGAAAAATGGGTACATCATACAAAGAAAAAATTAAGCATCGAAACCTATGGCTAAAAAGCTTTGCCCTATTTTCTAATTTGTTTTTTTTTATCTATCAACCTTCTATCGCTCAAATAAAAATAGAAGCACCAATAACTATTGATAACGGATTGATTAACAATGAAGTTACGGCAATTCATCAAGATAAATTTGGCTTTTTATGGTTTGGCACCAGGGGTGGCTTAAACCGTTACGATGGTTATGATTTTAAGATCATTAGATCAAGGCCGCAATCTAAAAACAACCTTTCTAATCAATCTGTTGAAGTTATAGCAGAAGACAAAGACCATAATTTATGGATCGGTACTAAAAGCGGCGGGCTAAACAGCTATAATCTGTTAAAAGATTCTATCGTTCATTACCGCCCAACAGCCAATATTAAAATTCAAGAAATAAAATCATTAACTATTGATAGTTCTGGAACCTTGTTTATTGGTGCCACCCAAGGCCTCTTTACTTTAAAAAACGGTAAATTTAACAGTGTTAATAACAACAAATGGGGCGTTAAAGCACTAAAAGTAGATAGAAAGGGCCGTGTTTGGGTTGGTGCATTAAATGGGCTTTTCTTGTACGATCAACCCTCAAATTCTTTAGTCCCCGTAATCTTAGATAAGATACGTCCCAATATAACTTCCATAGCAATTGACGATGAAAAGGACGTTTTATACCTCGGTACATGGGATTCTGGTTTAGTAGAGTATAAAATAAATACTCAAACAACCACTCAGTTTCTTTTTAACAAAAACATTTCTAGCACTAAACTAAGCAACAATACCTATAGGGTTTTTTTGGATAAAGATAAAAATCTTTGGGTTGGCTCTTGGGGCAATGGGCTAAAGAAGTTTAATATACATAACAAAAAATTTGAGAGCATTAAAATCAAACCAGATGATGTTCATAACACCAATTATGATATTGTTTTATCCATAGAGCAAGATAAGGCCGGTATTATTTGGGTAGGGGTTGATGGGGGAGGGGTATGCAAAATTAATCCGCTTAGGAAAAAATTTAAAACCATAACTTATTCTGAAGGGCAAGGCAAAGGCTTAACCAACACCCATGTTACGGCTATTCATCAAGACGCAAGAAATGCGTTATGGATTGGTGCTAAAGACGGGGGCCTACTTTACAGTAAAGATGGTGTTGATTTTTCACAGAAAACGGAACTATCTCCAGAGGCGGTTATAGGAACTTTTTTAGAAGATGAAGAAAAAGATTTATGGATCGGTTCATCAAGCGGATTATATATTTACCGCGACTTTTATAACAAAAGTAATAACGTTCTACATTTTAAAAACTTAAGCACTAATAAAGCTTTAAACGGATTAAAAGTAACGGCCCTCATTAAAGATCATCATCAAACAATTTGGATAGGTACGCAAGATTTTGGTTTATTTAGGTTTAATGATGCTGATGGAGAAAAGCCAAATTTTATAAGATATGCCGATGAAGAAGGGCAAAAGGGAGCCTTGCAAAACCGAAGGATAAGCTGTTTATTGGTTGATCATCTTAATAGGCTTTGGGTAGGTACATATGATGGTTTGCACCTATATAACCCATTAAAAAATAATTTCGATGTTTTTAATACCGAAACAAACCAAAACAATACCATCTCAAACAATACGATTCTTACTTTGGCAGAAGACCATGCCGGCAATATTTGGATAGGTACGCAACAGGGCCTTAATAAGCTTAATTATCAAGATAGCGAACATTACAGCTTTAAAAGCTATTTTGAACAGGCCGGTTTCCCTAATGATTATGTACATGCCATACTTGTTGATGAGTTGGATAACATTTGGATGAGTACCAATAGCGGGATTACCAAGCTAGTGGCCGAAACGCATAAATTTAGAAATTTCGATAAAAGAGACGGTGTTTCCTCAAATACGTTTTCAGAAAACTCATGTTTTTTGGCAAACGATGGTAAAATGTTTTTTGGGGGTATTTCTGGTCTAACTTATTTTTATCCGGATAGCATCCGTTTAAACCGTTATGCCCCGCCGGTATTTATTACAAATTTAACAATAAACAATACCGATATTGACGTAGGAGACAAAGTGTTGGGAGATAAGATCTTATCAAGGGCCTTGTTCTTAACAGATAAGATTACGCTTTCTTACAAAGAAGATATCGTTTCTCTGTCTTTTTCGGCATTAGATTTCCACGCTTCGGATAAAAATCAGTACAGGTATAAACTAGATGGATTTGATAAAGAATGGGTGCAGGCAGGTAAAAGAAGGAGTGTAACTTATACAAACTTGCCACCGGGATCTTATGTTTTTAAGGTTGAGGGGTCAAATAGCGATCAAATTTGGAACACCAAAGGCGCCGAACTTAAAATAGTGATTTTTCCACCGCCTTGGAGAACTTGGTGGGCCTATACGCTTTATTGCCTGGCAATTATTTTTCTGCTATGGCTATCAAGATCTAGCACATTATCTAGGATAAAACTTAAAAACGATTTGCACATAGCTGATCTAAACTATAAAAAAGAGCATGAAATAACCGAAATAAAAAGTAGGTTTTTCGCCAATATTTCGCATGAGTTTAGAACACCCCTATCATTAATAATTGGGCCAATAGAAGGGTTAATGCAAGCAAAGAAATTTGATCCAGCTACTAAAACGGTGCTTCAAAAGGTACAAAACCAATCTAAAAGACTTTTAAGTTTAATTAATCAATTGCTAGATTATAACAAGGCCGAGGTTAACGCATTAAAGTTAAACGCTATCAACCAAGATATTTTACCAATTTTAACGGAGGTTTATGAATCTTTTGCCGATGAGGCAAGCAGGAAAAAAATAGTGTATTTGTTTGAAACAAACCAGAAACAGATATTCCTCAACATCGATAAAAACAAACTTGAGAATATAGTTTATAACCTTTTATCAAACGCATTTAAATTTACGCCAAACGGCGGTAGTATTGTTTTTAAAATAGCACTTAATGAGATAAGGGAAAAATGTGAAATCTCTGTTTCAGATTCTGGAAAAGGTATCAACAGCAATGATAAATCAAAAGTTTTTGATCGTTTTTATCAGGTTGCACAAGCAGAACCCGGCAAATATGCCGGCACAGGTATAGGTTTGGCTTTTGTAAAAGATTTGGTTGAGCTGCACCACGGAGAGATTGTGATAGAAGATAATGAACCATCGGGAACCATCATTAAAGCCTCGTTTCCCTTTTCGGCATTTTTTAAGGATCTGCACCCACCAGCATTAACAAATGTTGCCCAAAAATATACTCTAAACCAAGGGATAAGCGAACAGCCAATTCTTTTAGTGGTTGAAGATAACGAAGAGCTTAACCATTATATATCAGAAACCTTAAAAGCAATAGGTAGAGTTGTTTCTGCTAAAGACGGAAACGAAGGTTTTACAAAGGCTGCACAGATTATTCCGGATATTATAATAAGCGATGTAATGATGCCGATCAAAAATGGTTACCAACTATGTGCACAGCTTAAGGCCGATAATAGGACATCGCACATCCCAATTATTCTTCTTACCGCAAAAAGCGATGACGAATCTCATTTAAAGGGTGTAAACCTAGGTGCAGATAGTTATTTGGCCAAACCTTTTAACCCGGTAATATTAATATCGTACGTCAATAACCTAATTGAAAACCGTAAAAAACTAAAAGACCTTTTTGCGCACCGCTTAAACCTAGAGCCCAGTTTGGTAGAAGTAAATTCTGCAGAAGAAGAGTTTGTGAAAAAAACGATCGATTATATTGAAAAGCATATGGGCAAGGGTGAGTTTTCTATGGATGATATGGCGGCTTTTCTTAATATGAGCCGTTCTACATTTTACAGAAAACTAAAAGCATTAACCGGTATGTCTGGCACCTATTTTATACGATTGATAAGGCTTAAAAGAAGTGCTCAGCTTTTGGCAACCGGAGAATACACCGTAAGTACAGCTGCTTATGAAGTTGGTTTTAGCGATCTTAAATACTTTAGAAAAAGCTTTCAAAACCATTTTGGGGTAAACCCCTCTAAATATGCAGAAACAGAGAATAACAAAATCAAATAAGTCTTTTAAAACATGATTTATATCTATAAACCATGCTCAAAACACATTTGAACCCCTAAACCCTCAGCTTTGATTTCCTAGACCCCCTATTAAATCTGCTTTAAAATCTATACTTGTAACAGGAAAATCAAACGTTTCCTAACAACCAATTTTATCCTTTAAATAGCAGTTCTTAAGTCAGGTGTTTTTTTGTTTATAAACCATTTACTTTTAGTAAAACCATTTTTAAGCATAAACCCAAAATGTAAGATATGCTTTTTAAGGTTAACCGAGTTTAATCATTGTTTATATGAATTCAGATTCTACAAATTTCAAGAAAGACGGTTTTGATGGCCAAAAAAAACTTGTGTTACCAAAGTCTGTGATCAGCAAATTTTGCTTAAATAATTCTTTAATCAATAAGGCCTTTGTTACGGATATAGGCTACTATCCAAAAGCAAAATATCATTATATGGAGAGGCCCAAAGGTGCGCAACAGAATGTACTAATTTATTGTGTTGAAGGAAGGGGAGAAATAATTATTGAGCAAAAGGCATCTGTTATTACGGCGGGTAATTTTTTTTTAATACCTAACGGTAAACCGCATACTTACAGGGCAGACCCAGAAAACCCTTGGACAATTTACTGGTGCCATTTTTCGGGAGAGCAAACCGATCGGATAATACAACAGATCAATGATAAGTATGGGGCCTTTAAGGCCGGTGTTAGCTATAACGATGCAAGGATTGATCTTTTTGAAAAAATTTTTAACACCTTAGAGATAGACTATAGTTTTGAAAGCGTAAGTTATGCCAATTTGATTTTTATTCAGTTTTTGTCCCTTTTTCTATTTGCAGAAAAACTTAACCCAAGTTTTATCGATAACGATGTAGATCTTATCCAAAAATCAATCAAGTTTATGGAGAAAAACATGGATAAATCTTTAACAATAAATGATTTAACAAACCATATCAATGTTTCGCCAAGTCATTATTCTAGCGTTTTTAAAAAGAAAACAGGTTTTTCTCCAATTGAGTATTTGAACAGGTTAAAAATTCATAAAGCTTGTTATTACCTGCAGTTCACAAACCTTAGAATAAAAGAGATTGCCTATAAGGTAGGTATTGATGATCAGTATTATTTTTCAAGGTTGTTCAATAAAACAATGGAATTTTCTCCTTCGGTTTATAGAGAGCAAAATTTGTCGTTAAAATAAATTTGGTTTGGGTTAGTAGTAAGGGATGGTTTTTATAAACTGTCCCTTTTTTATTTTTATATAGTAAGATAATCTATTTTTTTTGTTTAATTGTCTATTCCTCATCTGGTTTTTTGCCTTTAGATTTGGGCATAACCTTTAGATTAAAATAATATATTCATAAAGCTTTGTATCAGTTTATCAATCAAATAATTAAATGAGAAAAATTAGGGTTTGGGGTTTGTTGTTGGGTTTATTTACGTCAATTGTTTCTTTGCAACTTTCTTGTAAAACAAAAAGTTCATCTGCTGTCTTAAACAGAAACTTAAACCAAGATTCTGTTGCTCCGTTACAAACAAAAATTTATCCCGATAGGTTGTGGAGAGACACCAATGGAAACCCTATTAATGCCCATAGTGCGGGCATTTACTATGAAAAAGGTTACTATTATTGGTACGGCGAGCATAAATTAGAGCGTACTTCAGAAACTAAAGGGCATACAGATGGTGGGATGCATGCCTACAGATCAAAAGATTTAATAAACTGGGAAGATTTAGGCTTAGTGCTTTCTGTTGATTATAAAAACAAAAACGCAGATATGGCCTATGGTTGTATCTTTCAAAGACCAAAAGTGGTTTATAATGCTAAGACCAAAAAATATGTCGCTTTTTTTAAACTGTATTTAAAAGGCGTTGGGTATGGGGTTTGCCACACGGGTGTTGCAACCGCAGATCATCCCCAAGGGCCGTTTACCTATAGCCATAAATTTTTAGCAAGTTCCCAAAACGGTTCTGGCGATTTTGCACTTTACCAAGATGAAAAAGGTAATTTATATCACTTTACTGTGCGCAAATCAGACAGGGTTTTTGTAAAAGCAAGAATGACAGATGATTACATGAACCCCGCTACAGAATATTTGCCATGTAAAGGGGTTACCGTAAGCACAGAGGGCCCAGCCATATTCTATAGCTCAGGGACTTACCATTTGTTAGGCTCTGGCTCTACCGGCTGGAACCCAAATCCGGCAAGATATTTTACCAGCAAAAGTTTAGAAGGGCCTTGGGTAAACGAGGGAAACCCTTGTTCTGGCATAAACCCTATCAGTAATTTAGGCCCAGAGAAAACATACGATGGTCAATCAACCTTTATCGTGAAAATTGAAGGAAAAAGCAACCAGTACATTGCACTGTTTGATGTTTGGAAACCAAAGGATATTTATAACTCTAAATATATTTGGCTACCATTCAAATTGAAAAACGATAAGATGCAGATCAGCTGGATCGATAGCTGGAATATGGATTGGTACCATAAAAATTAACCAAATCTTTTATTTAAAATACTTTACCATAAATTGAAATGGTTTTATGAATGTTATGAAAGCAGGAGGTTGTTTAACCTTTAAAACAAGTTTAGAACAGGTTTCCTTAAAAACCAATTATGGCGAAGTGGTAGTAACAAACGCAGGTGCTTCTGTAATCGCAATAAGAATTCCGGATAAAAATGGGGTATTAGAAAACATAGTATTGAGCTATGATAAAATTTCTAGCTATTTATGCAACCCTATGTACTTGGGCAGCACAGTTGGCAGAGTTGCCGGGCGGATCGCTTCTGGCCAATTTAAAATGGCGGATCGCACAGTATCATTAACAAAAAACGAAAAATCTGTAAACCATTTGCATGGAGGTTTTAGTGGCTTTAGCAATAAAATCTTTAAAACAGAAAATGTATCGGCAGGTACTGATAGTGCTGGCGTTGAGTTTTATTATTGTAGCGAAGATGGGGAAGAGGGATACCCTGGGAAGGTAGAGTTAAGGGTTAAGTATGTTTTTGTAAACAATAAGCTTACCATATTTTATAATGCGGTTACCAATGCACCAACACCTTTAAATTTAACCAATCATTGTTATTTTAACCTATCTGGCAACAAAAACAAAGCTTTGCAACAACAGCTTTTTATTGCAGCTAGTAATGTTTTAGAAACCGATGCAGATTATATACCTACGGGTTATTTAACTCCGGTAAAAAACTCGCCTCATGATTTCAATGATCCAAAAGCCATATCAAAAGATAAGTCAAAATTGTATTCTGGTGTTTATAACGAGTATTTTGTACTAGATAAATCTTTAGGCCCGGCTGCAACAATTTATGATGAGGATAGCGGAAGAAAATTGAAAATAGATACTAATTACCCTGGGATACAGTTTTATTCTGGAGATTATTTAGAAAATGATTTCAGACCGTGTGAAGGTATATGTTTAGAGGCTCAGCATTACCCAGATGCTGTAAACCGTCCAAATTTCCCCCCAATTATTGTTAAACCCGGAGATACTTACCAGCACTTTATCAGTTACAGTTTTTCTGTGCAAGAAAACGGTATTCAATAAATAGTTGTGGGTAACAATATGGTTATAAATTAAAGTAAAGTTAAAATGCCCCCATTTTTTGATCAATTTACGTATCTCTTAAAACAATAGAAAAGCTAATTTTAGGTTTATAAGCTTAGCAATTAAATCCCCATCAGGTTACCTTGTAATGCTAAAGGTTAAAACCACATCCAAATTAAAAAAAATGAAGTTTAGAAATTATAGATCCTGTTTTAAAGTTTGCTTTGTAGTGTATTTAATTGGTATTGCAACTGTTTATGCCCAAACTAGCATAAAACCACTTAAAAAGCCAAATATCATTTACATTTTAACAGATGATTTAGGTTACGGGGATGTAGGTGCATTTTTTCAAAATTTACGACAAAAAACTAATGATAGATCAGAGCCTTGGACTGTAACCCCCCATCTAGATAATATGGCAATTGAAGGGGCAATGCTTACCAACCATTATGTTGGTGCACCGGTTTGCGCACCATCAAGGGCATCTTTACTCTCTGGGCTTAGCCAGGGGCATGCCAATGTGAGGGATAACCAGTTTGACAAAGCAATTGCAGATAATTATACCCTAGGCAATGTATTACAAGCGGCCGGTTATACAACTGCCGCAATCGGAAAGTGGGGGCTGCAGGGAAATAAAAAGTGGGACAAAGATGCAGAGAAATGGCCTGCATATCCTTTAAAAAGAGGTTTTGATTATTATATGGGTTACGTTGGGCATGGCGATGGGCATGAGCATTATCCAAAAGAAGGGCCAAGTAAAATGTACAATGGTGGGCCAAAAAAGGTTTATGAGGGTTACAAGGAAATTAGCCAAACTTTAGATAAATGTTATACCGGAGATTTATTTACAGCCTATGCTAAAAAGTACATAGTAGATCATACAAAAGGCAAAGAGAAAGAGAAACCTTTTTTTATGTATTTGGCCTTTGATACACCACATGCAGTTTTAGAGCTTCCAACACAGGCATACCCTAAAGGCTTTGGTTTAAGGGGTGGTTTGCAATGGACGGGCAAGCCTGGAGCCATGATAAATACCGCTTCTGGAGAGGTTGATTCTTGGATGGATCCATTTTATAGCAATGCAACTTATGATGATGATAAAAACCCCGCAACGCCCGAAGTGCCTTGGCCTAACGTTTATAAAAGATATGCAACCATTACCAAAAGAATTGATAACCAAGTGAATGACATTTTGGTGCTTTTAAAAGATTTAGGAATAGACCAAAATACATTGGTTGTTTTTTCATCAGACAATGGCCCATCAATAGAATCTTATTTAAAAGAACCATACAGGGCCGATTTTTTTAACAGTTTTGGCCCCTTTGACGGGATTAAAAGAGACATTTTAGAGGGAGGAATGAGGGAACCAACCATTGCTTGGTGGCCTGGCCATATAGCTGCAAGGCAGGTAATTAACAGCCCAAGTATCTCTTATGATTGGCTGCCAACATTTACAGACGTAGCAGGGCTCTCTGCACCTGTTAACACAGATGGTGTTTCTTTACTGCCTTCTTTAACAAATACGGGCAAACAAGATACAAGTTTGATCTATTCTGAATATTTTGAAAATGGCAAAACACCCAACTATTTAGATTTTGCCAGCAATAACAGAGGAAGGCTAAGAAAGCAAACTCAAATGTACAGATATGGTAATTACGTAGGTGTGCGTTATGATATTAAAAGCGCTGACGATGATTTTGAAATTTATAATGTAGTGAACGATCCAAAGCAATCAAAAAATTTGGCGGCTAGTATGCCCCAGTTACAAAATTATTTAAAGAATAGGGTTTTAGAAGTTCGTATGCCAGATAGTACTGCCATGCGGCCTTATGATAGTACGGCAATTGCTGCAATTACTGATGAAATGTTTACCAAAGGCTTATCATGCAAAAATTTTGACAACCCTGGCCCTTGGATAAGCAAGATAAGCAATCAAAAAGCCAATGGAGAAAGCGTTGTTAAAACTGTTGACCCATCAAAATTTATTGCTAAGAAACCACAGCTATTGCTTTACCAAGGTTATATAAATGCCCCTACCGATGGAAAATATACATTTTACCTTAAAGCCTCTAATAAAGCATTTGTAAAAATACACGATGCAAATGTGATAGATGCAGATTATGGATATAAAGGAGGAGAAAGCAGAGAATCTAGCATTAATTTAAAAGCAGGGCTGCACCCCATAAAAATTTATTTTCTTTACCGCCCTAATATTGTTAATAAACTAAACATATCGTGGGAAGGGCCATCTACCTCAAAAGAAAGCATTAACCAAACGGTTTATCTACATTAACAACCCCATTAAGTTATGCAGCTTTAGATTTATCGCTAAAAATTAAGTTTAAACTAAACTTAAAGAGTTTTTAAAATAGAGATAGATGAAATCTATTAAGGATAAAATATCGCAAATTTTAATGATTTAGGGTTTGGCCACAGTGCCGTTTTTTAAACGGCATATCCATAAAATAATCTAAAATCAATTATCATATACATTCACTTAAAAGAAACACATTTGTCTTTTAAATTTAACCATAAAAAAGTATTTAAGTAAATTTATGATGGTTATGAACGGCACCACAAAACATTAGATATTTTATTTTTAAGGCAAAAGCTTGCATACCTGATTTTTAGGTTTAAATGCCCAACAACCTATTCTAATTTGCCTTTTCTCCTTAAATAAACCAAAGAATTTCAAACCTTTCAAATACTCCGCTCTTCTTCTCAAGAATTTAATTTTGCTGAGTATCTATAAACTCTTTACTTCATATTTTTATCAAAAATATCCGTGGTTAATTAGCAAACAAATGGTGTTTTCTTATTATTTCTGGTTAATGCAGCTTTTAGCAGAACAGGTATTTACTACCTTTTGCAAGGTATTTAAACTCTCTTACAATACGATATTACCATTTTTATGGATAATTTTCATCTATCGTTAAGATACTTTTGACCTACCAATTATACTTAAAACCAAAAAAGAACAGATAATAAGCCAAAAATTATTTCAATGGTTTTTTCATTAAATCATCTGAAAAAAATAAGCTAACCTATATTAATACTCAATACTTTTTTTGGGATAAATAGACTTAAAATAAGCTGTATAACCCGCTTTACAACCCTAAAAGTTTAACCATATTTTAAAAAGGTTTGCTAAGGATTTAACAATAAAAAAAGCATTGAACAAAAGGGATAAGGTAATGGTTTGGGCCAATACAATCTTTAGGTGCTTTTAATGCTAAAAAAACCAATAAAAAAACCACTATAAACCAATAAATTAAATAAACAATTATGAAGTACGCTTACAGTTTTAAAATCTTTAAAAGGTTCTTTTATTTGTGCTTTCTTTTTATGTCGTTAAAATCTTTTGCGGATGATAGAATAAAGGAAAGCCATTTACATTACGATTTACTAAAAAGTACCGATTGGGCAAATTTATCAGTTACAATTAAAATTACAGGTACCGTAACAGACGATACCGGCGAACCACTTCCAGGCGTTAGTATTAAGGTAAAAGACACCAACATTGCCACAACCACAAGCGTTGATGGTAAATACACCATCAATGCGCCTGATGCCAATGCAAAATTACAGTTCAGTTTTATAGGTTTCATTGCCCAAGAAGTAACCATTGGGTCAAGAACCACCATCAACATTCAATTAAAAAACGATACGAAGTTATTAAACGAGGTTACCGTTGTTGATGTAGGTTTTGGCAATACAGAAAAGCGGGCAGATTTAACAGGTTCTATAGCCTCGGTAAATGTTAAAGATTTACAAAAGGCACCAGTAACTTCTTTTGAACAGGCTTTGGCAGGCAGGGTGGCTGGGGTCCAGGTTATTTCTTCAGATGGGCAGCCGGGCGATCCTTTACAAATTGTGGTAAGGGGCGCTAGCTCTATAAACAACTCTAATTCGCCGTTATATGTTATTGATGGTTTGCCGGTAGAAGATCCAGACAACAATAATTTGAACCCCGCAGAGATTGAATCTATCACCATTTTAAAAGATGCCTCATCTACGGCAATCTATGGCTCTAGAGCAGCAAACGGAGTTGTAATCATAACAACTAAGCAGGGTAAACTGGGTAAAAGTGTAGTAAATTATAATAATTATTTTGGGCAAAATATTACTACCGGAAGGGTAGATTTAATGAATGCTGCCGAGTTTGTGAACCTACAATATGAGTTAGATCCGGCATTTACAGATCGGGCATATTTCAATAAAAATCCTGATGGATCAAAATTTATCGACTCATTGCCTCAATATGATATCACAAATTATGAAAATGCCCCATCCTTGGATTTTCAAAACAAGGTATTTGTAAAAGGGTTTTTCCAAAACCATTTCCTTTCGGTTAGTGGAGGCAGTCAGAACGGCAGCCGGTATTTGTTCTCAGGCGGATTAACCGATATGAAAGGGATCATCATCGCCTCTGGCTTTAAAAGGTACCAAGGTAGGTTTAATATTGATCAGGTAATTAATGATAAATTTAAGATTACTGCAAACCTAAACTATGCAAGTACCTTATCTTATGGAACTTTCCCGCGAAGTCAAGAATCAAATAATGGAGGCTTAGGTAACCTCCCAACCAATAACTTGCTTTATAGAATTTGGGCCTTTAGGCCAACAAACATATTCCTTGGCAATGTAGATTTGGTAGATGATGAATTTGATGAGGAACCGGGTTCTCCTTCTATTGCCACATCGGTATTTAACCCATTTCTTTCTGCTAAAAACCAAGAAAACCGCAGATACGGAAGTGCTTTTTCTGCCAGTACTAGCGCAAACTACAAGTTTAACTCAAACTTTAGTTACAGGTTAAACGCAAGCATGTCTCTCAATGGAGGAAGAAGAGAAAAATTTGAAGGGCCTAAAACCAACTCTGGTCTTGCATACGGTGCAAACGGATCGATTTTAAATTCTGCAACAAATAATTTTTCTATAGATAACCTGTTAACATTTAATAAAAGGTTCTCTAAAAAATCAAGTTTAACAGTAATTGCCTTAGCCTCCCAACAATGGCGAAGGGTTTCATCTAACGGATATAATGCCAACCAGATATTAAATTCCAGCTTAGGGATAGGTGGCCTTTCTTCAGGTACTGTACAGCCAACCATCAATTTTAATCTAGCCCAAGATAACCTTTTGGGTTTTGGGGGAACAGCCACTTTTAATTACATAGATAAATACATCTTTAAAGGAAGTTTTAGGACAGATGGTTCTTCAAAATTTGCCAAAGGTAACCGTTGGGGATATTTTCCTTCCGGAGGATTTGCCTGGAAAGCGAGTGAGGAGGATTTTATGAAAAATGTAAAGGTCATTTCTGATCTGAAATTTAGGATTAATTATGGCGAGACGGGTAATAATAGAATAGGGCCTTATCCCTACGCATCTCCTATCGGGCAAACCAACACCTCGGGCTTTATTTTCAATAACACCTTTAACTACGGCTTCTTTCAAACATCTATTGGTAACAAAGATCTAAAATGGGAAACAACCGCACAACTAGATGCAGGAATAGAATTTAAGGCTTTAAAACAACGTTTAAGTTTTGAATTAGATTACTATAACAAAAGAACAAGGGATTTGTTGCTATTTGCAGATTTCCCGTTGAGTAGCGGTTTTGATAGAGGTTTGGTAAATATCGGCAAAATCAATAACCAAGGCTTTGAGTTTACCTTGATCGCTAATGTCATCAATAGTAAATCTTTTACTTGGAATTCAAACTTTAACATCAGCTTTAATAAAAATAAAATTGTTGAATTAGCTGATGGAAATCAAAACCTGATTAATAGGGCAGAGGTTGCCATTAAAAACCCAACGTTCAACTATATATCGCAAGTTGGCAAACCCATAGGTTCATTTTATGGCTTAACGTATGACGGTGTTTACCAATACACAGATTTTAATCAGCTACCTTCAGGGGGTTATGTTTTAAAAGATGAACTTGCTTCGCCAAATGGCGGGTCTATTGGTTACGATAGGAACACGGTTAAACCAGGTGATGCAAAATATAGAGATATAAATAAGGATGGGTTGATCGATGATAATGATATAGGTATAATAGGTCAATCATCGCCAAAGGCTATTGGTGGGTTTAATAATAATTTTAGTTATAAGGCTTTTAGTTTAAATATCTTTTTTCAATATTCTTACGGAGGAGCTAATCTAAATTACAACAAATACTTTTTAGAGATCCCTAAATTAGGATTCAATCAATTCGCATCATATAATAACAGATGGACACCAACAAATCCGTCTAACTATGCCCCAGGTGTTAATGCCTCTGGTGTAAGCCTCAATAGCACCAGATTTGTTGAAGATAATTCATATTTAAGGTTTAAAACCGTTCAGCTTTCTTATTCTTTCCCAAGCCAATGGTTACAAAGATCAAAAATAAGATCTCTTTCAATAAACGCATCTGCCCAAAACCTTTGGACTATAACTAATTATTCTGGTCCAGACCCCGAAGCAAACACCGCATCAGACGCTCCCGGGTTAACACCAAATTATGATTTTTCTGCCTACCCAAGAGCTTTCACTTACACTTTTGGCCTTAACGTAACCTTTTAAAAAAACGATCATGAAAAAGTTTATAAAATTTTTAATTATACCCGCAATATGGCTGGCATCTTGTGAAAAATCTTTAGATATCGTACCAGAATCTTTTGTATCAACAGAAAATTTCTTTAACACCCAAGCCGAAATCGAAGTTGCATTAAATGCAATTTACGAAGTTCAGTTTAGCGGTAGCCCTTACCAAGCAGGATACAACGAATATTGGAGACATTGTTTTCTAGGTACCGATGAGTCAACCTCGAACCAAAATCTAAACACCAATGATTATCCAACCCATTACAATGAAACAAGCTCATCTATAAAATATGTACAGGGCTTGTGGAGTACCTGTTTTGTTGGGGTAAATAGGGCAAATGTTTTTTTAGAAAACATAGATAAAAGCAAATCGATTACAGAAGATCAAAGAACCATTTATAGGGGCGAGGCCACCTTTTTAAGGGCTTATTATCTCTTTATGCTTACTCAGTGGTTTGGCGATATTCCGCTCCCAAAAGAATCTTCAAAATCTTTGAAAGGGGTGCAGAGAGCTTTTACTCCAACAAAAGAGGTTTATGATTTTGTGATTAGTGAAATGGAAAAAGCACAGGATCTATTAAAACTAAGACCCGCAACTGCACTTACCTTTAATGAGAAGGTAAGCCAAACGGCGGTACAGGGTATGTTGGCAAGAGTATGTTTATTTGCCGCCGGCTATCCGGTAAATGATACAAAGAGATATGCAGATGCCTCTATGTGGGCGCAAAAAGTAATTGCATCTGGTTTACATCATTTGAATCCAGATTATGATCAAGTATTTATCGATCACTCATCAAATATTTATGACAATACCAACAGAGAAACCCTATGGCAGTTAACACCGATCTCTAATGCCAATTTGCAGGCTTTGGGAACAACATTAAGAGAGCAATATATTCCGAGGGTGGGCCTTACCGCTTCAAGAGGAATTTGGGGAGCAGATCAGGGATTTGAGCGTACCAACCCTAGGGCTTATTACACTTATGCCGCAGGCGATATCAGAAGAGATTGGAATATCGCCCCGTTTTACATTAGCAATGCCTCATCCATTAAGCCTACTGATATAAACCCAATGATATATTTCCCATACAATGCGTCGAAATGGAATAGGGAACCCGGAAAATGGAGAAGGTATTATGAAACCCACACCACTTTTAGCGGCCCTATATCTGCGCAAGCTTTTCCATTGTTACGATATTCAGATGTTTTGTTAATGTATGCAGAAGCGGAAGCTCATGAAAACGGCCCTCTTTCACCGGGTACCATCGGGATGACCCCCGTTGACGCTGTAAATTTAGTGAGAAGAAGGGGTTATGGAGAAGCAAGGGGGGCCAAAGGTGTTGCAACTATAACGCTTACAAGCCCGGGTTCTGGGTACACAACGCAACCAGAATGTACTTTTGTATCTACGCCCGGTAACAGAAAATTAAGAACGCAAACCGTACCGGTTAACCAAAGGCCTTATTTGAATGAGGATGCCAGAGCCACAGGAATTGTTACTTCGGGAGCTATCAGTGGTATAGAATTATATGATATGGGTGAAGGTTATGTGATCCCTCCTACTGTAATTGTGGGCACTCCGTTTGCGCCAAATACGGTTTATACCGCGGGGAAACAAGTGGTAAACAACGGGAATTTATACACCGTTACAGTAGCTGGTACTTCAGGAAATGTTGCGCCAACAAATGCTTCGGGCACTTTTGTAAGTGGCACTACAACCTTTACCTATGCAGGCGTTGCGGCAACCGCCGTAGCGAATTTTGCAAGTGCAGATTTAACCCCTGCCATGGCATCTGCAGGCAATTTTCTAAAAACTATTCAGGATGAACGTTTAAGAGAATTAGCTTTTGAGTGTTTAAGAAGGCAAGATTTAAAAAGATGGGGGATTTTGGTTTCAACGGTTAAACGTATAGGGATAGAGGCTGGTGCTGGCAGTGAAGAACTAAATAGCAACGGCACAAAACTGTACGGAGCTTATGCTGCACCAAGCACTGCTTTGGGCAACCTAAATGCTAATGTTAACATCTTTACTACAGGCCCAAATAATATTACAGAAATTGATAATCTATTGCCTATTCCTAATTCTGAGATTATTGCAAACAAATTGGCAAAACAAAATCCCGGATATTAATAATTTGATCAGATATGAAAACTATAAAATATTTAACCTTAATAATCTCAATACCGGCAATAATGTCCTGTAATAAGATTGATTCTACCACTCCAGATTTTTCTGTATCGGTAAATAAAAACGATTTTAATTTTGGAGATACCGTAAGATTTACACTTTCAGGAGCACCTACAAATATTGTTTTTTACTCTGGGGAAGTGGGGAATAATTATGATACCAGAAATAAGTTTACGGCCGATGGTGGCAAACCAGAAATGACTTTTACCTCTACTTTGGCCGCTGCATCAGGATCAAGTACTTCAAGTAATCTGAGCCTACTAGTTTCAAACAATTTTAATGGTAATTATACAAAAGCAGATATTTCGGCAGCCACTTGGATAGATATTACAAGTTCTATCACCATTCCTGGCGCAAACCAAAAAGTTGTTTTAACGCCCTATACAGAACAAGGTAAGCCATTATACGTTGCTTTTAGGTTTAAAACAGTAAACCCTGCTCTGGTTCAAAGATTGCTAACCATCAGCAATTTTTCTTTTAAAACGGTGTATGATGACCAAATTTTTGAGAATGCCAAATATGTTTATGATGCCGGTTTTGGAGCATTTGACTTTGCCGGTGAGGTGGGTAAATGGGTAATCCCGATAACATCAAACGTAAATGATTCTTTTACACACCCATTAGTTGATGCCAATGCTCCTGCAGATGAAGATTGGGCCATTTCTAAACCATTTGAAACCAATAGAATAAACCCCAGTACCGGTGTTGCCATCAAAAACATATCAAATCCTTTAATAACCAATTATAATTATGTGTTTTCAAAAGCAGGTACTTATAAAGTAGTTTTTGTAGGAAGCAACAGTACAAATAAAGATTACAAAGAGGTATTAAAAGAGTTTACAATAACCGTTAAATAGCAGTTTGATTTATAATTAGGGCTACCTTTGTGAGTGCCTCATAAGTAGCTCTTATTTATTTGAAATAAATTTTTTAGCATAAGAATTCATCATCCGCAAAAAATACCTTAATGAGATTGATCATTATCATCATTATCCTTACAAGCTTTAGCTTTCATCAATTGCAAGCAAAAGAATCGGTAAATCTTTATTTAAAAGATACGGTTGTAAACAACACCGAAAAGCTTAAAATTATCAAAGCAGCAGAGAATGCACTTACTATCCATAGTTTTTCTGTGATGAATAAAACAGGCATCGCCGCTTCTGGTAATAAACATGATTATTATTCCTTAGCGCCTTATTTTTGGCCAAATCCAAAAACAAAAGATGGCCTGCCTTACATCAGAAAAGATGGGCAGGTAAATCCCGAAGCGAGAACCAACGCTACAGATTTTCAGGAATGGGAAAATTTTATTCAGGCAGTATCCTCATTAAGAAAAGGATATGAAATCACCAAAGAAAAAAAATATGCCCTCAAACAGAAGGATTTAATCGCCACCTGGTTTTTAAATGATGAAACCCGGATGAACCCAAACCTGGATTATGCCCAGGGAATTAAAGGCGTTAATACCGGAAGGCAGTTTGGCATCATCGAATTTGGAGGTATAGAAGAAGTGATGAAGGATGTTATTTTGTTAAAAAAAGAAGAAATAATTGATGATAAATTTAAGTCAGATTTTGATAAATGGCTAGGCGAATACGCCGACTGGTTGCAAAATAGTGATTTCGGAAAATTGGAAGCTTCGGCAACCAATAACCATGGTACCACTTTTGATATTCAACTGGCCAATCTGCTCATTTATATTAATAATTTAGATAAACTTCGCCAGCTTTTAGAAGAGGTAAAAACCAAACGAATTGCCCAACAAATAGATGCTGATGGCAAACAACCCGAAGAATTAACCAGAACAAAAGCTTATTCTTACTCTTTGTTAAATTTAAACGCACTCACTCAGTTAGCCTTATTGGGCAAAAAATACGGTGTCGATATCTGGAATTACCAGAGCCCACAGGGAGGAAGCATGAGAAAAGCTTACGACTTTTTGATTCCCTACTTAGATAAAGACTGGCCTTACCAGCAGATAGTTCCTATTGCAGATTCTAGAAAGAAGTTGCTTAAAATGCTCGATACCGTTGGTAAAGAATTTAATCAACTAGATTATCTGAAAATCGTTAAAAAACACAGTAAACAATAGTTTCCGCTTCAAATGAAATCAATTCTTTCGTTTCTTTTATTCACTCTTTTTTCCGCTTCGGGTTTTTCGCAGGTCAGGCTTTTAGAAATTACCCATGTAACAGATAGCGCACTTTATTTTAACGGGAAAAAGAATGTGGCCTATCATTTTGGAGATAGAATTACCCCACATGGCAATTGCCTGGATGCGGTAAACGGATATATCTATATCGCCTGGTACAAAGGCGGAATGAAAAACAGAAATGTGATGCTTTCGCGGAAAAAAATTGAAGGTGGCCAATGGAAAACCATCCAGTTCCCAGACAAACACATCGGTTACCGTGGTGATAGTACCCTGGGCGATTCGCATAACACCATTGCCATAGGCATTTCCACTATTGACCAAACCGTTCATTTGCTGTATGATATGCATGCTTATGATGCGAAGAACTTTCCGGGTCATTATTTCAATTACCGCGTTTCTAAAAAAGGCGGAGCCGTTGTAGAAGATAAAGATTGGAACATCAGTTTGTTTTCTGATAAACTGAACTATCTGAAAAAAGGAGTAAACTATGAAATGGCCACTTACCCGCAGTTTATAAGGAACGATGAAGGCGCAATCTATGCGCATTGGCGTAACGGCGGCTCGGGCAGTGGGAACGAAGTTTTTGCAAAGTACGATGGAAAAAGCTGGTCGGATACCAGAGTGCTTTTTATTGGCAAGCGAATAGAAAATGAAAAAGCTTATAGTGTTTATGGCGATTATAAGTTTCTTAACGGATACCTAACTGCGGGTTTTTCTATCAGGTACGATGATTTTACAAAAGGTAACCCTAAATACGAATTAAATACCGGCCTCTTTTACGCCAAAATTAAAGATGTGATAAATGATGAGAATTGGTTAAAGGTTAACGGAGAAAAGGATAAAATCCCTGTGAAAAGGCCGGAAACACTACAGTTTGCAGACCCGCTTTCTTTGGGTTTAGGAAAAAGGATGTCTTCGGGCCCCAGCTGGACGGTTACCAAATCCGGGGTTATTCATTTTATCATCTCGGTAAACAACACCAATGTACATTATTATAAAACGGCAAGCCAAAAAGAATTTACCATAAAAAAAGGCGCACCATCTGGCAGCTTATACAGTATAGGCGATAAAATTTATTTGGTAGGATTACAAAAAGGGAAACCTATCATTCAAAGTGCCAAAGAAGGTACAAACGATTGGAAAATTATTTATCAAACCAAAGATAAAAACTTAGATTATAAACACGGCAACAGTATTTTAGATGGAAATAAGTTAGTTTATTTTTTGATGAAAGAAGGAAAGGCTGATGCTTTGCCTTTAGATGTTTTAGTTTTTGAGTTGAAGTAATATATTGATTTAAAATGACGATGATGAAAAGGGTTGGTTTTGCGTTAAAGATGGAAATGGCATCCCCGCCTGTAATTCGGGCAGGTTTTTTTTGTCATCCTGAGCTTTGTCACCCTGAGCCTTGTCACTCTGAGCCTTGTCACCCTGAGCCTTGTCATTCTGAGCGGAGTCGAAGAGGGAGTCGAAGAGGGAGTCTAAGAGGGAGTCTAAGGAAAGCCAAAAGATATAAAATGTACAGCGTAGCCTGTCCCGATTTACTATCGGGATTTAAACGCCCCTATTTATTTTTCTTAATTTTATTTTTGTTCGCTTTTCAGGCAGATGCTCAAACCGTAAACCCTGCAATTTTTAAAAATCCGCCTTTGCAATATCATCCAAAAACATGGATGCATGCCATGAGCGGCAACATGAGCAAAGCCGGAATTACCAAAGATTTTGAAGCCATGCAAAAGGCAGGTTTAAGCGGATTATTGCTCTTTAACGTAACCCAAGGCATCCCTTACGGCAAAATAAAATATGCTTCGCCAGAGCATATTGATATTTTAAAACATGCCGCAAAAGAGGCAGAGCGTTTAGGTTTAAGTTTCGGTGTTCACAACAGCGATGGTTGGAGTAGCAGCGGCGGTCCTTGGGTAAAACCCGAAGAATCCATGAAAATGGTGGTTTATTCGCAAAAAATAGTGCAGGGCGGCAAAAAATTAAGTATAAAAATCCCCCAACCCACTACCCGAGAAAATTATTATGAAGATATCATCACCATTGCTTATCCATCTTTAAAAGCAGAAATTCAGGATGACAAACCTGTAAAAATCACCAGTTCTGATGCTTCTTTAAACATCAAATTAATAACCGATGGCAAATGGGATGCGGAAACAAAAATCAGGAAAACAGGAAATGAAAATCCGTGGATTCAGTTTGAGTATCCATCGGCATATCCGATAACCACGGCAAACAGTATTTTTACCGATAGGTTTGGCGAAGTTGAACTTTCAGGCTCCAATAATGGCGTTGATTTTAAGCTGATTAAAAAGCTGGAAAACCACCGTACCGGAAAAGGCGAGTGGACGGTGCACAGCCATTTTGACCCTCAGAATTACAAATATTATCGTTTAACGTTTAATGGCGAAATGACTTTGAAAGAAGTCGGCATTTCTGCACTTTATTTGATGGATGATTTATTTGGCAGAACCGCCATTGCCCGCACCGAAAATCAGGATTTTAAACCTATTGGCAATCCTTCTGCCGATATGATTATCGATAAAAACAGCATCATAGATATTTCTAAAAACGTAGATAAACAAGGCATTTTTACAGGCTATTTCCCTAAAGGAAATTGGACAATCATGCGTTTTGGGCAAACTTCTACCGGGGCATTCAATAATCCGGCATCAGACGAGGGAAGGGGTTTAGAAGTGGATAAACTAAATCGTGAAGCGTTTAAACATCATTACGATGCCTTCGTTAAAAAAGTGGTTTTGGCAGCAAAGCCAGTTGCGCCAAATGCTTTGCAATATGTAGAAATTGACAGCTACGAAATGGGTGGCGAAAACTGGACAGCAGGTTTTAATAACTTGTTTGAGAAAAGATATGGTTACGATTTATTGAGATTTATGCCGCTTTTTGCAGGCAAATTTGTAGAAAGTGCCAAAGCTTCCGAAGGTGTTTTGCAGGATTTAAGAAGTTTAGTTTCCGATTTGATGACCAAAAATTATTTCGGCTATTTTCAGGAATTATGCCATAAAGACGGGCTTAAAACCTACATAGAAGATTATGGCTTAGGACCTTTAAATGATTTGGATGTAGGCAGCAAGGCCGATATGCCAATGGGCGAATTTTGGATGAACCGAGAAATTACGCAGGTGGCATCGCCAATTTCTGCAGCACATATTTACGGAAGAAATGTAATCTCTGCCGAATCTTTTACCTCCACACCAGAAATTAATTGGAAAGGCAACCCGGCAATGGCAAAAATATCGGGCGATAAAGCCTGGGCTTTGGGCATCAACGAGTTTATGTTCCATCGTTTTGCGCACCAGGCAAACACCCATGTACAACCTGGGATGACCATGAACCGCTGGGGTTTCCACATGGACAGAACCCAAACCTGGTGGTACAATGCCGGTGCGGCCTGGTTTACCTACGTTGCCCGTGGTTCTTATTTGTTAAGACAGGGCGTTCCCGTGTCAGATTTGTTGGTTTTTGTTGGCGATGGCGCACCAAATGCGGTAGTTAACCGTAAAGATTTTAAACCAACTTTGCCAACCGGCATCCATTACGATAATGTAAACAGCGATGTTTTGTTGAACCGCATAAAAGTTGAAAACAAGCAATTGGTATTGCCAGAAGGCACTACTTATAAAGCTTTGGTCATCAAAAACTCCAACCAAATAAAATTGAGCACCCTAAAAAGGATTGATGAATTGGCAGAGCAAGGTGTTTGTATTATTGGGGATAAACCAATTTCACTTTTAGGCTATTTACACAGCCAGCAAGAAGCTGAAGCGTTTAATAATTTGGTTGCCAAAATCTGGAACCGGGACAATGTTTACACTGGATATAATTGGGCTGCGGTCTTGGCAAAAGCCAACATTAAAAGCGACTTTGAAATTGCCGGAAGAGATGATATAGAATTTATGCACCGCAAAGCAGGCGATGATGATATTTATTTTAGCTACAATCCCGATTCTGTTTCGCGGACTTTCAAAATCAAAGTAAATATTGCTGACAAAGAACCAGAAATTTTTAACCCGATGGATGGCAGTACGCTAAAGGTTGCCCAATATCAGGAAGAAAACGGCTTTACCAATTTGTCTATCAGTTTATTGCCCGAAGAATCTTTTTTCATTGTTTTCAAACCAAAATCTAAAACTTTCATCGGCGTAAAGCCTGATAAAACTTTTGAAAACGTTTCATTTTCGGCAAAGCCAGAATATACCATCAAAGCTAATGCAAAGGCCAACGGAAAATATACGATTGCCTTAAATAATGGCAAAACTTGGGATTTTGAGGTTAAGAATTTAGATGCTCCATTTGCAATTTCAGGCAAGTGGAAAGTCGCTTTTAACAAAGCACAAGGTTTTGGTGGCGAAGTTGAATTTGAAAATTTGATAGATTGGAAAGACCATCCAAAAGACAGCATTAAATACTATTCTGGGACGGCAACTTATTATAAGTCATTTACGATTAAAGCTGATTTCTTAAAACCAAACCAAAGTTATGTATTGGATTTAGGCAAAGTAAGCATTGTTGCAGAAGTAAAACTGAACGGGAAAAATTTAGGTGTTTTATGGATGCCTCCGTTTAAAACGGATATCACAAAATATCTTAAAGCAGGCGAAAACAAGCTTGAAATTAAAATAACCAACCAATGGAGCAACCGTTTAATTGGCGACGAACGTTACCCAAAACAAGACGGAGGTTATGAATTAGAAGGCTCCCGACCAACAGGCAAAATGCCCGAATGGTACACCAATAATGACCCAATGCCGCCCGGCCCAAGAACCACTTTCACCACCGCTCCGTTTTATAAAAAAGACGACCCTTTAATGAGTTCGGGATTGTTAGGACCGGTTAAAATTGTAGCGAGTGAAAATATTGTTTATACACCTTAATTCATATTTCTCTTGATATTTAACAATCACAAATGAAAAATAGCCTATATCTTATCATTTTAGTTTTATCAATATGCTCTTGTAAAACACTTAAACAAAGTGATAGGCAACTTCATCCTTCTTCTCCACCCACAATGGGCTGGGCAAGCTGGAACCATTTTCACATAAATATTAACGAAGAAATCATCAAATCGCAGGCAAATGCAATGGTTGATCTTGGTTTGCGAGATATTGGGTACAAGTTTATAAATATTGATGATGGCTTTTATGGCGGCAGAGATTCTACCGGAAACATATTGATCAACAAACAAAAATTTCCTAACGGGATGAAAGTGGTTTCGGATTACATCCATGCTAAAAAATTGATGGCCGGGATTTATACCGATGCGGGGATTAATACCTGTGGAAGTAAAGGGGCAAAAGATACATTGGGTGTTGGGATGGGTTTGTTTGGGCATGATGAACAAGATCTAAACCTTTACCTTAAAAAATGGAATTATGATTTTATTAAGATTGATTGGTGCGGAGGGGTAAATGCAGGTTTGGATGATCAAATTAGATACACAGAGATTGGAAATAAAATCAGGCAAATTAAGCCTAGCGCAATCTACAACGTTTGTAGATGGAAATTTCCTGGAAACTGGGTTACACAAGTGGCAGATTCTTGGAGGATTTCTGGGGATATAGCTAACAATTTCAAATCGGTACTTAAAATTATTGATTTGAATGCAGATCTATGGAGATTTAGTACTTATGGCCATTATAATGATATGGATATGTTGCAGGTGGGCAGGGGAATGACTTATGACGAAGATAAAACACATTTTTCTATGTGGTGCATGATGCAATCGCCGCTTTTGCTGGGTAACGATTTAACAAAAATGTCTAAGCAAACTTTAGAAATTATCTCTAATAAAGAGCTGATTGATTTAGATCAAAGCAAATTTGTTTATCAGGCCAGGCGTTTAGTAGATGATGGAGATTTAGAAATTTGGGGCCGACCTTTATTTTCTACCATGAGCGGTGAAGTTGCAGTAGCTTTATTAAATAGATCAGAAAAAGCGGAAAAAATAAGCTTGAATACCGACTCTATCGGTATCGACAATAAAAAAGGATATGTCATAAAAGATTTATGGACTAAAGAAAACTATCCTTCTTCATCCGCTAATGAAATCTCACGTGAGGTTCCTCCACACGGAATTGTGGTGCTTAAAATAAAGGGAACAGCGAAACCTTACAATAGATTTCAGTTTTCTGATGCTAAAATGCCAAAGAAATAGTTGTAGCTGTTCTCAAAATGTTCCGATAGGAATTGTACTTTCGTTAAAAATCTATCTCTATTAACTGCAATCAATTATTCGGTTTTCTCACTCACCATTTAACTCACCACCGTATCAATCTCTTTTAGCTGTTATTTGCTTTATATAAAAGTAAGCTTTTTAGTGGAAAATTCAAAGGACTATTCGTTATTAAATGCAGATAGTATTACTTTTTTGTATCCTTAATATTTACGTGATTAATCGATAATAAATTCCACCTTCTACTGAGGAATTCCTTGTTTAAGTTAGAGAGAATTTGACATAGGCTATGCAGTTTCTTTTTTTAAAATTGTTTCATACAAAAAAGTAACTTTTTACTCTTAATTTTTCTTTTCCTGAATTAGCATTTCTAGACTACAAGATAGAAAGGCTAACATGTTATGTTATTGATCTCGTTTATTTTCAGAAATATGGGATGGGAAATTGAACTCGTATTTAAGTACAGTACAGTTTAGGATTCTTAAGGATAAGGATGATTTGCCAAAATTTCGGAGAACTATAATTTCGTAATAAGTCTTTTAAAACAGTAAAGAGTTCGGAGGTATAATATCTTATATTCAAATCCGAAAATATTTAGTTGTGAAAAATCGCAGAACATAAATTGCTTACCAATATACATTTCATATCCAATAAGCTTTTCTTGAATCTGGTTATCAATTTTAAAAGCAGATGAACTAACTATTCAAACTTCAATATGCTTGGTGATTTTTAAACGAATATAAAAATGAAACATTTTGGGAACACTCCCATAATTTGGGAACATTCCCAGTAAAAAAAACATAACCCGTTCTTAATAATATCCGTGTAGTAGAGGCTAAATTTATTCAATAACCAAGCTATTGATCTAATAGAACCTTTTTATGATTAATTCATTTATTGTTTCGGGTTTTAACGATTCGTCTTAAATATTTATAAGAATAAAAAACTATATAAATAAAATTAAACCAATTAAACGAATTATTATGTATATGAAAAAGCTTACTCTTTTATCAATATTTTTTATGATAACAGTAGTTGCCTTTGCTCAAAAGAACACAGTTGTTTCTGGTGTTGTAAAATCTATTGATGGAGAAGTATTGCCAGGGGCAACAATCTCCTCACAACTACTGAAATTGAAAACTATTACCAATGTTAAAGGCGAGTTTGAAATTAAGACCACTCTAGATGATGTTTTAGAAGTTACCTATTTAGGTTTTAAAACCCAATTTTTTCCTTTAGCTGGTAAGAATAAAGTTATTATCGAACTAAAATCCGCAGACAATAGCTTAGAGCAGGTTATTGTTGTCGGTTATGGCACTCAGAAAAAGAAGGATTTAACTGGGGCTGTTTCCAATATAAGTGGGGATTTGGTTTCTGATAGAAAAGCTACGCAAGTGTCTCAAGCATTGCAGGGTGCAGTCGCTGGTGTAACGGTTACCCGAAGCTCGGGAGCCCCAGGAGCAACTGGGACGGTTCTTGTAAGAGGAGTCACTTCTCTCGGTAGTACAAGTCCATTGGTGTTGATAGATGGAACTCCAGGAAGTATTGATGATGTAAATCCCGACGATATCGCAGATATTTCGGTATTAAAAGATGCAGCTTCTTCGGCAATTTATGGATCCAGAGCGGCTGCAGGTGTAATTCTGATCACCACGAAAAGGGCAAAAGAAGGTGTAGCTAAATTTAGCTATAATTCAGACTTTGGCTGGCAAACGCCTTCCGTACAGCCTAAATTTGCTGATGTTCAAACCTATATGCGTTTATATAATGAGCTTTTAGTCAATGACGGCACTTCTCCTCAATTTTCAGAAGATTACATAAACAAATATCTTGAAAACAACAAACTGGATCCGGATTCATATCCGAATACCGATTGGCTGAATTCATTTTTGAAAACATCTGCATTCCAGCAAAGACACTTTTTGGATTTTTCTATTGGTTCAGAAAAAATCAAGTCTCAAGCGTCTTTTGGTTACATAAGTCAAGACGCATTATCTCCCAATCAAAACTATGAAAGATTAACTTTTAGGGTAAACAATGATTTTGAGTTATCTTCAAAATTAAAGGGCTTATTTGACGTAAATTTTAAACGCTCTTTAAAACATTCACCGTATGGCACAGGAGATAATTCATACTTTTATACCGCAACACAACTTCCTCCTTTATATGGAGATTACTACTCAGACGGTCGATATGCAGAAGGAAAAGGTGGTGCAAACCCCGTGGCAAATGCAAGAGAAGATGGTTATTCAAATGCTAAATACAATAATCTTTCTGGCAGGATCGGTTTAGTATTTAATCCATTAAAAGAATTAACTTTTACGGGTATCGTTTCTCCTGAGTTAGATTTTGCAAGACTTACGGACTGGCAACGGATAGGAAATTTTACCGCTAAAAATGATCCTACGGTTGTAACATTTAGGAGTGGAACAGTTAATTCCTTAAAAGAAAACTCTGATAATTCTACAACTTTAAATCTCCAATTTTTAGCTAATTATGATAGGGTTATTAAAAAAGACCATACCATTAATTTTTTGCTGGGATTTGAAAATAACACCTATAATCAAGAAAATTTTACTGCCTATAGAGATGGATTTATTTTTCCTAATTATACAGTATTAGATGCCGGAGCTACCGCAGCTCAAGCAACTAGTGGCAATGGATCCCAAACGGCTTTAAGATCTTTTTTTGGAAGAGCAATGTATAATTATAAGGGAAAATATTTAATACAATCTAACGCTAGGATAGATGGCTCCTCACGTTTTGATAGAGATTACAGATGGGGTTTTTTTCCATCTATAGCAGGAGGTTGGGTGATTTCGGAAGAGCCTTTCTCAAAGAAACTTTTAAAGGATAACTATCTAAAGGTTAGAGCCTCTTGGGGACGGCTAGGTAACCAAAATATTGGTAATTACCCCTACATTTCTCAAGTTTCGTTAGGAAACAATTTATTTTATGATGGAAATAGCATAGTTCCTTTAGTTAGTGGCGGTATATCAGACTATGCGGTAAAAGATATTACTTGGGAAACCACTGAGTCTGCTGATTATGGTTTGGATCTAATTACTTTGAGAAACCGGCTTGAACTGAACTTTGATTATTACAACAAGCATACTTATAACTTACTTTACAAACTGCCTGTTCCTCTATTTACAGGTTTAACAGCTCCATTTCAAAACGCCGCTGAAATGAAGACTAAAGGATTCGATTTAAATATTAGCTGGAGAGATAAGATAAATGAATTCCATTATTCTATTGGCGCAAATTTATCTGACAGTAAATCTAATGTAACTAATTTAAAAGGAACCTCAACATTGGGTACTAAAGCGTTACTGGAAAATCAAGAATACAATGTATGGTACGGATACAAATCTCTAGGGCTTTTTCAGTCACAGAGTGAAATTGCATCCTCAGCGTTGCTAACAGGTAAGGAGCAACCAGGTGATATGAAATATCAAGATATTGATGGAGACGGTAAAATTACGGCAGATAAGGACAGAGTGCCTTTAGGTGGTTCGTTGCCACGTTATACTTATGGTGGTTTTATAGAAATGAGTTACAAAAATTTTGATTTTAATACTAGTTTCCAAGGAATAGGAAAACAGATAAACAGATTAAGTGGAATTATTGTACAACCCTTTGTTGAGAACTTCGGAAATGTTTCTAACTATATCGTCAATAACTATTGGACACCACAAAATACAACAGCACACTATCCTCGATTAACCTATAAAAATGACAACAGTGTAAATTATGTAGTATCTGATTATTGGTTAACGAGTGGAGCATACTTTAGAGTTAAAAATATGACCCTAGGATATACACTTCCAAAAGATATTGTAAAAAAAGCTGGAATAGCTAACTTAAGAGTCTATTTGTCAGGTACAGATTTACTATTAATCAGTAAATATCCTAAAGGTTGGGATGTAGAATCCCCTTCAAGTGGTTATCCTATTACAACTACTTATTATTTAGGTGTCAATGTTCAATTTTAATCTTAGCGATAATGAAAAAGCAAATTATATTACTTTTAACAGTAATTTTCATCAGTGCCTGCGAAAAGTCACTTGACAGATTTCCAATTGATAACCCTAGTTCCGCTACCTTTTTTTCTACACAACAAGAAATGGAGCTGGCCGCAAATGGACTTTACAATATTTCTTATTTAAATGATGACAGTGAAACCTGGTCCGATAATATGTGGCAAAGAAGCGGCGGAGGTAATTTTATTATTCATGGAGCATCGGATTCGCAAACGTCTTTTTTCTCTGATACCTGGACCAATTCATATAAAGCGATCTATCGGTCCAATGCTATTTTGGAAAATTTAAATAAGCCCACTAGTTTTGATCCAGCGGTAAAATCCAGAATTGAAGGTGAGGCAAGATTTATCAGAGGATATAATTATTGTCAGTTAGCTATCCATTTTGGTAATGTACCTTTGATTACAACATCGCTAAGTATTGAAGAAGCCAAGAATGTAATGCAAAATACAAGGGCAGAAGTTTTGAAATTTGCTTTTGATGATTTGGATAAGGCTGCTGATTTATTGCCGAAAAATTATCCTACTGGTATTAAAAGATTTACAAAAGGTGCTGCTTTGGCAATTAAAGCAAGGTTTGCGCTTTACGATCAGCAATACGATGTTGCAGAAATAGCAACCAAGGCTGTAATGGATTTAAATATTTATAACCTTTATCCGTCTTATCGAGATTTGTTTTTAAAGGCTGGAGAAACTAGTTCCGAAATAATTTTAAGCTTGCCTCGGTCTGCGGCTTACAATGTTGATTATGATATACAATATACGATTTCGCGTAATGCGGGTGGTTATGCTTCAAACATACCAACTCTAGCATTAATAGATAGTTATGAGTGTACGGACGGTAAAACAATAGATAAGTCACCATTGTATAACCCTAAAGACCCTTTCACTAATAGAGACCCCAGACTAAAAGCTACTATTGTAATGCCAGGAGACAAATGGCTTGGGTATATTTTTCAGAACAATCCAGACATAAAAACGGTCCTTAATTACAACACAAATAAACTTGTCAATAATAATGATAATAATACTGTAAACCTATTCGCGAGTTATACTGGCTACTTATTTAAGAAATTTATTAGTGATGATATTGCCTTAGATTACAAAAATGTTGATTTAGACAAAATTTATGTGAGATATGCCGATATATTACTCATGTATGCTGAGGCTAAAATTGAACAGAATAAGATTGATGCGTCGGTACTTGCGACTATTAATATGGTGCGGGCGAGGGCTTACCAAGTTAATCCTAGTCAGGTCTCACTTTATCCTGCAGTGACTACAACAGATCAGACAGTTTTGAGAAAGATATTAAGAAGAGAAAGAAGAGTTGAGTTTGTTTATGAAGGTTTAAGATACAGAGATATTTTAAGGTGGAAGTTGGCCCCAAAAGTATTTAATAGAACCATCTACGGATATCCTCTTGATAAGTCTGACTGGCCATTTGTGCAGACGCCAGTTTTTGATGATGATGATATACCTAGTTATTCTTCTTTTGGTAGTAAGCTTCGAGTATTGGACGTAACCTCTTTTGATATTAATAAACATTATATATGGCCTATCCCGTACGGAGAGTTGATTTTGGATAAAAATTTGAAACAAGCTGATAATTGGTGATTTAATGTAATACTTTTTAAAAGGGCTGTCTCAAATTACAATTCGAGGCAGCCTTTATGGTTTGCAGGTTTAAATATTTTTTTCATCTAATCAATGAGCTAGTTTTCCGTACTTGTTGGGAACATTCCCGTTTATTGGGAGTGCTCCCATAGTCGCATATTGTAAAGTTTAAATTTTTTTACTTCTTCTTTCTTTAAATTTGAAAGCCGTTATGAACATTGTAACTTGATTACGTCTTGATTTTTCGTTGTATGTTATTTAACAATTATCTAATTTTCATTTAGACTGAGGTGTTGATGGCAGACCCTAAATCTAAATGCAGAAAAAGTTTAAAATAATTTAAAGGCGATAATAATTAAAAAACCAAATTAGTATGAAAATTAAAGGAATGAGATGGTGGATTGTAGTTTTACTTTTTCTTGCCGCTGTGCTGAACTATATCGATAGGCAGACGCTTTCTGCTTTAGCTCCCACTATACAGGTAGATTTAAAGATGGACGATAACGACTATGCAAATGTTATTAATATATTCTTAATTGCCTATACGATAGCATACCTAATTTCTGGACGTATTGCAGACAAAATTGGAACTAGGGCCGGTATGTTTGTCTTTGTGGCTTGGTGGTCTATCGCAAATATGCTTACTGCGGCAGCTAGAGGCGTAACCTCACTTAGCATTTATAGATTTATGCTGGGACTTGGAGAGGCTGGTATTTGGCCTGCTGCAAGTAAGGCGGTGTCAGAATGGTTTCCGGCTAAAGAAAGAGGTGTTGCAATAGGTCTGTATACGATGGGAGCTACACTCGGAGCGACCATTGCGCCTTATTTAGTTATCCCGCTTGCTACTCATACTTATTCGAAAACCATACCTATAATTACAAATATTTTGGGACCGGGTACTGGCTG
Source organism: Pedobacter segetis (assembly GCF_016623585.1). Taxonomy (GTDB): domain Bacteria; phylum Bacteroidota; class Bacteroidia; order Sphingobacteriales; family Sphingobacteriaceae; genus Pseudopedobacter; species Pseudopedobacter segetis. The sequence goes on from NZ_JAEHFY010000003.1 coordinate 207,430, forward strand.
GCGACTTGCTTTTATCATCACAGGATTTGCGGGTTTATTATGGTTGATTCCTTGGATAATTACCTACCGTAGGCCAGATAACAGTAAGCTGATTACTGCTTCAGAGCTTGAAATGCTAAAAGATTCAGAAGTTAAAGAAAATCCAAATCATTCGGATGATAGAAATACTTGGTCCTGGAAGCAGATATTGCTATTCAGGGGAACTTGGTTATTACTCGTCGGTCGGTTGATTACAGATCCGGTTTGGTATTTTTACCAGTTTTGGTTTCCAAAATATTTAGCTACCGATAGGGGACTGAATCAGGAAGAGTTAAAGATAACCTGGATTATTTACGCGGCAGCTGGGATAGGTAGTTTGTTGGGAGGAGTACTTTCTGGGGCTATTATAAAAAGAGGTGCAACGCCTGAAAGCAGTAGAATGTGGATTATGTTGGGTTGTGCCTTCCTTATGCCGTTATCTCCTTTTATTGCAAGTGTTACAGGGTTAAGTTTTTCTATGGTTCTAACCTTTTGTACAGTTTTAGCCTCCTTGGCATGGCTTACAAATATAAGCTCTTTGGTTGTGGATGTAGTGCCAAAACATTCTTTGGGTACTGTTTTTAGCGTGGTAGCTGCAGGGAGTACAGTTGGTGGAATTATTATGAACATGATTGTGGCTGCAATGGTTACACAAAGCGCTAAGGTACAAGGCGGCGGATTTTTAGATCACGGATTTCATTTTATGTTTGATCCGTTGTTGAATTTGGTAAGTGGACACGGTTATGCTCAATGGTTTTTGATCATGGCTTTTTTGCATCCAATAGCCTGGTTGATTTTGAAATTTGGTGGAATACAACGATTATCTTCAGCTAAATCATAATTGAAATTTCCTCTAAAAAACATGTATATGAAAACCTAATTTATTTAATAGTAGGGCATGAAGATGAGGTTACTTATTCTTAATAGCTTGTATGATAGTCTACTAATCTCTGGATCTATAGTAGATAAAATTGGAACCAGAGCCTTATATTTTTTTCTGGCCTATCGCAAATACTTTCGACCCTTCACCTAGCTAAAATAGGTGCTGTCTATTTTTTAATAAATTTGAAACTAAAATTAATTTAAGTTTTTATGCGAATATCTAAATTATGTGTTTTTATGTTTTTATTGCTAATTTCTGGAGGTTTACTTGCATCAGATAAAGTAATATCACCAGATAATAGACTTATTGATTATGTAGGCAGATGGGATAAATCGGACATAAATAATTATCATTCTTATTGGGGAGGAGCTTATTTTAATATAACTTTTAAGGGAAACCAAGTAAAAATCAATCTTTCATCTGCAGTAAGCATTTATGTTAAAGTTGATGATAAAGAAATGGTGTTGTTTAAAAATGTTTCTGGTTGGGTAAAAATCACTCCCGATTCTTTGGATAATACTAAGCATCAAATCCAGGTTATTGCAAGGTTTCAGAATGATGAAATACAGCTGACTGGTCTAGTGTTAAATAATGGAGGAAAGTTATTGAAACCTGAGAAAAAGAAGATTTGGATAGAATATATTGGAGATTCTATTACATCGGGCGATAGAACTTCTAAAGGAAATATTGCTGCATATTCATGGCTAAGTGGCGAATCTTTAAATGTTGCGCATACACAAATCTCTTATTGTGGCATTCCGCTGGTTAGCGGTTATCATTATAATTATAAAGGAGCACCCAAAATTGGGATGGAATCCTCCTACCTCAATTTGAAACAGCCCAATCATGCGAATAATCCCGAATGGAATTTTAAAAACAAAGCTCCCCAAATATTAGTGGTAAATTTAGGAACTAATGATCATAATTTACAGGTAGATACAACCTTATTTAGCCAAACGATAACACAGTTTATCAGAAATTTAGGTTTTGTTTATCCAAATTCACGGATATTTGTAATGGTTCCTTTCAATCAATCTTATCATAAAGAAATTACCGAAGTGGTTGATCAAGAACAGCAAAGAGATCCTAAAGTACAATTGATAGCTACCAAAAATTGGCTAAATAGTAACGATTTTGTTGACGGAACCCACCCAACAGATGAGGGTCATTTAAAAGTTTCAACGAAGTTGGTACAAATTATTAAACCCTATTGCAAATAAAAGCTGTATTTCTTTAGGATAATATTGTCTATCATTTTAACCTTTTTATCCATTTATTTTAAGTGGTTTTTTTAGTCTTTTGATTTCGGTATATAGATCTATATTGACCTCAATTTTTGAATAAGAGTTAAGCGCTTAATTGTATAAGCAAATTATTACATGAAAAAAACCCTTGCCATTTTATTGGTTTTAAGCGCCAGATTAGGTTTTGCGCAGCAGAACTTCTGGGAAAACCCCACTGTATTCGAGAAGAATATGGAGCCGGCACATGCCACATTTAATCTATATGATGCCGAGCAGAAAGTAAGTGCAGATGATGTATCACAATC
>NZ_JAEHFY010000040.1 GCF_016623585.1 Pedobacter segetis
AAAATCATTCAGAAAGGTTTAGGCGGACATTTAAAGCTGACTCTTCAAGTTTAAGAAAAAGAAGTACTGGCTATAACAGCAAATTTGCACAAAAATGGCTGACGGTGGTTTACGTTAATTCATCAATTATTTAATTAATTTAGTGCAGTACGACAATGGTTTTGCAATTAATGCCATTTCTGCACAAATTCGCCAATCGTTAGCTGTAAGGTTAACTCGACAAACTCAAACAAAATTGAAATAAATAAGACACTAAATTGAAAATAGAGCTTATCAGATATGGAAATTGATATTAACAAAAGAACAATGAGCTTCTAAAGATTTAAACAAATAAATTATTAGCCATTTTATAACAAACCGACATTAAATAAATAATTAACTCAAAAGCATCGACAATGAAACTAAATTTTATTACCAATTTATTTAAAAAAAAATTAGTCGAAGACACTCATAAAACGACAAACGGTACAGAGCCAATTCGGACGCTTCAAAAAGGTCATTCAAAGGATTTTATTGAGAGCGGTAAATTAAATATGAATAAAAAAAAATACAATGATGCACTTGATGACTTTACAACTGCGATTGAACTTGACCCTGAAAGCATAACTGCATATTTGGAGCGAAGCCAAGCCAAAAAACAATTGAACGATAAAATTGGCGCAGATAAAGATATGGCAAAAGGTAGAAGACTACTTGAAAACTTAGACAACGGATTAAAAGCAAACGATGATGGAAATATAGCTTATGATGAAGGAGATTATAAAAATGCGATTAAATTTTACAATAAAGCTATTCCACTTATTCCAACAATTACGACAATTTATTATTATAGGGGATATTCAAAACAATGTTTAGGTGATTATGAAGGTGCTTTAGAAGATTACAATTATAGTATTGACCTTTGCGCATCAAATAGGGACCTTTCTTATTATCTGAGAAGCAAAATAAAATCCCGAAAACATAATGACAAGACGGGAGCTTTACAAGACTTAAACAAAGCAATTGAACTCAATCCAGACGATTCGGATTATTATTACAGTAGAGCAATTTTGGTTGACGATTATGATGCGTTACAAGACTTGAATAAAGCTGTTGAATTGTCTCCAAATGATGCTGATAATTATGTAGCTAGAAGTTTACGTAAAAAAGCCATGGAAGACTTAGAAAGCAGTATTTCCGATTTGACTAAATACATAGAACTAAATCCTAAAAATAGCTTATTGACTGTATGCGAAGCTTATACTTTGAGAGCGGGTATGAGAATGTTTCAAAACAATTTAGAAGCTTCTCTTCTTGACCATAATAAAGCTGTCGAGGTTGATAGTCTTAGTGAAAAAGCTATTTCAGATAGAGGTATTGTTAAGGATTTATTAAAAGACTATGAAGGAGCAATCAGTGACTTCGACAAAGCTATTAAGTTGAATCCTAAATACGCGGATGCTTATTATCATAGAGGTATAGTTAAACAAACAATAGGTTTAGAAGACGAAGGATTAGTAGATATTATCCATGCAAAATCACTAGGTTTTGTCGAATAAAATGAGAACTGGTGTACCTAATTCATATTTAACATATATATAGTTTTTCGCAGTTTAATATTTAAAAAGAAAATGACATCCATAATAAAACCGCTAAGAGCTATACTTTATCTTCTTTTATCAATTATCTTTATATCATTAATATATGCTGGATTCAGTTGGTTAATAGACAAAATATTCTTCGTACTAGGATATTTAATGAATATTATGAATATGATTTTCTTTTGGATGTTGTTCTTTGTTGTAGGTATAAGTATAATACTTGGAGCAATAAGCTTGTTTGGAAGAATATCTCATATGATTATCGGGATTACTACTTTATTATGTCCGTACAAAAAATTATCAATAATTACGTCAACCATTGTTGTAATATTTAACGCCATATTTTTGCTCCATTCATATTGGTTTGCAATGGAATTAAACTCAATATTTATAGTTATCTGTAACTGTATTATATCTATTCTTATAATATTCTTGTCTTTTGACATTGTAAATTCGACAAAATCGGCTAATGAAATATCAAGTAACTTCGACTTATAATAACTAAAAATTTATGGCTAATAACCCTACAGCTAACAGCAAATTTGTTCAAAAATGGCTGACGGTGGTTTAAGTTAATTCATCAGTTATTTAATTAATTTAGTGCGGTGAGACAATGGTTCTGCAAGCAATGCCATTTCTGCACAAATTAGCAAACCGTTATGGCTAATTGTACAACGACTGCTAATAAAAAAAGATGGAAACATTGTTAGGATTTTTAGGTGGACTTTTGATTGCATTAGTTCCTTATGTATGGAAGAAATATATTTCAAGACCAGAATTGACAATTGAAATTATTAAAGATGGAGGTTCAAGTGCACCAAAGGGATTAAGTCACAAAAATGTAGTTAATGAAGAGGGTTACATTGACAGCCATACAGCAATTAGGGTTTTTGAATTGACTTGGCGATTTCAAATTAAAATAACTAATAATTCAGAATTGACAGCTTTTTATCCTGAATTAACATTCAATCCAAACGGACCTAAGTTTAATTTAATGGATAAATTGAATTCGCTTCAACCAATTAAACCGACTGAAACAATTGTCCTAAAAGCTGAATATAGAATATTTGAAGAAAAAACTGGACAAGAGAGAACAGACATAGGACGACAAATGCCTGAAGAATTTGAACAATTAGGACTTTTATTAACATATCAAAGTCCACAAAAAACCATATTTCATACTCTTTTTGCTTTTAATGAAAAAACTAATAAGTTTATAAAGAGAAAGCCCAATGTGTATAAAAACAACTAGCCATAACAGCAAGTTTGTACAAAAATGGCTGACCTACTTAAAATAACTTTCTACAAATTAATTAAGTTTATGCAAGCTGAAATTGGTATTGCTTTAACGCCATTTCAGTACAAACTTGCAAAACGTTAACTGCAAATGTAAGAAGACCGAAAATACGACCATATCAAATCTGAATAATTGAAAGTGAATTTTATAAAATAAGACCTAGATAAAATTAAGTCTTAACAAATTAAACCAGTAACTAGCTCTAGTCTTAAATGAAACCGTTATATCCCAGCAACTTTAAACAAATTTTTATTCTATTCTTCCTTCCTTTACTTTTAGCAACACCTTTTTATGCTTTTTTAATAAAAATGGAATTAAGCAATGACCAAATTAATATAATATGTTTTTTACTTTGGACCAGTATTTTAATTGGACTATTTTTTTTCATTAGCAAGAGAAAAAAGCAGTCGATAAACTACCGATTTACCTTAAAGGGTAATCCGATTTTAGCGTTCTTAATCATAGTAGTCGTTAGTTTTGAAATTGGGATTAATATTCCTCTGGGTAAATTAATACATACTATTTTTTTTTCAGAAAGTCATCCAGGCAAAGGTTTTTCACCGTTTCTAATTATTGGTGCAGTATTTTTCGCTCCAATTTTGGAGGAATTTATTTTTAGGGGAATTGTATTAAGGGGCTTGTTAAGTCGCTATTCACCATTAAAGGCCATCTTAATCACAGGTATTTTATTTGGTTTAATCCATTTAAACCCAGCTCAGATACCTCAGGCCATCGTTTTGGGAATCTTTTTTTCTTGGGTTTATTACTTTACCAACAATCTAGCTGTTTGTATATTATTACACGCAGTGTCAAATGTTACATCATTAGGATTTCTCTACCTTATAAACAATATGTCGTTTTCCATGTGGTACATATTCTCTATTATCTTTTTCCTACTGTTTGTTTTTATTGTTAAGCTATTATATGATAAGGTTAAAAGAAACGAATTAATATATAACAATACAGAGCGCACAAAAGAAATACAAGTTCAATAAAACATCAGCAGTTAACAACAGGTTTAAAAAATTGCTGGCGAAGTGATTTATGCACCTTCATCACTTTTTACTAAATTTAGTGCGGGCAGACAAATTTCTTGCAAGTAAAGCCGCAAATTCTCAAACCTGCCAATCGTTAGCGGCAAAAATAAGAAACGACCGAAATTCGCAGATTAAAGGGTTTCAGGAATTAAATAAAGGCGGATGTTTTTAACGGACAGATTTTAAATCAACAGATTTTTTTGGCGAAAACGGGCATTTAAGAAGCAATCTTGTCCGTAAACCGACCTGGAATTTCGACGGGAAATTCGATTTTTTTTAGGAAAAGTCTTTTGAAAATATTTTCAAATGCAGTTGAATTCCTCACGTCTGAGTCTCTTGGAAAGTGAATATGAAATCGACAACGAAAAAATGGAAATAAAGCCTTTAAAAACAAACGACAACCTTGCAAAAGCTGTTGAATTCCTCACGTCTGTGGCTCTGAGAAGTTAATTTTAGAATGGAAAAAAGAATTTCTGCCGCTAACAACAGGTTTAAAAAATTGCGGGCGAAGTGGTTTTACCCCTTTCCACTTTTTTTATTTAATTTGGTGCGGGCAGACAAGTTTTTGCTTTCTATGCCATTACAACACAAATTCGCCAAACGTTAGCGGTAATTTTACCGAAAAATCTACCGAAATAAAACTGAAAATTCCATCATTTTTTATTTTGACAATGTTCCATTATTCGTTAACTTTGACAAATGAAAATTATAAGAGAAATCGTTTTTTATAAAGACTACTTCGACGACTTTTTTGAAACCTTAACCGACAAAGTAAAGGACAAAATTGACGAAGTGCTTTTTATGATGACAATTCTTGAACGTGTTCCGACCAAATTTTTTAAAAGTATTGAAGGCAAAAAAGGACTTTTTGAAATTAGGATTGAGTATGAAAGTAATATTTACAGAATATTTTGCTGTTTTGACAAGGGAAATTTAGTAGTTCTTTTCAACGGATTTCAAAAGAAAACCCAGAAAACGCCGACAAAAGAATTAAACAAGGCAGAAAAAATAATGGAGGAATATTTTAACGAACAAAAAGAAAATAAAAATGCAAACAAAAAATAAAAATATTAGAACGTTCGCTCAACATCTTGACAAAAGATATGGAGAAACTGGTACAAAAGAAAGAACAGACTTTGAAATCAAAGCCAAATCTTTTGCTATTGGAGAATTAATAAAAGAAGAACGTAAATTGGCTCAAATGACGCAAGAGCAACTTGCTGATAAAATTGGAGCTAAAAAGAGTTTCATTTCAAGAATCGAAAACGGACACAGCGACATCCAGCTTTCGACACTTTATAAACTTATCGAGTTTGGACTTGGGCGGAAAATAAACTTCACAATCCAATAAAAACTACCGCTAACATCGGCTTGGCAATATGGCGGGTTTCGTACTTCTATGAAACATTTGTGCAAGGTTCAAAAGCAGTAATTCTATTGAACTTTTGTGCTAAAAATCCGCCACATCACCAAGCCGCAAACCGTTATATGCAACCCTAACAGACGGCAGTGCAAACAACGAAACGATAGATATTAAATGCAAATAGACTTCATTGGACACGGACTTAATACGAACAACAAACTAAATGTTGGCGACCAGTTGGCGACTTCCTTTGGTAGTTCACACTTTGATAGTTTTATTGGTTTTGTTGCCTTTGCTGCAATTTCAGGCGTAAACAAATTGTTGCCTTCATTATTGACAGCTCAAAAAAAATATAAGAAACTTGTTTTTTTTGTTGGCGTTGACAACAAAGGGACATCTAAAGAAGCACTTGAATTGCTTTTAGAAAAAAATATTGAAACTTATATTTATCACAAGGACGCAGAACAAATAACATATCATCCAAAACTTTTTCTTTTTGAAGGTGGCAGACACACAAGAGTAATTATTGGTTCTTCTAACCTCACATATTCTGGCTTTTTAAACAACATTGAAGCATCAATACAGCTTGACTTCAAAACAGGAACAGACAAGCAAGGAAACAAACTTTTGAAAGAAGTAAAAAGTTATTTCGCAAACCTCATTGACCTTACTGACAAAAACGTTTTCAAACTTGACAAAGACCTAATTGAAAAATATGATAACGAAGGACTTTTGTATTCTCAAATTAGAACAGGAAAAGGCTCAACAGAAGAACAACCAAATGACGGTGAAAACCAGATGCAAAAATCAGTTACTGTTCCATTTTACACAGACGACTTTGGTGATGGACAAGAACTAACTGAACGGTCAATTTATGAAAAGAAAGTTAATGTAACGGCTAAGGATTATGAAGTATTTCCCCTTTTTCTAGAGCGTTATAAAATTTATAAAAGAGATGTAAGAACTTCTGGAGTTGTTTACAAAGACACGAAAGTTCCAGAAGAAATGGAGTTGTTAGTTTGGTATCAAAGAATGAAAGAACTTATTAAACACAGCGTTTTACCAGATGACCTTGCAATGCAGCTTATTGATGCAGAATTTCCAATTGAAAACGGATGGATAAATACTCAAAGAATGTGGTGGGATGTAAAATTTCAAAAGCTATTGGATTTTAAAGAAAAAGAGCAAAAGCATTTAGACTATACATATGTTTTACAAACAAAAATTCTTGATAGCCCGTATTTAGAATTAGGAAGATGGATTGCTCAACAAAAACAGAGAAGAAAAGGGCAAAACGGTTCTGCTTGGACAGATTACGAAGAAGAAAAAATGCAGTCCATAAATTATATGTGGGACGTTCCTGACTTTGGCGAGCACAACAAACCAAAAGATGATGAGTGGACAGACAGATTGGTAGAACTTGAAGAATATTATAGTGATAAAAACAACTATAAATCAATCCCCCACCAAAAATATAAGTTAGGAAAATGGTTAAACGACCAAATTACATTAAAGCTGAACCGCGACAGAGGGAATGTCAAAAAGATTTTACACCCAATAAGAGAAGCGATGCTCGGCGATTTATTATTGAAAAATGGTGTTGAATGGAAATGGCAAGAACAAAAAGAAAGAGAAGCTATTATCAATGGTCTTGCTAAATGGAAAGAATGGCAAAAAACGGTTGTAGGCAGACAACTTTCAGACGAGGAAAAAAAGTATCACAAAACAATTCAAGATTGGGTTTCGCAGACAAGATACAAGACCAAAAAATGGGAAGCTTGGAAAATAAATCTGTTAGTTAAAGCAGGTTTTCCAATTCCCAATAAGGAGAATATTAGCAAAGAACTATAGAAGGGCAGCATATAACAGCAAATTTGTACAAAAATGGCTGACAGTGGTTTAAGTAAGTTTTATGCTTTTTTATTTACTTTAGTGCGGGCTGAAAATGGTTCTGCAAATAATGCCATTTCTGCACAAATTTTCAAACCGTTACCTGTAATTGCTACTCAACTGGGTGTTTAAAAAAAGATAAAGTTTCGACCTTGAATTTCGGGTCGAGAAAGC
>NZ_JAEHFY010000041.1 GCF_016623585.1 Pedobacter segetis
AAAAAAAAGCCCCCCTCCGATGTGGAGGGGGGCGTAGGGTCTGGCACCGACCTACTCTCCCACGTGTTACCGCAGTACCATCGGCTCGGGCGGGCTTAACTTCTCTGTTCGGGATGGGAAGAGGTGGACACCGCCGATATAGGCACCTGAATATCTTTGTTTGAGTTTTGACACCCAAGGCTTAAAGCCTAGTGCTTTTACCTTATATCTCTTATTATTTCAGCTTATTCCTTTGGCTTTTGGCCTTAAGCTTTTTGCTTTAACAATGACATATCATTGGAAGAAGTCACGTCCGAGGGGGCAACGTCCCAGTTTCCCGGAAAGTATCGGACAATTAGTACCGCTCGGCTTTGGTGTCGCCACCTTTACACCTGCGGCCTATCGACGTAGTAGTCTCCTACGGCCCTATATGGAGATCTCATCTCGTGGCCAGTTTCGCACTTAGATGCTTTCAGCGCTTATCTGTCCCCGACATAGCTACCCTGCAGTGCCCCTGGCGGGACAACAGGTTCACCAGCGGTCGGTCCAACCCGGTCCTCTCGTACTAAGGTCAGCCCCACTCAAATCTCCCACGCCCACAACAGATAGGGACCGAACTGTCTCGCGACGTTCTGAACCCAGCTCGCGTGCCACTTTAATCGGCGAACAGCCGAACCCTTGGGACCTTCTCCAGCCCCAGGATGTGACGAGCCGACATCGAGGTGCCAAACCTCCCCGTCGATATGAGCTCTTGGGGGAGATCAGCCTGTTATCCCCAGAGTACCTTTTATCCTTTGAGCGATGGCCCTTCCATGCAGAACCACCGGATCACTATATCCGTCTTTCGACCCTGCTCGGCTCGTGGGCCCCACAGTCAAGCATGCTTATGCTATTGCACTCCCCGTACGGTTACCAAGCGTACTGAGCATACCTTTGAAAGCCTCCGTTACACTTTTGGAGGCGACCACCCCAGTCAAACTACCCATCAAACAATGTCTCCGCCCTGGGCGGATTAGACACCGGATACAGAAAGGGTGGTATTTCAACGTCGGCTCCACGGCGCCTGGCGACGCCGCTTCGATGCCTCCCACCTATCCTACACATCCTGTACCCAATGTCAATGTTAAACTGTAGTGAAGGTTCATGGGGTCTTTCCGTCCCGTTGCGGGTACCCGGCGTCTTCACCGGGACCACAATTTCACCGAGCTCATGGCCGAGACAGCGCCCAGATCGTTACACCATTCGTGCAGGTCGGAACTTACCCGACAAGGAATTTCGCTACCTTAGGACCGTTATAGTTACGGCCGCCGTTTACCGGGGCTTCGATTCAACGCTTCTCCGCCTTGCGGCGGATGACGTCCCCTCTTAACCTTCCGGCACCGGGCAGGTGTCAGGCCTTATACATCATCTCTCGATTTCGCAAAGCCATGTGTTTTTGTTAAACAGTCGCCTGGGCCTTTTCACTGCGGCCCCGCGTCTTACCGCGGGGCGCCCCTTCTCCCGAAGTTACAGGGCCATTTTGCCGAGTTCCTTAGCCATGATTCACTCGAGCACCTTAGGATCCTCTCCTCGACTACCTGTGTCGGTTTACGGTACGGGTCCCTATGGCCTGAAGCTTAGGGGGTTTTCTTGGAAGTCTGATTACCTGCGCTATCCGCGCCCCCGGAGGTTTGCGGTACTATCGGCTTTCAGCTAGCCCGGCGGATTTGCCTACCGGGCCAATACCTACGGCCTTCAACGGACTATTCCGTCAGTCCGCGGCAGTGTCACTACTCCGTCGCCCCATCGCAGCCATAGAGAGTACTGGAATGTTGACCAGTTGTCCATCGGCTTCCCCTTTCGGGTGAACCTTAGGCCCCGACTGACCCTGATCCGATTAGCGTTGATCAGGAAACCTTAGTCTTTCGGTGGGCGGGTTTCTCTCCCGCCTTATCGTTACTTATGCCTACATTTGCTTTTCCAGCCGCTCCACCGCCGCTGACGCGTATGGCTTCGCCGCAACTGGAATGCTCCCCTACCACTCATCCGCCAGAGGCGGACAAATCCAAGGCTTCGGTATACCATTTTATGCCCGTTTATTATCCATGCCCGACCGCTCGACTAGTGAGCTGTTACGCACTCTTTAAATGAATGGCTGCTTCCAAGCCAACATCCTAGCTGTCTGTGCAATCGGACCTCGTTAGTTCAACTTAATGGTAATTTTGGGACCTTAGCCGTTGGTCTGGGTTCTTTCCCTCTCGGCCCGTGACCTTAGCACCCCGGGCCTCACTGCGGCGTATATTTGACCAGCATTCGGAGTTTGTCTGGATTTGGTAGGATTTGACTCCCCCGCACCCAATCAGTAGCTCTACCTCTGTCAAACTCAACCGCCACGCTGTTCCTAAAAACATTTCGGGGAGTACGAGCTATTTCCCAGTTTGATTAGCCTTTCACCCCTACCCACAGATCATCCGGAAACTTTTCAACGTTTATCGGTTCGGTCCTCCAGTACCTGTTACGGCACCTTCAACCTGTCCATGGGTAGATCACAAGGTTTCGCGTCTACCCCCCCTGACTGTGCGCCCTGTTCAGACTCGCTTTCGCTTCGGCTCCGTGTCTCAAACACTTAACCTTGCCAGGGAGGAGTAACTCGTAGGCTCATTATGCAAAAGGCACGCCGTCACAGAACAAGTCTGCTCCGACCGCTTGTAAGCACACGGTTTCAGGTTCTATTTCACTCCCCTGTTCGGGGTTCTTTTCACCTTTCCCTCACGGTACTGGTCCACTATCGGTCTCTCAGGAGTATTTAGCCTTGCCAGATGGTGCTGGCGGATTCCCACAGGGCGTCTCCGACCCCGCGGTACTCAGGATACCACTATCCCAACATCGTTTACGTCTACGCAGCTATCATGCGCTATGGCCGGGCTTCCCATCCCGTTCGACTTGGCTAAGTTGTTCATGTCGTGGTCCTACAACCCCCACATTGCCTTGACAATATGGGTTTGGGCTTCTTCCCTTTCGCTCGCCACTACTCAGGAAATCACTATTGTTTTCTCTTCCTCTGCTTACTTAGATGTTTCAGTTCGGCAGGTTTGCGCTATCGCGGCCGGCCTTCAGCCGGCCAGGTTTCCCCATTCGGAGATCCGCGGATCGATTCGTATGTGCCGATCCCCGCGGCTTATCGCAGCTTATCGCGTCCTTCGTCGCCTCTGAGAGCCTAGGCATCCCCCGTGTGCTCTTGTTTACTTTCTCTTTTGTAGATTGCTCTACCTGTTGTGTCGTTATCCTCTCTTGAATAACTTCTTCCAATATGTCAAAGAACTTTCCCGTGGTAACAGTACCGAACGCCCCTACCGTAATCTACATAAATGTAGTTAGGTGGCGAAGGCATGCCCACGATGGTGGAGAATAACGGAGTCGAACCGTTGACCCCCTGCGTGCAAGGCAGGTGCTCTAGCCAGCTGAGCTAATCCCCCTCTTAAGATGACCCCGTAGTCCCGAGCAGATTTGAACTGCTGACCCCTACATTATCAGTGTAGTGCTCTAACCAACTGAGCTACGGGACTGTTTCCCTAAGCCCCAGTGGCCGAACCACCGACGCATCTCTCCAGGTCTCTTTTTAAAGATATATCCAAGCAGCGGCCGCAGGGAACGGCCCGGACCCCAGAAAGGAGGTATTCCAGCCGCACCTTCCGGTACGGCTACCTTGTTACGACTTAGCCCCAGTTATCGGTTTCACCCTAGGACGCTCCTCGCGGTTACGTACTTCAGGCGCCCCCAACTTCCATGGCTTGACGGGCGGTGTGTACAAGGCCCGGGAACGTATTCACCGCGTCATTGCTGATACGCGATTACTAGCGAATCCAACTTCACGGGGTCGAGTTGCAGACCCCGATCCGAACTGTGAACGGCTTTTTGGGATTGGCTCCCCATCGCTGGGTGGCTGCCCTCTGTACCGTCCATTGTAGCACGTGTGTAGCCCCGGACGTAAGGGCCATGATGACTTGACGTCGTCCCCGCCTTCCTCTCTGTTTGCACAGGCAGTCTGTCCAGAGTCCCCACCATGATGTGCTGGCAACTGGACATAGGGGTTGCGCTCGTTGCGGGACTTAACCCAACACCTCACGGCACGAGCTGACGACAGCCATGCAGCACCTAGTTTCCTGTCCCGAGGGACGCCGCCGTCTCCGGCGGCTTCAGTAACTTTCAAGCCCGGGTAAGGTTCCTCGCGTATCATCGAATTAAACCACATGCTCCTCCGCTTGTGCGGGCCCCCGTCAATTCCTTTGAGTTTCACCCTTGCGGGCGTACTCCCCAGGTGGATGACTTAACGCTTTCGCTTGGACGCTGGCCGTATATCGCCAACATCGAGTCATCATCGTTTAGGGCGTGGACTACCAGGGTATCTAATCCTGTTTGATCCCCACGCTTTCGAGCCTCAGCGTCAATCGTAGCTTGGTGAGCTGCCTTCGCAATCGGCGTTCTGTGACATATCTATGCATTTCACCGCTACTTGTCACATTCCGCCCACCTCAACTACATTCAAGCCCGCCAGTATCAAGGGCACTGCGATGGTTGAGCCACCGTCTTTCACCCCTGACTTAACGGGCCGCCTACGCTCCCTTTAAACCCAATAAATCCGGATAACGCTCGGATCCTCCGTATTACCGCGGCTGCTGGCACGGAGTTAGCCGATCCTTATTCCCATGGTACCTTCAGCCCGCCTCACGAGGCGGGGTTTATTCCCATGTAAAAGCAGTTTACGACCCGTAGGGCTGTCTTCCTGCACGCGGCATGGCTGGTTCAGGCTTCCGCCCATTGACCAATATTCCTTACTGCTGCCTCCCGTAGGAGTCTGGTCCGTGTCTCAGTACCAGTGTGGGGGGCCATCCTCTCAGATCCCCTAGCCATCGTCGCCTCGGTGGGCCGTTACCCCGCCGACTAGCTAATGGCACGCATGCCCATCACCATCCCATAAATGTTTGGACACGGCGCCATGCGGCACCGTGTCTTCATGCGGTGTTAATCCCCGTTTCCGGGGGCTATACCCCTGATGGTGGCAGGTTGCATACGCGTTACGCACCCGTACGCCACTCTCATGGGGAGCGAGCTCCCCAATCCCGTTCGACTTGCATGTATTAGGCCTGCCGCTAGCGTTCATCCTGAGCCAGGATCAAACTCTCCATTGTATAATGTTGGTCCGATACCGGCGCGATGCCTGTATTCTTGTTTTGTCTCTTCTGTCCGGGCCGGATCCCTCCGGCCCGCTGCTTGGTATCTCTCTAAAGAACTTATCGCCCCGTAACCTCTCGGCCAGGGCTTTTTATATG
>NZ_JAEHFY010000042.1 GCF_016623585.1 Pedobacter segetis
GGGACTTTAGGAGTAACTTTTATCAGATTTAAAGTCCATTCGATTTTCGCCTGCACTTTGTCGTTCTGACTTTCATAAAAGTCGAGGAAATAGTTTTTGTAAGCAATTACTTGTCTCTCATTATTCACAGAGCAAAGTTAACTATTCAGACAACAAATTCAAAATGTTTTCTAGTCGATTCTGTCGGGTAGTATTGGCTATAACGGTTGCAGGTTTTGAAAGTTGCGGAATTACTTGCAGAAAAAATGTCGAAACGCAAAAACTAAATAAATAACGAATGAAAGAACAAGAAGCACATCAACCGCAATTTTTTAAACCTGCTGTTACCAGCAGTGCGGTTATTAGCGATTGCAAAAAGTACCGATACACATTAACACGCACTTGGAATGATGAAAAGCCGAGAGTATTGTTTATAATGTTAAATCCTTCAACTGCTGAGGCAGACAAAGATGACCCTACAATAAGACGTTGTGTTGGCTTTGCAAAATCTTGGGGTTATGGTGGGATTTACGTTGTTAATTTATTTGCATTGAGAGCTACAAATCCAAAGGATTTATTAACCGCTCCTTTTGTTGTGGGTGTTGAAAATGAAAAATGGTTTAGAAGGATGTCATCAATTGCCGATTTGGTTGTTTGTGCTTGGGGAAATAGTCCAATAGTAAATAAGTTACAAAAAAGATTAGACCACACTTGGAAGCCATTATCGTGGATAAACAAACCATTGCACTATCTGGAGCTTTCAAAAGATGGAACGCCAAAACATCCACTTTACCTGCTAAAAGATTTAAAACCTAAAGAATTTGAAATTCCGATGCGAAAGGTTTTCGTTTAGCATTGATGGTAACGGTTGGCGAATTTGTGTTGTAATGGCATAGAAAGCACAAACTTGTCTGCCCGTATAAATTTAGTTAATTGCGATGAAATAACGTAAAGCAGTTCAGCCATTATAATACAAATTTGTGGTTAGCACCAGTACATTTTGCCATTTAGTTCATCATAAATCTAAGGGAAATTCGGTTAAATAATTTTTCAACCAATTTTTTTCTTGAATTGCAACTTCTGGAGAAAGTGTACTTTCCGAATATTTTTCTATTTCTTCAAGACAACGTTTTTTCAATTCTTTATTAGGCTTTCCGAACTCAATAATTAAATGTGCGGTCCAAAGCTGAACAAAATATTGTCCTTCCATTAAGTATCCTGCAAATTCATCTTGGCGGTCATTTTGAAAATATAAGTTGGCTATGTCTATTAGCTTTTTAAAGGTTAATTTGTTTTTACTGTTTTGGTCGGCAGGTCGTATATTATTAAAATAATTTTCTCTGCAATAGAAAAGGTAAGAGGCGTTTTTTTCTACTTCGGTAATTGTCATTGGTCGTCGTTTTTGTATTGGTGCTAACGGTTTGCAAGTTTAAGCTGTGCCCGAATTACAGCACTGATTTCCGCCTGAGTACAAACATAATTAATTTGCAGAAAAGGCGCATAAAGCACTTCGCCCGGGCATTGATTAAACTTGCTGTTAGCAGAAGATTTTTAATAAGAAAAGCTGTGAAGAAACTACCTCCACAGCTTATTAATAGTATTTTAAACTACTTATTTGTTGTTTCTTTGTGTTTTAATTAAAGTATATATATGTTTACTTTCAGTTAATAAGATTAGAAATCCAATTAATGCAATAGCAATAAAATTCCAAAATATTGGTAATTTCTGCCCTATAATTTTTTGCATTATTTCAAGTAATCCATATCCAGCTAAAAAGGAAGTGGGCAGTAATATTATAATTATTAAGGTTTTCATATTTACTTAAGAAACATAATTATTAAAATGACAAATCCAGCACAAGAAATTAAATTTAAGAACAATCCCCCAAATTTTTTATTTTTCTGAATAATCAAAGAATTATTTCGAATTATGAATACAAGACTATAAATAACAAACAGTAAGTTAAATAAAAAGATTGTTAGTGTAAAGTATGCTAATATTCCATTTAAGTTAGTTTTTCTTACGATAAAATATAGAATATAGCCAGTTACAGAAACAATATTTATTGTGCTATTAAAAAGTTGAATTTTATGATTTATTTCTTGATTTTCCATTATTATAATTTTAGCTTAAACAATCTGCAAAATCATAAATCATTAAAGCGACACCAATATAACCTAAATATCTTTTACCTACTAACTTTAATGCTCCAAGAGCAGTTTCGACTGTTCCTAAAGCTAGGGTGTCAGTAAATAAAGATTTTATTCCTGCAACTCCTAACGCAAAACTGGCACATGACCTTACTCGACCCCAATCAACGGAAGAAGATTGAGATTGAACACTCATTGTAAAAGATAACGTTGCTAGCTCACTATCATCAAAATATAATATTTCATCCTTTTCTTCTTGACTTAATTGTTGAAATTCTTCAGTTACTGAAATGAAATCCACCATTTCTTGATGTAGAATTTCTCCATTTTCAATAAGTGGTTCCATTAATAATTCCATTTCTGGGTCTTCTGTAACAACATTGGTCTTAATGCCATTTACCATCTTACCCCTGTACAACTCTCTTTCCTTAACTCTATCGCTTATTTTTAAAATCACTTGATTTAAAGCTTGTGCGCTTAAAACCTTTGAACTTAAATCGAGAATTTTGGGTTTATCAACTTGTTTAGAACAAGAAGTTGAAGCAGAAACGATTAATGCTAATAAAGCAATCTTAATTAAATTTAGTTTTTTTGTTTTCATAAAATTTTATTTTAAGTTATTACCTACTTTCATTTTTTTTGTCGTTGTTTCGGTATTTCCGACATACATACTTCTAAAACTAGTTCTATCATTTATCATTTTTTTGATTGCATTTCGTTGCATGACGTTGATAACCGATAGAATTTCTGTTAAATTTTCTGCTAACGGTTGGCGAATTTGTGTTGTAATGGCTTAGAAAGCAAAAACTTGTCTGCCCGTATAAACTTAGTTAATTGCGATGAAATAACATAAAGCAGTTCAGCCATTATAATACAAATTTGTGGTTAGCACCAGTTTATTTGTTTCCATTGTGAAAGTAGTTGTATTTTATGTCACCTATTTTTCTTATCTCGTTCAGTTAATTCCATATGACTAAAAATTAATTAATCTTTTTTGTAAATCAAGGGATTAAATTGGCTATCCGGTAAAAATTTCAACATATTGCTGGTGTTTTTAATTTCCTTATCAATTTTACCTTCACTTTTATCGTTGTAGAAGTAGTATATAAATCCGTCACCGATGTTATCCCTTTGCATTATTACAACTTTACATTTATCGTATTTCTCAAAAAGAGTAGTATCCATATCTAAATCATATTTTACGGCTTGCATTGCATTGATACTCTTTAATTCTTTCGAATTGTAGTAATATAACTTTGACTTTGTAGTGTCAGCTTCATGGAGCGCTGTATTTTTCAGATTAACATTTGGATCTATTCCTTTGTAAGACAGATACTGTCTTATAGGAATAAATGTGAAACCAATTAAAATCTCTTCACTTTGATTCTGAATAAGATACCATAATATACTTGAATACCCCCGCTTCACAGGGACATAAGGATATTTATCCACTTCAAATTCAATATATCCCTTAGGAGCACTGTAGGCTAAATTAGTCTCTGTAAGATAGGAATCAAATGTCTTTTTCTGGGCCTGAACTGTTTGATTTAAGACAAGAAAAATTATTATAAAGATAACTTTTTGGAGAAGAGGTGATTTCATTTTCATAAGTGTCGTTTTAAATTGGTGCTAACGTTTTGCAGCTACCCGAAGGGCGGGACTTTTACCACAAAACTTGATTTGAAAAACTAATGTTTGATTAACCAC
>NZ_JAEHFY010000043.1 GCF_016623585.1 Pedobacter segetis
AGTGAACACCTTTGTCGGTCAAAAGTCGGATTATATTTTTGGTCTGTTCTGTTGTCATAGCATTACCGCTAACGGTTCTCGGCTTTGCGAAGTGGCGGATTTTCAGTACAAATGTTCAATTGAAAAACTGAACTTGAACCTTGCACTAAACCGTCATAGAAGCACGAAACCCGCCATTTTGCAAAACCGATGTTAGCGGTTCGGTGTTCTTTTTTGTCAGTCGTTATATCAATTTTTTGCTGCATTGTTTTTTGTCAGTGCGTTGGGTAGGCAAGCTCTTTTGCAGGTTTTGGTTTGTGTGTTGGCTTGTGCGACCTGCAAATGTGCTTGACTACTGCGTTGGGCTATTGTTCCATTAATATTTTTTCTTCTTGTTTCTTTTGTTGAACGTATAAAACAACGTCTTTAATTACCAATTTATGAATTGCGGAAATTACAGTTTCCATTGTTTCATAATCTGGTTTGTCGTCTTTAACTGGTAATGAAAAGTCTAATACGTCAGCATCTTTGGCGTAAAAGTTTCTTCCGTAGTTAAATTGTCCGTTGTATGATGATTTATGAATTGCAGAAGTCACAAAAATAGATGCGTACTTTGGCAAATTGTCTGTATGTACAACTGCAATATGGTCGTCTCCGCCATATTTGTAATTTCTGTATTTCGCAGAACCAAACATATCAATTGTTGTCGTGTTGGCTGAAAATACAGTTACATTATTACCAATAAAATCTGAAACTCCTTCGTCTGTTTCTCCTGCTGTTACAAATGGTAATGTACCCGAAATTCTGTCTGCACTTTTAAGTCTTTTTCCACGAGTTGATTTTCCAAACAAGTTTTCAAGATTGAATCGTTGCCATTTCAAATCTTTAAAATTTTCTATTGCTTGTTTTTCTTTAGATGTCAGTTCGAAGTTTCTAATTTCATTCTCGATAAGGTAATTTTCAACTTTTGAAATTCTTTCAAATTCTATACTTGAAATAATTCTTCGTATAAACTCAAAATCTATTTTACCATTTTTAGTTGGCAATAAGATTTTTGTTTTATTCATTTCAGCACGATTAAATTTATTGCCATAATCATACTTCTTTGCGGTTGAAATTCTACTTGCAGCTATAATGGCACTTGCAATTGATTTGTTGAACGGAGTAAACTTTGGCACTAAATGTTGGATGTGAGAATATCCAATAAAATCTTTTTCTTGATAAAACATTGTGTCTGCTCCCATAGTGGTGTCCGAACAAGTAAGAGTATTACCCTTGTTGTTCGCATCTAAGTTAGAGAATCCCATTATTCCATTCTCTGTTGATGAATTAGAAACCATTGGCACTTTGCCGTTTTTACTCAATATTTCTTCGTTTTCTAATTTATACCATTTTGTTGGGTTGATATTAAATAAATCACCCAATTCGTAAACACCCCACTTAACGTTTTTCAGTTCTTCGTTAAGTGGGGTATCTACTTTCCCAAGTTATCAACGTTTTGATGTTTTAGAATTACGCCTATCTCCCAAGCTAAATATTCACCTACTGTTTTCTTAAAATCTTTTAAAGTTGGTTTGGTATCAATTGGAGATGATTGATTCCAATCTGCACCGTTATTTGGGTCAATTGAACCTTCATAATATTCTCTATCAGTAAATATTTTAAGTTTACTTTTTCCAAAACGAACCAAATCAACAACTTCTTGATAACGCTCTTTGGCTTGGTCTGTGTCTTTAAGATTGTTACTTGATTTTTTTCGGTTAGCTCTGGTGTAGCCATCATTTGAAAAGTCAATGAACTTTACAACATCATCTTTGTGGTGCTTTTCATTTACTTTGAAAACATAAATGTTAGTATTTACACTTGATTTACCGATAAATATGTCTACGGGCATTTTAATACTCGCCAAAAGTGTATGTTTTGCTAAAATTCTTTTATTGTAATCAATTGCTTTACCTGAACCTGATGAATTTTGAATAATAATGGCTGCATAACCTTTATTCATCATTCCTAATGCCTTTTCAACGAAGTTCATTCCGTTTCCTAAAGCTGAATAAGGTGGATTTAAAATGAATGCGTCCGCAGGGAATTTGCTGTCAGTTTTTCCAAAACCATATTTTCCGTCAAAGTCTTTAATTGAGTCAATGTTCAAAATGTTTGAACTACCGTCTCCCATTAAAATCATATTTAAAATCGCCAACATATACACACTTGAAAGCAACTCTAAACCGAGCAATTGCTCGGTTTTAATTTTGATTTCTTTTTGTGTTAGCTCTTGTGGCGATTTAATATTTTGCCTTGCATCATTAAGCATTTCGTTCATTG
Source organism: Pedobacter segetis (assembly GCF_016623585.1). Taxonomy (GTDB): domain Bacteria; phylum Bacteroidota; class Bacteroidia; order Sphingobacteriales; family Sphingobacteriaceae; genus Pseudopedobacter; species Pseudopedobacter segetis. The sequence goes on from NZ_JAEHFY010000043.1 coordinate 2,305, forward strand.
CAGCAACCAATAAACCTGCTGAACCTGTCGCAAAATCCCACACATAAGAGTCTTTATTTACTCTCGCAAGTTTTACTAATAAATTTGCAACGTATGAAGGAGTTAATACTACATCATTCAATTTGTCTTGGGAAAAACCAAGCCAACCATACATTTCATTGAATAGTTTCCCTGTAAAGTCGGTTGTCAAGCCAATTTTGTAATAAATCCCTAAGTCGTCAACAATTTTGGTAAATACCCTTTTTAGTTGGCTTTCTCCGTTTTCGACTTTGTTGATGTTTTCAGTTGTTAGCGTGTTTTCTAAAGTTCTAAGGATTAGATTTTTCTTTTCAACTGGAATTTCCTTGTTATCTAAAAACGCCTTGATTTTTCTAACAATGATGTCTCCGTCCTTGTTGCCAATTTCGGTTGAGGATTTTAAATCTGATTTTTCAAGCGGTGCAACTTTTCCTGGTATTCCAAGGGTTGCAATTATTGAAGCTGCAACAAGATAAACACGGTCGTTTTCTCCTAAACCTTTTTCATTTTGGTAAATGTCATTATTAAGTTTTACTAGGCAAAGGTCAATTTCCTTTTCTCGTTGTTCTTTAAGTCTGTCGAGTTCTTCTGGTGTTAGTTGCAAGGTTTTTACCTTGTCAATAAAACTGTCAAAGTTTTTCGGGTCTAAAAATGAAAAGTCTGTGTATTCACCAACTTTTTGTCCTGCACCAAGATTGCTTTTAGAAACATAGTAAACACCAATTGTATGATGAATTTTCCCTGTTTCATCTTTGTGTCCTGTCATACCAATTGCTATAATATCGATATAGCTTGTATGATGTAGTAAAGCATTTGCGTAATGAACTGCACCGTTTACCGCATAAGAATTGATGTTCTTAAAGTTCGGTTCGTTTTTGGAAGTTCTGTTTTCAACTTGTCCGTCAGAGTCAAGTTTTACTAATTTGTCTTTGTAGCCTTTGTATTCAATAAGAATAGGGAAGTACTCTAAATATTTATTTTGTAACAAGATTTTGGCATCAGGTCTGTTTGCACCTGTCCCGCCATTTTTTGAGTAATAGTCTGATAATGCTTTGTCTATTTCTGCATTTACAGATTCTTGTTCAAGTTTGTAAGGAAGTTTATATGATTTAAGCCAACCATTTGCAAGGTCGGCTATGTTTGGTTCAATTGATTGTACTGTCGTCTTTATTTTCATTTTTCTATTCTCTGTGATATATATAAAAGTTCAAAGATAAAATCTTCTGTCGGTGCGTTGGCAAGAAAACAGCTCTTTTGCAAGCCGAAGGGTCGGCTTTTGTGTCGGGGCTTGCAAATGTGCTGTTTTGTGCGTTGGCATTTTTTCTTGTCTTTATGCAGCAAAAATTATCTTGTCATTCTGTTGGTTGTGTCGTCTTTTACACTGACCGCTAACGTTTTGCAGGTTTGAGAATTTGCGGTATTGCTTGCAGAACCAATGTCGCACCCCACAAAACTAAATGAAAAGA
>NZ_JAEHFY010000044.1 GCF_016623585.1 Pedobacter segetis
GCTTCTATCAAAGTTTCTGCTTGATAGAGAGTGAAGTGCTTCGAAATCGCCACCTTCGGGTAGCTGCAGACCGTTAGCGGTAAAAGCTCCGCAAATGACAGGTGTAATAAAATGGGTTTCTGAACGGAAATTTTTAACGAAATTCTCAACAATGCCCATACTTTTTCAGAGCATCTAATGAATGTTTAAAAGTCGCAGACCGACCGATTTTTTTTTTGAGAAAAAGCGGTTAAGAAGAAATTAAAAAAAAGAAAAGGAAGCCTTTAAAGCTGTAGAGAAAAGAATTTTAAAAGAACTGAAAAGAACTTTTTTGAAAATTAATCGGCAATTTAGAACGCAAGAAAATGGCTCAATTGAACGGCTCTTAAAAACGGGATTCTGAATGGAACAACAAACGCTTCAACCGCTAACCACAAATTTGTATTATAATGGCTGAACTGCTTTACGTTATTTCATCGCAATTAACTAAGTTTATACGGCCAGACAAGTTTTTGCTTTCTATGCCATTACAACACAAATTCGCCAATCGTTAGCAAACATTGCTATCTCATACCTTGCATTCGTAAATATGTCCGACAATTTCATAATCAAAATCCTCCAAGTCGTTTTTTAGATAGTCATACCAAGACTTATCTTGATTAGCAGAAAAATCTATTCTCCAAGCTCCGTCTTTCCAAAAAACTTGTTGTTTACTTTGTTTTAATCCTTCGTCTGTTTTTGTCCAATCGCCCAAATTAAATCCTTCAAATATTTTGTTTCCGTTTTTGTCTAAAAAACCAGTGAATTGCATAATTACTATTCGCTCTTTAAATTCATCGCCACTAAAGCAATTAACTCCTTCATCAACTCCATCAAATGTGTTTTCGGTCACAAAATCGACACCTAATCCATACACATCGAACAACCTTTGTTCTTTTTTATCCCAAGCTTTAAATTCAATCCCTCTAGCTTCCGCAACGTCTGCTAACACGGGTTTTGGTTCAGGCTTGTCGATGTGCTTTCTATTTTCTATTTTCATTTTTTTAAGTTTTTACAAGTAATTCAATTTTTACGTTAATTTCGCCCGAACCCAAAGCCCGAATCCGTTATGCACAATAATAAAACGACATCACAATGAGAACAGAAAGACTTGACAATTACAAAAAAATTGAAGAACTAAGAAATTCAAAACTTTTAGTTTATGTAACAAGTGACCGACAAAATGCTGAAACGAATATTGGCGCAGATATTTTAGCACCCTTCGCTAACCATCTAGATACACTTGGAGACGTAGATAAAATAACATTGTTTATATACTCAAACGGCGGTAGTACTTTAGCAGGATGGAGTTTAGTAAATTTAATAAGAAGTTTTTGCAAAGACTTTGAAGTTATAATTCCATTTAGATGTCAAAGTACTGCGACTTTAATTAGCTTGGGAACTGATAGGATTGTGATGACAAAACAAGGAACATTAGGCCCAATAGACCCAAGCACTAATGGCCATATGAATCCTCAAGTAAATGTAAACGGACAAAATATTAGAGTTCCTGTAAGTGTTGAACACGTTAACGGATATTTAGATATGGCAAAAGACGATTTTGGTGTTAGTAGCGAGACGGAATTAAAAGATATTTATTTAAAACTAACAGACCATATTCATCCCCTATCGCTTGGAAATGTTTATAAATCAAAAGCTCAAATTAAAATGTTAGCTGAAAAAATGCTAAAGTACCATACAATAGAACCTGCTAATATCCCTAAGGTAATCAGCTTTCTTTGTTCAGAATCGGGTAGTCACGACTACACTATCTATCGAAAGGAAGCAAAAGAAGAATTAGGTTTAAATGTAGAAAAACCAAATCAAGAATTATATAGTGTTATCAAAGCGGTTTATCAAGATATTGAAAACGAACTAGAACTTAGAAACCCCTTTAATCCTAATGTACTTTTAGCAGTTAAAAATCCATGCCAATACTCATTAAGAAGAGCATTAATTGAAAGTGTTGAGGGAGGCGCAGACGTTTTTATTAGTGAAGGAACACTTACAAAGCATAATTTGCCTACGGGACAAATAGCAACACAAGATAATAGAACCTTTGAAGGTTGGAGACACGAAATTTAAATAAAAACATATATTTGCGTTATGGTGGCAGAAAACAAATACTCTGAAACAGGTTCAAATCCTTATTATTTGAACTTAAATAATACTGCTAAGGATATTTCCTTAAACGACACAACAAATCCACAGTATGGGCTTCTTGACACTTTGTCTAGATTCATAATTGTAGAAAATAGTCTTCTTATTCAAGAACCTCAATTGCAACAAGGACAATTCCCTGAAATTTCCGAAAAAATATAATCCTGAAAAATTACTGTGCATAACAGCAAATTTGTGCAAAAATGGCTGACGTTGGTTCAACTCAGGTTTTTCGTTAATTATTTAGTTTTGTACGGTACGACAATGGTTCTGCAAGTAATGCCATTTCTGCACAAATTAGCAAAACGTTAGCAGAAATGGCTACGACCCGAAATCAGCATTAACATCTTCGTTTTCTTTAAGCCATTTTTTATTATCCTCTCTTGCAATCATCATCCACCCAGCATATTCATAAGCAGTTGCTGTTAGGTTCTTTTTAATGGTTTGCAATTCATCTTCATCAATTGCTTTCCCGTGTTCTGCTTTACTGTCATAAAATGGCATTTTAGCGATTAAGGCTGTTAATGCTGACATTGCAAATTGGTCTAATAAATCTTGTTTTTTGTTTGACATTTGTTTAAACTTTGAAATTATACCCTTGTAATTTGACCGCCACTTCTGCTAACAAGGGCTTGTAGCAATAGGGGCAGAAGTGCTTTAATTGAGCTGTGTACTTCTAATCAGCTTTAGTGGGTGGCTTGAACAGTAGTGCTATAAATCCCCTATTGCTACAAGCCCCGAAACGTTACCTGTAATTGCTACTCAACTGGGTGTTTAAAAAATAAAATTACAACGTTGAGTTTCTGGTCGACAAAGCTGAAATTCAGACATTAAGAACTGAACAAACTGAATTGACAAAAGAACTCGCTCCTACTTAAATTTGGTTTTTAGCCGAACAAAACCGACATTTAAAATGGAATTTAAGCCGACACTTTTTAATCGCTAGCCGACGAAAACGCTCAACGAAATGAATCAATTGGAAGGCTCAATTGAACCGACATTTTTTAGCATTTGAAGACAAACTGAACGACAGAACCAAATCGGCCTTTTAAAATTGCCGACCAAACCGAAATTAGAAACGTAAATATCGCAAGCTCAAAAAATGCAACTACAGGTAACCACAGGTTTGCAAAATTGCGGGCGAAGTGCTCTCACTTCCTTCATCACTTTTTATTTAGTTTTGTGGGGTACGACATCGGTTCTGCAAGTAATCTCGCAATTTCGCAAACCTGTCAAACGTTACCAGCAATAATGACCAGACGAACAGCAAACATATTAACAGGAATTTTATCCGTTGGACTTTTGACAACTTTG
>NZ_JAEHFY010000045.1 GCF_016623585.1 Pedobacter segetis
CCCCGTCTTTTGAGCCGGGCAGGTATTCTATCCCCGTCCGAACGGCGTTCAGCCGGGCGGGCGTTGAACTACGAAACCAATATTTTTCAAAAGAAGTTATCTCACTACGCTCCCAACACCAAATTCTTCTTTTGGAGCCACAAAAGTAAGTTTTCCATCCGAATTTTCTGCCATTAAAATCATTCCTTGTGAAATTATTCCTTTAATTTCCCTTGGTGCAAGGTTGATCAATATGCTTACTTGCTGGCCTACAATGTTTTCTGGTTCAAAAAACTCGGCAATGCCAGATACTACCGTCCTTTGGTCTATGCCGGTATCTACTGTTAATCTTAGCAGTTTTTTGGTTTTGGCCACTTTTTCTGCCGCTAAGATTTTTCCCGTTCTAATATCCATAGCAGAAAAATCATCAAAAGTAATATCGGCTTTTGAGGGTATGATCGCCGCGGTATCTTCCATCGCTATCCACTCTTTTCTATCATCCAATTTTTTGATTTGAGCTTCCACGGCTTCATCCTCCACTTTTTCGAACAATAAACTTGCTGGGTTTAACTGATGCCCATCGGCGAAAGCTATTTCTTGATCATAGCTTAAGGTATTATTCTCCACGTTTAACATAGCGAATAATTTTTTTGAAGTATGCGGTAAAAAAGCTTGAGATAAAGTAGCTAAATGGGCAATAATGTGTAAGCAGTTTTGTAAAACGTCTTTTGCCTCACCGGGGTTTTCCTTAAAGGTTTTCCAAGGCTCGTTTTCTGTTAGGTATTTATTGCCTAAACGGGCAACATCCATCAGGGCAGCTATGGCATTCCTAAATTTGAACTCGGTTAAATAACCATCAACATCATCATAAGCTTTTCCAATTAAATCATACAAAGCTTGATTGGTCAGTTTTTCGCCACCAAATACTTTTCCCTCAAAATATTTGTGCATCAAAATCATCACTCGGTTTACAAAATTACCTAAAATGGCCACCAACTCGTTGTTTACCCTTGCTTGGTAATCTTTCCAAGTAAATTCGCTATCACTGGTCTCTGGCATTATGGATGTTAAGACATAGCGTAATTCGTCTTGTTTGTTTGGGAAATCCTCTAAATATTCATGCAACCAAACGGCATGGTTCCTTGAGGTTGAAAGTTTATCGCCCTCTAAATTCAAAAACTCGTTTGCAGGCACTTGTGTTGGCAAGATATAATCGCCATGGGCATGTAAAATAGATGGAAAGGTAATGCAATGGAAAACGATATTATCTTTGCCAATAAAATGGATCAGACAAGCATTATCTACTTCGTTGGGTTGTTTTTTCCAATATAATTGCCAGTCTTTATCATGGTCTGTTGCCCATTGTTTAGTAGCAGAGATATAACCGATAGGTGCATCCATCCAAACGTAAAGTTTCTTGCCTTCTGCTTCTTTTAATGGTACATCAATACCCCAATCTAAATCTCTAGTCATGGATCGCGGCTGCAGACCTTGTTTTAGCCAAGAGCTGCACTGGCCGTAAACGTTGGTTTTCCAAACGTCTTTTTTACCTTCTAAAAGCCATTTTTCTAGCCAAGGCTGATATTTATCCAAAGGCAAATACCAATGTTTTGTAGGTTTTAAAATTGGGGCGTTGCCGCTTAAAGTAGAACGAGGATTAATTAAATCTGTTGGGCTTAAAGAAGTGCCACATTTTTCGCATTGATCGCCATAAGCATTGTCATTTCCGCAATTTGGGCAAGTACCAATAATATACCTGTCCGCTAAGAATTGTTGGTATTCCTCGTCAAAATATTGGTCAGAAAACTTTTCTATAAACTCTCCTTTTTCATAAAGATTTAAGAAAAACTCTTGGGAAAGATCATGATGGATAGCTGATGAAGTACGATGATAAATATCGAAAGCAATGCCAAAATCTTCAAAGCTTTTTTTGATCTGATTGTGGTATTGATCAATAATAGCTTGCGGGGTAGTGCCTTCTTTTTTTGCTTTGATAGTGATTGCGGCGCCATGTTCATCAGAACCGCAAACATAAACCACATCTTTATTTTTTAAGCGTAAATGCCTTACAAAAATATCGGCAGGTAAATAAGCACCGGCTAAATGCCCAATATGTAAGGGGCCGTTTGCATATGGCAAAGCCGAGGTAATGGTATATCTTTTGAAATCTTTGTCTGTCAAAACCGATTTGTATTTGATTTATTGATTGGCAAAGATAATTGATAGAAATGTATTCTGGTTATATTGGGGAAAGGAATTTAAAAGGATAAGGAGGCTTGCAGGGTTTATTTCTTCCTTCTTTTTAAAAAAGAATAGAAAAGCAAGCTACTTAATAAACCTCCCGCACCAAAATAAAGTGTGTTAACTCCTCAAATTAAATATTCAGCGATTCTATTTTCATTAATTATAGTTCCGTCTTTTAAAATCATTTCATATTTATTAGTGGTATTATTTTTAACTAAATCAAATTTATGGTTGCAATTATTCATTCTAAAAAATAACGCGTTAATACCTTTTTTAAACCCCATAACTTTAGTGATTTCAAATACATATTTTGAACATGAATAACGAAAAATGCATCTCTTCCTTTTTTGAACTGGAACAATCAACCAGTATAATCTGATTAATAATAGGAGAATAATTTTCATTCCTTAACAAAAACCAACATTTGGCGAGAGGTATTATAACCGGCTTTTGCCCCTAAACCAAAACATCCATTATCAGGGTTGACAAAGGTTGTCACGCTCTCTAGTCTAATATATTTCCACCCTTCCGAGGCTGTTATATTAATTAAATTTTCTAATTGTACCGCTACATGAGCAGAAGTACCCGTCTTAGGGTCTATTGACGCTATAAATGGTATTACTTTATATTCCATATTTTATTGATTTAAATTTCTAACATAAATTGTATAGTCTCATGTACTTTCCATAAAGTATATTCTCCAAAAAGCATCACAAAAACATCACAAAAACTTTCACAAGTTACCAGCCCAATGGGAATAGGGCCGGGCTTGTGAATGTTAATCATAGGGTTTTTGAAAAATTCAGGTTACACACCATGAAGCCCTGAATAAATAAGAACTATTTGATGGGTAAAATTAATGGTTTAGTGGGTGAGATTTTTACGGGAAACCGTAAAACGGGATTTTTTTATATGATGCCAATATCTTTGCAAAAAGCAATTAGCTGTTCGTTTTTAGTGAAACCTAAAGTCTCCCTTATCAAATTGAGCCGCTTTTCTATACTGCTTAGACCAGATGGTTTTATTTGTTTTGCCTCTAAAACATAGGGGATGTTTTTTTGTGGTATCCCTTGGGCCAATAAACTAATTAATTCAAGTTGCTAGTTAAAGAATAAAAAAGTAAGCATCAAAAATGAGAAATTTGGTTTACTACAACTAAAT
>NZ_JAEHFY010000046.1 GCF_016623585.1 Pedobacter segetis
ATTATTTACTTAATTTAGTGCGGTACGACAATGGTTTTGCAAGCAATGCCATTTCAGTACAAATTAGCAAACCGTTATGCCTCACCCTATGACGACCTTAAACGAACAGACAGACAGAAATAAAATATGAAAGCAAACGAAACCAAAGTAGATAAATTCTTAGCGACAAATGAAACAACATTTGCTATTCCTGTTTATCAGAGAAATTACGACTGGACACTTTTTCAATGTAAACAGCTACTTCACGACATTATCGAAACTGGTAAAAATGACAAGACAAATGCTCACTTTATTGGGAGTATAGTTTATGTTCACGATGACGTTTACACAGCATCAGGCTTAACGGAATTAACCATAATTGACGGACAGCAACGTCTTACGACTATCACATTAATTTATATCGCACTATACAGACTTGCAAAGGAACTTGACAACCAAATGCTAGTTAACCGAATTCAGAAAACGTATTTAATAAATGAATTTGCACCCGAAGAAGAAAATCTGAAATTAAAACCAACCGAAAATAATAAAGAAGCACTTCGACACATTTTAAATTCAACAGACGGAGAAGAGTTTAAAGGCTATTCAAAAATTATAGAAAATTTTGATTATTTCAGGTCTGCAATTAATTCGGAGAACTTTGAAGTTATTCAACGTGGACTTTCTAAACTCATTTTCGTTGATATTGCACTTGACAGACAAAAAGATAATCCGCAAAGAATTTTTGAAAGTCTGAATTCAACCGGACTTGAATTATCACAAGCCGACCTTATTAGAAATTATATTCTAATGGGACTTTCAAGAACAAATCAAGACAGAATTTACAAAAGCTATTGGGAAGTAATCGAGAAAAACGCAAAGGATGAAACATTGAATAAAACTCGTGTTTCTGAATTCATTCGTGATTACTTAACTCTTAAAAACAAAGAAATACCAAACAAAGGTGACGTTTACGCAAAATTTAAAGAGAAATATCCAACTTCCACCATTGACGAACTGGAGCTTGTTCTCACAGAATTAAAATCATTAGTTAAGTATTACAATAAACTAACTAACCCGAAAAACGAACCTGACAAATTAATACGAATTCAACTTGAACATATCAACAGGTTAGAAATAAATGTTGCGTTTCCTTTCTTAATGAAGGTTTATGAAGATTTTTCAAATGACATAATTGATAAAGCAACTTTTATTTCAGTTTTATCGACAGTTCAATCATTCACATTCAGACGTTTCATTTTAGGCTTGCCGACCAATGCACTTAATAAAATATTTATGGGCTTATACGACAAAGTTGAGCCTAACAATTATTTGTTTTCAATTCAAAAATCTTTACTTCAAAGGTCAGGTGTTCAGCGTTTCCCAAGAAACACAGAAACGATAAACGCACTAAAAGAAAAAGATGTTTACAACATTAAACCTAAAAACCGAACCTACTTATTAGAACGACTTGAAAACTTTCAAAACAACGAACCAGTAGCAATTGAAGGAAATTCCGATATAACTATTGAACACATTTTTCCGCAAAACCCTGACCCAAAATGGAAAATTGAATTAGGTGCAGACGAATACAATTTGATAAAAGAAAACTATCTAAACACAATCGGCAATCTTACTCTATCAGGCAACAACGGCAAATTAAGTAACAAGCCATTTCTTGACAAGAAAGTAATGAACGTTGACGGCAAAGAGCAAGGTTATAATTTTAGCAGACTTTGGCTAAACAGAGATTTGAAAGAAAAATCAAAATGGGATAAAACAGAAATTGAAGAACGAGCAAATACTATTTCTGAACGCTTTATTAAAATTTGGGAAATTCCTGAAATTGACATTGAACTCGAAGCAACTAATGACGAAATAAACATTTTTGATGCAGAAGACCCAAAACACAAAAAGTTAGAATATGCTATTTTCTTCAATCAAAAACTTGAAGTTACACAAGTAGCAAAACTTTATATTGAAGTGTTCAAACAATTATTCGACCTACAACCAGAAACCTTTTTTACATCAGAAATTGGCGACCGACTTAGTTTGACAAAAACACCTGAAGCGAATGGATTAAGACAAGCAGTTCCAATAAGTGAAACATATTTTATAGAAGCAAACATTGACAATATGGGTAAGTTCGACAGAATAAAACAAGCCTTGACAATTTTTGGATTTGAAGACGAATTATCAATCAAATATGCTGACTAGAAAAGAAGGGCGAAGGCATAACACGGGTTTGGCAAAAGTGGCGGTTCAGTGCTCCGCAGACACATTTGTGGTTAATCAAAGTTTGGTTCTCCGCATCAACATTTGTAGTGAAAATCGCCACCTTCGCCAAGCCCGAAACCGTTAGCACTAATTATACCTATCAAATGAAACAACGACTATTTATAACTTTGACATTCACTTCTCTTGTTTTATTAGGTTGTTCTACTCCCAAAGAATTCATGATGCCTTTTAGGAATTTTGAATATACAAGTGACCGAGGTTTCCCTGTTAAATCTTCGAATTCAGACTTTACTTTTAAAGCATCAGTAAATATTTCAACTAATGTTGACAGAATAGTAACTGTCTCAATGGACAGCACATTTGGGAATGAAGCAACTTTATTAGAAGTCTTTAGTTATAAAAAAGGGAAATCTAAACTTTCACAAACTAAACTATTTCCTAAAAGCGGATTTGACAATTTTAAAATTAAAATTGACTCCTTAAATCTTATGAATCAGAAAGACCAAGAGACTTTTGAATCTGCTTTACATAGACCTGTTACACTTTTTGTAGTTGAAATTAAAGAAAATGGAAAATATAATCAATTTAGATTTAATACATTTTTCCCCGACACAGCGAAGACCTCAGAACAGTATGAAAAACTTCAGAAGTTGATATTTAAAGAATTTCACTTTCCGCTTTATATAAAATAACTAGTGCTAACCACAGGTTTAAAAAATTGCGGGCGAAGTGCTTTATGCGCCTTCATCACTTTTTACTAAATTTAGTGCTGGCAGACAAGTTCTTGCAAGAAAAACCGCAAATTCTTAAACCTGCCAACCGTTATAGCCAATACTACCCGACAGAATCGACTAGAAAACATTTTGAATTTGTTGTCTGAATAGTTAACTTTG
>NZ_JAEHFY010000047.1 GCF_016623585.1 Pedobacter segetis
CCAAAGTTAACTATTCAGACAACAAATTCAAAATGTTTTCTAGTCGATTCTGTCGGGTAGTATTGGCTATAACGTTTGGCAGATTTGCGATGGGCGGGATTTTTACCACAAATGTCTATGCGGAGAACTGAACTTTCGGCTACCACTAAACTGTCTGTGGAGCACGAAACCCCGCCTATTGCAAATGTGCTGTTATAGCCAGTTTTTCTTTCGTCCATTGTCTATAAGTTTACTTTAACCACTTTCGATTTTTCAATTGTCAAGTTGTATTTCTGTCTTATTACTTCTGTAATTACGTCAATTCGTGTCCCTATCCAATACTTCCTGTTTTCTTTTGGCCATTCAGTCATTATGGCTACAAGTTTTTTGTCTATGTGTTCACCAATGGCTTTTGCTTGGGGTGGTGTAAACCAAAGTCCAGAACCACTTATTCCAAAAGGGTCTGGTCCAGTTAAAAACTGTCCTGTTGAATAGTCTTTAACTTTGTCTTTGTCGTAATGAACAATGATGTTTGAAAAGCTTTCACATTTCAGTTCGTCATACACTGATTGTTCAGCAGGCATTGTCGTGTAGATAAATGGTTTGCTTTTGATTTCATCTTTGTAAGAATTATATTTTGATTTAGAAGCTGGAAAACCAACGGAAGTATACATTGGCAATAATTTTTGTTCGTGATTTATACCAAGTTCACTTTGATTTATAAATTGATATTTGTCGCCAATTTTGTCAATGGTTTCTTGGTTTAGTTTTAAAATTGAGATGTCTATTTTGTCCTCATCTCTGTGTCCAGGTGCAATATTTTTTGTCAAGTCGCCACCCAATTTTAAAAGTTCGTGAGTGTCTATACCAACGTATATTTCATCTTCTTTGTCGTCTACAACGTGAGCTGCGGTAATTAAAAATTTTGAGCCGTCAATTTCGATAAATACTCCTGACCCGTGAGGATGAGGATTTCCATCTTTGATAACCAAATAATGACAAGTTGATTTATAAGCGTCCTTTGCCGCTTCTAATTGAATTTCTCTGTAATAGTCTAATATTTCCATATTGTTGCTGTCGTCCTAAAATTGGCTATAACGGTTTTCGGCTTGGCGATGTGGCGGATGTTTAGTACAAAAGGTCAGTAGAATTACTGCTGTTGAACCTTGCACAAATGTTTCATAGAAGCACTTCAGCCGCCATATTGCCAAACCGATGTTAGTGGCTGCCGTTCTTGTCCCACGCTTCATATACTGTCTGTTTAAATAGTTCGTCAAGTCTTGCTGTGTCTGGTTGTAAAATTTGTCCTAATGATTTTACATAGTCGCTGTAAAACTGAATTTTACTTTCAAGGAAATCGTTAAGAATTTGAATTTTAGGTTCTTCGTTAAGTTCTTCACCTGCCATTTTTCGCTTCAGCAAATTTTGTATTTCAGTCCTAACATTTTGGTCTGTTACTTGGCTGTCAAGAAGTTTACTAAATTCCATAGGAGCCATAGTATTTGTCTGCATAATCCAGTCGCAAGCAAGTATTGGTCGCAATACATAAAAGTATTTTTTTACTCTTACGTTGTCCTTTTGCAAATATTCTCTGTAATTGCCTTCTGCCATATGAAGGTAATGGTGTAAACACGATTTAGGATTGAAATATTCTATAGTCAAATCACGAAGTTTGTCCGCTGTTGAAAACTGTTTTAAGTAAACAATTGGACTTCGTAGCCACTCTAACATTGGAGGATTTGATTTTCTAAAAAGTCTTAATGCTTTTTTTAGTTCCCAGCCAGCAAGGTCAATGTCGTTCGGTAAAATCTCTTCCTGATTGTCTTTCTTGTCGTCAATTTTCAAATACCAGTCAAGTCTATGAATATAAATATATCTTACGTCCCAGTCACTGTCAGTCGAAGCAAAACCCCAAGCGCGACTACCACTTTCAACGGCATACAAAATTTTAATGTCGTGTTGAAGTTCAAGTCTTAATAGTTCTCTTTTTATTTCTTCTGTCATTGTTTACTGTGTGTCGTCATACGGTTGCCACTAACGGTTGGCTAATTTGTACTGAAATGGCATTACTTGCAAAACCATTTTCAGCCCGCACTAAACTAAGTAAAAAAGCACAAAATTTACTTAAACCACTGTCAGCCATTTTTGTACAAATTTGCGGTTATGCGTAGTTATTTTATTCATCTCCAATAATAGTAACTTTTTCAAGTTTTGCATTTTTGAAAATGAAGTCGTAGTAAGTTGATAATTCACCCAAGTCGAATTTTATTGTGTCGCAATTCGGTTTTTGAATATTTAAAATATTAGAAATTTCATTTTTATTCATTCCTATTTTTAGTCCGTTCTTAAAGTTCAAGATGTCGTTTTGAATAACACATTCTTGAATGTAAAACCATTCACTTTTTGGCTTAACCTGAAACGAAATAAATGAATTTTCTTTTTTAAATGTGTAAATTCGATATTCATAATCTTCTCCAGCAAATTCAAGTTTTGAACTGTCAACTTTTGTCCCGACTGAAAAGAACTTTAACATTTTCTGAGTTTCGAAATTCTTAAAAGAGAAAGGAAAAAGTGCTTGTTTCAAAGTGTCTTTTTCGGATGAATAATTGCAACTTTGCTCAATGGTCGGTTTTTTCTCTTCGTTAAGTGCTAAAGTAATTTTTTCTTGATAATTATTAGATTTTATATCTGTCGTTTGACAGCTAAAAAACGCTGAAGTCAGCAGAAAACAAGTTTGGATTAGTTTAGCCTTCATTGTCGGTTATAATTACGCATAACGATTGGCGAATTTGTGCAGAAATGGCATTAATTGCAAAACCATTGTCGTACTGCACTAAATTAATTAAATAAT
>NZ_JAEHFY010000048.1 GCF_016623585.1 Pedobacter segetis
ACTTTTCATTTAGTTTTGTGGGGTGCGACATTGGTTATGCAAGTAAAGTCGCAATTTCGCAAACCTGCCAATCGTTAGCGGTCATTGTAGGACGACCCAACACAAGCAAGATTAAACATTACATAAAATGGAATTCGACCCAAACAACAATATAGTTAAACTTTGTGCTCAAGGAATGGACTTTGAAGGGCAAGGAAAATCTGACGAAGCAAGCAATCTTTTTATTCAAGCTTGGAACGAAGCAACAAACGACTTTGAAAAATATACTGCGGCACATTATGTAGCTCGACATCAAAAAAGTATTGCCGACAAATTAAAATGGGACGAAACAGCTTTACAATTTGCCTTGAAAATAAATGACGACACTATTAAGGGAACTTACCCTTCTTTGTATTTAAACATTGCTAAATGCTACGAAGACCTAAACGATTTTGACGAAGCAAAGAAAAATTATGATTTAGCACTTTCATTTACGAACCTATTACCAGAGAACGGATATGGAAATATGGTTAAGGGTGGAATTGTTAATGGTATAGAAAGGGTGACAAAACAACAAGACAGATAATAAAAAATTTATGAGAAAAGTAATTGCAGCAATCAATATGACACTTGACGGTGTTTGCGACCACACAGTAGGAATAGTTGACGAAAATCTTCATTATCATTATTCAGACCTTGTAAATAATGCAGAAGTAATGCTTTATGGTAAGACAACTTACCAGCTAATGCAATTTTGGCAAACATTATTGACAAATCCTTCTGACCAAAAGTCAATGAACGATTTTGCATTTGCAATAAACAAACTTGAAAAAATTGTTTTTTCCAACACAATAAAAGACACAGGTTGGGACACAGCAAAAATTGCAAACAGACCACTTGAAGAAACTGTTTTGGAACTCAAAAAACAATCAGGAAAGGACATTTTAATTGGTAGTCGTAGCTTGATTATTCAACTTTTAAATAGCAATCTCATTGACGAATTTCAAATTTGCATTCACCCAATGATAGAAGGCAAAGGTTTGCGACTGTTTGACCAAATTAAAAACAGGATAATTTTTAAACTCATCAAGACAAAAACTTTGAATTCAGGCGTAACAATTATGTATTACGAACCGACATCAGAAGAAACAACGAACCGCTAACAGCGTGTATAAGAAATAGCGGGTTAAGTGGTAAATTTCAGGTCTGTACTTTTTATAAAGTCAGTGCTAAACTGAAAGTGAAGTGCTTTTAAATCCGCTACTTCTCATACACGCAAAACGTTAGCGGTAAATGTTCCCCGAATGAAACGCATCAGTAAATGAAAATTTTCAGCTTTGCAAACTGACGAATTGAACCGACAAAAAATTCGTCGCCGACCCGAAATTTGGGTTTTAGCCGAAAATAACTGAAATTTAAAAATGGTTTTTAAGCTGACAAACGTTCCAGCCGACCGAACCGAAAATATAAT
The DNA here is from genome assembly GCF_016623585.1 of Pedobacter segetis. GTDB lineage: Bacteria > Bacteroidota > Bacteroidia > Sphingobacteriales > Sphingobacteriaceae > Pseudopedobacter > Pseudopedobacter segetis. The sequence continues at coordinate 1,451 of NZ_JAEHFY010000048.1, forward strand.
TTAACCTGAACCAATTTTTGACCGACCGGAACACTCAACTGAACGACAATTTCAAAGAGTATTTTGGCCGACAAAACTGAACCGACGAATCTTTTTTAGTTTTTTAAGGACAAGTTGAAAAAAGGCCGACCTAATCGCCGACCAAACTAAACAACCAAAAAACGTGAACACAAAATGGAAAAATTACATCTACCGCTAACAACAGGTTTGCAAAATTGCGGGCGAAGTGCGCTCACTTCCTTCACTTCTTTTTATTCAGTTTTGTGCGGTGCGACATTGGTTCTGCAAGTAATTTCGCAATTTCTCAAACCTGCCAACCGTTATAGGTAACCATAAAAAACTGACCGTACTAAAATGAACATCGTAAACAATCTTAATGGAAATAATTGAAGAAATAATAAAATTCTCAATTGGAGGACTAACGATAACCGGAATAATTGTTTATTTAGGTAAACTGATTTTAACAAAGAGTTCTGATATGTTAATTGAGAACTATAGAAATCAACTCGCAATATCTAAAGCCGAACATCAAAATCAGCTTGAAATTTTAAAAACTGAACATCAAATTAGATTCTCAAAACTTCACTCTGAAAGAGGAGAAATTATTAAAGAGATTTATCAAGATTTTTATGACCTTGAGCAGAAACTCGAAAATATGACAACATTATTTCAAGGTCCTGAATGGAAAATAGATAAAAAGCGAGATGATGAGGCGACAGAGATGTATCGACAGACTTGTGACAGACTAGAAAGAAACCGAATATATTTTACTGAAGAATTATGCAGTCAACTTGCGTCAGCATTGGAACAATACAACAATATTATTCGACAAATGCTAAAAGCAAAAAATCACGCAAAATATGACTCTGATGGAAGTGGTCGTAGGTTTCCAGAAGGTCAAGGGTCTATGGATTTGTGGAAAGATGCCGAAGAAAAAACTAAAAACGAAATTATGAACTTAAGACTAGAGCTCGCGAATGTTTTTCGAGGACTAATCGGAGTATAAAACTGTTTACAACATCTTCAAATTCATTTGTTAATTTTAACATAATACATGACTTAAGAAAAAGAATGGCTACCTATAACAGCAAATTTGCACAAAAATGGCTGACGGTGGTTTACGTTAATTCATCAGTTATTTATTTAATTTAGTACTATGCGACAATGGTTTTGCAAGTAATGCCATTTCTGCGCAAATTTTCAAACCGTTAGCGGTAAATGTTCCCCGAACGAAACGCATCAGTAAATGAAAATTTTCAGCTTTGCAAACTGACAAATTGAAC
>NZ_JAEHFY010000049.1 GCF_016623585.1 Pedobacter segetis
TTATTGTTTGTCACTGTGTCTTACACAAATGTAAAGGCTCAAGATTTACACAGCTACGCCGATACGGCCAATTACCTGATCCACCAAATTGAGAACAAAAAAAATCTTTACGTTGGTCAACCGTTATCGGTCTTATTGGATAGCCTCAAAATAGATCCTGTTGATGCACTTGCAGGGGGGGGGGGTAAAAGAAGATTTTGGAAAAGATCTTCGACTTGAGTTTAATCTGGAACGCAATTTTAATAAGGCACATTTTATTGTTGTAGAATTCAATTCCGTTCCTCCATATAATACTTTATATCCCGTCTTTTTCCCAACTATCGGTCAAGTTGGGAGTTTGCAAAGTATACTTTCCGTTTATCGGTCATTAATAATAAAAGATGTTTTGGTAAAGGATTATACCGATGATGAACCAGTAAACCCAGATGTACATTATTAGGGTACTGCCCTGCAGGCTTGCAAGCCTGCGGGTTTTTAAACTATGCCTTATCTAACTATGAAAAAATTAATCATATTATTGTTTGTCACTGCGTCTTACACAAATGTAAAGGCTCAGGATTTACACAGCTACGCCGATACGGCCAATTACCTCATACACCAAATTGAGAACAAGAAAAATCTTTACGTTGGTCAACCGTTATCGGTCTTATTGGATAGCCTCAAAATAGATCCCGTTCGATCAATTCCAGGGGCAGGAATGAGAAAAGAAGATTTTGGAAAGGATCTACGGCTATATTTTAATTGGGAGCGTGATTTTGAAAGGAAGCATTTTATTATTATAGAGTTTAATTCGGTTCCTGAATATACTACATTATATCCCGTCTTTTTCCCAACTATCGGTCAAGTTGGGAGTTTGCAAAGCATACTATCTGTATATAGGCCGTTAATTGTTAAAGATGTTCTCGTTAAGGATTATACCGATGATGAGCCAGTAAACCCGGATGTACATTATTAGGCTTCTATCTAAGCTGTTCGACTTGTTCCGACAGGGCAAGTCGAACTTCAAATAGTGAGGATTTGTAATCCGATTATGTTCGATCTTATTTTAGACACGGATTACAAATCATTTTTACTTATAGTTCGGGATGCGCTATGCTTAACATCCCGAACAGTTTTGATGTATTAAAGTTGGTAAATGGTAAACAGGTTAAGTCGCTTATAATTATTAGACAGTAACAAAGAAGAACATGAAAAAATTAATATTAATAACCATGCTTTTTTTTAACTTAATACCAGTATTAAGAAAAGGCACTATAAGCTTTACTGGCCCAACTAGAGCATTAGCAGAAGACTATGGATATGAGGATTCAGAGCCTGAACCTGAAGAACCAGATTTAGAAGCCCTTTGCTCAGGTTTGGCTAACGCTTTACAAAATAGTTTTCAAAATAATTCAACCATTGAACAAAATGGATTTTTAGTCAGAGATGCAAATAACAATTTAAAGTATCTGCCACTTCCTGATGGCAACAATACTTCGAATTCTTCTCAATATCAAACATATACTAGACCTAATGATCCCAACGTGTATGCAAAAGATGGAGATCAGTATTACAGAATCGAGGGATATGTGCATACACATCCGAATACTGGTGACGATGATAATCCAGCACCCAGTAATGAGGATTGGGAAAATATAGCTGATTTTCCTGAAGATGTATATGGAATAATATTAGGACCAGATAGTTCATACATTTATGGAAGTGAAGGGGTGGGATATCTATATGGATACGATACACCTGATTTAATAGACTTATTTTGCAAAAATTTATAAAAAAAACATGAAAAAGTACATTTTTTTGGTAATAATAATAATCTTCTCTTTTACATCTTTTTCGCAATCTAAAAGATGGCAAGTTGAATTAACTAATACCCAATTGAAAAATAAAATAGAAGACTATGCATTATATGTAAAAACTTGGGCGTCTCAAAACCAGATGTCAGATTACATAGTGGCACTAGAACAACAAAACACAGGTGACAATTCGGTCTTCATTCTCAGCACACTACTTTCTTCTAAAAGTATCGATAGATTTAAACCATCTGTTTATACGGTCATAAACGATTGTCCTGTTATTATTCGCACCGGATTGCAGAGCTATACAAAAGCTGATACAGTTTTGATAAAGTTTCTAAAAGATAAATATTGGAAAGGCACAGCAGAAGCTCTTATTAAAACGAACAGAAAAATTCAAGAAGATGCAATTAATGAGACCTTGAAAAATTCAAAAGATAGTGTAACAATATTTGATAATGGAATAGCTAAAAAAGTTCTAGAGTCAGAATTTAGAGTCCGTATAGGAGGAACAACAGGAAGCACTATAAATATTGAGCCCAAATCATGGATATTGTTTTTCAAAGGACAGTTTTTAGAACGGGAAACGGAAGACCGTTTTGAATATAAAACTCAATAGTACTATGATAATCGACTTGTTCCGTCAGGACAAGTTGAACTTATGGTAATGAAGATTTGTAATCCGCCTATTTCAATCACATTTAGATGTGGATTGCAAATCCTTTTTATTTATAGTTTGGGATGCGCTATGCTTAACATCCTAAACATCTTTGGTACTTATGTTTTAACATTGGCAAACGGTAAAGAGGTTAAATCATTAGTTTTAATTAAACAGTAATGGAAAAACACATAAAAAAAATATTGCTACTGGGTATGTTTATACTAGGTTTAAGCCTGTCTGGCAACAGCGTTTATGCGGA
>NZ_JAEHFY010000004.1 GCF_016623585.1 Pedobacter segetis
AATAATTGCATGATTCCAAGATAATCCCATCGGGATTAAATATTTAAAGACAGCAAATAATAATTGCATGATTTCAAGATAATCCCATCGGGATTAAATGTTTAAAGACGGCAAATAAGAATTGCATGATTTCGATATAATCCCATCGGGATTAAATATTTAAAGACAGCAAATAATAATTGCATGGTTCCAAGATAATCCCATCGGGATTAAATATTTAAAGACGGCAAATAAGAATTGCATGGTTCCAAGATAATCCCATCGGGATTAAATATTTATAGCCGTTTAATATGGTTTGGATGGTGCGACCCAGTCGGGGTCGAATATGATTTTATCGGTTATTTAAGAAGATATTTTAATCTCAATTTTACATTTTATTCAATCCATTGAAACAAAAATTCTTCTTTGTAATCCACATTAAATTTTTCTAAAAATTCTTTATATTCCCTTTTGAATGTTTTCTTTTTGTGATGCTCTTTTTGATTAACAATATACTTTATAACGTTATCTAAGGCAGAATGGCTATATGAAAAAGCACCATAACCTTCTTGCCAAGCAAATAAACCTTCCACAAATTTCTTTTGCTTTATCATCTCATTAGATGATTTCTTGATTTCCCTAACCAGATCTGATAAACAACAATTTGGTTTCATGCCTATTAAGATATGAATATGGTCTGGCATGCCGTTTATAGCCAAAAGTTTTTGACCTTTATTTTGAACAATCCCTGTGATGTACTTGTATAATTCATCTTCCCAATCGGGTTTGATCAAACTATTTCTGGCCTTAACGGCAAAAACAATTTGAATATAAATTTGTGAAAACGTTCCTGCTGCCATAATTAATCTTTGAAAGAGTTTTAGTTATTAAAGAAAAACCTATTTCTCCAAAATAGATAGCTGCCCCAAAATATCGTTTTGTTTCACAAAATAATCACCATCTTCTTTTAGGGCTTTATAAACTTCATCAAACAAAAGCATATAATTCCCTTTCTCAGAGGGTAATAGTTCTTTTGAAACTTTTCCGTTTTTATCTATCGTGTAAAGCACCCCTTCTTGATTTTCTTCTTCGACCCCATATTTTGAATCTAAAGGCTTTATCCCTGCTAAAAGTTGGCTTTCTTGAACATCGGTCCTGTTTTTGATCAAGGTTCCATTTTCTCCATAAAAAATAAATGCAGGCTGTTGGTGCACCACCAGCATATTACAAGTTACAAACACGTTTAAACCATTTGGGTATTTAAGATGAGCTTGGGCATAATCATCAACTTCTGTTTCTTTGCGGTATTTGCCATAAGTTTTGATAAATTCTGATGGAATGCCAAACAATGCAATGGCCTGATCTACTATATGCGCCCCTAAATCGTAAAAAACACCAGAGCCCGGGACCTGATCTTCTTTAAAGGATTTTGCGCTTATCTCATTCCTGTATCTATCAAAGCGAATATGCGCTTCGCTAATTTTGCCAAGCTTCCCAGGCCCGATCACTTTTTGCACCGATAAGAAATCGCTATCGAACCTCCTGTTTTGAAAGGCCAAAACTTTTAATCCTTTTCTAAATCCTAAAGAAAAAAGCTCTTCGGCTTCTGTTTTGGTTACAGAGAAAGGTTTTTCTATCAATACGTTTTTGCCTGCGTTTATTGCCGCTTTTGCGTATTCATAATGTGTATAATTAGGCGTATTGATAATTACCAAGTCTAGGCGATCATCGTTTAAAAGTTGTTCAATTTCTTTGTAAATAGTAACGTTCGGATAATCCTTAACCGCTTCGTTCTTGCTTCTTTCTGTTATGGCGGCTAGCTCAAAACCTTCATGAGCATTAATAAATGGCGCATGGAATATTTTCCCCGACATTCCATAAGCCATTAAGCCAACTTTTATTTTTTTGTCCATACCTAAAGAACGCTAATTTTTTCAATATATGGGCTATTTGTTTTAGCTAAAGCGACCAATTTTTGCTGATGGCTTTTAGCCCAAGGCCTTAGAAACCTGCCAAATAAAAAAAGCCTGCGAGGGTTTAATCCGCAGACTTTAAAAATATTCTGTTAAATATTAATTGCCTCCAACACCGCCACCCGTTGCGCCACCATTCTGGTCTCCTTGTTTTAAATCATCATTGGTAACGCCACGTTTCTTAGTTGGCCCAGTTTTCAATTTACCAAACCTCCAGCTAAAGTTTATCCCAACAGAACGGAAAGGGATAGAGAAATTGGTGCTTTGTGAAAAAGTGGCACCCTTTAATTCTGAGCTGAAGTTTTTACGCTCGTTAAACGGATCGATAAGCGTTAAGCCAATGCTCCCTTTTTTCTCAAATAGTTCTTTTTTGAAACCCGTGATCCACATATTAAAGCCAGCGTTTTCTCCTTGGAAAGTCCTTCGTGGAGAGTTTAAGATCACAAAGCTCTCTATAATAAAGCCCTTGGGTAAATTTACCGAAGCGCTTACAAAAGCATTGTACAATAAATATATCTTATCGCTTTGTGTTGGATTTGGGTTTATGGAACTATTATCTACGTTAATGTTGTAAGAATTGATGTTTAGGTTGGTTCTTAAGGTTAATGGTTTTACGGGGTTAATCGAACCAAAAAAGTTAAAACCGAAAGAATTGTTGGAGCCAATATTATTGTAAGATTGTAATGAGATAGTACGGTTGTTTTCCATCACTGGCGTAACGATGCTCTCTATAATACCATTTGTTCTTCTATAAAATAATGAGGCGTTAATAATGGTTGTTTTAACAAACGTGGAATAGCCAATCTCAAAATTGTGCGAAATCTCTGGCTTTAAAGTTGGGTTTCCTTGAGATTGCTGTAAAGAGTCGGCAACGTTTCTAAAAGGATTAAGATAAAATAAACTAGGTCTTTGTATCCTTTTGTTATAGCTTAATTTTACGGTCTGAAAATGCTTAAAACTTCTGGATATTACCGCACTTGGGGCAAAAACACCATAATTATTGGCAAAATTTGGAGTTTGTGCCAATGTTGGGGCAGAGCTTCCGTTGATATCGGTATATTCATACCTTCCACCAATTTTAAAACCATATTTTTTTGCCAACGTAAAAGCAAAAGTAGAGTAAGCCGCGGCAACATCTTGGCTGTAACTATAAACGTTGTTTCTGCCAGCAATTGGGGTATAGGTATTATTTGACGGATTTATTTTATTGGCTCTAGAATCGCTGTTAATATCCCTAAAGATAGATTTTGCGCCAACTTCCCAAACCACTTTTTTAAAAGGTTGCGTATAATCGGCTTGGAAGGTTAACTCCTGGTTTAAACCATCGTTGGTAGCCACTTCATTTAAAGGATCGGTAGAAAAGTTGGTGGTATAATCATTATTGTTGTTTCCACGAGTGTACTGTGCGGCAATAGAATATTCTTGGCCTTCTTTTTTAAACTTATGGGTAAAATCGTTGTTCCAATCGTAATTGTTTGCGCTAAAATTATTGTTGGTGTTACGTACGTAACTGCTGATGTTGTTGCCTACCTGTGAAATGGCATCGTTAGCACCATCGGTACCAAAAGAAAAGCGACTGAATTTTAGGGTAGAACTAACCGAGTTATAAGTGTTAAAATCATAATCGATACCTACAGAGCCATTGCCAGACAAACGATCCGTTGTGTTATTCCCGCTTTGGGTATTTGAATAGCCGGCTCCGCTAGATTTAAAATCGATAATACTTTCTGCCGGCCAAGAATAGTACCCACCGGCATTGCTGCTAAACCCAAAACGCCCTTTTTTTATGTTCAAATTAAGGTTTGCATTGTTTTGCCTTGTCCCAATGGATGAGTTTATAGAGCCGCTAACGCCTTCCAAATTATTCTTTTTGGTAATGATGTTGATAATCCCGGACGTTCCTTCGGCATCATACTTTGCTGATGGCGATGTGATCACTTCCACATTTTTGATCTGGTCTGCGGGGATTGCTTTTAAGGCGTCGGCCATATTGCCAGCCATCACTCCAGATGGTTTTCCGTTGATCAAAACCTTCACATTAGAGCTTCCTCTTAAAGAAACATTACCATCATAATCTACAGAAAGCAACGGTACTTTTCTTAAAACATCCGTAGCATTTCCTCCCGCAGAGGTAACATCTTTCTCCGCGTTGTAAACGATCCTATCAATTTTATTTTCCACTACGGGGGTTTCTCCAACAACGGTAACTTCACCCAAAACTTTACTGTCTGGCACTAAAATAATATCGCCCAAATTAAAATCTAATTTGGCCGCAGTAGTGGTAACGGGATCAATTGTTTTTGGTTTATAACCGATGAAAGAAATAGTGACCCTATACTTCCCTGGTTTAATGTTATCAATCCTAAAACTTCCCTTGTCATCTGCTAAAGCACCACTAGTGGATTTTGTTTGCCCACTTCTTGATAGTGCAACAGTAGCATAATCTACAGGTCTTCTTGATATAGAATCAATCACGGTTCCGGTAATTTTTCCGGTGATAACAGATGCTGCGCCGGCACCGGGAAATTGGGCAAATGTAAGGTGGGCAGTGATCAGTAGTAATAGTATAAAAGATAAACGTTTCATCATTTTTGCATTTTTTTAATGAGATGTTAAAAACGCTGCAATGTTACGGTTAAGCAAAAAAATTATTGGTAACATCTGAGTTACGGATTCATTTTTTCAAATAAAAAAAGGCTCTAGGTTTTTTTAAAACTAAAGCCTTTAGATGGTAGCTATTGGTAAGCTTATTTAATCTCAAAAACTGCATTTATTTGAGCGGTAAGCTTAATTTTCTTAAAATCTATATCAGGCATTGCTTCATTTGCATCAGCAGATTTCATCATCATTTGAGTTCTATAAATTGGTTGGGGATAATTTTCTGATCCAGATTCTTGGATTTCTAATACCTGATAAATTTTATCACCAATTGATTCAGTTAAATATACGGCCTTATCCCTGGCTTGTTTTAAAGCTTTTATTTTTAGTTCCTTTTTTAACTCCTCGGCTTTAGAGTATTCATATTTTTCTACGTTGGTATAGGCAATTCCTTTGGGGTCTATGGCGGCTATAATTTGGTTTAACTTGTTCAAATCGCTCACTTTTATACTGTATTGTTTAGAAGCTAAAAAAGTTGGGTCTTTTTTCTTTTCCCAGTAATTGTTGTAAGCACTTACATTATTGATCATAAAATCTTGGTTTGGGATGCCTGCCGCAATCACTGCTTTTTGTAGTTGGTTTTCTAAATCATCAATGGTCACTTTTCTTTTACTATCCTTTAAATACTCTTTTAAAGAAATGCCTACATAAATAATGTCTGGCGTTACTTCCGTTTCTGCATTGCCCGTTACCGTAATCTTTTTTCGGGTATCAAGGTTGTTTTGTGCAAATGCACCAATGGTTGTAAATGCGATCAAAGCACTTAAAAATATACGTTTCATAATTTTTTTATTTGTTTGTTTATAAGATGTAATATTCATACCAATTCCATAAAACAGGTTAAAATTTACAGAAATATATTCATAAATAATTATTAATCAAACAGTTATTTATTTATGTTTTTGTTAACGATGGCAAAATTTAAGGCTAAATCTTCTTTATAAGCAGGGTAGCCTTCCTCAATAATAACTTGTGCTTTCTGCAGATCTTGCAGAGCCAGATCATAATCTTTGATCATCACTTTAACTTTAGATAACAAAATTAAAGACGCTATTTCTCCTTCTTTAAAATCGATTTTATTAGCCGTTGTATTAGCCTGTATAAAAAACCATTTGCTTTCTGTAAACCGTTTTGCCCTTAAATATATCTTCCCCAATTGTAAATAGCATGTAAATTGAGATTTTTGGCCCAACTTGCCGCTAATGGGCAAAGCATTTTTCAATATCAAATTTTCTGCTTTTTCAATTTCGTTTTTTGAGGTAGCGATTTTAGAAGCAAAAAGCAATTGGTCAAAGCTTTGTTTTGGCTTGTGCAAACCGTTTAAATAGTCGTTTGCATAGCTATTATATAAATCTGCGTTAGTTATATCATTTTTAAAATAGAACAAATACGCTAAATTGTACGCTAAAACAAAAGATTGAAAATTATTATTGAGCGGCAAACTTATTTCATAAGCTTGTTGAAAGTTAAGGATGGCCTCGTCAAATTTTTTGGCTTTTACTTTATAGATGGCCAAGCTTTCTAAGTAATTAGCTTTAGAAACAGCGCTAAAAAAAGAGCTTGTAAATACAGCGTCCTCAATTTTTTGTTGTTTTAAACCGCTTAGATAGATATTTAAGTTTAAACCGGTAAAATGTGTTTTAATAACATGGCTTATCGCAACAGAATCAAACTGGTCTATAAGCAAAAGATGATCGGGGTTATTGAGGTTGGGTTTTAAGACAATATTGTTTTTAGCCCATGCGTTCAACATCATCAAACCAGAAACCAAAAAACAAATATTTATTTTTCTCATTAAGAATTTATAATTTACAATATAGATAAACGCGAGCATTAAACGTGTGATTAATTGTTTTGTTGGGTAAGCCCAACCGTTTTCTTTGTTACATTTATAGCTTGATACCTATTAATAAAATATCAAAAATGGAAAAAAAGTTAAGCAGGCCCGTTAGGGTTTTGGTGGCAAAAGTTGGTTTAGACGGGCATGATAGGGGCGCAAAAATAATCGCAACATCTTTAAGGGATGCGGGTATGGAAGTAATTTATACAGGTTTGCGCCAAACCCCAGAAATGGTAGTTAATGCCGCTTTGCAAGAAGATGTGGATGCCATTGGCGTTTCCATCTTATCTGGCGCACACATGACGGTTTTCCCAAAAATAATGGCCCTTTTAAAAGAAAAAGGTTTAACCGATGTTTTGGTAACCGGCGGAGGGATAATCCCTGAGATTGATCAGCAAGGATTAACAAAATTGGGCGTAGGCAAGCTTTTTAACCCCGGTACGCCCACCGCAGAGATTGTTGCCTACATCAATGATTGGGCTTTCTATAACAGAAACTTTTAAACAATAAACCTTATGACATTCAATAACCTAATCATAGAAGCAAAAAACCGCATACTGTATGTTACAATTAACAGGGAGGCAAAACTTAACGCTTTAAATAAAGAGACTTTAAAAGAAATAAATTTAGCTATTAATAAGGCTAGAGCCGATGATGGGGTAAAAGGAATTATTATTACAGGAGCAGGGGAAAAAGCTTTTGTGGCAGGGGCCGATATTTCTGAGTTTTCTGCTTACAACACCGAAGAAGGAAAAAAGCTGGCCAAAGCTGGTCATCATGATGTTTTTGATTTGATCGAAAACTGCCCAAAACCTGTAATTGCGGCTATAAATGGTTTCGCTTTAGGCGGAGGATTAGAATTGGCGATGGCCTGCCATATCAGGATGGCTTCATCCAATGCAAAAATGGGCTTGCCAGAAGTAACTTTAGGCTTAATACCCGGTTACGGAGGTACCCAAAGGCTTCCTAATTTAGTAGGTAAGGGAAGAGCGATGGAGATGATCATGAGCGCAAACATGATCACCGCCGATCAAGCCTTGTCTTTTGGCTTGATCAACCAAGTTTTAGAAACCAAAGAAGAATTGATGAATGCGGCAAGCAAATTAATGGAGAATATTATCCAAAAATCACCAAACGCCCTAAAATCTGCCATCAAAGCCATCAACGCATCATCTAATCCTCAAAAAAACGGCTTTGAAATAGAGATCGAAGAGTTTTCCAATTGTTTTGGAACAGCCGATTTTAAGGAAGGCGTGAGCGCTTTTTTAGAGAAAAGAAAACCACGCTTTCATTAAACCAGATTTTAAGTTAAAAAAATTATACATTAATTAATTGTGTAGAATTTTTTTCCCAATTAAAATAAATTCATTTATATTCGCTTTAGAACTTTAACCTCCTGATGTATATCGGGATACTAAACGTATAGATGAAAAAAATATTAATCATTGATGATGAAGTAAACATCGGATTATTGCTTTCAAAATTCTTATCAAGAAATGGCTTTGAAGTTAAAACCGCTACATCTGGTGCTACCGCCTTTGAAATACTTACTACAGAAAGTTTTAATTTGGTGCTTTGCGATTTTAGGCTAGAAGACACCGATGGTAGGGAAGTTCTAAAGAAGATCAAACTCAATTATCCCCGCACTGGCGTAATTATCATTACCGGGTATTCTGATATAAAATTAGCGGTAGAGCTTATAAAAATGGGAGCTTATGATTACATTACCAAACCGCTATATCCCGATGAGATCTTAAATACCATCAAAAAAGCCATTGATACCCAGCAGGCATTAAACGAAGAATTAGATAAGCCAAAATCTTTGGCAGAAGCTTTAAAAAACAAAGAATTAGGTTCAGAAGCTTTTAAGCAAGAAGAGTATGTGGTTGGGCAAAGCGGCCCTGCAAAAGAGCTCATTAGGCAAATAGATTTAGTTGCCCCAACTGGTTACAGCGTTATTTTAATCGGCGAAAGCGGTACAGGGAAAGAATCTGTTGCCAAGAGCATACACCTAAAAAGCCCAAGAAAAGACAAACCTTTTGTTGCTATGGATTGCGGTTCACTGACCAAAGAATTGGCCGGATCGGAGTTTTTTGGGCATGAGAAAGGATCGTTTACGGGTGCCCTTTACACTAAAATAGGTCATTTTGAGATGGCAAATGGCGGCACTTTGTTTTTGGATGAAGTTGGGAACCTTTCTTATGAAATACAAGCCGCACTTTTAAGAACCGTACAAGAAAGAAAAGTAAAGCGTATAGGTTCTACCAAAGAAATTGATCTAGACGTAAGAATTATAGTGGCAACCAATGAAAACCTAATTGATGCCATTTCTAAAGGGAAATTTAGAGAAGACCTTTACCACCGGTTTAACGAATTTGGTATTTATATGCCGCCGCTTAGGGAAAGAGGCAAAGATATCATGGTTTTTGCCGAGTATTTTTTACTATCTGCCAATAAAGAATTGAATAAAGACGTAAAAAGTTTTTCGCCAGAAGTAGAAGAAAGCTTTTTAACCTACCCTTGGCCCGGTAACGTGAGGGAATTAAAAAACGTATTGCGAAGAGCGGTTTTGTTAACAGAGGGAGATATGGTACAAACCAAGGCGCTACCTTTAGAAATATCTACCCATTCTAAGGTTTCGGCTTTTGAGAACGCCATTGAAACGGTAAGCGCAACAGCCGTAAAAGAAAAAAGGATAGACCTAAAAAATGCGGCTTTAGAAGCAGAGTATGAAACCATTCTCAAGGTTTTAAAAGAGGTAAATTTTAATAAAACCAAAGCGGCACAGATTCTAAATATCGATAGAAAAACGCTTTATAACAAAATGAAGGCAATTAACCTAGAGTAACTTAAACTTAAAAATGTGGCTATAAGCAGCATATCCCTAAAGAAAGAACAAAATGGCCTCAACATCCCTATGGGTTATTTTTGGGCTATTTTTCTAATTTGCATCTCGCCAACCGTAATGTCTATGCTAGGGGTAGAACTTAGCTACAATGGTTTCAGGATTTTAAGCTTCTCAAAAATAACAGAGGGCGTATCTACACAGCTTATCTTAGGACGTACTTTTTCTACCATTTGGATTATTTTTAGCATAGCCGTTGGTGTTTTTACCTGTATTTTAACATTGATAGATTTCAGCGTTAAAAAAGATATAGCAGCACCAATTATAGGGCTTTGTATGCTTTGCATCTCTATTTTTGATATGTTTCATTTGCTCATCATATTGGGTGTTGTAAGTACCAACCTAGATCTAGATGCCGCCATTTACATTACCTGGTTTGTGAGTAGGATCCTTAGCATATTGCTCCTAATTATAGCTACCTATATCATACTTAATTTAAAAGAAAAGCACCTAAATAGCGATAGGCAAAAAACAGCCTTTGTAAAATTCATAGGGATCTCGTTCTGCATAATCTCAATAGTAGCGATGTTCTTTGTGCTAACGCTCAAAAGCCTACCTACGGTTTTTATTGATAGAGAGGCGTTTTTTACCCATCCTTTAGAGGTTATCAGTATAATAGGATATTTGTTTTGGGGCGGATATTTAATGCCCAAAGTTTTAAGAACCTTTGATGGCGTATTTTTTAAAATGCTTATCCTAAGTATGATACCCGCCATTTTTGCAGATGTCCACATGGCGGTGTTCTATAAGAATTTTGACATCGAATATAATTTCGCTCAATTTTTACGCCTATTTGCCTATATCATTCCTTTAATTGGCATCAGTTTAAATTATTCGCGAAACATTGCCAAGCAGCACCAAATGAACCTTATTTTAGATAATGAAATAAAAGCGAAAGAAAAAATACAACAAGATTTAGAAAGAAGACAAAACCTGCTGCAAAATGCCGAAAAACTAGCCAATATGGGCAGTTGGGAGCTAGACGTTAAAACTAAAGAAATCAATTTTTCTGATGCTTTGTATAAGATTTTTGGCTACATGCCCAACTCCATAACCCCAGATCTAGACCTGATGTACAATATGATTATCCCCGAATACAGAGCCGGGTATAAAAATATGCTAGAAGAGGCCATTACCAAACAAACAAATTTTAATACAGAATACCAAGTTTTATGGGTTAACGGACAAAGAAGATATATTTTGGCGCAATGCCGTTATATCCAATCAGATAAAAAAATTATAGGCACCTGTTTAGATATTACAGAACTTAAGGAAACCACACAAAAATTATCGCAAAACGAAGCCTTACTAAAGGAAGCAGAGTCTATTGCGCACAACGGAAGTTTTGAATGGTTTAACGGGGTAGATCACTTTTTTTGGTCAGAAGAGTTATTTAGGATCCATGGCTATAAACCCAACTCCATAGAGATAACCTTAAATTTTTATGAGAAATTGATTCATAATGATGATAAGGAAAGGTGCTTGCAAATGGTTACCAGTATAATGGAAACAAAAAAGGACTTTGCAACAGAGTATAGGATAATAAGACCAGATAAATCTATAAGATACGTGTATTTAACTGCAAAAGTAATAGTTAATGAGCAAAACCAGATAGTTAAGATATTGGGAAACCTACAAGACATAACAGAGTTAAAAAACGCCGCCATATTATTAGAAAAAACAGAGAGTATTTATAAAACCATTGCAGGTAATGTGCCAGATTCTGTTGTATTAATGTTTGATGCAAGCCATAAATTAATTCTTTTTGATGGTCCAATTATCAAAGACGTAAGGTTTAAAAATGAATTAACACAAGGGATGCACATTAGTGAGCTTTTCCCCGATGAAGAATTTGAAAACAATAAAAGCATATTAGAAAAGGCATTTAGGGGAGAAGAAATTCAACTAGAAAAAGACTTCCAAGATGAAAAAACTTTTATGATAGATTTTAAACCCGTTAAAAATATATCGGGGGATATTTTTAACGTAATGGTGGTTATGCATGATATTACAGAAATAAAGAACGTACAAAAAAGCTTAGAATCTAAAGTAGAGGAATTAAATAGCTCTAACCAAGATCTAGAACAGTTTGCATATGTTGCTTCGCATGATCTGCAAGAACCATTAAGAAAAATCAGGGCTTTTGGCGAACGTTTGCAAAATAAATTCACAGATAACATAAGCCCAGAGGGGCTAGATTATGTAAAGAGGATGCAAAACGCATCAGAAAGAATGCAAACGCTGATCGATGATTTACTTACCTTTTCTAGGGTTACCAGAACAGACGAGGTTTATGTGAAGGTTGATTTACATCACCAGCTGCAAAAAATCATCGAAGATTTAGAATATACCATAGAAAAGAAAAATGCAACCATAGATCTAATGGTAAACCATACTATAGATGCAATCCCAAGCCAGATAAGACAGCTTTTTCAAAATATCTTAAGCAATGCCATTAAATTTACCAAAGAAGGGGTTGCGCCTTTGGTAGAAATAAAATCTGAGATATTGAGAGGTGAAGTGCTTGATGTTAAGGGTTTAGAGCAAAATAAAGACTACTGCCTTATTACCTTTAAGGATAACGGGATTGGGTTTGATCAACAATATGCCGATAAAATTTTTGAGCTTTTCCAAAGATTACATACAAGAGACGAATACCAAGGGACGGGGATTGGGCTGGCAGTTTGTAAAAAGATAGTTGATAAGCACAACGGAGGGATTACGGTAGGCAGTAAACAAAACGAAGGGACAATATTCACTATAATTTTACCCCTAAAACAATAAAGCGATAATGGAAAAGATCTTTTGGATAGCCGATGATGACCCAGACGATAGGATGATCATTAGAGAAGCATTTGAAGAAAATGATGGTGATCAAACTTTGCTTTTTTTTGAAGATGGCGAAATGGTAATGGCACAATTTAAAGAGCGCCTAGATTTTAGGCATTACCCTTCTTTATTGATTTTGGATCTAAACATGCCAAAAATAAACGGGTTAGAACTGTTAGGCTTGATCAAGAACGATGCAAATACCAAACATATTCCCGTTGTGATATTATCTACCTCAAAAAACAAACAAGACAAAGAAAAGGGGATGAATTTAGGGGCTGATGATTTTATAACCAAGCCTTTCAGTTTTGAACAAATGATAAACATAACAAAAGGTTTAATAGAAAAATATGGCTAATATGAAAACTTACAAAGTATTATTAGTTGATGATGACGAGGATGATTATATCTTAACAAAAGATATTTTTAATGAAATCCCACAGAGAGAAAATTATAAACTGAGCTGGATAAATAATTACGAAGAGGCAATTAACGCCATGTTAAAAAGCCATTACGATATTTATTTGGTAGATTATAGGTTGGGAAAGCACACAGGCATAGATCTATTGAACGAAGCCATCAAATCTAATGTTGATGAGCCCATCATCATCTTAACGGGTAAAGGAGACTCTAAAGTTGATGAAGATGCGTTAGAAACCGGTGCGGCAGATTATCTAGTAAAAGACCAAATTGATCCCTATACTATTGAAAGGGCAATAAGATATGCGGTTAAGCATAAATCAACTTTAAAGGCATTAAGAGATAGCGAAAAAAAATTCAGGATAATTTTTGAAAGATCAAAGGAACCCTTTTTGATCGTTGATTCTTTAGGTGCGATAAAAGACATGAATACTGCAGGGCTAAGTTTCTTTGGTCTATCTAAAGACGAGATGCTTGCCATAAACAGCAACAACCTATTTAACAATAAACAAGACGGGGTAAGGTTTTCAGAAATAATGGATGCCAAAGGTGCCGTAAATGATTTTGAAACAGAGCTTAAAAGCAACAATAATTCTTTAAGAAAAGTGTCTATTTCTGCTTTTTTACAGATAGATCAACACGCAACAGAAGAATTATATTATTTAATCGTTCATGATATTACAGATCTAAAAAAGTTAGAAAAAGAATATATAACTGCCGAAAAGGCCGCATTAACGGAAAGGATCGCTAAAAGTTTGGCCAACAAAATCACCAATCCTCTATCAAACATAAACTTATCAATAGAACAGTTAAAGCAAGAGATAGGTACAGAAAACCAAGATTTTAACACCTATCTAGATATTATCAACAGTAATTTCGACCGTATCAACCTATTGATTACAGATTTTATAAACTCCACACAATCAATAGCTTTAAACATACAGCCCAAATCTTTAAACATCCTTTTAGATGAAAGTATAGAACATTTAGAAAATGAATTAAAGCAGAACCATACCATCGTAAATAAAAACTACAACCAAACAGATTTATTTATAGATGTTGATTATGATAAAATGGTAAACACTTTTTACCAGATAATGGATAACGCAATCGCTGCAAACGCAAAAACAATAGACATTCAAATCCTTGAAGATAACGGGAATGCAATTATCAGTATAAAAGATAACGGCGAAGGCATAGAAGCCTATTACCAAGAAAAGGTTTTTGAGCCATTTTTCTCTACCAAGCAAAAAAACCTAGGCTTAGGTTTAACCAACGCTCAAAAGAACATTTCTAATCATAAAGGAAATATTACCTTTGAAAGCCAAAAACAAGAAGGCACAACGTTTAAAATCTCTTTACCGCTTGCAAAGCAGGCGCAATTATGGGAATAATAAAAACTTTGTGCTTTATTGCGAAATAAAAATAACTTTGCATTAAAAATTATCATAATGAATAAAATTTTAAATTTATTATCTGTTGGTCTATTGGCTTCATCTGTTGCTGTGGCCCAAGATATGCCCGCAAAAGCGAAAACTTTTGGAGGCAGGGATCAATACAAAACAATTTCTATAGGTGTAAATGCTGGTGCATTGGCCCCAGTGGTTTTAACCGGCGGCTCTAATGATTACACAAATTGGGATGCCAATTTTGGGTACGGCGTTTCTTTAAGAAAACAGTTGGGCCATGTTTTTGGTCTTCAATTAAACGGCATATTTGGCGATGTTGAAGGAAACAACAATGATGCCCCTGGCCAAGCGGTAGATGGCTATAAATCTTTTAAAACCAAAATTGCTTATGGCGTAAACCTTGCCGGCGTTTTAAATTTGGGTTCTATCAATTTCCTTAAAAAAGAAAACGTAATCAATTTTACTGCAACAGCAGGTTACGGATTGTTGGCTTATGCACCTAGCTATGTTGTAAAAACATCTGGTGCAGATGCAACCATAGATTGGAAAGGAAAAGCAACAGCTGGAGACGATTATATAAAGGAAGCATACATTCCTGTAGGAGTAGGCGCTAAATTTAAAGTTACAGAGTGCATCAGTTTTAACATCAATTATTTGATGAACTATATAGATGGCGATAATTTTGATGCTAAATATGGTAAACCAAATTCTAAGGATAAGTTTTCTTATTCTTCTGTTGGATTAGAGTTCTCTTTGGGTGCAAAATCAAAACCAGATCTTACTTGGGCAAACCCAGTTTCTACTATGTATGATGAGCTAAAGGATAATTCTTTAAAAGATGATGTTAAAAAACTAAAGGCTAGGACCACAAAAGTAGAGAACGATGTACAAGACATGAAAAAAGATAGCGATGGCGATGGCGTTGCCGATCATTTAGATAAATGTCCTGATACTCCGAAAGATAAAAAAGTAGATGGTGCAGGTTGCCCTGTATTTGTGATAGAGAAATAATTGATCCTAAAGATATATTTTCAAAACCTCGCTCTTGCAAGCGGGGTTTTTTAGTTTTGTGCTTTAACGTAAGCTAAAATAGTTGCGCTTATTTTTGAGCAAACTCCATAACCCAAGATTTATAATTATTTTTATCAGAACAAGATTTTTGGGCGTTTTAACAAGCCTGCCCTAACAAGCGGGCTTTTGCTTTTACCTCTTTTTTGTCTTATTCTTTTACTGCGCTAACGTTTTGAAAATTTGTGCAGAAATGGCATTGCTTGCAGAACCGATGTCGCACCGTACTGAACTAAATAATTAACGAAAAACCTGAGTTGAACCGCCGTCAGCCATTTTTGTGCAAATTTGCTGTTACCTACCGTTGTTATAGTATTATCGCAAATTGATTATAGCTTCTTAAAATATTAACATCAAATCTACCTTTTGTCAGAACATAATTTGTTGTCGTAGTCAAATTCATTTCTAAGCGACCCGAAACGATATACGGATGAAGAATTGGATTATTTGGTGAGCCGTCACCATAAGTTATGTTGTTTATTTCACTTACTTTTCCAAAGGTGATGTTTCCAACACTATTTCCTGTTTTTTTATATCCATAAGAATCTGAAAAGCCACCATAATTTATATTGCCGTCCAAATTATAGCTCTTACCGTTCAATTTAAGCAAGTCGTTGTCAGTTGCGATTCTAATATTTTTAAGTACTATAAATATTGTTCTTGGTTGTTGATATTGTAAACGGCTGTCTTTATAGCCACCATTTAGCAAAACAACTATGGAATCGCCATTTGGATAACTGAAAAGTTGCAAAGGTCGGGCAGTAGAAAAAAGTCCAATTCTAGAGCTAATCCACGATTTGTTATTAATTAGCATACCACCTGCGTTCAGTCCTTGCTCTGAATAAGCGGGTAGTTCTGGGTTTTCTGTGTCAGGTCTAACCGATGCTTTTTTACAAGACACTAAAGCTACAATTGTCAATATTATAAGTAAAAGATTAGTTTTCATTTATTGTTTATTTCACAGAAATTTAAAGTATATGATTCTTGCTTTACAATGGCAGGTAACACTAATATTATTGATGATCAATTATTAAAATTGAATCACAAAAAAAAACCGCTTTGTGCTGAGCTGAGTCGATTGTAATGCTGGAGCGGAGTCGGATGTCATGCTGAGCGGAGTCGGATGTCATGCTGAGCGGAGTCGGATGTCATGCTGAGCGGAGTCGAAGCATAAAGCCCAACGCCCCTTCGACTTCGCTCAGGGTGACATTCCCTTCGACTTCGCTCAGGGTGACATTCCCTTCGACTTCGCTCAGGGCGACATTCCCTTCGACTTCGCTGAGGGCAACGCCCCCTTGTTGGAGGATATATTTAATTCTTAACGTTATTTATATTGGTATGAAATAAATATTTACCCCTCCTGCTGGAATGACAAAAAAAAAGATGCCTCTTCAATCGTTAACCGCTCTTCTATAGCAAGAAAACAGTAATTTGAGTACAATAGTTAACTAATTATCGAACTCAGATAAGCAAAGATACTTGCTTGATTTGCTTCTCTCAAAAAAAGTTCTCAATATAAATTGAATGGGCATTTCTGCAAAATTTAGTAATGCCCATTCAATTTACAATGCTGCCCTTAGCATTAGTGCACCAACGGTAACATTGGTCCTGCTATCGATAATGATCGCACCACCATTTCTTTTGTTGGTTTCATAAGGGTCAAAAGCTAGTTCATCGGCAGTTTTAATCTCTACCCTACCAATATCGTTTAAACCAAAAGTATCGGCATTTATTTTTTCTAATGTGTTGATGTTTACTTTATACAAAACCTCTTTGATTTTGCAACGAGTAACCTTGCTTTGGTGTTGGATTAAATAAGTAGCTGATGTATCTAATTCCCTTGTGTCCATCCAACAAATATCGGCCTCAATTTGATTAGAAACTAAAGGAGAACGTTCAATTTCCCCAATAATATCACCTCTACTGATATCTATTTCATCTTCTAAATGCAAGGTAATGGATTTTCCTTCTTCGGCAATCTGTAAATCGCCGTCAAAGGTTTCTAATCTTTCTATTTTGGATTTATTACCAGAAGGGAATATTTTAACTTCTTCGCCAATCCTAAAAGCACCGCTCAAAACCCTTCCCGCATAACCACGATAATCATGCAGATCATCTGTTTGCGGCCTCACAACCCATTGTACCGCCATTCTTGCGGGCAAAAGATTGTCAACTTCATGCACAGGAACGGTTTCTAAATGTGCTAACAAACTTTTTCCTTTATACCAAGGCATCTGGGCAGAGTCATTCACAATATTATCTCCTCTTAAAGCACTTACAGGAATAAAAGTAACCTCATGGATGCCCAATTTGGTGGCCAATTCATGGTAATCGGCATGGATTTTCTCAAAAACCTCTTCGCTATAATCTACCATATCCATCTTGTTTACGCAAACAACCACGTGTTCTAAGGCCAATAAAGAAACCAAATAAGAATGGCGGATCGTTTGTTCTATTACACCTTTTCGGGCATCAATCAAAATGATAGCTAAATCTGCATTTGAAGCACCGGTAACCATATTTCTGGTGTATTGGATATGCCCCGGGGTATCGGCAATGATAAACTTTCTCTTCTCTGTTTGGAAATATTTATAGGCTACATCTATGGTTATCCCTTGCTCACGTTCTGCTTTCAATCCATCCGTTAAAATGGCCAGATCTACCGTCCCGTCATCGTTTTTTCTGTTAGATTTTTGGATAGCTTCCAGCTGATCTGCCAAAACAGAATCCGTATCATATAAGAGCCTACCAATCAAGGTGCTTTTACCATCATCCACACTTCCTGCGGTTAAAAATTTTAATATATCCATTAAAAATATCCTCCTTTCTTACGGTCTTCCATGGCTGCCTCAGAAACCTTATCGTCCATTCTGGCACCACGCTCACTTATTTTTGATTGTGAAATCTCTAATATAATATCGTCAATCTCTGTTTTTTCTGATTCTACGGCGGCAGTACAAGTCATATCGCCAACCGTACGAAAACGCACACTTTTATTATAGATTTTATCATCGGCATCCATATTTAAAAACTCATGTGCTGCCATCCAAACGCCATTACGCTCAATCACATCACGCTTATGCGAATAATAAATAGAAGGGATTTCTATGTTTTCTCTTTTGATATAGTTCCAAACATCAAGTTCTGTCCAGTTGCTTATCGGGAAAACCCTTACGTTTTCTCCTTTGTGTATTTTTCCGTTAAAAGTATTCCAAAGCTCTGGCCTTTGGCGTTTTGGATCCCATTGGCCAAACTCATCACGTACAGAAAAAATCCGTTCTTTGGCCCTTGCCTTTTCCTCATCCCTTCTTGCGCCGCCAATACAAGCGTCAAATTGGTTTTTCTCTATGGTTTCTAAAAGCGTAACGGTTTGTAGGGCATTTCTACTTGCATTTTTACCTTTTTGCTCTATCGCCCGGCCGCTATCGATTGCATCCTGCACATGGCCAACAATCAGTTTTTCACCGATTCTTTTCACCATCCTATCCCTAAACTCAATTACTTCAGGGAAATTATGCCCGGTATCTACATGTACCAAAGGGAAAGGGAATTTACCCGGGCGGAAAGCCTTTTCTGCCAATCTTACCAAGGTAATAGAATCTTTTCCTCCAGAAAATAGCAAAGCAGGCTTTTCAAACTGCCCTGCTACCTCCCTTAAAATCGCTATGGCTTCCGCCTCTAGTTGATCTAAATAATCCATTTTTTTTAGATATGAGTATTGAGATGTGAGATATGAGACTTGCTTTGTACTAAAAATAAATTCATGCTCTACTCAAAATTTTTCTTAATTATAAATGTGCTTTCGGCTTTAAGCCTTCAGCTTTTCGCTTTGTTATGGTTTAAAAACCTCCTCATTTGTGGTAACATCGTGTAAACCACATTCTTTTTTGCTGGCATCTTCCCACCACCAACGCCCGGCCCTAAAATCTTCGCCCGGTTGTACCGCCCTTGTGCAAGGTTGGCATCCAATACTAGGGAAACCTTTATCATGCAGCGGGTTGTAAGGGACATTATTTTCTTTCACATAAGTTTTTACATCATCTAAACTCCAATTAAAAATAGGGTGCACTTTTATCAATTGATGTGCCTCATCCCATTCTACCCAATCCATATCTTCCCGGTTTGCAGATTGGTCTGCTCTTATCCCTGTAATCCAAACTTTTTGGTTTTGCAAAGCCCTGTTTAAAGGCTCAACTTTTCTAATTCCACAACATTCTTTTCTATTTTCTACCGATTCATAAAAACTGCTTGGCCCTTTTTTAGTTACCATTGCCTCTAGTTTTTCCTTATCGGGATAAAAAGCGTAAATAGGCTTTTGATATTTTTCTAAAGTGCGGTTCCAAGTATAGTAGGTTTCCGTAAACAATCTTCCGGTTTCTAAGGTAAAAACTTTAATGTTTAAATCTTGGGTAAAAATCATATCAGAAAGTACTTGATCTTCCCACCCAAAACTTGTAGAAAAGATTAAACCCTCTGCAAAGTTTTGCGCAAGAAATGCCAATACCTCTTGTGGAGATTTTCCTTTAACTGCTTCCTTTATTTCTTGTGTTTTCATTATTCTATTTTTTTGGGGCGTTTTAACGGGCTATCCGCTCATACTGCACAAGCCCTTATTCACAGGCCGGTATCCGCTGCTATCCCTAACGCAAAACCTTTCAATGTTTTATTTGAACACTATCCGCATAATCACCAACCACATTTGTTTTATTACAAAGCCAATAAAAACATCCCAATACTTCGCAAACTTACTAAAATCACAATTATACTTACGGCAACCATAATGGTTTTAGCCGATAATTTATTGGAAACCCTTGCCGCAATTGGCGATGCAACAGCACTACCGATTACCAAGCCCGCCACGGCATACCAACGCAAACCATTTAGCATGGTTACAAAAGTAAGCGAGCTCATCAAGGCAATAAAAAAACGGCTCAATTTTACGGTGCCCAAAGAATATCTAGCATTTCTACCGCCCGCAATCAATGAAGAAAGCACAATAGAGCCCCAGCCACCGCCACCAACTGCATCTATAAACCCTCCGGTAAAACCTAAACCACCCACATTTTTGATTTTCTTTTTAGCAACCTTATCTTTCTGTTTTAAAACACCAGATTTCTTTAGAATAACAATGCCTAAGATCAAAGTGTAAACAGAGATCAATGGTTTTGTATAATGGGCATAATGCTCTAGATTAGACAATAATAAAGCCCCTAAAACAGCCCCTATTATACCATAAACCAATAATAACCGTAATAATTTTTTATTGATATTGCCCATACGGTAGTGCATAAAACCGGCAATACCATTACTTAATATCTCAGAAATATGAACGGCGGTACTTGCCGAGGCCGGCGGAATACCCATTGATAATGAAAATGTGGTGGAGGTTACACCATAAGACATCCCAATTGCGCCATCGATCATCGCAAAAACAAAACCCGCACCTAAGAACCAATAAAATTGTGGGTTTATACCTTCTATATAATTTCTAAAGATGGGCTCTTGTTGCCATATCGCATAAATGATTACTGCGGTAAAAGTTACCACAAAACCCCAAATCATATAGCTTAAAGCAGTAGGTGATAATTTCCTTTCGCTTTCTTTTTCTGATACTAAGCTTGCCGTTGCTTGGTTTAAGGCTTTTACTTTATCGCTAAAATCGCCTTTAAGGGTTAATCTTAATTTATTGATCTGCGTTAAGGTATCATCGATTTCATCGGGGATGTTTTCGTTTAGAACTTCTTTGATACGTTTAGCAACGGTTGGCGATTTGCCATTGGTAGAAATAGCGATCTTTAGGTTTCCTTTCTTTACGATAGAGCCTAAATAGAAATCACAAAGCTCTGGGGTATCGGCTACGTTTAGAAGCAAGCCTTTTTCTTTCGCAATTTTTCTGATGTACTCGTGAAGCTCTCTGTTATCGGTGGCCAAAATCACCAATTCTACGTCATTTAAGTCTTCGTCTTTAAATTTTCGCTCTATGATCTTAACAGATGGATGGTTGATTACCAGATTTTTCAGCTCGGGTAAAAACCTATCAGCAACAACGGTAACGTTTGCCTTTGGAGAGTTGCCTAATAAAGCACTCAGTTTTTCGAGACCAACGTTGCCGCCCCCCACCAATAAAGTGTGGAAATTTTGCAGCTTCAAGAAAACGGGAAACAATTCGTTTCCGTTGCCTTCTTCTACGTTCTGGTTTTTTTTATTCTGCGTCAACAAACTCATAAGAAGCCACAATAGGCTGAAACAATGGATGTAAACTTACCACTTCTCCGATAACTATAACAGCGGGAGCAGCAATTTTTTTCTCCTCAATTTGTTCTACAATGGTGTTCATCACGCCAATTGCCGCTTTTTCTTGGGGAGTAGAGCCATTTTGGATGATTGCGATAGGCAACCTACCTAAGCCATTGCTTTTATAAACCGCCACTATTTCTTTAATTTTATTTACGCCCATCAAAATTACAACGGTTGCCTTGGTTTTTACCGCAGCTTGAAGATCGTTAGAGATTTCGCCGTTTGCTTTTGTACCGGTAATTACCCAAAAACTTTCGCTTAAACCACGGTGAGTTAAAGGTATTCCTTGCAAGGCAGGGACAGAAATAGAACTGGAAATGCCGGGAATTACCTCTGTTTGGATATTGTAAGAATGGGCAAAATCAATCTCTTCGTAACCTCTGCCAAAAACGAAGGGATCGCCACCCTTCAGACGTACAACATATCCGTACCTTAAAGCGCTATCCACCAAAAGTTGGTTAATTTCTTCTTGTTTTAAAGAATGTTGCCCCGCTCTTTTGCCCACAAATATTTTGATGGCATTTTCTGGCACCATTTCTAACAATGCTTCGTTTACCAAAGCATCATATAACACAACTTCGGCCTTAGCCAAAGCTTTAGCCCCTTTTATGCTGATCAATTCGGCATCACCGGGGCCTGCGCCAATTAAGGTTATTTTAGGTTCTAATACCATTTCTTATACTAATTCTGGGTTTGGCCTAAATGCTTTTACCTTGGTTAAAAAATCTTTTGTTTCTGCCAAATAAGCTTCGGCGAAAGCCAAAGAAGGCTCTGTTTTATTGATCTGTAATACCAAATCAGAAAAACTTTTGATATTAAATTCTGAAGCGAAATGTTGATCAAAAGCATTGATAACGCCAATCTGCGTACTTTGATTTATGCCTTTATCCAATAATAAGGCTTTTGCCCCGCTGATCATGGTATTGTAGGCGTTATAAATAGCATCGGCGTAAGCTTTGTTTTCAAAAGCTTCTAATGCCCAACCATATTTTTCTTCTGTCTCGAAAATTAAAGTTGCCACTAGATCGATCATTACGCCGGCACATTCGCCAACTCCAATGGCCCGCACAAACTCTTCTCTTTGCCCCCAATCAATAAACTCGTCATCAATTACGTTTTCTTGATCGGCTAAAGGCTTTAATAATTGATAAAAATAATCTTTGCCCAATTCATCGTAATAGTTTAAAAAGCTGGTGTAAAAAGATTGCTTTTCGATATAATCATCTAAAACCGTTCTTAAAACCTGGGGCGCCCTTTTTGAGGGTACCTTGATGATTTTATCGGCTGCTCTTCCTTCTCCGTTACCGGTTGATCCGCCGCCTAAAAGCACTTGTACCGTTGGCATTATTTTACCGTTAACCTTCATAGAGCTTCCGTGGAAACCGATCTGAGCTATACCGTGTTGGCCACAACTATTCATGCAGCCACTAATTTTTATTTTGATTTCTTTGTTGTGAACAAACTCTGCGTACTCTGCATAAATCACGGCTTCTAAAACCCTAGAAAGCTCCATTGAATTAGATATGCCCAGATTACAGGTATCGGTTCCTGGGCAGGTTGTAACATCGGCAACGCTATTATGCCCCGCTTCTGATAAGCCTAGCTCGTCTAATGCTAAATATAATGCGGTTAAGTTTTCTTTTCTGGCATATTTAAGCAGTAGGCCTTGGTTTATGGTTACACGCATTTCATCGCCAACCAAATGGCTAACCGCTTTTACAAATTTTCTTGCGGTTGCGGTTGGCATATCACCGGTTTTAGCTTTTATGAAAACCCCGTAAAAGCCTTTTTGCTTTTGCTCAAAAACATTTGTTGCCAACCAAACTTCATAGGCTAATTGTTTTGAAACGGGTATTTTAGCTTCCTCAATTAAAGCATCCGGAATTTTTGGCGTATCAACTGTGTTTCTATCTATTTTAAAGGTTTTTACTTTGCCCGCAACTAATTCTTGCTTCGCCATTTCTAAAAACTCGTTAAAACCAACTTTATTCAATAAGAACTTTAAACGGGCTTTATTTCTGTTGGTGCGCTCGCCATGGCGATCAAAAACCCTCAAAACAGATTCGGCGAATGGGATGATCAAATCTTCATGCAAAAATTCATATACCATTTGCCCTATGTAAGGCTGGGCACCTAAACTGCCGCCCAAAACCACTTTAAAACCCCTTGCTTCTTTACCGTTTTCTATTTTAACTTTAGGGATAAAGCCAATATCGTTGATAAAAGAATAGGCACTATCTTCGTCACTGGCAGAAAAACCAAATTTGAACTTACGCCCCATCTCTTGGCAGATAGGGTTTCTTAAAAAGTATTTAAAAAAGCCTTGTGCATACGGAGAAACATCAAATGGCTCGTTTGGATCGATGCCAGCGGTAGCCGATGAAGTAACATTTCTTACCGTATTACCGCAGGCTTCACGCGTGGTAACTTCATCTTCTGCAAGTTTTGCCCACAATTCTGGTGTGCGATCTAAACTTACGTAATGTATCTGAATATCTTGCCGGGTAGTAAAATGAAGGTTAGAGGAGGCATATTCATCAGAAACGTCTGCAATTTTTAACAATTGTTTAAATGTTACTTTACCAAAGGGTATTTTTATACGCACCATCTGTACACCCGGTTGGCGTTGGCCGTAGATACCCCTGGCTAATCTTAAGCTCCTGAATTTTTCATCGTGGATTTTACCTTCTCTAAAAGCCTTTATTTTTCTTTCTAGATCAATAATCTCTTTTTCTACGATCGGATTTTCTAATTCTGTTCTAAAACTTTGCATAATTTTTTAATAAAAAAACCCCTTCTAATATTTTGAAGGGGCTTAATTAACACAAAAAATAAATTTATTTTGGTGCAACACTCCCCGCATTATCTTTGTTCCGCTGCATACGGCAACGGTTATTAATCTTACCTTGAAATGAAAACAACAATCTCATAGGGCAAATATATATAAAGTCTATGTATTTAGTAGATTTTATTTTAAAAAATTGTTTTTACCCCCAATTAGGTTCTTTTCTAAAATGAAAAATGGAGATAATTAATATAGTTGAGTTTTTTTCATCAACTTTAAAATGAATTGCGAAAGGGAAAACATTTAGATTAGCCATCCTAATATTTTCATATCTGATTTGATAATTTCTATGGCTTTTAGAAATTTTATAAACCGTAGATTTTATTTCTGATTGAAACTTTTCTCCTAGATTTTCTTTTTGTTTATTATACCAAGCTTTAGCTTCTTTTGCATCTAAAAGAGAATTTTGAGAAAAAATTATTTTCAAGTTATTATTCATTATTTGCAAGAAGTTCAAAAAAATCTTTTTCTGAAATTGCTGATTCAGGGTTATTTTTCAAAAATTCTATTCTTCTCAAAGTTTCTTCTTTTTGCCATTCTGGTACAGAATCTTGAATAACCTCAATTGCATCAACTTTTAATAAATCTTTTATCAATTCTGATGCGTAATCTTTTTTGATTTTGATGTGATAAATTAAATCTTCCATGGTTTTTTTATTAAAACTAAGAATTAAAATTGGTTTTGCTATGGTGATTATTATAAAATGACAAGCTGACACTTAATTTCTAGACAACTTTTAATCATAAATTAGTGCAACCAATTCTAAACTGGTATCGTCTCTAAGTTGATGACCCAGAAATCAATTTTAAAAACTATCATTTCAATATTCTTATTAACGTTCGGCAAATCCTCGGCGAAAGCCCAAAACCACTTTTATGCAGAAATAAAATATCCGTTTTTAGAATTGATAATAGATTATGCTAATCAGGATAATAATAAACCTGAATATTTGAAAAAGCATGAGCCTAAGGACTCGGCTGGTTTTATTTTGTCTGGTGGCTATGCCGCAAAAATGTATAGAGATTTTTATATAGAAACCGGGGTTAATTACCATGTTTTAAACCAAACCATTGATAAAGAACGTAACACGGGCAATACCTTAACTATAAGAAATTATGTATTTGGCACCCAAATAAGACCAGCCTTTAAGAAGGTTATCAGTATGGATAAAGATGTTTTTTTAAATGTTGGGTTAGGGATAGATTATCAAAGAATGTACAGTAATGGCGATTATCACCGCTATTTTGTAGATGCTAATGGGTTTAATAGCAGCGATTTGCAAAACAACAAATCTAAAAGCAATTACTTTTTAAACTTGCGGCCCTATCTAGGAATCGATTTTAAAAAGGTTGAAAAAGTTGGTTTTAGGGTTGGTTTTACTTTTGAACATCAAAATTATGATAGAACAAATAAAGCCCTTAAATTTTCTAATGATGGCAATTTGGTTATTCCTAAAAAGGAATCGGACAATCTGTTGTTATCCGTAGGAATGATCTTTTAATTAAAAACCAGAAATTTCTTTTTCTACCAAATCTATAGATAATCCTATTTCTTTGGCCACCTTTTTATAAAGTGCTTTTAAGGTTTTATTGTCGATTTCTTTTAACCATTCTACTTCCCTTGCCATAAGTGCTAAAGTTTCTAAACCTGTGCCAGATGCGGTGCCAAATAGTTTATGGCCCAATGCTTTGATGGATTTTAGATCGGGATGCGGATTTGAGATGAGTTTTTTGAAATTATCGTTAGCACTTTGCAATTCTTTAACAGTAAGGTTTAAAACAATTTTTATGGTTTCTAAATCGTTACCCATAAATTCTCGTATTTTATCCTTGTTAAACGTTAAGGGTATTTCTTGTTGGCTATTTTCTTGGTCAGCATCAACATTATCGTTCTTTATCAACCATTTAGAAAAAATATCGCTCAGATCTTTTTCTACAAAGGGTTTGGCAACAAAATCATCCATACCAACGGCTATGCACTTTTCTCTTTCGCCCACTACGTTGCCCGCGGTTAAAGCTATTATAGGGATATGCGTATTGTTCTCTAATAACCGTATGTTTTGGGTGGCCTCATAGCCGTTCATATCTGGCATTTGAAGATCCATTAAAATTAGGTCTAAATTAAGAGATTTGAATTGGTCAATAGCTTCTAAACCATTGTTTGCTTCTATCACTATGGCGTTTGGCAATATTCTTTCTATCACGGTTTTTGCCAGCAGTTTGTTTACCTTATTATCTTCTGCAACCAAGATGTTAAATCGTTTTGCGTTTAGGCCGTTGGTGCTTTTGGCCTCTTCTGTCTCCGCTTCATTTGGTTTATTGATTTTTGCCAGTTTGTTAAACAAATCTTGCATTTTGATGGGCTTAACCATCCTTAGCCTAACGCCGTACTTTTCGCAGGTGGTTATAATTTTTTCATCATCTGAAGAACTATGCAATAGCATGATAGGTTGCCCGTCTTCATTTTTATCAAAATTGGCCCTTATCTTTTGTATCGTTTCTAAACCATCCATATAGGGCATGTGATAATCCATCAAAATGGCATCATAGTTTTTGCCCTCGCTTAACAATTGTAAAGCCTCTAAACCGTTTTTTGCTTCTGTAACTTCAATGTTTTTTAGCAACAACATCTGCCTTAGAATAAGCCGGTTGTTTTGGTTATCATCCACAACTAAAACATGCTTGATGTGCGAAAGGTCGCTTAGCGTTAAAGCATCGCCTTTTTCTACCTTAAGTTTAATCTTAAAATAAAAGGTGCTGCCTTGCCCAACTTGGCTTTTTAGTTGTAATTGGCTGCCCATTAGGCTCAAAAGTTTGTTAGAGATGGTTAGCCCTAAACCGGTACCGCCATATTTTTTGGTGGTAGATGCGTCTTCTTGAGAAAAAGCTTCAAAAATTTTGTTTTGCTTTTCAAACTGTATGCCGATGCCGGTATCCCTAACCTCGAAATGGAAATCTATTTCGTCTTGGTCTAGGTCGCTCTCGGCATAGATCTTTAATTCTATTTCGCCAGAATCTGTAAACTTAACTGCATTTCCCAATAAATTAACCAGGATCTGTTTTAGACGGATATTATCGATAAAAACAAATCGTGGTAAGTTTGGATCTATGTTTAATAGAACCTCTAAGCCTTTATTTTGTGCCTGATAGGTAATGATATCGGAAGATTGGCTGCTCAATTCAAAAAGATCAGACTTCTCTATGTCTAGTTCGAGCTTGCCCGCCTCAATCTTAGAGAAATCCAAAATATCGTTAATAATGCCCAGCAAAGAATTTGCAGATTGGTTTACTATGTTTAGGTATTGTTGCTGGGTTTGGTTTAAGGTTGTTTTTAGCACAAGGTCTGTAAAGCCTATCACTCCGTTTAAAGGTGTTCGGATCTCATGACTCATGCTTGCCAAAAAGTCTGATTTTGCACTATTGGCCTCATCGGCCAATAGTTTGGCTTTTTTTAGATCGTTACGGTAAAGGTAATTTTCGTTAACGTCTTGGAAGGTGCCGTAAACACGAACACATTTTCCTTTATGAAATTCTGGTGTCCCGATGGTGCGTACCCAGGTGTGGTTTCCTTTTGCCGTTTTTATCTGTAATTCTAGATCATAAGAGATTCCTTTTTCTGCGGCATTGGTAAAAGCATCTGTGATTATTTTTTTATAATCGTCTGTAAAGAAAGAGATGGCGGTTTGCAGATCTGGTACAAAATAATCATCTACCTCATGGATTATTTTAGTTACATGAGACCAATAGATGGTGTTCTCGTTTAGGTTAACTTCCCAAGCTCCAATTTTTGCCACTTCGTTGGTTTGCTCTAACATTTCTTTGGTGCGTTTTAAGTCTGCTTCTAGCTTATAACGCTCTGTAATGTCAACCGCGTTTCCAATGATATATTTTTCCCCATCGGCATCTGTTTCTAAAACATTATTAAATAGCCATGTTAATATATGCCCATCCTTATGTTTGGTGTACATTAAGCCCTGAATTTTACCTAGTTTAATAATGTTTTCTAGATAAGATGTTAGGTGTTGGTGCCTGTCTTCTGGTACAATATCAAATAAGGTTTTTCCTATTAAATCTTTTTTACTGTAACCTAGGCTTTTTGTACCTGCAGAATTTACCGTTAAGATCTTACCTTGTAAATTGTGTGTGCACATAAAACCAGTAGAGTTTTCAAAAAACGCCCTAAACCTAGATTCTGATTTTTGTATCAATAATTCTTTTTCTCTTTCTGTGGTAATATCTCTGGCTATGGCGAAAAACAATTTGCTTGATGGTTCTGGCGTGGCTGCCCATTGCAATATTTTATAATTGCCATTTTTGCATTTGAATTTATTGCTAAACGTAACCGTTTTTTTGTCTTTTATTAAACTCTTTAGTTTTTGCTTGCTTTCTGATACTTCATCTGGGAGAACGAAATCGAAAAAAGAATGGTTTATGATGTTGCTTTCTGAATAACCTAAAAGCGTTTCAAATGCAGGATTGATGTTTTGGAACATACTATCTGTATCAAAAACACAAATTAGATCTTTAGAGATATTAAAAAGCGTATTAAAATTTTCTGTTTCTTGTATTTTTCTTTGTTGTGCAATTAAATCTACTACTGCATCGCCCAAAACCCTTAAGGCTGCCTTTTGCTTTTCATTTAACTTGCGGGGTTTTTTATCGATTACACAAAGTGTCCCCAAAGCGTAGCCGTTATTATCGGTTAAAGGGTAACCAGCATAAAATTGGATGTTTGGGCTTGAGGTTACCAACGGATTATTCCTAAATCTGTCATCAATAGTGGCGTTCTCAACCTCCATTATCTTGTTCCCTAAGATGGTATGGCTGCAAAATGCAATATTTCTAGGGGTTTCATCAACATCTAAACCTACCTTAGATTTAAACCATTGCCTGTCCTCATCAATTAAAGAAATGAGCGAAATAGGGGTATCACAAATGATGGAGGCTAACTGTGTAAACCTATCAAAAGTAGCTTTTGGAAGCGTATCTAATATTTGGTAGCTTTTTAGTGCGGCTATCCTTTTTTCCTCATTAATTGAGGTTGGGTTCTCTGGCATCTCCATTTCTGGTATTTTCTGTTTATTTAAAGACGCTAATAAAAAATAAAGCTGATAAATAGATACGGCAACAAAAGCGCAATCTTAACTTTAAATTACTTCCGAGAACGATTTTTTAGACAAAAAATTATTGATCAGTTGAGCTACAAATTTTACCTCAGATTTTATTTTTGTGTAATAAATATTGATCAAAACAGGGTCAAAATCTGGTTCTCCCTCAAATTTTCTGGCAATATTACTCAACTCCATTAAGCCAACCGATGATGATGTACCTATTAATTTATGTGCCGTAGCTTTTATCCCATGAAGGTTATTTGCCATTATGAAATCTTCAAACTTTCTTAAAGAAACCTCTAACTCTATCAAAACCATAGATAAAATCTCTTTTGCAGTATCTAAATCCTGACCAAGA
This sequence comes from Pedobacter segetis, assembly GCF_016623585.1. Classification (GTDB taxonomy): domain Bacteria; phylum Bacteroidota; class Bacteroidia; order Sphingobacteriales; family Sphingobacteriaceae; genus Pseudopedobacter; species Pseudopedobacter segetis. The sequence continues at coordinate 29,693 of NZ_JAEHFY010000004.1, forward strand.
TATTGATACATGCGCTCTATATTGAAATGCTTCTTAATATTAGTGTTATCGCTTCGATCCGAAATCATATCGTAACTGATTTGTTTAATAACCATTAATACGTAATTTAAACTAGTTTGTTACCTAGTATTAAATTTTGATTAAATTTTGTTTATGCTATTTAAAAAAACCTTAATTTTATTCAAGAAAATAAAACCTAATTAAAAATCTGTCGTACAAACGCTTGTTGCAATTGTGCTGATTGCAACAAAGAAAGATTTTTATTCGCATTGTAAAATTGGGTTTATCAATCTTTTCTAAGTTTTATTGTGTAAAATGCCCGGTCTCGGAACGTGAGAACGGGCATTTTTATTTTTATAGCCAACAATTAACAACTGGTATATTTTAAACGGCATTTTGGCTTTTTAAAGTTTATTTTAAAATTTATTTATTTTCTTTTGTTAGTTATCTGTTTTATTGATTAAAGAAATAAAAATGAAAACCGCCAATAGTAAAAGTTTTGGCTTGCAGCTGGTGCTGATAAATATTGTGTTCTGGGTTTTATTAACCCTGCCCGCTTTCTTATTTAGGTACAATGGGCCTTCTAATAACTTCTCAGAATATTATATATATAGGTCTATGATAAACAATACGTTGTTGGCCGTTATTTTTTATGCCAATGCCTATTATTTTTATCCGTCTATATTAAAAAGAAAGCGGTTGATCTTGTATTTATTGGTAATAGCGGTAAGCTTAATGATCGTTTGGTTTTTATCGCAATATGTAGATCAACAATTATTCCCCGTAAAACGAAAATGGGGCAAGCCATTTTTTCCAAACTTTATTTCCTACGTATTTATTATAGGCACCAGCTGCAGTTACCGGATCATTATAGATAGCATAAAATCCCAAACTTTAAATAAGGATAGGGAAAACGAAAATCTGAAAACAGAATTATCTTTTTTAAGATCGCAGGTAAGCCCTCATTTTATGTTTAATGTGCTTAATAACTTAGTGGCCTTGGCCAGAAAGAAGAGCGATAAAATTGAATCGTCGCTAATTCAATTGTCAAATTTATTAAGATACATGCTTTACGAGGGTGATGATGGAAAAATCAGCATAAAACAAGAATTAAAATACCTGCAAGGTTATATTGATTTACAAAGACTTAGGTTTGAAGATGATGTGAAGATCATATTTAGAACAAAAGGAAACCCTGAGGATTTTTATTTAGAACCCATGCTTTTGATCCCCTTTGTAGAAAACGCATTTAAACACGGAATGGGGGGCGATATTATAAACCCAACCATAAAAATAGAGCTTATATTAGAAAATGATGGTTTAAATTTTACTGTCGAAAATGAAATTGGTGCTACCGGAGACAGTAAAGACAATAGTTCTGGAATAGGATTAAATAATGCAAAAAGGCGGTTAAACCTACTTTATAAAAATAATTATTCTTTGGATATTAAAAATGACGGTTTTAAGTACAGCGTTAACCTAAAATTGAGATCAAATGATTAACTGTTTGGTAATAGATGATGAAAGGCTAGCCCGTGAGTTAATGGAAGACAATATTAACCGGGTTGGTTTTTTAAACTTAGCCGGGCTTTGTAAAAACGCCATGGAAGCCTTAGCGCTTATCAAAACACAAAAAATCGATTTGATTTTTTTGGATATACAAATGCCGGGTATTAGTGGGCTACAGATGCTAAAAACATTAAACAAACCACCAATGGTAATATTGGTTACCGCTTATGAAAAATATGCCCTACAAGGATTTGATTTAGACGTTTTAGATTATCTATTAAAACCGGTACCCTTTGATCGGTTTTTAAAGGCGGCAAACAAAGCGCATGATTTTTTTAACCTAAGTTTGAAGAATGAAAACCCTGGCTCCCACAAAAGCGATTATCTCTTTGTTAATGCAGATTATGCCAACATCAAAATAAAAACCGATGAGATAGAATATATAGAAGGTTTAAAAGACTACGTAAAGATATACCTTTTGGGAAACGAGAAACCTATTATCACCAGGTTGAGCCTACGTTATTTAGAAGAAAAGCTGAACGCTCAGGATTTTTTAAGAATCCATAAATCATTTATAGTTTCGCTAAACCACATGATAGCTTTTAAAAGAAACCATGTGGTTTTGCCCAACAAAGAAATCTCAGTCTCAGATTTTTATCGCGAGGCCCTGTTGCAACACATCAGCAATAAAAACATCTGATCAAATCTATTTTTTAACGCCATTCATCTATATTTTTTATGGGTAGGTATAAAACACTTCAAAATAATTAGCCATAAAGCTATTATTGCTTTGTTAAATTATAACAAAAATGAAAAAAGCTTTTTTTTATCTCACTCTAGCCTCCTTAACTTTTTCAACCCTCGGCTTAAAAGCACAAGACATTGTTAAAATTCCTTTGGCGCCATCAACCATTAAGATAGATGGTAAATTATTAGAGTTTGGAGACACTTTGGCCAATTACGATAAATCTACCAAGATTAACTACGCTTTTGCCCATGATGATAAAAACTTGTATGTATTTGTAAAGATCAATGGGCAAACAGAGCAAAATAAAATGATGGCGGGCGGTTTAAGCGTAGCCATTAACGATAAGGGCAAGAAAAAAGCGGTTTCATCAATCACTTTCCCAGTGGTAGATAGAACGGCCATGATGGCGGCTATGAAAAGCCGAGGCACTAGAAACAGAGAAAGCACTGTTCAAAAAACGCCAGAAGAAAGAGCTAAGGAGAAACAGGCGATGAGAGAAGAAATGCTTTTAGGGTTAAAGGAAATTAAAATAAAGGACCTTAAGGATATAAGTGTAGAAAGTATTTCTATCTATAATACCTACGGCATTAAAACAGGAATTAGCTATAACGCCAACAATGCGTTAATTTATGAAATGGCTGTCCCGTTAAAATTAGTTGGCCTAGATGCAAAAAGCACCGATGAATTTGCCATAAACATGAAGCTAAACGGAATGCAGATGCCAGATAATGGAGCAGGAGACAATGGATACGGAGGAAGGGAAAGATTGGGAGACGGCGGTTTTGGCGGCGGTAGGGAAATTGGCGGTGGCGGGAGAAGTTATGGCGGCGGCGGAGCTGGTAGGCAAAGGGAAGGCCTTGATTATAGCTCACTATTTACCCCAACAGATTTTTGGGTAAAAGCAAGGTTAAACTAATTGAGGCCCGGCTAGTCGATAGCTAATATGAAAGGGTAATTTTGAGATTGCCATTCACATAAATAAACATTAACAAACAAAAATGATGAAAAAAATACATCTTCTTTTACTTTGCGTTTTCGCCTTTCAGGGGTTAAAAGCTCAAACTAAATTTGAGGTTAGTGGGATAGTTAAAGACTCTACGGATAATCCGATCGTTGGTGCGGCAATAAATTTAACATCTATGGTCGATACAACAAATGCCACCACCAATTTAGATGGTATTTTTGTTTTCAACAATATAAAAGCCTCTGAGTTTGTAATCACGATAACCGCTTTAGGCTATCAACCAATAAAAAGAAGATATATTAATGATCCAAAGGCAACCCGTATTGTTTTAGATCCTATCATTTTAAAAAGCGATAGTAGGGTATTAAATGAAGTGGTTGTAAATGGCACACCAGATGTTACCGTAAAAGAAGATACTTTAGAATATAGGGCGGGCGCCTATAAATTAAAGGAAAACGCTTTAGCAGAAGACCTACTAAAGAAATTGCCGGGGATCGAGGTTGATAGAGACGGGAATGTAACCGCACAGGGCAAAACAATAACCAAGGTAAGGATCAACGGGAAAGATTTTTTTGGCGGCGATGTTAAAACCGCAACCCAGCAATTACCTGCCGATATTATAGAAAAGGTGCAGGTAATTGATGATTACGGCGATCAGGCCAATATCACGGGCGTTAAAGATGGTGATCCGGATAAGATCCTAAATTTTACCATCCGTAAAGATAAGAACAAAGGCTATTTAGCCAGGGGTATAGCCGGCGGGGGCGATAAAGACCGTTACCAAGGCTCTTTGTTCGCAGCATCTTTTAACAATGATCAACAACTGGCTTTATTGGGCAATTTTAATAATACCAACGCAAATGTGTTTAGCCTAACGCAAGGAGCTTCAAGCGGCGGTGGCGGCAGAAGAAGGGGCGGTGGTAGTTTCGGCGGTGGCGGTGGTAGTGATGGTTTAACCAACGTTAACTCTATCGGCTTTAACTATCGCGATCAATGGGGCCCAAAAGTAACCGCTTATGGTAGTTATAGTTTTTCAAACAAAGATAATAATACAACCAGTACCAATTTAAACTCGCTTTTGGGAGGCGGTGTGGTTTTAAATAACAACACGTTTGATAATTCAAATACAAAAAACAACAATCACAGGGTTAACCTAAACATAGAGTATAAAATAGATTCGTTAAATTACCTTAAGGTAACACCCAACGTCTCTTTTGGCAGTAGTAATTCTATATATAATTCTAATTTCACAAACCAAAGCCCCCGTACAGATACTTATGGAAATTCTGTAAATAATTCTGATAACGCTAACCCTAATTACGGTTTAGATTTTTTGTACAACCATAGGTTTGGTACAAAAGCAAGAAACCTATCGCTAGATGGCTCATTAAATGCTACAAGCTCCAGTCAAGATCAAAGTTATCTTTACATAGTCAATAACACACAAACTCAACAGTTAGAAAGGTACCAAAACCAGATCATAAACGGAGATAACAAAAACGATAATGTTAAACTGCGCCTTTCTTATACAGAGCCGATCACAAAAACCAAAAACTTAGAATTTAATTATACCTACGGTTTTGCAAGGGCAAATAACAACAGATTGGTCCAAAATAGCGATGTTAGCGGTCAAGATCCTGTTTTCGATTCAGATTTAAGCAACCAATATATTTTCGATTACATTACCAACAGGTTTGGCGCAAACTACAGGGTAAACCAGAAAAAGTACAATTATACATTAGGTTTTGCGGTACAGCCAGCAACCTTAACAGGCACAAACAATACAAACAGGTCGGTTACCAACATCTTCCCAAACGCAAGGTTTAGCTATAAGTTTTCTAAAACCAGAGAGTTAAGCTTTAATTATAACGGGCGATCAAGCCAGCCTAGTTATAACCAACTACAACCGATCACAGATAAATCTAACGCACAATATTACACAACCGGTAACAACCAACTGTTGCCAGAGTTTACCAATAGTGCCAGTATAAGATACAACAATTTTGATTTCGCCAGTGGAAACGTATTATTTACCAACATCTCGTACAATTTTACAAAAGACAAGATCGTAACAAACGTTATAAATTATCCTTTCCCGTCAGACTCAACAGTATTGCAAAACACCACCTATCAAAACGCAGATGGCTATTACACAATTAACGGTTTTTACGCATTCTCCAAACCGTTTGAAGATAAAAAATACGTCATAAGGTTAAGAGGCTCTGCCTTTTATAACAACAACATCTCTTTTGTTGATAACAATAAAAACATAGGGAAAAACCTTATCCTTAGCCAACGTTTAGACTTTCAGATCAACCCTAACGATTGGTTAGAGCTTAGCCCATCAGGCACCTACACCTACAACAGAAACAACAACTCCCTCAATACAAGGGCAAACTCAGAAGTAAACTCGTTCACAACCAGTTTCGATTCAAAGATCTATTTCTTAAAAAGCTGGGTTTGGGGCACCTCGTTAGATAAAACCTTCAACAGCGGTTATAACAGTATCAGCACAAACCCGTTCATTATCAACACCTATTTAGAAAAAGACTTTTTTAAAGATAAAAAGGGAAGCCTAAAACTGCAAGCCTTCGATCTGCTTAATCAAAGTACCAGCCTATCCTACACCGCAACCAGCACATCCACCATATTATCGCAAAGCAATAAACTATCTAGGTATTTTATGCTAAGTTTCACTTTCAACATCTCAAAATTTGCCGGCAATACCACAACCATACCAGATATGGGCGGCGAGAGAAGGCATTACAGAAGAGACAACAATGAAGAACGGTAACAAAAAGATCAATACAGATACACCAGAAGAAAATAATCTGGGCGCTTTAACAGGCTATCCGTTCATACTGCACAGGCCTTAGCCACAAGGCAGGTATCCACTTCTATCCTTAGCGCAAAAGAACATGTTTTACATCAGTTAGGCATGTTCTCTCAATTAAACACCGCCTTTTTTGATCAATCAATAATCATATATTGGTATCATTCGCTTTTCACACCTAAACCCAGTTGATAACCCCGGTTAAATAATTAAAAACCTCTAAAATAGATCAAGCATCGTTTTTTTGTGAATTTTGTAAAACGGTCAACGATTTTCCCAAAAATATTCCTTCGCTTTCAAAGGAGCGCCTTTGGTACAAAGCGGCATTCGGCTGGCTTTTTTGGTTCATCCTTAGCCTTGCCACTCTTAGCTCAAGTCCCTCATAGCCCTGTCTCTCCGAACCTTGTCATTCTTAGCCTTTTCACTCTGAACCTTTTCACACTGAGTATTATCACTCTGAGCGGAGTCGAAGAGGGAGTCGAAGAGGGAGGCGAAGAGTTTGCCGAAGAGAGACCTTAAAGAAGATTTTTGCAAAGATATAGCGGATAGCGTAGCCTGTCGCTATTTTTTTTCGGGAATAAAATGCCCAAATTAAATCAAACAATTATTCTTAGATTATAGTAACTTACCACCAACCAATTATAAATACATGAAAATAACCTTTCACGGGGCCGCACAAACGGTTACGGGCAGCAAGCATTTGATAGAAACCGATAATGGGAAAAAAATACTGTTAGATTGTGGCTTGTTTCAAGGGCAAGGATCTAATACAGATGCCATGAACAAAGATTTCGGTTTCGACCCAAAAACGATAGACTACCTAGTGCTTTCCCACGCCCATATTGATCATTCTGGGTTGATACCACGTTTGGTGGCGCAGGGTTTTAAAGGAGATATTATTTGTACGCCCGCCACAAGGGCGCTATGTAAAATACTGCTTTTAGATTCGGCAAAAATACAAGAAAACGATATTAGATATATCAATAAAAAGAGGGCAAAACTAGGGAAACCGCTATTTGAGCCGCTTTATAAAACCGAGGATGCTTTAACCGCTTTAACTTATTTCAAAAAAGTGAAATATGGCGTGGTATATCAGTTATTTGATGGCATAACGGTTTCTTTTGAAGATGCGGGGCATATTATTGGAAGTGCATCGGTGCATTTGAACATTAAAGAAGATGGTAAAGAAGCGGTTAAGATCTCTTTTAGTGGCGATGTTGGCCGTTATAAAGATTTGATCTTAAAAGCCCCAAAAGCTTTTCGCCAGGCAGATTATATTCTAATAGAATCTACTTATGGCGATAGTTTACATGAAGATGCAAACCCCGCCGAAGAAAAACTTTTACAGATCATTGAAGAAACATGTGTTAAGAGAAAGGGGAAATTGATCATCCCGGCTTTTAGCGTTGGCCGTACGCAAGAGATTTTATACTCTTTAAATAATTTGGAATTAAAGGGCAAGTTACCCGATGTTAAATATTTTGTGGATAGCCCCTTATCAGAAAAAGCAACGATGGTGGTAAAATCTTATCCTTATAATTTTAACGATAAAGTACAGGAAGTTTTAAAAGTTGATGATGATCCGTTCGATTTTAAAGGTTTACACTTTGTGGAAGATACCGAAGCTTCTAAAGCTTTAAACAATGATCATTCGCCAATGGTAATTATTTCTTCTAGCGGTATGGCCGAAGCCGGTAGGGTTAAGCATCATATCAAAAACAATATAGAGAACCCAAACTGCACCATTTTGATGGTGGGTTATGCAGAACCTTCATCCCTTGCCGGGAGATTAAAAAACGGCGTTAATCCGGTTGGTATTTTTGGTGATGATTACCAGGTTTTAGCAAAAGTAGAATCTTTACAATCTATGAGTGCGCATGGCGATCAGCATGATCTGCTGCATTTTTTGGCTTGTCAGGATAAAAGCAAGATCAAGAAAATATTTTTGGTACACGGCGATCCAAAAGTGCAGTTCAATTTTAAAGATAAATTAAAAGAGAAAGGTTTCGGTAAAATAGAAGTGCCATACAGGCACCAAAGTTTCGAGATTTAGAAGTTTTTTTAGCGTCATGTTGATCCGCCAACTGGCTGATAAACATGACACTTATAGGTATCGGACAGTATAATCAGACCTATTTATGAGACCTTTCGTTCCTCAAGATGACGCAACTTTTTATTAAGTAATGACATTGGGGAAAGCTATCCCTCAGAACTATCTACACATCATTTAAAACAAATTTGTTACCTTATCAATCGTTTAAAATTAACAAATTGTAGTTCTTAAAAATAAATAAGCTTTATGAAATATTTCAAAATCTTTATTTTACTAATTATATCACAAACTGCTTTTGCACAAACTGCAATAATTAAACAAGACATCAATATCAAAAATATGGTAAATGATGTTTCTGCAAAAAATATAGAAAACACGGTAAGAAAACTGGTAAGCTTTGGTACACGCCATACTTTAAGCGATACCATTAGTAAAACCACGGGGATTGGGGCCGCCAGAAATTGGATAAAAAGCGAGTTTGAAAAATATAGCAAAGAAAGCGGTGGAAGGTTAAAAGTGAGCTTTGATACATTTGTGCAACCTGCCGATGGCAGAAGAATGCCCTATCCCTTAGAGATGAAAAACGTTTTGGCAACCCTACCCGGTAACAACCCTACCGATAATCGGGTTTTTATTGTTTCTGGTCATTACGATTCTAGGGCAACTGCTGCAAATGATTCTACCTCTACCGCTCCTGGCGCAGTTGATGATGCCTCCGGAACGGCAACCGTGATGGAATTGGCAAGGGTAATGAGCAAACAAAAGTATAATGCAACTATTATTTTTATGGCTGCCGTTGGCGAAGAGCAAGGTTTGTTTGGTTCTACACACTTGGCTAAAAGGGCAAAAGAAGAAGACTGGAACGTTGCCGCAATGATTACCAATGATATTGTGGGCAATACTTACGGAGAACAAACCGATCTGAAGGATAACCGATCGGTAAGGGTTTTTAGCGAAGGCGTTCCTGCAACGGAAACTAAACAAGATGCGGCGATAAGAAATGCGGTTGGCGGAGAAAACGATAGCCCGGCAAGGGAATTTGCCCGTTATGTAAAAGAAGTGGCCGAGCGTTACGTTGATCAATTGGATGTAAGGTTGATTTATAGAAAAGACCGTTATTTGAGAGGTGGCGATCATATTCCTTTTTCGGAAGAAGGTTACCCAGCGGTAAGGTTTACAGAAATGAACGAAAACTTTAACAGACAGCATCAAGACGTAAGAAAAGAAAATGGCGTAGATTACGGCGATCTACCAGATTTTGCAGATTACAATTACATCCAAAAAGTTTGTAGGATGAATTTAGCCGTTTTGGCAAATATCGCAAAAGCACCAGCCAAACCGCTAAATGTTGGTATTGTAACTTCTGATCTTACTAACAATACCACTTTAAAATGGGAAGCGCCAAAAAGCACAAAACCGGCCGGTTACTATGTTTTAATGCGTGAAACCATTTCTCCGTATTGGGAAAAGAAAATCTACGTAACAGAAAACCAAATTACGCTCCCTTATTCTAAAGATAATTACTTTTTTGCGGTACAATCTGTAGATGCAGAAGGGCATGAAAGTTCTATGGTTTTCCCAAAGCCTGTGAGATAAATTTTTGCCATCACTTAAACATTTAGGCCAAAAATGAGGTATTATTTTCATATCGGATATGTTGGCGCAAATTATAGCGGTTGGCAAAAAAACGGAAAATACCATAGCGTACAGAAAGTTTTAGAAGATGGTATATCCCAAATCCTTAAAGTAGAAGCTAATATAATTGGTTGCGGCAGAACGGATGCAAAAGTGAACGCAAGCCAATATTTTTTTCATTTAGATGTTGGTGCAAGCTTAGAAGAGCGTTTTCTTTTTAAGATAAACAAACTTTTACCAACAGATATTTCTGTTTTCGATATTATTGAAATGGAAGGCCAGCCACACGCCAGGTTTGATGCCACCCAAAGAAAATACGATTACTTTATTCATACCTACAAGGATCCATTTTTAGCCTCTTTTAGCGCTTTATATTTAAACTTATCTTTAGATTTTGAAAAGCTTAAATCGGCTACGGCCTTATTGTTAAAATATAAAGATTACCGCCCTTTTTGTACCAGTCCGGATAAAAACGAGCATACCATTTGCCATATTTCTTCTGCAAAGTGGTTGATTTGTAATGAAGGGAAAAGATTAAGATTCCAGCTTTCTTCAAATAGATTCTTAAGCAAAATGATAAGGATTATTGTAGGGCAGTTGTTAAAAGTTGGAGAAGGAAAACTAGCTTTAGAAGAATTTGAAGGCTATTTGAAGAATTTAGAAACGCCAAAAATATTATCTCCCGCACATCCGCAAGGTTTATATCTTTCTAAAATTACGTATCCTTATTTAGATATACCTCCAAAAACAGATTTCTTTAATTTGGATGGTAAAACAGAGAAATGGGAAGAAATTTAAGTGTAGTATTCCCCAAAAAAATTATCGTTTACGCTTTTAGTTTAAGCCTTTTACCTTACTCCTTTTACCATATACCTAAGCCAAAAACTAAATCATATCGCCGTCTGTATTAGACTCTATATAAGGTATTTCCCTCTTACCCGATGGTTTTGTTCTGTAATCTGTCAATATCCAAACTACAAAAACCGCAATGGCAAAACCTATGTAAAAGTTTCTAGAAACGTTGCCCTCTAAACTGCCTAAATAAAAAGCCAGGCCTACCAAGGCCAAAGAGACTACCAACTCAATATATCCATGAATTTTTAATGGGATAAACCTTACCAAACCATATTCATAATTGGTGCAAATGGTTAGGGCCAAATGGATACCCGCTAAAATATAAGTGAATAAAGCGGTTGTGCCGGCCAATGAAAATAAGGTAGGAGAGGCCAATAAAAATATCACTACCAAATAATCTATAATGCCATGGATTCTAGAATTTATCATTTTGTTTAATTTTAATTCGATTTATTTTATAGCTAAATTTAAGCAATTAATTTACTAATTATCAACAGACTTAATTTATCCTAAAACTTTTGCAATGACCTCTTTATCCAGTAGCTTAACCAAAAGCCTTTCTTCTTTGGTTAATGCGTTTTTTAACGAATCTCTTACGGTGTATTTATGGATGTGCCCGTTTTGGTAAGAGCTGATTACGGATGGGTGGATATAATATTTTTTACAAACAGAGCGGGTGTTTCCTAATTTTTTGGCAACCTCGTCAATTACTTTTACAATGTTCTTTTTAGAATCGCTTTCCTTTTCGCAAACACCTAATTCTTTAAAGGCACAAACAGCATGTACGCTGCCTGCCCAAGTTCTAAAATCTTTTGCGGTATAATCTTGGCCGGTAATTTCTTTTAAATAATGGTTTACATCTCCAGAATCTATAGAATGGTGTTTGCCCTCGTGATCATAAAATTGAAAAAGTTCTTTACCGGGTATATCCCTGCATTTTTTAACCAAGCTGGCCAGCTTTTTACTTTTCAGCTCAACATCGTGATAAACGCCTTTTTTACCTTTAAAAGCAAACTTTACCTCGTTGCCTTTAAATTTCACATGCCTATCTTTTAATGTGCTTAGGCCAAAAGAGCCGTATAATTTACTGTAAGATTGGTTCCCAATCCTGATATGGGTTAACTCTATTAACCTTACCACTAAAGCTAAAACTTTTTCAAAAGGCAAGCCCTTTCTTTTTAGATCTTTATCAACTTGTTTTCTAATGGTTGGCAAGCATTTAGAAAAATTACGCATCCTGTAAAATTTTGCTTGGTTGCGGATGCTGTTCCAATCTGCATGGTAGCGGTATTGCTTACGCCCTTTAACATCGTAACCAGTAAATTGTAAATGATTGTTTGAGTAAGGTGCAATCCAAACGTTTTGGTAAGCGGGTGGGATAACCAAGTTTTTAAACCGCTCTAATAGGGTTGTATCGGTTATTTTCTTCCCTTCAAAATCTTCGTAATAAAAACCTTTCCCGGCTTTCTTTCTGTAAAAACCGTTGGTTCGGTCTTCAATGTATCTTAAACCAGCTGCCTTGGCGGTTACTTTGGTGTTACTTCCTATTTTTTGGAGCTTGGCTTCTAATCTGGTCATTTTTTAGTGATAATTTGCTTGCGTATAAGCAAGAACAAATAAATCTAAAATCAGACCAAGTATTTAACCGAGGGATAATATTTGTGTTAGCGGAAATAGTTCGACCTGGCCACCTTCCAAAAAACAACTTATATCGACTTGACAAACCAAAACAAGTTGTATCTTTGTATGGAAACAAATTGGTTTAATGAAAAAATTTGAAGTTCTATTTTTGACGGAAGCAAGAGAATTTTTATTGCTTATAGATGCAAAAAGTCGTGATAAAATAATCTTCAATATCGACAAAGCTAAAATTAAGACCGACAACGAACTTTTCAAAAAACTGAAAGGCGAAATTGGGAATTTATAACTCTATTTAACAAAACACATTATCGAATATTCGCTTTTTGGGACAAAGAGGATAAACAAGAAACTCTTGTCCTTACAACTCATGGAATTATCAAAAAAACCGATAAAACGCCAGAAAAGGAAATTGAAAAGGCGGAACAGATTAGGTTAAAATACTTTGAAATAAAAGAAAGGAATAAAAATGGCAACAAAAAATAATGAATTGGAAATATTCAGTTTCGATCAAATAAAGGACGAATTTATTGGAGAAATCGAAACTGAAAGAAGAGTTCAATATGAACAAGAATTGCAACTCGAAGTTATGGGAGAAATGATTCGTAAAGTACGACTTGAAAGAAAATTGACACAAGAAGAATTGGGTAAATTAATTGGCGTTCAAAGAGCTCAAATTTCAAAATTAGAGAACAATACAACTAATGTTACAATGGAGAAAATATTAAAAGTATTTGGGGCATTGAAAGCAAAAGTGAATTTTAATGTAGAAATAATGAACAACAAAACACAAATCGTCTAAAACACTAATCCGCTAACAGCAAATTTGCACAAAAATAGCTGACGGTGATTTACGTTGATTCATCTTTATTTACTTAACTTATTACGGTACTACAATGGTTCTGCAAGCAATGTCATTTCTGCACAAATTTTAAAACCTTGTATTACCAAAAACACAAATAGTTGAGTTAATCTTATTTTTTCAATAAGAAATCCATTACAGATAGCTCGCCAACTTTAACCGCTTTATAGGCAATATTATTGCTTACGGATGTTGTTGTAAAATCTCCGTCTGTTTTTATGTTCTTAGTTTTTAAGGTTAAAGATAAACCTATAAACAACATTACAGGGATGATCATCATTAAAAATGGAGATGTTGGATTTGATAGCTTTTTCATTGTCTGTTTGTTTTGATGATCAAATATTCAACTAATTTTAAGACCGATAAAATGTATTAGACCAATTAGCGGTATCACTAGACAAACGGCATTTTAAACCGATGAACCCAAGATCTGTGGTTTTTTAATTTTGGTAGATAAAAATGGGGTGTTGGTCTAATAACACAACAATAAAGATTTCTTTTGTTACTTTTATTTAATGAGCAGGCTGCAAAAGTTTATGATCCATTTAATGGTGTGGTTGTTCTTGATCACGCTGTTTACTTTTGTTGCCACGGCAGGTTTCGAGAGCAGCAAGGGTGTTTATATCCTTTTTGTTGGGCTCTCTTTGCTAAATGTGGCTATTTTCTACCTCAACCTATATTTTTTGATCCCGCTTACGCTTGATAAAAGGAAGTTCTTCTTATGGTTATTGGGCTGTTGTGCTATTTTGATCTCTTTTTTAGCGGTTAAATATGGTTTCACATTTTATATGTATAAAATTAGCGGTTTAAAAATGGCAGCTAAAGAAAAAGACATATTGTTTTCTGAGCCAGAAAGGCTTCTTTTAAGCACTTTTATAACCAACGGTTTTTTTGTTTTTTTAAGTACCGTATATAAATTTACAATTGATTGGTTTTTTAACGAAAGGGAAAAAACCGAGCTGGAAAAGCAAAGCCTTACCGCCGAACTGGCATTCTTAAAATCTCAAATCAATCCGCATTTTTTATTCAACTCTTTAAATAACATCTATTCTTTGGCTTATCAAAAATCTGAGGCAACGCCAAATGCGATTTTAAAACTATCTGAGATTATGCGCTATATGTTGTACGAGAGCAATGATAACAGGGTGGCTTTAGAAAAAGAGATTACCTATTTAAAAAGTTTTATAGAGCTACAAAAGTTACGTTTTAAAGGAAACGCATACGTAATATTAGAAGTGGAAGGGAACATCCAAAACCTAAACATTGTTCCCCTGATCCTGATTTCTTTTGTAGAAAATGCCTTTAAACATGGTTTGGCAACAGATAAGGATAATCCGATACATATTAATATTTCCGTTTTTGAAGATAGCATGCTCTTTACCATCAAAAACAAAAAGGGTAAACAAAATAAAGACCAAACAGGTGGTATCGGGATGATAAACGTAGTGAGGCGTTTAGATTTAACTTATCCCGATAAATACAAACTTAATGTAGAGAACCGCGAACACGAATATTTTTCTGAATTATACCTAAATTTATAGCATGATCAATTGTTTGGTGGTAGATGATGAGCCTTTAGCCTGCGATATTATAGAAGACTATATTTCTAAGATCCCTTTTCTTAATCTTTATAAAAGTTTGCAAAGCCCTATAGAAGCTTTGTCTCTGGTGCAGGAAGATAAAATTGATCTTGTTTTTTTGGATGTTCAGATGCCAGAATTAACGGGCATACAATTCTTGAAGATAGCGAACGGTAAATGTAAAACTATTTTGACAACCGCCTACCCGCAATATGCTTTAGAGGGTTATGAACATAATGTGGTTGATTATTTATTGAAGCCTATTGCTTTCGATAGGTTTTATAAAGCGGCCCAAAAAGCCCAAGATTTAATCAACAACAACCCATCACAAAATTTGGTAACCATAACAGAAACAACAGCTGCCCCCCAAACTTTTTCCCACGATTTTATTTTTGTGAAAACAGAATATAAGATCCAAAAAATATATTTAGATGATATTCTTTTTATTGAGGGATTAAAGGATTATATCTCTATCTACACAAAAACAGAACGGATCATCACGCTGCAAAGCATGAAAAAGATAGATGAGGCTTTGCCAAACCACCTTTTTGTTAGGGTACATAAATCTTACATCGTTGCTTTAGACAAGATTGAAAGTATTGAAAGGAGCCGCATCATCATTGGCGATAAGATTATCCCGATAGGTGATACGCACCGTGATTATTTTTATAAGATGATCGAGGATAAGAATATTTAGCTTCAATTTTTTAACTAAAAACGATCTAAGATCACTTCTTAAACCTGGGCTTAAACCCTAAGGGTTTTGATGCCATGGGTTCTGTTGATGGCAGTTTTTCTTCTTCTTTAACTTCTGTAAATGGTTTTGTTGCCTTAAACCTTGGTTTAAAACCTAATGGCTTTTGTTCTTCTTCATTTTCTGATACAGCGGGAGAAGAATTTGCAACATCATCATTTTGTTCTGGAGGTGTAGTTACAACGGCTTTAAATCTAGGTTTAAAACCAGATGGTTTATTTGCGATTTCGGGTTTTGTTTCTTCTAAATTTTTAGGGATAATTTCTTCTTCTAAATTTGGCAAAACTGCTTGTGATGGTTTAGGAGCGCCAGCCTTAAACCTTGGTTTAAAACCCGCAGGTTTGGCAGATGGGGAAGAAACAAGTTCGTTTTCACTACCGGTAGAAGATGGAATTTCTTCTGTATTTTTTTCAGTTGGTGCTTTAAACCTGGGCTTAAAGCCAGTTGCTTTTTTTGTGGTTTCGTTATCCTCTTGCGCTATTTTTGTGGTATTATCAGGTTTTGGGATTTCTTTAGGCTTAAAAGATTCTTTTAACTCGTTTTCTTTTTCATCTGATAAGGGGAAATCTTTTCTAAGGTTGTTGAACCAATATTTTTTGGTATGGTCAAAACTTTTGTTCCCCATTAATTGATAATGCGTCTCAAATTCAGAAAACAGCTTTGGATTATCGGTTTGCAGGGCATCCAAATCAATCTTCTTCTTTATAAAAAATTCTTCAAAAGTCATCTAGCCTTTTCTCAAATTAAAATTTCTACGTTCAAATTCTTCCAGATCAGTTTGGTGCCATCATCACTTAATGCCCAATTTGCCTTTTCTTCTGCTGATGCCTGCAAAAGGGTTTGGTACCACATTAACGGAATGGCGGTTTCTTTACCGTCAGATTCTAATATCAAACTATCATCATTAAAAACAACTTTTAGTTCTTGGTCTTTTCTTCTATTGCTAACTATTCCCATAAATTATATCAAAAATTTTTACGCTTTTCTGTTTAACGGTAGCTTTTGGCTTTCTGCATTAGGCATTTTGCGTTTACCTATCTAAGGCATCATTAATCAATTGCTCAAATTGTGAATATAATTCTTTTTGGTGTACCGATGGATAAACTTGCGTCATTAATACGGCGATGGATCTTCTTTGTGGATCAATCCAAAACATGGTATTAAATGCGCCTCCCCAGCTTAATTTACCAACTTTTGATCCATTTCTTAAACCTTGTTCTGTTGCTATTTCAAAACCTAACCCAAATTTATTTTTACCAACGCTTAAACTGCCAATTTGGTTGGTTGTCATCTCTTTAACAGATGCTGCCGTTAAGATTTGTTTGCCACCAAAGCTACCATCGTTTAAAATCATTTGGCAAAATTTAGCATAATCTTCTACGGTAGAAGAAAGCCCGCTGCCGCCAGAAAAGTAGGTTTTTGCGCCGCTTATTGGGTAGTTAACATTGTAGCCTTGGCTCATTATTGGCAATCTTTCTAAACGCCCGGTACCGGTTTCTTTGTACATTACCGCCAGTCTGTTTGCTTTTTCTGCAGGGATAAAAAAGTAGGTATCCATCATGCCCAAAGGTTTTAAGATTACCTCGTTAACATAATCGTCTAAATTTTTGCCGCTTGCCGCTTGTATTACTTCTCCTAAAACATCTATACTTAAACCATAATAAAATGAGGAGTTTGGCTGTACGCCTAAGGGTAAAGTGCCCAGTTTGCTCATCTTATCTTTTATAAATACGCTATCGGCCACAGCTAGATCGGGGATGCCATTTTTCTTATATATTAGGGCCAAACGAGGGTCGCTAAAGCCATAACCTATACCAGAGGTATGTGTCATCAGGTTTTTGATGGTAATGGGTGTTTTGGCATCAACGGTTGTATAGGTTGTGTCTTTGGCATCAAAAGAGGCCAAAACCTTCATATTTGCAAAAGATGGGATGTATTTAGAAACCGGATCAGATAAATTAAGCTTTCCGTCTTCAACTAATTTCATGGCAGCTGCGGTAACGATTGGTTTTGTCATAGAGGCAATCCTAAACTCTTCTATCGGGCGCATTAAGGCCTTTGTTTCCCTGTCTCTAAAACCAAAACCTTTATCATAAATTACTTTACCGTTTACGGCCACCAAAGCGGTTGCGCCGGCCATCCAGTTATTTACCAATCCCGATGCAAGCAAACTATCAATACGGTCTAGGTTTTTTACCTCAACGCTTAATTTTTTTAAGTTAGTTGCGGCAACTAAGCCGTTATTGGCTTTTTCTGAACAGGCAGATAAAAGTAAGGCACTTACCAAGGCGAGTGCTAAAAATTTATTCGTTTTTTTTAAGTTCATTATTTTTCTTTTTTTCTTTCTTCTCTACGTTTTATTCTTTCTTCCCTACGCTTTTCCCTATCGTTTTTGGCATTTATAAAACTTTCTGCCCTGGCTTTTAGTTTTGCTTCTTTTTCTTTAGAAATACCCACGCTCTCTTTTAAGCCTTCAAATACCGATTTCCACATTAGGTTAAAGAATGAGCTAGCATTTGGGCGTTTATAGTATGGGTGTGCAACAATCAAAGGGTCGGTTCCGTTTGGGTTCCCGTTATTAACCAATAAAGCATTGGCAAAAAACGAAATTAATCCCAACTTTTTAAAGTTTTCTTTATCATCTTTTTTCATCAGCGATATTTTAAGGTCTTGGTATTTCAATGTCATTGATCCTCCTCCACCATTTCTATCGCCCTTCATATCAAAAACAAGGCTGTTTATTTTACCAGAGCTTGTTTTTACCAAAGCTAATGATTTAAACAGGTCGTTTAACGCCGACATATCCATTGGGCCCATACTTCCGCTGTAGGTAAACGCACCGTTGGGATCGGTTAAATTAAACCCAATATGAACGTTCATATTGCCTTTGCCCATCAAATTTGTTTGCACATAGGCATCTGCCATAGCATTCTTTTTTATTGATGCAGAATCATTGGTTACGTTAAATATCCTTCCTCTTAAATTAGAAAAAAATACCGTTCCGTTTTCATCGCTTTTTGGGTTGTACTCTGTATAAGCTATGTTGGTGTTTTTAATGGTTACGGTATCTGCGATGATATCCCAAGGTATTCTCCTTAATGCCAAATGAGGGAAATTTTTGCCCTTATCAATTGTTTTAGGGGGTTTACTTCTGTTTAAAAAAACTTTTAAATCTCCGCCTACCAAGCTAACATTATTGCTTTTAACCGTCCTATGGTCTATTAATTGGTTAAAGTTTAGATCGCTAACTATAACAGAATCATAAGTGAGGCTGTAACGTTCTTGCTGGATCTTGAATTTATTAGAAAAAGCCATGTTTGCATACCTCGGGATAAGGCCCATCCCTGTTAACGTTAATCTTTTGTTTTGTGTAGATACTAAAACATGGTTAAAATTGATATGGTACATAGAATCTGCGGTAGCATAAGAATAATCGCTTATTTCTGCGATAATATCCTTTGTGCCAAACAACCTCGAACTGTCATATCTAGAAGCAGAATCTATCAAAATATCGTTTAAACGGATGTTTACTTTATCTATAAAGGTTATTTTTGGCGTTTTAAAACTCTGATCTATATATTTAAACTTCACGTTGTTTAAAAAAATACTACCAATTTTCAAAGCTTTTAAAGTCCCTCTTAGGCGCTCATACGCTGTTCTGTTATCTTCCTTTTTCTTTTTCTGGTTTTTTAACTTGGTATAAAATATAGCCAATTTTGGGTTTTGGATGGTAATGTTTTTTATATCGAGTTTCTTTTCCCTATAAACTTTTAAGGGATTGGCGTTTTTGATAGAAAACTTAAAGATCTTTAAAGAAATAAGGTTCTCTGGCGCATCGCCATTTTTGATCATTTTTTGGTAGATATCTAGATCTGGAAATATAGAAAGGCTATCAACCGTTATGCTTCCGCTGAGTATATTAACGCTTATATCAGAAAACTTGATACGATAAAGGCTGTCTGTGGCATCTGTAAAAGTGTTTTTTATAACCGTTGTAAGCAAGGGTTTCCACTCTCGGTTAATGTACCATGCGGCAGAGGCGGCAATCATTACAATTACGATAAAAACACCTGCCCCCCACTTAAGTGCCCTATGCTTTTTCTTAGGTTTTGTTTCTTCCATCTTTTAATGATAATTAAATTAAATATTCAATTATAAAGCCAAAAAACGTTGATTTTTAATTAAGTAAAATTTAAGGGAACAGCTACCCGCATTAATTGAACTTGTGTTGTTAAAGGGCTTGCTTAAGATTTTCAAAACGTTTTACACTTAAACGAGAACTAATAAAAGAAGCTATAAATGCGATAACGAATACCGTAATGAAAACCAATATAAAATCTGAGTACCTAATTGCCATGGGGTAAGCATCTACAATGGTGTTTCCTTGCGACATGGCGATGATCCCGTAACGTACCTGTAAAAAGCAAAATATACCGCCAAACACCAAGCCCAGCGCACAACCGATAAAAGATATCATTAAACCTTCAAATAAGAATATTTGACGAATCATTTTTTTATTTGCACCTAAACTATTTAATATGGCAATGTCTTTCTGCTTATCGATAACCAACATGGTTAAAGAGCCAACGATGTTAAAGGTAGCTATTACCAGAACAAAGGTTAAGATAAGGTAAACGGCCCATTTCTCTGTATTTAAAATCTTGTAAAGCAATGCGTTCTGTTGTATGCGGTCTTTTACTATGTAATTATCGCCTAATAATTTTTGCAGCTCTTGTTTTGCGGCTTCCGCCTGATTTGGGTCTTTTAGAATAATCTCGGCAGAGCTGATATTTTTTGGCTCCTTTAGTAAAGCTCTTGCCACCTTTATGGGAATGATAACCTCATTATCAGATTCTTGGTTAGATTCAAAAACGCCAGAAGGGGGCAGGTATCGGGATACAAATTCGTCTGCCGGGGTAAAGCCAGAAGAACTACTTCTATTTGGCGAATAGATTTCTAACAAACGAAGTGGATCATTGATATTGATGCCCAAGGTATATTGCACCGTAGAGCCAATAACCGCATAGTCTTTATCATCTTGGTTTAAAATAAAACTACCTTGTAACAGGGTATTCTTTAATTCTTTGTTTCTCAAAAAAGAATTGCTAACGCCTTTTATCTCGCCAATAAATTGATTGTTATCATAGCGCAGCAATGCTTTTTCTTGCAATATTTCTGAGTAAATGGCCACCTTGGGATTGTGGGAAACTTGGGCCAACTGTTGGGTACCGGGGTCAAATGTTTTCCCTTGGCTGGGTTCTATTACCAGATCGGGGTTAAGCGTATTAGATAAAGAGATAACCAAATCTTCTAAACCGTTAAACGCAGAGAGAATAACTATCAGGGCCGCACTCCCAACAAAAACACCCAGCATAGAAATACCAGAGATGATATTGATGGCATTGGTGCTCTTTTTAGAGAAAAGATACCTCTTGGCTATATAATAGGCGGTTTTCAATAATCAACGGTTAAAAAATGGGTTATGGCTTTTTTCAAAACCAATGGTAGTGTGTGGGCCGTGGCCGGGATAAACTTCTACTTCTTCTGGCAAAATAAACAATTGATTTTCTATACTGGCCAACAAAGTTTGATGGTTGCCCCCCGGTAAATCTGTACGCCCTATACTTCCTTTAAACAAGGCATCACCGCCTATTATAAAACCATCTGCTTTGCTGTAAAAACATAGATGTGCGGGCGAATGCCCAGGTGTGAACAATAATGTTAATTCTCCGTTGCCTAATTTTATAGTGCCGTTTTCTGGTAAAAATTCTTCTGGTTCTGGCGAAAGTTCATAGTTAAAACCTTGCTGTGGCGCATAAGCAGGTACGGCTTGTAGCAAAGGCAGTTCTCCTTTGTTAAACATAGGCTTTAGGCCATATTGATCAAATATAAACTTGTTGCCCAAAACATGGTCTATATGGCAATGCGTATTCAAAAGCAGCATGGGCTTTAGGCCATTTTGTTTAATAAAATTTACTACCGCGTTTTGTTCTGCGGCAGTGTACATACCGGGATCTATTATGGCGCAATCTTTAGTTTGTGCATCAAAAACCAAGTAGGTGTTTTCTTGATAAGGGTTGTTCTCAAAAGCTTTTAATTGCATATATTTATTCAAAGATTTAGATAGCCAAAAGTTTTTTTTGTTGATTATTAATTATTTTTCAAGTATCCAGCTTGCCATATCATCAATTACGGTTTGATCTACATTGCCCGGTTTTTGGTATTGGGCAAGGGTTCCTTTTTCACTTTCAAAAGAAAAAAGATGGTTAAGCAAGGGGTAAATTTTAGAATCTACCTGTTTTTTGCCTTTTAAACCGGCAACCCATAAATTAAAATCTTTATCGCTTACCTGAAAATCATTTCCGCCTTGTATGATCAAGATCCTATCATCCAGTTTTTTTGCGGTAGCTATTTGGTTGTATCCGTTCAAATCTACCCAATAAGATGCGGGCAGGCCTAATATCAAAGAATCTGCCGGCAAGGTTTTGGCGGTTAAGGTTTTAGTGAAGTTTAGTTGTTTGGCGGCCTCGGTCAAAGCTTCTTTGCCTAATTTGGTGGTATCTTTAGAAAGCGCATAGAAATAGTTGTTTTGCTCTAAAGAAATATCCTGTAACTTTCTTGCTGGTGCAGCTGCCAAAATTAATCCTTTCAAATTGGTTTTAGAGGCAATTCTTGGTGCTAACATCCCACCCAAACTATGCCCAAATAGGTATAATTTTGTAGAATCCACCTGTGGGATTGTTTTTGCATAGGCGATAACGTTTAGGGCATCGTCTTCCACTTCTTCTTTTGTGGTAAAAGCACCTCTAAAATCTTGAGGAAACAACATTGTTCTCTTAACGTACCTGATGGAAGCAATTCCCTTTGAGGCTAAACCAAGGGCAATATCTTTAAAAGGTTTGTGAGCGCCTATGGTTTCGTCCATATCTGATGGGCCAGATCCATGTACCAAAACAACAATGGGGCAATTCATGCTGTCTCTTGGTAAAGTGAGCATGGCGGGCAGGTCATGTTCTCCAGATTTAATATTGATCAGTTTTTCTACATATCGCGAGGTATCGGCATAAGCCGGTAGTTTATATTCTTCGATAGGCGTTTTTGGAGCAGCAAAAAAACCGACAAGCTTATTTGTTTTATTAAAAACAAATTGAAAAGGTTGGGTAGCATTGGTAAACTTACAATTTAGTACAACTATTTGATATTGGCCCTGTGTTTTGTTTTGAGCGCCATCTATAGAAACTAACTTTCCTAGGTTTGCTTGTAACTGACCCCAAATTTTTTCTAATGTTTCTGGTTTAAGTTTAGTTTTTACGCTATCATCAAATAGGTTTTGGGCCTCTGTATATTTTCCCTTATCCAATTTATCAAAAAAATCGTTTGCAATGTTAATATGTTCAAAGATGCCTTGCGAAAAGGCAGAAAAACTCATCAACAAAAAAAAGATCAGTATTTTAATTTCTTTCATTTTGTAATTTTTAATGTTTCCATTTTAAGGTCTTGATCAATCTATCAATATCTGTTTTTATAAAATCTATAACAGGTTGTATAGAATCTGCCTGAGGTTTTTCATTAAAATATAAGGCTCCACGTAAAAAGTTTTTTGTGCTATCTGTTAAAAAAAATTGTGTGGAAGAGGCTGTATTGCCATCAATGGTGTAATAAATGCCATAAACCTTATTTATTGGGGATGATATTACTCCTTCATCAATCCCGGTGGCTTTTACGGTATGTTTAAAGGCTAGCTTTCTAGAATCTTCAATCAAATTGTTAAGCTCTTTTTCGGATTTGATCTGATAATAGCTGATATGCAATCGCCCGTTAAATTGTGGAAAGGTAAGGTTGTACCAGTTTGGGCGGTTTCCATCGGCACTATCCAAATACATTTTGGCATAAGTTGGGTACTCAAAACTATAGAATGGGTTTTTATCAAAATTTTGATATTGTTTTTTAGGGAACTCTAACCTAAAATAAGCCCTTGGCTTTGGTGCATAATCTTGATTATTGCCACAAGAAGTGATTAAGAGCGCAAAAAAGATCAGAAAAAACAAATATTTCATCAGGCTTTGAAGGTAAATAATTCTAATCATTTTTTGATTATTTGTTTGTCAGTATTCCGCCAATTGTTTGCCGATAGATTATTGTGGACATACATTTTACACTAATGCTGCAATTATAAGATCCTGCTAATCTCTTTGTTTAAGGTTATCTCAATTAGATTGTCATTGTTTTCTTATCCGATTTTTGATTGGTTTCATTGGTGCATCATCGGCAGCAGAAAAAAAATCATTTGTTCCAGATTTCCCAAGATTTTTCTGCCTGAAGCACCAACATATCTGCACCATTTTTTATGCTTGCACCCTGCGCTTTGCCCTTTTGCAAGAATAGGGTTTCTGCAGGGTTATAAACCAAGTCGTACAATAAGTGCTTATCCGTTAAAAATCGATACGGAATATCTGGACATTCATCAACATTAGGATAAGTGCCCAAAGGAGAAGTATTTACTATGATTTGATGCTCTTTGATCACTTTCTGAGATAATTGCTCATAGCTTAACATGCCTTTTTTAGCGTTTCTGCTTACCAGTTTAAAAGGGATATGCAACTTTTTAAAAACATATTGAATGGCTTTTGCCGCACCTCCGTTACCTAAAATTAAAGCTTCTTTATGGTAAGGTTTAAGATAAGGAGAAATAGAATTTAGAAAGCCGTAAGCATCTGTATTATGGCCAATTAATTTTTTGCCTTTTAGGGTAGATAGTTCTCCCATCATTAATGCGCTAACAGATTTCCCTGTACAAACTTTAATGCAGTTAACCGCTCCCACACCTGCGGCTTCTTCGCTTAGCTCGTCTAAAAAAGGGAGGATATTTATTTTATGTGGTATGGTAACGTTGATCCCACGCAAATCCGGGTCGCTTTTGATCAAATCTGGGAAATCATTAATATTTTCCATGGATATTAATCTATAAGCGGCATCTTTGATGTTTTCTTTCTCGAATTTTTCTGTAAAATATTTTTCAGAGAAAGAGTGGGTTAAGGGATACCCAATTAAACCATATTTTTTCATCAGCACAAAATCAAAAAAGCGTTTAAACAAACGCTTTTTTTATTATTTCATATTTAAAAAATGATTGAAGGTATCGCCGCGTAAACCCAAACGAATGGTTTCTAGCGGGATAACCTCTGCAGGGGCTATATTGCCTAAGTTAACATTAGAACCGATCAATTCTATAAACCATACTTGTTGCGCCTTTTGTGGTGCTTCCCAGATAATGGTTTCTTCTGGTATCTGTGTTAAGATCTCATCAACCAAGCCTTGCCTAACTTCGCCAGAATCTCTATAAATGCCAACGTTTCCACCTTCTCTAGCTTCGGCAATTACCTTCCAAGATCCGGCTTCAATTTCTGCTTTCATTAATTTGATCCATTTATAAGGGGCAAATATTTTCTTTTCGTCTTTAGAGCCAACTTCAGAAATTACGGTAACCTGGCTGCTCAGCTTACTAATATATTCACATTTTTCGTCATGATTGATCTCTATCGATCCATCAGACACCTCTACGTATTTCATATCGTACTCATCCAATACTTTTCTGTAATCATCAAACTGATTTCTGATAACAAAAGCTTCAAATAAAGTACCCCCAAAATAAACGGGAATGTTGTTATCCCGGTAAAGCTTTAATTTTTCTTTGAGGTTTGGGGTAACAAAAGAGGTGGTCCAACCCAATTTTACAATATCTGTATGTGAGCCAGCAACTTCTATAAAATCTTCTACTTGCCTAAGGCTAAGCCCTTTATCCATTACCATGGTTAATCCTTTTTCACGAGGTTTAACCGTTCGGTTTGGTATATTATTTAATTTATAATTCATATTTCGGGATCAAAAGTCAAAAAAAAAATCCGAAATTTTATATCCGGATCGTTTTAACCTATAGATTTTTACATTAATCTAGTTTTATATAACTATTGATAATATCAATAATTACCTTGTTAGACTGCAATTGGGGCAAATACTCAAACAATAAATAGTGTTTTTCTGCATCGGTACTTAATGCGGTTTGTAACTGATTTAGTGCCTCGTTATATTGCCCGTCTGCAAATAAATAGGCTACAAAACGGTAATATAGTTCTGCTGAGTCTGGGTTGTTCTTAATCCCTTCTGCAATAATCTCTAAACATTTCTTTAGATCGTTTTGCTCAAATACGATGGAAGAATAATCTAGCCAGGCTTCAACATCTAAAGGGTTAAATTCTATTACCTTTTCATAAGCGGTTACAGACTCTTCTAAATTATTTAGTTTATAATGGGCATCGGCAATGGCAAACCAGTAATCGGGGTTTTCATCATCAATATTTAAAGCTTTTTTATAAAAGTGCAAAGATTCAAAATAGCGTTCCTCAAAATCTAGCGTTACACCGATCCCGTACCAAGCATCGGCCATTTTGGTATCCATCTTTACGGCCTTTTTGTAAAAAGACCGGGCCTCGTCCATTTTCTCCAGCTTTTCATAACACTCGCCCATGGCGCAATAGGTATCTGCATTTGGTGGTTCGTACTCAAAAGTTTGACGATAAACCTCTATGGCTTCGTTAAAACGATCTAATTGCACCAAGGCGTTACCTTTATTAAAATATGCCGAGGCAAAGCTTTCTTTGATTAAAATGGCATAATCATAAGCATCTATTGCTTTTTCAAACAAACTTAACTTATGGAAAGCGTTGCCTAAATTGTACCATGCGGCAAAAGAGTAAGGTTCGCTATCTATGTATTGCTCATAAAACTGTATGCTTTCTTCTTGCTTATCCAAAACATCATAACAAAAGGCCATTTCATACAAGGCATCTTGGTTTTCCATGTTGTTTTCTAAACAAAGTTTCAGGTACTTAATGGCTTCTTCGTAATCGCCCATGTTTTGGTAAACAAAAGAAATCTGCATTAGAACCTCATCTTTGTTTTCGGCCATTTCCAATGCTCTTTTTAAATTTTCGATGGCATCATCATGGCGTTCCATGGTTTCAAAGATGTTGCCTTTTATCATGTAAATGTCTGCATCAGAAGGTTCAAGCATCTCGGCTTTTTCTAATGATTCAAAAGCTAGGCTTATCTGGTTGGTAAAAACATACAATTGGGCTTTTTTGATATGGAAAACAGCCGCAAAAGGATGTTGTGAAACCGCATAATCAATTACCTGTAAGGCCTTTATGGGGTCGTTTTTATCGATATAATAATCTATGATGTTTTCAAATGCTAAAGCGTCAAAAAAGTATTGGTCCTGGTTGCGGATCATTTCTTCGTAACGCTCTACTGATAGTTTTGGGTCTTCAGTAAACTCAAATTCAAAGTCATCTTCCATTTGATATAGGTTTTAATGAGAACGTTTATTTTATAACAATATTAAAAAGACCGATGCCTTTGATGGTATTATTACTCTCAAATTATAATTTTTAATTAAATGCCAATCGGTTTATTTATCAACAAATAGTTTAAGATAATGTTAATTAATTGGTTTTTAAATAAATAGCGTTATTTTTTTTGTGATTATCAGCATCGGCGAAAGCCAAATTATTATCACAATTTGCATATTTATATGCGCTAAGTAAAATTGTAATTTGAAAAACCAAAGAGATTTCTAATCATTTGGTTTTAATAAATCATTTGGATCCTACCCATCTATTAGTGGTCGCTTTCTTTTAAGAATGTTAAATATATATTATTATAATATGTTAATTATCATAAAGTTAGGTATTAATTTATATTTAATCTAAATAAAATTTGCAAAAATCGGGACAGATTGTTTTCTTTGCGTCA
This sequence comes from Pedobacter segetis, assembly GCF_016623585.1. GTDB lineage: Bacteria > Bacteroidota > Bacteroidia > Sphingobacteriales > Sphingobacteriaceae > Pseudopedobacter > Pseudopedobacter segetis. Next base: position 56,935 of record NZ_JAEHFY010000004.1, read on the forward strand.
TTAATTAGAATTAATCTTAATAAGAATAACCATGACGCATATTTATCCGAATAAAAAATGTAGCCTCTTTCTAATGTTCGTTTTATTTATTTCTATAAACCTACAAGCACAAGAAACAAAAAGATTTTCTGTTTCTGGGGTTGTGATAGAGAACGGTAAGCCCGTAGAAAACGCTACCGTAATTTTAAAACCAAAACAAAAGGCAGCTTATACCAATGGGCAGGGAAGGTATTCTTTCTCTAATTTAGTTTCTGGAGATTATAGCATCAGCGTAAAGCTAACAGGTGCAGCAGCACAAGAGATTAAATTTAATTTAAAGGAGGATGTTGAGAATTTAGATTTTACTTTTAAGGTAAACACCCAAAAGATAGAGGAAGTAAGGGTTGTATCTAGCAAAACCATCAACCAAAAACCAGTTTCTGTTGGCAAAAGCGGTGTTAAAGGGTTTGATCTGCCGCAAAGTGTTTCTATCATCAGCAATCAAATTATAGAAAACCAACAGGTAAATAAACTAAGCGATGTTATCCAAAATGTTAATGGAGTTGCCTTAGGCACAGCAAGGGGCGGTACTTCAGAATCTTTTTACGCTAGAGGTTACAGTTTGGGAAAAAACAGCCTCTTAAAAAATGGATCGGCGGTTAGCTCTTCTGTTATGCCAGAAGCAAGCACTTTAGAAAGCGTAGAGGTTTTAAAAGGGAGCGCCGCATTGCTTTATGGTAACGTAAGCTCTGGTGCGGTGGTTAATATGGTTACCAAAAAGCCCAAATATAATTTTGGTGGCGAGGTTTCTTTGCGTACCGGAAGTTACGATACCTACAAACCAATTGTAGATGTTTATGGCCCAATAGCTAAAAAACTGGCTTTTAGGATAGTAAGTACCTATGAAAACGCTGGTAGCTTTAGAAATAACGTAAAGTCTGATAAAATATATGTAAGCCCGTCTTTAAACTATAAAATAGGAGAAAAAACAAACGTATTGCTGCAGGCCGATTATCTTAAATATAATAACACGCCAGATTTTGGTATAGGCACTTTAGATAATAAGATACCAACAAACATTAGCAGGCAAAGCTTTTTTAACACTCCGTGGGCATACAATAAAGTTAACCAAACTACCGCTTCTGTTACTGTTGATAAAGAACTGTTAAATGGTTGGAAACTAAACTTTATTGCTGGTTACCAAAATTACGATCGTAATTATTTTTCAACAGAACGCATACAAGCGGAAGCAAACGGAGATTGGAGCAGGAATTTAACAAAGGCTAATTCTTTTGAGGATTATTTTAATGGCCAGCTAAATTTAACGGGAAAATTTAATACAGGAAAAATTGCGCATCAGGTTTTATTAGGTACAGATGCAGATAGCTATAAAACCACCAATAACGGATACGCTTCTTTTGCAACTTATGATAAGATCAATATTCTGGATCCCAATAAATTCTCTGCCCGTACCGATGAACCCGGCGCAACTTTATTGACCGTTACAAAATCGCCAACGTATAGGTTTGGGGTTTATGCACAAGATTTGATCAGCCTAACCAAAAAATTAAAGTTGTTAACTGGTATAAGATATAGCTACCAGCACATAGCCAACCAATCAATAAAGGATGCTGAAACGGGTAAAACAGCTATTAATGGGACTACAAGCAGATCAGACGACGCTTTCTCTCCCAGAATTGGTTTAGTTTATCAGCCCAATAAAACAACTTCATTTTTTGGGAGTTATGCCAATAGTTTTGAGGTAAACACAGGTACTGATGTTTATTTGGTAAACTTGTCGCCCTCCATCATCAATCAGTTTGAGTTAGGCCTTAAAAAAGATCTGTTCCAGAATAAATTTTCTGCAAATTTTACGATTTATAAAATAATCAACAGCAATACTACCCAACAGGCAGAGTTTATGGCAGATGGGGTAACGGTTAATAACGATAGAAACATTCAAGAGTTTTTGGGCGAGACCACGAGCGATGGCTTCGAGATTGATCTAAGTGGACATATAGTAGGCGAGTTGAGCTTTTTAGCGGGTTACAGTTATGATTTTATGAGGTTTACAAATGTATCTGATAAAAAGAACAGCCCAATTTTAGGAGAGCAGCTTGTAAGAAATGTGCCGCATACGGCCAACGGAACCTTGTTTTATACTTTTAACAGAGGAAAAGTTAAAGGCTTAAAATTGGGTGCATCTGGTTTTTATACCGGAAATAGATTTGCAGGCTGGAACAATAAAGTTGGGCAAACACAAAATTATAATAGAATTGTGCCTTTAAATGGTTTTACCACTTTTGATCTATCGGCGGGTTATAGCTTTAAAAAGATGTCTATTTTAGCAAAAGTCTCAAACATAACAAATGAGTTAAATTATATAGTGCATGAGAATTATAGTGTAAACCCAATTGCACCTAGGCAATTTTTAACCACTATTTCTTATAAGTTTTAATTTTTAGCCATAAGCATTTAATATTGACTAAAAAGGGTTAAAAAAAGAAAGTGTTAAGAGCCTGTTTACAATATAATTTTAAACAGGCTCTGAAGATTAAATTTTACTGATTCAGATCAATACCATCTCCATGGCGCATTTCTGTTTCAACTATTTTGAGGGCAACAGCATGTTTAGAAGGTTTGATAATATCGCCCCTGATTTTTGCATAAGCCCAAGTAAACTCTGCCCCAAAATATAAGATAGCGGCAGAATAATAAACCCAAACGGCAATGATTATGGTAGTTCCGGCAGCACCGTAAATATCGCCAACGGCAGCATACCGAACGTATAAGCCTATTAAATATTTACCCAGCATAAATAAAAGAGCGGTAAAAAAAGCACCTGCTTTTACCTGTTTCCAGGTAATTTCTGCGTCGGGCAGTACTTTATAGATAATTGCGAATAGCCCCATTAAAACAATAAAAGTTATCCCAAGGTTGATGATATCTATAAAAACGAGGGTAAAATCTGGGAGATACCTACTCAAAACGTCGCTAAACGCAGCAATTACGCTGTTTATCAAGAGCGAAACAATCAAGATAAAACCTAAACTAGCAATCATAGAAAGAGATAAAACCCTATTGATAACTAGTTTTAACCATCCTTTCTTAGGTACGGCCTTAACCCTCCAGATCATGTTTATAGAATCTTGGATCTCTATAAAAATACCCGATGCGCCAATAATTAAAGTGATTACACCTATTGTTGCGGCAACGGTACTTTTGCCAGAAAGTGCTAGCTTTTGCAAAATTTCTTGGATCTGTAAAGCGGCATCGCTCCCTATTAGATCATTGATCTGCCCAAAAACTTTGCCCTGTAAAGCATCTTGCCCGTAAAAAATCCCACCGATAGAGATTAAAACTATCATCATGGGGGCTAAAGAGAATATGGTGTAATAAGCCAGAGCGGCGCTCAATTTTAAACCTTTATCGCCCATAAAAGAACTAAAGGTTTCACTTAAAACATTGAAATAGTATTTAAAGTTTTTTTTAATCACCATAAATCAGCGGTTACTTACCACTAATAGATTAAGGTCTTTATGTGGCAAATTGAATCTTTGGGCCAGGTCTTTATTAGTCATGGCTCCTTGGTAAAGATATACTGCATTTCTTATGCCAGTTTTTTCCCAAATTAAGTTCATAATTCCGCCCATATCGCCAATATCAACTAATATAGGCGTTACAATGTTTGTTAAGGCATAGGTAGCTGTTCTGCTAACACGCGAAGCAATATTAGGTACACAGTAGTGTATAACGTCATGTTTTCTAAAAACCGGTTTTTTATGGTTGGTAACTTCAGATGTTTCAAAACAACCTCCCTGATCAATGCTTACATCAATGATTACCGAGTTGGGTTTCATCTTGGCAACGGTTTCTTCGCTTACCACACATGGGCTGCGGCCGTGGTTTGCCCTAATGGCACCAATTACCACATCACAGGTTGTAATGGCTTTTTCTAAAACAATGGGTTGCATAACAGATGTAAAAACCTTGCACCCAATGTTATCCTGCAAGCGGCGCAATCTAAACAAAGAAGTATCAAAAACCTTTACCTCTGCGCCCAAAGCTATGGCCGTTCTTGCGGCATACTCACCAACCGTACCGGCGCCCAAGATTACTATTTCGGTAGGTGGCACACCTGTAACACCGCCAAGCATCAATCCTTTGCCGCCAAATACATTGCTTACATATTCTGCCGCTATTAAAACCGAGGTAGAGCCTACAATTTCGCTCATTGCTCTCACAACGGTTAAAACATTAAACTCATCGCGTAAATATTCAAAAGCTAAGGCGGTGATCTTTTTAGACATTAATGCTTGCACATAATCTTGTTTCATGGTTGACATTTGCAAGGTTGAGAACAAAATCTGGTTATGCTTCATCATGCCCACTTCTTCCATTGTTGGAGGGGCAATTTTTATGATGATATTTGCCTGGTAAACTTCTTTGACATCATAAACTATTTTTGCGCCTTGCTCGCTGTATTTAATATCTGCAAAATTTGCGCCCATCCCAGCACCAGATTCTATAACAACTTCATGCCCGTTATTTACCAATAAAGCCACAGAAAGCGGTGTTAGCGCAATCCTATTCTCTTGAAATGAAGTTTCTTTGGGTATGCCGATATACAGACTGTTTTTTTTAACTTTTGTAGGGGCCAAAGTTTCTTGTGGCTGCATCATCGCTTGTTTTGCAACCTCGGTAAATCCACCCATCAGTTTAGTATCCATTTTAGTTCTTTATATCATTAAATGGGCATTTTAATACTCCGCCAGCTGGCAGATGTATCTCATTTTGCAACTTGCTAAAGGGCAAGAGCAAAAAAAGCCTGCCCGAAATACAGGCGGGGCTGCCATTTCTATCGTTAACACAAAACCTATTTTTATTTCTCTGCTAAATTTATAAAAACCTTTATCGGCTCTTTGCTAGAGGGTTTTAAATAACGCTCAATTCGATCTCTCTTTCTGTCTCGCCCAAAATCTCAATCTGTACTTTAGTATAATGTTCTGGCAATAGATCGGCTATTTTTTCTGGCCATTCTACAAAGCAATAATTCCCAGAATAAAAATAATCTTCATAACCCATATCAAAACCTTCATTCTGGTTCTTTAATCGGTAAAAATCAAAATGGAATATGCTTCCGTTCTCTAGCTCATACTCGTTCACGATAGAAAAAGTTGGACTGCTGGTATGGTCTTTTGTGCCTAAAAGTTCACATAATTTATTAATTAATGTTGTTTTTCCTGCGCCCATACTTCCGAAAAAGAGAAATATCTTTTCTTTGTTAGCTTGGTTTAATATTGTTTTTGCCACATCTTCTAAACCAATAAGACTGGCAACTTTAATCTTCATGCCATAAAAATATTATTTGTTTTTATAGGTAACAATAGGGATGATCATTTCTTCTAAAGAAATTCCGCCATGCTGAAAAGTCTCATTAAAATAATTAACAAACTGGTTATAATTGTTTTGGTAAACAAAATATGAATCTTCTTTTGCAAAAATATAGCTAGAGCTTACGTGTAATTTGGGCAACATGGCATCTGCGGGGTTTTTAACTAAAAAAACGTCTTTACTGTTGTAATTTAGGTTTTTGCCTTGTTTGTACCTTAAATTAGAATTGGTGTTTTTGTCCCCGATAACTTTACTAGGGCTTTTAACCCTTATGGTACCATGATCCGTGGTAATAATTAACCTAACTTTCTTTTGGGCCAATTTTTTGATTAAATCTAAGAGCGGAGAATGCTCAAACCAAGAGAGCGTTAAAGATCGATAGGCAGCATCATCGTTTGCCAGTTCACGTATCATCTGCATATCTGTACGGGCATGGGAAAGCATATCAACAAAGTTGTAAACAATTGCATTTAACTCGTTGCCCATTAAATTAGGCAAAGAATCGTTTAGGTTTCTGCCCTGATCTTGATTTAATATTTTATGATAAGAGAATTTAAGGTCTTTTTTAACCGAACGCTTGATCTGGTCTTCTAAAAACTTTTCCTCAAACAGATTCTTTCCGCCCTCGTCTTCATCGTTTTGCCACATTTCTGGAAAACGTTTTTCCATATCTGAGGGCATCAGGCCAGAAAATATCGCGTTTCTTGCATATTGGGTTGCGGTTGGTAAGATACTAAAATAGGTTTCTTCATCCTCTAGCCTAAAATATTCTGAGATAATAGGATTGATGATCTTCCATTGGTCATAACGAAGGTTATCAATCAGTATGAAGAACGTAGGTATCTGCTCGCTCAGGTTTGGAAAAATCTTTTTCTTAAACAATTGGTGCGATAGCATTGGTGCTTTATCTTGGTTTTTTACCCACTCTAAATAATTCTTCTCTATAAATTTAGAAAACTGTGCATTAGCCTCTGATTTTTGCATCGTCAAAATCTCATGCATCCCGGCATCTTCCAACTTCTCTAGTTCTAGCTCCCAAAAGATCAGTTTTTTATAAACATCAACCCATTCTTGGTAGTTTAGGTTATCGTTTAATATCATCCCTAAATTCCTAAAGTCTTGTTGGTAGGCCATAGAGGTTTTTTCGCTCACCAACCTTTTGTTATCAATCAATTTTTTGATAGTCAACAGAATTTGCTTCGGGTTTACGGGTTTGATCAGATAATCGTCAATTTTAAAACCAATGGCATCTTCCATCAAATACTCTTCCTCGCTTTTGGTGATCATTACAACCGGTACATCTGGGTTAATGGTTTTGATGCTGCTCAAGGTTTCTAATCCGGTTAAACCGGGCATATTTTCATCCAAGAAAACAAGGTCGAAATCCTTTGTTTTAAAAATGTCTAAAGCATCCCTTCCGTTGGTGGCTGTATCGATCTGGTAGCCTTTTTCGTTAAGGAAAAGGATGTGTGGTTTTAAAAGGTCAATTTCATCATCGGCCCACAATATATTTGCTAACTGCATATAAAAATTTCTAATTCGCTGATTTTCTTTTTAATTTCTCAATATTTGCCAAGAATTAACTCGAGAGCTAAAATTAGCAATTTTTGTGCCTTATAATTTATTTAGGTTGAATAAGAACAAAATAATAAACGATCCAGTTTACGGATTTATAAGTATTAAAACCCCTTTATTGTTTGATTTGATAGAGCATCCTTATTTTCAAAGATTAAGGTATATCAAACAGCTGGGGATGACGCATTTGGTTTACCCTGGTGCATTGCACACCCGTTTTCATCATGCTTTGGGCGCAATGCACCTGATGCAACTTGCCTTAGAGCATTTACAAAGTAGGGGGCATACCATCACAAAAGAAGAAGAAGAGGCTGCTTGTATCGCAATTTTATTGCATGATATTGGGCATGGGCCATTTTCTCATGCTTTAGAACATACCATCGTTAAAGGTGTATCGCATGAAAAAATCAGCATTATGCTGATGGACAATTTGAATAGGGAATTTGGCGGAAAATTGGACCTGGCATTAAATATATTCAATAATAAATACCATAAAAAGTTTCTTTGCCAATTGATATCGGGCCAATTAGATCTAGATCGTCTAGATTATCTTAACAGGGATAGTTTTTTTAGTGGCGTTACCGAAGGTATGGTAAGTTCTGATAGGATCATAAAGCTATTAAACATCAAGGATAATAATTTGGTGGTAGAGGAGAAGGGAATCTACTCTATAGAAAAGTTTTTGATTGCCCGCAGATTAATGTATTGGCAAGTATATCTACACAAAACCGTAGTTGCCGCAGAGCAATTGTTGGTTAAAATATTAGAAAGGGCAAGAGAACTTGCCAATACTGGCTATCAATTATTTGCAACTCCGGCTTTAAAACATTTCCTTTATACTAATATCAATGCAGATATTTTTTCTGAAAACCACGATAACTTAAAATATTTTGCGTTGTTAGATGATCATGATGTAATGGCTGCCGTAAAAGTTTGGCAACATGATGATGATCTTATTTTAAGAACGTTATGTGCCAATTTGATCAATAGGAACCTTTATAAAGTAGAAATTAGCTATGATCTGCCAGAAGAGAGCAGGTTAAACCAATTAAGAGCTCACATTGTCAAAAGTTTAAACATCTCTATGGACCAAGCAAAATATTTTGTTTTTACCGGCAGTGTAAATAATATGGCTTATAAAATTGGTAACGGAAGCATCAATATTTTGATGAAGAACGGACAATTAAGAGATATAGCAACCGTTTCTGATAATGCCAATTTAGAAGCTTTATCTAAAATTGTTACTAAAAACATTCTTTGTTACACAAAAGTAGAAGAATGAAAAAAGCATTATAATTTAATAACAATTTGTTCATTTAATAATATCAATTAATTTTGGAACATGCAATTTACCGCAAAAGAGATTAACCTTTTACTTAACGGCACTTTAGAAGGTAACCCAGATGTAAAGGTTAGTCAGTTAGCAAAAATAGAGGAAGCACAGGAAGGGGCATTGTCTTTTTTGGCCAATCCTAAATATGAGGCCTTCCTCTACACCACTAATGCTTCTGTGGTTATTGTAAACGAGGACCTTATTATTGATAAGCCTATAAGTTCTACCTTAATTAAGGTAAAGGATGCTTACAGCAGTTTTTCTATACTCTTAGAAAGGTACAATAGCCTAAAACTAAATAAAAAGGGAATTGAAGAACCTTCTTTTATACATCCTGATGCAACAATAGGTAAAGACGTTTACATAGGTGCCTTTGCGTATATTGCTGCCGGTGCGCAAATTGGGGATAACACAAAAATATATCCACAATGCTATATCGGCGATGATGTGAAAATCGGTAACGATTGCTCTATACAAGCGGGGGCTAAAATCTATCACGATTGTATCATTGGCAACAAAGTAACCATACATGCCAGTACCGTAATTGGGAGTGATGGTTTTGGTTTTGCACCACAACAAGACGGCTCTTATGTGAAAGTAAACCAAATTGGCAATGTGGTAATAGAAGATAATGTAGAAATTGGTGCAAATACATGTATAGATAGGGCAACAATGGGTTCTACAATTATTAGAAAAGGGGTAAAATTAGATAATTTGATACAAATTGCCCATAATGCAGAGATCGGGAAAAATACCGTTATCGCATCTCAAACAGGGATTTCTGGGAGTGCGAAAATTGGCGAAAGTAATATTATCGGAGGGCAAGTTGGCGTTGTTGGTCATGTATCTTTGGCAAAAGGGACACAAATACAGGCCAAATCGGGCATCAACAAATCCATAGAAGAAGAGAACAAAAAATGGGGAGGTGCGCCTGCCCAAACATATCAAAGTTATATGCGTTCACAGGTAATTATCCAAAGACTACCAGAAATGGAGCGCAAGATTGAAGAATTGCAGAAATTGATCAAAAGAATGCAAGAAAATCTTCCCAAATAATTTTATTTATGAATCCTAGGCAAAGAACAATAAAATCTGAAATAAGTTTATCTGGAGTTGGTTTACACACAGGGGCGAAGGTTACTTTAACTTTTAAGCCCGCACCAGAAAATCATGGGTATAAATTCAAGCGTACAGACTTGCCCGATCACCCTGTAATTGATGCAGACGTAGATAACGTTTCTGATACCTCAAGAAGTACCACTTTAACCGCAAACGGGGCCAGCGTAAGCACTACAGAACACGTTTTGGCGGCTTTGGTTGGTTGCGAGGTTGATAATGTGATGATTGAGCTAAACGGTATTGAAGTGCCTATCTTAGACGGGAGCGCCGTAGAGTTTGTAAACGCCCTCGAAAGCGTGGGCTTTAAAGAGCAAGATGCAGAAAGGGAATATTATCATGTTCAGCACAATATACATTACTCAGAAGAAGATCGTAAAGTAGAAATGGTGATCATGCCCTTAGACGATTATCGTTTTACTTGTATGGTAGATTATAACTCTCCGGTTTTAGGAAGCCAACACTCTACCATAACCTCCATTAGCGATTTTAAAGATGAGATTGCATCATGCCGCACATTTGTGTTTTTACATGAGCTAGAGATGCTTTTGAAACATAACCTCATCAAAGGCGGAGATATAAACAATGCCATCGTAATTGTAGATCATGAGATTGGCGAACAAGAATTAAAAGACCTTGCCAAAGCATTTGGTAGGGAAGACATTAAGGTTGCCCGAGAAGGGATTTTAAATAATATAGAATTACGTTTTCAAAATGAACCTGCCCGACATAAATTGTTGGATATGATCGGTGATCTAGCCTTGATCGGCACACCAATTAAAGGACACGTAATGGCTGCCAGACCTGGCCACGCTGCAAACGTTGCTTTTGCAAAAAAAATAAAGGCAGCAATTAAAAAAGATAAAAAGAAAAAAGTGCAGCATCTTTATGATCCAACTGCAAAACCTTTTTATAACATTACGGATATTATGAATATCTTGCCCCATAGGCAACCATTTTTATATATCGATAAAATACTAGAACTAACAAAAACTTATGTTGTAGGCGTAAAGAACGTAACCATTAACGAAGAGTTTTTTAAAGGCCATTTTCCTGGCGCACCTGTTTTGCCAGGTGTAGTACAGATAGAAGCCATGGCACAAACAGGCGGTATCTTAGTATTAAGTACCGTACCAGACCCAGAAAATTACCTAACCTACTTTCTTAAGATAGACAATGTGCGTTTTAGGGCACAAGTTCTGCCAGGCGATACGATTATTTTCAGATGTGATCTAATGGAGCCCATTAGAAGAGGAATTGCACAAATGAAAGGCGTTGGAATGGTAGCAGATAAAGTAGTAGTAGAAGCAGAAATGATGGCCCAAATTTCTAGAGTTAAAGAAACCGAAAACCCAGAATGATACAACCCTTAGCATATATACACCCACAGGCAAAAATAGCCAACAGCGTAGTTATAGATCCCTTTGCAGTTATCCATAAAGATGTAGAGATTGGGGAAGGCACTTGGATAGGATCTAGCGTTACCATTATGGATGGCGCAAGGATCGGTAAAAATTGCAGGATTTTCCCCGGTGCGGTTATTTCTGCGATCCCGCAAGATCTAAAATATGCCGGCGAAGAAACAACCGCTGTTATTGGTGATAATACTACCATAAGAGAATATGTAACCATTAACAGGGGCACTTCTGATAAATGGGAAACCAAAGTGGGAAAAAATTGCCTTTTGATGGCTTATTGCCACGTAGCGCATGATTGTGAAGTAGGCGATAATTGTATCTTTTCTAATAATACAACACTTGCTGGCCACATTACCATTGGCGATAACGTTGTTTTGGCCGGGATGGTTGCCATACACCAATTCTGCAAGGTTGGTTCTTATTCTTTTGTAACCGGAGGTTCTTTGGTTAGAAAAGATATCCCGCCCTATGTTAAAGTAGCAAGAGAGCCGCTTTCTTATGCGGGCATTAATTCTGTTGGTTTAAGAAGAAGAGGCTTTACTTCAGAGAAAATAAACGAAATCCAAGAGATCTATCGTATTCTGTTTGTAAAACATAACAATGTTACCAAAGCCTTGGATATTATTGAAGCAGAATTTAAGCCAACAGAAGAACGAGATGAGATTATCAATTTTATCAGAAACTCTAACCGTGGCGTGATGAAAAGCTTTGGCAATGGTTAACATTTGATGAAGATTGTTCTAGCTCAAATTGGCAGAAGGTTTAATAGAGAATGGATATTTAACCATATCGATTATACATTTGAAACCGGAAAATCTTATGCCATTTTAGGGATCAACGGTTCTGGTAAATCTACCTTGCTACAAATCATATCTGGTGCGCTAACATCTTCGGTTGGTAACATTTCTTATTTCATGGCCGGTAAAGAAATACAGGTAGAAGAAATTTTTCAACATTTTAGTCTTGCTGCGCCATATTTAGATTTAATTGAAGAGTTTACGCTTTTAGAAGTCTTGGAATTTCATTTCAACTTTAAAAAAAGGATAGATGGTTTAACAAATGAGCAATTAGTTGATTTGTTAAACATGCAAAAAAGTAAAAACAAGCAGCTTAAATATTTTTCTTCTGGGATGAAACAAAGGGTAAAACTGTTATTAGCTTTTTGTTCTGATACGCCCTTACTTCTTTTAGACGAACCAACCGCCAATTTAGATGAGCAAGGAATTATTTGGTACCTAGAGTTGGTAAAAACCTTTGCCGATAACAGACTGATTATCGTATGCTCTAACCAAGCTCATGAATATGCTTTTTGTGACCACAAGATTCTTGTTGCTGATTATAAATAGAGATCGCTGTACCTTCTATATAAATAAATCTCCTCTGCCCATCTTCCGGCTTTTTTGTATTTAGCTCTTAAAGTATCAAATCCTCAATCCCAAACCAAAAAAGTAATTCCTTTTTGCCGATGGATTATAGAATCTGTTACCGAAAGCATTCAAATCGTTACCTAAGCTATAACTTTCGTTTAAAAGATTATCAATTCCAAAATAGAGGTTCAAACCCGCATTGCCAACTTTTCTGGTGTACCCAAATTTTGCCATGATCAAATTATAACTATCCGCAAAAACCGTAGAAGCATCATTTAACGATGTTTTTCCATTATATTGATGTTGGATAAAAACATTAAAACCATGGTTAAAATCTAAATCTAAGCTATTGCTGATATTGAATTTTGGTACGCCCGTTAATATATTACCGCTAAAATCATCGGCCGCAACTTTATAATCACTAAACTTAAAATCGTTAATTGTGAGTGCAGTATGGTAAGTGATCTGGTTCAAAACAGCTGTTGGTTTTTTTAGGATATTTGCGTTTAAAGCCAATTCTACTCCTTTTTGTTGGGTACCACCCGCGTTCACAAAAAAATCTTGGTCGTTAGCATTTACACGCCTAACAATGGCATTGTTTAATCGGTAATAAAAACCCGCCAGATCAATGTAAATTCTTTCAAATGGAGTTCTAAACCTTAGGCCCATTTCATAGTTCCACCCTTTTTCTGGTTGCAGATCAGTATTGATCTTTGCATCAGAAGCCCTAACTTCTGCGGTTGTGGGTGCAGAAAATCCTCTACTAATGATCCCCCTTAAAACAAAATTAGGGTTCAATAGATAAGACAAAGCCAGCTTCGGCATTAAAATAGGCTTAAGTTTTTGCCTTCCGGCGATGCTAGAACCATTAGATTCTGGTAAAAGTTTAAATTTATAATCGGTAAAGTTTAAGCTCGATGAAACCTCGGCATTCAATTTTTTATTAAACTCAAAATCAAATTTTGTGAACACAAATTGCGCTTTATTTATAATCCTATCTGCCGCAATAATTGTGGTAGGCGTTCCTTTATCATTATTATAATTCAAGATATCTGAATTGGTTTGCCCAAATTCATAGCCTAAATTCCATTCATATTTTTGGTTTTTATTGGTTTTGTTCTGATAGTTGAGATAGGTTCTCAGGGCAATAGAATTTTCTTGCCGTTTCTCATAATTGGTTATGAAAGGGTTCTTAAAATCTGTACTGATGCCAGAGATAGATAAGATATGTTTTAAATGGTTATTGAACCTATATTCATTACTAATGCCTGCAAATAAGGTCTTATTAAAAACCCCGGCATTCTGTTCTTCGGCACCTGGAGTAAATGTGGTGCTTGGCCTGGCCATTGTTGGCTTTGCATCTTTTTGGGCTAAAGTTAAACCGCCCGGAGTTTGATAATCCAAATCGCTGTAAAAGCCAGAAAACCTGATGCTTCCTTTGTTATTGTAATTTAATTTTTGGGCGGCCTGAAAAAAATTACGCTTCATTTGGCTATGGTCTCTATACCCATTTGAATATTGATGAGATTGATGGATGTTGAACTCGTAATTTTGCACATTCTTATCAAAAGCTATATTTTCTTTAAACAATCCATAAGATCCAGCTAAAATGTTTGCTTTCAATCCATCGGCCTTAGCCAGTGTATTTACTAAGACTACGCCACCAGAATTTGCGCCAAATAAACTGCCATCGGGCCCTTTTAAAACCTCTATATTTTCAATAGCAGATTGATCGATCAAATTCAAATAGGTGTTTCCGCCAGCGTCTGTTAAAGGAAAACCATCATAATAAACCTTAACGTTTCTCACGCCAAACGGCGAACGCAATAAACTACCTCTAATTGATAAACGGTAACTCCCGGGCGATCGTTCTTCCATCTTTACACCGGCAACGCCATTTAATACCGGCAAAAGAGATTGTGTGCCGCTTTGTTCTATTTGCTTTTTATTGATAACAGAAACGGTAGCGGGTAAGCTGATCAATATTTTATCTGATAGATAGGCCTTAACTTTCACTTCGTTTAATATTTGGGTACTATCTTTTTGCTGGCCAAAGCAATAAGAATTAAAGAAAATAAATATCAGAAGAAAATAGCCTGTTCTCATTGATGGTATATTGGTAAAAAAATCATTCTTGAGTATCTTTTAAACGCATTTGTAATTTTTTGATGATGTATTGATCCGGATAAGAAAACAGGTAAATTACCGCTCCTTTTTCCCTAGCATATTTATTATTGATCTCTCCAATTTTAACATTGCTTTTAAAATGTGCAATCAAAGACGGATAGGGTGTTTCGCCAATAAAAATCAGATGTTTCAGATGGTTTAAATGGGGGAAGTATTTGATATAATCTAAGCTGTAGCAAACCGCATTTTTAATGTTTTTACTGTAATAATTGATGGCGCCTGTTTGCCCATAATTTTCTGTAAGCACCAATAAATTCTTTCTTTCTGTTTTATGGATTTTTAAGAAAGCACTATCGGTTTTGTTAGCCATTTCTGTCCAACCGATCATATCGGCAAAATCTTGCTCAATTGGATGCTCTTTGCCATCTTCCCATTTATGCGTACCAAATTTACCGCCAAAATTACTTCTATTTACAATTTGTGGGGGAGAAAGTATTGGGAAAATTTTTTGGGAAAAATAAGCTATGAGGGCAATATTAAATATTACCAATGTGGGTTTGATCCAGGCGGTTTTTTTGCTTGATAAAAGTTGATCTAGGTAAATAGCCCCAAAAGCAAAAAGTATAGGATATAAACCCACGGCATAATAGGCTTTGCCATGTAGATATATAAATAATAAAATGGTGCTTAGGTAGGCAAAAGCCACAATCTTATAAGGTTTAAACGGCTTATAAAACACAATGGCCAATAAGCCCCCAAACCAAAATGGTATAGCACCAAAAAAGAACTTTACCTGTTCTAGCACAAAATCAATCCTAGAAACATTTTCTAACTGAGTTCTCGCCAGAGTTTTCATGTGCCAAACTACTGGAAAATGATTTTTTATTTGCCACCAAATATTAGGCGATACAATAAACAATGCCAGCAACATGGCCAGCCAAAAATGTTGGTTAACAAATAGTTTTCTTTGCTTGGTAAACGGTAAGCTTACCACCAAGGCCATCAATAAAAAGATAATGTTGTATTTGTTTAAAAGCCCAAAACCAATAGTAATTCCTAAATAATAAAGGTTAATTTCTTTTTCTGTTTTGATGTATTTGATGATGAAAAAGAAGATTAGCGTATAAAAAAGTATATCGAAAGAATTTGGTTGAAAAAGAATATTGATCCTCAATAAACCAGAAAATAAAACACAACAGGCAGCAATAATTGCAGCATACAGTGTGCCTTTTAAAACTTTTACGGTTTCCCAAACAACCCAAATAGTAAGTGCGCCGGCCAAAGCAGGAAAAAACCTTACCCACAAAAGCCCATTTCCTAACCATTTTATAATTAGTGCTTGCCAACTTGTAAAAGGCGGAACGGAGGGATAGCCCCATTGCAGGTGATTGGCTTGATCAAGATGTAAAAATTCGTCTCGGTGTAACTCATAAATAGATGAGATCACAAGATATTGAAAGAGGAATTTCAATAATATAATTGTGATCAAGATATACCAAGGGAATTTTTTATTGATCATTTTTGAAATAAGAGACCAAAGCTATTTAACGGCGGTCATTTTTAAACATACCGGGTTGCCTATGCTCAACATCTTATTGGTATAGGTTAGCAATCCCGTTTTTTTGTTTCTCCTAAAAACATAAATATCGTCAGAATCTTGGTTGGCTACTAATAAAAACGAATCGGTTGGGTCTATCACAAAATTTCTTGGCGTTTTTCCTAAGCTGCTTTGGGAGCCAATTCTGGTCAATGATCCGTTTTTGTCATCGATCTTAAATATCACTATTTCATTAGCATCCCCTCTATTGGTAGCATATAAAAACCGTCCATCGTTAGATAAATGAATGTCTGCGCCACCGTCTTTTCCGGTAAAACCAACTTGGTCTAGATCTACGATCTTATTTTTGCTAAGTACTTTATCTTTATAATCAAATATGGTAATGGCGGCTTTCATCTCTGATAGCAGGTATAATTTATCTCCTTTTTTATTAAAAGCAAAGTGCCTTGGGCCAAACCCCGGGTTTATATCTATAAAAGGTTGCGCTGCGCTCTGAAGCGGGTCTTTTAGTAAAGGTTCGTAATCATAAGCGAATAATTTATCAAGCCCCAGATCTGCATTAAACAAAGTTTTCCCATCATTAGAAAATATAACAGAATGGGCATGGGGGCCTAACTGCCTGTTCTTGTTAATGCTGCTCCCTTCATGCTGTATAAGTTGGGCAAGCGGCGCAACGCTACCGTCATTATTTAAAGGCAAAGCACTTACGCTGCCAGTGCCGTAGTTGGCGGTAAAAACATATTTGTTATCATTGGCAATGCTTATGTAACAAGGCCCGCCACCTATTGTGCTTTGCGTATTTATAAAAGAAAGCTCCCCGGTCTTAGAATCGAAGTTAAAAGCATTTACGGCCCCATTTCTATCCTTGCCTTGTTCGCTAACGCTATAAACTTTTGTGCCATTGTTGTTTATGGCCAAATACGAAGGGTTTTTAATACTGTCTGTTTTAGATTCAAAACTTAGGTTACCGCTTTGCGTATCAAATTTATAAACAAAAATGCCGTTGTTTTGACTTTTGGTATAGGTGCCAATTAGCAGGTGCTGGTACCTTTGGGCAACGCTAAAGAATGGGATCAACAATAAAGCTAAAATTATTTTAATTTTCATCTCGATAAGATTTTTTGGTTAATCCTCAAAAGTGCAAAAAAAAACTAGACTAGCGTAAAATGTAATTTCTTATGTTGGGTTTAATAGAGATGCGCCATTAACGCAAAAAAGGCTTCCTTTGGGAGGAAAGCCTTTTCTAAAAAACCAAAAACTAAAACTTTATAAAACCAATCTAGATTTTATTGTGTAATCGCTTACTTTTTTAAGACTAAAGCAAAACAAAAAGGTTTAATTAGATTTATAATTTAAAGTATGGTTTATAGGTTAACCAAAGAACTTGTTTTTCCAGATCCTTCATTGGCAGATGAAGATGGGTTATTGGCAGTGGGCGGAGATTTATCCCCACAGCGTTTAATGCTTGCCTATCAAAACGGGATTTTTCCATGGTTTGGCGAAGGATCGCCGATTTTCTGGTATAGCCCAAAAGAACGTTTTGTGTTGTACCCCGCCGATGTTAAAATAAGCAAAAGCATGAGGCAGGTTTTAAATTCTAACAGGTTTAAAATTACTTTGAACAAGGTATTTAAGGAGGTAATTATGGCTTGCGCCGATGCTAAGCGAGAAGGGCAAGATGGCACATGGATAACCCCAGAAATGCAAGAAGCTTATTTTAAGCTATACCAAATGGGTTATGCACATTCTGTTGAAGTTTGGGAAAACGAAGTGTTGGTTGGCGGATTGTACGGAGTGTTTGTAAATAAGGTTTTTTGTGGAGAGTCTATGTTCTCTAAAAAAAGCAATACCTCAAAATTGGCGTTGATCTGGCTTTGTAAAAACACCAATATTGATTTAATAGATTGCCAGGTACACTCTAGCCATCTAGAAAGAATGGGGGCTAAATTAATGGATAGAAGATCGTTTTTCGAGTATTTAAAATAGCAAGCGTTTACTTTAAGGCGTAATAAAAATCGAACACTTTAACCAAGTCTAGGTTGTTTTTAAAATCAATGTTTTCTTTCTTCAGAAAAGTTTCAACCTGTGCGCCTTGATCTTTAAATATCTGTAAGAACTCTTTTTTAGAGGGTTTAAATTTTTCCATTTTACCGTCTTTGTACAGGTAATAAGAATTGTTTTCGTTAAATTTCTTCTCGGTAGTAGCAGAGCCATAAGCTTTGGTCTCGGTTATGTATTTACTTGCCTTAAATAAAAGCAATACATCAGAACCCTTAAACAACACTTGGTAAAAACTTTTGTTATCAAAATTATCTACCTCCGGAAAACCATTTGTAAAAATTTCCTTTCCGGTAACTTTATCCAAAACAAAAGTTTTTATAGAATCTACAAAAGCCATCGGAATGTTCTTATCGGCCATGAAATAAATTTCGTCTTTTACGATATCATATTTTAGCGCTAATTTATCATGCGTTACCCCGCCTTTTGTCACCACCGATCCATCGCTCCAATAATCATATAAATACGGATTTCCTATTACATCTGTATAGGCTTTAAAAGATAATGGTTTGCCAGAAATATCTTGAAGATATTGTGCTTTTGTGTTAAGGCTTATAATAAAAAAAAATAAAATGGTAATATTGAAGCTTTTCATATTCAGTAAATTTTTAATCAGATAATGTAAAAATAATGAAAAAAATATTCTTGATAGGTGCCATGCTCTTATTTTTGTTAGGGGCAAAAGCTCAAAAAAACGATGGTACGGTTTCATCGTTGATCAAAACGGAAAACTATTTTAATGAAGAAGTAGCCAAAGAAGGCATATCTGAGGCATTTTTGAAAATGACGGGCAAAAACGGCGTGGTTTTTAGGCCTAACCCGGTTAATATCAAACAATATTATAATCAAAACCCCTCAAAGGCCACTAATTTATCGTGGCAGCCCGAGTTTGCCATGATCTCTAAAGATGGCGAACTAGGTTTTACAACTGGCTTATATACACTTAATAACGAACAGCCTTCTTTTGGGCATTACCTTTCTATCTGGAGGTCTAATCAACAAAAGAAATGGGAATTGGCTTTAGATGCCGGTATTGCCCATGATAAGCCTATTGCAGATGCAAAGCAAGTATTCTTAGACCCCTCTGATTATAAATACCCAAAGCTAATTGGCCCCAAAAAGATGAAGATGAGGGAAGATATTGTTTTTAGCACAGATCTGTTACTTAGTAAAGCTTTAAACCAAACTGGCAATAAGAACTTTAAAGATTTTTATGCCGATGAAGTGAGGTATTACTTTCCGGGTAAATTACCAATTATAGGGAAGGCAAATGCCGTAAATTTTATTTACGGTATGGGCAAACAGGTTACAAGTTACCCCAACTTTGTTGATAGGGCTTTTAGTGGAGATTTAGCCTACACCAACGGAAAAGCAACCATTGGACAAAAAAAGTACAACTACATAAGGATATGGCAAAAAGATGCACAAAGTAAATGGAATATTATTTTAGACATGTATTTAGAGGCAGAATAACTATTTTACTGTTTAGGTATGAATTTTGTTTTAAATCAATCAAAAATTATCATGAAAATGAATGCCAGCAATAATGATTACGATACGCTTTCTGAAGCAATGAACGGTTTAAAGAAATTGGGCTACACTTATGAGTTTGATTTTAAGGAGGGCAAATTAAAAAGCAACGATGGTGGTAAAGAGTTTGAAAAACATGAACTAAAGATAATAGAAATCCATCGTTTTGAAGGGATGAGCAACCCAGATGATAACTCTATTTTGTACGCGATACACTGTGCCGACGATTCTAAAGGTTTATTGGTTGATGCTTACGGGATGTATGCCGATCCCCAGAAAACAAAATTTTTGGAGGGTGTAGAGATACTAACAGAGTAAAGGCCTTGATAATTTTTTGAGGTTTATATAAAGGATTTTGGAAATAAAATTGCTTAAAGGTTAGCATTAATAAATTGCCGAGATTTTTGGCTAACATTACAAACCAACCAATTCTTGCTATCTTTGTAAAACCGATAAAAAAATGTGATCAATCCCAAACCTTAACCCCCAGTCATTCCCGTGTCCTTTTTCCTAATCTCAATTTTTTGCTTGTTTGTACTTGAGGTTATTTATTTCAAAATAGCCGATCGTTTCAACATCATAGATAAACCAAACCTTCGTAGCTCTCATACCCAAATAACCTTAAGGGGCGGGGGCATTATATTTCCTTTAGCGTTGATCATAGGGGTAATGGTTATCGAGCCTTCTCAATATTTTTTGGCGATTGGCGTTTTTGCGATCGCAACCATCAGCTTTTTAGATGATATAATGACGCTCAATAATAAGCTGAGGATCGGGCTCCACCTTGTTTCTGTATTATTAATCTTAACGCAGGT
Organism: Pedobacter segetis; assembly: GCF_016623585.1. Taxonomy (GTDB): domain Bacteria; phylum Bacteroidota; class Bacteroidia; order Sphingobacteriales; family Sphingobacteriaceae; genus Pseudopedobacter; species Pseudopedobacter segetis. Next base: position 77,205 of record NZ_JAEHFY010000004.1, read on the forward strand.
ATTCTTTAACCAAAACATTTCTTTTTCCTTTAATCTTGCCTCTTGCCTCTTGATTATCGTTTCCCTCATCATTATCATCGGTATCATCAACGCATATAATTTTATGGATGGGATAAACGGGATAACGGTTTTGTATTCTTACGTTACCATTGCAACCTGTTTTTATCTTCAAAAATTCTTGAACATCCATTTATTGCAGGATCCAATTTTTTATCTGTTGATTGCTTCACTCTTGGTATTCGGTTTTTTTAATCTCAGAAAAAAAGCTAAAACGTTTGCCGGCGATGTAGGTAGCATAACCATGGCATTGATCATCAGCTTTTTTCTGTTAACGCTAATTGCGGCAACAAATAATCTAAAGTGGGTTTTGTTATTGGGAATTTATGGTTTAGATGCAGTAGCAACAATTATTTGTAGGATTATTAGAAAAGAGAATATTTTTGATGCACACCGTTCTCATTTTTATCAATACCTGGCAAACGATAGGAAATGGCCTCACGTTTTGATTGCTGTATTATACGCCTCATTGCAAATGCTGTTAAATGTAACTTTGATAAATTTAGAAAGCCCGGTGCTGATCATAGGGATATTTATGGTGTTTATAATGGCCTATGCTACCTTAAGGTTAAGTTTAGAAGGGAAAAAAAGGTTGTTTTTTAAATATTAAAAAATTTTTAACCTATAAAGGGCAGCTTAAAAAGCTCGACCAAAAGATGGTTTTAAAAACTCATTTTAGCATCATGTTCAACTAAATAAAACTATTGGTATATTTGGCAACATAATTAAACAAAATTCCCTATGTTTAAAAGAATAAATATTGTCCCTCGTTGGCTAATCTTCTGCATAGATTTAACTTTTTGCGCCTTAGCACTTATCTTTTCTTATTTCTTAAGGTTTAATTTTGAAGCTTCCCAAATAGATATAAATGAGCTGAGCAGGAACACGCTCATCTTTTTGGGTATAAACTGTCTGGTTTTCTTTAATGTAAAAACTTATGCGGGTATTGTAAGATATACCAGCGCACAAGATTCTTTCCGTATTTTATTTAGTATTTCTATAAGCAACGCTTTTTTTATTCTTTGCAACCTATTTCTACTATCTTTTAACAAACCGCAAATAATCCCAAATGTGGTAGTGGTAATTACCGGTCTATCAAGTTTTGTGATGTTGATTACCTACCGTGTTTTGGTTAAATACTTTTTTATGTATATCAAAAACATGAGATTGGATAAAAGGAGAGTAATTATTTACGGAGCAGGGGAAACAGGGGTGGCCACAAAAAGGCAGCTAGACTCTAACCCGAGCGTAAACATGAGCGTGGTAGCTTTTGTTGATGACGACCCGCGTAAAAAAGGAAAAGTGGTAGATAGCGTTAAGATCTATCATACAGACGACCTGCAAAAGATCATTGAGTTTGAAAAGATAGATGACCTAATCTTATCCTCTCATAGGATTTCTACAGATAGAAAAAACAGAGCGGTTGATCTTTGTTTGGATCATAACGTAAAGGTGTTAAATGTACCACCTTTAAAAAATTGGGTAAATGGCTCTTTTAAGGTAGCCCAAATCAAAAACATTAAGATAGAAGACCTTTTAGAAAGGGATACCATAAAAATTGAAGAGAACTTGATTAGGGAGCAAGTTAAAGGAAAAAGGGTGTTGGTTACAGGTGCCGCGGGATCTATCGGTAGTGAGATCGTAAGGCAATTAATGAAATTTCAACCCCAGATCATCATTCTCAATGATATGGCAGAAACGGCACTTCACGAGCTGCAATTAGAACTTCAAGACAATAATATCACTAATAATTTTATTGCTTTTATTGGCGATGTGAGAAATAGGAATAGGATGCAATTTATGTTTGAAACATTTAAGCCTCATTTTGTTTATCATGCGGCAGCTTATAAACATGTGCCAATGATGGAAAGCAACCCCTCTGAGGCCATTTGTACCAACGTTGGCGGAACCAAGATAATTGCAGATTTATCTGTAAAGTACAAGGTAGATAAATTTGTGATGGTCTCAACAGATAAGGCCGTAAAGCCAACCAACGTGATGGGTGCTTCTAAAAGGATCGCAGAAATCTACGTACAGTCTTTTTCTAACCTAATAGAGACCCAAAATCTTACCGCAAAAAACGGGGCGTTTATACACACCAAGTTTATAACCACCAGGTTTGGGAATGTTTTAGGTTCTAATGGTTCGGTAATCCCTCGTTTTAAAGAGCAAATCCAAAAAGGGGGACCAATTACGGTAACGCATCCAGATATTACAAGATATTTCATGACCATACCAGAGGCCTGTCGTTTGGTTTTGGAGGCTGGCACAATGGGGCAGGGCGGAGAGATCTTTATTTTCGATATGGGGCAATCCGTAAAAATAGTAGAATTGGCCAAGAAAATGATAAAGCTTTCTGGTTTGATCCCAAATCAAGATATTAAGATCGAATTTACTGGTTTGAGACCGGGAGAGAAACTTTACGAGGAATTGTTGAACAACCAAGAAAACAACCTCCCTACACATCATCATAAAATTATGGTTGCAAAAGTGATGGTTTACGATTTTGATAAAGTAAGCAAAGAGGTAGATAAACTAATTGATACCGCCTGCTATTACAAAGATAAAGAAGTGGTACGGTTGATGAAAAAAATTGTCCCAGAGTACAAAAGCAATAACTCTATTTATGAAGAATTGGATAATTTAGAAGCAATAGCCGTATAATGAACAAATATCTACTATTAGCCATCATCATCTTGGGTGGCTTTACAACTTTAAAGGCGCAAACACCAAATATTTACCAGCCTTTTTCTTATGATTTTTATCAGAAATTTAACAAGCAGGTTTATGATAAAGATACCCGTTTCCATAGTGCCATGAAGCCCTATTTTCAAGATGATTCCTTATTAAAATTAGCGGTAGATTCTTTTTATGATTATGGTTCTGATACTTTAAAAAGAAGTTGGGTGCATAGAAAGTTATTAAACGAACATTTAATAGCGATAAATAAAAGTGATTATACTTTTTATGGTGATTTTTTGCCCGATTTTATAGCAGGCTATGATAAAGACAGAGGTTCTATCTGGACAAATACCAGGGGTTATCAATTTGGCGGTACAATAGGTTCTAAATTTTCTTTTTACACCAGTGGATATGAAAATCAAGCTAAATTCCCTCAATACATCCAAAATTTTGTTAACGCTAACGGTATCATCCCTAGTGAGGTTAACGATAAATTTGGCCCTAGCAGAAACATAAAAGATTGGTCTTATGCTACGGCTTTGTTGTCTTATACGCCGGTCAAATATATCAACATTACTTTAGGGCAAGATAAAAATTTCATTGGTGATGGTTATCGTTCTGTGCTTTTGTCTGATGTGGCATCAAACTATCCTTTCTTTAAGTTAACCGGCACATTAGGAAATGTAAAGTACATGAGTATGTGGGCGCAGTTTCAAGATTTAAAAGCACCAGAGCTATCTTATGATAATGGTTTTAGAAAAAAATGGGGCGTTTTCCATTATTTAGATTGGAACGTGAACAATAGGTTAAGCTTGGGTTTCTTTGATTCTGTAATTTGGCAAGATGCAGATAGTACCGGTAAAAGAGGCTTTGATTTAAGTTATGCAAACCCTTTTATCTTTTTAAGACCAATTGAAGGGCAAAACGGTTCGCCTGATAACGCATTGATCGGCTTTAATGGAAAGTATGAATTATTGAGAAATCTAGCGGTATATGGGCAGATCGCCATTGATGAGTTTACTTCAAAGGAAGTATTTGCGGGAAATGGATATTGGGCAAACAAATTTGCCTATCAAATAGGTATAAAAGGTTTTGATGCTTTTAAATTAAAAAACCTCAACTATTTGTTAGAATACAATACAGCCAGGCCTTACACTTATTCAGAAAGAACCTCGTTGCTAAATTATGGGCATTATAACCAGCCCTTGGCAAATATATTTGGTGCAAATTACAGGGAGTTTGTAACCATCTGGAACTATTCTTACAAAAGGTTTAATCTTATGGGTAAGCTAGATTTAGCTAAATATGGTTTAGATGGCCCAGGCGATAATTACGGAGGAGATATCTTTAAATCTTACGATACAAGGAATTATAGTTACGGTAATTTTACCACACAAGGCATTGCAACAAATTTAACTTATCTAGAAGGTAGGGTTGCCTATCTGATTAATCCAAATTATAATCTGAGATTAGAGTTGGGAGGCATCATCCGATCAGAAACAAATAGTTTATCGCAAAACAAAACTGGGATCATTACTTTTGGCTTACGGAGTACCTTTAGGAATTTATACAATGATTTCTAAGAAAAAAGACATAATAATAATAGCCCACGATTTAATAACCAACAGAACTTTTAGTGCCAGGTACCATTTTTTCATAAAATCCATTTGTAACTCTAAATCTTATCATATTAATGGTATAGATCTCGGTTTCCCTTATCAAACCAACCCCATAAACAGTGTTAATAAACTAGATGGGCCTATTCTTTTTAAAGAATCTATCATTACGTTAAATCTTGATTATCTAAACCCTATCCAGAAACTCCTCATCTGGATAGATAAAAATAAAATTCCTTATTTTTTCAAGAAAATTGTCTTGGCATTACATATTATAATCTATAAATCTGATCAATGGCTTGCAAAAACAAAAGAGTTTAATAAGTTGGGTTTACAACCCCAAATTATCATTTCTGGTGGTTCGGGTGGTATAATTAAAACCTGTTTTAAAATGGCTAATAAATACAATTCTAAATTAATATTAGATTATCGTGATCCTTGGAATTACGGTTATCATTTATTAGAGACCAATAATTTGGTTTACAGGTTCAAAAAGTATTTTACTATAAAAAATGAGAACAAATACTTGGATAAAGCCGATCAAATAATTACTGTTTCAGAGTCGTTAAAAAGTTTTTTCCCGTTAAAATACCAATCAAAGATTACGGTAATAGAAAACGGCAGTAACTACGAGGAAGCAGAAGTTTTAAATCTAATAAATAGAAGCCCAACAACCTTTAATATAGTTTATTTGGGTACTATTTATAATGATCAATTACATGATGAAACGTTTTTTGAATCGGTAAAGAATTTCATAGCCTTAAATGATCTTAAACACGATAGTTTACGATTAAATTTTTTAGGAGCCTATAAAAACCCCCTTTTGCCTAAACTGCTAAATAAACATGGTTTATCATCTTGCTCAAAAATAACAGACCGGCTTTCAAATGAGGATCTTTTACCTTTCTTATTAAACGCCTCTATGTTTCTTCATCTTAAATATGGGCAAAGAACACAAATAATCACTTCTAAAAATGCAGATTATTTGATGTTTCGGAAACCGATTTTATTACCTGTATCGGATAATGGTGATATTGCAGAAAGTATGGTAAAATATAAATCTGGATATGTTTGTAATGGAGTAAAAGAAACCCTGACTGCTTTAAACAAAGAATATGATAAATTCTTGAAAAGAGAAAATATCATGTTTGAGGATAGAAATATGACCAGTATCTCTAGAACAGAAATTTCTAAGAAGTTGATAGAGGTATTGGAAAAATTATGATGATTAGCCTTTCTTCGGATAAACCATTTGTGAATTTCAAAGTCATAATCTCTTAAATTAATTAAACCTTTTTCTTATTGATAATTACCTTACTATAGCCTAAAATGAAATTAATACGATTGACCTGTACTGCATTATTTTTATTGTTTTCAAGGTTCGTCTTTGCCCAAAATGCTACCATTAGTGGGAAAGTAGAAGATACATCCAATCATTCTGCATTAAGCTACGTAAGCATTGGCTTGTACAAAAGTGCAGATTCATCTTTGGTTACCGGAACTTTGAGCAAAGACGATGGCAGTTTTTCCATTGCAAAACAATTACCGGGAACCTACTATCTCAAAATCCAGTTTATGGGATATAACACATCAATTACTCCCCAGTTTAGCATCAATAAAAACGAGAATAAACAAATGGGTTTAATAGGCGTAAAGCCAACCTCCACTTTTCTTAAAGAAATAGCTGTGACAGGCAAAAGAGCAGGTAATCTTAATAAAATAGATAAACAAACTTATCGGGCAGATCAGTTTGAAGCTGCAAAGGGCGGTTCGGCAGTAGATGTTTTAAAAAACCTGCCTTCAGTAGCTGTGAGCGGACAAGGTGAGATAAGTGTGCGTGGTGCAACGGGTTTTCAGGTAATGATTAATGGCAAGCCCGTATTATCCGATGCACAAACAATCTTAAGTCAGTTGCCTGCCAACTCATTAGAAAATGTAGAATTAATTACGGCACCTTCTGCAAAGTATGATGCAGATGGAAAAGCGGGAATCATCAATATCATTACCAAAAAAGGAGCAAATGATGGGATAACTTTTACTGCAAATGCGCAAGGTGGTTTACCCAGCACCACAGATTACAATAATCTGAAACAACCGCAACGGTTTGGAGGAGATGCCACACTTAATTTCAGAAAAAATAAATGGGATATTTCTGTCGGGGGAAACTATACCAGAAACGACACCGAAGGATTTAGGGAAGGTGATGTTTTTGTAAAAAACAGGACCGAAAACACCATTACACGCTTACCATCCGAAGGAGAGAGAAGCTTTAACCGTTACAATTACGCCGGCAGGGCAAATATCGGTTATAACATAGATGGTAATAATACCCTTTCTTTGGGTTTTTTTGCCGGTAAGAAGTTCCAAGATCGTTTGGCCGCATTGGATTATCATAATACCACTTCAGACCTAACAACTAATGCCTTGTTAAAAAGCAATCCATACTACAATAATAACTTAGAGACCAAAGAAGGTAATTTTACTTTAGGAAATTTAGACTATAGCCATTCTTTTAAGGATAAATCTACTTTATCAACCTCGTTTTTATACGAGAAAGATAACCTCTACGGAAATGATAGAAACCTGAATTTAAAAAGCGATGCGCCAAACGCAGCCCTTATCCAGTTGGTTTATAACCCTTATACCAAACCTTTAGAAGGTTACAGATTTAAGATAGATCATGCCATTGCTTTAGGAAAAGGCAAACTAGAAAGCGGCTACCAATTTAGGTACGATACCCAAGAAGGTAATTATGGCTATGAAATTGATCCTGTACCTGCTACGCCAGACTATGACCGTTTTATCGGTTCGGCAAAATCTAAAAACATTATCAATGCTTTTTATAGCCAATACTCGGGGAAAGCTTCTAAATTGGAATATGTTGGCGGTTTACGTTACGAATATTCGAAAAGAACGGTAGATCTGGTAAAGAATACATCGGTGCAGCCATCGCATCAATTAAATCTTTCAAACCTCTTTCCTTCGGCCAATATTTTATACAGCTTTAGCGATTTTTGGAAACTGAAAGCAGGTTATAGCAAACGGATACAACGCACCAGTAATAATGAGTTGAACCCTATTGCAGAAAGGGAGCACTCTGAAAGTTTAGAACAAGGAGACCCTGATGTATTGCCAGAGTTTGTTAATTTAACCGAGCTTGGCTTGATCAAGAACTTTAACAAAGGTTCTGTATTTGCAACAGCTTATTATCAACAGGTTAAAAACCCTATCCAAAGGGTAAACAGTATTTATGCCGATTCTATTTTAAACCGTTTGTTTACCAATGCTGGCAAGGCCCGTTCTTTGGGTTTAGAAATAGGGACAAACTATCAGGTTAACAAATGGTGGAATTTTTACGTTGGAGGGAACGTTTACAATTACAGGATAAAGGGAGATTTAACCATCCTTGGAACAACAACGCCCATTTATAACCAAACATGGGTATATTCTGTTAACGCCAATACTAACTTTCAATTGGCAAAAGCTTGGAGTTTACAAGCCAATGTAAATTATCTTTCAAACCGGCCAACGGCACAAGGTGAAGATTCTAGGTTTTTATCGCCAAATATGTCTTTAAAGAAAAGCTTTTTGGATGGTAGGTTTGCTGCTACATTTCAATGGCAGAATATTGATCTTGGGATGAAAGAAAGTAACCGACAAAGGATTACAACAAGCGGCGCAGATTTTTATACCACCACCAACTACATCTATGAACCAGATGTGCTGATTATTAATCTTAGCTTTAACCTCGATAAATTGAAAACGAAGGATAAGTTACCAAAAACAGAATTTGGGGATAAAGAGTTTTAGACGGCTTCTTTTACTATTATCAATAATGACAGCATAGAATTAAAACGTTTTTTTACGGTAGATAACACCCTATCGAAATATTTGAGGGATTGAAATAAACAAAAGGGTTAATTCTTATCACTATAGCTAGGCATTAGATAATGGCTACGCTGATAAATTTGCAAGAAATTTAGGAGCTCATAAACCAAATGGTATTCATAAAGGCGGAAAATATAGGGTTTAAGAGGAGGGATCCTATCTCGGCAATTATGTACTCGCTTAGCTAGATAAAACTAGACAAGCGCCTGGCTGTGTTTAGTTAGGGTGCCTTTTTTGTCTCTTTTTCAAAATTACAGGCATTAAAATAGAAATTAAAACCGCAGCTCTAAGTAGTTTTGATATGTTAAGGGTGTTAATGGACGAAAGTAAAAAAGTGGGTAGGAAGGAATCAAAAAGAAAATATTTACGATTTGCCAGCATCAGGTAACTGGAATTATATTACTCCGCAAATAAAGCCAACCCCGGGTTGGTTGGTCAACAAAAATCTAGCTTCAGGTTTGCCAAATATACTTCCGCTTTGCGGTTTAAATAAAAATCTTAAAGAAAAAGGCACATTACAAAAAACATCTTGATAAAGTTGCTCAAATAATTATTGAGTTAACCTTTTACCTCCTATCCCTTTCCTCTTTAAACGAGCTAAATATTGAAAATCAATACTTTATAAGAAATTTCATATTGGATTTTGTGCGATAAGCTAACCCTAAAGTAATATAAGTTTACCTTTTTTAATGTCCTAATGAGTATATAAAAAACACGGCAGAAACTGATAACCAATAATACTGAAATAAAAAAATAAATTTAGAGCAGGCAACCTCCTATCTTTAATAAGCGTAATTGCAATAAACCTTAAACATTGGAACAAAAAGAAACGCTGCAAATTATTGAAGGCTGTAGAAAAAAGCAGAGAAAGGCTCAAAAAGAGCTTTATAAGCTTTACTACGGTTATTCTATGAAAATCTGTTTGCGCTATTCTAATGATAAGGAAGAGGCTTTGGAGTTGGTTAACGATGGGTTTATGAAAGTGTTCACCAAGTTGCACCTTTATGATGATAAACAGCCTTTTAAAAGCTGGTTAAGTACGCTGATGATACATACAGCGATTGATCATTACCGAAGAAAAATAAAATTACAGCGTATGGAAGATATTGAAAATGCAAGTGATTTGCATGATAAAGATCACATTCTATCAAATTTGAACTATCAGGATTTGGTAAAACTAGTACAAAAACTATCCGCAGCTTATAGAACGGTTTTCAACCTTTTTGTAATCGATGGCTTTTCGCACCAAGAGATAGCAGATAAGCTTTCCATATCTGAAGGGACCTCAAAGTCTAACTTATTTAAGGCCCGTCTGCAGTTGAGAGAAATGATTTTAGAAATGGAACTTTTGAATTATCAATAAGATGAGTTTGAATTTTGAAAATAATGAGCTAGACCGGCTTTTTAAAAGCAAGGCAAAAAACGAAGGTGGAGAGCCTGAGTTTGAAGAGGCTGCTTGGGCAGATATGGAGCGTAGGTTGGATAAACGCAAACGTAAAATTGCATTTTATTATCTAAGTGCTGCTGCTTTGGTTTTTGTTGTTTTAGGGGCGGGTTGGTTTTTTGCCCAAAATATGGGGGCTTCCTCATCAACAGAAAAAATCTACGCCGTTAAAAAACTGGGTCCTAATCATAACATTAAAAACGATGCTATTGAAAACAAAAAGATACCGTCTTCTGAACAAAAAGAAAGCTTGGCAAATGAAAATTTTAATGAAACCGTTAAAGCGATAGGCACAAAGAAATCTTTTGCTAGAACTAACTTTTTAAGTAGTGATAATAAAAGAAAAGAAGATCAGAATTTGGCTTCCGCCGATGAAAAAGAAAAAATTTTCAATCCTGATTTGCTAGTTCCAGAAAATTTGGATACCGTTTTACCATCAAGAAATAGAAATGAAACCATTGCTGAAAGCATTATAAACCAGCAAGATATTATTATCAAACCTGTTCTTAAACAAGAAATAGCATTAGCTGCAAATTCAAAAGGACTTTTTAAAAAATCACAACCAATAATTTGGAGTTTGGGTTTAAGCGCAGGGCCAGAATTTAACACCGCGGGTAATTTCCAAAACTCCGTTGGTACTTTAAACACAGGCATTAATTTTTCTGGAAGGTTAGACAAGTTAAGTTTATCCATCGGGGCTAATTATGGCATTAAAAACTATTCGGCTTCTACTTCGCAATACCACAACATTAAGCCTCAAATTGCGCCTTTGGTTAAAAATATCAATGCTTCATGCAATATTCTAGAAGTACCCTTAACCCTATCATATCAATTATCTAAGGGTAAAAAATCTTCTTTCGATTTGAACGCAGGTATATCTAGCTATTTTATGCTGAAAGAAAAATATGTTTACCAATATACACAAGCCTCTGGCTATCCCGAACGTACCATTAATATCAATAATCAAAACCAGCATTATTTTAAAGTCTTACAACTTTCCGGGACTTATTATCTGCCTCTTAAAAACACAATGTCTGTTATCGGGATTGAACCTTACGCCAAAATCCCTTTAGCCGGCGTAGGGGTAGGCGCCGTAGAACTCAAGTCTTATGGTATTAATCTAAATTTTAATTATGCGTTTAAAAAAAAATAGAATAATAATGTTATTCTCAATTTTTGTATTGTTGCTTACTTTTAATAGCGGGGCAACAGCTCAAATCCTTAAATCTTCGGGTTGCAAGATCAACTTCTTTTCAGAAACTCCCCTAGAAAATATCAGTGCCGTATCAGAGCAGGCCGTTGCACTTTTAAACTTAAAAACCAATGAGGTTGCTATTCAAATCCCGATAAAAAGCTTCCAGTTTGAGAGGTCATTGATGCAAGAGCATTTTAACGAGAACTATATGGAAAGTGATAAATATCCGCTGGCTAGCTTTAAAGGGAAAATCATCACTCCAATCAATTTAAGTAATGACGGTACTTACAATGTAGAAGTAAAAGGCATTCTAAATGTGCACAATGTAGCCCAAGAAAGAACAATTAAAGGCAAGATCGAAATTAAGGATAACCAAGTGATTATCAACAGCAAATTTGATATTGCATGTAAAGATCATCACATTACCATCCCCTCCATCCTTTTCAAAAAAATTGCAGAAGTAATACAGGTAAACGTTTATGCCCAATTTATTAAAAAATGAAAAAAACAGCGTTCATTCTATTGTTATTTAACTTTTTGGCATTGGGTTTATATGCCCAGGATATGGATTCTATCTTGAACCAGATGTCATCAAATGTTGCAAAAGAAAAGGTAGAAGCAACTTTTAAAAGCACACATTTAGTATTGTTAAACACCAATGAAACACAAAAGAAATATGATTTAGCTTTTTGGATTGCCCACAGGTTTGGGGATATAGGCGGAAAATTTGGCGGCTCACATACGCTCTATGGTTTAGATGCAGCGACTGATATTTTCATAGGTTTTGATTATGGGATAACCGATAAGTTGACCGTTGGATTTGGAAGGAGCAGAGCGAACGAACTATATAATTTCTTAATCAAGTACAGATTACTTGAGCAACAAAAAGAAGGTTTTCCGTTTGCCGTAACCCTTTTTTCACAAGCGGGATGGATCACAAGGGCCGAATTTAACAATAGCGAATTTTTAAAACCGGGCGATAGGCTCAGCTATAATTTACAGGCAATTATTGCTAGAAAGTTTTCTTCAAATTTTTCAGCGATGGTGTTGCCCGGCATCTTAATTCGTAAAGATAGAATTATTAACAACAACCCAGAGGCACTTTATTCTCTAGGTATAGGAGGAAGGTTGAAAATAACCAAGAGATTTTCTCTTATAGCCGATTACACTTGGGTAAACGGCCTTGGCAGAAATAAAGATTTTAATCAGGGTTATTACAATCCTTTAGGAGTAGGGATAGAAATGGAAACTGGCGGTCACGTTTTTAGTCTCAATTTTATGAACGCTACCTCAATTATAGAGAATAATTTTATTGCAGATACCCAAAAATCGTGGAAAAATGGTGGTGTTAGGTTTGGGTTCGGTATTTCAAGAAATTTTACACTTTTTAATAAAATCAAAAAGAAAAACTAATATGAAACGAGAAGAATTTATTAAATCTTTAGGCCTAGGTGTCGCAATGGTTTGTACTGGAGCTTGTATGAGTGCGTGTGGAAGTAAAGGAGATACCGGGACACCTAATCCAAACCCTAGCCCAAACCCTGGAGGCGGAGGATCAAACGGTAATACAGTAAGCGTAAGTATTTCTGGGAAATTAGCAAACGTTGGCGATCAAACCAGGGCAAATGGGGTTTTGTTTTTTAGGATTGCAACTGGGAATACACCGTCTTCATTCGTAGCTACTGAAGCTTTATGCCCTCACCAAGGTGGTAATTTGAATTGGCTAAACAATCAAAATAAAGTTCAGTGCGATTTGCATCAATCAGAATATACATCGGCAGGAGCCGTAACGCAGGGCCCGCAAAACACCGCAGGAAGCACAAGGGCATTAAAAATTTATTCTACTGCCATAACAGGAGATACCATAACAGCAACTGTAAGTTGATGATTCTATAAAGCATCTTAGAGATGCTTAATAGCATTTTTATCAAAACCGTATGAAGAATATTAAAATGAGTCGAAAAGAATTTCACTTTTGTGGTTTATAGAGCAAAAATAGGCTTTCTGTCCAAATCGATGCCGGTTGAGCAAAATTTTCATCTTCAATAGGTCAAATACAGATGTATTAACTTTTTAATTAAATAAGGTTGTATAAGAAAAGCTTATTTAAGTTTCTCAAATTTGAAGATAATTTTTTGAAAGCTAATTTGTGTTTAATTGTCTCTAAACTTTATTAAAAATCATAACTAGATTTAAGAAGCATATTTTTTAAACCTACCAAAGGCACCACTTAAGAATTGTCGGTTTTTATCGCCAAATTTATTAAAGAATAGTTTTGCGGATGGTAGCTTTGCCAAGCTCTTGATCTTGGGATAAAAGAAAGTAACCAACAGAAGGTTATCACACGCGGTACAGATTTTTTATCACCGCAAACTATAGCCATGAACCAGATGTGCCGAAGCTTAATCTCAATAAATTGAAAACCAAAGATAAATTACCTAAACTGAATTTGAGGATAAAGAGTTTTAATTTGTTTCTTAAATTATCATAAATCCCCAATGATGTAAATTTTAACGATTTACCATAAAAAAAGCCTGTAAAATCAATTACAGGCTTTTAAAGAATTAAAATTTTAAACTATTGTTTGATGATTTTCTTTATTTGGATACCCTCTGGTGTTTTGATCTGTAAAATATAAGGGCCCGCTTTCTGAGTGTTTAAATCTAAATAGGTTGATTGTTGACTGCTTCCTTTAAAGTTTAATACTGTTCTTCCAAGTCCGTCTATTAATTTTCCGGTAATAAGATCAGGATTATTAGAGTTGTATTTGATAAATAATCCTTGGGTGGTTGGGTTAGGATACACACTTAACGTTAAACTTCCATTTAATCCCTTCACAAACCTTACTAAGTCGTTATATACGGTTTTTTTACCGTTTTTATCTATTTGTACTAATCTGTAATAGGCCGAATTGTAAAAAGACGCATCCGAAAATTGATAATTTAATTTATGAGATGATTGGCCTGCACCATTTACATTGGCTATTTTCAAAAATGATACACCGTCATCGCTTTTCTCAATTTCGAAATGATCGTTATCCCTTTCTGCGGCCGTAGCCCAAGTTAATAAAACACCATTGGTTTTAAGGTCTGCTTTAAAACTTATTAAATCTACAGGTAAGGGTAATACCGGCATACCAAAAGTAAAAGGACTAAAGCTAGAATTGCCCAAATTAGCAGTAATACTTAATGAATTATTAGAAGCATTTCCTTGATTTACCCATTGCGTACCATTAAACCAAGCAACTAAACCTTGTTGATCAGTTGTACCAGCTAGGCCGCTGGCTATTAAATCAAAAGAATATAAACTAACTTTAGCGCTTAACGCTCCAGAAGTTCTATTTAATAACCAGTATTCTTTATTAAGCACTTGATCAATAGAAGTTTCCTTGTTTGTAGTGTTAGAGTAGGCCGTTTGAAAGTATTCTGCCGTAAAATCTGATGCACCTGAAGCAACATTTGTTAAGCCGATGTAAGCTGCTTTTGTTCCTTTTCCTATGGGGATAACCATGTCGGCATTAATTCCGGTAACGTTTAACGGCCCATCTACAAAATTCCCAATTCCTGATGTAAAACTAATACCTGTTGCAGGTACGGTTAAGGTATTTGTGGCGGTACTTACTACTTTTCCGGCGGTTAAAACCAAAGCATTTGTAGTGGTTGGTTTGTCTAAAGTTAATGCTTTAGAGGCCGCATTTATTCCCAAAGAACCAAATGTAAGCGTTGCATCTTGTGAAGATAACGTAAGGCTTTTTGTAGCTAAAATGGTTGTTGCTGATAAATCTACTCCTGCTTTAACCAACAAAGTATAATCTTCTGGTGCAACTTTTACGGCATTTAAAGTTTCTGGCGCTGTTGCCGGATAAGCGAATGAAGGCTTTAAGGTTACAAAACCTAAAACATCGGCATCAATACCATGATTGATCTTAGTTTCTAAAGCGTATAAATCCACATCTGTCATTCCTGATATTAAATCTGCATCTATATTATTGGCAGATAGATCTACATTTGTAGAAAAAGGAAATGCAGTTGTAGTTGCTGTACCAGCATAAGCTTGTGATGTCCAAAACGGTATTTGATCAGAAGTTCTAGTTTCATTTACTAAGTTAACCAAAGTTGTTAAAGAACTAGAGAAAGTATTGGCCTCTGTATTTGCCCCACCAACAATGATATTTGATAATGGAGATAATGTAGAAGAGCCGTTAGAGTTCGCAAATCCTAATCCAGTTCCACCGGCAACACCAGAACCATTAAATAAATTGCCTTTTATAGTTATATTTTGATAAGTTTTAGCTGCTTCTGCTTGTGTATCAGAAGTTTTGGTATCAAAAATAATATGCCCAAACCCTGTTTCGTTTGCAAGTGGGTTAAAAGTATTGTTAAGTATAGAAACATTGCTAGATGCAAGTAACGATACGCCTGCGTATTTAAAATCTGTAAAGGTATTGTTAGAGATTGTAAGGTTGGCATTACTGGTTTTAGAGCCCACTACCTCAAATAGTGAAGCCTGTATATCTGCCGCCGTAGCACCAGGCCCACCCGCTAATGCTGCGGTAGCAGTACCTCCAGAACTAATCATATTATTAGATACACTATGGTTACCAGGCTTTAGCCCACCAATTTTAATTTTACCAATCACGTCATTGTAAGAAACATTTAAGTCATTACTACCACCACTAACGGCAAGCTCCATAGAACTATAAAATGCTTTGATGGTATTTTTATCGGCCACGCTGCCCCCAATTGTTCCATTAATGAACCAAGACCTAATACCTCTACTCATCGCATTACCAGAAACGGTATGATCAACCGTATTTCTTTTAACGGTAACTTTATCTGAAGCTGCAGTTGGGTTGGTTTGTAATCCTAAAAAGATAGCCGCCTTACCAAATTTATAAGAAGCACTAGTCCCCTCTATTTTATTATCTAAAATGCTGAGGTTGTCAAAAGTTCCGTTTGCGGTAGTGTTAATTGCAGATTCTGAATTTGTAACGCTCTCATCAAATTGCATCTCAAAGTTTTGTATGGTTACGTTTTTTGCAGAAACATTAATCAGGGATTTTCTTGTTGCATCGCCAACCCCATTTATTAAAGGTTTTGTAGCTAAAGTATTGTTATTGCCCCTTAAAGTTATTTCTTTATTGATCTGGATGGTTGAGGTTAATGTATAGGTTCCAGGATTAACATTAATTATGTCTCCATTTACGGTAGAGGCATCATCTATGGCTTCTTGTATAGTAGCAAAGTTTAATCCTGAGGTAACATCTTGAACAGGAAAATAATATTGAACGCTACCAATATTGGTATTATCTAATTTATCATAAATTTTACCATCTAACTCTGTTCTTTGGGTGGCATCTAAAGATGTTGCAGCCCTAAGTTGGCCATCAACATAAAAATTATTTTGATCAGCCCTGATGTTTGTTGCCCAATAAGCGGTAGTAGTGGCCGCAAATTCCCCATATTCTGGAAAACCCGCTATTCCTGTGCCAGCAGTTTGCGTCTGATTTCCGTTATTATCATCTATGTAGATATAATTAGCAATATCTTGGTTAAAGGTGTTTTTCTGCGCTGCCGTACCTAAAATGAAAGTTCCGAAAGCTGCCGAATTACTATCATGGTTATAAAAAGCAAGTGCTTTAGAGCCTACAGAACCAGAAACCCCATTGAATGTATTACCAATAAAAGTTGCGCTAATTGGTAGTTTGGTATTGCTTGAGCTTGCTAAAGTTTTTGTATTGATGGTGACTGACTTGAATGTATTATTTGCATCTACAACTGGGTTAAAAATATTGCCCTCCGCAGTAATATTTTGGAAATTCTCTAAACTCATTAACCAATAATTGTTTTCCACTAAATTACTTTTAAATAAAAATGGTTTATTGGCATTGTTGTTTTTTAACCTAACAAGCGCATAGTTAGGCGTACCGCCTAAACCCCAATTAAAACTATTATTTTCAATATCTGCTCCTAAGAAACCAGCATTTGGTTCAGCAAATTCTATTCCCCCACCATTAAAACTATTAGTTAGTAAACTAGTCTTATTTGGCGATGTTTGAAATCTGCTGATTACATCGTGACTAATAGTTTGTATCGTATTATTGGTCATATACAAAGCATACCCGTCAGATGATACTCCTGCTCTAAAAAAAGCGTTTCCAAAACCACCTCCTACCGTACCTTCTATAGTTGTGTCATATACATAAATAAATCCTGGGGCAGGATTTGCTAAAACAGCAACGCCATCTACTGCTCTTCCTATAGTGTTTGCGTTGATAGCATTTCTATCGGTATAAGAAGTAGCTGCATAGGCTGCCGCAGATTTAGTTGCTGTGATTCCACAATTTTCAATACGTAATCCGGAAGCATCTCCGCTGGTTATAATTGCAGACCAAAGTTTAGATAGATCGGTTTCAAAACCAAGTTTTGAAACAGTAACATTTAAAGCGGTAATTTTAAAAAGTGAAGGAGTTACTCCACCACTAACGGTTCCGGTAAATTTGATGATGGTGTTGGATTTATCAGCCCCAATTAATTTTAATTGTTTATTAACAATTACTAATCCATCGTAAGTACCCGCCTCAATGTTAATGATATCATTATCAGAGGCAACAGCTATTGCCGATTGAATGGTGGCTTTGGGAGAGCCCGTTAAACCCGAGTTTAAATCATCACCTGTTGTACTAACATAGTAGTTTGTTTGAGCAAACGTTAATTTCGTTGTAATTAAAAAAAGAAAAATTAACGCTCTTTTGAGTAAAATATTTGAGTTCATTTTAGATTGAGATTATTAATTTATATTTTCAAATGTAAATATTTTATTATTTATTATAATATTTTGAATATAAAGATGTTTTTATATTCTAAAAATATTTAATTATGAAAATGTTATTCCAAATAGGTTAAACAAGCTTTATAATTAATAATTAATATAATTTCATATAAAACTTTAGTTATATACATTTTTTTATAACAAATGTTTAAAAGTTTTTTATTTATCAAATTCTTCAATAAAAATTTTTGCTCTGAAATGGACTAAAATTTATTTCATCATTAAGCCTAATAATTAAAAATAAATTTAATATCAATTCTCTTTAGATCTTTAAACAGTAGAAATTATACCATAATTATGCTGATTCAATTTTTCCCTATATTTATTTAGCTAATAAGAATATAGGGCTTGGTAAGTATCAATTGCCCTGCAGGTTGTCTATTTTGGTTAGAATACTATTGTTCGATTAAAATATTTGGCATTTCAAATATTTTCATAATCTATATCAATTTGAAGCATCTATCGTAAGATTAAAGCCTTAACCAACCAAACCACTATAGGGATAATTAGAAACGTTAGGATAAAAAGAGCTGCTCAATTATTAGAGACTAAGCACTATAACGTGAGCGAAGTTGCCTATATGGTAGGTTTTACAGATTTGGATTACTTTAGGAAATGCTTTAAAGAAAAGTTAAAAAAAAACCTAAAGATTATAGTGCGGCTAGCGGAGACGATTAATCCCCTCATCTTAAATCAGAAAGTAAACCATAAACATACCTCATTCATCCTGGCGCAAGCAGAAACCCCTTGTTTTGCCATGCGTCATTTCAACGATAGGAGAAATCCTATGTTATTAGCAATCCATTAATTCTAAGCGGAAAACTAAACTAAATAGCCGTTGATCAAAAAATAATCCTGGTTTAAAAATCTATTGGTCTTTCATACCGTCTAAATTGACGGGTTTAAAGAGATTTCTAGCTAATCCTTATCGATATGAAAAGTTTAAGGAATTGTAAACACCATAATATTTTGATTTTTTACGGCAGTAGGGATATCTGATGAGTTTAGTACAGGCAATCCCGTAAACGCTCTTAAAGGCATTTGCATATTTGATTGCCCTGCGAAAAACCATACTTCGCCCAATTTTACGTTATTTACATTTACCGAATGACCGTCTTCATCACTTGCGGTAATGTTATAGTTACCATTGAAAGTGGTTGCACTTGGTGTGGCAACATTAATTTTCCATCGGCCATTTATCTCTGTTGTACCTTTATATTCAATATTATTCCATGATGGTTTTACCGTGATTGTGGTTCCAATACCAACGAAGCCAAATATTGGGGTGGCCGTTTTCTGCTGTTGGGTAAAAAAGGGGATGGCTCTGGAACAAAGCGGCTATTTGGTCAGGCTTTTTTTTCATCCCGAGCGTTCACACTCAGAACACTTTTACTTTAAATAGAGCGGAAAGGGAAGGGCAAAGGATAAGACAAAAAAGTATAGTACTATCCACCGATTGGTGGATAAAATGCCAAAAAGCCAATATTTATGAGAAGTAATTATCTAGCGTAGGTTAACAACTTAATTTTGATAATTAACTTTTTTAGATACCTTAATCGAGTTTTGATCTACATCGCAGAGCGGTATTCTATTGTATGAAAGAGATGCTTTTGTAAAGGTGGTATCGCAACCTTTTCTGATTTTTTTTGGTGTAGGTAAAGTGGCGAATTGGAGGGATAATGGAGATAAATATGCTTGTTAATAGGGTGTTATAAAATACAAAACCCATGAAAAAAAATAACCAGGCTTTTTGATGTTGGGTAAATTCTTGTTAATGCAAAATACCTGAAACAAAAAATGCCTTTAAATTTTTATTAAAGGCATTTCTAAGATTTAGATATATAAAGTTTATGCCATTTCTGGTTTCTTGTCTTTGTAATAACCTTTTTCCAATTTCTCTCTCACTTGGCTAAAGGCAGAAACAGTTCTTTCCACATCCTTTAAAGTGTGCATTGCCGTTGGGATCAATCTTAGCATTATTAATCCTTTAGGGATAACCGGATAAATTACGATAGAGCAAAAAATACCGAAATTCTCTCTCAAATCCATAGTGATGGCGGTTGCCTCGCTCAATTCTCCTTTTAAAAATACTGGTGTTACCACAGAGTTGGTGGTGCCAATATTAAATCCTTTGTTTCTTAGCCCCGTTTGTAATGCAGTTGCAATTTCCCAAAGTTTGTCCTTTAACTCGGGTTTGCTACGTAATAATTCTAAACGTTTCTTTAAACCTAAAACCATTGGCATAGGTAAAGATTTAGCAAAAGTTTGAGAGCGCATATTGTATCTCAAATAATTGGTGATCTCTTCGGTTGAGGCAATAAAAGCCCCTATGCCTGCCATAGATTTAGCAAAGGTCCCAAAGTAAACATCTACGCCCGCCAAGCAATCTTGCGCTTCATGCGTACCTGCACCTGTTTTGCCCATTGTACCAAAACCATGTGCATCATCTATCAACAAACGGAAGCTAAAATCTTTCTTAAAATCTATGATTTCTTTTAGTTTTCCTTGTGCGCCAGACATTCCAAAAACCCCCTCGGTAATTACCAAGATACCACCACCGTTTTCTTGCGTTAATTTTGTAGCCCTTTCTAATTGCTTTTTAAGGCTGTCCATATCGTTATGTAGGTAAACAAAACGTTTGCCCATGTGTAAACGAACACCATCAATAATGCAGGCGTGAGACTCGGCATCGTAAACGATAACATCATTTCTATCAACCAAAGCGTCAATTGCAGAAAGTATCCCTTGGTAGCCATAATTTAAAAGAAATGCATCTTCATAGCCAGTGAACTCTGCCAAAGATTTTTCTAAAGCTTCATGATGATTAGAGTTACCAGACATCATCCTAGCACCCATAGGATAGGCCATGCCATAATCCTTTGCTGCTTGGGCATCTGCTTCCCTAACTTCGGGATGGTTGGCCAAGCCCAAATAATTGTTTAGGCTCCAAACCAAATGCTCTTTGCCCCTAAAATTCATATGAGGTGCAATTTCTCCTTCCAATTTAGGAAAAGAAAAATATCCATGAGACCATTTTTGGTGTTGCCCTAAAGGCCCCATGTTTTTCGCTATCTTCTCAAAAATATCCAAAATATAATTTTTTATGTGTATTTGTTTAATAAAAAACGCTGCAAATTTACGGTTTTGATTATCATTATCAAAAACCTTGCTAAACCTTTTAAGGGCTATTTTATGGTATATTGTCAGTTTTTGGTCAACTCCCCTCTTATAGAAGCGCCTAATCTACGTAGCAACCTGTCTTTAGGGTAGTTTCTTCCAAGTAAATACATCAGCTTGGTTACTGCAGCTTCAAATGTCATATCGTAGCCGTTGATTACCCCCATTTTTTTTAGCTCGCTACTGGTGGCATACCTGCCCATTTCTACAGACCCTACCTTGCATTGAGAAATATCCAAAATTATTTTACCCCCATTTATGGCTTTTTTCAGTTTATCTAAAAACCATTTTGCGGTAGTGGTATTTCCTGTACCAAAGCTTTCCATTATGATAGCTTCTGCACCAGAGTTTAAAACGGCATCTACAATTTGTGGGCTAATACCGGGGTATAGTTTAAGTACCCCAATATTGTTGCTCACGTTGGTATGTACCTTAAATATAGACTTTTCTAGCTTGCCGATAACGGCATCATTATATTTGATATGAACACCAGCTTCTACTAAAACAGGGTAATTGGGCGATCTAAATGCCTCAAACTTTGCCGAGTTATATTTAAAAGTACGGTTTGCCCTAAAAAGTTTGTTTTCAAAATAAATACATACTTCTGGTACTCTTGCCCTGCCATCTTCTAATTTTGCCGATGCGATTTCTAAAGCGGTAATAAAATTTTCTTTCGCATCTGTACGCACCTCAGATATAGGCAATTGCGAGCCTGTGAAAATTACCGGCTTTGCCAATCCTTCTAGCATAAAGCTTAAGGCCGATGCGGTAAAAGCCATGGTATCCGATCCATGAAGTATTAAAAAACCATCATGGTCTTCATAATTATCATTGATCAGCTTTGCCAAATATGCCCAAATTTCTGGGGTCATATCAGAGGAATCTATGATTGGATCAAAAGAGTGTACGGTTAGCTCATAATCCATACGCCTTAGCTCGGGTACGTTTTCTATGATCTGCTCAAAAGTAAAGGGGGCCAAAGCATTGGTTTCGGGATCTGTGATCATTCCTATCGTTCCGCCGGTATAAATCACAAATATTTTAGTCATGCCTTTAGTGTTTTAGAGAATCAATACAAATAAACAATTTTAATCTAAACACCGAAAATTTTAACCGAATTGGCCGTAGTGATTTTTGCCACCTCTTCTAAAGGGATTTGTTTTAAATCGGCTATTTTTTGTGCTATATGTATTAAATAAGAACTTTCGTTTGGTTTGCCCCTGTAAGGCGATGGGGCTAAATATGGTGCATCTGTTTCTAAAACTATATTTTTTAGATCTATCTGTTCTACAGTTTTATCAAGGCCTGCATTTTTGTAGGTTACCACACCGCCAATACCTAAATAGAAACCCAAATCTATGGCTCTTTTTGCTTGACTTAAATTACCTGTAAAACAATGGAATATGCCCCTCAACTTATCATCATCATGGTTTTCTAAAATTTCGAATACTTCGTCAAAAGCATCTCTGCAATGTATCACAATTGGTAGGTTTAAAGTTTTTGCCCATTCGATCTGAATGGTAAAAGCGTCTTGTTGCTGTTTTAAAAAAGTTTTGTCCCAATATAGATCTATCCCAATTTCGCCTATGGCATAAATTTTACTTTTTTTTATATGTTGATGAATCAAATCTAACTCTTTAAGAAAATCATCATTTACATCGCATGGGTGCAAGCCCAACATTGGAAAACAATTTTTTGGATAGGCTTTAACCAAATTCATTACCAGGCCAACCGATTGGCTACTAACGTTGGGTAAAAACAGCCTTGTAATTTGGTTTTCTAAACATCTTTCCATTTGCTCAGCTCGTTCCTTCTCGTCTAGTGTATAATACAAATGGGTATGTGTATCGGTTAGCATCATCCTACAAAATTAAAATAAAAAAGGCTGTCTCTAAGAGTTTTGTCGTTCCGTTAGCCAACTGGCCAATCGGAACCCTATCAAAATAGGTTCTCACGTTGCTGTTTAATTTGCTAGTGAGATGCTGAAACGAGTTCAGCGTGACAAATTCTTTTTAAAGACAGCCTTTAAAATGTTTTTATAAACTACTTAGCTGGAGCCGTTGGTGCTGGTTTGGCAGGTGCCGCTGCATTTGGATTATGGAAAACATTTACCAGTTCTAATTCGAAGATTAATGGAGTAAATGGCCCGATCATTCCGCCTGGCATTCCTTGCTCGCCATAAGCCAAACTAGAAGGAATTAAAACAGTTGCTTTGCCGCCTTTTTTCATTTGTAAAACGCCTTGTTCAAACCCGGGGATAATCCCACCTTTTCCCAATACAACGCTTAATGGAGAATATGGTGCTCTTTGTGGGTTGTACATATTGTTTTTCTTTGCAACATCTTCTAAGCTTGTATCAAAAACCTTTCCTGATAGGATCTTACCGGTATAATTTACCAACACGCTATCGCCTGCAACAGGTTGCTCGCCAGTACCCTCTTTTGTGGTTACAATTTGTAAACCAGAAGGCAATTTTGTTGGTTTTAATTTATTATCATTTATGTATTTTTGAAGGTTTGTTACTTCTGCGGCTTTAGCTTTTTCGCCTTCTGCCTTAAAGTATTTTTCTACCTTAGCTTGGAAATCTTGCATATGAGCAGTATCCTTATGTATAACTTCCTCAACTTTAACGGTATAAATTAAGTATTTGCCTTTTATTCCAGCTGGTCTTGGTTGTCCTTTTGCTACCGCAGAATCAAGGTTGATTTTTATGGTTGCACTATCTCCTTTGGTAAGCATTTTTATCGCATAAAAAATATCACCCGGGTAAACTGGTTTTGGGAAATAAGCTTCAGAAGGCCTACCCATTTCATAAGAGTTAAAAAGAGAAGAGTCTTTTTCTGTTTTGGCCACGATGTTTAGGCTGATAAAATCGCCTTCTTTGATCGAGTCGCCTTTAACATCGGTATGGATGTTATACTCTAAACCTGCAGGGCCTTTTTTAAAACCACCACTACACGCCGCAAAGCCTAAAGCTGTTACGGTTAATATTAATAATCCTTTTTTCATTCTTTATTTATTGTTTTTTATTTGCATTCAATAATCCCGAAATGGGATGTTTTCATTCTTTTATCTATTGTTTTTTATTTGCATTCAATAATCCCGAAACGGGATGTTTTCATTCTTTTATTTGCGGTTTTTAAAAGCCCATAATCCATTGTTGATAGTCCATTCTCTTGAGGCACTACTTTTAATGGTCAATAGTTTGAAAATGCTACCTATTAATGTTTACCATTTATTTACTGATAACCAATTACCGATTACAAATCCTAATCACTAAAAACTACTGCAAAAGTAATTCTTTATATTCAGGTAATATCGATCTAAATTTCTCTACCACGGTTTCAAGAGCATCATTAGATTGCCCTCCTGCTGCGTTTCTGTGCCCCCCGCCATCAAAATATTTCTTGCATATTTCATTTGCCGGGAAAGTGCCTATTGATCTTAGGGAAAGCTTTACCCGATCGCTGCGCTCAACAATAAACGCCGCTAACTTAATACCATTTATTGAAAGCGCATAATTTACTATGCCTTCGGTTTCGCCTGTCTGTATATCAAACTTCTTTATATCTTCTTTGCTTACGCTGATTAAAGCGGTGTTATATTCTCTTAAAACCTCTAATTTATTGCTTAAGCAATAGCCCAAAAACTTTAATCGCCCTTCGGTTGCATTATCATAAACCTGTTGGTGTATTTTCCAATTCTGTGCGCCGGCATCTATCAAATTGGCCACAATCCTGTGAAGGTCTGAAGTTACGTTAGGAAAACGGAAAGAGCCCGAGTCTGTCATTATCCCTGTGTATAAACAAGTGGCCACGTCTTTATTGATCAGTTCGCCGTCTTTCAAGTAGTTAACTATAAAATCATAAATGAGCTGTGCGGTTGCGCAGGCATTAATGTTCCAATGCCTAAAATCATCAAAGCCTTCAGGTTCTAAATGATGGTCTATCATTATTTTAATTGCAGAAGATCTCCTCACTTCCTCACCCATTTCATTTATCCTGGCAAGCGCATTAAAATCTAGGCAAAAGATCAATTCTGCATCTGCAATCAATTTTTTGCTTTCTTCTGGTTTTTCTGTATAAATGATAACCTCTGGATTATTGGGCAACCATTGTAAAAAATAGGGATAATCTGTTGGGGAAACTACTTTTACAAAATGACCTTTTTGTATAAAATAATTGTACAGGCCTAAAGAAGAGCCCATTGCATCACCATCAGGTTTATGATGGGTAGTAATCACGATTTTACAGGGCTGTGCTAATTTATCTTTAAGCGTTTCTAGATCAATCATCAATTTTAATGAAATGCGAAGGTAAACAAACTATCCGAAAATACTTAAATACTTTTTGTTATGATTTTAAAAGCCTACTTTTGCACCAATTTTTAAAAACTAAACAATGGCAACTAACAGAACATTTACGATGATCAAACCAGATGCAGTGGCAAACGGGCACATCGGAGCAATTTTAAATGATATTATAGCAAGTGGTTTCAGAATTGTGGCTATGAAATACACCAAGTTATCTCCAGAGAAAGCGGGAGAGTTTTATGCGGTACACAAAGAGCGTGGTTTTTATGGCGATTTAGTGAGCTTTATGTCTTCTGGGCCTATCGTTGCAGCTATTTTAGAGAAAACCAATGCGGTAGAAGATTTCAGGGCTTTAATTGGTGCAACCAATCCGGCAGATGCCGCCGAAGGAACTATCCGTCAGAAATACGCAAAATCTATTGATGCGAATGCGGTCCACGGTTCAGATTCTGATGAGAACGCAGAAATTGAAGGTAATTTCTATTTTACCGCTTTTGATAAGTTTTAAGTATAACATTTTTGGAATGGAGGGAGCTTTGGTTTTTGCCAAAGCTCTTCTCATTTAAAAGAGAAACCGCTTTCAAGGAAAAATCAAAATCTATCACAGGTATATAATCTCTCGCACAACCTCAGCACCTGCTTTTTCGTTTAAATTACTGATGATTTGCTGCCGCATAATATTGAGTTCGTTCTTAACAACAGATGATTCTATCCTTACAAACAATTTTTTATCCCTAATAAAGATTTCTTTTGTACGGTTCGCAACCGCCTTGCCAACAACTTCTTCCCAAGATTTTACCGCAAAAGTCTCGTCAAATTTACCTTTTAAGCGATAAACTCTGAGCATTTGCTCCATGGCCTCCTTTAAGGTCTTATCGTTAGTTCTGCTCATGGGTTACAATACTCTTTTCAATATGGAATAAATTTAGGTTTACACCGATATCTTCAAAAATGCGCTTTATCCTTTTGGCATTGGTATCGGTAATAAATATTTGCCCAAAATCTTCATGAGAAACCATCTTCATCAACTTGGTAATTCGTAGATCATCCAATTTATCAAATATATCATCTAATAAAAGCATCGGCTTAAAGCCAACCTTTTGATAAATGAACGAATATTTTGCCAATTTTAACGCGATCAAAAAAGATTTCTGCTGCCCTTGCGAACCAAATTTTTTCAAGGGCATTTCTGCATGCACCTGAAAAACAAGCTCGTCTTTATGTATCCCTTGTGAGGTTCTCTGCAAAATTCTGTCTTTTTCTAGATTTTTTTTTAAGATCTTAGAAAAATCATCATCAAATAAGGGCGATTCATAGATCAGTTTCACGGTTTCTGCATCGCTACATAAATATTGGTAGTGCCGATCAAAAACAGGGGTAAAGATTTCCATAAAGGTTTTTCGCTGTTCAAAAATAGTTGTTCCATAATTGATCAACTGATCATCAAAAACCTCAAGCAGGGCGGGGTCATATCTGCCGCTATCGGCTATCTGTTTTAAGAGTGCATTGCGGTTTTGTAATGTTTTATTATAAGCTATTAAATCTTCTAAATACCTGGGGTTTGTTAAAGAAATTACCGTATCAATAAATTTCCTGCGTTCCTCGCTGCCCTCTAAGATAAGGCTTATATCGTTTGGGGAGATCATTACCAAAGGGAAAAGCCCAATATGCTCTGCCAAACGGGTATATTCTTTCTTGTTTCTCTTAAATTGTTTTTTCTGGTTTTTTTTAACCCCGCAGGCAATCATTTCTTCTTTCTGGTTTTTTTCAAAAACGCCTTGCAGCATAAATAAATCTCGGTCTTGTTTTATCTGCTGGCTATCTATTGGGTTAAAATAGCTTTTACACATAGATAGGTAATGCACTGCATCTAAAAGATTGGTTTTGCCCGCACCGTTATCGCCCGCAAAAGCGTTTGCACCTGCTGTAAAAGTTAGCTCAGCTTCATCATAATTTTTAAAGTTTACCAGAGAAATCTTCTTAAGAAACATAGAGCTAAATTATAAAAACATGCTGTCTTTATTTGTAAAATAAATTAATGTTGCCTGTTTTAGAAAAGGAATAGACATAAATCTTCATCATAATACGCCTTAAAAGCAGTTATGGGGTTATATTACAATATTTTATATAAATGGGTTGTTGTTTTTGCCGAAAACACTATTTTTGCAATCTTTAATAGAACCTTAAAATGTCAAAAACACAAATCGATCAGCCTTCACCGCTTTCTAACTCTATGAGCAGAACTAGCTTTTTTATCGAAGAAAATAAGAAAAGCCTTTTGGTTATTGGTTGTACCATCATCGGATTAGTACTATTATATTTTGCCTACCAAAAATTTTATTTAGCACCTAGGGAAACCGAAGCCGTAAACCAAATGTTTAAAGCGCAACAGTATTGGGAGCAAAAAGATTGGGACAAAGCCATCAAAGGTGATGGGAATTTTCCCGGTTTCGAGAAAATTATTGATGAATACGATAATACAAAGTCTGCGAACTTAGCTTATTATTACCTAGGCATTGCTTATTTGAACAAAGGCGAGTACCAAAAAGCTGCAGAAAATTTAACCAAATATAGCGGATCTGATCCAATTATAGCCCCAGAAGCTTTGGGTGCTGCAGGAGATGCTTACGTTGAGCTTAAGAACTATGATAATGCCATCACGTTTTATAAGAAAGCGGTTTCTAAAGGAGACAATCTATTCGCAGCACCAATTTATCTGAAAAAATTGGGTTTGGTTTATGAGGAGCAGAAGGATTTTAAATCTGCGGTAGATACCTACACAAAAATTAAAAGCGATTATCCCGAAAGTGCAACCGCTACAAATATTGATATGTATATTGCAAGGGCAGAAGGAAAATTGTAAGGATATAAATATTTATTGAGAAAGGTTAGCGTTTAAAGGCTAACCTTTTTATTTTCATAAGATGGCTACACATTTAAAGAATCTTTCAGATTTTTCACATACCACGGTTCCTTATGGTAAAAATTTTAGGTTTGGGATCGTTGTTGCTTCATGGAACGCCGAGGTAACGGGAGCTTTGTATAAAGGTGCATATGATGCTTTGTTGCAATATCAGGTAGCTGAGAGAGATATCATATCAATTGAGGTAGCGGGTAGTTTTGAACTGATTGCAGGGGCAGACCAATTGATGGATAACAAAGAGTTAGATGCGGTTATATGTTTGGGGTGCGTAATACAAGGAGAAACCCGTCATTTTGATTTTATTTGTAACGCAGTTGCAAACGGAATAGCAAATGTGGGCTTAAAGCACACCAAGCCGGTGATCTTTGGTGTTTTAACTACTGATAACCAGCAGCAAGCCTTAGATAGAGCAGGCGGTAAGCATGGTAATAAAGGTACCGAAGCGGCCATTACTGCTATAAAAATGGCAGCGTTAAAATCAGACTTTAAATAATTTAGCATTATAATTGTTTTTATTTACCTTTATAACAGATTGTGTTTGAAACTTTAAGGTTAATTAGGCGTACAAGAACTCACACAATAAAATTAATGCTCAACAGATGAAAAAAATAATTTACTTTGTATTGGCTTTGATGATAACCGGAGCCGTCCTACAATCATGCTCTTCTAAACTTTGTCCCGCTTATAACTCCTACCCAGAAGCCCGCGGAAGGAAATAAAACAAATTTACTTCTTCGCTGTTGCAACCAAAAAGAGTTTTTATGAAAAAAATTAATTTGCTGTACGCATTTATATTTGCCGTTGTTTTTTCGGCATGTGCCCAAAACAAACCTGATAAGGAAGCGGTCTTCGCTAACGTTTGGAAAGCAGTGGGCGGTAAATCTACTTTTGAAAAAAGCAGGTATTTTGAATTTACTTTTACACCAATAAGAGACGGTAAAGAAAGTATGGGCCGTCATCATATTTGGGATAGATATACAGGAGATTATCGTTTTGAATCTACCTCTGCCGATGGCGCTAAGATGGTAGTGTTGTTTAATACCAAAACCAAAGTTGGTAAGGCCTATCAAGATGGGAAGCAACTGCCCGATAGCACCGCTAACAAACAGATCACCAAAGCTTACGCAGCTTATATTAACGATAGCTATTGGTTAATGTCTCCGCTAAAACTGCAAGATGAAGGTGTAAATACGCAATTGGAAGACACTCAAGAAATAAATGGTCAAAAATGCGATGTTATACACCTCAATTTTGATAAAGTGGGTTTAACCCCGGGCGATCAATATTGGTTGTACGTAAACGATGCTACGGGAGAGGTTATACAATGGAAGTTCTTACTACAAAACCAAAAAAAACCTGCCATTTTTGAATGGGAGCCTTACCAAGATCTAGGCAATGGTTTAAAACTATCGGTTAAAAAAACAAATACAGAAAGCAACACATCTATCTATTTCCCTATTGCAAAAGTTTTGCAAAAGGTTGATAAAGATACATTTACAAAACCATGAGTTGGATTAAATTAGAAGATAGCAAGCAATTGCAAGAGATAAAATTAGCTGCCGGATATAGTTTAATCTTTAAGCATAGCACTCGTTGTTCAATCAGTATGATGGCAAAGAAAAGGGTAGATATGGATTTAGACGATTTGCCAGAAAACGTAACACCTTATTTTTTAGATTTGATCGCTCATCGTGAAATCTCGGGTCAAATTGCAGAATTATTTCAGGTACATCATGAATCTCCCCAATTGCTTTTGATCAAAGATGGCGATTGTGTTCTAGATCAATCTCACGGAGATATTTCTATTGAAGAAACATTGGGCTTGATCAACTAATGATGTAATTGCTTGGTCATAAAAGTCTTTTATAAAATCTAAACCCCTATTATTTCGTTATTTTTGCATAAATGTAAATCTAACCTCCTAAAATACATTCATGTATATCATTATATTCTTCATTGCTCATTGGTTTATCTCTTTATTTGTCCAAACATTTTTTTTGCACAGGTATGCTTCACATAAAATGTTTAACCTCAATCCTTTTTGGTATCGTTTTTTTTATATTTTAACATATATCGGCCAAGGTGCGTCTTATCTAAAACCAAAGGCCTACGCAATTATGCACCGTATGCACCATGCTTTTTCAGATACGGAGAAGGATCCACACTCACCACACTTTTTTGAAGATGTTTTTCAGATGATGTGGAACACAAGAGGGCAATATGTTATTTATGAAAAAGATCTAGAACAACCAGAGCCACAGTTTAGGGGCGAATACCCAGAATGGAAATTTATTGATGAATTGGGTACTTCGTTGACATCAAGAATAGTATTTTCTTTTTTATACATCGCATTTTACGTGGCATTTGCCACCCAATGGTGGATGTGGCTCTTTCTACCTTTCCATTTTGTGATGGGCCCATTACATGGTGCAGTGGTAAATTGGTGCGGCCATAAGTACGGCTATTCAAACTTCGATAACCAAGATAAATCCAAAAATACCACTCCTTTTGATTTTTTGATGCTAGGTGAGTTGTTCCAAAATAATCATCATAAATTCCCCAATAGTCCAAATTTTGGCAAAAAGTGGTTCGAGATTGATCCAGTTTACCCAATCATGAAAGTGATGCACTGGTTTAGGATCATCAGGTTTAGAAAAGTTTAGTTATTGGGCGTTCGGGCGGGCTTTCCACTATAGTTTTTTGTCCTTAAAAAGCCAAAAAAGCTGCCGTTTCAATCCCTAACGCAAAAAAATCTCCAAAAAAACCAATACCATTCTGGTATTTGGTTCAAAAAGCATCGTTAAGCCAATTTTAATAAATCGTTGTTAATTTAATTTTATCTTGTAATTAATAAAAATTTTTTGCTCTTTTGCCTTACAAAATAGGTCTAAAGCCTTGATAGTTAAAGAAAATGAAACAAACTCATCTACATAAAGCCAAATGCACAGTTTCCCAAAAGGAAATTTCATTTGCTATGTTTATTTGTTTACCTACTCCTAGTGCAATCTCATTACGACGAAGACCGTTATATATTCCCAGATTTTAATCAAACTGCGAATATTAAATTCCTTTAAACCACTAATACGTGGTTTCCAAAAAAAAATTTTATTTAAAAATGTGGATGTCATCTCCACTCAAAATAAATGCACATTAACGATTTTAATATTTTAGTTGCCAACATACAACACGTAGGATACGCAGAAACTATATGTGATGAAATGGCTGTTTCTGCAAAAGCCCGTGGTACGGGTATTGCCAAGCGCTCGCCAGAATATATTGCAAACAAAATGTTAGAAGGTAAGGCGGTTATCGCTTTGCATAAAGACGACACTTGGGCAGGTTTCTGTTATATAGAAACCTGGAGCCATGGAGACTTTGTTGCTAATTCTGGTTTGATCGTAAACCCAATTTATAGAAAAGCTGGTTTGGCAAAGGCCATTAAAACTAAAATATTTGAGCTTTCACGTAAAAAATATCCCGAGGCAAAAATATTTGGTTTAACTACCGGTTTAGCAGTTATGAAAATAAATTCTGATTTAGGGTATGAACCGGTAACTTATTCAGAACTTACACAAGACGAAAATTTTTGGCAAGGTTGCAAAAGCTGTGTAAACTATGATATTTTGATGAGCAAAGGAAGGCAGAACTGTATGTGTACCGCTATGCTTTATGATCCAGAAGAAAAAAGAGCTGAAGAAGAAGAACGCTTAAAAAACATCACACACAAAGCATCTTTGTTTGAAAGGATAGAGCAAAAATTAAAAAGCTTTACAAAAATCGTAGCCATAAGTTTAACAAATTAAAAAAGTAGTGAGCATAGGGTAATGAGAATTGAGTCTCACTACCCTATACTCAAATCTCAATACTTAAAACATGAAAAAGAAAGTTGTTTTAGCATTTAGTGGAGGTTTAGACACCTCGTTTTGTTGTATATATCTTAGCAAAGATTTGGATCTAGAAGTTCATTCTGTTATCGTAAATACAGGTGGGTTTTCTGATGAAGAACTAAAGCATATAGAAGAGCGGGCTTATAGTTTAGGCGTAAGCTCACACCATGCCGTTGATGCCGTTAAAGGATATTATGATGATTATTTGAAATATCTGGTTTTCGGGAATGTCTTAAAAAACAATACTTATCCACTTTCTGTAAGCGCAGAAAGAGTTACGCAGGCAACCGCGATTGCCAATTATGCTAAAGAAATTGATGCAGATTTTGTTGCCCACGGCAGTACCGGCGCAGGGAACGACCAAGTGCGTTTTGATATGATATTCAATATCTTGATCCCAAAAGTAGGTATCATTACGCCCATAAGGGATCTAAAATTGAGCCGTGATGCAGAAATTGAGTATTTGCACAAGCATAAAGTAGAAATAAACGCAGAAAAAGCACAATATTCTATTAATAAAGGTATTTGGGGGACCTCTGTTGGTGGTAAAGAAACCTTATCATCTAAAGGGATGCTGCCAGAAGAAGCATGGCCAAGCCAAGTAACCAAAACTAATCCAGAAGATGTAGAGTTAGAATTTGTAAAAGGAGAATTAATTGCTGTTAACGGTAAAAAATTCGACCATCCTTCTAAAGCGATACAAGCATTGCAAGAAATTGCGGCCCCATTTGGTATCGGAAGAGACATTCATGTTGGTGACACCATTATAGGTATCAAAGGAAGAGTTGGATTTGAAGCAGCAGCGCCGATGGTCATCATCAAAGCGCACCATGCTTTAGAGAAACACACGCTAACAAAATGGCAATTAAGTTGGAAAGATCAATTATCCATGTTTTACGGAAACTGGATGCATGAAGGCCAGTTTCACGATCCAATTATGAGAGATATTGAAGCGTTTTTAACCAACACGCAAAAAACCGTAAACGGTAAGGTATTTATTCAATTGCTTCCTTATCGTTTCTTGGTAATTGGCATCGAGTCTGAAAATGATCTGATGAATAGCAAATTTGGTAGCTACGGGGAAATGAACGAAGGTTATACCGGAGAAGATGTAAAAGGATTTTCTAAAATTTTTGGAAATCAGGTTTCCATCTGGCATAAAGTGAATAAGGAGGGGTAAGGTTGAAGGCCTAAGATTTAAGGTCTGTATGGCTTTTAAAACCTTACACCTTTTACCCTACATCTTAAACCCTAATAAAAATGAAAAAAATTAAAGTTGGAATTATAGGAGGGGCAGGATATACTGGTGGCGAATTATTAAGGA
This sequence comes from Pedobacter segetis, assembly GCF_016623585.1. Lineage (GTDB taxonomy): Bacteria > Bacteroidota > Bacteroidia > Sphingobacteriales > Sphingobacteriaceae > Pseudopedobacter > Pseudopedobacter segetis. The sequence goes on from NZ_JAEHFY010000004.1 coordinate 110,541, forward strand.
TTTTAATCAATCATCCAAATGTGGCGATTGCTTTTGTGCATAGCAACAGCAATGCTGGGAATTTAATTTCTGATGTGCATACCGATTTATTGGGCGATACCGATTTGAAATTTACTGATCAGCTTTCACAAGATATTGATGTGCTTTTTCTTTGTGTTGGGCATGGCGATGCCCGGAAGTTTCTGGAAGCCAACCCAATTAATGATAACATAAAAATTATCGATTTATCTCAGGATTTTAGATTGAAAGCCAAAAGCCAAAAGCCTTTATCAAATGAAAAGCTGAAAGCAGAAAGCTTAAAGCAAACTAAAACACATGAAAGCCAGCCTTATGTCTTAAGCCCTGAGCCTTCCACCTTCACCTATGGCTTGCCAGAATTAAATAGAGAGAAAATAAAATCTGCCCAAAACATTGCTAACCCGGGTTGTTTTGCAACTTGTATCCAGTTGGGTTTATTGCCAATGGCAAAAGCGGGTTTGCTAAAATCAGAAGTTCATATTTCTGCCACAACCGGATCTACGGGTGCAGGCCAAAAACCCGGGGCAACCACACATTTTAGTTGGAGAAACAATAACCTATCTGTCTATAAGGCTTTTGAACATCAGCACTTGAATGAAATCGGCGAAAGCATTACACAGCTACAGCCAAATTTTGAGGATAGCATTAACTTTATTCCCTATCGTGGTGCATTTCCCCGCGGTATTATCGCATCCGTTTATACCGATTGTGATTTAAGTTTAGCAGAAGTGGAGAAAATTTATCAAGATTTTTATGCGGATGCACCGTTTACGCATATCAGCAAGCAAAATATCGATTTAAAACAAGTGGTAAACACCAATAAATGTCTGATCCATTTAGAGAAACACAGGAATAAACTATTGATTTTGTCCATAACGGATAATTTATTAAAAGGAGCATCGGGACAGGCAGTACAGAATATGAATTTGATGTTTGGATTAGAGGAGACGGCGGGTTTGAGGTTGAAAGCCTCTTTTTTTTAAGCTTAAAGCCCAAGGCAAAAAGCATAAAGCAACGATACGGAATAACATGAGGGATTTTAAAAAATATGAAGTTTGGCAATTAGCACACGAGAATGTCCTTTTCGTTTATAAAACCATATTACCTAAAATACCACCTTCAGAAAAATATGATTTAACTAGCCGGATAAAAAGAGCAGCTTATTCTATTCCATTAAATATTGCAGAAGGAGCAGGTAGAAACACAGATAAAGATTTTGCAAGTTTTTTAGATAATGCTTTAGGTTCTGCTCAGGAAGTAGAATATGCATTATTACTTATTAAAGAATTAGAATTTATAGATGAAGATGTTTACACTTTATCAAATGGCAAAATCAACATTATCAAATCAAAATTAATTAATTTAATAAAATCAATAAGAAAGCCTTAAGCCTTTTGCTTTCGGCTTTACGCTAATAAACATGAAGATTTTCGACGTATATCCAATCAACAATATCAACATCGTTAAAGGCGAGGGTAGTTTGGTTTGGGATGATAAGGGACAAGAATATTTAGATCTATATGGTGGCCATGCCGTGATTTCTATCGGGCATACGCATCCTCATTATGTAAAACGTTTAGAAGATCAGTTGCATAAAATAGGGTTTTATTCTAACTCGATAGAAATTCCATTGCAGGTAGAATTGGCCGAAAAATTGGGTAAAGTTTCTGGAAAAGAGGATTATCAACTATTTCTTTGCAACTCTGGAGCTGAAGCAAACGAAAATGCGCTAAAATTGGCTTCGTTTGCCAATGGGAGAAGGAAAATTATCGCTTTCAGTAAGTCTTTCCACGGGCGTACTTCGCTGGCCGTTTCTGTAACAGATAATCCAAAGATTATTGCTCCGGTAAACGAAAATTCTAACGTAATTTTTCTTCCATTTAACGATGTTGCATCCTTAAAAGCAACTTTTGAAGACGAAGGCGAAGAAATCTGTGCTGTAATTATTGAAGGAATACAAGGTGTTGGCGGGATTAGAGTGGCAAGTGATGAGTTTTTACAAACCATCCGTTCTCTATGTGATGAATATGGAGCATATTTCATTGCGGATTCCATCCAATGCGGTTACGGCAGAAGCGGTAAATTCTATTCTCATGATTTTGCTGGTGTAGAAGCAGATATTTACCCAATGGCGAAGGGTATTGGCAATGGTTTCCCTATTGGAGCAATCAGTATCAGCCCTAAGCTAAAACCTTGGCATGGTATGTTGGGGACTACTTTTGGTGGGAATCATTTAGCCTGTGCGGCAGCGTTGGCTGTTCTAGAAGTGATGGAAGAAGGAAATTTGATGGAGAATGCTGAGAAAGTTGGTAATTACCTAATTACCGAATTGAAGAAATTTGATAAAGTAAAAGAAGTAAGAGGCAGGGGCTTAATGATTGGTATAGATTTACCAGAAGATATGGCTCATGTAAGAAAGGACCTTCTTTTTAAAGAGCATATTTTCACTGGGACTTCCAGTCCAAATGTAATTCGTTTGTTGCCAGCATTAAATTTAACCATGGCTCATGCTGATAGGTTTTTGGAGAGTTTCTCCAAACTAATTTAAAAGCATTTAATTATATTTGTGTATGATAGTTAAATATTTAATCGATGAAAGTGGCAATAAAACCGCAGTTCAAATAAGCTTAGAAGACTATCATTCACTTTTAGAAAGCGCAAATATTTTGCCTTAACACGTGGTTGATGGAATTAAAAAAGGTCAAGAAGAAGGCCGGCTTGGCTTGACAAAATCTACTGATGAAGTGATGATGAAGTATAATTCATGGAATTTTTATTAGTTTTAGATTATCTTTACATTTTTAAAGTTTTGAATTAAAAAATGCTTGTTCCAATATCCTCAAATCATTCTATTAGTAGAGTAATTGCTAATTTCATTTTGGCACAGAGTTTTGTTAAGCCAAAATTCATATACGATAAACTTATAACAAATGATGAATTAACTAGTTATCAAAAAAAGGGATTAACATCTGCAAAAACTATAAACATACAGAACAATTCATTAAATATTTCGCCTGATTCTGTTAATGGGTTTCTTTTTGAGGAATTTGATGAAGTGGGAAAAAGTTTAAATGTTCTTAAAATTGAGAACACCAATAATAATAAAGCTGTTATAACTTTTGAAAATAAAAAATACCCTAACTGGACTAATTATAGAAATAGATTTATCTCAGATATAATTGCACTATCTAAAACCTTTGATGTGTATATAGAGGCTATTGGCTTGACTTATGTTGATGAATTTGTTTGGAAATCAACTAACAAAATTGATGTTAATTCAGTTTTTAATGAAAGTTCAGACTTAATAAATAAAAAATTTTTAAGTTCTTATAATGGAACTCTAATTTCGGTTTCTCAATCTGAAAGCGTTGATGAATTCAATTTTCTTGAGGAAAAGACAGAAATAATTTTTAATAACGAGTTAAAAAGAATTATTGTTAATCATACTTATGCGTTGAAGCTTAGGGAAATTGCCATTCTTTCAAAAGAAAATTCAAAAGATTTTGAAGAATATTTTAACAGAGCACATAAAGCAAACAAAGATATTTTAAGCGATATTTTCACTAATGAAGTCAAAGACCTAATAAAATTAAAGTAATTTTTTATGTTAGAAACTATTATGGCAACTTCTATGCTAATGTCTTTATCAACAGATTATAGGAAAAACAGCTACTTAGCAAATATTATCTCAAATAAAAGCGATACAATTGAGGAAGTACACCTTGAGCCTTTAAACAATTATTTTGCTGATTTTATCAGTATCGGTAATTTCAACAAAGTTGAAAAAAAGTTTTTTCAATTACTAAATCTAAATGAAATTAGTTCCGAAGTTTATAATAATTCATATAGTCTTTTAACAGAGTTTCCAGAGTTTATTTTAGAGGAAATAGATGTTGAAAATATATACACTTCGAAATATGGGACTTTATTATTGGATTTTGAATACGATAACAAAAACATATTCTCTCTAGAAATTGGAAAAGATAGCATTGGTTATTTTAGTGAAATAAATTCTAAGACAGATGTATTTTGCGAAAGCTTAAAAACTATTGACAATCAAGGAAATACTATCAACGCAAAACAAATCAGTTCAGAAATTGAAAACTTTTTAAGTAAGCTAAATCTTGTTTAGAATTGGATGCTTCTATTTTACACATACCAGAAAATATTGCTGATAGTGAAATACTAGTAAGATTTATCTTTGATTCAGATTTTAAAAACAAAAAAATTGAAATTACCAAAGTCATTGAAGGAGGAATATTCTTAGATACTCGTGATTTAGGAGTTTCTTTACAACGTCACTTATTTTGCAACGAGCAACAATGTAAAAAAATTGCATGTAACATTCAAAATAAAAATTATGTCGGCTTTGTAATATTTAAAAAAGAAGATTTCCAAAAAACAAAAGAAGAACATAAAAAAGAAAGAGAAGAATTTGAAGCAGTAATATTATTTACTCCTCTAGACGAAGGAAATAATATTATAGAAGATAAAACTAATATCTATACTAACACTCCTAAAAATCCTAGTCATTCTGATTTGTTTTACATAAATCCAGCGGTTACTAACGATGAAACTCCTAAAACTGCAATTAGACAATTTTCTAGAAAATTGGTTAAGACATCAAATATTATAATTGATTATCCCTCAGAAGACTTCTCTTATAACTTAAATAGTTTTTCAAGCTATTATGATTAAAACTAACCTTTTACCTTTAACCTCCATAAAAATGAATCTATTCGCCTCCGTTCATGACGTTACTGACATCCACCAACTGGTTTCATCAGCAATTTCACTAAAGAAAAAACCTTACTTGGATGAACAATTAGGCAAGCATAAAACCTTAGGTTTAATTTTTTTGAACCCGAGTTTACGAACTCGTTTAAGCACTCAAAAAGCTGCCTTAAATTTAGGGATGCAGGTAATGGTGATGAACTTGGATAAAGAAGGCTGGGCTTTAGAAACACAGGATGGCGTGGTGATGAACGGCACTACCGTAGAACACATTCGTGAAGCAGCCGGCGTAATGGGCGAGTATTGTGATATCATTGGTTTTAGATCTTTCCCAAGTTTGGTTGATAGGGAAGATGATTATGCCGAAACGATATTCAACAAATTTGTAAAATTCTGCGGTGTGCCGGTGGTGAGTTTAGAATCGGCTACACGCCATCCGTTACAAAGTTTGGCAGATTTAATCACGATAGAAGAATTAAAGAAAACAGCAAAACCCAAAGTGGTTTTAACCTGGGCGCCCCATGTAAAACCATTGCCGCAAGCCGTGGCCAATTCCTTTGCAGAGTGGATGAACAAAACCGACTATGATTTTGTGATTACCCATCCCAAAGGTTATGATTTATCTCCCGAGTTTGCAGGAAAAGCAAAGTTTACAAATAAGCAAGACGAAGCTTTGGCTAACGCCGATTTTGTTTATGTTAAAAATTGGTCGTCTTATAACGATTATGGGAAGATTTTGACAGATGGCGAAGGTTGGATGATGACCAACGAAAAACTGAAGCTTACCAATAATGCCGGTGTAATGCATTGCTTGCCCGTAAGAAGAGGTTTAGAACTTTCCCATGAAATTTTGGATGGGCCAAATTCATTGGTTTTAAATCAGGCTAATAATAGGGTTTGGGCAGCACAAGCGGTACTAAAAAACATACTTTTGTCATGCTGAATTTATTTCAGCATCTTATCATAATGAATATTAAACCTTGCATATGAGATTCCGAAATGAATTGGGAATGGCACATAAATTTTATAAATGAAAAAACTCACAGTTATAAAAATTGGAGGTAACGTAATTGATAATTCAGAGAAACTGCATGAGTTTTTAAAGGCTTTCGCCGATTTAAAGGGAAACAAAATCTTGGTTCATGGCGGTGGTAAAATGGCGACTAAATTGGCCGCTGAGATGCACATAGAAGCCAAAATGATAGATGGACGCAGGATTACCGATATTGAAACATTACGCATTGTTACGATGGTTTATGCAGGATCGATCAGTAAAAACCTAGTGGCGCAATTACAAATGTTTGGTTGCAACGCCTTGGGTTTATGCGGTGCAGATGGTAACCTGATAAAAGCCAAAAAACGCCCCATCCAAAAAATAAAATCTAAAACTGATCATGCTTTTCGAGAAATTGATTTTGGTTATGTTGGTGATTTGGACGGAAATTCTATCGAAACGGATAATTTAGTTAAACTGATCGATAACGGTTTTGTTCCGGTTTTTTCGGCGATCACACACGATGGAGAAAGTCAGCTTTTAAACACCAATGCAGATACGATCGCATCGGCTTTGGCGGTTGGGATGGCGCAGCATTATGAAACTTCTTTGGTTTATTGTTTCGAGAAAAAAGGGGTTTTGATGGATGTGGACGATGAAAATTCTGTGATTAGAGAAATTAACCCGATTAAATACGAAGATTTAAAAGCCAAAGGAATTGTTGCTGACGGAATGTTGCCTAAATTGCACAATGCTTTTGAAGCGATAAATAAAGGGGTAAAGCAAGTTTATATCGGCAAAGCCGAGGATTTGAGTGAGTTAGAAAGAGCAAATGTTTTTGGAACGAGGCTGGTAATTTAAGTAAGGGCATATAAACTTTATTGGCAAAAGGAAGATGAGTTTGCGTTAAGGATAGTAGTGGATACCGGCCTTGTGGCTAAGGCCTGTGCAGTATGAACGGATAGCCTGCCCGAACGCCCAAATATTAATGATTTTAAAATTTGATAGGTTTAACCACCTAACAAACCATCATACAAACTTTAAGAAATGAAAATAACCATCATAGGAAGCGGAAACATAGGTTTATCATTGGCAAATGGATTGGTAAAAAGCCAACTTTGCGCTGCCAGGGAAATCACGTTAACCAGGAGAACTTTAGCAGGATTAACCGACTTTGCCAAACAGGGTTTTAAAACTTCTGATAATAATGCAGCAGCGGTAAAAGATGCTGATATTATTGTTTTGGCGGTTTTACCGCAACAGGTTAACAAAGTTTTAGATGAAATAAGATCTTCCATTAACCCTGATAAGCAGATATTCACTTCGGTAGTTTCTGGTGTTACTTGTAAAAACATTAAGGAAAAACTGTATGATAATTTGCAGGTGGTGAGGGTAATGCCAAACACTTCCATTGCAATCCAACAATCAATGACTTGTTTTGCTACCGATAACGCATCGGCAGAGAGCTTAAAAATAGTAAAAGAGATTTTTGATACCGTTGGGATGACCATCCAGATTAACGAGGAACTAATGACCTCGGCAACTGCGCTGTGTGCCTGCGGAATCGCTTTCTTCTTACGCTCTATCAGGGCGGCTTCGCAAGGCGGCGTGGAAGTGGGCTTTCATGCAAAGGATGCCTTAATGATGGCGGCACAAACTGCAAAAGGGGCTGCTGATCTGTTATTGCAACTGGCATCTCACCCTGAAAAGGAAATAGACAAGGTAACCTCGCCAAAAGGATGCACCATTGCAGGGTTGAACGAAATGGAGCACAATGGTTTTAGTTCTGCCATGATCAAAGGTATTAAAACATCCGCTAAAATTGCAGGGGAACTATACACAAAGGAGTAAGTGGATTTGAGTATTTAGGCACAAGAACCAAGATTAAAGAATAAAGATGCAAGAGATTGAAAAACTATATAAAAACGCAGTTTCGCTTTTAAAAAAACTGATTGCCACGCCTTCTTTTAGTAAGGAAGAGCAAGATACGTTTGCCATTTTATCTGATTTCTTTACTAAAAGCGGAGTTGATTTTGATACCAAAGGTTTTAATATTTGGGCTTACAACAAGCATTTTGATGCTAAAAAACCAACTGTTCTTTTAAACTCCCATCACGATACCGTTAAACCCAACAAAAGTTATTCTCGCGATCCCTTTTCTCCGGATGTAGAAGATGGGAAGTTATTTGGCTTGGGAAGTAATGATGCTGGGGGCTGTTTGGTTTCTCTAATTTCAACATTTTTGTATTTCTACGATAAAAAAAACTTAAAATATAACATTGCCATTGCCACCACTGCTGAGGAAGAAAACTCTGGTAAAGGAGGCTTGGAATCCATCATCCCCGATTTGGGGAAACTAGATTTTGCAATTATTGGCGAACCCACTTTAATGGACCTGGCCATTGCCGAAAAAGGTTTGTTGGTGTTGGATTGTTATGCAAAAGGAAAATCTGGCCATGCCGCAAGGGAAGAGGGGGAAAATGCGATCTACAAAGCGTTAAAAGATTTAGAGTGGTTTCAAAACTATCAATTTACCAAAGCTTCTGATACTTTGGGACCAATAAAGATGACGGTAACCATCATTAACGCAGGTAGCTTGCATAATGTGGTACCAGATCAATGCACTTTTACGGTAGATGTTAGGGTAACGGATGCTTACAGTAATGAAGATGTGCTCAAGATCATCCGGTCTTTTGTGAGTTGCGAAGTGGTTCCCCGTTCTATCCGGTTAAAACCCTCATCCATCCCGTCAGCACACCCAATTGTGCAAGCAGGCATTGCCTTGGGCAAAAAAACCTATGGTTCGCCAACCACTTCCGATCAGTCGCTATTAGATATTCCATCTTTAAAATGTGGCCCCGGAGATTCGGCGAGATCACATACCGCCGATGAATTTGTTTACTTAAAAGAGATTGAGGAAGGCATTGAAGGCTACATAAAAATGCTGGAAAAAGTGGTTTTTTAAAATTTGGGCAATCCAATCCCCCGATGAAAAATCGGGTTCGGGCTTTCTCTTCCATCTTTTTCTGATGAAAAAACAGAAAAGGCCTGTCCAACTTTCGGTGGAGATGCCGCAACAATCCCTATTGCACCTATCAAACCGTTCTTAAACGTTTTTTATCATGTCGATTTTTATCATTATTTTCGACACGTTATTTTTTCATGTCGATTTTTATCATTATTTTCGACACGTTATTTTTTCATGTCGATTTAATCGACATATAAGATTAGAGAAAAATGAGAAATTTTGATAAGAATAAACCTTACAATGCTTTGCCTAATTTACCTCCAAAAGTAAATTTAGAAACCATAGAGATATTAAAGGCAAGCATTGAAGCCAACAAAATATTGGCAGAGTTAAAAGGTTATTGCCAAACTTTACCAAATCCCAATCTATTATTGAATACCCTTGTATTGCAAGAGAGTAAAGAATCTAGTGCGATAGAAAATATCGTAACCACACAAGACGAGCTTTACCAAGAAACCTTAAGAATATCCGAAAACATAAAAAATGCTGCTGCAAAGGAAGTAATCCAGTATCGCGAAGCGATGTATTGGGGATTAGAGGAGATGCAGAAAAACGGATTGATCACAACCAATTTATTGGTTGGGGTAATGCAACGCTTAAGGGCTACTGATGAAAACATCAGAAATACACCAGGCACAAAATTGGCAAACCCAACTAACAACCTAATTGTTTATACGCCACCAGAAAGCGAACAGATAATTCGTGAAAAATTGAAAGAGTTAGAACAATTTATGAACGATGATGAATTTTCTGATTTGGATATTTTGATAAAGATGGCCTTGGTACACTATCAGTTCGAGGCTATCCATCCATTCTCTGATGGGAACGGTAGGACCGGAAGAATTTTGAATGTTCTATACCTGATCAACCAAAAAATGATTGGTTTGCCTGTATTATATTTAAGTTACTACATCATCAAAAATAAATCTGATTATTATCGCTTATTGAGAGAGGTTACCGAAAAAGGGAATTGGGCAGAGTGGGTGCTTTTTATAGTGAAAGGAGTTGGTGAAACCGCTTCTCTTACACTTAAAAAAATAAATGCTATTTTACAACTAAAAGCAGCATCTGAAGAAAAAATCAAAAAAGCACTAAAAGCTTCCTATTCAAGAGAACTCTGTGATTTGTTATTCAGCTATCCTTATATCAAAATAAAAATTTTAGAAGAATATCATATCGCTAAAAGGCAAACGGCATCGGATTATTTGAGAAAATTAGAAAAAGCTGGTCTGTTAGAAGCTGTTAAAATTGGTAAAGAAACCTATTATATTAACACGGGTTTAATGGAGATCCTTACCAAATAATATCAAATACTCATGTCGATTCAATCGACATGAGTTTAAAACGTGTCGATTTTTATCGATATTTTCGACACGTTACTTTTTCATGTCGATTCAATCGACATATAAAATCAGCAATTCGCTATCAAAAAAGGATTAGAAATTAACCTATTATCTTTTGACAATCAGCCATTAAAATATCGGATAACTCAATTATCTTTGTGCTTTTAAATTTCAAATGAAAAAAATCTTATTAAATATAGTTTTGGTTGCTACGATCGCAACCCTATTTTCATCTTGTAGCAGTACAAAGCAGGTAATGGCATTAAAGCCTTTACCAGATTATTCTTCAACCGAAGTGGTTTATGAAAAGCAACTTTCGTTCATCAATATGCCGGTAGAGGTAGCCGTTAAAGATTTGCAAACGCAAACCAATAAATACCTTAACGGGTTAATTTACGAGGACAATTCTTTGGATGACGATAACTTGATGATGAAAGTTTACAAGCAATCCAACATAGCTATCATAGAAAAAGATGGAAAAATTGTGATGGATTTGCCGCTAAAAATTACAGGTAAAGTGAAATATGGCGTTCAATCTTTTGGTTTAGATTTAACAGATACCAAAGACTTTTATCTAAACGGAGTTATTAGGTTAAGTTCTACGGTTGGTTTAAAAGATTGGAAGATCCTTACCAATACCAATATCCAAAATATTACATGGAAAGATGCGCCAAGTATCGTAGTTGCTGGTAAAACCGTTCCGATAACTTATTTGATCAATCCTGCTATTTCAATATTCAAAGGTACATTATCAAAATTGGTAGATGATGCCATTGCACAATCTTTAGATATCAAACCTTATGTTTTGGATGCTTTGCAAAGTTTTAGCGAACCAACAAAAGTTAATGAAGAGTACGATACATGGTTTACCATGCAACCGGTAGAGATTTATGCAACCAAAGCAACGGTTGCAAACCAAAAAATTACGGTAAACATGGGCTTAAAAACTTATTTAGAAACAGCCATAGGGCGTAAGCCTTCTATCACTTTTGATAGAAATGCGATAATATTGAAATCGGTTGATAAAATGCCGGATGAATTTAAGGCTAACGTGGCCGCTTTTGCGCCTTATAGTTATGCTTCTGAGGTGGTTACCAAAAATTTTGCAGGTCAAAAATTTACGTCTGGTAGTAAATCGGTAACTGTAAATAAAGTGGATCTTTGGGGAAAGGATGGAAGGATGATCGTAGCCTTAAATCTTAGTGGATCTGTTAATGGAGATTTTTATTTAACAGGAGTGCCGGCTTATAATGCACAAACAAAAGAAATTTATTTGGATCAAGTAGATTTTGTGCTCGACTCTAAAAATAAACTATTAAAAATAGGGAATTGGTTGGCACACGGTTTGATCCTTAAAAAAATGAGCGATGCTTGTCGTTTTTCTATTGCAGACCAACTGGCTGAGGGACAAAAAACCATGTCGGGATATTTGAATAATTACCAACCAATAAAAGGAGTGAAGGTAAACGGAACATTAACCGGCATTGCCCCAAATAAAGTGATATTAACTCCAAATGCCATTGTTGCCATGGTGGTAGCCACAGGTAAAGTTGCGGTAAGTATCGACGGGTTGGAATAAATTTGTTATGTAGAAGATAGGATACTTCTCGCTTGGTTTGATTTGACTATCTTTAATTGGAGGGTAGATAAGTTTAAGTAAACAAGATCTAAATTTGCTATTCTAATGGAAGTATGAGCTGATTTGAAAAATTAAATCAATCCTCTCTCTCTAATTTTCACGGCAGGGTTTCCTTGATAAATACCGTAAGCTTCTAAATTTTTGGTTGATACAGAGCCTACTCCCAAAACAGCGTGGGATTTTGCCGTAACCCCGGGGCAAACAATGGCATTTGCACCAATCCAAACACCATCTTCTAAAATGATTGGTTTGGTGATCAAATCAAAATAAGGCGACTTATAATCGTGATTGCCTGTCATTAAGGTTGCGTTTTGAGAAACACAGCAGTTTCTGCCAATAATTACAGGGGCTAAGTTTTCTATATAACATTCGGCAAGCCAAGAATGATCGCCAAGTTGTAGTTTCCAAGGGAATTTAATATGTATATAAGGCTTTACCCTCACGTCTTTCCCTATTTTAGCGCCGAACAATTTTAATAACCACACCAAAACAACAGAAAACGGAACTAATCCCGACCTAAAAAACAAGCAACTCGTAAAATACCATAGTAATTGTTTTAAAACAGAAGCTCCATGATCAAAATCTTTGGTATCGAATTTCTTCTTTAGTTGGACTTTAGGTTTCTCCATACATTAGAATAAGGGATTTCTAAGCGATAAATAAAATGAATAGATTTGTAGACTCCCCATTTTTAGTACGATTCTAAAATAGACTTTTTTATTCATTTTCAATCTATCATTAAAACATCAGGGACCGAGTGAAGCGTAGCGAAGTTCCTGTTTAGTTTTAATTTAAACTATAGGCCAATTTTCTGGCTTTTAAATCATCTAAGATTTCTTGACAATTATATTTTATAAATCTTGTTTTTGGGCGTTTAAACACGCTTTCCGCTATATCTTTTTTCCGAAAAAGAAAAAAAGGATGCCGCTCCAATCGTTAACGCTCTACAAAATCTCCAAAAAAACCATTTTAATTACCAAACTCCGATGAATAATAATTTTTTATTTTCTAAAGAGACTTTGTCAAAGAAAAAAAACTTTGTCATGCTGAATTTATTTCAGCATCCCATTTGCAAGGCTGCATGCTAAATGAGAACTTATTTTGATAAGATTCCGAAATAAATTCGGAATGACATTCATTTTGAGAAAGCCTTTCTCCTAAATCAACTGTAGAATTTAATATATGGATATAATTGGACTTGTTTAGATTTTTTATAGAAATCCAATCGGGTAGCTTCAAATTTAATTCTTCATAGATTTCTTGCGAAATGTATATTTTTCCAAATAATATTTGAAGTAAATCTAGCCTTTGGATTTTATTTAGAATAATGATGCAGCTATTGTCCGCGATAATAACCTCTTGCATTTTCTAGATCATTCTTTAAATCATCTGTGGGATAATTGAAAATAGAAACTTTATATTGAGATAATAACTCGGTAAAAGTGCTTTTGGGATAACCTGCTAAATCAGCTGCCTGGCCTAATGAGAGTTTGCCTAAATCATATAATTGTGCCGCTAAGGCAGTGGTAACTTCTTTTTGTGAAAGATCAATTGTGTTTGGCAATTCTATTGTTATTGTTCTCATGATCAGAATGATGAATCAAATATTTGAATATCATTATAAAAATTTGGAATTTAAGACAATTCATTCATTTTTGCACTTTTTTTAATCCACCAATATATCCCAATTAAAATCAACAGATAGCAAAACACATTGAATAAAGTATGATGGTCTATCTGCATTTTTCTGGCATAATGGGCATAATAGGATACTACGAAGAGCCTTAAAATATTTAGTAGCGTAAAACCGATGATGCTAAAAACCAAGAACAGCACACGATCTTTTACTTTTTGATTGGGTACGGCTAAAGATAAAGCCATTAAAATGCTGATAATCCCATAACCTAAACAGCTATAAACTATTTTGATGCCCCCATGCCCAATAATTCTTAAAGAGGTATCATTGGTTAAATATCTCAAACCAAAAATATCACAAATTACCGTAGAACCACCGATTAAAAAATGTCGATAAGCCCTTATAAAGTCAAGATGTTCATTGGCAAATTGCCAATATAAACCCCCTTGTGCGCATAAACCTATCCAAAATCTAAAGAAGTAACTAAAAAAGAAATAACCTAAAACCAATATCAAGAAGAACCTAATTTGTACTTTATTTATTTTCATTTCTGGTTTTTCTTAATTCGTAAATCTTGGCATCAATTAAAAATCGAAACCAAAAGCATTGTAAAAAATGAAATATCAATCCTCTTCTCCCATCCAAAAACCCTAAGCGTAAAAAATATCGAATGAAGAAATACAAAGCTGGCCTAACAAAGAGCGGAAAGCGCTCATAGATGTTTTTGATGTATCTACGTTTGGCGATAGGATTTTTACTTGTTAATGAACCTTTTATGGTAGCATCGTTTATTTTTTGCTTTTCAAACTGCTCTAATGCCTCTAAGCCAGACCATTTATCGTGTCTCAAAGTAAAGGTACTCAAGGATTCGGTTATCAAATCTATGATGTCTCCGTTGAGTTTTAATACCTCGCCATCCACTTTAAAATGTTGATCGTACAATTTATCCTCACAAAAACCTTTTCCATTTCTAAAAATAACGGCATGATAGGTAGGATAATGCCCTCCATATTTTATCCATTTCCCCATAAACAGGGTTTTTCTGCTTGCAAGCATACCATTTATGGATTGGCTGATGCCTTGTTTAAATTGGAAGGCAAGTTCGGTAATTATCTCGGGCGTAAGCCGATGATCGGCATCCATATTCAAAATCCATTCGGTTTGGATGGGTAAATTTTTAAAGGCCCAATTACGTTGTTTACTGTAATTTTCAAACGGATGTTGGATCACTTCAACAGGATAATTTTTTACGATATTTAAAGTATCATCATTAGAGCCAGAATCAACCATAAAAACCTTTTCAAAGTGATGGCCGATACTATCCAAACAAGCGGTAATATTTTTTTCCTCGTTAAAGGTTAGTATAATAACACTGATCGGGATTTTATTCATGGAACAAATCTACGATTTTACCTTTACCTCGATCTGCCGGAAGGCGGAGAGAGGTCTGTTTGTTATAAACAATGATCCTAAATGAAGCCATAGATAAAATTTATTTATCCTATTCAAAAGATATCTCCTCCTGCCCTCGTAGATATGACGTATCTGGGAGGGAAATTCCTTGTTACACAAATTTCTTATCCAACACTTCATGATACATTTCCAAATATCTCTCCCTCAACTTATCCTCAGCGAAATCTTGTTTGATCGTATTTGTTAGTTTTTCAGGATTAAAATTTCTTGCCTTTTTTGCTTCATTAGCATTTTCTAATATTTCTATCATACCATCAAAAGAGCGTTCGCAAACCAAACCCAAATGATTTAAAGCAACATAATCACTTAAGCCCACATTCTTAGTAATCAACACGGGAGTACCAACAAAAAGACTCTCTATCACCACGTTCGCAAAATTCTCATCGTATGACGGAAGGATCAAATAATCATGTTGGGCCATCAAACCAAACTTTTCATTGCCATAAACAGCACCCATCCAATTTATTTTATCATCAATCTTTAAGCTTTTTGCCTTTTGCCTTAAGCTTTCTGCATATGAAAGTTCCCCATTCCCAACAACAGATAGTTTCCAGTTAAAGTTATGCGTGGCCAAAGCCTCAAAAAGTAATTCTAAACCTTTTTTTCTTTCAATACGGGAGAGGAAAATCAAATGAAGGCAATCATTGTCTTTATCTTTAGAAAACTTATGCTCCCAAGGCAACTCCACAAAATTGGGGATATTGAAAATAGCCTTTGGGTTTAACAATACCTCTGTATCTGTTACTTCTTTTCTACTGGTGCAATGGAAATAGGTTTTGTTCAACAGAGATTTCCCTACCCATTTGTGGAAAAGAAATTTGAGTTTGTTGTTATTATTTTGAAATGAATAAGTGCTTAATGTGCCCCTAGGCGTTATAATAACTTTACATCCTCTAAATAAAACAACGAAACAAGCTGGCATGGTCACTAAATTCCACCAAGCATGTATGTGGATAATATCAAATTGTTTTACAGTTTTCCATAGCTTCCACAATAAAGCTGGAGAAAAATGGCCATGGTCTTTGGTAGCCCTTTTGAAATAATGGACTTCCACACCATCCACTATTTTTATATCGCCATTTTTATAAGGAAGTTCCTCTTTGCCGTTGGCTAAAGTGGTGTAAACTGTTATTTGAGGTTTAGAAAGCTGAGATTTTGCTACGCTAGGTTGAGGATGAGTTTGTTGAGCGGTAAATTTGTCGTTTTGAGCTTTTTGCTTTTTGCTTTCAGCTTTAAGCATGATTTCCTCGCATAGTTTAGCCACTGACATTACCGGGCCACCGTAAACGAAAGCTGGTTTATAGGAGGCGGTAATTTGTAGGATTTTCAAACCTTATTAAAAACAAACGTTGTACCCTTTTGAGCTACAATTTCCATAGAAAATTTTTGTTTAAACATATTTGAAAGTTCTTTGATTTGATAGGTTTTATCCTCAAAATGAGTAGTGTGCAATTCTATAATTATTGTTTTGCAGGCAGAAACCACATCTTTATTTTTTTCACACAACAACAGTTCTATTTCAGCACCTTCAATATCGCAAACTAATGAATATTCAGAAAAATGATTATCCTTAATAATTTTTGAAAGTTGAATTGTTGAAACTGTTGTGTTTAAATCCGATGCACTTTTAGAACTGGAAAGCGTAGATTCATTTACAGAAAAACTGATTTCACTATTACCAGAATAATCAATCGCTGCTGAAATTATTTCTAAATTATAAAGCTTATTTTTTTCTTTCGTTTCTAAAAGACTAGAAAATAAATTAGGATTTGCTTCAACCGAAACAACTTTTGTTTTTGTCCCAACCTTTTTACAAATTTGAGTAGTAGTGACCCCCAAACTTGCCCCAAGTTCTATAACAGGAATGTTTTTTGGGAGATGATTTTTAATAAAATAAATATCTTCACGTTCATATAATCCCCAAAATATTAAAGAAATAGGCTTAGAAGCTTTACTTCCTACTTTGACAAAGCCGGCCGAAGTATTTATGAAGCCATTTTTTATAAAATAAGTTATAATTAAATTCCCTATTCTTGGAGAAGTTAGCGCTACCCACAATTTAGCTTTGATGTTATTTAGCATGCTATTTAGTTAAAGTCTTGAGGTAAGTAGGTATTAATTTTATTATTCTTTTTAATGAAGTATATTTTAAATGATTTTCATTAGCTATGGAACTTAAATCATAATATTTTTTCCAAAGTTTATAATTGTAATGGATTTTATTGGCTAAAAAGTCCCAAGGTTTTGGCCCGCCAACAAAATGAAATATCTTCTCATCATTTATAGCTACATCGTATTTATTGTTCCAATACATTGAGCTATTAATTGATGGGCCTAAAGCACAAAATTGATTATCAAATACAACATTTAATACCGCTTGATCGGCAGATATGAAACTATTTGGGAATTTTTCTATAGTATCTAAGCACATTTGTAAGCCATTATTTTCTCTCCATTTTTTTAAATTCATTCCCAAAACACCTGCATTAAAACATTTGCTATTCATATTTAATCCGGCTTTTTGGAATAAAACCCTATCAATCGAATAATTTTTAAGGTTGCAACCATCTACATAAAGTATAAAATCATCATTGATTTTTTTAAAGATGGTTGTTACATCTAGCTGAACAATCAAATCTGTATCTAAATACAACAATTGATCAATATCAGGCAATAAATCAGCTAAAAAAAGCCTACCATAAGTAGTGGTATTTCCTTGTAGAGAATTTGCACCTTTTATAGAGGTGTTGGGCGCATTTCTAATTTCAAAAGATTGATTTGCTTTCTTAAAATTTAAAAACGTATCTTCTAATTTAGATTGATGTTTTTTACTCAATTTATCAGCAAACAAAATAATGTGCAGTTTTTCTTTATTTATATGATGGGTAAGCAAAGAAACAAGTGTAGCGTGAGTGCCTGGTAGAATGGTTTTATCAGAAAAAAGAGCGACAGTATTAATCATTAAAAATTATTTACTTGCTGAAATTATTTCTTGCCACATAGTATGATAATTCCATTTATTTAAAATCTTTTCATTTGCATTCTTAATCTTTTCTTTGGGGATATTTAATGCCGTTGCGATATCATCAGCTAATTCTTCTGAATTTCCATATTGATAGGTAAATCCATTCTCGCCTTCAACAAGCAAATCTTGTGCAGCACCTACCTTATCAGAACAGATTACAAAACAATCGCCTGCAATGGCCTCTTGAACAGAAACCCCCCAAGGTTCATCTTTTGCAGCGTGGATAAAAATGGAGCTCAATTTATAAAACTCTGGTAAATGCTGATAGGGGATATAACCTGGGAAAAATATTTTAAGATGGGCTTTTTTTTGTGCAAACTTTTCTAAAGCTCCTCGTTCATTACCATCGCCAATTAAAATCAAAACCAAATCTTTGCGACCTAATTTAACGAAAGCTCTTAAAATATCCCATGGGCTTTCCCTGCCCACAAATTTGGCGACAGATAAAATAGCTATTTCATGATTTGGCTGGTATTTTTGTTTGATTTTTTTAAAATAATCAGAATCTTCTTTACCTGATAGGTTAAAATAGGAGTTATCTACACAATAAGAAAACAGGTTGATTTGATTTTCTGGGATACCCATTTCTAAACAGTAATCCTTAGAAACTTTTCCGGTAACTAAAAAATGGTCGAATTTTTTATATTCTTTTTTTAGGAAGATTTTACGTAACCAAATTTTATAAAATGGTTGATTAAATAGAACGCTATCAAGCTTGAGGGCTACCTTGATTTTTAATCCCTTACAAATAGCTGCAAAACCAGCATATTGGTTTTTATACCCATTGATGATGATTAAATTATAAGTTTTTTCTTTTAGTTTTTCTCTAAAAACTGAAAGTTTACCTTCTTGAGGTAAGAATAAAAATGGATAGCCCTCAAATAAATCGAATCCCCATTTAACAGACTGTCGCAACTCGTTATCATAATGTTGATTTTCTTGCTCTTTTAAATAGAAAATCTCAAATTCATCATGAGGAAAATTTTTAGCAACATATTGATAGAAAGGAACCTCAAACTGTGTGGGGTGATTGACTACAAACCCTATTCTCATAAATTTGCTATATTATTTATCGATTTTTTTATTGGGTGATCTTGAAATATCCCTCCCGGGGTTAATATATTTCAAATAAATCGGTATGAAATAAATTTAAAACTCATGATTTATCAACAATATAAGGAATGTTACCAGAGCGGAGCATTGTGATTTATGCTTCGACTCCGCTCAGCATTACAAAACTGCCCTGTTTATAATAATTTAATGAATAGATAATCTTAAATAACATTAATGGCATCGGAGTCAGAGGTCGATTTGAGCGGAATTGAAGAGAGGATTTCCTCAAAGACAGCTTTAACCCTAAGATCATAATTTTCCCAAGTCATTTCTTTAGCTTTCTCCAATACGCTATTCTTTAAAGTAAGTCGTTCAGCTTCGGTTAAACCGATAAACTTGTTGATGCAATTCAAAAGCGCATCCTCATTTAATTGATCCATCACAAAGCCATCAACACCGTTTTCCAACATTTCGGCAGCTCCAACAAAAGGGGATAAAATATTTGGGATACCCAACATCATCGTTTCAGGAACCACCATCCCGAAGGAATCAAACCGACTGGCCAAAACATGTAAATGAACCCGATTTTTTAACAAAAATGCTGCAATATCTTTTTGCATCAATGGACCTGTTAAAATGATATTAGAATCGCCTAGATGATGATCAATACAGAATTCCGCTACCCATTTATTACTGATCTTACCAATTAAATAGAGTTTTTTTTCTTTTAACTCTATTTTAGAAAAAGCCTTGATCAACAGATCAATTCCCTTTCTTTTTTCGGTATTTGCCAAACAACAAATGTTTATCGAGTTGATATTTGACCCTTTATTATTTACGTGTAAAATTTTATCTTCTGCGGCCAACCATAATGGGAAGTGCTTTTTTGCCGATGTTTTACTTTTATAGGTATCGGCAGCAAAAGCCGAACAGTTAAACGCATAATCTATACAATTTCTTTCTTTGGTTTTTAATTTGATGCCATAAGCGGTTTCTTTGATTCCTAAATCCATAGCCACCTCATGACTGATAGAGGGGAAATCCATCACTACGGGGATATGCCATTTTTTTGCATAAAAGGTAATGGGCCAAGCGGCAGTTTCTGAAAGAACCAAAAGACTTTTTTTACGATTGAGATAAATGGCAGGAAGCAGAAACCAACCAAATAGTATTTGCATTTTATAACGTGGGTTATGTCCTTTATTGATTTTGAGAACATTCAATACCTTTAAATATAAAACCAATAACAATTCAAAAAAAGGGAAATTATAAATCTCGACTTTTGGATCAATCTTTTTAGCCCTTTTTTTGAAAGCAGGAAATCTAGATAAAAAACTGTCTTCTGATAAGGTAAACCAAGTATATAAGCTTACTTTATCAAACAGCTTACTTTTACTTAAAGCAGAGGCTATCCGATAGGTGTATTGTAAACCAGGATGAACGAGAATAACCTTATTCCGCTTCAATTTCGATTTTTTTTGGAGGATAGTGTTTTTGTCTGATACTAAGGAAATAGTTCTCTAAAAACTGCGTGAAAAACCAACCTGCTAAAATACTTAACGAGGCGA
Source organism: Pedobacter segetis (assembly GCF_016623585.1). Classification (GTDB taxonomy): domain Bacteria; phylum Bacteroidota; class Bacteroidia; order Sphingobacteriales; family Sphingobacteriaceae; genus Pseudopedobacter; species Pseudopedobacter segetis. The sequence continues at coordinate 131,052 of NZ_JAEHFY010000004.1, forward strand.
AAATGAAAAAATCAGGAAATGATGTTGACTTTATTTTGAGACTTTCCTCAATAAACCTCATGACGAAACTTAAAATGAAACCCTGCCATAAATAGATTGCATAAGACAGTGTGCCAATGTATGAAATAATGCGAACTAAAAAAGAAGAAAATTTAATTTCTTTAAATTCTAAACAATAGAAAAGTAAAATAGAAAAACCTAAAGAAATTAAAGTGAATCCATATGTAAAGACAAACGGGTTTTCTAGATTTAAAATAAAAGCAGGTATAATAGTAATTAATATTAATGGAATAAAAATGTATATATACTTTAGAACAAAAGCTTTTATTTTAGATTTATTATAGTATTCATCATAGCCTATCATTATACCAAATATTAATCCATCAATTCTGAAATGAGTACTAAATACATTCACGAAAATTTCAAAACTATGATTAGTGTGATAATGATAGAGTCTAAAAATTAAGACTAATAAAATTAAAAAACTTGATATTGTATAAAACCATTTAACCTTAGTTAGATTTTTAATTTTAAATATTAATAAAAACAAAGGAAACAATAAATAAAAGTGTTCTTCGACAGCAATGGACCATGTGTGGTACCAAAATCCATGAAAATAATTCTGAATAAAGAAACATTCTATCAATAAAGACTTTAGAGATAATCTTTCTGCTAAATGGTCTGTGGTAAGAAACAATATATAAAGCGTAAGCACTGTAAAGAAAATAAAAAAATAAAAGTTAGGATAAATTTTAAAGCCCCTTCTTATGTAGAAAAGTTTTAAATCTAATTTACCGGTATTAATTATTTCTTTAAAAAGTAGTCCTGAAATTAAATATCCGCTTAATATAAAAAAAAGACTTACACCTATCCATCCGCCTTTTTGTAAAAAACCTAATGCGAGATGATGATTAAAAAGCACCAAGATTATAGCAACTCCCCTTAAAACGTCAAGTATTTGGTATCTACTAACTAACTTAAACTTATTCAAGTTTCTAACAAATTTTTTTCTTCATCATAAGCTTGATTTAAAAGGATGAGGGCAACCCCTAAAAAAACCGAGCTATAAATATTGAAAACGATGGGAACTAAGAGGTTAATTGCGAAAAAAAGGAAAACTTTGAAAACCAAAGAAAATTCCATGATAGATAAAAAATAAATCAACAAAACAATTCTCAAAATCACTAAAAGAAAACCACCTTCAATTAATATCCTAAATAGTTCTCCCTCGTAGGTAATATTTGAAAGAAGAGGCGACTCCCCAAATAAAGCATTTGCTCCTTGATAAGTTGAACCTAAACCTATACCTGTAACTTTATATTGAAAAGGAGAATTTAGGATATCATCTATATCTTTAAAAACCCTTTTTTGGCCATCTTCTTGGCTTCCTTCTGCTCTTGTATAGAAGTTGTCATAACTCCTTTCAAATTTTGTAGAAATATTTAAAGGGTCCCCTAATCCAATATTTATTACTAGCAAGGCTATGGATATTAAAAATATATTAACAATAACCTTTAGTTTAGTTAGAATCCTGATTTCAAAAGCTAAAAAAATAATAGACGTCCCCACAGTAAATACAACCGTACCTCTAGATCCGCTAATTAAAGCACCATAGATGACTAGACCTAGTAAAATATAGCCGTAGTTTTTAAAAATATTGGTTTTAAGGGCATAAAAAACCGTGAAGAGGCCTAAAAACAGGAATGTGCTAAAACCTGCAATATAACTAAAAGTTCCTGTTACCCTAATGGCGTCGCCCACCAAGGCAACACCAGTATTTACATCTTCTGCAACAGCATATCTATTGATAAAGCTATCAGCAGAAGACGCATATTGGATGCTTCCCAAAACAACTTCAAACACTAAAAGACTTGTAGATATAAGAATTAAAAGCCGTGTATTTAACTTCGCTTTGTTTTTAAAGTAACTAACTAAAATAGAAAAAAAGCTAAGATGGATGATGAGGCCTAATATGCCATGATAAATGGTTGAATTTAAAGGATTTAATGCAAAAACAATTAAAAAGAAAAAATACACATAAAAAACAGAATATTTCTTTTTTTCAATCAATTCAGCATGCTCATCTTTATAAAATAAAAGTAAAACAGGTAAAATTAAAACCAAGCCTAAAAGGGCATTGTTAACCGCTCCAGAGGTAGTAATCCATTTTCTAATCGCTCCTGATAAGGTAGTAACCAGCACAATAGCAATCATTAAGAAATTGTAATTAATTTTCAAAATACGGCTTAATGAGTTTCAAAATCTGTTCCCAGCTTGTGATATAATTTTTCATACTGAAAATTTCACTTCTTCTTAAGGTATTATCTTTTAAATTTTTGTACACTAGGGGGTCTGTTAATAATTTTTTTATTTCTTGTGCCAACGCATCAGCGATTCCTGTATCAAATGTTAACCCACAGTTTCCAATAACTTCTTTCATAGCTTCTTGATTGGAGCATATAACTGGAGTTCCACAACTGATAGCCTCTGCAATCACAAGTGGATTTCCCTCAATGTGGGTGGTTGATGGCAAAACTAAAACTTTACTTTGATGGTATAATTTAATAAGTTCAAGCCCATCTATTTTCCCAACAAAGTTTGTCTCAACATTTTTTAATTTACAATATTCTTTAAACTTAACATCATCTTTCCCTTCACCAGCAAAAGTGCAATTATACCTAATACCTTTTAATGCCAAATTTTCAAGAGCATCAATTAACAGAAAAATTCCTTTGCCTTCAATTATCCTTCCTACAAACAAACAATCTATCGTTTTTTTGTATGGGCCATTTACTTTGTAATTATTGATGTTTTCAAGTTCGGTATCTATGGGATTATAGAGCACTCGCTTTCTATTGTTTTTAACTCGGAGTTGGCTTAATGAAATATGAGTGAGACAAATATTAAGTAATGCTTTTTCTGCAAAGAACTGACGGATCCTATTTTCAATTTTAGCTTTAAAAGTTTTGTTTGAGTTTTGATTATATAAAGTGGCATTGGCATAAATTATCACATACTTTTTTCCTAAAAGATAAGCAAGTAATATAATTCTTAAAGCTATGCCGCCATTTACTATTAAAAAATCATTTTTCATTAGCAGCCTTACGAGATTTTTACTTTTATTAGTTCTTAAAATGTTTAATTCATCAAGTTGTTCACTTTTAGTTTCAGTAACGATTGTTGCATGACAGCCCAAAGATTTTATGGTATGGTATATGGTATAGGTGTTTCTTTCTAGCCCCCCCATTTTTGGCCAAAACGTTTTGCTGTATAAAATAACTTTCATCAATTTTATTGGTCAAATTTAGGTTGAGATGGAAGCTTCCGTTTTGTTTGTGAAAGGAAAGGTTTCTCTGTAATAAAATATAAATAGTTAGAAAATAACAACACGAAACCAACACCCACTATCATTAAATAAAATGTAGAAGGAAGATGCCCAGTATTCGCCCTCATGTATATAGCAGCTATAAAAATGAAAATCGAAGAGTGAACCAAATACAATGTATAAGAAAACTTGCCCAATTTGGTTAAAAAACTAGGCCATTTAATTATTTGATGATATTTATAAGTGTAAAAGATAGTCGATATAATACCACATACCCCTATCGCAAAAATTAAATCCGCATAAAAATCTTTTAGATGAATGATAGAGGGAACTATAAGAAACAAAACCAAAAACGAATAGCTGACTTTCTGATGCAAACCTTTATGGATATAAATTTCTGATAAAGTTGCACCAAACCACCAAAGTAAAAAATAGCCCAAAATCTTAAAAATCATATTAGGATAAAATTCAAAAGCGATGATAGCAATTAAACTAAGGATAAAAACCACCGCGGTCATCTTAATAAAAGATTTTTTATTAAGGAAAAGCATAATGGGATAAATCATATAAAACCACCATTCCATTTGCAATGACCAAATCACCGGATTACTGCCCCACAGTTCCGAATTATCTTTTTGTAGAAAAAATAGGTTTTTTAAAAAGAACACTAAATCAAAATTAGTGTTAAGGTGCAAAAAACTTAAGGTGTAATTAACCGCTCCTGTATATATAGGGGTGTAAATTTGTTTACCAAAACTATCTAAAGCAAAGGTTAACAGTAATGAGATAATAAATGGGGGGTAAATTCTTGTCAGCCTTCTATTAAAATAATAACCTAAATCTAAACGGTAAACCTTATTGAATAAACCATTATTTGCTTGCCTTAAATGAATGACAAAACCAGATAGAACGAAAAAAAAAATTACCGCAAAATGCCCATATTTAAAAGCAGAGAACAGATACATCAAAAATTTATCGAAAAAATTATATTGTTGAGGATGCAAAACGTATCCGCTGCTAAATCCTTCCCATAAAATCCATCTTGCATGGGCCATAACCACATAAAACGCGGCGAGCCCTCTCAAAATATCTAGCATTTTTAAAGCAGGGTCTTTAGTTTTTATCGCGATAGATTTTGAGATTGTTTTTTCTGACAATTAATTAGATCTATTAAAATGATACCTCAATAGCGTTTTTCTACTATTGATATATTCCTGTGGTTTCGATAATAATCTTCCTCCCAATAATTCAATGGAATATTTGATTATTATGAAAGTTTGAAACAATAATGGAGGGGTAGATAAATGTTTTTTTAACAATAGTGAATGTGCGATATGATAATCTATCACTCTTTTTTGAGACCATGCAGAAGATTGATTTTTATTATCGTGGATAACGCCTGGTGTATCAAGAACCATGTTTGTATATCCAGCTTTCAAAAAAGACAAGCATAAATCAGCATCACTATCAGAAAACGGAAATATTTTACTGTCCATACCGCCAACCTCTTTCCAAGCTTTAGCTTTAATTAACAAGGGACTAGTAAAAATAATAGCAGATTTGTTAACCCTAACATTACCTGTTGTTTGCCAACTATCTTTGACTTGCTCAAAACCAAATTTTTTGGATAAAGTTTGACCGATTAAAAAACCTAATAGCGTTGGTTTTGTATTCCCATAGGTAATTTTTTTACCATCATATTTTTCTACAGTAAAACCAACACAGGCATAATTTGGGTCCTCAATGATTGCTAAAGCATTGCTTAAAGCTGCTGAATTTTTAAAATAATTATCAGTTTCAAATAAAAGGATATCATCTAAGTCAGGATAAAGCTTTAAGCTTGCATTTACTCCAATATTACAGCCCTCGCTAAAAGAAATGCTTTCTCCGTTTTTTGCAATCTCCGAAAATATAAAATCGTGTTTTTGCCGACAGTCTTCTATATACAACAAAGAGTCATCATCAGAACCTGCATCCACAATCATAATTAGATAATCAACAGAAACCTGCGGCATCAATTCTATTAAGTTTGCGATACAATTCTTTAAAAGAGATAACCTATTAAAAGAATTGATAACAATTGCTAAACGCTTTCTCATTGCTTAATTAAAAGAGTCGATAATTTCAATTATTTTATCTGTATGGTTTTTTAAATTTCTTGATCTGTACCATTCAAAAATATTCAATGATACTTGCTCATAATCCCGCTCTAAATCATTATAAACCAAGTAATCTTCTCCTTTTACCAAAAAATCATTTTCGTTTTCGTGGTCAATGCTTAGGTTGATTGTAACTAAACCATGGCTAGCATAAGCTGCGAATATCCCTGATTTTCCCAATAACGAATCATGATAATCTATGATTGCCCATTTATTGTTTTTAAAAATAATAGAGATTTCAGTAGCCGGAAGCTCATTTTTTATTTCATAAGGCAGTTGAAGATTTTCTAATATTTCAATGGTATCTCCTGGGCCAATATCTATGATGCCTTTCAAGTCTAATGATTTCATTAGGTTACGTAGTGCCGTTACATTTTTATAAACGGCATTTCTCCTACCCAAAGACCCAAAAACAATCGCATTATTCTTTCTATTAATCCAAGGTTTATCAATTGTAATTTCTGGGATATTAGAAAATATACCAATATTTTTAGCCTTTAGTCCTTTGTCATAGGTTTCATCTTTAATGATTTTTAATACTCGATCGTTACTGCAAAAATTAAAGTCAGATATTAAATATAATTGGCGGAAAATTTTCCTTTGTAAGGGCTTTAGCCAGAAAACAGATTGCCAAGGTTTACCAGAAGCATAAACCTCATGAAAAAAAGTCAGAATAAGTAAACCTTTATTTTTAGTCTTTTTAAGTTCAGCTAATAACCAAAAGGGTATTCCTTTTTTTTGATAGCCGTAATTGCTATAGTTGATAAATATTAAATCAATCTTGTTTTTTTCTACAAGTTTGAAAATGCTTTGCTCCTGATTGATGACAGCATATGGCGATAGTTGTACCGTTTCTTTTTGAGGCAGCCCTGCATAAAAGATGCTAAGATGGGTATTCTTTAAACTTTTACCTAGCATTACACTATAATCCCCTAAACCGTTGATAGCTGATGGGTAGGCAGGGGAGATGATTAAAATGTTTTTCAATTCCTAACGCCTATTTTCTTAGCAGGTATGCCGGCCCATATTTCTTCAGCAGGAATAGATTTTGTAACAACGGAACCAGCCGCAACCACGGCCCCATCATTAACAACTACTCCTTTAAGGATTATTACATTTGCGCCCAACCATACATTAGATTTAATATGTATTTCTTCTTCTGGTCCTTTTTGTTCTCTAATTAATTTATTTTTAAATAAACCATGATTGTGGTCAATGAATTTGCATCCTGATGCTATAAGAGAGTCATCCCCTATAAATATTTTTTTACGAATATTAAATTCACACCCACTACCAATAAACACATTATTTTTTATTATAATACTTTTCCCATCTGAATAAGGGCCATCATGTTTAAAAAAAACCTCATGTTCAATTATTGTATTATAACCTATTGAAACTTTATGAGGCCAAGTAAATCTCACTTCTTTTAACTTAATATAACCAATGGTTTCTAAACCTAGTAACTTTAGTATAAAAAAATTAAAAACTTCTATTAAGGAAAGCTTAAAAAAAAATATTCTAATCCATCTTTTCATTTTATTTACGCAAAAATCAAAGCAAAATTCAATATTATCTTTTCAAAATAAAAAGCTGTTCCCTTAAATCTAAATCTTATCAAGGCTTTTGTCATCTCAGGAATGCACCCTAAAAAAATTTTTATTCTGTTAATCCTGAATTGTGTTGAATTATAGTTAAAATGTCTTTTATAGTATTGATGTGAAAAAAACTGTTTCTTAAAAGTTGAGAATGGTAAAACCCTACGCCAAGGATGTATTACTTTAGCATCTTCAAGGAAAATAATTTTTTTGTTATCTTTTTTAATTCTTGTATGAAATTCAATATCCTCCATCGCTGCATATGGAAAACTCTCATTAAAGCCTTTAAAGCTTAAAAAGGTGTTTTTATTTATTGCAAAATTACAAGTCCATAGATTACCTCCCGCTAAATTAATAGGTGCTTCTTCATCGAACCGCATTTTCTCGCGTTCAGCAAAAGTATAACCCTCAAATATTTCTGCTTTATTTTCTTCTATAGCTTTTGTATACGATTGCAACCATTTTTTTTGCGGTATGCAATCATCATCTAAAAAAATAATCCATTTTCCTTTTGATTGTTTTACAGCAAAATTTCTATTGGAGGCGGGACCTTTTTTTGGACCTTCAATCCATTTTACCCAAGAAAAATTATTCTCAATTAATTCTTTGGCATTATTATTTAAACTATCGTCGCTAACTATAACATCATACTCAATGCTTAAAACTTCTTGGTTATTTAGTTGTAACGCTTTTAAACATTTTAGCAATAATTCTTTTCTATTAAATGTTGGGATAATTATAGATATATTACTCATTATGACATTATGAAATGATATATCATCCTATTTAGGAAATAAGGGCTATAACGGCTTGCTATAAATACTTTTTTTAACAAATCATAAATATTTATTTTATAAGTAACTTCTTTATACAATTTAATGAATCTTAAAGCCCAGCAATTGTAGAATATATAACGATCTTTCCATTTTAACTCTAAAGATATATTTACAAGCACTTTAAAAATCTTATAATATTCGTCTATGGTTTCAACAGTTTGGTTCGAGAGTTTCGTAACGGAACTCTCTAAAATGCGGAAATAATTTAGTCGCTTGTTTATAAAAACAGATGGATAATCTTTGGACAATATTATCCAAAAGAAGTAATCTCCGTGTTTTTTATATTCAACTAGTTTTTCTAATTCGTTAAAGGCAATTTGTCTTTTGAAAACCACAGCACTGCCATTATAAATATCAATGCCATTTAACAAGTGTTGTTTTATAAGTTCTTTTGGTTCAAAAAACTTAAAATCTGCATCAGTCTTCGCTCCCATTAGTTCCGCTGCGCTGTCTTTAATTATGTAGGAATCTGTATAAATCAAAGAAGCGTCCGGGTATAAATCTGCATACCTTATAACCTCTGTTAAAAAATCTAGTTCGCTCCAATCGTCACTTTCAGCTATCCATATATAATCTCCTTTCGCAATTGTTATTCCTCTTGCCCACTGTATAAAAGGAGAGCCACTATTAAATGAATTGTAAACAACTGAAACTCTTTTATCCAAAGAATAAGACTCTATAACTTGTTTACTACTATCAGTACTACAGTCGTCCAAGATAATAACTTCTATATCTTGAAAAGTTTGACTTAAAACAGTCTCTATTCTTTGATTTAAAAAATTTTCGTGATTATAGTTGGGTATAATTACTGAAACTCTAGGCATTTACAACTGCAGATTTAGTAGCTTCTAAATAATGTTTTCCCCATTGCTGGCAAGGCTCTAAATGGTTGCCTTCTGCCCATTCATTCCATGCATTAATAAATAAAAAATTATCCTCTCCACGTCTATCTTTTATATCCGCTATAATTTTACTCAACCATTTTTCATATAGCTTAGGAGTGCTACCTTTTAAAATAAATCCTCCACTTTTTCTCCTTGCAGCATTATCCCACATAGGTGTTATGCAAGGATTAATATTTCCCAAACTTTGCTTTTCTTTAAATGTGTGGTAAGCTTCTTCACTAAACTGTTGATAATCACAAATGATATGTTCCCAATATGGGGTTTTTTTAATATTTAAGTTGTGGAGCTTAATATTTATCCTATTAGGAATTATCCTTTTAGCTTGTTTAAATTGTGGTTGAAAATCCATTACCGCATCAAAACCTAATTCCTTGGGTGAGTATTCTGCTTGATGTGCGTTAACCATAATCAAATGCAGGTCTTCAAAACCATGTTTTTGAGCAATCCCTCTCCACAGTTTTATAGTTGATTTTATATTTGGGAATAGCATTGGTCGATAAACAACAAAAACAGGTTTGCCATTTACTAATATGTAATTTTTATGTTTAAAAAAACTCTCACACAAATAATTCATATGTTTCAAATCATCATCTTCACTATAGTTTTGCTCTATAAGTATCTCTTTATCCTGTCCATCCCATCTTCTTGTCCAATTTTCATTTGCCCAACATAACATAAATGGAAATTCTAAATCGTTTTCTAAAACTATGTTCAATGCTTTATCCATAAGTCGTTTACCATTAAACCAATAATGGTAATAGCAAAAACCCTCGATGCCATATGTCTTAGCCAAATTAATTTGATCAGTATGAGTTGTTTTTAATCGTAAGTCGTAAAAGCCTAAATCTGATGGTAAATGAGGTTGATAGTGGTTTCTGAATAAAGGTTTAGCCTTAACTACATTGTTCCATTCTGTGAAACCTTTTCCCCACCACTTATCATTTTCTTCAAATGGATGGAATTGTGGAAGATATATAGCAATCGGCTTAATGTTATGCATTATAAAAGTTTTTTAATAATAGGGATTGTTTAAAATTCACTTTGTTAAAACATTCTTTCCATATAAACTTCAATTTTTGCATCTCAAGACCTTTTAAAAACACCTCTGGTAAAAGATTGATAGACTTATCAAATGGAGAAACGTTAAAATACTTTAAAAAATTCTTTAGAAATTCTTTGAACAACAAATCAGTTTGACCGTTTAAAATTGTAGATGCTCCGCCGGTATTAAAAACAGCAATCACTTGTTCAAAATGACTGAAATTAGTTATAGAGAAACATTTTAGATTAAAATCCCAATCTGATAAAGTCTGATATTTAAGATTGAATTTAATTTCATTTTTTTTTATAAAAGAAGTACTGTAGAATAAAGCTTGATGAGAAATATTTTTGTTTACAAGTTTTTCTAAATTATACGCACCGTCGTAAATATCACCATCTTTAGCCCAGACACAATTTCCCTTGATAATAACATTTCCGTAAACTATTTGAGATTTAACTCTATTTATAAAATTGTAAGTATTGCATAGCACATCTACATCATAAAGCTCATCATCACTTCCTAAGAAGTACAACCACTCTCCTTTAGCCTTCTCGATTCCCTTATTCATTGCATCATATATTCCTTTATCCCCTTCGGAAAATATTTTAATTCGCTGATCGTTAAAACTTTTTGCAATGGCTAAGGTATTATCCTTAGACTTACCATCTATTACTAATATCTCAAAATTTTTATAATTTTGATTAATAATGCTTTTTAAAGCAATAGGTAACACTTTATCGCTGTTGTAAGTAGGGATTATGATGGAGAAAGTAATGTTCAATTAAGATAATGATTATGAAAATGCGAAGTTATTCCTAATTTTTTCTGAATTTTATTATTTAGTTTTCTGAATTTTAAATTAACACTTTCATATAGGCCAAGCAATTTAATTTCATTTTTTATTATGGTGTCCACTTCATCTAAATAATCGGCAATATTAGAAGAAATTTGACCATCTCTTTTTCTAAACCCACCAACTTTTTTGTCTATACAATACAAAAAGTCTGTTCTAAAAAACCGTATCCAAAGTTCAAAGTCTCCAGCAAGCCTATAGTTTTCCGATAAATATCCTCCAGCTTTATTCCATAAGTTTCTTCGCCAAAAAGTAGATTCTTGTTGTATAAATGAAAAATTATCCTTGTATTCCTTTAACAAAAAGAAAAACCTATTACTGACAGCTGGCCGTTCGTATATAACTTCATCATCCTCATTATATACACAGGGCTTACCTTGTAACCAGTTTACATTCTGATTTTTGTTAAAGTATTCGCCTATCATAAAGAGCGCTTTATTTTGTAACATATCATCAGAATTAATCCAACCCATTATTTCACCGGTAGAAACTTTGAAACCCTTGTTCAAAGCATTATAAAGTCCAGTGTCTTTTTCAATAATGATACTCGTAAAATGCTTTCTGTATTTATTAATAATAGCTAATGACGAGTCCGTAGACCCTCCATCTACAATTATATACTCAAGATTAGGGTAATCTTGTGATATAACTGATAAGATAGTTCTTTCCAAAAATTTGCCAAGATTGTAATTTGGCGTTACAATGGTAATTTTTGGCCAGTTCACAAATATCTGTTGCTTTTAAATATTTTATTATTTGATGGAATAAAAAATGCGTCACACTGCCAAAAAGCATTGTCTTTTGAACGTCTCATAATATCCACAATGTCCAATAGTCTAAATCCTTTATCATCCATGTATTTGCACATTTGCCAAAACAGCAAACTGTCTTCTGTCAAATTAAACCCATAACATTCTATAATGAATAATTTGACATCACTTAGAATCGACTCACATCCTTCTAAGATTGGTATTTCAAAACCATGAGTATCTAATTTTATTATATAGGGCCCACTCAAATTCCTTACTCTAACTTCCTCGTCCAGTCGTGAAATTTGGACTTCCCTAAAATTATCGTTACTAATTTCAGCTTCGTTTGCAATCCCACTTCCATCCAAATCTTCTGTAACTTTAAACTTAATAGATGATTTGGCATTACCCGCCGCCTTTGGTACAAATTGAAAATTTGATTGCTCAACACACAAATTATTTAACATCCCCGCTCGCTCAACTAACGGCTCAAAAAGTAAATAATTACTATTTGGATAGAAATTCAAAGCATCCAAACTCCACTTACCTTCTGCTGCACCAACGTCAAAAATCGTATTTATATCTAGATAATGTTTACGAAACCGCTCGATGCCTTTTGCCATTGCCTCATTTTTGTAAATAGGCATTGGTTTAGCATTATTTTTTCTCGTTATTTGAAGACCAAACAATCCTAAAAAATTTTGTAAAAATGTTTTCATCTCAGTATTAAATCTTATTAAAGAGACGTTCAATTTTTGTTTTATTCTAATTGAGACAAAATCACCTCATCAATTTTACCGCTATAAACTTCAGATGTGAATTCTAAATTGAAATTCAGTAGTGCGTCGTTTTGCAATTGGTTTACGTATGTTTTATCATTATCTAATTTTAACATCAACACGCTTAGTTCATCAAAACTATCAAAAAGTAATCCTGTTTTATTGTGTTGAATTACCTCGGCATTACCAGCAGAATTATAACCTAAAACAACTTTACCATAACTCATTGCTTCTGCTGTAGTTCTTCCAAAACCTTCAAATTTTGCTGCTGATATTACTACATCCAATAAGTCATAGATATTTGCTCTTTCTGTTATCCGTCCAGTAAAAATTATATCTTCTTGTAAATTATTTTTCTTAATATATTCGCTTATCATTTGTGAATATTCTTCTGTATCTTCTCCAACCAAATACAATATACTATCAGTTAACTTCATTGATTTAAACCTTTGAAAAGCTTTTATTACTTCTAGCTGTTGCTTATATGGAACCATTAATCCAACAACACCAAAACGTAGCTTTCCGATAACATTTTTTTTGGGGGTTATATTTCTTAAATTTCGGCTACTTACCACTCCATTATATACAATACTAGTATTGGAGGCATTAAGTTTATAATAACTGCCTATTGCTTTCGAAATAGCAATATTTCTATCGTTTATTTTTAACAAAAGCCTTTGAAATGTGAAACCAAAATCAGGAATAAGGTTATAATCATTAAAGCCAAATTCTCTTAAATGCCAAACGTGGGGAATTGTTAAAAACTTAGCACAAAAAAAACCATAATAATTCACTGATGAGTTACTGTAAATAATGGAAGGATTGTACCTTTTAATTGCTCGATAAAGATGTAACAATATTTTAATCCTTCGAAAAGCATTTATCTTACGTTTAAAATAACTAATGTCGGCGAAGTCTGCATTATGCTCAAACCAATGGATATGATATTCTATATCCATTTTTTCTAATTCATTCAGCAATAATCCATTTTCAGGAGCTATTACAATAAAATTTTTTAAAGGAATTTTAGTGTTTTCCAAAAATGCTAATAAAGATATATTAGCTCCATAAAGACTAGAATAATGCGTGATTATTAGAATTTTTTTGTTTTTTGTCATTAATCTAAGATGTTTTTGAGCTTTTCAATAGTCAAATCACCATCAAACAAATGATAATTCCTTTTAATCCGCTCCTCATCCCAATCCCACCATTTAATGGTTTGCAAAACTTTAATTATAGCATCGTCAAATCTATATGAAATTAATTTTGCTGGTGTGCCTCCAAAAATGGCATAATCTGGTACATCTGTATTGACTACACTATTCGCAGCTATGATGGCTCCATTTCCAATAGTAACCCCTGTTAAAATATTGTTTGCGGCTCCAATCCAAACATCATGACCTATAGTAATGGGTCCCTTGGAAGCCATGTCCTTATATAAATCCTTTTTAAAGATATGTTTGTGAATATAGTAGGAGGTCATTGTTTTTGACTGATGGTTGACTTCCTGGATCGTTGTGCCCCTTGCAATAGAACAGAATTTACCAATGGTGATAGGGTGAATAAATGAATGTATTTCAGTGGCGCTGCCGCTGATGCTAGTATTTCTGCCTATTGAAACATTCCCATAAATGACAGTGTCATGTATCAAGGCATTTCTTCCAACCTTAATCTCACCCCTTAGGTTACTATACTGTACAATAGCTTTTTCATCTACACATTCTGGATTAGAAACGTATGAATCTAAAAATCGCGTAGGGACTATTGCTTTTTTTTTAGCTTTTATTTCGATACCAAAATATCTAATGAATCGCTTAATCAGTCTTTTCATGTGAGAAACAGGGTTTTAACTTATTATAGCGGGCTTTGTTGCCAACTACAGAACTTAATTAAGTATTTCCTTTATTTTTCGCTCAATATTTGCTGTATCAACTAGTATTGGGTCAAATACTTTTAAATGGAAAGGCGATGTTAGGACTTTTTCCAATCCTTCGGTAGAGTTTACATATTTAAAAGCACCCTCTTCAATATATAGTTTGTAAGCTTCATAACCTTCATCTCCAAAAATAATATTTTGAATACCAAAAGCCTGTGATTCTAATGCAGTACCTGAAAAAGAAGTTAAATTGTAATTTACTTCAGAAAAAACCTCATAAAGATTAGCAACATTAGCTTTTTCAACTTCTATTCGGTGTGGGAATTTTTTCTTTAGCATCTTAAGTTTGTCGTCATCCTTGGGATACCTTGGATGTAACCTAAAATACCATTTATACGTTTTATCATTTTCTATAAATTTTTCTATAAAACTGGGTATCCATATTCCTTGAAGACATACTAAAATCCCGTCATTTTTTTTCTTAATTTCAGCCGATTTTACTTGAATAGATAAAAATAGATTCCCACCCACAATTATTTTTGGTTTGCTTTTTAGTTCAAGGAAATTTTTATTTAATGATTTTTCTTCAGTAGCACTCCAAACCCAGAAATAAGATGGAAAGTATGGTTTGCTTATTTTTTCCCATTTTGAATAGGCAAAATGATTATCAGACTGTGTGCTGTGTTGATACTCTACTAATACAATATTTAATTTTTTTGCGGCTCTACTTAATGCTAAAATAATATTATCATAATAACAATAAGTCCAAATAAATTTAGGCTTGATGATTTTTAAGAAAGATTTGTAGCTAGCATAAATAATTGCTTGTTGTAATTGCGTTTCAAAAAGGATGTTTTTTAGCGTATTCGCTTCATAAATAGTTGTTTTTGAGGTAAAATCGACAACTATTTCTGCGTTTTTATAGGCTTTTCGATCTTCATGATTAAAGTAACATTTAATTCTAAACCATAATCTATAAAAATTGATTAAAAGATCTAATAGCTTATAGTCTTCATGTGAAGAATTAAAATCTTTAATTTTATCAATATATAAGAAATCATGCTTAATATTATTCTTTTTTAAGTAATCTAAAATAGGGTGTAAGTAAATATTATAAGACTCATTATTTATAATTTTATTATGATGAGCGTATCCAATTAATAATGCATGTTTTTCTTTTCTAGAACTTCTAAATCTTAAGGGTAAGATTTTAATATAAATTTTCACAAGATTTATAAAATCTTTCAATGTAACACTATTGGGTTTATAGGAGTTATTTTCAATAGAACTAGTACTTTTTTTTCGAATTCCTAGTAAATGAGTGTTAATGAAATAGCCAGTTTGTATTTTCAAAACTATCCAAGGATTAAAACCCCAAACTTTTTGTAAGTCATTATATTTTTCTTTAAATAAGTTGTTTAGAAAGAAGATCGTGTCTTTTCTGTCTTTTATTCGCATGCGTTTCTCACTAAACAATGAATATTTTCGCATGTTATTTTTTCTGGAGTAAAAACTCAGCAAATTCCCAGTCTAATGGGGTATCCAGATCTATAGAATTGGCTTCTTCCATTTCGTATTTAATTACCCTTTCAAATTGTAAATGGCTTCTTTTTTTAAGCGCTTTTGCATTGATAATGTATATCGCTCCATTATATTGCCATACTTTCGGGCACTCTTGTCTTGAATTAAATTGCCCACTTTTGGACTTCACTAAAAATCCTTTTGAATCATCTTCAAAGAGTACAAAATAAGGGTTTGCTGCCGTCTCAAAAACAGAAACCACCATTTCAATTGCTGGCTGGTAAAGTGCCAAAGCTTCTTCTAAATGTGTCGCAGTTCTAAAAGGCGAGGTAGGTTGCATTAAGATGATAGTATCGTATGCTCCTTGAATATTTTCATAATGATGTAAGGCATGTAGTAAAACATCATAAGTACTGGAATGATCAGTGGCAAGGCTTAAAGGTCTTTTAAATGGTACTTTTAAGCCAATTTCTTCTACAACTTTTATGATAAACTCATCTTCTGTGGAAACACAAATATCCTCATCGTTAAATAGGGTTCTTGCAACTTCTATGGTATAATGTATCAAAGGTTTTCCATTTAACAATTTTATGTTTTTATGGGGAATGCCTTTACTCCCTCCTCTGGCGGGGATTACCACTAAACTTCTCAATTTTCTATTTGATTAAAGGCTATCGTTGTAAAAGCTGTAGCGATGGCGGCGGTTACATTTTCTAATTCTTCCATCGTAATATCTGCATAAGAAGGTAAGCTTAAACCCGTTTCTGAGATATAAATACTATTTTTTAAGTCTTCTTTACGACCGTATTTTGCATAAATAGGCATGCTATGCATGGGGTAAAAAGTAGGTCGTGTTTCAATGCCATTTTTTGCCAAACGTTCAGCAAGTTCTTCTCTATTAAATTTAGAGCTTTCTTTAATCAGGAAAGTATACAGCCAATAACTATTAGTAGTATGATCTTTTTCACCATGTAATTGTAAGCTTGGATATTTACGAAGGGCTTGGTCATAAAATTGTGCAATTTTTCTTTTATGATATACAATATCATCTACTCTTTCCATTTGTGCAACGCCTACAGCTGCTTGCATATTGGTCATCCTATAGTTAAAGCCAATCATATCATGCCAATAGCGTTTATTCTTACTCATACCATGATCTCTTAAGATGGCTGCTCTTTCATAAACTGCTTTATCTTTAAAAAGCAACATTCCACCCTCGCCAGTTGTGATGGTTTTATTACCGAAAAAGCTAAAAGAAGAGACATCTCCAAAACTCCCAATAGGTTGATCATGATAGGTACTTCCTAAAGCTTCTGCGCTATCTTCAATAACAAAAAGTTGATGTTCGTTAGCAATCTCCATAATAACGTCCATGTCAGCCGCATGACCGTAGATATGCACTGGCATTATAGCTTTTGTTTTTGGAGTAATGGCTTTTTTAATGCAAATGGGGTCTATGGTCCAGCTCGTCAGGTCAACATCAACAATCACGGGTACTGCGCCAGTATATAAAATAGCATTAATGGTAGCTGCAAAAGTAAAATCTGGAATAATTACTTCATCTCCTGCTCCAATACCTAAACTAACCAATGCTAAGTGTAAAGAGGTGGTGCCATTACTTACAGCTAGTGCATAAGGCATTTGACAGTATTTGGTGAAAGCCTCTTCAAATCTTTTGACATAACTACCCTGCGAAGATATCCAACCACTAGTGATGCAATCACTAACATAAGCTAACTCATTCCCGCTCAATTGAGGTTGCATAATAGGGATTCGCTTGGTCCTGAATTTATTAGCAAAATCAACCAGTCTTCCATCCTGGTCAACCAGTGGAATATGTTTAATTTTTTGATTGAGATTCCCATTGATAATGTCTGTGTGCGTATCAAAAGGAAGAACTGTAAAGTTCCTATTCATAATGTATTCAACACCATCTTGTAGTTTAGTGCCGTTTAAGAAAGCTCTTCTCAAATCACCATCAGTAAGAATACCTACAGGCCTTTGGAATTCATCAACAATGAAACAGATCCCTTGTGCATTTTGGTCAATAACTTTTAATGCATTCTGTACAGTTGAGTTTACAGGTAATAAAAAATGCTCCAGACTAGTATTCATATGTTAAGAATTTTTCCAATAGTGCAATTTGTTTTTTTTTCATTTGAAGATTGATGTTTTTCACTTCCACCACGTGTGGCATGTTAGGCAGCGCACTTAATAAATTTCTGCACCAATAGTCATCTGTAAATGGGTCATTACTATCTGTTAAACCATCATTGTCACTGTGATGCATGGCCTTGATATAGGGTAGGATGTCCCGCATTTCATTCTCTGCATTTAATGATAGCGTTTCACAAGAGACTTTTAAGTGTGCAGTATCCAGTAAAAGGCCAAATAAGGGGTCTTGAATAGTAGTAAAAAGTTCAATTATTTCTGTTGCCTCGCAACAAAATAGCGGATTTTGTAATTGCTCATTGGTATTAAATTTTGCAAGAACATTATTTTCAATTAAAAAAGGAACATTTAAAGTTTGGGCATCAGCTAATACTTCAATGATGGAGGATAAGAAGAGTTGCCAATGTTTTGCTCTATCATATTCATGTACCGTCAGCAATTGTTTCCCTAAAAAATTAGGGTCAGGATCAATACAAAAGCCAGCATGTGCAGCATAAAAAGGACTATTTGCTGCCTTAGCCAAACGTAAACCATTTTTACACATTTGGATGGATTTAAGCCTTAGGTCATGATTTTTACTTGCCAAATTCAATACAAATGGTGCTGATGGTGCAGGGAAATAATTATGAGGTAATCGTTTTAGGTCACTACTTAAAAAAGCTTCTTCCATGGAAGGATCAAAGTCTAAACCAGAACTAAATTCTAAATTAAATGCTTGTGCGGTGGCCGCTGCAATAATATCATGAATGTTGCGCTCATGAAAAGCTACGCTACTTAAATAGATAGTGGTTACATTCATTCGTTTTTTAGATAAACCATTTTTAATACTGACGGTGAAATCATTCCTAAAGATACAAAGTTGTATTTTTTATAAAGCGCAATGGCTTTGCTGTTTTCAACATCTACGCTTAAATGAATAGGGGCATAGTTCATTTTATCCACTTCCGCTATTAAATGTTCCATGATTAATTTACCAATACCTTTCCCAGTTTCAGTTTCTATAACAGCAATGCCCAGCCAGATGAATTCATTCTCTTTATCTAGATGGCCATAGGCTACCGGTGAACCGTCATTAAGCATTAAAATAGTGTGTAAATGTTGTTTAATGATGGTTAATGGTCGGTGGTCATAATACCTGAAAGATTTTAAAGACTTTCCGGCTTTGGCAATAAATTCTTTTAAAAGAATTAAATCATGATTGTTTTGAGAGGATATTGATTTTAACGTTAAGGCCACTACCAATTAATTGAATCTAATTGAATCGGCTGGTCCTTTACCATCTTTTGTTTAATAGATTTGCCTATTACCAAATCCAGATAGCTGGTATCTAAGCCATTGAAAGGTCTTTTGAAACCTATTAATTTTTCTTCCAAAATACTTCCTGCTTTCAAGTCCTGTAAAACCACCAAACTTCTTTTCATGCCAAAGCTATTGGCATGCTCTGCTGCCGTTGGTCTTTTTATTCCATCCCCTAAAGAAAGTTCAATTTGTCTGACTCCATATACCAGTTCCTTAAATTCACTGGGCTCAAGGGAACTGGAATGATCAGGTCCTTGCATATTTTTATCAAGAGTGAAATGCTTTTCAATCACTTTTGCCCCAAGCGCTACTGCTGCATAACAGGCGTAATTTTCAGGAACATGATCTGAGTATCCAATATCAACTTTACAGGCATTTTGCATACTCAGCATTGCGTGTAGGTTCGCATCGCCTATCAACGAAGGATAGTTGGTAGTACATTGCAAAACACATATTTTTTGATTTCCAGTGGCTCTTATTGTTTCTACCGCATTAAAAACATTAGCCATATTCCCCATACCAGTAGATAAGTATATTTTTTTTTGAGTATTAGCCACATATTTTATAAAAGGCAACTCAGTTAATTGCCCGGACGCAATCTTATACATAGAGACATTTATATTTTCTAGAAAATCCACATCTTCCTTATTGTAGGGTGTGGAAAGAAAATCCACATTCTCATTTTGGCATACCTCCAATAGGGTATGATAATCTGTTAAAGAAAGCTCTAACTTTTTTAACATCTCATACTGCGTCTCTTCTTTGCTGGTGACCTTTAACTGATAATTAGCTTTAGGAGAGGTTTGCGTGACGATTTGAGAGGCTTTGAAAGTTTGAAATTTTACACATTGTGCTCCAGCTTCCTTAGCTGCTTTAATTGAATTAATAGCGATACGGAGATCTCCATTGTGGTTAACACCTATTTCGGCAATTATATAAGTTGGCTTCATTTTATTTTTCTGGTTATGGAAATTAATTTAGCTTTTAGATAAGCTAAAGTTTTGCCCGACCCTTTTTCTTTTGTATACGTTGAAGAAATAATTTTAAGTTGTTTCTTGTAAGCATTTATGAATGTAGTCGGTCTCTCCGTATCTCCCTGTTTAGCGATCACATATAATTCGCCATTTAGATTGTCTTTTAACTCCACTACCTTTAAACCTGCTTTATAAAGTAAATTATGAATGGTGTCTTTATTAAAGTAGGCAGTATGCACTGCTCTAAAATAGTAACTGTTTAACGGAGATAGGGGATGATAAGCATCAGGTATGGCTATATAGAGTAGACCATCTTTTGTTAAAGTAGAAGATATTTTTTTTAATGAGTTTAACGGGTCCAAGAGATGTTCTAAAACATGTCTCATAATAATTAAATCAAATTTGTTTTTAGACGATTCATTCCAGTTATTGTCCACGGTAGGTGATATAACCTTAATATTCTTGGTTGTCAAAAAATCAATACAAACACTGGAGGGCTCTATAGCATAATAGTTTGCTTGCTTAAACCGATTATTTTTAAAATATAAAAGAATATCTCCGAAGCCAGATCCTATATCTAATATGTTTTCAAATACTTGATCTTCTCTAAATTCATATAATCGGTTTGCGACCAATTGTGGTAATCTGTTATCTTTTTGTTTGTCAGAAGATGTGCGGGGGTAATAATTCTCATATTCAGAGACATAAAATTGATGGTAGCGATTTGGTGTCCACCTAGGGTTTAAATACATCAATCCACATTCTTTACAAATCACCACATGAGTAGGAATCGCAAACTGTCCTATCTCAGTGATTTTTGTTTTTCTCTCAGAATGACAGTAGAGACATTTAATTCTTTCAAATTCAATCTTCATTCTTCGATGTTTTTTAAATCCCATTTTAAAGGAAAATTAAGGTAACCTGGTCGTTGAAATCTAAATTGACTGAGTTCAATTTGTTCAAAGAACAATGCGTCTGTTTGATGATAGGTCTTTAAAGTATCTCTATTCACACAACCGAAGCTAACCGTATAGGAACTTGGTACTAAAATATTGTTGGGGATTTTAAGCGAAACTTGATAATTTCCTGGATTAATCTTTAGGTATTTTCCATAATGATCTGTGATGTCAGAGAAAAAAACGACTTCATCCCGCTCATTTTTAAGAAACATAGATAAATGGAGTTGTTTAATAGGGATATTTACGGCATAATCTATTTTAATGATTAATTCATCTTCCGTCAAGATAGTTCCATCTAATTTAGATCCATTTTTTACAAGTGCAGCTTTAACCAATTGCACTTCAGCATCTACTTTCTTTTCAAAGTCAATTGCACTTTTCTTTGAACTGAAATTCAAATTCAAATACTCTTTTACAGCAGATTCAATCCCCCCTTCAAATGATATTCCCCCATTATGCAGCGTGATTCCTTTATTGCAAAGTCTGTTCACTGCATTCATATTATGGCTCACAAATAAAACTGTTCTTCCTTCCCCCGCATTCACATCTTGCATTTTTCCCAAACATTTTTTCTGAAATTCCGCATCGCCTACTGCCAATACTTCATCCACAATCAAAATCTCAGATTCCAGATGTGCGGCCACAGCAAAAGCCAAACGTACATACATCCCAGAAGAATAGCGTTTTACAGGGGTATCAATGTAGCGTTCTACGCCAGAGAAATCTACAATTTCATCAAACTTACGCTGGATTTCATGCTTACGCATCCCTAGAATGGCACCATTCAAAAAGATGTTTTCCCTACCGCTCAATTCTGGGTGGAAACCAGTACCAACTTCTAATAAACTGGCAATCCTGCCTCTTACCTTTACACTTCCTGTTGTTGGGCCAGTAACCCTGCTCAAAATTTTTAATAAGGTGCTTTTCCCTGCTCCGTTTCTGCCAATAATGCCAACGGCATCTCCTTGTTCAATCTCAAAATTAAGGTCTCTTAAGCTCCAAACATATTCGCTATTGCCCTTGGTGCTACGGTCATTGGTCTCGCCAATTTTTAAATAGGGGTTTTCTTTTCCTCTTACCGTATGCCACCAACGGTTTAGATCATGGGAGATAGACCCAGTACCAATGGAGCCGAGGCGGTATTGCTTAGAGAGGTTTTCTACTTTAATTACGGTGCTCATTTTTTGAGGTTAAGGTTGCGCTGCGCTAGGTTTAGGTTGAGTGATTTGTATTGTGTGTTAAGGTTAAGGTTTGCGCTTCGCTAGGTTGAGGTTGAGTGATTTGCATTGTGTATTAAGGTTAAGGTTTGCGCTTCGCTAGGTTGAGGTTGAGTTATTTGCATTGTTGTATTAAGGTTAAGGTTTATGCTTCGCTAGGTTGAGGCTGATGTTGCGCTGCGCTAGGATTAGGTTGCGCTACGCTAGGTTGAGATTGAGGTTGCGCTTCGCTAGGATTAGGTTGCGCTACGCTAGGTTGAGATTGAGGTTGCGCTTCGCTAGGATTAGGTTGAGGTTGCGCTGCGCTAGGTTAAGGTTGAGTCTTGCAAGGTTGCCATGCTAACGGCTCAACCTTAACCTCAGCCTCAACCTCTTTTCTTGCCACACTACCAGCTCAACCTCAGCCTCTTTTCTTACCACACTACCAGCTCAACCTCAACTTTTTTTCTTACCACGCTATCGGCTCAACCTAATTCTCTTACTTCAAGCTTTTTATCAACTTATTCAACTCCAAATGTATTTGACTTTGCGTTTTTATTAATTCATCGGTTTCTTTAATTTCAAAATAGCCTACTTCTCTGCCATAAATCAGTTGGTTTTTTGTTTCCAACGCCGAACCTCTTGACATGATGTAAAAATGCTTTTTGTCTTTGCTTGTCTCTCGTCCGAAACCTTCTGCTAAGTTATCTGATATTGACAATGATGATCTTCTGATTTGTGATGTTAAAGCATAATCTTCTTGTTTGGGTAAACTAATCGTTAGCTTATAAATAGCTACTGCATATCGCATCGCTAATTTCCAAACTGTCATATCGGTAAAATCGGTGTACATGGTGCTTTGCATTGTGTATTAAGGTTGAGGTTGCGCTTCGCTAGGTTTAGGTTGCGCTGCGCTAGGATTAGGTTGCGCTACGCTAGGTTAAGATTGAGGTTGCGCTATGCTAGGTTTAGGTTGAGTCTTGCATGGTTGCCATGCTAACGGCTCAACCTTAACCTCAGCCTCAACCTCTTTTCCTACCACACTACCAGCTCAACCTCAACCTCTTTTCTTACCACGCTACCAGCTCAACCTCAACCTTAACCTTTTTCTTCCCACACTATCGGCTCAACCTCAACCTCAACCTTTTTTTTCTTGCCACGCTACCGGCTCAACCTCAACCTCCTTGCCTAAACCGTATCCATAAAAGTTTTCTCTACCCTATTAAAAATGATGTAACCCAAACTAACCGAAACCATCATAAAAACCACGCTATAAAGAACAGAATAGGGCTCTACCAATCCTTTCCCGAAAATACAATATTTAAAGGCCTCTATTAAAGAACTTAGAGGATTCAAATCGATGATCCATTTATAACTTTTCCCTTGTAAGTAAGAAAGCGGGTAGATAACAGGGGTGGCGTACATCAGCAATTGTATGGCAAAACCCAAAAGAACCGTAAAATCTCTATACTTGGTGGTTAAAGATGAAAATATGATCCCCAAACCTAAACTGATCCCCGCCACCACGATCAAGATCAATGGGATATATAGTAAATGTATGGTGGCATGATAGGGAAAGCCGTTAAAATTGTAATAAACGATGATGCAGATCAGCAAAGCGATTTGAATACCGAACTTGACCAAGTTGGATAAAATGATAGAAATTGGGGTAACGATCCTTGGAAAATAAACTTTCCCAAATATCCCCGCATTAGAGGTAAAAGTATTGGAAGTGCCGGTAAAACAAGCAGAAAAGTAGCCCCAAATGGCCAAGCCCGCCATATAAAAAGCTGGTGGTGCAATACCGTCTGTAGGGATTTTAGCAATTTTGCCGAAGACCAACAAAAACATGATAGTGGTTAACGCAGGTTGTACCACATGCCAAAAAGGCCCTAAAATGGTTTGTTTAAACTGTGCGGTAAAATCACGTTTCACAAAAAGCCACATCAAATCGCGGTAATGCCAAACCTCTTTTAATTGAAGATCGAAAAGTTTATTCTTGGGTTTTATCTCTATATCCCAGGTATTGCTATCAATTGGCATTTGATCCATTTATTGAGCTGTTTTAATTGATGTAGGTTTTTAAGTTCTTCTGAAAGTTTTGGTATCCAAAAAGATTTTTACATTCTTTCTGTAAAAGCACTTTTTCAGAATATGAGCTTGGGTTTTTATAAAACTCTGTCAAGGCCGATGTTAATTCTTTAATATTTTGGGGATCGATCGTTTTATTATACTTAGTTGGGATAACCGCATCAACACTCCCGTCTTTATCACCTGATAATACGTTTAAACCTGCGGCTTGCGCTTCTATAAATACCAGTCCAAAACCTTCTTTATCGCTCGGCAATACAAAAGCATCGGCGGCTTGTTGGATATTGATGATTTCATCGTTACTTAAAAAACCGGGCATCATTAGGTTTTCAACAAAATCTAATGATACTGCTAATTTTTTTAAGCGGTTTAATTCTGCTTCTTCATATTTTCCACATAAAAAATAATAGGCAGGCAAACCTCCTTTTTTCATCTGCGCTAAACATTGTATTACTTGATCGTAATTTTTGTTTTTTTCGCTGCTTTTGATCCTGCAAACGGCCATAAAAATTGGGAACTCTTTTTTTAAATGGTATTGCCCATAAACTTTTTCTTTGGTGTCTATTATTTCAGGGAATTGGTATAATGGATCTAAAGAATTAGGGATCACTAAAACTTTTTCTGGGTTTACGTGATGCCAGCTTGTTACACTTGTTGCCGTAAAACGGCTAACGGCTATAATTTGGTCAACTTTCTTTAAAAATGTTTTTTTAACGATGTTGATTGGTCGCCAAATTTCTATACCGTGTGCCCAAAGCACCACTTTGGTTTTAGGGTTTAATAGTTTAATCATCAAACCGATTGGAGATAGGTTGATATGGCTTAAAATGACCAAATCTTGTTGTATTCCAGATTTTATCGAGGAAAAAAAACCTGAAATTCTCCTTCCTTCAAATCCCTTAAATAGTTTAGATTCAATATAATGCTCATCAGGCAAATGATCATAAAGAGAAATCATGCTAAAAGCTATCTGTGCGTCTAAGTGTTCTTGATTGTAATGATAGCAGATATTCTTGCAAACATTTTCTATCCCGCCGGTAAGGTTAAAACAACGAAGGCTAACAAAGAGGATTTTTTTATTTGGGCTAGGTAGCAATCTTTATCAATGTTGCAGCTGCTTAAACACAGCTCCGCTTCCTCAGTCCCAATTTTTGTTTTGGAAAGAGTGCGCTTTTTTATAAGGTGTAAAAATATTATTATTTTTTTAAGGATGTAACTTAATAAGAATTAAAATTAGCGGATATATCTCCGCCCTCCGGCGCATAGATATGACGTTTCGTGGTATTAAAAATATTTCCCTATTTTAATTATGAAAAGAAGGGGTTGCGTTTACATCCTTACAAATAAAAACAAAACCACCCTATATGTTGGAGTTACTTCTGGTTTATACAACCGATTGTTGGAACATGTTAACCACAAATATCCAAGCAGTTTCTCGGCCCCGGTACAATATAGAATACGCATCTGCTATGAATTTTTCTCAACTATCCAAGAAGCCATTTATCGAGAGAAAGGATTGAAAAAATGGAGGAGGGAAAAAAAGGAAACGTTGATTAATGATTTTAATCGGAATTGGAAATTCTTGAACGAAGGGATTGGTTTATGCTAGTACTGGTTGGGTTGCGAGTTCCTTATGTAACCCGTTAGCCCGACGATAGAGAGAGGCCTGCCCGTTAAAAAACGGGATCCTAAATTAAGGTAGAAACCTGAAATTCATTTACCATGTTGTTGCTAATTTTAAAGTTTTTTTATTATCAAACTCAGGCTATTAGCTATTTATATATGATTCTAAATTTTTGATGGTTTGTTTCTGATCTTCTATGATATATTTTACCACATCGCCAATAGATACCATACCTGTAAGCTTTCCATCGGTTTTAACGGGTAAATGCCTAATGTGCATATCTGTCATCAGTTTCATGCAATGGTCTAAGCTATCATTTGGGTTGATCGTTACTGGGTTGCTTGTCATCACTTCTGAAATCTTTACCTCTTTAGAAGATTTACCCTTTAAAACAACCTTTCTGGCATAATCACGTTCGGTAAAAATCCCTTTAAGCTGTTGTTCATCAACAATCATGATTGCGCTGATGTTAAAATTATTCATGACCTCTAGGGCTTCATAAACCATAGCATCAGGAGAAACGGTAATTAATCTACTTTCCTTTTGAGATAAAATTTGGTGTACTGCAATCATAATCAGGTATTTTGGTGTATATAAATTAAGGTAAAATAAACCAGAAATCAAAAATTCTTAAATTTTTGGCCATTAAACCATTGATCACGCTTTGTACTTGATCAAATTTTTGGCCATACCGTTAAAAATGAAAAGATGGAATGGCCACATTAACCACCAATAAACACGTCCCCATAAGCCGCTAGGCCTAAAGGTTGCAATTTGGCTTAAAAATTTTTTATCATGTCTTTCTACAAGCTTAAATTCTAACCAAGCTTCTCCGGGCAGTTTCATTTCGGCATAAAGCAATAATCTTTTACTTTTTCTATCCGCTAAAATTACCCGCCAAAAATCTAGGGCATCGCCAGCTGCAATCTGGTTTCCGCTCCTCCTGCCTCTTCTGGTGCCAACGCCACCAACTAATTGATCAATCAATCCTCGTAAATTCCACAACCAATCTAAATAGTACCAGCCTCTTTTACCACCTATAGACCAAATATTATCTAAAACGATGGCCGAATCCTTTTTAAATTCTCTTTTTACTTTATAACTTAAGGTGCCATTTTGTGGCACTTTTACCTGATCCATAAAAGAGGTGTTAAGGTAACCTTTGTTTAAAGCATCTCGCCAGCTAGATACAATGGAATTTTGTTCTATTTTAACAAATGCCAGTTTTAAAGCTTCTTGATAGCTAAAGCATTTCATGGGTACTACTTGTTTGATTTTATCATCTTGGCAAACCACTTCGTTACGCATACTTTCTACCAAACTACTGGCAATATTATAGTTAACAGAGGTTACAATATTTAACCAATAAGAAGATAACCTAGGGGTAAGCACCGGAATTGTTAAGATATATCTTTTCAATTTTCTGGCTTTTGCATAACCCAAAAGCATTTCTTTGTAGGTTAAAATATCGGGGCCTCCAATATCAAAGGTTTGGTTTAAAGCCTTATAGTTCCCTAAAACTCCTTTTAAATAAGAGAGTACATCGCGTATGGCAATGGGTTGGCATCTTGTGCGCAAC
Organism: Pedobacter segetis; assembly: GCF_016623585.1. Taxonomy (GTDB): domain Bacteria; phylum Bacteroidota; class Bacteroidia; order Sphingobacteriales; family Sphingobacteriaceae; genus Pseudopedobacter; species Pseudopedobacter segetis. Next base: position 158,589 of record NZ_JAEHFY010000004.1, read on the forward strand.
CATTTTGGTGCCACCATTATGGGCAACTTTTCGGTTAAATCCCTAATAATCTCAAAAGATGCGCTACCAGAACCAATAATTATTGCTGCCCTTAAAAAAGTATGCCCGATTTTGCTTTGTTTAAGAATACCTTCTACCCCTAATCTCGATTTTAGATGTTCTGATAACCCCTCATCATTAACAATGCCCGTTAAATAAATAATTTGCTTACAGTTTGTTTTTGACAAAGCATTCACAAAGTTATTGGCCGATAATTCTTCTAAGGCCCTAAAATCTGTATGTGCGTTCCCCATAGAATGTACCAAGTAATATGCGGCATCTATATCCTTCGGCAAATTTTCTAAAGATGCCTCATCTAACAGATCGGCGGTAACAATTTTAATTTGGGTATCTAAACCGGTATCTTCTTTAAACCTTCTTTTATCCCTTACCAAACAATATACTTCGTGTTTTGCTGCCAACAACAAAGGCAGTAACCTTGTGCCTATATAACCGTTTGCGCCCGTAAGAAGAATCTTCATAAAAGGTTAACAAATTTTTAAGGTTTGGGTTTTATATGGTGCCATAATATAAGTGCATTAACTATTGGAAAGGCATCTCTGCTTGTAATTCGGGCAGGCTTATTTTGCTACTGGCCATTAGGCAGATAGCAAAAAAAGATATATCCGCCAGGTGGCGGAGTGTTAAAATGCCCAAATAATTATGTTCAAGGGCCAACATCTCATTTTTAAATAGAGCGGATGTAACAATTTGTAGGTTAAACTTGTCTTAACCAAACAATTTGTATTTTTAGCATCTAGCAACATTAAATGGAGAATATAGAAATAGTAAAAATTGCCCTACACGCCATCAAGAGCAATAAATTGAGGACTTTTTTAACGGCCTTGATCATTGCGATTGGCTTAATGGCTTTGGTGGGCATTTTAACTTCTATAGATGCCATAAAAGGTTCGCTAAACAATACGTTTGCAAGTATGGGTGCCAATTCTTTTACCATACGCAACCGAGGTACCGGGATTAGGATCGGCGGAAAAGGGAATAGGCCCAAAAGCTGGCCGGTAATTACCTACCGAGAGGCAATGGATTTTAAGGAGCGTTTTAATATGCCATCTATGGTTTCTGTAAACACTTTTGTGAGCTTTGCCTCAACCGTAAAATATAAAAACGAAAAAACCAATCCTAATATTTCTGTTTTAGGGGCCGATGCAGCTTATGTTTCTACGGGTGGTTATAAAATTGCCGAAGGGAGAAATTTCTCTAACAGCGAAATGGAATTTGGGGCTAGCGTTGTTATTATTGGAGACGAGATTAAGCAGAAATTCTTTTCAGATGATGGATCTGCGATAGATAAGATCATTACCATTGGAAGTACAAAATTTAAGATAATAGGTGTTTTTGCTAAAAAAGGATCGAGCGTGGGTTTTGGCGGAGATAAGGTTTGTGTAATCCCTTTGTTTAAGGGGAGGCAAATTATGGCAAACCCAAACCCAACTTATACTATTTCTGTATTGGTAAATGATCCAGAACAAATGGATATAGCTACAGGAGAAGCTACTGCTTTGTTGAGGAAAATACGCAATTTGAATATCCAAGAGGACACCAATTTTGAGATAACGAAAAGTGATGCCATTGCAGAGACGTTGATAGATAATTTAAAATTTGTTCAAATAGCTGGTATTGCTATCGGTTTTATCACTTTATTGGGTGCTGCAATAGCTTTGATGAACATTATGATGGTTTCTGTTACAGAAAGGACACGTGAAATTGGGGTAAGAAAAGCAATTGGGGCAAACCCTAGTTTGATACGAAAACAGTTTTTGTACGAGGCTATCGTAATTTGTTTGATTGGCGGAGGAGTTGGGATATTTTTAGGGATTGTAATGGGAAACCTTTTGGCAATAGCCATGGGGGCATCTTTTTTGATCCCGTGGCTTTGGATTTTTATTGGCTTGGCAGCTTGCATAGGTACGGGTTTAGCCTCTGGGATCATACCGGCATCAAAGGCTTCTAAATTAGATCCCGTAGAGGCGTTACGTTATGAATAAAGCCGAAACAGAATTTATGAAAATAAACGGTGGCTATTTTAAGTGGCATTAGGTTAACTAAAAAGGGTATTCTCTAAAACTGGCAGATTTTAAACTGATTGTTTTAAACTTAAATTAATACCGTAACCAATTAAAAAATATCTTTCCATAAAGAAACTATAAAAGAAAGGTATAAAAAATGCCTTAAAGATAACCTTAACCTGCCTAAGGCTTTTCTCATGTGCTGCTCTACGGTGTTTTCAGAGATGTTTAAAACCTTTGAAATTTCTTTATTAGATAAATTTTTCTTCCTGCTTAGTAGAAACACTTTTTTACATTTTTCTGGTAATAGATCAATAGCTTTCTCTATCTGCTTCTCAAGATCTTGGGTCTCTATCCTCTCTATCAAAGAATTATCCTCAGCTTTTCCGTTTACAGAAATATAAGCTTCATATTTTTGGTGTACTGCCTGTTTTCTATAATAGTTGAGGATTTGGTTTTTTAAGATCACATATAAAAACGCGAACACAGAGGTTTTATCTTCTAAAGAGTTTTTATGCTGATAAAACTTTAAAAACGAATTTTGCACAAGCTCTTCGGCATCATCTCTACTTGGCGTTTTATTAACTGCAATAGCCATCAATTTTAAAACATACCGCTTGTAAAGTTCAGAAAATGCGTTTTCATTACCGCTTTTCCAAAGCAATACAAGTTCATCGTCTTTATGGTTTTCTAAGATTTCTATAACAAGTTTAATTATTGGTGTGATAAATATGAGGTTTATTAAACTAAAAATCAAATAGAAGTTAGTAAATCAACCATTCATAAAAGCCAAATTAAACAAAACAAATTTTCATTTTGCTTAAAAAATTTACTGATGATGGTAATTTTTTAGGTTTTTTAAATTTTTGCTTTTTGTGAACAAACCTATAATTGGACAACTGAACGGCCATTAAACCTGCACTAATTATCCCTAAAAAAATAACCCGCAACATCAATTATCGATGCGAAACCTGTATAATGATGAAACACAAGATAACGGTTAGGGAAGAGTTGTTTGTTATATAAATGAACGCGATACTAAACATAGCTAATTAAGCATCGCAACTAACCAATTCATAAAAAACATATTTGTCTTTTTCATGCTAACGAAAACCGTTTTCAAATGCTGTTTTTATTGTTTCAGGTTACCGATCAAAACGTAAGGTGTTTTTCTGGTTTATCATCACATTTAAAAACATGGTTATTAAAATTTAAAAATTGTATAAGATGTACAACAAAAAAATCAAATCTATTATTACCCTGATCTCTTTAGTAGGGTTGGCAAGTTGCTCTCGTGATAAAACAGGTGCGCCAGCAAAGCCCACAGATCCCGTAATCAATGCCGAAAAGCAAAATCTTGTTCTAAATTCTGAAGATTACAAACAAGAGTTTCTGGGAGGTGGGGTCTCTATTGGCCTTTTCTTGGGGCATCATTACAGCATGAGCGCTACCGCACAAGACCAAGCTGTAAGATTGATCGCCAAAGATTGTAATATGCAATACCTGCAAGATTATATTGAGATATACCCGGCCGATGACCCTGAGTATTTTGACAGAAGGGCCAACTATATTAAAGCGGCCAAGGCTTATCAGCCCGATTTAAAGTTTTCTTTAGTAGGCAACAAATTCCCGGCAGATCTGATGCATGACATTGTGGTAAATGGAGAAACCTTGCAAGCCCTTAACACAGACGACCCTGCCATATATGATAAAGTAGCGAATTGGTGGTATAAAATGACCGAAGGCTTTTACCAACGTGGTGTGGCAACGGATATTTTAAATGTAGTTAACGAGCCAGATCTAGATAGAACTTTTAGAAAAAACCATTATGGATTGGCTGGCGACACTAAAGAAGCCGTTGCCCGTGTTTTTAAATATGCTGTGCCAAAATATAAAGCCATGCTGGCAAACCCGTCCATTAGTACCTTAAATATGAAAACCCCTTTAATTATGGGGCCAAGTACCATCTCTCCAGTAGGATGTTTGGATTATATCCAGTATTTCAAAACCAACCACCCCGATGTTTGGAAAGGTATAGACATTGTATCAACCCATCAGTATGAAAATGGTGGCCGGCCAGAATTGTTCCAAACCATTATGAGCCAAGCAGATGGCAAGCCCATTTACCAATCAGAAACACACGCCTTAATGGGCGATGCCTTAAATTTTAATGGGGTTTTTATCAGCAAGGCACTTAATGCGGCATTATCTTTATCCAATCTATTTTGTACGGCGGTAAACAATGGCGTAAGTTCTTGGTGGTATTTTGAAACCAATTACCCTAACGTAGAGGTGCATCCCGGAGGGCTTTTAAGCATCCCTTGGGCGGCGCAAGAGCCAATTCCGTACAAGCATTATTATGCTTTTAAACAACTTACATCGGCCCAACCGGCATCTTCCAATGTGATCGGTTATGTTTTAGAGAACAAACCAAATACCCAGGTCATAGCTTTTAGAAAGAAAAACCAGAACGTTATCTATGCCGATTATTCTAATTACAACACCAAACCTATGAATGTTTCTATAACGGTTAAGGGTACAAACGGCAACCGCAAAATAGCGGGTTATACATTAACCACCACCAGCGAACTGGATAATGGCGCATTGCTAAAAGATACTACTTTTGCAAGCCCACAAGATGCTGCCGTAATTTTTACCAAAAACCTATCGCTCAATACCATAAAACTAAACTTGGCCAATTAAAGGCTTTGATCCTTAATTCCCTGTCTTTAAACCAGCAAATGATAAAGACAGGGTTTTTTCTTAAAAAATAAATCTATTTATGAGAAAGCTCTATATACTTATAATCCTTATTATTTTTTGCTTAAAAACCCATGGGCAACAACTTTATAGCACTACCTATTTAAAATTTAACAATATAGAAGTTGACTCTGCTAATCTGGCCGATTATACCAGATATATTTACTACACAGATTCTACTAAAAAAAAGGTCAAAATTATAGAGAAATACAAAAATGGAAACCTCAAACAAACAGGAGAAGTTTCTGAGGCATCGCTACCTTTTCCAAATTATATTGGTGTAGTTAATAATTACTATGATGATGGGACATTAAAATCTGAACTGACCTATTACCGGGGCTCTCTCAAGGGGCCAGCCACTTACTATGCAAAAAATGGCAGTGTATTATCCAAAGGCGAATATGTTAACCACTATACAAAATCTTACTTTAAAGCACATCAGCTTTATAACACTAAAAATGAAAACATTTTAGACCAGTATGGTAACGGAATATTATATACCGAACAAAATTTTACTACCTACCACGGAGCATATAAAAATGGTTTTAAGGATGGAAAGTGGAAAATTGTAGATAAAAGGTATAAAAATGAGTATGATGAGGTTTACAAAAACGGGAAACTTAAAGGCGGTAGCTGCACCGATGTAAATGGTAATAAAAGAACCTATGATTACATTCAAACCTATCCTTATTTCGATGGGGCGCAAAATATGAAAGACTTTGGAGAAAACAGCTGGGAACCTATAAGTGTTATCATGAAATCTAATGATTTAGAGGGTGCTGTTGCTTACAGCTTTGATATTGACAAGTATGGGAGGCTAAGTAATTTTAAGCTGCTAAAATCACTTTCAGAATATAGTGATAAAAAAGCTTTAGACTATATTAAACGTCAAAAGTGGCATCCCGCTAGTTACATGGGTATAACCACAGAAACTCATGGGTTTATATTTACCATTAGTTATAGGGCAGATTAATGTTTTTTATCCGCAAAGCCTATCAAGCCTTAATAAAATCTAATCATAATCAATTAATTATTTTAGATATGGAACATTAGAAATCCTTTAGCTTAGGGGATGGGGCGGCTAATTTTTTAAGAAATTTTAAAATTTCCAATAAAAAATAAAATTGGAGTAACGGTTTTGTCTTTTAAGATTGTCTTACTTTTAGAGACGCTCAATTTCTTATTAAAGGGCCTCCTAAACCAATTATCAAAACAAGAAAATGCAAAAAGAATATCTAAGCCATCTTTTAGATTTATATAGTAAAGGAGAATTGTCTAAAGAGCAAGCAGAAGATCTGGATAATTGGTTCCACTCCTTAGATTATGCCCATACCAATATCGATGCTATCATTAAAGAAGCCGGCAGCAAGAGTAATTTGATCAATCAGCTTTATCAAGATTTTGAAAACTATCATCACCAAAAAAGAGCTAACGTTTTTAGCCTTAGAAATATTTCTATTGCCGCTAGCGTTTTAATAGCCATTTCTTTTGGGATATATTTTTACGCCATAAACAAAACCCCAATAATTGCCAAAAAAGAACTGGCAAAGATCCAACCTCAAATCATAAAACCGGGGGGCAACAAGGCAATCCTTACCCTATCTAACGGAAAGCAAATTGATTTAGATGATCAGGTTAAAGGAGAGCTTATCCAACAAAAAGGGATAAAAATCACCAAAACAAAAGATGGCCAGTTATTGTATCAAACGGTTGCCTCAAACTCTGCGGAAGATATAGGTACAAATACCATATACACTCCTAGAGGAGGACAGTACCAAGTTATTTTAGAAGATGGCACACACGTTTGGTTAAATGCCGCTTCAACCTTAAAATATCCTACAAAATTTACGGGCAACAAAAGGGAAGTAGAGTTAAGTGGCGAAGCTTATTTTGAAGTTGCGCATAATGCCAATGCCCCGTTTAGGGTTAAAACCAAAGATCAAACCTTAACTGTTTTGGGCACCCATTTTAATGTAAACAGCTATGATGATGAAGATTTTGTTAAAACCACCTTATTGCAAGGTAGCGTAAAAGTGGTAAGCGTTAAAAACAATCAATCTAAAATGTTAACGCCAGGGCAGCAGTCGGTGTTAGAAAACAACCAATTAAATGTAAAGTTAGCCGATGTTAAAAACGTTATTGCCTGGAAAAACGGGTATTTTAGGTTTAACGATGAAGATATTCACGTTATCATGAACCAAATTGCCAGATGGTACGATGTTGATATAGCCTACAATGGGAACTTTAACGATATGCGTTTTGGGGGATACATATCTAGAGATAAAAGCATTAATGAAATTCTCAATTTAATGCAAGTAACAAAAAGTATCAGATTTAATATAGAAGGGAGGAAGGTTATTGTCATGAAATAAAATTACCAAGAATTTTAAAATGACAATAAATCAGGGACGCTACCAACGCCCCCGATTTTAGCCTTAAAGGCGTTGTCAGGTTTTTAATCTATTCACCAATTAATCCTAACTAATCAAATGTATAAAAATTATTTTGCAAGTAAGTGCGATACTGTTTGTCGTGACCTAACCAAATTGTTTCTCGCTATGAAATTGATAGCCGTTTTAATGTTTGTTAGCATTTTACAAGTCAGCGCTAATTCATACGCACAAAACGTTAACCTAAACGTCAAAAACGCTTCTTTAAAAGAAGTTTTCCGATTATTGACAGACCAAACCGAATACGAGTTTATTTATAACTCATCTATGCTGCAAAACACTAATAAAATAAGTATTGTAGCTAAAAATGAACCATTTTTAAACGTACTCAAAAAGTGTTTTTTAGATCAACCCGTTAGTTTCTTGATAAAAAACAACACCATTGTTATTACCAAACCAGAACAAGGCTTGGCCGTTAATGATAAAGTTGTACAAAACACCATCAGCGGTACGGTAATCTCTTCTGACGATGGAAAACCATTGCCCGGTGTTTCTGTAAAGGTAAAAGGCGTAAATAAAAATGCCATTACTGATATTAACGGTAATTTTAAGATTGAAGCAGATATAAACCAAACATTGGTTTTTAGCTATGTAGGTTTTGAAAATCAAGAGGTGCTGATAAAAAGCCTAGACCCAATTAAAGTTTCTCTAAAAGTATCTGTAAAATCTTTATCAGATGTGGTTGTAATAGGCTACGGTACCCGTAAAAAAGAAGATTTATCTGGAGCGGTAACCCAAGTAACCGCAAAAGAAATAACCAAACAGCCCGTAACCTCGTTTGATCAGGCTTTGCAAGGTTTAGTGCCAGGCGTAACCATAAGAGAAGGTACTGGTGCACCGGGTGCTGGCCCAGAAATATTGGTAAGGGGGATCAACACCTTTGGTAATAATAAACCATTGATCGTAATAGATGACGTGATCTATGAAGGTTACAACGATCAAAACAATAATCCCTTAGCTTTATTGAACCCCGAAGATATTGAAAGTATTTCTGTACTTAAAGATGCGGCAAGTAAATCTATTTATGGTTCTAGGGCTACCGCAGGTGTTATTCTGGTAACCACTAAAAAAGGGATGATTGGCAAACCTAAAATAAATTACTCATTTAGTGGTGGTTTTTCTAATTACATGAAATTTGAAAAACCCAAGGTTTTAAACGCTACTGAATTGGCACAATTTAGAAGAGAAGCAACAATCGATAGGATCCGTTTTACTAACCCTGCCTATGCAGACCCAAATACAACCGTACCAGAATCTCTTATCCCCACAGAGTTCCAAAACCCATCGCAATATGGCGTAGGTACAGATTGGTTTGATGAAGTAACCAGAACGGCTTATCAACAAAACCAAAACTTGAGCGTAAACGGAGGTACAGAAAACGTGAAATATTACGTAAGCGGGAACTATCTAAACCAAGATGGTATCGTTATAGGTAACGATATCAAAAGGTACTCTTTTCGCTCTAACGTAGATTTTAAGATTTCCCCAAAATGGAATTTCGGTTTAAACGTTGCACCATCCAGAACCTTGGCCAACCGCCCAGCAGATGACCCTAGCGCTGGCCAGTTTAGTGCTTATTCTACCATTACTTCTACCTATTGGATAAGTCCAGAGGCAAAAGTAAAAGACGCAAACGGTAATTTTGTATATACCACTCAATCTCCGCTTTTGGTAAGCTGGACGGCTAACCCCGTTTATCAAATAGAAGCAGAAACAGAAAAAAGATTGAACAATCAATTGGCATTTGGTTCTTATCTAGAATTTAAGCCCATTAAAAATTTAAGCTTTAAAACAAAAATATCTTATAGTAACAACCTTAGTAGAACAGAAGCTTTCTCACCTAGTACGGTTGCTGGCGATGGTTTAAACCCAACGGTACCACGCTTAATAGGTGCTACGGCAGCTCAATTCTCCCAAGATTTTAGCAATATCATTAGCGATAACTTGGTTACTTACAGCTTTAATAAAAATAAGCACCAATTAGATTTATTGGGAGGTTTAACTTATCAGGATACCAAGTTAACTGTAACTTCAATAAATGCCCAACGCCTGTTAGACGAGAATTTAACGCAACCTTCTTTCAGTAACGTAGATAAATCTACCGTTGGTAATTTCTCTGGGGGCGAATCATTCGGAGAAAACAACATCATTTCTTATATCTCAAGGGCCAATTATATCTATAACAACAGATATTATGTAAATGCTACGGCCAGATATGATATATCTTCAAAATTTGGTAGAAATGTGCAAGGTGGTTTTTTCCCGGCAGCTTCGGTAGCTTGGAGGGCAACGGAAGAAGAATTTGTTAAAAACCTAAATATAAAATGGTTAAATGATTTAAGGTTTGAAGTTGGTTACGGGATTACCGGAAGTACCCAGGGTAACGGCATCGGAAATTATAGTTATTTAGGTTCTGTAGGGCAGTCTAACTATATTTTTGGAGGCGTATCTACTTTAGGGAATACCCTTACAGGCTTACCAAACCCCGATCTAACATGGGAAGAAAGTAAACAACTAGATTTGGGCATAAATGCTGATCTATTGAAAGGTAGGGTTAGTTTGGCCTTCAATATGTACAAACAAAATACATCGGGTTTATTGGCTTCTGTACCTTTACCATTAATTACAGGTTTTGGTGGTGTTGGGGGTAATTTAGGCGAAGTTCAAAACAAAGGTTTTGAAGCAGATATTCAGGCTATACCTGTAAAAACAAAGAACTTTAGTTGGACAACCGGCCTAAACTTCTCTAGGTACAAAAATAAGATCATCAGCTTACCTAACGGAACATTTTATAGTGCAAATGCGGGTAATGGTACCCAAATAGCAAAATCAGAAGTGGGGCAACCTGTTGGGATGTATATTGGCTTAAAAGTATTGGGCTTATTTACCGCAGCAGATATTGCAGACCCCAATGTACCTAAATATCCTGGTGCGGCAGTGGGTACAATCAAATACCTAGACGGAAACGGAAATGGGAAGTTGGAGGTAGCGGCAGACTACGTAACCTTGGCAAACCCACACCCAGATTTGATGTTCGGTTGGAACAACCAGTTCAACTATAAAAAGTTTAACCTCAGGACTATTTTCGCAGGGCAATTAGGTGGTGCTATTTATGATCTTCGTAAAGAAATCATGTATAATTTAGATGGTAACTTTAACGTAAGCAGGGATGTTTTAGAAAGATACAGGCCCGGTGATGATCCAAGCACTAAGAAATATGCCACTAGCGCTACTGCTACCAATTATTTCAGGTTTCCGAATAGCCAAAAAGTATTTGATGGCACTTACATAGCTTTAAAGAACTTAACCTTTGGTTATGATATAACAACCCTAACTAATTTCAAAAAGAAAATATTAGATAAGGCAGAAGTCTTTGTTAGCGCAAGAAACGTGTTTTATATTGCCGCCTACAAAGAGGGCAACCCAGAGATCAGAAGATCTAACGATGGTAGTGCGGTTAGGAGCGTAAACTATGGTAGTTACCCTATCTCTACAACTTTCTTATTTGGCCTAAATGTTTCCTTTTAAATTTAAAACAATGAAAACAAAACATATTTTCACAAGTATATTTTTTGTAATGATAGGCCTTAGTGCTTGCAAAAAAGAAAAAACATATCTAGATCCAACAAACAATTATTCTTATTACAACTTTCCAGAAAACGAAGACCAGGTAAACCAGGCCGTAGTGGCCATCTATACCCAAGCTAGGTCTTTATATAATGCAGATTTATGGCAATTTGGGGAGTTTAGGAGCGATAATACTTCTTTTAGATACAACCCAAACGATAGGGGAGGTTTAAATACAGAGCAACTAGATGAATTTACCGCTCTTTCTGATAATGGTAGCATTAACGCCATGTGGGCAGATAGCTACAACGGAATAGCCAAAGCAAATTATGCCCTACAAAATTTGGATGCCATTACTTTTAGAGATCCGGCGGTTAAAACCCAAAGACAATCAGAAGCTAAGTTTTGGAGGGCTTGGTTCTACTTTAATTTAGTAAGGCTGTATGGTGATGTGCCTTTAGTAACTAAAGTGGTGATATCCCCATCAGAAGGCCCAACCTACCAAAGAGAGGCAACCAGTAAAATTTATTCTGATCTGATCATTCCGGATGCTATGGCGGCAGTAAGTGGCCTACCCCCTACCATTGGAACTAGCGATAAAGGTAGGTTGAGCAAAGGTGCTGGCTTGATGCTTTTGGCAGAAGTTTACATGACTTTGAAACGCTTTGACGATGCAAATACTACTTTACAACAATTAACCACGCTTGGTTATTCTTTAGATGCAAATTACGCAGACAACTTTGATCCCACCAAAAAGAATGGGCCCGAGTCAATCTTAGAGATGCAATCTGATGCCACCCAAGGTATAACTTTCGGTTTTTATGGCGCATGGACTCCATACGCAACAGGAGCTAATATTTATCCTGGAGGATCAAACTCTAGAGGTGGTTTAAACCAACCCACAAAAGACTTGATCAATAGCTATGAGACTGGCGACAAAAGAAAAGCAGTTACCGTAGGTACTTATAACAATATAGATTACCTTAAAAAGTTTCTGTATTGGGATGCTTCAACTAGAGCTAATCCTGTAAATTTTGTTACTTATAGGTATGCAGATGCTTTATTGATGTATGCAGAAAGCCTAAATGAAATATCTTTTCCAAATGCCCAAGCTTTTTCAATGCTCAATCAAGTAAGAACAAGGGCTGGTTTACCTAATAAAACACAGGCAAATATTATCCCTGCTCTCGCAATAAATTCTCAAGCAGATTTTAGATTGGCAATAGAAAAAGAAAGAAGGGTTGAGTTGGCAGGAGAAAACCACCGTTGGTTTGATCTTTTAAGAACAGGCCGGGCAGTTGCCGTGATGACGGCCCATGGTGCCCAAGAAAAAGCCTTGAAACCTACCACAATTGGTTCAGGAGCTTATGATAACATCAGAACATTATTAGCGATACCTTTTAGGCAAGCGCAACAATACGGGTATGCGCAAAACCCTGGTTGGGAATAAAAAACTTGGTTTAAGTTGGTTAGAATTGGTTGGGAGGTAATCCCAGCCAGTTTTTTTGTTATTCCAAAAATCTATCATCTCTATCTAATATGAAATTTAAACACTTTCAATATATATTCTTCCTGATATTCTTACTAGGGGCAACACAAATTGTTGAAGCACAACCCGCTATAAAAACAAATTGGAAAGCCAACTGGATAACATACGAAAAAACCAATACCAAAAAGAACAGCTGGACGATTTATCGGAAATCTTTTATTTTAGATGAAAAACCCAAAAATTCGGCTTTAGCCGATATTGCTACAGACAGCAAATATTGGCTTTACATAAACAATAAACTTGTTGTTTTTGAGGGCGAATTAAAAAGAGGCCCAACGCCAAAGGATACTTACTATGATGAAGTGGAGATTGGGAAATATCTGCAAAAAGGCAAAAACACTATTGCTATTTTGGTTTGGTTTTGGGGTCAGGATGGGTTTTGCCACAAGGATAGCGGTAAATCGGGTTTGCTATTTGAAGCCGATTTAGGAAACCAATTTTTAATGAGCGATACCACCTGGAAAGTTGCAGAGCATACCGCTTTTGGAGCAAGCAAAGCTCCATTCCCCAATTATCGTTTGCCGGAATTTAATATTCATTTTGATGCAAAAACAGATATTCCAAATTGGTATCAAACAGATTTTGATGATACCAAACTTGAAAATGCAACCTTAGCAGGTAAAGCAGGTGTAGCACCATGGAACCAATTATGGAAAAGACCCATCCCCTTATGGAAAGATAGCGGCATTATTCCTTATGAAAATAACAATTCCTGGCCTTTGGAAAGTACCGGAGACAGCATCGCGATGAAGCTGCCCAAAAACATCACCGTAACCCCTTATCTTAAAATTGATGCCCCCGCCGGATTATTGATTGATATACGAACAGACAATTACAAAGGTGGCAGCGAATACAACGTGAGGACGGAATATGTAACCAAAGCTGGTGTGCAGGAATTTGAAACCCCGGGTTATATGAACGGACATGTGGTTTATTACCACATCCCAAAAGGGGTTAAAATCTTAGACCTTCAATATCGGGAAACGCGATATAACAGTGAATACGTTGGTTATTTTAATTCGGATAATAAGGATTTAAATACGCTCTGGGAAAAATCTTTAAACACCATGAACGTGAATTTGCGGGATGCTATACAAGACCCCGACAGGGAAAGGGCGCAATGGTGGGGCGATGCCGTGATTATTCTGGGAGAGATTTTTTACAGTGCCGATAGCAATGGGGTAAAAGCCATACAAAAAGCTATCAGTAACCTGGTAGAATGGCAAAAAAAAGATAGCGTGTTGTTTTCTCCGGTTCCTTCTGGTAAGTGGGATAAAGAACTGCCTGCCCAAATGCTGGCTTCGGTGGGTAAATATGGTTTCTATAAATATTTTGAATACACCAACGATAGCACTTTGGTAAAATATGTTTATCCGCATGTGCGGGATTATATGAGCCTTTGGAAGATGGATGAAAATAATTTGGTGATACACCGCAAAGGCGGCTGGGACTGGCAGGATTGGGGAGATAAAATTGATGCTCCATTACTCGAAAACGCCTGGTATTACATGGCTTTAGATGGCGCAGCTGGAATGGCAGATGTTGCGGGGTTTCCTTCAGAAGCTGCTGCTTACCGTAAAAAAATGGCTCTTCTGAAGGCCGCATTTAATAAAAGTTTCTGGCAGGGGCAATATTATAAAAGCGATGACTACACCTTTACCATGGATGACCGCGGGAATGGTTTAGCCGTGGTAGCAGGTTTAGCCGATGAAAAGCAATGGAAAGCCATGCGACCTATTTTAGATACCACTTTTAACAGCGGGCCTTATTTAGAAAAATATGTATTGGAGGCCTATTTTAAAATGAACAATGCCGAAGCCGGTACAGCAAGAATGTTAAAAAGGTACGATGCCATGATTAAAAGCCCAATTACCACATTATGGGAAGGCTGGCAAATTGGAAGCGGCACTTATGGCGGAGGAACCTATAACCATGGCTGGAGCGGCGGACCGCTTACGCTAATGAGCCAATACATTACAGGGTTAACACCTGACGGGCCGGGCTATCAAAACATCAACGTTTTCCCCGAACCGGGCAATTTAAAACAGGCAAAAATGGGGACTGAAACCGTTGCAGGATACATGAAAACAGCCTTTGAAAAAGATGAAAATCAGTTTCAGCTTTTTTTGGAGTTGCCAAAAGACAAAAACGTAAGATTGGGAATTCCAAAGTTTAAGCATCCCTATAAAAAGATAAAACTGAACGGAAAAACCATTTGGAAAAAGGGAAAGGCCATTAAAAATCAGGAGGCGGTTTTTGAATATGAATCTGAAAACTATATTGTTTTTGATGCACCAAGTGGAAACTTAACGGTACAGGCTAAATTTTGAATCGATGAAGAGCGGAAAAATAAAGATTGGCTTGTTTGGGATTGGTTTAGATAATTATTGCTCTCCATTTAAAGTTTGGCAATGTTTAATTATTGCATCATTAAAATCAAGCTCTCCAAATTCTTTAAGAAACTAACCTTTCTATCAGGCATGAATAAATCAGAATTTGTTAATCAACCTTTAAAATGAAGAAAATTTTAACGCAATTACTTTTAGCTGTGTCATTTATTACGGGTGCATTCGCTCAGCAGAAAATAGAAGTAAATAATGAGCATCCCAGGACAGACACCCAGGGAAATATTGTGGATGCCCACGATGGCCGGGTGGTGCAATTTGGCGATACTTTTTACTGGTACGGCACCCATTATGGCGATACCAACGGTTTTGTACATACCAATAAATATGTGGTTTACAGCTCTAAAAACCTTAAAACCTGGAAATTTGAGGGAGATTTATTCCAATCCGCTCCCGAAGGGGTTTACTACCGCCCGCATGTAATTTATAATAAAAAAACCCATCAATATGTGATGTGGTACAATTGGTACCCAAAACTCTGGAACGGACAGTTTGGTGTAGCCGTCAGTAATTCGCCAACAGGGCCTTTCAACATCATTAATGAAAATGCAAAAGTTAAACACAGCGATTTGGGCGTAGGCGATTTGGGTCTGTTTGTTGATGACAACCAAAAAGCCTATTTAAGCTACAATACCATCAATGGCCATAGTGTTTCTGTGGAAGAATTAGATGATGATTATACAGCAAGCAAGCTCATTGGCAGCGAGTTTATAGCCAAAGATTGTGAAGCCGGGAGCATGTTTAAGCGGGATGGAATTTACTACCTGCTCACAGATTATACCTGCTGCTTTTGTACCCAGGGTTCCGGAGCGAGGGTTTATATTGCAAAAAATCCTCTGGGGCCTTATACTTTAAGCAATAACATTAACCGTTATCCGGGAGAATATGCTGCCCTACTGAACGATGGCTTTGCCAAAGACAATCAGTACATCAACCTCACACAAAAAAGTAATGAAATAGAGCTTGAATTAAATGATTTTGAAAACATTTCTTCCTTACAAATCCACCAGTTTACAGGCGATAGAAAAGGACAATGTGGCGAAGTGGGTAACCCAAAAGTGCATGACCCCATTTTAGATTACGGTTTTGAAATCAGCTATTTTGAGGATGGCGTTTGGAAAAAGTTAATTATCCGCCAAAAGGAAATTTTAAAGACGGCGCTATCCAATACCTATCAGTTGAGTTTCGATGGGATAAAAACAGATAAAATCAGCATCAAACCCATTTTTAAAAATGAGGCAGAAGTATTTCATCTTTCAGAAATCAGCATCAATCAAAACTCAAAAAACTTCCGGGCATATATCAAAAATAATAATGGCAAACCCATCATTCCGGCACAGCAAGCCTACGTAATGCGGGTTGAAACCAAAAAAGGGCCTCAATTTATTTGGATGGGAGATTTATGGGGTTCCGCTCTGGATAATGTAAAAGGACACGACTTTCAATACTGGTCGGCACCTTTAACTTTTTATAAAAATGGCTGGATAAAACCTTTAGAATATACCAATCAATGGAAATTAAAAATAAGCAAATGAAAAATTTAAAAAATGCGCTCATCGCTTTCGCAGTTGTACTGATATCATGTAACAGCGCAAAAAAAGTTGTCAATACCAATACTTCAAATGAAAAACCGCTGAATATTGTATTGATAGTTGCAGATGATTTAGGCTGGGCCGATTTAGGTTGTTATGGCAATAAATTTATGGAAACCCCGAATTTGGATGCGCTGGCTAAAAAAGGAATCAGATTTACCAATGGTTATGCCGCTGCCCCGCTTTGCAGCCCTACCCGGGCAAGTATTATTACCGGAAATAACCCTGCCCGTATCAATTTTACCGAACATTTGCATGGGTATAGCAAACCAACGCCTCAGCAAAAATTAATACCGCCAACCATTGTGAAGGGTTTGCCTACAGATTTGCTGACTCTTCCGCAAGCTTTAAACAAAGCAGGATATTATACCGGGCATATCGGGAAATGGCATTTGGGTGAAGGCGAATCTTCGCCAGCCGCCCGGGGCTTTGATTTTGTATATGGTGGAGGCCCGCAGGGATTGGCAAAAACGCATTTCTATCCTTTCTTTTGGGGAAACCCCTATCCATCTTTGATAAATGATACCAAACCCGGGGATTACCTTGCGGATGCCCTGACCAACAGAGCTTTAAAATTTTTGGATGAACATAAAGCGAATAAGTTTTTTGTGGAGCTAAACTTTTATTCCCCACATGTGCCTATAGAGGGCCCAAAAAACCTGGTTAAAAAATATGATGACAAGCGAGTGAAAACCAATCATCAGGGTTTACCCGAGGATGAATACGCCGCCATGGTAGATAATCTGGATTATAATGTTGGGCGGTTGCTTAGCTATTTAAAAGAAAATAATCTGGATAAAAATACCATCATTCTTTTTACCTCTGATAATGGAGGCTTAACGGTAGAAGAAGTTCCGGCGTTTGCCAAACATACACCACCTACTACAAACGCACCATTGAAAGGCGGTAAGGGTACTATTTACGAAGGAGGAATCAGAGAACCTTACATTCTTTATCATCCTGAAATGAAAGTCGAAAATCATGTGGATAGTACCACCCTCATTACCTCGGATGATATTTTTGATACGTTTATGGATATTGCCGGCGTGAAGACAAAAAGTCCTGATGGGATGAGTATTTTGAAAAATATGGCTCAGCATAATCCAAACCGGCCTTATTATTTACATTTTCCGCATTACAGTCCACAACACGGTTGGCCGGGAGATGCCATCAGGGTTGGTGATTATAAGCTGATTGTTTGGTATGAGACCGGAAAATCAGAATTGTTTAATTTAAGAACAGACATCGGCGAAAGCCATGATATTGCTGCAAAATACCCTGAAAAGGTAGCTGAACTTAAAAAGAAGTTAGATGCTTGGAAAAAGGATGTTGGTGCTAAAGAGCCTACGGCAAATCCTATCTATCAACCGTAAAAATTAGCTTTTAAACCGGGTAGAATTGAACCTTTGTAAATTTCAATTCTACTCGGTTTAATTTTTCAAACTGTTTTCAAAATTCGAGACATCTTATCTAACCACAATATTTCTCAGATCAATTTCAGAGAGCTTAGAAAGTTTATCCTGCTCAAATAATACATAATAATCAGATAAAGGCAGTTTTTTGTTCCCTTTATATTCAAAATTCTGATAATCTTGGAAATAGTAGCCCTCTCCAGACTTGATCAAACCGTTTATTGCCCTAAAACGATTACCGCCTTTACTGTAAGCAAAATAATCCATGCTGTGATCTTCAGCATCAAACCAAAAATAAAAAACGTCATCATGGTGCATACCGCCGTTTTCTTGTTTAAAACTAACCTCAATCTCATCATAAGGCATGCCCTTAATCATTACAGATTTTAAATATTTCTTTTGTACGGCATCATCGTTTAATTTTAAAGGGAGCAGCGCAAAATAAACCACAGAGTTAACAGATTCGGCATATTTTACCGAATCTTTTGTAGAAAGCGGCGTAACCAAACCATTGATCTCCCTTACCAAACCATGGCTAGAAAGCTGGTCTTTTACTTTCCCTAATGTGCTATCAACAAAAGAGCGTTCATAAAACCATTCGCTTTTATCGAGTTTTACCGAATAATGGAAATTTCTAAAATCAAAGTCTATGGTTTTATTATCTAGGTTATCCATACCATAAAAATGGATAGAATGATCAATGATCTTTTGTGGGCTTGGCGATAAATTACAAGATGACAAGCCTAAGGAGATAACGATTAAGGTAAAGAAGAAGTAGTTCTTTTGCATAAAGTAAATTTAGCCTTTTTATTTTTTGATGAAGTTTAAAAAGGTTTAAAAACTGTTGTTTTTTGTGATTTCATTGTCAATCTCTGGGCAAAGGCTCGTATATCAAAAAACCAATCGTATTTTTACAGCTTATGCAAGCAAAATTATATCATCCTTTTAATAAAATGCAATTTGATGATGTGCATTGTTTTTTAACGGGAGAAAATAATGTGATAGAGAATAAGCTCCCTGTTTTTGCAGATTGGCTTTCTGAAAAGTACCATTTAAAAGATATGCCTTTTAAAATGTTAGATGAAAGCATGAAAACCTATGCCGATATAAAAATCCCTTGTTCGCAAACATCAGCAGATCAAATCAATAATTTAGAGGAGAAAATAGAGCAAGCGTTTGAGAATGGTTATGAAGCGGTGGTTAAATTAGATAAGGGCCTGATCTTTATTTGGGTTGCAAAAACGGTTTATGGCGTTATCTTTAATGAGATTCAGTCTGCTATTAAACAGCAAAATACCTTTGCAGAGGGTTTTAATATGTCGCAAGGTTTGATCCATAAATTTGGCATGTTGCATACTATGCTTCAGAAAGTAAACCTGCCAATTGTTTTTGATGGTTTTATGCCTTATTCTTTATTTATCGTTAAAGTAAATAATACAGAAAATGAATTTGCTTACCGCGATGAGATAAACACCCTAAGTTTTTCTTTGAGGATGAAAGATTTTGGCCTCTTGATCAACCTGCAAGATAATGGGGCAAATAAAGTTTATCATCAAGAAATTTGGGATAAGATCAAGGGTAAAACGTTGCATCCTATACAGTTTGAAGAGCTTTGCGCCAAGGTTTTTTATTCGGCTTATTTGTTTAACCGCTTGCCAGAATACCATATTATCCCCACAGAAAGTGAAATTTTTATAGAGGCGATGCCTTTAAGGGGCATGAGCAGTAAACCTATTTTTGATGATTGGCAGTTTAAAACTTACGGACAAGTAGTAGAAAATTTCTGGAAACGCTGGGGTTTTCTTTTGTTAGAAATCATCAAAAACCCCGAAAAACCAATGAGTTTCTTATTTGATGAAAACGATGGTTTTGTACCTGCTGATCAAATCGGGTTGCCTTTATGATTAGAAAATTGTTTGGATAAGGATTTATGGGATTATAAGTTTTGTAAGATTTAAAACCAAATTATATTGCAATCAGCTCTGTGAACTTTGTGTCATCTGTGTTTAAAAAATTGTTTGTATAAGGATTTGTGGGACAAGAGGATTTGCAGTATTAAATTCCATTAAACCTCGCGAATAAAAAGAAATCAAAACAAATACCTCAAAACCCAATTGCATTTATTAGCTTTAAATCAAACAATTTGTTTCATCTAATTATGAAAAAATTATTCCTTTTAATCATTTTGGCCTTAATAATTACCAGCTGTAACAATAATAAAACAGCCGTTTCAGAAGATATGATAGCACCAGTAGATAGCATCAAAAATTTACCTTATCCAAAAACCACCAAAGTAAACGTGATAGACGATTATTTCGGGACAAAAGTAGCAGATCCTTACCGTTGGTTAGAAAACGATACCTCTGCAGAAACAAAAGCTTGGGTTGTTGCAGAGAATAAGGTAACCCAAGATTACCTTTCCCAAATCCCTTATCGCGAAGAGATTAAAAAGAAATTAGAGGTTTTATGGAACTATGAAAAATACTCTGCCCCGTTTAAAGAAGGCAGATATACTTATTTCTATAAAAACGATGGTTTGCAAAACCAGGCCGTTTTATACCGGCAGTTAGGAGACGCAGAACCAGAAATTTTTTTAAACCCAAATGAGTTTTCTAAAGATGGCACCACTTCACTAGCAGATATAGAGTTCTCTAAAAACGGCAGTTTGGCAGCTTACCAAATGTCTGAAGGGGGGTCTGATTGGCGTAAAGTTATCGTTATAAAAACCGAGGATAAAACTAGCGTTGGCGATACATTGACAGATGTTAAATTCTCTGGTTTGGCTTGGCGAGGAACAGAGGGTTTTTATTATAGCAGCTACGATAAGCCCTCGGAAGGTTCGCAATTATCGGGTTTAACCCAATACCACAAATTATATTTTCATCAATTAGGCACTCCACAAACTGCCGATAAACTGATTTTTGGCGGCAACCAAACCCAAAGAAGATATATTGGCGCTTACTTAACCGAAGACGAACGTTTTTTGGTAATTACCGCCGCAAATTCTACCACGGGTAACGAGCTTTATTTTAAAGATTTAACCAAACCAAACAGTGAGATTATTAAAGTAGCGGGTGGTTTTGATACCGAGCAAAGCATCATTACCAATAAAGGGAGCTTGCTTTATATTTACACCAACTATAAAGCACCAAATTATCGATTAGTTACCGTTAATGCGTCTAATCCGGATAAAGCAAACTGGAAAGATCTGATCCCAGAAACGGAAAACGTGATGACCGCAAGTACCGGTGGCGAAAAGATTTTTGCCAATTACCTTAAAGATGCCACCTCTTTGGTGATACAGTATGATATGGATGGGAAAAAGGAAAGAGAAATTGCGCTCCCGGGCATTGGTACCGCATCTGGCTTTAGCGCCAAAAAAGGAGAGAAAGAATTGTATTTCAACTTTACTTCTTACGTATATCCTTCTACAATTTTTAAGTACAATATACAAAGCGGGCAATCAGAAATATATAAAAAATCTGGGGTACTTTTTGATCCTAATAGGTACCAATCAAAGCAGGTTTTCTATAAATCTAAAGATGGCACAAAAATCCCGATGATCATTACCTTTAAAAAAGGCATCGAATTAAATGGGAAAAACCCAACTTTATTATATGCCTACGGAGGTTTTAGCATCAGTTTAACGCCTGCTTTTAGTACCTCAAATATTATCTTATTAGAGCAAGGCGGTATTTATGCAGTCCCAAATTTACGTGGTGGCGGAGAGTATGGCGAACAATGGCACAATGCAGGCACCAAAATGCAGAAGCAAAATGTGTTTGATGATTTTTTTGCCGCTGCCCAATATCTAATTACCAATAAATACACTTCTACACCTTACTTGGCAATATCAGGCGGTTCTAACGGTGGTTTATTAATTGGGGCAAGCATTACACAGCATCCAGAAATGTTTAAGGTTGCTTTCCCGGCAGTTGGCGTTTTAGATATGCTAAGGTATAATAAATTTACCGCTGGGGCGGGATGGGCTTATGATTATGGCACAGCCGAAGATTCTAAAGAAATGTTTGATTACCTGTATAAATATTCTCCTTATGCCGCACTAAAACCCGGCACAAATTATCCCGCTACATTAATTACCACTGCAGATCATGATGATAGAGTGGTACCCGCACATTCTTTTAAGTTTGCCGCTCGTTTGCAGGAATATCACAAAGGTAACGCTCCTGTTTTAATCAGGATAGAAAGCAATGCAGGGCATGGTGCAGGAAAACCAACCTCTAAAATTATAGAAGAACAGGCTGATAAATGGGCGTTCATGTTCCAAAATATGGGAATTACCTATCAGAAGTAGAATTAATAATTTTTGTTTTGAGTTGAATTAAATATATCCCTTTGCATTATTTGTGAAGGGATTTTTTTATATAAAAAAAATCAGTTCAATCACAGTTTCTAATTTTTAAAAGCTATTGTCAAGTATCATTCTATCAGATTTAACCGTAACTAATAAAAATATAAAAGTTTACAATTGATTAAATATTATTATCATTGAAGAAATAAACCTAAACTATAAACATGAAAAAATTATTTACAACTATTTTAATGACCCTAATTTTTGGAATCTTCTTAACATTTGCCCAAGATAAAATCTATAAAAAAGGAGGGGAGATACTTGAAACTAAAGTAACAGAAATTGGGAAAACGGAGATAAAATATAAAATATTTTCAAATTTGAACGGACCTATTTATACTATTGAAAAAGAACAAGTTATAAAAATAGTTTATGAAAATGGGAATACAGAGATTTATGAAGGTTCAGGAAATATTTCAGCTGATGTTGATCAAAAAAGAGCCCAAAATGTTTATGTTGAGTTAGGAGCACAAGGATTACTATTTACTGCAAATTATGATACAAGGTTTAATAAAAAACGAAATGGAATTGGTGGTAGAGTTGGTCTTGGTGGATTTGGAGGAGGAGGAACAGGGCTGTTTACTGTTCCCGTTTCTTTAAATTATTTGTTGGGTAACGGCAAAAACTTTTTTGAAATTGGTTTAGGAGCAACTTATGCTAAACTTAGTGCAAATGATGATTTCCTGTTTGGAGATGGAGGAACTACCGTTTTTGGCACTATGGCTTTTATGTATCGTTTACAACCAATAAAAAGTGGCTTTTCATTTAGAGGCGGTTTAACACCAATTTTTAATTCGAATGGATTTTTCCCTTATTATGGGCTAAGTTTAGGATATACTTTTTAAATTGAAGGGGCATCAAATGAATTTGTTGCCCCTTTTAGATAATTTTTAAAATTCAGGTTTGCTCTTCAAAATAAGCTAAAGTAGCTTCTTTATCTTTTCCCAACTGTTCCGTTAGCTTTTCTAAACCTTCAAACTTCACATCATGACGGATAAAATGAAGAAATTCCATCCTTATATTTTGGTAATAGATATCTGCCGAAAAATCAAAAATATTTACCTCAATATTTTGGCTCAATCCATTAATGGTTGGTCTGTGACCTATATAAGCCATCCCTTTGTACTTTTGAGTTTCTACTTTTAACTTTCGATCTTCTAAAGGATAATAAGGGTCTGATAGTTCTTGGTTCTTATTTCTATTCTCTAGAATCTCTAATTGTACGGCATAAATCCCATCAGACGGAATTAGTTTATAGTTTTCTTCTACAAAAAGATTAGCGGTTGGATAACCTAAGGTTCTACCAATCTGATCTCCTTTTATTACCTTTCCTGTTAACACAAAAGGATGCCCCATTAAAGCATTTGCAAGGTCAACATCGCCTTTGGCAATAGATTTTCTGATCCTGGTAGATGAAACCGCCAAATTTTGTATGTCTGCTTCGGGGATTTCATTGATCTGATAATTATAAACTTGGCTGTATTGTTGCAATTCTGCCAAACTGCCCTTTCTATCTTTTCCAAACCGATGATCATAACCGATCACGATGGATCTCATCCCTATATTTCCCATCAAAACATCTTTGATATAATCTTCTGCGGTTTGGTTAGAAAAATCGCGGGTAAAGGGTGTAATTATTAAGTGATCTACGCCTAGATCTTGCAATAACCTAGCCTTTTCTGGCATGGTATTGATCATCTTTATTTGATGATCTTCTGGGTTTAGGATCATCCTTGGATGAGGAAAAAAAGTAAGGATTACAGATTCGCCACCTGTTTCTTTAGCTTCTTCTACCAATTTTTTGATGATTTTTTGATGCCCAAAATGTACGCCATCAAAAGTGCCGATGGTTACAACGGCATTTTTTAATCTTTTAAAATCATTGATATGGTGGTATATTTTCATTTATGATACAATGATCTTAACTTTATACTATCCACTCTAAACTTACAACTTATCACTTAAAATCTTCCTCACGCTTTATTTCTCTGATATGATTAACCAGTTCCATAATTTCAAACGCATCCTCGATCTTAAAGTTTCCGCTCCTTGTTCTTTTTAATCTAGAAAGATACGCTCCATTGTTTAGCTTTTCGCCAAAATCTTTAGCTAAAGAACGTATATATGTCCCTTTGCTACAAACTACCCTAAAATCAACTTCGGGCAATTCTAATCTGGTAATCTCAAACTCTTTGATGGTTACTTTCCTGGTTTTTAACGCTACCTCTTCGCCTCTTCTTGCCTTTAAATACAAACGTTCGCCATCAACCTTTATGGCCGAATGTGCGGGTGGAAACTGGTCTAGATCACCAATAAAATGTTCACAGTTTTCTAGTATCTGTGCTTCGGTAAGGTTAGAAAGGTCAAAAGTTTGGTCTATCTCTGTTTCTAGATCGTAAGAAGGAGTGGTTGCGCCCAAGGTAAAAGTGCCGGTATATTCTTTTTCTTCAGCTTGGTAAATATCGATCTGCTTGGTAAGTTTACCCGTACAAATGATCAATAAACCCGTGGCAAGTGGATCTAATGTGCCGGCATGGCCAACTTTTAATTTTAAGGGCTTAAAAGAATTCCGTATTTTCCCAACAACATCAAAAGAAGTCCATTTATAGGGTTTGTTCAATAAAAGAACCTCGCCTTGGGTAAAATCAAATTTTGGGAAAGCTTTCTTAATCTCAGTCATTCAGATCAAATAACCTTTAAAGAATGTCCGCTTAAAAGCAAAACTATTATGATACCTCCCAAAATAATCCTATAGATACCAAAAACCCTAAAACCATGTTTGCTTAAATAATCTATAAAGCTTTTTATCGCAATTAAAGCCACCACAAAACCAATCACGTTCCCGATCAACAACAGATTGATTTCTTGTGGGGTAATGATGTTCCCATCTTTATAATAATCATATATCTGTTTTACGGTAGCACCAAACATGGTTGGTACCGCTAAAAAGAAAGAAAACTCGGCAGCTGCTTTGCGGGTTAATTTTTGGGTCATGCCACCAATTATAGAAGCTGCGGACCTAGAAACACCGGGAACCATTGCTAAACATTGGAAAAAACCTATTTTTATAGCCGTAGGATAATTGATCTGATCAGCATCATCAACGTTGGCGTTTTTAAACCATTTATCTACAAACAATAAAACAATACCGCCCAGCAACAAAGAAACAGCAACCGTTAATGGGCTTTCTAACAATTTCTCTATTTGTTTTTTTAGCAATAACCCAAAAACAACGGCAGGGATAACGGCGGCAAAAAGCTTAAAGTAAAAATCAAAACTCCTAAAAAAACGTTTCCAATAAAGCACTACAACAGAAAGTATGGTGCCCAACTGAATGGCAACAGTAAACAATTTCACAAAATTATCTGTCTGTATGCCCATCAAAGAAGATGCGATGATCATGTGACCGGTAGAAGAAACGGGCAAAAATTCTGTAAGGCCCTCAATAATGGCCAATACAATTACTTCAAAAATATTCATGGTTTATCTGGCGATTTCTTAAAGATGGCAAAGAACCCTAAGATAAAGCCTCCAATTACTACAATTGGTGCCAGTACAATTTTCCTAAAACTGTAGATATCTGTAGTGCCGCTCATCAAAACAAACCCTATGAACACTACAACAATGCTCAAAATTAGCAATTGGTAATTCTGTTTCCCAAAAACGAAGGTAACGCTTCCGTTTTCTGGGGTTTTAACTGGTTTTTGGGCCATAACTATCTATATAAATCTTGTGTTTTTAATCCTAAATATTTGGTTACTGCAAAATAGGTGCTAATGCCAGAAATTAAGATACCAACGCCTATCACTCCTAAAAATACCATTCCAAACTCTACATAATCTGTTAAAATTACCAATTCTGGGATTTCCTTTTGTGCAAAATAAAGCGTTAATACCAATAAAATTATGGCAATTAAACCGGCTATAAACCCATGTAAAATACCATAATTGATAAAGGGTTTTCTAATAAAACCACGGGTTGCACCCACCAACTGCATACTTTTGATGATAAACCTCTGTGAATAAATGGCCAAACGGATGGTGTTATTGATCAAAGCAACGGCAATGATCAGCAGCACAGCACCAAAGCCTAAGATCACCAAAGAAATGGTACGTATGTTCTGGTTGATCATATCTACCAAAGACTTTTGGTAGCGCACCTCATTGATCATCGGGTTTTTTTGCAGTTGTTTACTCAAAATATCTATGCTCTCATTATTGGCATAATCTGCTTTCATATAAACATCAATAGAAGAAAGCAACGGGTTATAGCCCAAAAATTTGATAAAATCTTCCCCAAGATCTTGCGTTAAGTTTCTGGCGGCAAGCTCTTTGCTAATATATTGTGTGCTTTTAACATAATTGTTTGCCTCTATTTGTTTTTGTAGCTGCAAAACGTCAACCTCTTTTGTTCCTTCGTTTATGATCACGTTTAAAACTATATTCTCTTTTACGTAGTTAGATAGTTTACGCCCGTGAACCAAAATTAAACCCAATAAACCTACCATCAAAAGCACCAAAGAAATGCTGATCACCGTAGAAATATATATGGTTTTGGTTTTTTTTGCTGCTCGGCTGTCTTCAAATTCTTCCATAAAGTAATATTAATTTGCGAAATTAATAAATAGGTGCTTAAAATAAGCATCATTAAAAAGTAATCTGCCAATTTTAACTATTTTTAGCATTTTATCTTTTGGGCATGTCCCGCAGAAGGGCGGGTCGGGTTATCCGCTATACTCCGTTTGCCCTCCTAAGGTCGGGCAATCCGGGGTGCCGCTGCTACCCCTCATGCAAAACAGACAACAAAAACCTTAGCCCACACATTACGGTTGGCGGCTTTGCGGATTTTTAGCCCCAAAGTTGGTACGAAGCACCAAAGCCCAAATTTAGAGAAAAGATCCATACGAAATATTGAACCTGCCATTAGCTAAGTGCCCGTTGTGCTTAGGTTTTCTATTGGAAGTCAATGTTGATACCCTCATATGTTGCAATTAGTTCGGGTAAAGTCATGGTTTCAATTTCTAATTCTTTGCAGATTGCTGGAATTTTCTTAAAAAGCTTATTGTCGTTACTGTTTTCAGTTTCTTCTGTCACTAATACAACCCTTTCATTATCCTTTATAAGGTTTAAACATAGAATTATTTGCTTCATATCTGCATCATTCAGAAATGAACTCTTTTGATTTTCAAACTCAGTATCGGTAAGTTTCTTTTGTCGTTTTACAACTGTATTTACGAATTGATTTTCTACTTGTCGTAAAAATTTTGATGGTGAAGGAGCAAGTAAAGAATCGGTCTTGTATGGGACTTTTGAAGACTTCAAAAATGTCTTATTGTTTAAATAATCAAGTGTTGCTAACACAACCCCTTTTGAATTGTATGTGCATTCTTGATATACTTTGTCAATGATTATGATTTCGCCTTTTTCAATTTTTACTTTGAAGAACTTAAAAAGAACTCCCTTTTTGTCAAAAGGTAAGTAGTAACGAACCAATGACAAGAGTGAATTTGTGTCGATCACTACTTTCATTGTAAATACTTTTCAAGTTTATCTGGTAAAATATTTAAAGTCTTGCAAACGTCATACTCGTTTATAATTCCTTCATAGAAAGCTGTTTGAATGGTAGAAATAAGTAAGGGTGAATTAATAGGTTTAGGAGTTGATCCACCCTTTTGAATACCTTGCAATTTGTCTAGCTCTCTTTGTTTCTGTTCTTCTTCTTTTCGTAAACGATATTTTTCGTCAAAATCGGCCTTAATATTGTTATAGTTGCTCTGAGATATTTTCTTTTGATATAATAGTTTAGTGAATAAAGCAATTTGACTTAAATGAGTTTTCTTGGAAATACTTTCAATCAAGTCAAAATGGTAGTCATTGCTTCCATCCGCTTTGTCGATTTCCTCGAACGATCTATCGTATTCACCTACAAGAAATTGATAAGCAAAATTATTGCACCACCTTTCAATTGATGATAGTTTGTTACTTGCGAAGTTTGAAATATCTAGTTCTTCGATTTCCTCTTCGTTGATTAGGTAGTGTCCTAACTCGTGAATTAATGTGAATATTTCTCTTCTGAAAGATGACTGCTGTCTTTTAAGAACGATAACATTTGGGTTCAGAAAGAAACCGTCAACATTTGCTTTTTCCTTTTTATTCCAAGTTTCCACAAATTCAAAAACAAGGATGTTGTTTTCTGCGAATGTTGAAATTAAGGATCTTAGAAATTCCTTTGGAATAGGATTGAACTCAGGGGACAATTTCTTTCTAATCTTTTTTGCAACATTTTTTGGGTCATCATTAATCGTGTAAACTGGTAAAGTCCTGTCAATATTAATTTCAGCAAGTTTCGAAATTGCCGAGAGTGATATTTTGAATTCCTCAAATTGGTTTACAATTTTTTTTGCACCAATATTTAGGTCTGTCCCAAATTTGTTTTTCCGAAAGAATATGCTTGCGTCTTGAGATACTTCTGGCGATTTAGGATCTAAATAGTAATGTAGCCCTTTGTTGAATACCTTGTCGATACGCTTTAAGTGACTAACATTGATTTCGTCTGAAAGTATGTCGCTTTTTGTTAATGGATTTTTAAGTCCTTCACTTATAGTTAATAACAAGTCGTCTGCTGTCATTTTATACAATGTCAGCAGGTACTTTAATCTTGCTATATTTTGTTCTACTTTCAATGGGGTCAAATTTTTTTAGGTCTGCAAATTTACAATTTTAAATGTTACTTTCTTTTTGTAACGGTGTCCTTCTAAACTTACGTCTTACTAACAATTTGTGTGATATTCCATTATCATTGAGCATCAACAGAATCATTGCTTTTACCTTTCTCTATCCTTTTGATGTTATAAAGGTACATATACTCTACTTTTGCCCTTGCCCAAGGTGTTTTCCTCAAAAAAGCTAAGCTCGATTTTATGTTGGGGTTTTTTAAAAAACAGTTGATGGGGATCTGTTTACCCATCTTTTCCCAACCCACATAAGCCACTAAATCTGCCAGCAAGGCGGCCAACGTGATACCATGTAAAGGGTTGTTTTTTTGAAGGCTTTCTTTTTTTTGCATCTGATAAAATTAAAAATTAAATACCGCTTTTATTAATTGCTTGCAATCTTTACTAATTAAAACGCTACAGTTAAGTTTACTTAAATGAAATAAGCTATATTAAGCCTAGGTTTTCTATTTTTACCCACAATATATCGTTTTAAAAAAAATGAGCTTATACCATACCTTCTCTATACTAATTGTTCTATCGGCCATTTTTGCCTATCTAAATTTTAGGTATTTAAAATTACCTGCCTCCATAGGCTTAATGCTTATCGCCCTGATCTCTTCTATTTGCTTGGTCATAACCGGGAGGTTGTATCCATCTGTACTGGGCGATGTTACCGGTTTTATAAAAAGCTTCAATTTTTCTGATCTGGTTTTAGGTTCCATGCTAAGTTTTATGCTTTTTGCAGGTGCCATCCACATCAACATGGAAGATCTAAAAAAGCAAAAGATCCCAGTAATGGTGTTTAGTACAGTTAGTGTTGTTTTGTCCACTTTTTTAGTGGGTACGGTTGCTTATTATATCTTGCCCTTTTTCGGTTTTCAAATATCTTATGTAAACTGTCTGTTGTTTGGCTCTTTAATTTCGCCAACAGATCCAATTGCTGTTTTGGGGATATTAAAAGAAACAAAAGTCCCAAAATCTTTAGAGACAAAAATTGCTGGCGAATCCCTTTTTAACGATGGCGTTGCCGTGGTGGTATTTATTACCATTTGGGAGGCGGCCAGATCGCCGCAGGTACCAACGTTTTTAGAAATAGGAGAGCTTTTTTTAAGAGAAGCCATTGGCGGTATGCTATTAGGGTTAATAGTTGGTTATATTGGTTACAGGTTAATGAGAAGCATTGATAATTACAAGGTAGAAGTGATGATCACTTTGGCAATTGTTATGGGCGGTTATACTTTGGCAAGCTTGGTACATGTTTCTGGCCCTTTGGCAATGGTTGTTGCAGGGATCTTGGTGGGCAACCACGGTAAGAAATTTGCCATGTCTGATGAGACGAGCGAATATATCTCTAAGTTTTGGGAGCTGATAGATGATATTTTGAACGCCCTGCTCTTTGTTTTGATAGGCTTAGAACTATTGATCATCCAAGATATCGGTATTTTTATGTGGATCGGCACAGCCATGATCTTCATCATCTTGGCCATTAGGTATATCTCTGTTTTGATCCCTTCTCTATTGATCAGGTTTACAGATAAATTTGAACATAAAACAACAATGGTTTTAACTTGGGGAGGTTTAAGGGGAGGTATTTCTATTGCCCTGGCACTCTCGTTAACTCCAGACCTAGATAAAGACCTTTGGGTTTCCATTACCTATTTTGTAGTAGCTTTTTCTATTCTGGTGCAGGGTTTAACCATCGGAAGATTTACTAAAAGGCTTAAATTTGATTGAGTTTCTTAAGTTTAAAATGAAAAGTTTAATGCTAAAAAAATCAGCTTTTAGCCTAATTCATTCCGTTTCTTTTGATCAGCCAAGCGTTTAAAACCGGGTAAAAGCCATCTTCTAAATTAGCGTCTATTAAATCTATCTTAAATTGAGCGCATTTTAAAGCGATTTCTTTTTTAAATTCTTCCATTTTGGCCGTGTACATCTCTTTATACTGGTTGGGGTTTAATTTTATTTGCTCGTTTGTTTCTATATCGATAAAATGATAGGGACGGTTCTCAAAATCAAACTCTACTTCATGTTTTTTATCATGGATATTAAAAATAATAACCTCGTTTTTAAGATATTTCAAATGTTGTATGGCCAAAAATATTTCTTCCAAACCATGATCTAAATTGTTCTGAAATAGATCAGAAAATAAAACCACCAAAGAGCGTTTATGGATTTGCTCGGCAATTAAATGGAGGTTTTTTATAATATCGGTACGCTTACCTTTAGCAGATTTCGCAACCAAATAGTTGGTGAGTTCATTTAAAATATATTTTTGGTGTACCGTGGTTGATTTTGCCTGCGAATGAAATTCTATCTCCTCAGAAAACAGGCTCACCCCAAAAGCATCCCTTTGTTTTTTTAGCAAATTGATGATGGCCGCAGTTGCCAAACAAGAGAATTGAAATTTGTTTAAGCCCCCATCGGGATAAAACATAGAAGCAGAATGATCGATCAAGATTTGGCACCTTAAATTTGTCTCTTCCTCAAATCTTTTCACAAATAACTTATCTGTACGGGCAAACAATTTCCAATCTATGTTTTTGATAGAATCGCCTTCGTTATACAAACGGTGTTCTGCAAATTCTACAGAAAAACCATGGAAAGGGCTTTTATGAAGGCCGGTTATAAAGCCTTCTACAATTTGTTGGGCCAAAAACCCCAGATTACCAAAGTTTACTAAATCTTCTAAATCAACCTCTTTGTTTTCCATTTTTAAATTACAGATGATGTTCTAAAGTTTAACGCTATCATAGTTATACTTTTTGGGAGGAAGCTCTTTTTATTAATTCTGGCCTTATATTAATCGTTTTTTTGGGCCCTGTTGTCAGTTTATCTTTGATCTCCTCAAAATAAAGATCGGCGATCGCTTTTCCCATTTTTGTGCTAAATTGATCTATAGTGGTTAACGTTGGATTGGTAATCTCTGTAAAAGATTCATTTGAATAACCACAAATGCCCAACTGTTGGGGTACATTTAAAGTTCTCCTTTTTGCCGCATTTAGAGCCCCCAACGCAGCAAAATCTGATGTGGAGGCAAATATTGCGTCTGGTGGATTGGGCAGGTCTAAGAGTGCTCCTGTGGCTTTTTCTCCAAGTTCTTTTGTCCATGCGTTTTCTTTAATCAACTCTTTAACAATAGGTAAGTTGTGTTTCTTAAGTGCTGCAATGTAACCCGCCTTTCTCTCTCTAAAGATGCTTAGGTTTTGAGGCCCTTCTAGCAGTGCAATCCTTTTATATCCTTGTTCTATCAAATGGGAAACAGCTTCCATAGATACCTGTTCCGTATCGTTTAAAACCTTATGGGTTTCTAAGTTTGGGGCAACACGATCAAATTGTATCAGGTTGATCCCATGGTCCAAAACTGTTTGCAGGTGATCATCTTTGTCAAAATCGGCACTGGTAGAAATAACTATACAATTGACCTGCTGATTGATTAAGGCATTGATGCTTTTTACTTCTTTTTGATAAGATTCGTTTGATTGGCAGATGATGATGTTATAACCTTTTTGGTAAGCAATTTCCTCTATACCGGCTATCACATTAGAGAAATAATTTTGGTTAATGTGCGGTACAACTATCCCAATAGTTTGATTGTTGCCCTTTCTTAAATTAGAAGCGATGCTATTGGGTTTATAATTTAATTCTTTGGCGGTTTTTAAAACAAGCCTCTTGGTTTTTTCACTTACGTTGATGTTATTTGCTAACGCCCTAGAAACCGATGAGGCATTAATGTTAAGCTTTTTAGCAATATCGTAAATAGTTGTCGGCTTTTTATTCTTCATCTAAATTATTGCAAATCCTATCTCAAAACCTAAAAATCAAAGATAACTTTTTTGGACTATAAAAATTTGAAGTGATGTAGAAACAAAAAAACCACCCGAAGGTGGTCTTTGTAGTGGGGAGCATCCGTCCAGCTGGCGGAGAACTGCCGTCCGCCGATTGGCGGATATGAATCCTGCGCTCTAACCATCAATCTTTATGATGCCCCAAATAAATTTTCTTCCCTGTGCGGATTTTAGTTGTTTCTCCCTTTTCACCGCCTCCGACTTGGAGCCGAAGTACTCTTTATGGATTACCGTCCAAGGCCTGAACATTATGGTGTAGCCCTTTGTTGCCAAGGTATTATGTGAGATTAATCTTTGCTCTAGGTTGGAGGTATAGCCAATGTAGATCTTCCCGTACTTTTCAGAATAAAGAGCATATACTGTGAACATGATTAATCTTAAACAAAAAAACCACCCGAAGGTGGTCTTTGTAGCGGGGAGCAGGATCGAACTGCCGACCTCAGGGTTATGAATCCTGCGCTCTAACCATCTGAGCTACCCCGCCATGGGTTCTAATTTCCTAATATTTCAATGCAGGCTCTAACTGCCGTCCGCCGATTGGCGGATATGAACCCTGCTCAGTCAACCGACTGATACCCCGCCATGGGTTCTAATTTCTTAATATTTCATTGCAGAATCTAACTGCGCCTACTGGCGGATATGAATGCTGCTCAGTCAACCGACTGATACCCCGCCATGGGTTCTAATTTCCTAATATTTCAATGCAGGCTCTAACTGCCGTCCGCCTACTGGCGGATATGAATGCTGCTCAGTCAACCGACTGATACCCCGCCATGGGTTCTAATTTCTTAATATTTAATTGCAGAACCTAACTGCCGTCCGCCAACTGGCGGATATGAATCCTGCTCAGTCAACCGACTGATGCCCCGCCATGGGTTCTAATTTCTTAATATTTAATTGCAGGCTCTAACTGCCGTCCGCCTACTGATACCCTGCCAAATGGTTGTTTTTTGGATTGCAAATATAGACGAAATAAATTCCTTAAGAAAAAGAATGTAAAAAAAAATATTTTGCCTATTTTACAACCAATTCTTATACAAATTAAATGAGCGAGAAAGTAAAATTTACATTAGAGTACGAAATCAAATCTTCATCAAAAATACTATATAACTTTATTAGTGAACCCAATGGCTTATCAGAATGGTTTGCAGACGATGTGAAGGTTAGGGATCAAATTTTTACTTTCGTTTGGGACGATGGTGAAGAGCAGAGAGCTAAAATGCTATCCTTTAAAGAAAACAAGTTTGTTAAATTTCATTGGGTAGATGACGAACCTTATACCTATTTTGAACTTGAAATCGTTAGGGATGAATTAACAAACGATGTTGCCTTGGTAGTTACGGATTTTGCCCTGCCAGAAAATTTAAAAGACCGGCAAATGATTTGGAATATCCAAATAGAAACTCTTTTGAATGTGATTGGCGCATAAAATTCTCTAGTTTTACAGCGTGAAAAAAATACATCTTTTAGTATTAAAAGCATTTATAAGGCCTTTTATTGTCACTTTCCTTATAGTGATGTTTGTTCTTATCATGCTTTTTTTGTTTAAATACATTGATGATCTAATAGGAAAGGGCTTTGAGTGGTACGTTATCTTACAATTGTTGGCTTATGCCGCCGCCACAAACGTAGCCATGGCGCTTCCTTTGGCCATACTGCTTTCTTCTATCATGACATTTGGGAATTTAGGAGAAAACTATGAACTGGTTGCCATTAAATCTGCGGGCATTTCTTTACAAAGAGCCATGATCCCGCTTTTTATCCTGATAACCGCTTTGGGCATCAGCGCATTTCTATTTTCTGATTATATGCTACCTGTGGCCAACCTCAAGATGGGCTCTCTTTTATATGATGTTAGGGAGCAAAAAGCTTCTTTTTTAATAGAAGAAGGGGTTTTTAACAATAGCATCCCTGGTTATTCTATAAGGGTAGAGAAAAAGGAGAATGATGGGGAACTTTGGAAAGATGTGGTAATATATGATCAAAGTAATGGATCTGGCAACACCAACGTTTTAATGGCCAAACAAGGCGAAATCTACAAAACAGATGATGGGAGGTTTTTGATATTAAAATTAAAAGATGGTGTTAGATATGAAGAAAAGCAGGGCAAGAGCGGTTATAACCCAAGGCAAGAACTCATTAGGTTAAGATTTAAAGAAACCGAACAGAAATTTGATCTTTCTAGCTTTCAGTTTAAAAGGGAAGATGAAAATCTCTTTAAAAATAACTATCAGATGTTAAACCTCAAACAATTGGTATCTTTTAAAGACTCTGTTACCCGTTTAGATGATAGTTTAAATAAAACTGTTTTTAGCTCTGTTAGCCCCTATTATAAAATATATTTTAGCGCCCAAAATTATAAGAAAGGCAAATTAATGGATAGTTTAAACTTTAAAAAAGACCATATTTTTGCTGGGATCGATATTGCAAACGTTTCTCTTGCTATTTCAGATGCAAAGGATAACATTAGAAACCTAACAGAGTCACTAGAGAATAAAAATCAACAATCAGAAGATTTTTTAAAAACAATCAGAAGATATTTAATAGAATACAACAAAAAATTTACTTTAGCGGTCTCTTGTCTGGTATTGTTTTTCATAGGTGCGCCCCTTGGGGCAATCATCAGAAAAGGAGGCTTAGGCTTACCAGTTGTTATCTCCATCATTTTTTTCTTGATATATCACATCATCAGCACCATAGGCGAAAAATCGGTAAAAGAAGGAAATCTATCCCCGGTTTTGGGAATGTGGCTTGCCATATTTGTTCTTACCCCGTTAGGGTTATTCTTAACCTACAAAGCAACTATAGATTCTGCATTGTTTGATGTTGATCTATATAAAAATCTATTTAAAAAGGTTTTTAGAAGAAAAGCGAAGAATGATTAAAATTATTTTCTGGGTTTTGATTTCATTGATAGCTTATACCTATTTAATCTATCCTTATTTATTGAAGATTTTGGCCAAAAGCAAAAAGCCCATCACCCCCAATTTTTACCAACCCATGGTTAGCATTGTTATACCCGCTTATAATGAAGCCTTATTGATAGAAAGCAAGATAGATTCTATCTGTACTGGAAACTACCCATTAAATAAAATTGAAATTATTGTTTATTCTGATGGCTCAACCGATGCAACAAAGGATATCGTTTTAAAAACGATTGAAAAGTATCCATTTATCCGCTTTTATGAAAAAACGGATAGAAATGGGAAAGCTTTTGTAGTAAACCAACTGGTAAAGCTTGCAAAATATGATATTGTTTTTTTAACCGATGCCAACATAATTTTTGCGGCAGATACCATAAATAACAATGTTAAAAACTATAAAAACGATAAAATTGGTTTAGTGGGAAGTTATGTGATCAACCAATCCCAGATAGATAAAAACCATACCATACAAGAAGAAAGCTATGTGAGTTGGGAAAACGAAATCAAATATAATGAAGGGTTAATTTGGGGTTGCACCATTGCCCCGTTTGGTGCCTGTTTATCTTTTAGAAAAAAATTGTTCGGTCCTATCCCAAAGAACTTCTTGGTAGATGATTTTTTTATCGCAGCTACCGTTTCAAAAAATAAATATCAATGTATCATAGAGAAATCTTCTGTTTGTTATGAAAAGCCGAACGGTTTGCTTGCCTTAGAAATGAAACGTAGAAAACGTATCTCATGTGGCAACTATCAAAACCTTAAACATTTTTTTGGGCTTTTCATAAATATCTTCACGCCTTTAGGGTTTTGTTTCTGGTCTCATAAAGGGATCAGGTGGTTAGTGCCTTTTTTCTTTGTTTTCTTGTTTATGGCTAACTTTTATCTTTATCAAAACGGAACAATATATCAATTGGGTTTCTTTTTTCAATTATTCTTTTATTGCACCCCTCTGACTTACCAGCTCACTAAACCCATAAAACCACTTAATAAAATAATTAAATTTGCTCATTATTTTTTAATGATGAACTTTTCCCTGTTAGTTGGGTTTTGCCAATATGTAAAAGGGGTAAAAGTTGGTTATTGGGAAATCTCACAAAGGGTAAAATAGCCATGTTAAATACAATAGAAGAAGCCATTGAGGCCATTAAAGAGGGGAAAATAATTATTGTGGTTGATGATGAAGACCGTGAAAACGAAGGCGATTTTTTGACAGCGGCCAGAAATGCAAGCCCAGAAGTGGTAAATTTTATGGCAACGCATGGAAGGGGCTTAATATGCGCACCGCTAACCGCAGATAGGTGTAAAGAATTAGACCTCAACTTAATGGTAGGTAGAAATACCGCTACTTTTGAGACCAACTTTACCGTTTCGGTAGATTTGAACGGCCATGGGTGTACTACGGGTATTTCTGCCTCAGACCGCTCTAAAACCATACTTTCTTTAATTGACCCAGCCATAAAAGCAGATGACATTGGGCGGCCAGGGCATATCTTCCCCTTGATCGCAAAAGATGGTGGCGTTTTAAGAAGAGCGGGACATACCGAAGCAGCCATAGACTTAGCGGTAATGGCTGGTTTTGAACCCGCAGGTGTTATCTGCGAAATAATGAACGAGGATGGGGAAATGGCAAGACTCCCAGAATTACTGGTAATGGCCGAGAAATTAGATATGAAAATTATCTCTATCGAGGATTTGATTGCTTATCGTTTACGAAATGAATCGTTGATCAAAAAAGAAGTTTCTGTTAAATTGCCCACAGAATGGGGCGATTTTGAAATGGTTGCTTTTACTCAAACCAACACCAATGAAAATCATATTGCATTAATTAAAGGCAGTTGGGAAGAAAACGAACCTATTTTGGTTAGGGTACATAGTTCTTGCATTACGGGAGATATTTTTGGCTCTTGCCGCTGCGATTGCGGCCCACAGCTTCATAAAGCCATGGAGATGATAGAGAAAGAAGGGAAAGGATTGGTTTTGTACATGAACCAAGAAGGCAGGGGAATTGGCTTGGTAAATAAATTGAAATCATATAATCTACAAGAAAACGGGATGGATACCGTTGATGCCAATCTTGCTCTGGGCTTTAAAATGGATGAAAGGGATTATGGCGTTGGGGCGCAAATATTGAGAAGCTTAGGAGTATCAAAAATGAGATTAATGACCAATAACCCAACAAAAAGAGCAGGTTTAGTGGGTTATGGCTTGGAGGTGGTAGAAAACGTAAACATAGAAATAGCTTCTAACCAACATAATGAGCTTTATCTTAAAACCAAAAGAGATAAAATGGGCCATAATATTATGCACAGCAAAGAGAGTTGATCATTATAGGTTTAGGGTTTTATGATTTAAAGAGTTAAGAATTTTATTCCTCTCCTTCAGCTTCAATCTATCTATGATTAAAATTTTACCATAGTGTTTTTGTTACTAGATGGCTTCAAATCCATCCACTTCGCTCAGGAATGAATTATTATTAATGTAGAACCAAAGAACCTTAACCAAAGAAATAGCCAACTTTAAAACCTTTTCTTTCCTTAATCCTGATCAAAACGGTGGTGCCCCAATTAATAACTATACAAATACCAAAGAACATAAATATTAACCCAAAATTACCCCAAGATCTTAGGGTTAAGGCAACATATATAAAAAGTAAATTAGTTAGGGCCAAAGCAAAAGTGCCTTGAAGATGTGTAAAACCCAACTTCAAAATTCTGTGGTGAATATGGTTTCTATCTGCCTTAAAAGGCGATTGTTTTTTGATCACTCTTAAAAAGAAAACCCTAAAGGTATCAAATAATGGGATGATGATAACCGCTACCGCAGTTGCCGGGGCAGAATAAAAAGTGGGTGCATAATTAGCGGCTGTAAATTTATTCAGTTCTATAAACTTTATCGCCAAAACCACAGATATTAAGCCTATCAATAAGCTTCCGGTATCTCCCATAAAAATCTTAGCCGGTGTATAATTATAATATAGAAACCCGATAATCGCCCCAACCATGCTAAAAGCCAATGCCGCCAATTCAATTTGCCCCATGTGTATAAACAGCACCGCAAATGTTAAATTAACGATCAGCCCAATTGTTCCCGCCAAACCATCAATACCATCAATTAGGTTAAAAGCATTTACAATAAACATAATGATGATGATAGAAACCGGCACACTTAAATAAAAAGGAATAGATTGCACATCAAACACACCGTACAAACTGGTTAAGCGTACATCGCCCATTAATACCAGAATGGTCCCTACCAAAAACTGCATAAAAAATTTTGTGCCCGGCCCAGAGCCCGCAAGATCATCCTTTAAACCAACAGCAAATAAAATGATACATGAAGTAAGTAAAACATTGGTGGGTAATACAGAATCGTATTTTGCGAATAATAACGAGACAATGGTAAAACTACAAAAAATAGCTACTCCTCCTAAACGGGGTATCCCATGATCATGCTCTTTTCTATGGCTGTGTAGATCGTCATAAAGATGCCTTTCTCTGGCCACAAATAAAATGGATGGGATAGAAATAAAAGAAACGAAAGCAGAAACGGCTATCACTACCAAATAATAAACCCATTCTATGTTCACAAATGAAAAATCGAAATTCACGATTTAAAATTAATGATTTTTATCCCAATACTGTCCTAATTTTCTAATCGGCTTTAATATCGCAACTAAAAGAGGAAATTTTAAGCCATTAGTTCTCATTGCCAAACGATCCTCTTTATTGGCCTTAATCCGATGTTTTAAAGAATGGTTACTCAACCCACCGACCCTCATTTTTGTGAATACTTTTGGCAAATAAGCTGTTTTGATGTTATGCTTAAACAAAAACCTTAGTATTAGATCATAATCTGCGGCAGATGTAAACGTTAGATCATAAGAACCATATTTAATAAAACAGTCCCTTTTTATGAATAATGTAGGGTGGGGAGGCATCCAACCGTACCTAAAATTTTTTCTATCGTATTTTCCGGAAACCCAATTTCGAATGATGCGAGTAGGGTTATTTCTATCTATATATTGTAAATCGCCGTAGATGGCTTCTATGGTATCATCGTTTTCAAAAACCTCATTCACTTGTAAGAGCACCTCTTCATCGGCAAAAAAATCATCAGAATGAAGAATACCGATAACGTTGCCCTTGGCCAACCCAATCCCCTTATTTAACGCATCGTAAATACCTTTGTCTTTTTCAGAAACAAATTGATTGATAAAGTTTTTATGTTTATCGATTATCGCTAAAGTACCATCGTTACTGTGGCCGTCAATAACGATCAATTCCTTATCGGGATGTGTTTGATTTTGATAGGAATTTAAAGCCGACGTTAAAAAATATTGAGAATTATAGGTTGCGGTAATTATAGAGATTAACATTATCCAATGTTAAATAAAATTAGAAATAAAAGGAAATTATTGACCCATTATTAGAGATGATCCTTTGGTGTTGGTACGATGATCCTATGGTAAGGGAATAGTTGAGTATTTGAATGAAGTTTGGTTTCACAAATGCTTGGTTTGTGTTTTGGCTTTCCTCTTCAACCCCCTCATCGTCTCCTTCTTCTACTCCGCTCAGAGGGGCATTACTTAGAGTGGCACTTCTATAAACCTCAGGCTGTTTCGTTTGGTTTATAGTTCAAGATTAAGGGTGTGCCGATATTAACAGAGGGATTTTTCCTTGCGTTAAAATGGCAATAAGGTTTTAATAGAGATAATTGGTAAATTAATAATCTGTTGACCTCAATTTTAAACCCGTTTCTTTGAACGCCTTATAGCCGATTACAATACCTGCAATCAAAATAAAATACACGCCATCATCTATCGGGACGTATAAATCGGGATCGC
Source organism: Pedobacter segetis (assembly GCF_016623585.1). Lineage (GTDB taxonomy): Bacteria > Bacteroidota > Bacteroidia > Sphingobacteriales > Sphingobacteriaceae > Pseudopedobacter > Pseudopedobacter segetis. The sequence continues at coordinate 199,089 of NZ_JAEHFY010000004.1, forward strand.
AGTCTGGCAAATCTGGATTTGGATTTAAAGGATCGCTGCAATCATCAAATGCGTAGCCAGATGATGATAAAAATATAAAAGAAAATATAAAAAACACCTTAATTAAACCGCCTTTATTTTTAAAAAAATCCCTCATCATTTCTTAATAAATTTATTTACGCCTAATAAACCCTCGTTCTCATCTCTTATCTCTAATAGATACATACCGCTTTTCAAATTAGAAATATCTTGGGTAAGTTCTTGTCCGGCTTTATATTTTTCGCTCTTAACGGTAGCCCCGTTTAAGTTAATGATGTTCATCTTAACAGCTCCTAACTGGCCAGAAGGCAAAGTAACCTTAATAAAATCTTTAGCAGGATTTGGATAGATCAATATAGATTGTTGTTGATTGTTAAAATCGAATCTTAAAGACTTAATCTCAGAATACTCAAATTTACCGTCGTTATCTATTTGCTTTAATCTGTAATAATTATTACCCTGCAACGGATAGGCATCTATAAAATTATAATTATTTATAGTTTGAGGGTTTATTTTGGCATCTACGAACCCTATTTTACTAAAATTTTGATTTTGATCGCCGGCTCTTTCAATATCGAAACCTTTATTGTTTGTTTCCTTAGATGTTGTAAAGTTTAACCCTACTCCATTATTATTTTTATTTACCTCAAAGGTAAGTAGTTTTACAGGTAAGGTGGTTGGCGGTTTAAATAGTAGTTTGAACCTATTATCCCCATAACTTGTAGCTACGGTTTTAACGATGCTAAAGTTATAAACAGAACCTTGGGTTATTTGGGTCAAAGTGTTCAAATAATTATCTTGAAGCCATAATTCTTTACTGTCGCCAAAATCAACCTCGGTAAAAGTGAGAGACATATCACCATATTGTTTAGCCGATACGCTGAGCTTCATATCATCTACATTTTCTACTGCTGGCATCAAATTGATAGCCATAGGCTTATTATCCGAGGATAGAGTTGATAAACTTACATCGAAACCCGGGAAATATTTAGAATCGTTCTCATTTGCTTCAGCCACATATCGATTATCAAAAAGCACTACTGTTTCTTCTTGAAAATCATTTTCCTTTAAATTTATCCTTAAAATTTTCTTATCTGTTGATGAAAAGGTTGAAACTGCCGAAGCACTTTTATTGGATAGTGTAGCGGGTGCATTTAGAGTGGTTAATTTTAAATCAGGTTCAATAGGTGCGCTTAAGAGCCTGGCAGGCGTGTTCACTATATTTTTTTGATTTTCTTTAAACCTCAAAATACCACCACCACTATTTGCTTGAATATAAAAGCCTTGTCCGGGTTGTATATACCTTGACCCTCCGTTTGCGGATATTCCTCCCACTGAGTTATAGGTTGCATTTGCCTTTCCGCCGGTTACCACCGTAATTGAGCTATTCAGGTTATTAGAAGCGCTTCTTACCGCATCCCAATCAATTGTAGAAGGGTAAGGATTGCCCGCTAGATAAAAACCATCATAGGCATCGCCATAAGAGGTATAACCAATGTTCACATTAATATCCCCTTTATTGATAGGCCCGTTATAGGTTACCAACATATCTTCTGCAGCAGAAAACGGGGCGATCATTTTGCCCGGGTTATCATATATGCCCGATCTATTCCCTCTAAAAAACAAAAGAAAGCCCGTTCCGGGCGAAGTGTTTGTTGTAATATTTGGTACGGATATAAAAGAAGTTACTGATGGCGAAGCCGATTCGTTATAAAAATTTAACGTTACCGGATTAAAGGTAGGTACCGGACCAGGGCCGGCATCAAAACCATTGGCGGTACCGCCCGGCCCAGAAATGATCACATAATTTTTTAATTGCTGAAAAGTTTTAGCACCGGCAACGGCCGCATCATTAATGGGCGAAGACATAGATTTTGTCCCTCTTTTTGCGCCACTTGGTTCGCCATATAAATAAGATTGGACTTTAATATTCCCAATAATATCTGCCGAGCCAGAAAGCGGTGCCACATTGGCGTTCTTTGTCGCGGTAGCCAATAAAGTCAAGTTTCCGTTACCGTTTATTACAGCGGCATCGTTTACTTGTAGGGTATTTAAAACCGTGGCATCACCCGTAACTGTTTTAGTCCCGTTATTGCTTGCGCTTAAATTGTTAAAATCAAAAGTGGGGATGTTCTGAGGGCCTGTGCCGTTAAAATTAACGGTAGAGCCTGTAATGGTATATAACGATGGTGTACCTGGGATAAAATCTCCTGCAATATTTATTAATGAGCTTAATGTCCTATTTCCACCGGTGCCGTTCAAATTGGTATAATCTCCATTCACAATGGTTTGTGGAGAAGATGAATTATATGCCACCGTACCTCCCCATGTTTTACTAACCTGTAACGGTGTAGCAGATATATTTTGGGTATATAAAGTCCCGTTACCCGTAAACCCAACAGAAGTGGGTGTGGTTAGTAAATTAGTGCCCAAATCTAAAGAACCCGAATTGATGGTAAAAGCACCGTTTACATTTATACTGCCCGTTCTTAACGTAACAGCAGAATTATTATCAATTGTTAAATTATTAACCGTTGCAGGCAACCCATTTCCCGTATTTTGGGTAGTGCCATTGTAAGTATAATTTGCGGTGGTAGGATAGGTTCTAGTGCCAGTAGATTGTACCGTACCTGTCGCTCCCGTTAGCGCAAAGCCACCAGAATTGGAGGTAATCAAAGTTGAATTGGCATTTGCTTTAAAAGTACCTGTATTACCGCTGATTATTGAGTTGCCAAAATCTACGATTGCATTCGGATTAACTATAAAGTTAATTGCACCGGTAAAAGTGCCTCCAGTTTTGGTAAAATTTTGTATGGAAGTGCCGTTAAAGATCAAAGCTGTAGTATTAGTTACGTTAGCACTACTTTTCCTGAAAGTGCCGTTTATTAAAGAAAAATTGCCAGATATATATAAATTAGTTATTAAATTTGAGGCATTTGTGGTATAAAGCATATCAACAATACCACCAGTTTGTATATAATTGTTAACAAAATGATTTACTGAGGCGGTTGTATAAAACATTCGTAGTGCCCCTTGACCTGTACTTAAAACATTGAAATTGTTTCTTACATTCAATCTTGCCGTTAAAGCTGGAAAGCTATTAATTTGCTGGTTTGTGCAATTCCATGTAAAATTGTAAAAACTTTGAAAATCATCAAAAAGTCGAGGACCTGTGTTAGAAGTGGTATAACCAGAAATTTCGCAATTGGATCCATCGTCCCAAATAGCTGGAGGTATTCTACCATCAGTTGTTGTAAAAGCGTGAATATATTTAGATCCATTGAAGAATTCTAATCTTCCGCTGGAAGCAAAACTTCCAGAGTTAATAATTTGTCCGTAAACGGCACAATCAACAAATGCTGCACTGTTAATAATATTTAAACTTCCGTTAGTATTTATAGTTAATACCCCCCCAATACTTACAACAAAATCATCTATAACAATTGAGGAGCTTATTAAAACTGTATGACCATTCCTAATGTCAACTCCTTTTGAAGCGGCTGTTGGGATTAAATTAGCATTAATCCAATTAATATTATCAGCTGAAGATTCCCAAGTACTCGCCAAATTAAAAGCACCTGATTGTTTTGACCTAAAGTAATCACTTGGAGAGGAAGCTAAACAATTGAATGAGAACAAAAAAATCAGAAAAAACGAATATAAATAAATTTGTAACTTTAGTTTCATATTAGAGTATTACTCAATAAAGTTCAAATCTACTAAAAAAAACGTAATCAAAACAGCAATGGTTTTTAGGTATTTTTAATTACACCCTTAATTACCAAAGTGTTAAATAAGTCTTTAACGGCTTTGCTAACATTTTTTTGCAAAAAGAGTTAAAACTGATAGATTTACAGGATATACTCTTGATATGTTTTTGAATTTTTATTTTTCTAGCAGGCTATTATGTTTATTAACAGTGGTGCTTATATTCAGTTCTTGCAGCACAAAAAGAACAACGCTCTTTAACCTAGAAGATAAAAATGATAAAAAACCAGCGGTAACAGTTCTTGAGAAGGGCAATAAAAATTCGGTAGAAATCCTAAATCAAACAATACTGCCTGGCGATATTCTTAGTTTACGTAATTTACAAAATGAAACACAGATTTTAGGTTATAATGCCGGCTTGGCATCCGGGGCAAGCACCAGTTCAGATTATATTGTAGAACAGGATAGTATGGTGGCACTACCATTTCTTAATAGGGTTAAGCTTGGAGGATTGAGCATTCCCGATGCGGAAAGATTTTTAAATGCAGAATACTCTAAAACTTTGTTAAAGAATCCTATTATAAAAGTTAAGATAACCAGCCTAAAGGTTACCGTTTTAGGTGAGTTTGGAAGAGTAGGTAATCTACCTATCTCATCTGATAAAACTTATTTGACTGATATTATAGCTGATGCCGGAGGCTTAAACATTAGGGCCAACCCTAAAAATATCAGGATTATTAGAGGGGATTTGAAAAACCCAAAAGTTATTTCTGTTAATCTAAAAAAGCTAAAGGCACTATCCAACGATAACCTTTACCTACACAATAACGATATCATATACGCAGATACAAAAAACACCTATAAGTTTTTAGATCAAATCACATCAACCCGTAACATCATTGGAATAGTGGTAACCACCATCAGTGCTTATTTATTGATAGACCGTTTAACCAGGTAAAATGGAAGAAAAGATGATATCAAAGAATAAGCAAGAAATAGATTATGGTAAATTTGCCAAAATCATATTGAGCAGGTGGTATTGGATCGCCGCAACCTTGATCCTTTCTTTATTGGTTGCTTATATTTATTTATGGTACACACCTAAGGTTTATAGTACTTCTGCTTATCTTAAATTTGAAGAAAAACAAGCCAATTTAAGCAACTCTGTTACCCTAAGTCCTCAAACAAGAAATTACACCAATAAAATATTGTCTGAAAGCTGGACTTTTAGGAGCCGTAAAACCATTGAAGCCTCGGTAAATTATATCGATTGGCAAGTGAGCTATTTTTTGGAAGGAAAAGTAAGGACCGTAGAACTATATCCACAAAAACCATTTTTGGTCCAAATATTAAAACAAGATTCCTCAAATTTTTATAATCAAAGAATATCCTTGATCCCTAGCAATAAAGGCTTGGTATTAAGTTATTTTAATAGCGGAAAAGAAATCACAAATACCTATCAATTTGGCGACATCATTAAAATACCTGGCATAATATTCTATATTAAGAAAATTACAGGTTTATCTGAAGGTGCCCAATATCTTTTTAAGTTTAACCATAAAAGAGAATGGTATGGCAGATTGGGAAGTGGTCTTAGTATTGGAGAAGCGGCAAAATACTCTTCTATTGCCGCAGTATCTAAAATTGATGGCAACGCTTATTTTGCTGCCGATGCTTTAAATGCGGTAATGAAAGTTTATTTACAGCAAGGTTTGGATGAGAAAACTCAATCGGCCAAACAAATCATCAACTTTATTGATTCGCAATTAGGCAATCTCTCTAATGCGGTTCAAAACTCTGGCGAGCGGTTAAAAGATTTTAAACAAAAAAACAACTTTTTTGAACTGGGTAGCACCGCCTCTACCGTATTGGGCGACGTAACTACTTTAGAAGCGGCAAATAAAGCTGCCGACTTACAACTTTTGCAATTACAACAACTTCAAAAACAATTTCAGAAGAATAAAGAAGAAATTACCCTAAATTTCAATTTAGATGGAAGTTTAGACCCCTTATTGAGTAATTTACTCACTCAATGGAATAGCCTCATCCAAGAAAGGGCAAGCTTGGTAAATACCTTTAAAGAAGGTGCAAAACCAGTTGAAGAATTGGATGCTAAGCTTAATATTTTAAGGGAAGCCGCTGGAGATAATATCAAGGCAACAAAAAATAGGATTGAGTTGACCAAAAAATTTAACGAGCAAGAACTGGCCAAATCCTATGGTGATCTAAAAAATTTACCTCAACAAGAACGCGACTTATTTGGTTTACAAAGAGACTATAATATCAACGAAAAAATATTCAGCTATCTCTCTGAGAAGAAGCTAGAAGCGCAGATTTCTAAAGCCTCTATTTTACCCGATGCCAGCATCGTAGATCTAGCCCGGCCCAACTTCTCGCCAATTTCTCCCGTTAGCAAATCTATTTGGCAGTTTGCCTGGATCATTGGTTTAGGAAGTGGTGTTGGTTTGATATTTTTAGCGAGGATGTTAAATCCTTATATTTACGACAAAGAAACCATAGAAAGCCTAACAAATACACCTATCGTTGGGATGATCAGGCATTTCCCAGAAAAAATCGACCCTGATAATAAACAGATATTAACTATTTCTAAACCTAAATCTATTTTTGCAGAATCCGTTAGATCTGTTAGGACCAATCTCAGTTTCATCGCTAGTGAACAACAATCTAAAGTGATTTGTATCAGCTCTGAAATTGCCGGAGAGGGAAAATCTTTCGTAACGATCAATTTGGCCAGTTCTTTGGCCCTGATTGATAAAAAAGTGATTTTTATAGCTGCAGATTTAAGACGATCAAAGGTCCATAAAACTTTTGGCATCAAAGACAAAAAAGGATTGAGTACCTATCTTGCCCATCAGGATGAACTGGGAGATATAATCCATCAAACCCAACAAGAAAATTTGGATCTTATTGTGGCTGGCGTGGTACCTCCAAACCCTGCAGAATTGATGTACTCTGATCGCCTTCAAACTTTGATTGAAGAGCTAAAGGCAAGTTATGATTTTATCTTGTTCGATACCGCCCCAATCGGATTAGTTTCTGATGCCTTGCCACTTATTAGGATGAGCGATATTAATCTTTTTGTGATCAGAACAGGAAAATCTAAATATTCCGCAGCAAGCATCCCAAACAGAATTGCCAATGAATATCATTTAAAGAACACCTTTATTATTCTAAATGATTTTAGACAAGTGGCACTACATTCTAACTATTATACCACCAAATATTCAGAAAATTATTATGGCTATTATTATTCAGAAAGTAGCGGTAAAGGATATGGTTATTATAATGATGATCATGTAGTTTCTTGGTGGAAAAAATTATGGGGTAAGTTGTAGGTAAAGCGAGGTGAGTTGTAGGTAATAAATTGGAAGTACAAAGTAATGAGTAGTGAAAATTTAGTTAGGGATTATTTGTTTTGAAGGATGTCTAAAATTGATGAAGTTTACCGATGGTATCCTGTTTACACCTCTCCAAGAGCTGAGAAAAAAACCAATTTTCTCTTAGAGAAAAAGGGAATACTTACCTATTTGCCCACCTATAAAACCTTAAAACAATGGAGCGATCGTAAAAAATGGGTAGAAGAGGTTTTATTTAAGTCTTACCTATTTGTTTTTATCAGCCACAAAGAATATGATTTAGTGGTACAAACACCCGGTATCGTTCGCTTCATCCATTTTTCTGGTAAAGCAGCCTATATACCAGATAATCAGATTGCCGCATTAAAAAATTACCTTTCTGGAGATGAATGTCCGGAAATTACCTATGATAAATTAAACGTAGGACAAAAAGTAAAGATCGTTTCTGGTAAACTGAAAGGTTATGAAGCAGAAATGGTCTCTTGGCAGCAACAAGAGCGGTTGATTTTAAGGTTAGATGCCTTGGGGCAATCTCTTTTGTTAAAGATTTCCGCTGCGGATGTTGAGCCTATTTACTAAAGTTAATGTCATCTCCCTTATAGATAGTCATATCGATCCGCCAGTTGGCGAATAACATTAAAAAGCTTTGATTTTGATGTAGCCTCGCTTTATCTTAAATATGTTTCATTTGTGCTTTCTTTAAGATAAAAAAAGCCCGGTTTAATTCTTAAAAAACTCTTTTTCTGCCTTAAGCTCCTGTTTTGTGCGGTGGTTTCCACAAAGTGGCTTAGCTTCCTCATAAAGCTTGTTTTTTGAGGTGTTTCGGGTGTCC
>NZ_JAEHFY010000050.1 GCF_016623585.1 Pedobacter segetis
TGTATATTCCGATGAAGTTGACCATGTAATTCCGTGGCAAACTGACCAGTGATTAAGCTGGCGAAGAGGTTTGAAAGATGCCTTATGATCTTTGATAAAAGTAATAATTATTTTAGAGATTTATGAGTGATTTTTCGGTGGTTCCTGATTCCTTTTTTTTCTCATCGATTCACCCTGTAGCTCCATTCTATGGGCATCATGAACGATACGATCTAGGATTGCATCAGCAATGGTTTTCTCACCGATAAGTTCATGCCATTTGCCAACGGGAAGTTGGGAAGTGATGATCATAGAGGATTTACCATGCCTATCTTCAATGATTTCCATCAGTGCTGCCCGGTTTTGGGCATCAAAGGGCTGGATACCAAAGTCATCGAGTATCAGTAACTGTTGCTTTTCTATTTTAAGGATTTCCTTACTGTAGGATCCGTCAGCCTTGGCCATCTTCAATTTAGCGAATAATTTAGGAGTGCTGGCATAAAGTACTCTATAGCCAGAAAAGCAGGCCTGGTGTCCAATAGCTGAGGCCACATAGCTCTTTCCGATACCGGTGCTTCCGGTAATCAGCAGGTTTTCATTGCGGTCGATAAAGCTGCATTCGGCAAGGCGCATCAGCTGGTTCCTGTCGATATTTCGCTCTACATAGTGCTTTATCTCCTCTATGGTTGCTTTATAACGGAAGCGGGCATACAACAGCTGTCGTTCTATACGTCTGTTCTGCCGGTAATCCCATTCGGCTTCCAATAGGTGGGCCAATAACTCATCGCCAGTATAGCCATCAGTCTGCCCGCTCTCAAGACTGCTTTTGAAGGCGTGGAACATGCCGAAGAACTTCATCGACCTCATTTTTTCTAAAGTGTTGGTGTTCATATATTATTTGTTTATTGATAATAATCTTCTCCCCTGATATTTTCATGGCTGGGCATAGGCAGCTCATCTGCAAAAAGATTGTCCTGGTAACTGTCCATCTTGTTTTCCAGGATAGATTGTATGGTCTTATAGTTGTATATCCCATAGCCCAACGCCCTTCTGCAGGCCATCTGAAGCCGCCCGTTCCCTACCTTTCTGGAAAAGCTGAGTATCCCTATACAGGATTTGTAAGCTTGTTCGGGATGCTGTTTACGTTCCAGTATTTTTAGGATATATAGCCTTACATCCTCATGGATGGAGGAGGCCCAGCCCAGAAACTTCTCCGGTGTCCATTCTGCCACAAACCTGTGTGAGGTGGCCATGTGGTCCTTGTCGGTGCTATAGTTGTACGGGCTTTTGATACGTTTATGTATCGCTATGCGCTCGTAATGGAAGAAAGCCTCTACCGTGGATCTGGAATATAACAGCTTTATCTTCTTCCCGATAAAGCGATAAGGCACACTATAATAATGTTTGTCTATGCCAAGGCAGACGTGGCCGTTTTTCATTACCGTAGCGTAGCATTGCTTTTTTAGTTCGTAGGGAATCAGAGGAAGGGCAGAAAGGGCTCCCCGTTCTATCTCTTCAAACTGTAGGCGCCTGCTGTAGTTACGACCTTTCAATAACTGGTTGTTATGTTCTTCCAGGCTTATCTTTATTGCGGCATTCAGGGATTCGATGGAGTGGAAAACCATCTTCCTCAAAGGAGCATAGACACGGGAATAGATGATCTTGACGGCTCCTTCCACCAAAGCCTTATCGCGGGGCTTGTAGGCCCTGGCAGGCAATATTGTGGTGCCATAATGGTCTGCGAAATCTGAAAAGGCCTCGTTCAGCAGAGGTTCATAACGGCTGCTCTTGGTCACTGCCGCTTTCAGGTTGTCCGGCACAATAGCTCCCGGCACCCCTCCGATATAATGGAAGGCATGGTCACAGGCCATGATAAAGCCCTCTTTCCGCTGGGTTGCCACCGCTTCTACATAAGTGAGCTGGCCGGCGCCAAGGATGGCGACGAACACCTCTACCGGGATCACTTCGCCGGTTTCCTCATTCACATAACTGAGCTTCTGGCCGGCAAAATCAACATACAGCATATCGCCCGCCTTATGGTCCATATGCATTACCGGGTTTACACGAGACTTCCATTGCTTATAATAGAGACAGAACTGGCTGTAACGGTAGCCTTGGGGAAATTCTTTCAAATAAGCCTCCCATAACATCTGCCGGTTTACCCCCGTACGCTTGAGTTCTTTGTCCATGGCAGGGAAACATCGTTGAAGGGCTTGCATACGGGAACTGGGTGGCTGCTCTCTGCTTTTTCCAAAAAGATCTTCCAGTTCCTTGTCATTAAGGGCGTTTATCTCATCAAAGCTAAAGTCTCCCTGAATGAAGGCAGAAATGTATTTCCTTACCGTGTTACGGGAGCAACCGCTCTGTACCGTAATGGACATGATGCTGCGCCCCTGATGGGACATCCTGAGGATTTGTCTTATCTTATTCATGCTGATTGTCGTATTTGCCATTTCTGAGGTGTTAATCCCTCAAAAATAGGCTTGATCTTACAGCATCTTTCAACGTACTTACCTGGTCACTTTCCAGCGGAATACTCTGGTCAGTTTCTAACGGAATGACTGGCCAGTTTAAATCGGAATAGGGTGGTCAACTTCATCGGAATCTCCA
>NZ_JAEHFY010000051.1 GCF_016623585.1 Pedobacter segetis
CCTGTTTTGTGCGGTGGTTTCCACAAAGTGGCTTAGCTTCCTCATAAAGCTTGTTTTTTGAGGTGTTTCGGGTGTCCCGCGAGTGAAATAACACGAAACTTCGGTGTATTTTATACATTTGAGGACTATGTTCGTTCGATGCAAACGTAATAAAAGCGGCAGCACCAGTGTCCAGATTATCGATAAATCATCTGGTCGCTACACCGTGTATCAAACAGTCGGTAGTTCCTCGGATCAGCAGGAGATTGATTACCTGATTAAAAAAGGGAAAAGGATTGTTGAAAATATGGGCGGGCAAGCCAGCATTCCTTTTCATCGATCTAAAGAGCTGGACTTTATAGACACCTTTTTGAATAGTCTGGATTCAATGAATCTAGTTGGACCAGAGCTGTTACTAGGACGCATCTTCAACGATATCGGCTTCAATCTCATTGATGAAGAGTTATTTAAGCATCTGGTAATTACACGCATCGTCTATCCCGTCAGTAAGCTAAAGACGACAGATTACTTAATGAAGTATAAAGGGATAGACGTGAGTGTTTATACAATTTACAGATACCTGGACAAGCTTCATAAGCAACAGATAGACTTGGTCAAAGAGATAAGTTTTGCCCATACTCTAGGTATTCTGGGAGGCAAGCTATCGATAGTTTTCTACGATGTCACGACTTTATACTTTGAGGCGAGCGAGGAGGACGACTTGCGCAAAACCGGTTTCAGTAAAGACGGAAAACACCAACACCCACAAATCGTACTGGGCTTACTGGTAAGTGAAAACGGGTATCCCTTGGACTACGATATTTTTGAAGGCAACAAGTATGAAGGAGAAACGATGATGCCCATCATTGAGCATTTCAGTGCCAAATATTCATTTGAGAGTTTAGTCGTTGTTGCTGATTCCGGATTGCTATCTAGAAGTAACATACAAAAGCTTAAAGATGCCGGCTATCAGTATATTTTAGGTGCCCGTATAAAGAATATGGAAAACAGGATAACTGAACAGATTTTGAGCCTTAAACTAAGTGATAAAGAAAGCGCAGAGCTTAAGATGGATGGGACGGATAAATTGATAATCGGATATAAGAGGAGCCGGGCAATAAAGGATGGGAATAACAGGAAAAGAGGCCTGGAGAAACTTGAAAAAGCTATCCAGAGCGGAAGGTTGGGAAAGAAAAACATCAACAACAGAGGATATAATAAATACTTAACGCTCAATGGCCAGGTGGAGATTTCGATCAACTATGACAAGTATGATGAGGATAGCAAATGGGACGGACTGAAGGGATATGTGACGAATGGCCTCCTGCCCAAAGAAGAGGTAATCAGGCAGTACAGCCTGCTATGGAATATCGAGCGAACCTTCAGAATATCCAAGTCGGATTTACAGATAAGACCTATTTTTCATCGACTCAGACGAAGAATCGAATCCCACATATGTATCTCTTTTGCAGCCTGTAAAGTTTACAAGGAACTAGAGCGGTTACTCAAAGAAAAAAAAGCTGTGTATAGCCCTGAACAAACAATAGATATAATCAAAACGATATACAAAGTGAGGATACAGACGCCATATTCAGAAAACATATATGAAAGATTGGTTATCAAAAATCAAGACCAACAAGCAATTGTTGACCTGTTTGAACTGGATTTAAATTGAAAATTTAGCTTGGGTGTCCCATTGCACAAAACAGGAA
>NZ_JAEHFY010000052.1 GCF_016623585.1 Pedobacter segetis
AAAAGCGCCAATTGTAATCATATCAAAAAGTGGCGCAACCATCAACGATGTCGGCCTCCAACAATTCAAGGAAGAAATTAACATAGAAAAATTAGGCCCGTTGAAAAACAATTTTTTAAAGAACGTAGGGAAGACCAAGTTCATATCCAACCTGAGTTCCGATAATAATGGTTTATCCATAAATCTTGACAGCATCAAGCTCTTAGAACTCAACGGAAAGAAAAGCTTCGTTTTTTCCCTTGCCCCAAGGACTCCGCGGGCTATCAGTTTTGAGAACCTAACCATAGAAAAAGACGGCGACAGAGTTTCTGCCTTCTTGACGAGATATACCCCGACTAAAAAATGGGTAGAACAGTACAAACGGAAAAGGATAGAGGGTTGGGAAGGAAATATCCAGGTGCAAAGGATTAACCTCGATGAGGTCAGCAGCTCCATAAAGACAACATCTACAGCAATTGGGACAAACAGCACCACTTGCTCCGTCATCCATGTATCATATATCGTCGCAAGACCCTGTGTCGGCCCTCCCGATAACCGCCATTGGCCCGGCGAGGCGGGATGTGTGCTGGAAGGGCAAGAGGGCGGGGCGCACTATTCTGTTGAGGAAAGGGCGGTATTGATCTGTTCCGAAGATGATTCCCCACCTTCCGTTGGAGGAGGAGGCGGTGGCGGCGGCGGTGGAGATGGGAATACCACCCCAAACGTACCAGGCGATTTCGACCCATGCGATGAAGGTGGCATGGTCGCTGGGAATTCCGCAGACCCGGGCCATAAACTGGATTTTGCCGGAGGAAGCCCGCAACCAACAATTTGTGACCCTTCCTCTGGTGGGGGAAGTCCGATTCTTGTTACACCGACCCAGGCGAAGGTCAATGCTATTGCAGAATTCTTCAACTTTAGCCAAGATGATAAGGAATATCTTTATATCCATAAATCAGTTGCTGAAGATATAGAAGCATCTATGCTAAGCGCAACAATATCAGAAGAATATAAGGCTGGTATCAGACAGAGTATGGAAGACCTAAGAACGGGTAACACCTTGGTGATGAACCCAGATGATAACCTGAACATAGAGACCAACGACGAAAGGGTCGGTGGGGACGATACCACCGTTTACCCGGAATACCAAGACCAGGACCCTTGGCCAACCATTAAAACTGTGATACCAGAAAGTGATTTTGTTAAGTATAGGTTAGGGATTAACTGTTTTGTATTGGCAAAAGAACAGATTGCCAAATTGGGATATGAAATTTCTGGTTATGAAACTATTGGAAGTACTTATAAGATAAATACCTCTGCAGGAGTTAATATTACTGAAGCAAAAAAAGCTGCGGGTTACATCAAAGGAGCTTTATCAGCAAATATCCCCGTAATAGTAGCCGTAGATTACG
>NZ_JAEHFY010000053.1 GCF_016623585.1 Pedobacter segetis
AATATGGAGCCGGCACATGCCACATTTAATCTATATGATGCCGAGCAGAAAGTAAGTGCAGATGATGTATCACAATCGCCCTATTACAAATCTTTGAACGGTACTTGGAAGTTTGTATATGTAGATAAAGTAGCCGATAGGAACAAGGATTTTTATAAAACAGACCTTGATGATAGCCAGTGGAAAAATATAATAGTTCCATCAAATTGGGAAATACAGGGCTTTGGTATCCCAATATATACCAACATTATTTACCCTTTCCCTAAAAACCCTCCTTTTGTTGGCCCAAATGATCCAGTAGGCACCTACCGCAGAACCTTTACCGTACCAAAAGATTGGGACGGCAAAGAAGTGTTCTTGAGATTTGGTTCCATTACCGGTTGCGCAACCATTACCGTTAACGGTAAAGAAGTTGGTTTGAGCAAGGCATCCAAACTCCCTGCAGAGTTTAACATTACACCATATTTAAAAACAGGAGAGAACCTGTTGGCGGTGCAAGTAATTCGCTGGCATGATGGATCTTACCTAGAAGACCAAGATTTTTGGCGCATCAGCGGGATAGAACGAGACGTTGCCATCTATGCCACACCAAAGTTAAGCATCTGGGATTTTAACGCAAATGCAGACCTAGATGATAGCTATAAAAACGGGCAATTAGACCTATCGGTAAATTTGAGGAAGTTTAAGGGTGCTGTGCTAAAAAACGCAACGTTAAATGTGATGTTGAAAGACGCTAATGGCAAAACCGTATTCAGCAAAAAACAAGGCATAAACGATGATCAACTCGCAGATTGGATAAAGATCAACCAAACCATCAAAAAAATAAACCCATGGAACGGCGAACATCCATATCTATATGATCTGGTACTTTCTTTTACCAATGATGGCGAAACTACCTATACGGGCACAAAACTCGGTTTCAGAAAAATAGAGATCAAGGATAGCCAACTGATGGTTAACGGTGTGCCCTTAATTGTTCATGGAACAGATAGGCATGAGCATGATATGAATACCGGCCATGTTATTAGTAGGGAATCCATGATAAAGGATATCACATTGATGAAAGAATTCAACATCAATGCGGTAAGGAACAGCCATTATCCAAACAACCCATTATGGTATAAACTGTGCGATGAGTACGGGATTTACTTAGTGGGCGAAGCAAATATAGAAATACATGGGATGGGCGCATCTCTTCAAGCAAAATTTGACGAAAGCGTACACCCTGCTTATTTGCCATTATGGGCACC
>NZ_JAEHFY010000054.1 GCF_016623585.1 Pedobacter segetis
GCAATTAACTAAGTTTATACGGGCAGACAAGCTTTTGCTTTCTAAGCCATTACAACACAAATTCGCCAATCGTTAGCACTCATTCTAATGACATCTGTACCTCGACATATAATTGAAGATATATTAACGACAGTTTTACGTTTAAAAAAAGAAAACTCTCCAGAGTCATATATATCTATTAAGAATACTTTTAAACTTTTCTCTATTCCATTTCCAGTTATCACAATTCCAAAAGGAAGTGTTTTTTATAGAGTCAGAGTACATACTAAGGACGAAACCAATTGCTTATTTAAAAGAGTTAGCGATTTAGGACATAGAGTCGACCGAAATGGAATTAAAAAATTTGGGAGGGCTAATGAGCCTTTTCAAAGTATATTCTACTGTTCGGATGTGAAGGAAACTGCATTTTGCGAGACATCTAAACTTGTTAGAAACAACGAAAACGAAAATTTTGAAGAAAACTCTTTAGGAACTTGGAGAACCAGAAGAGATATTAAAGTAGCCTGTCTACCAAAAAATAAAGACTACTACGGTAACAAAACTATAGAATCCCTAAATAAAGATTTAAACGACTGTTTTAATGAATTTAACAATGATGATTCATATAATTTACAGTATTTTCTTCATCGAATATCTGACGAGTTCTCGTTAAATAGCTCCGATAGAGACTTCAATTATTTATTAACTTGTGCTTTTGCAAATTATGTTTTTGAAACACCAATGTCACCTATGAATAGTGACGAAAAAGTAGATATTGACGGAATAACTTATCCAAGTGTTCAATGGACAAGTAAAGGGATGAACTTAGCCTTGAAACCAGAACTAATTAAAAATAAAGAAATTGAATTAGTAAGAGTAAATTACAGAATAATGCAGTTGACTTCCAAAAAGACTTATTTTGAAACAGTTAATTTTGCTTCAAAATCTATTGATTATAATTCCGAGCCATGGGAAATAAAATGGAACTAAAAGAACGTGTGCTAACCACAAATTTGTATTATAATGGCTGAACTGCTTTATGTTATTTCATCACAACTAACTAAGTTTATACGGGCAGACAAGTTTTTGCTTTCTATGCCATTACAATACAAATTCGCCAATCGTTAGCGGTAAATGTTCCCCGAACGAAACGCATCAGTAAATGAAAATTTTCAGCTTTGCAAACTGACAAATTGAAC
>NZ_JAEHFY010000055.1 GCF_016623585.1 Pedobacter segetis
TTTTTTTATTTAATTTGGTGCGGGCAGACGAAAATCTTGCAAGCAATACCGCAACTTTCCAAACCTGCAAAACGTTAGCTGTAATGGTTTGCGAACTAAGCTACCGACACTCAATATTTAAAAATTAATATTTACATAGAAATAATAAAATTAATAATATGTCAAGATGCACAGCACCACGATATGGACATCGTACTCAAAGTGGTAGAGATGCTTGTCCAGCATGTAGTAGTAGAGGATATCGAAGCTATAATTCATACTCCTATTCCAATCCTTACTCATCTAATTACTCAATGGGAAGTAGCTCAAGTGGCAGAAGTGGTAGAACTTCTCGAAGTATAAAGCCTCGTTGGTCACGAGCAAGTTCGCCGGTTTTTTATACAGCATCAGAAGTGCAGGCTCTTACACCAATTCGTCAGACAGTTGAGAAACTTGCCGTACTTCCTGACCTACGGGATGTTTTTCTCTGTCATGCCTGGGACGATAGGCAGGGAATTGCAAAGCAACTTCACGATTTGCTAGAATCTAATGGTGTTTCCGTCTGGTTTAGCGAAAAGGATGTAACACTCGGTGTGCCCTTAATGAGAGCAATTGACAAGGGCTTGGCTAATTCACGGATAGGACTTGTATTAGTTACTCCTGCACTTATTAAACGCCTTCCCCAAGAAGGCATCGCAGACAAAGAACTTTCAGCATTATTGGCTCGTGACCAATTAGTTCCTATTGTTCATGACACGACATATGAAGCTCTCCGAGAAATAAGTCCTCTACTTGCATCAAGGACTGGCCTTAGTACCGCAGAAGAAACAGTAGCAGACATTGCGACCAAACTTGCTGAATTAGTTAATCTTGAACCAAGCTGTTGAGTTATGAATATTTTAGAAAACATATCAAGTTACCACTACAGCTAACAGCAAATTTGCACAAAAATGGCTGACGGTGGTTCAACTCAGGTTTTTCGTTAATTATTTAGTTCAGTGCGGGCTGACATCGGTTCTGCAGGCAACGCCATTTATGCACAAATTCGCCCACCGTTAGCGGTAATGCTATGACAACAGAACAGACCAAAAATATAATCCGACTTTTGACCGACAAAGGTGTTCACTT
>NZ_JAEHFY010000056.1 GCF_016623585.1 Pedobacter segetis
GCTGAACCTGTCGCTCCTGTGTTACCAGTTGCTCCAGTTGCCCCTGCAGAACCCGTTGCTCCCGTATCGCCTTTTGCTCCGGTATCTCCTTTTGCACCCGTTGCTCCATCTGAACCTGTCGCCCCTGTACTACCAGTTGCTCCAGTATCTCCTTTTGAACCTGTTGCTCCTGCTGAACCCGTTGCTCCTGTATCGCCTGTTGCTCCTGCTGAACCTGTCGCTCCCGTATCGCCTGTTGCACCTGTCGCTCCAACAGCACCAGTTGCTCCTTGTAAACCTGTATCTCCTTTTGCGCCGGCTGCTCCATCTGAACCCGTTGCTCCCGTGTTACCGGTTGCTCCTTGTAAACCCGTATCTCCTTTTGCACCGGTATCGCCTTTTGCACCCGTTGCTCCATCTGAACCTGTCGCTCCCGTGTTACCGGTTGCTCCTTGTAAACCCGTATCTCCTTTTGCTCCGGTATCGCCTTTTGCACCCGTTGCTCCATCTGAACCTGTTGCCCCGGTATCGCCTTTTGCACCCGTTGCCCCATCTGAACCTGTTGCCCCAGTATCGCCTTTTGCGCCTGTTGCCCCATCTGAACCTGTCGCTCCTGTATCGCCCTTTGCGCCGGTTGAACCTGCTGAACCTGTCGCTCCGGTATCGCCTTTTAAACCTGTTGCTCCTGCTGAACCTGTCGCTCCCGTATCGCCTTTTGCGCCCGTTGCGCCATCTGAACCTGTTGCTCCGGTATCACCTTTTGCGCCCGTTGCACCCGTATTACCAGTTACTCCTTGGATTCCTTGTAAACCTGTATCTCCTTTTGCGCCCGTATCGCCCTTTGCGCCGGTTGAACCTGCTGAACCTGTTGCTCCCGTATCGCCTTTTGCGCCGGTTGAACCTGCTGAACCTGTTGCTCCCGTATCGCCTTTTGCGCCCGTTGCTCCATCTGAACCTGTCGCTCCTGTGTTACCAGTTGCGCCGGTTGAACCTGCTGA
>NZ_JAEHFY010000057.1 GCF_016623585.1 Pedobacter segetis
GAACCTGTATCGCCTTTTGCTCCGGTTGCTCCTGCTGAACCTGTCGCTCCAGTTGCACCTGTATTTCCTGTTACACCTTGTATCCCTTGCGAACCTGTATCGCCTTTTGCGCCAGTTGCTCCATCTGAACCCGTTGCTCCCGTATCGCCTTTTGCGCCGGTTGCGCCATCTGAACCCGTTGCTCCAGTATCGCCTTTCGCTCCAGTTGCGCCATCTGAACCCGTTGCTCCTGTATCTCCTTTTGCACCTGTTGCGCCATCTGAACCTGTCGCTCCCGTATCGCCTTTAGCTCCAGTTGCTCCCGTGTTACCTGTCGCTCCCGTATCGCCTTTCGCTCCAGTCGCTCCATCTGAACCCGTTGCTCCCGTATCGCCTTTTGCGCCCGTTGCTCCATCTGAACCTGTCGCTCCTGTGTTACCAGTTGCTCCAGTTGCCCCTGCTGAACCCGTTGCTCCCGTATCGCCTTTTGCTCCCGTGTTACCGGTTACGCCTTGGATTCCTTGCGAACCTGTATCGCCTTTTGCTCCAGTTGCACCTGTATCGCCTTTTGCGCCAGCTGCTCCATCTGAACCTGTCGCTCCCGTATCGCCTGTTGCACCCGTTGCTCCATCTGAACCTGTCGCCCCAGTATCGCCTTTTGCGCCAGTTGCTCCATCTGAACCCGTTGCTCCCGTATCGCCTTTTGCGCCCGTTGCGCCATCTGAACCTGTCGCTCCTGTGTTACCAGTTGCTCCAGTTGCCCCTGCAGAACCCGTTGCTCCAGTATCGCCTTTTGCACCCGTTGCTCCATCTGAACCTGTCGCCCCTGTATCTCCTTTTGCGCCCGTTGCGCCATCTGAACCCGTTGTTCCTGTATCTCCTTTTGCACCTGTTGCTCCTGCCGAACCTGTCGCCCCTGTATCTCCTTTTGCGCCCGTTGCGCCATCTGAACCCGTTGTTCCTGTATCTCCTTTTGCACCTGTTGCTCCTGC
>NZ_JAEHFY010000058.1 GCF_016623585.1 Pedobacter segetis
GCAAAAGGCGATACGGGAGCAACCGGTTTAGCAGGAGCAACCGGTAACACAGGCGCAAAAGGAGATACAGGTGCAAAAGGCGATACGGGATCACAAGGGATACAAGGAGCGACTGGTAACACAGGAGCAACCGGCTCAAAAGGCGATACAGGTTCGCAAGGAATCCAAGGCGTAACCGGTAACACGGGAGCAACCGGTGCAAAAGGCGATACAGGTTCACAAGGAATCCAAGGAATAACAGGAAATACAGGAGCAACGGGTTCAGCAGGAGTAACCGGCGCAACAGGCAATACCGGAGCGACAGGTTCAACCGGAGCAAAAGGCGATACAGGTTCGCAAGGAATCCAAGGCGTAACCGGAGCGACAGGTTCACAAGGGATACAAGGTGTAACAGGAAATACAGGTGCAACTGGAGCGACTGGTAACACGGGAGCAACTGGAGCAAAGGGCGATACAGGTTCACAAGGAATACAAGGTGTAATAGGAAATACAGGTGCAACTGGAGCGACAGGTTCGCAAGGGATACAAGGAGCGACCGGTAACACAGGAGCAACAGGTTCTGTTGGAGCAGCAGGAGCAACTGGAGCAGCAGGTGCAACTGGAGCAACCGGTTCTGTTGGTGCAACAGGTGCAAAAGGAGCAACCGGAAATACAGGGGCGACAGGTTCTGTTGGTGCAACCGGCGCAAAAGGCGATACAGGTTTACAAGGTGCGACAGGAAACACGGGAGCGACAGGTGCAACTGGAGCAACAGGTTTACAAGGTGCGACAGGAAACACGGGAGCAACGGGTTCTGTTGGTGCAACAGGAGCAAAAGGCGATACAGGTTTACAAGGTGCGACAGGAAACACGGGAGCGACAGGTTCAGCAGGAGCAACTGGAGCAACAGGTTTACAAGGCGCAACGGGAAACACGGGGGCAA
>NZ_JAEHFY010000059.1 GCF_016623585.1 Pedobacter segetis
TTATTGCCCGACTTATTTACAACAAGCCCTCCAGAGACAGGTGTTTGCGCAAAGTATTTGCTATCCAATAAAAACTGTTCTTTAGCAGCTTCATGTCCGGCGGCCAATAAAGGTTCTGGGTTGATCAGGTTTGCATAAAGATTTAAGGTGTATTCCTCGCCATTTGCACTGGTAATCTTAGGCAAGGCCAAGGTTACAGTTCTAGATTGTCTGGCGTTTAATCCTTTTACCTTAAAATCGCCTTCTTGCTGCTTTACGCCGTTCTTGAACAATTGCCATTTAAAATCGTAATTATCCAAGTTACTGAAGCCGAACCGGTTGTTTATCTTAACTTGGTTTTTAGCTTGATCAAAATCAGTAAAAATAATATTCTGATATACTTTTTTAACCTCATATAAACCTGGGTGCGGAGTCCTATCGGCAGATACCAAACCGTTTGCGCAAAAGTTTTCGTCGTTTTGAAGGTTTAACCCCCCTAAATCTCCGCCGTAGGCAAAAAACGTTTTCCCGCTAGATTGCGAAGTTGCCTTTAGCCCTTGATCTACCCAATCCCAGATAAAGCCGCCTTGCATTTTCTTGCTGGTATTGATGATGTCCCAATATTCTTGGAAGTTCCCGCTGCTGTTTCCCATGGCATGGGCATATTCGCACATGATATAAGGGCGTTTTTCGGTTGGGTCTGCGGCATAGGCCTTCATCTTTTCTATCCGAGGGTACATCGGGCAAACTATATCGGTGTTCCAATCTTCCCCTGCTTGTTCAAATTGTACGGGGCGAGTCTTGTCCTCATTTTTTATCCATTTGTAAGCATCGTGGAAAACAGGCCCGTTCCCGCACTCGTTCCCTAAGCTCCAGATGATGATAGATGCGTGGTTTCTATCTCTTTTTACCATGCGATGTATCCTATCTGATAT
>NZ_JAEHFY010000005.1 GCF_016623585.1 Pedobacter segetis
ATCCCTCCGGCCCGCTGCTTGGTATCTCTCTAAAGAACTTATCGCCCCGTAACCTCTCGGCCAGGGCTTTTTATATGGTCTGATTAGCTTTCGCTTCTCATTCTCTATCTTTTTAATTAGGCTTCAGAATCGCTCTGCTTGCCTTTACCCCCGTTGGGGCTGCAAAGATGATAATCTTTTTTTATTACTCCAAATTTATTTGGCTTTTATTTTTAATTATCTTTTGTTTTCAAAATAACCGCAATCCTTGCGTTTGCGGAGTGCAAAGGTGTGGTTAATTTTTCTGTTATGCAATAGAAGATTTATTATATTTTTTGGTATTTGTATAAGCTGCTGATAATGTGGTTGAAAACTTTAAAAATTTTCTTTTAAAAGAACTGGTACTGATGCGTTTGTTGGTTAACATTACTCGAAAAGCCCTAGGCTAACTATTTGTTAAAACTAAAAATTGAATCGCAATTGTTGGTAAAAATTAAAATAAAGGGTGGAATATTATAGTGAGACAGATAATTTTCTTTCTCAAGTCGCCATTTTTAGATATCAGCATAGCTATTATTACTGAGTTTAACGGTTAAGGGTGGGCTTATTATGGCTTTGCTGGTTTTATAGCGGTGGACGAAAAAACCAAGGGAAACAAAAGGGTCTGCTTAACGCTAATGATATAGTGTAGTTGTTTTGAGAAATGCCTTCGGTTTACCGATGTTTAATTAACATAGATTTTGCCAATTAACTTGTGTTAGAAAACTACTTTTCATAAATATAGTTTTTTGGCATTTAATGCTATTTCCATTATATCTTTTTTTGTCTTATCCTTCGACTCAGACAACATTGGCATTTTTCATAATCAACTATTAAAAGCAGAACCGTTTTGTGATTAGGAAATCCTCTGATAGGCAAAGCAACTTAACCGAAGTATAAAGCCTTAGAATCAGATCGAGGCGACAGCCCTATTTATTGTTGATAAATCATGAGTTTTAACTCTATTTCATATTGTTTTGTATGAAATATATTAACCCTCGTGATGACAAGAGAAAAAGGATGCCGATTCTATCCCTAACCAAAATAAATAAGGATAATAAAAAACTAAATAAATAGTTGTAAAACTAAAATATTAGTTTTACATTTGATTATCATAAAAATTTAAAAAGATGGATAAAGAGATAAAAGAACTAACCAAAGCAGAGGAGCAATTGATGCAAGTGCTTTGGGATTTAGAGAAAGCTTTTGTAAAAGAAGTAATTGATCAATTGCCCGAGCCAAAACCAGCATACAATACGGTATCTACATTTATCAGGATTTTGGAGACCAAAGGTTTTATTGATCACGTTGCTTTTGGCAAAAGCCATCAGTATTACCCAATTGTAAGCAAAGAAGAATATAAGAGTTTTGCCACAGAGAAGCTGATGAGTGGCTATTTTGAAAACTCGGTAGAAAGTATGTTCTCTTACTTTGTTAAAAAAGAGAAAATTGATTTGGCAGAAGCAGATGAAATTTTGAAAATGATCGAGAAACTTAAAAACAAATAATTATGAATTGGGCTAATTACTTGATACAGATCAACCTCTACTTGATATTGTTTTATGGCTTTTATTTGCTCTTATTAAAGAATGAAACATTTTTTAACCTAAATAGAACTTATTTGGTTGGCTCTGCTTTTTTTGCAATCATTACTCCTTTGTTAAGGGCAAATTGGGTTAAAGTTTTGTTTATTACAGATAAAGTACAAACCAGTTGGGCAAATGTTAATGTAGTGGTGATGCAAGGTTTTGCAAGCCCAATAGCAAAAGATAATACTTGGGTTGTTGGTGATTATTTAACCCTTGCCTATTTAGCTATTGTTTTTTTTCTTATTGTGAGGTTGATAATTAGATTGGTTAAGTTAAGCAAACTGTTAAAATCTGAACATATTTTAGAAGCGTTCTCTTTCTTCAAAAAAATAAATATTAACCCTGCACTACCTCACCAAGCCCAAATTGAGAAACATGAATTAATCCATGCAAAGCAATTGCATTCTGCAGATGTTATTTTTTTCGAGCTTTTGAGCGTGTTCAATTGGTTTAATCCGATTTGTTATCTGTATAAAAAATCCATCAAACATATCCATGAGTTTATAGCAGATGAGGCGGCCGTAAAAATGAGCGAAAGCAAAAGCGAATATGCCATGCTTCTGTTCAGTAAGAATTTTGGGTTAAACCCAAAACAACTAACCAACAATTTTTTTAACCAATCATTATTAAAAAGGAGGATCAAAATGTTACAAAAACCTAAATCAAGAAAAACCGCCATTTTAAAATACGGACTTTCTGTTCCGTTATTTTTATTGGCCATTATTTTATCATCGGCTAAAATTAGCGAGAACAAAACCATTGATAAAATTGCAACAACGGTAAAGCCAAAGCAAGATATTTCTGAAATTATTGCGCCGAAAGCAATGATAGATTTAGTATCTAAACCCACAAAAAATGAGTTAAAAATCAATAAAGAAGGAGATTTTATTGCTTTTAAAAAATATTTGGCACAAAACTTAAAATACCCAACAGAGGCAAAAGAGAGTAAATTGGCGGGTAAGGTAGCAGTAGAATTTAACGTTAAAAATGGTGGGAAAATAGATGGGGTGGTTGCAAAAACCATGAATGATAATTCCCTAGGACAAGAAAGTATGAAAGCTGTATATTCATACCCAGAGAAGCTAAATGTAGAAGCTGGCACTTATACTATTTTCATAAATTATGTTTTAGAAGGCAGTGATATTAAAGCCTTAGATAATACCAATGAATTAGGCATTATAAAAAATTATATAGGCGAATTGGTTGTTACTGCATTTGCAAAAGAAAAAAATACTCAGATTAATGAAGTAAAAGTTAGAGGCACAGCAAAAGAACAAGATGAAATTTACCAAAATGTAGAGGTTTTACCAAGTTTCCCTGGGGGGCTTGTCGCTTTTGGAAAATTTTTGGGAGATAATTTGAAATATCCTCAAAAAGCAAGAGATGCCAAAATAGAAGGAAGGGTTTATTGCCAATTTGTGGTAGAAAAAGACGGTAGCTTAAACGATATAAAAATAGCTAGGGGCATAGGAGGAGGCTGTGATGAAGAAGCAGTTAGAGTTTTGGCAATATCCCCAAAATGGAACCCTGGGGTGCAAAATGGAGAGAAAGTAAGAGTAAGTTATACTGTTCCAATTTTCTTTCAGATGAATCCTGGTTCATTAAATTCAGTTAAAAAGAATTTAACTCCTGAGCAAATTCAAAAAAACAGGGAAAGTATTGATGCTATATTAGATAGAAAAGTGTTAATGGTAATTGATGGCGTTGAGATTGATAGAAGTACAAAACCATTAAATGACCTAATAAAACCTGGAGATATAGAATCTATGAATGTGCTTAAAGGAGAAAGTGCCATCAAAAAATATGGCGATAAAGGTATAAACGGAGTAATTGAAATTACAACAAAAAAGAAATGATAAGTTAAAGTGTAAACTAAAAAGTTGGGTTTTAAGCCCGCCTTTTTTTGTTTTAGTTTATTTTATTTGCGCACTTATTTGCCCAGGTTTACCAATTGTGTTATAATTTCCGTCTCCCTTTAAAACAGCAGCCATCAAAGAATTATCAAACAATAAATCCTTAGCTTTTTTAAGCTCTAGATCGTACTGGAAAGCTTGCTGCGCCTTGCCCTTTTCAAAGTAGTAACGTTGTACGATCTCGCTTTCTAAAACACGTTTGATCTCTGGTTTAAACTCGGTTAAATCGTTCTTTTTACCGCCAGAAATCTTAGTTTTTAAACTCTCGTATTCGGTTTTAATTTGTTCCCATTTTTTATCATTGATGGCATCATCTTTTAAGCTACCCAAGGTTTGTTCGGTTGGTGTTTCATAATTATAATCCTTCCCATCCAAATAAGAAACAAAGTTTTGGTATTCGGCATCGCTTAGCCTAAAATCTTTGGCGGGCGCAATAGATGGATGTGTTTTTACAAATGCGGTTGCGTAATCAAAAATGAAATATTTGTTAACCAAAACCTGGGTAATTTCATGATATTTATAGGGGTCTACATATACATCTGGATAAATCCCGCTTCCGTTATATACAGAACGACCAATCTTGGTTTTATAAACAGTTAACAAAGAATCAGGGACTTTATCTACCGAGCCATCTTCATTTCTATGAGAATAATCTAAAGCTTGTATGCACCTGCCAGAAGGCGTATAATATTTTGCTACGGTAATTTTAACCAAACTGTTATATGGCAAATTAAAGGTTTGTTGTACCAGCCCTTTCCCAAAACTGCGTTGCCCAATAATAACCGCCCTATCTAGATCTTGTAAAGAGCCTGCAACAATTTCAGACGCAGAAGCAGAACGACTGTTAACCAAAACAACCAAAGGGATTTTTGGATCCAATGGATTGATATAAGTTTTATAGGAAATTGTCTTTTCGGGATTTTTGCCTTTTTGTACCACCACTTCCACATCACGATCAACAAAAAGATTTACAATTTTTACCGCCTCTTGTAATATGCCGCCTCCGTTATAACGTAAATCTAATACTACGCCTTTTGGATTATTTTTGTTGATGTTGGTTAGCGCATCCCTTACTTCCTGACCAGAATTTTCCAAGAATTTATCTAATTTGATATAGCCGATGTTGCCATCTATCATACCAAAATAACTCACATTAGGTTGATTGATCTCTGCCCTGTTCAAAACTTTCTCTATCGTTTTTCCATCCCTTAAAACCACTATTTTAAGCGGAGTTTCTTTTGGGCCTTTTAAGAGTTGGCTAATTTGTTCATTGCTTTTATTCAGCACTTTTTCATTATCGATAGAGATTACCTCATCTCCTGCCCTTATATCTGCCTTTTGGGCAGGATAACCTTCAAATGGATCAGAAATAAAAATCCTTCCATTTCTATGGATTACACCCGCACCGATCCCTCCATATTGTGTGCTCACATATTTCATTTTATAATCCTCTATCTCAGATTCTGGGACAAATTCTGTGTAGGGATCTAAATTATCTAGCATGGCATCAATACCATTGCGCATCAACTTAGCCGAGCTTAATTCATCTACATAGTTGATATTTAACTCTTTATAAACAGACGCAAAAATATCTAGGTTTTTGGATATTTGAAAAAGATCGTCTTTAAATGAAAATGTGAGTGCCGCAAAAGCGATTAAACCAATGCTCAGGCTTGCTCTAATATTATTTTTAAAAATCCCCATAGCTATAAAATGTTTCTAAAATTACAAATTTGAACGGAGTTTTTTAATAAATGTTACCACATTTAAAATCTCTATAAACCAAAAAAGACGGGCATTATCGCCCATCTTATCTAACCGAGGTTTTATTGTGCTGCTTTAAATTATCTTATTGATTTAGCACTGATCAATACTCCGTTACTATCAAATAGTATGGCGTATTTGGTCAAATTTGCATCAACAATTACTAGATATGCTTTAACAGATCCATTTTGGGTTGATGAAAAAGCCTTCTTAAATACATAATTTGGATAGGCCGTGTTTAAATAAGAGAGGATGCTTACGGGCAGTTCGCTTTGTTGGATTTGTTTATCTGCCCCTACCCTGGTTGGGATAGCATTTCTTGTAATAAAAGTGCCATCTAGTTTAAAGATATTTGCAAAAAAAGTAACATTCTTACTTATCAATATAATACTAAGGTCTTTTGTTAACCATGCTGCTTTTAAGGTGTCTGATGGATAGTTGGAACTCATATAAGCTTTGATGTTTTGGGTCAAATTTGCGATTGCCAAACTATCTCTTTGCTTTCCGTCCCTATCATCAAAGCATCCCCCATCGTGATGATCTCTGTTAAACCTTAGATCTATCCCTTCACGTAATTCTAGAACTTTTAAGAAAGAGCCGTCTGCCCCAAATTTAACCGCTACGGGTTTTCCGTTATAAATGATGCCAACTACATAGCTATCAATAGTTGCATTACCTAACAG
The DNA here is from genome assembly GCF_016623585.1 of Pedobacter segetis. GTDB lineage: Bacteria > Bacteroidota > Bacteroidia > Sphingobacteriales > Sphingobacteriaceae > Pseudopedobacter > Pseudopedobacter segetis. The sequence continues at coordinate 5,968 of NZ_JAEHFY010000005.1, forward strand.
ATTTGTACTAAATGCTTTTATAAAAGCATAACCGGCATAATTAGCGTTTAAGTAATTGGTAATTGCCAAAGGTAAATCGGCCGCCTTAACAGCGGTTCTTCTATGGTCTCTTAAACAAGCCCCAACTGCATAAACAGAGTCTTTAACAGCATTTAGGTTCCCAACTATACTTTCAGTGGCTGCAATGGCAACAGCCCCGTTCTGTGTTATAGCATTATCAGAATTAGTGGCATCTTCTGCCTTTTTACATGCCGTAAAAGCCAAGGCTACAAATGCTAATAAAAGAAAGTTTTTTTTGATTTGTGTTTTCATTTTAATGGGGTTTAAATTAATATTAAGCGTAACTGCTATTTAAACTTAAACCGCAAAAGGTGTTATGTACCCTAATTTTTATAAAGAAATACTTAAAAATAAAGTTGGCGTAAACGGAACCGTCTGATTATAAATATTTAAAGTATTGGTTTGTTCTGTTGGGATCCTCTGTAAATTATTTATTTTAAGGTTTTGGGTATTAAATAAATTTAAAATAGATACTCCGGTTTCTAAGCAATATTTCTTTTTAGAAAACTTATAATTTAATGCCGTATCAAACCTGTTATAAGGCAAAAAGTTATCCTTCTTATTATCGCTTGGGTTTGTACTTGGAAAACCAGAACCAAAAACATAATTGGCAGAAAAGTAAAATGGCGATAAATTTACTATCCCGGCAAATTTTACCTCATGTCTTTGATCTTGTGGGGCCCTTTGATATTGATCGTTTATTGTGCCTCTTTTTGTTTTTATTGGATACCTTTCTGTGGTTTTACTTAAAGTATAGGCTATCCAAGCGGTGCTGCCCCTATAATTCTTTTTAATCAAGATGTCTAAACCAATGGCTTTCCCATCACCCACCAAATTTGCTGTACTGTTTTTTGTTCTGATGTATTTTGTAAGCCCAGATGTGGTTTTATAATAGCAATCACCATTTAGCCACCAATTGTTCTTTTGATAATTAGCACCTAAAACCCAATGTTGAGCATCATATACAGGCACTTTTCTATCATCGCAAACCGCCCAATTATAATTTAAGTTGCCTTGTTCATCAACGGTTTCGGTATAGGCTATAAATTGGTTGTAAATACCCCAAGCAGCAGAAAGTTTAAATTGATCATCAACCTGATATTGGGCTGCCAACCTTGGTTGAAGGTATGTTTTGTTTAAGCCTTCTGCATAATCTATCCTTAAGCCAGGGGTTATTTTGATCTTAGGGATAATAAAATAATTATTTTCTACAAAAGAATAAAACCTGTTAATGCCGTTTGCTTCGTTCAACTTTCGGCTATTTACAGAATCTTGGGTTAAAAGTGTGTTGTTGTTTATAAAACCTGCGCCAAACAAAAAGCTATAATTTTTAACCGTTGGTAATAAATGGGTAAATTTTATGCTCTGCTCTTTTATGTTGTTGTTAAACAACTCTGAAATGGTATTGTAATTTTGATCATTGTTTAGATAATCTATCAAAACATTATTGTTTCTATTGCTTTTTAAGCCAGAGGATGAAACAGTTATGGTAGATATTGATCCTTTGCCCCAAATTTTACCATAATTGGCCGTTGCACCGTATTGATTGTTTCTTTCCTTATCGCCTCCATCAATCTTAAACCTGCCTTGGGTGGTATTAAATATCGATGAAAAATCATCAGAACCATTAAATAAACTGATATAATAGTTATCTCCTTTTAAAGATTTGCCAGAAAATTTTATGTTTAAATCATTAAAATTATAATCAGGTATTACATTATAATCGCTCACATTATTTTGCTTTCTTTTATTTGGAGAATTAAACCCTAGCTTATACGGATCGTAAACGTTGTAATAAGTTTGCCTAGCGGCGATTACTAGAGCGGTGTTTTTAAAAAGAGGTGTGCTAGCAACGCCGTTTAAGGTAAGGTTATCCAAACCGATTTTAAGATTAGGCCTGGTGGTATTTCCTTCTATCCCGACGATATCTACAACCCCACCAACCCTGTCTCCTTGGGCTACGCCGTAACCTCCTTTTTGTACGTTGAGGTCTTTGGCAATTAATGGGTTAACAGCGCCTATGTTATCGTTAAAGTTTCGCAATCCAAATATCGTAAAGCCATCAAAAGAGATTTTAGTTTGTCCTTGGTAACTGCCCCATATCAATAAATCATTAGATTGATCGCCAGATGCCAAAATACCCGGTTGTAAACGCAAAATATTATAAACAGAGTTATCGCCGCCGCCCGGTAAATTTTCACTGATATTATGATTGATCCTTAGATTGCCCGCACTGTAAAAGGTATTACTTTCTGGGTTTTTATAAAAAGAACTTAAAACTACTTCTGATAGTTGGATATTGCTTTTTTTAAGCTTTATGGCTAAATAATTTTTTGCATCAACTATTGTATCAAGCTTTAAATAGCCTAAATAAACAATTTGGATGCTAAATATACTATCTGTTTTAGAAGAGAAAGAGAAATTTCCCTTTTGATCGGAGATTAAAGACAACCCATTAATAACAATAGTGGATAGGGGCAGGGTTTCATTGGTTTGGGCATCAGAAATATTGCCGCTCAGGATATAGTTTATAGGTCTATCAACTTTTAGGTCACTGATAACGAAAACGTTGTTTATCACTTCAACCTTTAGGGGCAAACCTTTTAAAAGGTATTTGAGCGCCTTTTCTGGCGTATTAAATTCTTTCTTTAAACTGATATTGAAGGTGCTCAGTTTATCATCATTAAAAGAAACATTAAAAGCATAAGAATCCCTAAGGTTTGTTAATACTTTGTTTAAACCAATATTATTTGCGTTTATGGTTACCTTCTGTTGAGAAAAAACATGTTGTTTGTTGATGAAGATAAAAAATACCGTAAAATAGATTAACCTAAATTTAAGGTGCCTTTTGTATAAGATATGCGCCAGAGGGTAATTTTTTATATTCAAGTCCAAAAGGTTTGCAAACTAGGTTTAATGCCAGTTCTATGTTTTTTTCTTTGTTAAAATCCCCGGTGTACAACTCTTTAGAGTTACTTAGGTCTTTTATAACAACCCCGTACCGTAATGAGATTTCCCTAAGAACTTTATCTATGGGTACTTGGGTAAATACAAATTTACCAAAGGCCCAAGCAGTTGCTAATTTAGCATTAACGGCTAAATTTAATTGAATATTACCAGTATTAGAAAACTTAACCATCTGGTTGGGAGTTATCAAAACTTTTTCATTTGTTTTTAAGGATACCACCTTAACTTTTCCAGTTAAACAAGTTACTTCATAATCATTATCCCTTGCAAAGATATTGAAACTTGTACCCACAACGGTGGTAGTGCCAATTGGAGATATTACCGTAAATTTTTTGCCTTTTTGTACTTTAAAAAACGCTTCACCTGTTAAATGTACTTCTCTGTTATAAGCCCACCAGATAGGGTTATAAGCTATCTCAGATTTTGAGTTAAGATGTACCGTAGAACCATCGGGCAAAACGGCAATCTCTTGTTTACCAGGGGATGCCTTTACGGTTTTGCTATAAAATTTTGTGCCGAGAAAGCAGGCGGCAACCAATAAAACTATGCTCGCCGCTATCTGCCATTTTTTGGCAAAGATAGAAATTACATTTCCTGTTTTTTTTGCTGGCTTTTGAAGCATCAATTCCAATTCTGCCCAAACCTCTTGTTTGCTCTTTCTAGATTCCATTGGTTTAAGCTTTTTTATCAAGTCCAAAGGATCTTGGTTAAAATCCTTATCGTTTAAACTATCCATATTTTAATGCCTTTCTTAAATAAGATAACGCATTAGACATTCTTTTTTCTACCGTCTTAATGCTTATATCTAGCCTTTCGGCAATTTCGGTGTATTTTAATTCTTCCATCCTGCTCATCATAAAAACAGTTCTTTGTTTTTCTGGTAACTGTACCAATGCTTGTTGATAGCTGTTTTGCAGTTGCTTGTAATCATAATGGTTATCTACCACAAGTTCGGTAAGCTCTAGCTGCATCCTGTTGTTGTATTTTGCCTCAACCTCAAATTTTCTGTATTTGCTCACCAACATATCCTTTGCAATTTTATATAGTAGGTACTTAGCGTTCTTTAGATCTAGCTGCATTTGTTTTTCCCAAACCCTAACAAATACATCCTGTGCTATATCGGTAGCTATATCAATATCTCCCACCCTATAGAATATATAATTCTTTATAGCATCAAAATAAGTATCGAACAAAAACTTGAAATCTTCTTTTTTCAATTAAATTAATATTACGCGTATAACAATATACCGATTTAGGAAACGATTACCCTAATTCTTTATAAACAAAAAAATCCCCATCTAAAAAGATGAGGATTTTTATACTGATCGCAAGATATCTTTATTCTTGCTTCCTTAATCTAAGTTATGCTCCCAAAACAACTCTTTTAAAAGCAGTAACGGTTAAACCTTTAGAGGTTTCATCCAAGAATTTACGGATATCTTTGGAAGAATCTTTAACAAATTCTTGGTTCAATAGCGTTTGTTCTTTGTAGAATTTATTCAATTTACCAGCAGCAATTTTCTCTACCATTTCTTCTGGTTTGCCCTCTGCTCTAATTTGCTCTTTGGCAATTTCCATTTCTTTTTCGATGATACGTGTATCAACATCGGCTTTATCAACCCCAACTGGGCTCATCGCAGCAATTTGCATGGCAACATCTTTACCAGCTTCATCTAATCCGGCAACATTTTGGTTAAAACCCACCAAAACTGCTAAACGGTAATTTCCGTGGATATAAGCAATTACTTTATCGGCAGATATGGTTTCAAATTTAGAAACACCTATTTTCTCGCCGATCTTACCAGTTTGATCAATAATTAAGTCAGAAATTTTTGCGCCATCTAATTCTAAAGCAGTTAGTTCTTGGATAGAAGAAACGCCGCTTTCAACAGCTTTATCAGCAATAGCTTGTGCAAAGGCAACAAAATCAGCATTTTTAGCAACAAAGTCAGTTTCGCAGTTTACTTCAACAACGATACCTTTTTTACCATCAGCGGTAGTTTTAGCGATAACCACTCCTTCGTTAGAGTCTCTATCAGAACGTGAGGCCGCTACTTTAGCGCCTTTTTTACGTAAATAGTCAATTGCAGCTTCAAAATCGCCATTTGCTTCTGTTAAAGCTTTTTTGCAATCCATCATACCTGCGCCAGTTTGCTGACGAAGTTTATTTACATCTGCTGCAGAAATTTGTACTGTAGACATTTTATAAAAGTTTTAGCCCCCTCCAACTCCTCTGCCAGCTGGCAGAGGAGAGAACTGGGCGTGAATATTTTGTGTATTATTTTTTTAAGATAGCAGAGCCACCATAATTCATCTCTGCCAGCTGGCAGAGAACGAGGGGCATTACTCTCCTTTTGCCTCTTCAGCGGCAACCTCTTTTGTAGTTTCTTTAGTAGCTACAGGCTCAGCAGCGTCAGCGCCTTTACGGGTTCTTTTGCCACTTTCTGAAGGTGCTTTTTCTGTTTTTGCTTCTGGCGCATCAACTTTTGCTTTTTCTGCAGCAGCTTCTTTATCGCTTTCGGCATCTTTTTCTTGCTTGCGTTCTTCTAAACCTTCTTTAATCGCATCAATGATGATACCTGTAATTAAAGAAATAGATTTTGTAGCATCATCATTAGATGGGATAGGGAAATCTATGCTAGAAGGATCTGAGTTAGTATCCACCATTGCAAAAGTAGGGATATTTAACTTTAAAGCCTCGGTTACAGCGATATGCTCTTTCTTAACATCTATTAAAAACAAAGCAGCTGGTAAACGGTTTAGATCAGCAATACCTCCTAAAAGGGTTTCTAATTTAATACGCTCACGCTGGATCATCAGTTTTTCTTTCTTAGAAAGCACATCGTAAGTACCGTCTTTAGTCATCTTATCGATGTTTGTCATCTTCTTGATAGACTTTCTTACGGTAGCAAAGTTGGTTAACATACCACCTAACCATCTTTCGGTTACGAAGGGCATATTTACAGATTTTGCATATTCTGCAACGATGTCTTTAGCTTGTTTCTTTGTAGAAACAAATAATACTTTACGGCCACTCTTAACAATTTGTTTGATAGCAGAAGCTGCTTCTTCAACTCTTGTTAAAGTTTTGTTTAAGTCTATTATGTGGATTCCGTTACGCTCCATAAAAATATATTGAGCCATTTTCGGATTCCATTTGCGGGTAAGGTGACCAAAGTGTACACCTGCATCCAATAAGTCCTGATAAGTTGTTCTTGCCATTGTCTTGTCCTCCGAATTTTAACGTTTACTGAATTGGAATTTCTTTCTTGCTTTAGCTCTACCTGGTTTCTTACGCTCAACCATACGGTTATCACGCGTCATTAAACCCTTGGCCCTAAGAGAAGGTTTCCTAATTGCGTCTAATTCAACAATAGCCTTAGCAATAGCTAAACGAACAGCCTCGGCTTGCCCTTTAACACCACCACCGGCAACATTTACTTTTACATCATACTGTCCCGTAACCTCGGCAACAATAAAGGCTTGGTTTACGATGTACTGTAATGGCAAAGTTGGGAAATATGTTGTATAATCTTTACCGTTTACGGTAATTGCGCCGTTGCCATCTTTTAAGTAGATACGGGCAACAGCAGTTTTTCTTCTTCCAGAAGTATTAGTAACTGACATTTCTTTTCTCCTTTAAATTTAAAATTTAATTTCTTTAGGGTTTTGTGCAACATGTGGATGCTCGTTACCTGCATAGATATACAGGTTTTTGAAGATTGCTCTTCCCAACCTATTTTTAGGCAACATACCACGTACAGCCTTCTCGATGATACGAGTAGGATGCTTTGCCATCAACTCTTTTGGAGTTATGAAACGCTGACCACCTGGATAACCAGTATATCTAACATAAACCTTGTCAGACATTTTGTCTCCTGTCAATTTAACCTTGTCTGCATTGATAACGATAACATTATCGCCGCAGTCTACGTGTGGGGTAAACGATGGCTTGTTTTTTCCTCTGATCACTTTTGCGATGTTAGAAGACAAGCGCCCCAAAATCTCTCCTTCAGCGTCAACAACAACCCATTGTTTGTCAACGGTTTTATTATTTGCAGAGACAGTTTTGTAACTTAACGTATTCACTTGCTTTAATTTAAAATGATTAATTATATAAAATCCCCATTTTTGGGGACTGCAAAGATAGAACTATCAATTTATATATCAAAGGGTTGGGCCATTATTTTTGATAAGTGTTTTTTTGCTCTAAAAAAATGGTTTTTTTGTTTTAGCTGGAGCCCAACTTTTGAATTAATGGTTTAGGCGTTTCCTTTGCCACCTCCCAACAGGCTATCGCAAAGGTAGGGCGAAGAAAAGGGGCATCGCACAATACTTAGGCATAGTTGTTCTGAGACGGCTAACAAGAATATCGATAACCTATGTTTTAAGCCTACCTATAAATCATCGCAAAGAAATATTTAAAATTTATTTGTGAGCCTGTTTATTCTTGAACCCAAAAATCGGTCTGGCATATTTAATTACAACTACATTAATTTTTAGAAATAGCTTTAGCCTATCATTACTAGATTTGCCTTGCTAAGCCCCAAAAAAAAATAAAATTTCACGGCGTAAATTTAAACAGGCTATTATTCTGCGGCAACGCTCTTATTTTTAAACCTCATTACAATCAAGAATAAAAACCCCAGGCAGCTAATTAACAAAAAAGGATAAACAACCCAATCTGGGTGTGCGGTGTAAAAAGTAATTTCAGAATTCAGGTTTATATCTTGTTTGATCACCGCATCATGCCACCAAACAGTTTGCTGTACTATATCGCCCCTTTCGTTAATAAATGCAGAAATACCAGTATTTGCAGATCTGGCAACCCAACGCCTGTTCTCGATAGCCCTTAACCTGGCATAATCTAAATGTTGGTCTTTTCCAGATGTATTTCCCCACCAACCATCGTTTGTGATCACTGCTATAAATTGTGCTCCTTTATATACAGATCCTGCTATCCAATCTCCCCAAATAGACTCGTAACAAACTGCTGGAACAACGCCAATTCCGCTTGAAGCGTAAAGATTACTTGGCTCTTTTTGTTGGCCATAACCACCTGTTGTGCCCCCAAATTTCTCGAATAATGGGTTAAGGATAGATAAAACTTCTGGGAAAGGCATTTTCTCTACACCTGGGACCAGTTTAGATTTATGATAAAACTGTAATTTTGGAGAGTTTTCGATAGCAACCGCGGTATTAAAACTATCATACCAAAGGTTGTTCTCTTTCACGTATCTTGCAGATAAGGTCTTTTGATCTTGATAGGTAAGATACGTTTCTGCGCCTGTAATTACTGTGGCGTTTTTAAAACTATCCAAAAAAACTTGTATGGTTTTAAAAGATTTTGTGTTCCTGAAATCTGTTTCATCTTTATAACCGGTAATTGCTGTTTCTGGCCAGATAAAAAACTCTGTATTTATTTGTGCCTTTTTTTTACTTAGTTTTATGAGTTTTGCCAGTTGCTCTGCTTCTGTATAGGTATGGTTTTTACCATAAGGGTCAATATTGGGTTGTACCACCACTATATCTGATGGGTTTATTTCTTCTTGATAAGTGCTATAAACCAAAATAGATAAACCTATGGGCAATATAACCCAAACTGCCAAAGCAAAGGATAAACCTTTGATTGTTCGCATTGCACCTTGTGCCTTAAGCCTTTCGCCTTCTATTTGTTTTTTTCCTAAGTTTTCAGAATGTCGCCTTTTACCTTCTGCCTTTAATAAAACCCAAATCCTAAACAATAAAATATTAGAAACCAATATCCAAAAAGTACCACCGTAAACACCTGTATATTCATACCATTGTATCAATTGTGGGCTTGTAGCAAAACCGTTTCCTAAAGTCATCCAAGGGAATTTTAGGTCCCATGTTTGATGTAAGTATTCATAACTTACCCAAAAACCGATTAAGCTTATATCGGCAAGAAGCGGCGTGGCGTTTCTCGCAACTTTACGGTAAAGCCAGAAGCTAAAAGTCATTAATAATGCGCCTAAACCAAATGGTATCAAGGATAATAAGCAGGCAATAAAAGTAGGCATTACTGCATTTAAGGAATTAAAGACCCAATAAATGGAAGCCGTGTTCCATATCAAAAATGCTAGACCTGCAATTAAGAAAATTTTACGCCCTTTGTTTTTTAGATTAGATTCTTCAATTTCTTGCAGCGCAATCATCAAAGGGAAAAAAGCGATCAACAAAATTGGTGCGGTAAACGGGATGGGCGGCCAGGCCAACCAAAGTAAAAATGCGGTTAAAAGGGCTAACCAAATTTGTCGTTTCATCTTTTATAATATTTATCGTCTTTTTTTGGAGCGGTTTCTGTATTTCCGGCAATTACCAGTACAAATTCTCCTTTTAAGATATTCTCTTCAAAATGCGTTTTTAGTTCGCTTAAAGATCCCCGTACATTTTCTTCGAACATCTTGGTTAATTCCCTAGAAATGGAAGCTTGCCTTTCTGCGCCAAAAACCGTTATCAGTTCTTCTAAAGTTTTTAATAAACGATGAGGAGATTCATAAAAAATCATGGTTCTATTCTCGTAAATCAATTCTTTTAATCGGGTTTGCCTACCTTTTTTTACGGGCAAAAATCCTTCAAAAGTAAAGCGATCATTAGGTAAGCCAGAGTTTACCAATGCGGGCACAAATGCGGTAGCGCCTGGCAAACATTCAATGGCTAGATCATGCTTTAAAACCTCACGAACCAATAAAAAGCCCGGATCAGAAATTGCTGGGGTACCAGCGTCAGAAATCAGCGCAATATTTTGCCCGTCTTTCAAAAACTTAACAATTTCGGCAACTGCCTTATGCTCATTATGTTGGTGATGGGCAAAAACTTTTTTATCAATCTCGAAATGCTTGAGCATGGGTGCGGATGTTCTGGTATCTTCTGCCAAAATTAAATCTACCTCTTTTAATATCCGCAAAGCCCTTAAAGTAATATCTTCTAAATTACCGATAGGAGTAGGAACTAGATAAAGTTTGCCGCTCATTAAATCAATTTAATATTTTTTTAAATTCTGATTATTGCCATACGCTATTCTAAATACGCAATACTATATTTGCATAAAATTTAAAAAGATGCTGCAAGTTAGTTATATCCGCGAAAATAAAGAGGAAGTTTTAGAACGTTTAAGCGTAAGAAATTTCAATCAGCCAGAATTGGTTGATGAAGTTATCTATTTAGATGATCAAAGAAAAAGCACTCAATTGCAAGCAGATGAACTTTTGGCCAAAGGAAATGCTGCCGCAAAACAAATTGGAGAGTTGATGCGCAATGGCAAAAGAGACGAAGCGGAAGCTATAAAAGCAGAAACATCAAAATCAAAAGAAGATATTAAACCATTGCAAGAGCAATTGGCAACCATAGAACATGAATTGCATCAAAAACTGGTGCAATTACCAAACTTGCCCCATAAAAGTGTGCCTAAGGGTAAAACCCCAGAAGAAAACGAAGTTGTTTTATCAAACGGAACAAAACCAGAATTACCTGCTAGCGCTTTGCCCCATTGGGAATTGGCGGCAAAATATAATTTGATAGATTTTGAATTGGGAGTTAAGATTACGGGAGCTGGTTTCCCTGTTTATAAAGGAAAAGGTGCAAAAATGCAAAGGGCGCTGATCAATTTCTTTTTGGCCGAGGCAGAGAAGGCGGGTTACGATGAAATGATGGTTCCATTAATGGTAAATGAAGCTTCTGGTTTTGGGACCGGGCAATTACCAGATAAAGAAGGGCAAATGTACCATGTTGGGTTAGATAATTTATATTTAATCCCGACGGCAGAGGTGCCAGTTACCAATTTATACCGCGATGTTATTTTAAAAGAAGAAGAATTACCCATAAAAAATTGTGGTTATACACCTTGTTTTAGGCGTGAAGCAGGTTCTTATGGCGCTCACGTTCGTGGTTTAAACCGTTTGCACCAATTTGACAAAGTAGAGATAGTACAAGTGGTGCATCCCGAGGAATCTTATGAGGTTTTAGAGCAGATGAGTTTGCATGTACAAAGTTTATTGCAGAAACTAGGTTTGCAATACCGTGTGCTTAGGTTATGCGGTGGGGATATGGGCTTTACCTCTGCCCTAACTTATGATATGGAAGTTTACAGTGCGGCACAAGAACGTTGGCTAGAGGTTTCATCGGTCTCTAACTTTGAGACTTTTCAAAGTAACCGGTTAAAATTACGTTATAAAGGCAAGGAAGGTAAAACACAATTGCCGCATACTTTAAACGGAAGTGCCTTGGCGTTGCCTCGTATCTTAGCTTCTATATTAGAGAATTATCAAACTGAAGACGGCATTAAAGTCCCAGAATGTTTGGTGGCCTATACCGGGTTTAATTTTATTGGATAGTTTTTAAATAACGATGGTAATAGTTATTCAATGTAAAGATAAGGTAGGCTTAGTTGCCGAAATATCTAAGGTATTGGCAAATTTTAAGCTCAACATTATTTCTATGAGGGAGTTTGTTGATACCTTGGGTAACGAATTTTTTGCAAGGTTAGAAGTTACCACTTTTGATGATGTAGATTCTCTTCAAAAAGCCCTAAAAGGCGTTTTACCAAATAACGCTTCTGTTAAGGTAAACCCTAATCCAAATAAAAAAGTTATTTTATTGGTTACAAAAGAGCACCATTGTTTAAGCGATATTTTGGTACGTAACCATTATCAAACCTTAGGTGCATCATTACAATGCGTAATTGGCAATCATCCCGATCTTAAAGATCTTTGTGATAGGTTTGATGTCCCTTTCCATTATGTTCCTCATCAAGATAAAACTAAAGAGCAGTTTGAAAACGAGTTAAAATCAATCATAGAAAACAATGAATTAGATTACCTGATCTTAGCTAAATTCATGCGGATCTTATCACCGGCATTCATTGGTTGTTTCCCTAATCAGATCATCAATATCCATCATTCTTTTTTACCGGCTTTTATCGGCGCAAGCCCCTATAAACAAGCTTTTGAGCGTGGCGTAAAACTAATTGGTGCAACTGCGCATTTTGTAACCAACCAGCTTGATGAGGGCCCGATAATTACCCAGCAAACCATTACCGTAAACCATACGTTTGGCACAAAAGATATGGTAAAAGCGGGGAAAGAAATAGAATCGGCTGTTTTAAGCAAAGCGATACAGGCCGTATTTGAAGATCGCGTTTTTGTTTTCGATAATAAAACAGTGGTGTTTGACTAAAAAGGGAGCTATTTTTGGCAACTCCCTTTAAAATCTCTTTATTGAAATTGGATGTATATTGGTTTCGGTGTCAATTTTAACAACTCTTCCGGAGTCATTAAATGGTTGGGTGCTTGGGCAATATCGTTGATGTAGAACAATTTGAACCCTACAAACTGCACTGGCTCACTATATAAATAATGACGATAGGTGCCTTTCTTTAACTCTGGGGGGCCAAACCCATCCATGTGCATTACCAGTTGTACCTCTTTGTGTAACTTAATATCTTTATAATTAGTTACCATTTTCTGCGTGAAACGATGCACTATCAATATTTTGCATGGCAGGTTATTATCTTTCACTAATTTTACTAAAAAGTTAGAAGCATAGTTAATATCTGCAGCATCATAAACACCAATTTGAGAACCTGGTTTTTTACCAGATTTCATAGAGAACTCTGGATCGATCCCTAAGTGAACATTTGGCATTTTTAAATATTTTTCTAATCGTGGCAACTCATCTTTTAACTTGCTTAAAGCCACTTGTACATCTAAAAAAACGATAGCATTATGATTGTACATCTTGGCTATTTTTAATACAGAATCTATCTGGCTATCTGGCATTCTATTGATGTAGAAACCATCTTTTCCGGGAGTGCCACTCGCTACGGTAGCGATGTAGTGCAAGGCAGGGATAGATTTTATTACCGTATCGGCTTTGTTCCATTTGGCTACCTCTTCGTCCAATTTCCTCCACATCTCTTTAGGCTCATACCTTCCTAAAGGCCCCATTTTTTTTACGTAAAGGTTGCCATAGTAAGCAATGATCCTGTTAAAAGGTAAAATAGCACCATTTATTGGCAAAATATCATCCTTAACAGGCCACTTCCCGGTTGTATCCCCGTTTGCCAGGTATTTTTGAAGTCGAAAATATTTGGCAGAATCTACCGGTTTATAAAGACTTTCCTTAACAATGGTTTGTTGTTCTTTCTTTGTGGTATCCGCTAGGGATGTTGTGTTGGCCGTTTTCCCGTCTGTACCAGAGCATGACGAAAAAATATAAGCTGCAAATATGAGCTGTGGCACTAAAAATATTTTTTTAGATAGATCCATTCAATTAAATTTTCACAAAATTAGAGTTAAGAAAAATGGTATGAACAAAAAGATTTCAACAATTAGACAGTGCTAAATTTCCCAAAAACACCTAAGGGCAAATTAACGCCACTTCGGGCTTTCAGATACAATTCGCCAATGTTTAAATTCTGCACTTCTGGGTGGGCACCTTTGATTAAATTCTCTACTATGATAGAAGAAAACCCTAATGAATAGGTATTTAGGATCAAAAAATGTTCTTGTGGGTCTAAAAGCTGCACAACATCACGCATCATCTCTTTGATCAAATCCTCTAGCTTCCATTTTTCTCCTTTTGGGCCATGGCCATAAGCTGGCGGATCTAAAATAATGCCATTATAGGTTTTCCCGCGTTTTAGTTCTCTTTGTACAAATTTTAAAGCATCTTCTACCACCCACCTAATATCCTTTAAATCAGAAATGTCTTGGTTCTCATTTGCCCAACTTACCACTTGTTTTATAGAATCTACGTGGGTAGTATCAGCTCCCGCCGCTTTAGCAATTAAAGATGCGCCACCCGTGTAAGCAAAAAGATTTAGAACCTTTGGATTAGGGTTTTTGAAGGCTTTTATTTTGGAGGATATAAAATCCCAGTTTACAGCTTGTTCTGGAAAAATCCCAACGTGTTTAAACGATGTTAAGGCCAATCTAAATTTTATGGCAACATCATCGTTTTTATATTGGATATGCCAACGATCCGGAATGTTGGGGTTTTTCTTAACCCATTCTCCACTTGTTGCAGATTTGCCCTTAAACTTTATGTGGTGCATTTTTTGCCATTCGCTTTCTGGCAAAAGTTTATTCCAAACTGCCTGTGGCTCTGGTCTTACTAAGATCAATTCGCCAAAACGCTCTAGTTTTTCAAAACCCCCACAATCTATCAATTCGTAATCTTTCCAATTTTGCGGGCTTAAAGATTGTATGTTTGGCTGCATGCGTATTTAATGATAGAGTGAGTGAATTTTGAATGATTGAATGAAAAATTTTTGTTGAGGTTGAATGTATAGATTTGACTTTAAAACTTATGAATGTATTTCTTCAATAAAACAAATGCTACTTAACCAATGCCTAATGAACTTTCCTTGTTGTAATTGCGAATGTTAATGAACTAATAATCTACTTCTTCAACAAAGTTTCCATCAATTTTGTGGCAAAAACAAATTCGTTAAGCTCTTTATTATCGGTAGAAGTAATTTCATCTTTTGATCCTTCCCACCATTTTTCTCCTTGGTGCAAAAAAAGAATATGTTCGCCAATTCCCATTACAGAATTCATATCGTGTGTTACTATAACCGTTGTAATTTCATATTCTTTTGTGATCTCTGCAACCAGCTCATCTATCATAATAGAGCTTTTTGGGTCTAGGCCCGAGTTAGGCTCGTCACAAAACAAATATTTTGGCCGCATCGCTATCGCCCTAGCTATACCGACCCTTTTCATCATCCCCCCAGATAGTTCTGCAGGGTATAGATGATTTTTACCAGCCAGGTTTACTCGTTCTAGAACAAAATTTACACGATCCAGTTTTTCTGCTTTGCTTTGATCGGTGAACATATCCAAAGGGAAGCGGATATTTTTTTCAACCGTCATAGAATCAAAAAGGGCAGAGCCCTGAAACAGCATCCCGATTTCTTTCCTGATATCGATCCTTTCTTCTGTATCCATAGAGGTAAAATCCCTGCCATCGTAAAAAACCTTCCCAGAATTAGGCTCATGCAAGCCTACCATGTTTTTCATTAACGTGGTTTTACCAGATCCAGAGCTCCCAATAATCAGGGAGGTTACGCCGGGCTTAAAATCTGCTGTTATCCCTTTTAATACTTCGTTATCCCCAAAGCTTTTAAATACATCTTTAACCTCAATCATAACAAGAGTTGTGCAATTACGTAATCTGAAATTAATATGGCAATGCAACTGATTACCACTGCCTTGGTACTAGAATTGCCCACCTCAATGGCACCGCCATCTGTATAATAGCCCTGATAGGCAGAAACAGTAGTGATTATGAAAGCAAACACCAAGGCTTTTATCATGGCAACGGCCAAAGTAAACGGAATAAAATCTGTGGTTAAACCCTGTATAAATTCTTGGGAAGTTACGGCCCCAGAAGCAGAACCAGCTAAATATCCTCCCATTATACTCAGGGCAATGGCTACCACAACCAACATAGGTATCATTATGATCCCTCCCAATAATTTTGGTAAAATCAAATATCCCGGGGCGTTTATGCCCATGATCTCAAGGGCATCAATTTGCTCTGTAACCCTCATAGTACCAATTTGAGAGGCAATGCTACTGCCTACCTTGCCCGCTAAAACTAAAGAGCATATTGTTGGGCTCAACTCTAAAATAGTAGAATCTCTTGTGATGCCGCCAATAATAGATTTGGGGATTAGATCACTAGTAAGCTGAAAAGCGGTTTGAACCGTAGTAACGGCCCCAATAAATACAGAAATAATGCTAATGATACCTAAAGAGCCCAGCCCAATGGAAACCATTTCCCTAAAGATCTCATTTTTATAGATACTAAACTTTTCGGGCTTTCTAAATACCGCTTGTATCAATAATATATATTTGCCGAAGTAGTGAAATACCATATAGAATTTTTTGTAAAAATAACGTTTTTTATCAATTGCAATTATTAAACCTAAATTGAAAGGATTTTTTAATTTAACAACATGAATATATTAATTACAGGGGCAACAAAAGGGATAGGTAAGGCCATTGCATTAAATATGGCGGCAGAGGGTCATAATTTAGCAATATGCGCAAGGGACCCACATGAGCTTGAAAAGTTTAAAACAGAATTACACAAGGCCCATCCGCATATAAAAGTGTTTATAAAAGCGATCGATTGTGCCATAAAAAATGAGGTTTTGGCCTTCGCCGATGAAGCCTTGCTACACTTAAAAAAAATTGATGCCCTAATAAATTCGGTAGGTGTTTTTAAACCCAGCTTTATTTTGGATGAAGACGAAAGCAATTTAGACCTCCACATGAAAACCAATGTTTATGCCCCTTACTATTTATATAAAAAATTGGCTCCTTTAATGAAAGAGAGGGGTTTTGGTTACATTTTTAACATTTGCTCTGTTGCCAGTATAGAAACAATTGCAAATGCAGGATCTTATTGTGTAACAAAAGCGGCCATGCTAAGTCTTAATAACATAATGAGAGCAGAAATGATGGAACATGATGTTAAGGTAACCGCAATTTTACCTGGATCTACCTTAACCAATTCATGGCAAGGCACTTCCATATCTAAAGATGAGTTTATACAACCAGAAGACGTTGCACATACCATCTCTCAAATTATAAAAATGAGTAAGGGTGCCAACGTGGACCAAGTGGTAATAAAACCCATTCACGGACAGGTTTAGGCAATTTTAAAGAAACATAAAATGGAAAAGAAATTAAAAAGAGACACCACCGATAATATGGTTGCCGGCGTTGCCGCAGGATTGGCAAAATACTTTGAGCTAGATGTAACATGGGTAAGGATAGCTTTTGCCCTTGCTGCTTTTTTTGGCGGAGGCGGTATTTGGGTCTATCTCATACTTTGGATAGCCGTACCCGAAGATAAAATCTCTCCTTTTAGCTATACTGATTATAGGGTTAACCCCGATGAGCCTTTTAAAGAAAATTTCGGTTCTACGTTTAAGCCAAAAAGAAACCAAAACATGGGCTTATTGGTAGGCTTGCTGTTAATAGGCTTTGGTTTTTATTTCTTAATGAACGAGTTTGATCTTCTCCCTTATTGGTTTAAGATAAGCAAACTTTGGCCATTGGTTTTTGTGGTAATTGGTTTAAGCATTTTATTTAAAAACACCCATAGAAGCCCTATTGATGGGCCAGATTTGGGAAGCGGTGCTGCAGATCAAGAAACAAAAACAGATAAATCAGACACAGACCCAGAAAACAATACAAATTTATAATTATGAAAGCGGATAAAATATTTTGGGGAATTATCTTCGTGTTTGTTGGAGGCATATTCCTGTTAGAGAATTTTAATGTTATTGATTTTAGTTGGGGCCATATTTGGCGCTTTTGGCCTTTACTGTTAATCATCAGCGGAGTAAACATCATCTTTGCGAGGTCAAGCTCAAAGATAAGCGTAATTGCAATGGTGGTAATAACGGTTGCCGCCCTTGCTTTTATATGTTATGAAGGTTTAAATGACGGGGGAAAAAACCGTAACCATATTGGCTGGGTTTTTTCTGATCGCGATGGTAATGATTGGGACGATAGCCATGATCCAGGGCGTACCGATAACGTTTCTAATTACTCAGAAGATTTTGATGCGAAGATAAAAAACGCAACCTTAAACATTTACGGAGGGGCAAGTGCCTTCCAAATAGAAAACGGTAACGATAGATTGTTTGAATCTAGGGTTAAAGAATCTATAACAAGATATTTTCTTAAAAGGACCGATACGGATTCTACCGCGGTTTTAGAATTTAGATCAAAAAAGAATGACGGCTCCTTTAATTTTAAAGATGATGAATATGGAAAAGTTAAGATGAAGATCAATACCCAACCATTATGGGATGTTAACCTAAAAATGGGCGCTGGCAAAGCCGATTTTGATTTTTCGCAAAACAAAGTCCACAATATTTCTTTAAAGGGGGGCGCTGCAGAGTTTGATGTTAAATTAGGCAATTTATACAATGATGTAAATTTATCGGCAGAAACAGGCTTGGCAGATGTGAATATACAAATACCCACAACGGCAGGATGTAAAATATTGGTTTCTAGTGGTTTATCTTCTAAAACTTTTAAAGGTTTTATAAAAATGGATGATGGCAGCTATGAATCGCCCAATTTTAAAACTGCGGCTCAGAAAATCCATATAACCTTAAAAGGCGGTTTAAGCAATTTTGAGGTTAACAGATATTAAATGGACGACCAAAAAATTTACACACTTGTAATAAACGGTAAACCACAAGGGCCATTTTCATTAGCAGAATTAAAAGAGAACCAAATTTCGCCCAATTCTTTTGTGCGAAAACCAGGAATGGATGATTATAAAGAAGCCCATGAATTCCCAGAGCTAAGGGCCTTGTTGGGTTTCGCAGAACAGCATACCGCACCACAATATTTTGCGGGCTTTGATTTAAGGATGCTGGCAAACGCAATAGATTGGTTTATCATTTTTGGCATGCTTGCTTTTTTAGAGTTGATGATTGCTTTATATTTCAACAATAGGGCAACATCATTGATTACCATAATTGGGGGCTTTATACTTTTGCCAATCCTTAAGTTCTTTTATCATATCTATATGGAGCATGATCAACAAGCAACCTTCGGAAAAAAAATGATGAATATTAAAGTAACTGATCTAAAGGGACTAAAACCCACATTTTCAGAAGTTTTTGTGAGAAATATTGCCAAATCCATAAGCACTATTTTGTTCTTTTTTGGATATTTTTATCTTTTTTTAAACAAACAGCAACAAACCTTACATGATAAAATGGCTGATACTTTAGTGATCAAGGATAGGTTAATTTAACGTTCAATTATTATTCATTAATTCTAGTAAAACCCCATTTGTCCATCCAAACCCATCTTGCAGTGGGTACTCGCCACCGCCTGCTCCAAGTTTTAGATCTACAACATTATATTTTTCCATTAGCTTTCCGGTTTGTTTAAACACCCTTTTGTTTAAGTAGATCCACCTTTTTGCAATTGTATCACCCAAAACATTCAATTTGTAATTTCTTAAACCTTTAATAGCTATGTATTGCAATGGTGCCCAACCGTTTGGTGAGTCCCATTGTTGGTTGGTGTTTTTAAGTGTTGTAACCAAACCGCCGGGTTTTAAAAATTTTTGCTGTATCATAAAAGCAACCTTATTTGCCTGATACAGATCGGCTATCTTAAAAAATAAAGGAAACACACCCGCTAAACTAAGAGAGCCTGTTTGTTCTTTTAATTTGTAATCATAATCCAGAAACCATCCGTTTTTGTCATTCCAACAGTACCTTATGATGGCATTTTTCCTTTCATCGGCGTAAGCCCGATAAATATTCGCATTTTTCACATCGTTCTGCAAAGAAAAAGACCTTGCGATGGTTTGCTCCATAAAATAAAGTAAACAGTTAAGATCCACGGGAACAATGTTTGTTGTTTCTATAGTTTTTAAATTTTCGCCGTCAGCAAACCATCTAGAACTAAAATCCCAACCAGACTCTGCCGCCGCCCTTACGTTTCTGTAAAATTCTTCATTGGGCATAGAACTAAGCTTTGCCGCCGCTATATCTTCATCATAAGATTCTTCCCTTGGCTGGTCGCTTTCATCCCAATAACGGTTTAGAAAAGTATCTTTTCCTAATTTTACCAAATTATGCGCAGCCTCCATTTGATCTAGCTCGTTTTTCCCATGCATCCAAAATTGATATTCTTTGATGAGCTGAGGTTGATATTTGATATAAATTTCATCACCCTTTGCTTGTGCAAGCAGATCGATCATCAAGCTAAAAAATGGGGGTTGTGACCTTGTTAAATAATAAGTCCTGTTTCCGTTCGGGACAAAACCAAATCTATCTATTAAATAAGCAAAATTATCTATCATATCTTGGATAGTTTCAATCTTCCTGCTTTGCTTAAGCCCCAGCATCGTAAAATACGAATCCCAATAATATACTTCTCTAAACCTACCGCCCGGTACAATGTATGGGTGCGGTAGTGGAATTAAACTGCCCATTTGTGAAACATCAGCTTTACGCTGCAAAACGGTCCATAAAGTATCTATGTGCTTTCTAATATTCTCATTTTGAGTAACAAATTTTTTATGATTGGCACTAGGCAACTCAAAATACTCATTGGCAAAAGCCTTTAGATTAAAATCCTTATCGGTGCTTTGCTTCTTATAGGCTCTCAAAATTTCCTCTGGTTTTAATTTGGAAACCGCATCCACAAAGGTCTTATTATCAGGGAATACTCTTTGCGTTTGGATGGTCTCAAAAAGTTTTCCATATTGCTCCCTTGGCGTTTTAAGTGATTTTTGTGTTATGCAGGAAGAAATAAAAAGTATTACAAAAAGCAAGAAATTTTTCATCGTGTTTATTGGTAAAATAAAAGTGTAGCCATGTTAATATAGCAAATACAGCCAATAATTAAAATGATGATTTTATTTTTGCATCAATAGAATACTTTTAACTATGGCCAAACCATTCAATAAAAACTATTTCATATAAAACCCGTATTTTTGTACAAATTTATTTTTGATGGATACTGAAGCAAAAGTAGCTTTAAAAGGAATATACTGTAATTCTATTACCCAATACTCTCGTTTTTTAACGCAAGAAGTAAACATAGGGGGGGTAAAAATGGGAGGGAAGCAGCCTATCCGTATTCAATCTATGACTACGGCTTACACAATGGATACTGAGGCATCCATTGAGCAAAGCATCAGGATGATTGATGCCGGTTGTGAATATGTGAGGATTACCGCCCCATCCATAAAAGAAGCGCAAAATTTAACCGAAATAAAAAAAGGCCTATTGGCGAGAGGCTACCATACACCTTTGGTTGCCGATATACATTTTACGCCTAACGCCGCAGAACTCGCGGCAAAAATTGTTGAAAAAGTAAGGATAAATCCCGGTAATTATGCCGATAAAAAGAAGTTTGAAGAACTAAATTATACGCCAGAGGCTTACGAAAAAGAATTAGCTAGGATAAAAAAGAAATTTGCACCACTGGTAGAAATCTGTAAAGAACAGGGTACCGCGATGAGAATCGGGACTAACCATGGTTCCTTATCAGACAGGATCATGAGTTGGTATGGCGATACTCCGAAAGGGATGGTAGAATCTGCCATGGAGTTCATTCGTATCTGCCACGGCATGGATTATCACAACTTAGTAATCTCCATGAAATCTAGCAATGCGCAAGTTATGGTGCAAGCTTATCGGTTGTTGGTAAAAACCATGGTTGCAGAGGGAATGAATTATCCTTTACACTTAGGAGTAACAGAAGCAGGAGATGGAGAAGACGGGAGGATAAAATCTGCAGTTGGCATTGGCACTTTGTTAGAAGATGGTTTGGGCGATACCATCAGAGTTTCTTTAACAGAAGAGCCAGAATATGAAATCCCTGTGGCAAAAGCACTGGCTCTCCGTTACGAAAACCGTACCCAAGTAAATCAAGAAAATTTAGAAAACCCAGATTTTGACCTGCCAACGGGCTATTCGCCTTTTGAATATAACAAAAGAGAATCTGCAGAGCTAAACACCTTCATAGGTGGCCACCAAGTGCCTCGGGTGGTTTTAGACCTATCCGATCAAAACCTTAAAGATGTTAGTATTCTGGCTGCAGCAGGATATAATTATTCCCCTATTTTGGATAAATATAATATGGGCGATCAATCTATTGATTTTGCCTATCTAGGGGATAAATTGCCTTCCTTTAATTTCCCGGGTAATTTGAAGCAACTTTATGACTATCCCGTTTGGAAAAACCTAAAAATCAAAACAAATTGCCATCCTTTATTTACGCTTAAAGAGTACATCGGCGAAAGCCAAAAAGACCTTGCGCTTAATTTGGTAAAAGTAAAATATGCAGATTTAGAGGCTGATGATTTTGGCAAAATACCTTTTGATAAAACTTTGGTTTTTGTTTTAGAAACCGATGCCGAGTATGGCATGATGGATCAGCGGGCCTTCTTTTTTAAGTTGATGAATTTAGGGATAGATACGCCCGTAATTATCAAAAGAACTTATGGTTTTAGCGATACCGAAACGATGGATCAAATAGAATTAAAAACCCAATTATATGCCGCAACCGATCTGGGTGCTTTGTTATTGGATGGTTTTGGAGATGGCGTTTGGTTAGATGCACCACAGGTTTCTACCAAGTTTAGGGTCTCTACTTCTTTTGGGATATTACAAGCTACAAGATCTAGGATCTCTAAAACAGAATATATAAGTTGCCCAAGCTGCGGACGCACTTTATTTGATCTACAAGAAACCACGCAGATGATACGTAGCAGAACAGATCACTTAAAAGGTGTTAAGATCGGGATCATGGGCTGTATCGTAAACGGCCCAGGAGAAATGGCCGATGCGGATTACGGTTACGTAGGAACTGGCCCAGGAAAAATAACCCTTTACCGGGGCAAAGAAGTGGTTAAGAAAAATGTAAGCTCTGATAATGCCCTAGATGATTTGATCGGGATTATGAAAGAGGACGGCATTTGGTTAGAAAAGGAGATTTTATAATATTTAACCAGAAATATTAGTAAGCGGCTTTAACAAAATCGGCGCAAGCCAAAACAACTTTTTCCAAATCTTTTGGCAAAACTTCTTTTTTATAAGGATGAGAAGCCCCAAAAACATGGTTGGCCCCTTCCACAACCATCAATTTAGAAGTTTGAGGTTGGTCTTGATGAAATTTTTCGGCTACCTTTACTTTAACCGCAGCATCATTTTCTCCTTGAACGATGAGCCAGGGTTTACGGATAATTTTGGCCGCATTATTTAGATCAAATTCTTTTTTATGATTTAGAACATCATCTAAAAGAGAAATATCTAAAGGCATTAACTCTTTGGTACGGCCGTTTAAAATATAGTGTATTCCTGCTTTGCGCCATTCCGGCTCATCTTCGTCATTCCATAAATCCCTAAAATTACCAATAGCAGCCCAAGTAAGCAGTTTTTTAACCCGATTGTCTTTTGCGGCCTGCAAGATACTGATCGCCCCGCCCCTACTGTGCCCCAATAAAACAATCTGTAGATGAGGGAATTTCTTTGCCGCAAAATCAATTACCTTGTCTAGATCATACAGTTCTTTAGATGGGGTGTTTTTAGAGAATAATTCTAAATCTTTAATGTCAGATAGGTCATCGGGTTTAACGCCACTATGGGAAAAGTTAAATTTTAGAAAAAAAATACTTTTATCCGCAAAATAGCTGGCTGTTAAATTGTGGGTGCCCCAATCTTTGAAACCCTTAAATCCATGAACAAAAATAACCAGATAATCTGGATAAGAATTGGAATAAGTAATATCCCCGATAATGGGAAGATCATCAGCTCCTTTAATTTCAAATGTTTCTTTTTCAAACATGGTTTTCAAAATGATCTTCAAATTAGCTAAATATTCTTGTATTTTGAAATTTGGGCCATTAACCAGGGTTAAAAGCAAATCTTAAACCCCCATCTATAATATCTCTTTTGAGCAATAATCATATCCCCAAGATATCACAATATCTTTTAATGGCATTCAGTTCCTCTTGGGCAATAAACAAATGAAAATCTTCCTTTTTATTAGCTACCTGCGCATTTTCTAATGATTGGTAATATTTAATCCTGTTTTCAAAATCTCCTTTGATATTTGCGATTACATAACCGTTTTTTAGCAAGATTAGATTCATAATAAGTCTTGACGTTCTTCCGTTACCATCCAAAAATGGATGTATGGTAACCAACCTTTCACTTAATTCTGCCGCTAAAACCACGGGGTGTAAATGGTTCTTATTTGCCTCATACCAAAAAAACAGATCCTCCATTTGTTTTTTTACGATAAAAGGCTGAGGTGGCAAATGTTTGCTTCCACTGATCATCACTTGCACATCCCTGTATTTGCCGGCATATTTTGGTTCTATACCCTTCAATATAAGTGAATGGAGCAACAACAAATCCTTTTCAGAAAAATCAGAATCTTTATCAATCAGCTCTTTTAAATAAATAATAGCTTCCTTATGGTTAATGGCCTCTAAATGCTCTCGCATACTTTTCCCAGAAATGGTAATACCTTCGTTAACCACTAAATCTGTTTCTTTTAATGTAAGCGTATTGCCTTCTATACGGTTGCTCTCAAATGTATATTCTAATTCTAATGCTTCGGTTATTTTATAACTATCTAAATTTCTATATTGATTTAGCTTTTGCTTTAAAACATCAATCTCTTCTAAAATTTTAGTAAGGTCATCAATAGATTTTAATTCACTCTTCTTATAATATCTTACCTTATCTTCTGCAACAGATAAAACTTCTAAAGCAAAATTACCGTAACCAATTTGATCTACAACTTGCCCACTTAACCAATCTATTAATAAGTCATGAGCATCTATTTCTAAAAGATGGGCAAGTTTGATTACTTGTTCCCTAGTTGGTGTTCTAGTACCAGACTCGAATTTGCTTATCAATGAAGAGTCAATGTTTAAAGAATGAGCTACATCTTTAAGTTTAAGCTTTTTATTTATCCTTGCAGATTTAATTTTATTCTCCATTATATGACAAAAAAATTCATGACAAATTTAGTCATTTATTTTCGATTATCAAATTTAGAAAGTTATTTTAAATAAAAAGCCCTTTCCTATATTAATAGAAAAGGGCTTTTTTAAGATTATGAAAATCTATCAGACTTTGATCTCAACTTCAACACCTGAAGGTAATTCCAATTTCATCAAAGCATCAACGGTTTTAGCCGATGCGCTATAAATATCTAACAACCTTTTGTAAGAACAAAGTTGAAATTGCTCTCTTGCTTTTTTGTTAACGTGTGGAGAACGTAAAACGGTGTAGATCTTCTTCTCTGTTGGAAGAGGGATCGGACCACTAACTACTGCACCAGTAGGTTTAACAGTCTTTACGATTTTCTCGGCAGATTTATCTACCAAATTGTAATCGTAAGATTTTAATTTAATTCTGATTCTTTGGCTCATTTTATTTGTTTTATGTTTCCTCGTTAGAGCTATTTATAACGAGAAACGGGTTTGTTTTTATTGAAAGTTTTAAGTATTAGGCTGTAAGTTATAAGTACACCAAGTTTTCACTTATAACTTCAAACTTACAACCTATAACTTTCTATGCGTTTGCTTTTGCTCCTTTAACCTTGGCAATCACTTCTTCCTGTACTCCTTTTGGAGCTGGTTCATAGTGATCAAATTCCATTGTAGAGGTTGCTCTACCAGAAGTAATGGTGCGTAACTGGGTTACATATCCAAACATTTCTGAAAGCGGTACCAAAGCTTTGATTACTTGAGCTCCCGCTCTTGTATCCATACCTTGCAACTGCCCTCTTCTTCTGTTTAAATCTCCCATAACATCACCCATGTTTTCTTCTGGAGTTAAAACTTCGATCTTCATGATCGGCTCCATTAAAACAGGACGACATTTTGGCAACGCTTCTCTAAAAGCCATTCTAGCAGCTAATTCAAAAGATAAGGCATCAGAATCGACCGCATGGAAAGAGCCATCAATTAATCTTACCTTCATCCCAGTTACAGGGTAACCAGCTAAAACACCATTTGGTAAAGAATTTTCGAAACCTTTTTGTACAGAAGGTATAAATTCTCTAGGGATTGAACCACCAGAAATTTCGTTAATAAACTCTAAACCTAATTTACCCTCTTCAGATGGCGATATCACCACCTGTATATCAGCAAATTTACCACGACCACCAGATTGCTTCTTATAAACCTCACGGTGTTGCGCTTCTCCGGTAATAGCTTCTTTATAAGCAACTTGTGGCGCACCTTGGTTAACCTCAACTTTAAATTCACGTTTTAAGCGATCCATTAAAATATCTAAGTGAAGCTCGCCCATACCTTGGATAATAGTTTGGCCAGAATCCTCATCTGTGTGAACACGGAAGGTTGGATCTTCTTCAGCTAATTTATTTAAGGCCATACCCAGTTTATCAACATCAGCTTGAGTTTTTGGCTCAATAGCTAAACCGATTACCGGATCTGGAAAGTTCATAGACTCTAAAACAACTGGGTTTTTCTCTTCGCAAAGCGTATCGCCGGTCTTAATATCCTTAAAACCAACAACGGCTGCAATATCCCCTGCTCCTACGTTAGGAATTGGGTTTTGCTTGTTGGCATGCATTTGGAAGATACGGGAAATACGTTCTTTGTTCTCAGAACGGGCATTGTAGATATAAGAACCAGCCTCTAGGTTTCCAGAGTAAACCCTAATGAAACATAAACGGCCTACAAAAGGATCTGTAGCGATTTTAAAAGCTAAAGCTGCAAAAGGTTCTTTTTCGCTAGGCTTGCAAAGTACTTCTTCTCCCGTTTTAGGGTTTGTTCCTTTAACGCCTTCTTGATCCATTGGAGATGGCAATAATTCCATCACATAATCCAACATTGTTTGAACCCCTTTATTTTTGAAAGACGAACCACAAACCATAGGAACGATAGAAGCATCAATAACTGCTTTACGTAAAGCATCTAAGATCTCGCGTTCTGTTATAGATTCTGGATCGTCAAAGAATTTCTCCATCAAAGTTTCATCATAATCGGCAACTGCTTCCAACAACTTCTCTCTCCATTCTTTTGCCTCTTCAACTAAATCTTCAGGAATTGGGACTTCAGTAAAAGTCATCCCTTTATCTTCTTCGTTCCAGATGATACCTCTCCAATTGATCAAATCTACTACTCCTTTGAATTGATCTTCTGAACCGATTGGTATTTGTAAAGGTACCGCGTTAGAACCTAACATATCCTTAACCTGTTTAACAACCTTTAAAAAATCTGCACCGGCTCTGTCCATTTTATTAACAAAACCAATACGAGAAACATTATAATTGTTTGCCAAACGCCAGTTAGTTTCTGATTGAGGCTCAACACCATCAACCGCAGAGAATAGAAAAACCAAACCGTCCAATACCCTTAAAGATCTGTTTACCTCAACGGTAAAATCTACGTGTCCTGGGGTATCTATAATATTGATGTGATAATTGTCTCCTCTGTATTTCCAGTTTACAGTGGTTGCGGCAGAAGTAATGGTAATACCACGCTCCTGCTCTTGTGCCATCCAGTCCATTGTTGCAGCACCATCATGTACCTCACCAATTTTATGGCTCACACCTGCATAATAAAGAATACGTTCGGTAGTTGTTGTTTTACCCGCATCAATGTGGGCAGCAATTCCAATGTTTCTTGTGTATTTTAAATCTCTTGACATCTTGTTTTTTTTTGGTTTTACCGATTTAAAGATTACACCGATTCAAGTTATTTACAAAAATCGGTGTTTTAAATCTGTGCAATCCTATAATCTGTGTAATCCCTAATCTAGAATCTAAAGTGAGAGAATGCTTTGTTAGCTTCTGCCATCTTGTGGGTATCTTCTTTCTTTTTAACCGCGGCACCTTCGCCTTTTGCAGCAGAGATGATCTCACCGGCTAATTTCTCAGTCATGGTTTTTTCACCACGTTTTCTACTGTAACCAATTAACCATTTCATTCCCAACGCAATTTTGCGCTCTGGCCTTACTTCCATAGGTACTTGAAAGTTAGCGCCGCCAACACGCCTAGATTTTACTTCTACAGCTGGGCTAATGTTAACTAATGCTTTTTTCCATTGCTCTAAACCGTTTTCACTAGTTTTGGTCTCCACAATCTCAATAGCTCCGTAAAAGATGTCATAAGCGATAGATTTCTTACCGTCAAACATCATATTATTTACAAACCTGGTAACCATAACGTCGTTAAACTTCGGGTCGGGCAGGATGATTCTCTTTTTTGGTTTCGATTTTCTCATTGTCTTGTCCTCCGTTTAATTATTTCTTTTTACCTTTTGTTGGTGCGGCCGCAGCTTGTCCTGGTTTAGGTTTCTTAGTACCATATTTAGAACGACGTTGATTCCTGCCTGCAACTCCTGCTGTATCTAATGCACCACGAACGATGTGATAACGCACTCCGGGTAGATCTTTTACCCTGCCACCACGTACCAAAACAATAGAGTGTTCTTGTAAATTGTGCCCTTCTCCAGGGATGTAAGCGTTAATCTCTTTTCCGTTTGTTAAACGTACACGGGCAACTTTACGCATTGCAGAGTTTGGTTTTTTAGGGGTAGTAGTATATACACGCGTACATACACCTCTTCGCTGTGGACAGTTGTCCAACGCTGGGGATTTACTCTTATCCTCCAGAGCTACTCTACCTTTCCTAACTAATTGTTGAATGGTTGGCATTAAGCTTTTTTAAATATTTAATTGTTAAATTGTTAAGTCTTTTACTATGAAGTTTAATCCACCTAAGCAAAAGGACTGCAAAAGTAAGATTTTATTTTTTGATTTTCAATAGGTTGAAGGATTTTTTTTAGTGGTTAATCATGTATGTTTTTAGTGCTTCGGATGAATAATCCTAAAATTCTTTTTCAGGTAGTTCCCATATCAAAAACCTCGTTCATAATTATACCGGTTGCGCCAACATTTTCTTTAATATAATTCCCAGCAATTCTCCCGGCTTTTTTTCTAAAACCGTCATCAAAAGTAAGTTGGTTAAAAATTTTGTTTAATTCATCCTGATTATTAATGGCAAACCCCCCTTCTAAAGCAACTAAATCAATTGCTTCTTTAAATTTTTGGTGTTTAGGCCCAAAAACAACTGGCAATGCGTAGGCCGCTGCTTCTAAAGTATTGTGAATGCCATTGCCAAACCCGCCTCCTATGTAAGCGGCATCAGCGTAAGCATATAATGAAGAAAGCATTCCTATATTATCGATGATTAAAACCCTGCGTTTTTCAACTCCAGGTGTGCTTTCAATTTCAGAATACCCCATCGCTTTTTCTGCGCATAACTTTTTCAGGTTTTTAATATTGGTTTCAGAAATTTCATGAGGGGCAAAAATAAATTTCCAGCCTTTCGGCGATGTTGAAATGAAATTAGAAAGCAGTTTCTCGTCTTCTAACCAAGTACTCCCGCAGATAAATAGTTTATTATCTCCTTTAAATTTATCAATTAATGGAAAGACTTTTCTGTTTTGTGCCAAATCTGTAACGCTATCAAACCTGGTATCGCCACTTATGGTAAAATTATTTAACCCGATACTTTTTAATAACCCTGCCGAAGTTTGGTTTTGCACAAAAAAATGGGTAACACATTCTAAAATTTTACGATAAAATCCGCCGTAAGGCTTAAAAAAAAGTTGTTCTTTTCTAAAAATTGATGAAGTAACGTAAAGGGGGATTTCTTGCTTTTTAAGTTCTAAAAAAAAATGATTCCAGTATTCATATTTATTAAAGAACGCCATTTCGGGATTAAAAATTTTGATAAAATCCTTGGCGTTTTTTGAAGTATCCAAAGGCAAATAAAGAATATGATCTCCCAGAAGCGAGTTTTTTCTAACTTCATACCCAGATGGAGAAAAAAAAGTAATCACTATTTTTTTATCTATAAATCTTTTTCTAAGGGCTTGTAAAAGTGGTTTCCCTTGTTCAAATTCTCCCAATGATGCAAAATGGAACCATATATTTTTTTTCGATGAGTCTGGCTTAAATCTTAGCCTCCAGTTCTTTCTCCCCTCGATCCATAAGTTTGCCTTTTTGTTAAAAAAAGAAACCACCCATATCAAAAAGTAATAAAATTTAATCCCAATGTTATAAATTATAGGCATTTATCTATCGATTTATTAACTTCGTCAAGTTTAAAGAAATTTAAGAAAATACAGTAATTAAATATGAAGATAGCAGTTATCGGAACAGGGTACGTTGGTTTAGTAACAGGAACTTGTTTGGCAGAAACCGGAAACAATATCACCTGTGTTGATATAGTGCAAGAAAAGATAGAAAAAATGCGTAGCGGTATCTTGCCCATTTATGAGCCAGGTTTAGACATTCTTTTTCACAGAAACATAGAACAAGGCCGCATAAAGTTTACCACCGATCTTGCCGAAGCTATAAAAGACGCCGTTATCATATTTTTGGCGTTACCTACGCCCCCCGGGGGCGATGGGAAAGCAGATTTGAGCTATGTTTTGGGTGCGGCAAAAGATATTGCAAATTTGATTACCGATTATAAAGTAATCGTAACAAAATCTACCGTACCGGTTGGTACGGCAGATAAAGTAAGGGCAGCTTTTGAAGAAAACACCTTGGTAGAAGTTGATGTAGTATCTAACCCAGAATTTTTGCGTGAAGGAGTTGCAGTTGATGATTTTATGAAACCAGATAGGGTTGTGGTTGGCACAAGGAGTGAAAGGGCAAAAAAATTAATGGAAGAACTTTATGCGCCTTATGTAAGATCTGGAAACCCGGTTATATTTATGGACGAGCGTTCTTCTGAACTTACAAAATATGCCGCAAACTCATTTTTGGCCACAAAAATCACTTTTATGAACGAGGTTGCCAACCTTTGCGAACTGGTGGGTGCCGATGTTGATATGGTGCGTAAAGGTGTTGGTGCCGATGACCGAATCGGAAAAAGATTTTTGTTCCCGGGCATTGGTTATGGCGGTAGCTGTTTCCCCAAAGATGTTCAAGCATTGGCACTTTCATCCAAAGAATACGAATATGATTTCAAGATTTTGGATGCTGTGATGGAAGTTAACCAATCGCAAAAACTGAAGATCGTGGAAAAGATGTTGAAATATTACAACAACGATATAAAAGGGAAGAAATTTGCGCTTTGGGGCTTGGCATTTAAACCAGAAACAGATGACATCCGCGAAGCCCCTGCCTTGTATATTATTGATGAATTGATAAAAGCAGGAGCAGAAATTGTTGCCTATGACCCAGAGGGGATGGAAAACGTAAAGAAATTGAAAGGAGATGTTTTGGCTTTCGCCGATAATGCCTACCATGCCTTAGAAGGTGCCGATGCCCTGATCATTGCTACAGAATGGCAGGCTTTTAGAAATCCCGACTTTAAACAAATGGGAGAGAAATTAAAAAATAAGGTAATATTTGATGGCAGAAACCTTTATGATCTTCATAAAATGATCGATCTTGGATATTATTACAATAGTATTGGCAGGGCTACGGTAAGCCAAGAAGAAGCATAAAGCAGATAAAATGAGCGTTAAAAAAAGAGTATTGATCACTGGTGCAGCTGGCTTTTTAGGTTCGCACTTATGCGATCGTTTTATAAAAGAAGGTTATTATGTAATTGCCATGGACAACCTGATCACAGGCGATTTGGCCAATATCGAGCACCTTTTTAAATTACCAGATTTTGAGTTCTCGCACCATGATGTATCCAAATTTGTGCATGTACCGGGAGAATTGGATTATATTTTACATTTCGCATCACCTGCAAGCCCTATCGATTATCTAAAAATCCCGATCCAAACCTTAAAAGTTGGCTCTCTGGGAATACACAATCTTTTGGGTTTGGCCCGAGTGAAAAACGCAAGGCTAATTATTGCTTCAACTTCTGAAGTTTACGGCGACCCAGCAGTTAATCCGCAACCAGAAGAATATTGGGGAAACGTAAACCCGGTTGGGCCACGAGGTGTTTATGATGAGGCAAAGCGTTTCCAAGAGGCAATAACAATGGCTTACCATACATTTCATGGGGTAGAGACACGTATCGTAAGGATATTCAATACTTACGGCCCAAGAATGCGCTTAAATGATGGTAGGGTTTTGCCTGCTTTTATCGGTCAGGCGTTGCGGGGCGAGGACCTTACCGTTTTTGGGGACGGCACACAAACCCGTTCTTTCTGTTATGTTGATGATTTGGTTGAAGGGATTTACAGACTACTTTTATCCGATTATGCACAACCAGTCAACATCGGCAATCCCGATGAGATCACGATCGGTCAGTTTGCCGAAGAGATCATCAAACTAACGGGGACAAACCAAAAAGTAATTTATAAACCGCTTCCACAAGACGATCCTAAACAACGCCGCCCAGATATTACCAAGGCTAAAGCGATCTTGAATTGGGAACCCAAAGTTAACAGGGCCGATGGATTAAAAATTACTTACGAATATTTTAAAACCTTATCAAAAGAACAATTAGATAAAATTGATCATAAAGACTTTACAAATTACAACAAATAAACATGGGAAATAAAATTTTAGTTACAGGTGGCACCGGGTTTATAGGTTCGCATACTGTTGTTGAGCTTTATAATGCTGGTTACACGCCTGTAATT
Source organism: Pedobacter segetis (assembly GCF_016623585.1). Lineage (GTDB taxonomy): Bacteria > Bacteroidota > Bacteroidia > Sphingobacteriales > Sphingobacteriaceae > Pseudopedobacter > Pseudopedobacter segetis. The sequence continues at coordinate 38,128 of NZ_JAEHFY010000005.1, forward strand.
GTTGACGACCTTTCTAACTCATCAATAAAGATACTAGACCAGATCGAAAAAATCATTGGCAATAAGCCAGAGTTCCACCAGTTTGATCTGTGTGATGAGGCCAAAACGGCAGATTTCATTAATTCAAATCCAGATATTAAGGGAATCATCCATTTTGCGGCTTTTAAGGCCGTTGGCGAATCGGTACAGAAACCGTTAGAATATTATAGAAACAACTTTTTTTCTTTGATAAACCTATTAACTTCTTATAAAGGAAAAAATATCAATTTCGTTTTTTCTAGTAGCTGCACAGTTTACGGCCAGCCCGATGTTTTACCGGTTACAGAAGAGGCTCCAGTAAAAAAAGCAGAATCTCCTTATGGCAACACCAAACAAATTGCTGAAGAAATACTAGCCGAAACCGCCGCTGTAAGCAAGAATTACAATATTGTTGCGCTAAGATATTTTAACCCGGTTGGTGCGCATAAAAGTGCTTTGATTGGCGAATTACCTATCGGGATACCGCAAAACCTGATTCCCTTTGTTACACAAACAGCCATTGGCAAGAGAGAAAAAATTACAGTTTTTGGTGATGATTACAACACCCCAGACGGAAGCTGCGTTAGAGATTACATACATGTAGTTGATCTGGCAAAAGCCCACGTTGCGGCCATTAAACGTATGGAAGAAGGTAAATCTTCTGATAATTATGAAGTTTTTAACATCGGTACCGGAAAAGGGACTACCGTTTTAGAGATCATCAACGCCTTTGAAAAATCAACCGGCGAGAAACTGAATTATACCATTGGCCCACGCCGGGCAGGAGACATTGAAAAAGTTTATGGAGATGTAACCAAATCTGCAGAAGCATTAGGTTGGAGAGCCGAGTTAAATGTAGATGATATGATGAAATCTGCATGGGAATGGGAAAAATATATTAATGAAAATCCTTTTTAAATTTAGATGTGAGTATTGAGATGTGAGTTTCCTCTAGAATGGAAAACTTGCAAATCATCTCATATCTCATATCTCACTACTCATATCTAAAAAATGAAAAAAATACTCATTACCGGTGGGGCCGGGTTTATAGGTTCACACGTTGTTAGGCGTTTTGTGAACACGTATCCAAATTATAAAATCGTTAATCTGGATAAGCTGACATACGCAGGGAATCTAGAAAATTTGCTCGATATTGAAAAAGCGGCCAATTACAAGTTTGTGAAAGGTGATATTGTTGATGCCGCCTTTATTCAAGATTTATTTAATAAAGAAAATTTTGATGCGGTTATCCATTTAGCCGCCGAATCTCATGTTGATCGTTCTATCTCGAATCCGATAGAATTTGTGATGACCAACGTTGTAGGTACTGTGAACTTGTTAAGCGCTGCCAAAAAAAGTTGGAAAGGCGATTATGAAAAAAAACGTTTCTATCATGTCTCTACAGATGAAGTTTATGGCACTTTGGGCGAAGGAACAGAAATGTTTACCGAAGAAACTTCTTACGACCCACATTCCCCATATTCTGCCTCAAAAGCAAGTTCAGATCATTTTGTAAGGGCTTATTTTGATACTTATGGGATGGATTGTGTAATATCCAATTGTTCTAATAATTACGGTCCGTTCCATTTCCCAGAGAAATTGATCCCACTTTCTATCCACAATATCAAACAAAATAAGGCCATCCCAATTTACGGAAAAGGCGAAAATATTAGGGATTGGCTTTGGGTAGAAGACCATGCAAGGGCAATTGATGTTATTTTCCATAAAGCAAAATCTGGCGAAACCTATAATATTGGTGGGCATAACGAGTGGACCAACATCGATTTGATCAGAACTTTGTGTAAAGTGATGGATAGAAAGTTAGGTAGAGAAGAAGGAACATCAGAAAAGTTGATCACTTATGTTACCGATAGAGCTGGCCATGATTTACGTTACGCCATTGATGCCACTAAATTGAAGAACGAATTAGGCTGGGAGCCAAGCTTACAATTTGAAGAAGGTTTAGAAAAAACGGTTGATTGGTATTTGGCAAACGAAAAATGGCTGAATAACGTTACATCTGGTAACTATCAAAGTTATTACGAAGATCAATACCAAAACAGATAAATGTTAGGTCTTTTTAAAAAGAAGAATAAAACACCAAGATTTGATTTTAGTAACATAGGGGTTGATATGCACTCGCATATCTTGCCCGGCATTGATGATGGTGCGCCAACCCTAAGGGAATCCATCATGATGATCAAACGGTTTCAAGAACTCGGTTTTAAAAAACTGATTGCAACGCCACATATCATGGCAGATTATTATCGCAATACCCCAGAAACCATTAATAAAGCGTTAGATGAACTGCTGGAAGGATTGGTAAAACAAAATATCGATATACAAATTGAAGCCGCTGCCGAATATTATTTAGATGAAACCTTTGAAAACAAAATCAATAAAGGAAACCTAATGGCCATGGGCGGGAATTATGTTTTGTTCGAGCTTTCTTACATCAACTATCCAAATAACATCAAAGAGATTATACAAAGATTAAATGATAAAGGCTTAAAGCCGATTTTAGCACACCCCGAGCGTTACCCTTATTTAGGCTCGATAGAAAACTATTACAAGATTAAGGATTATGGATGTTATTTTCAGCTGAACACCATTTCTTTGAGCGGATATTACGGGAAACAAGTGCAGAAAACAGCTGAAGAGTTGGTAGATAATTTGATGGTGGATTTTATAGGGTCTGATATGCACCACTTAAAACACGCAGATGCCTTAAAACAAAGTCTTTTTACTCCCCATTTAAAAACCCTTTTTGAAGAAACTGCCTTGCAGAATATAATGTTGAAGTGATTTAAAATTAGAAACTCTCTATGAAGAATTTTTGAGCTTTTTCTAAAACAGCTTAAGCTTACTATGAAAACCAATAAAAGAATTATTAATAAAAACAATAAAATGATTTCTGCAGCTCCTAATCACATAATATATAGGCTTAGGTATAATTAAAAAATCGCTTTTGCTATATTATAAGTTTGCTCTGGTTTGCCCATGGTATAAAAATGTAAAACCGGGACACCAAAATCTATCAATTCTTTACATTGCTGGACCATAAATTCTGTACCTACTTTTTTAACATCTTTGCTATTTTTACATTCTTGTACTGCTTCGCTCAAATCTTCTGGCAAATCTATATGGAAAATTTTAGGCAGTGCAACCAATTGCCCCAATGCGCTTATGGGTTTTAGACCTGGAATAATAGGAACGTTAATGTCGTTTTCTCTACATTTCTTCACAAAATCAAAATATTTTTGGTTATCAAAAAACATTTGGGTTACAATAAACTCGGCTCCGGCATCCACTTTTTGTTTTAAAAATTTAAAATCGGTTTTTAGGTTTGGTGCTTCAAAATGCTTCTCTGGGTAACCTGCAACACCAATACAGAAATCGCTATTGCAATCTGAGGTTACATCTTCATGTAAAAATTTACCCGCATTATGATCTTTAATGTGTTTTATCAAATCGGTTGCGTAGCAATGCCCGCCTTTGGTTGGTATAAAAGACGGGTCGGTTTTGCGGGCATCGCCCCTAAGGGCTAAAACATTATCTATACCTAAAAACTGAAGATCGATCAAGGCATTTTCGGTCTCCTCTTTGGTAAAACCCCCACAAATTAAATGAGGAACTGCATCTACCCCATATTTATTGATGATGGCGGCGCAGATAGCGATCGTACCCGGTCTTTTTCTGTACGATACCTTTTCTAAGAGCCCGTTTTCCTTTTCTTTGTAGATATAATCTTCCCTTAAAGAAGTAACATCTATAAACGGTGGTTTAAACTCCATTAAAGGATCTATGGCATCATAGATCCATTGGATGCTTTGCCCTTTGATGGGCGGTAAAAGTTCAAAAGAAAAAAGCGTTTTGCCTTTTGCGTTTTTTATGTGATCTGTGATTTTCATTTTATTCGGTCTTGGGTAGTGAGTATTGCGTATTGAGATTATCGCTTTAAAGAGCTCTCAATACTCACGTCTCAATTCTCATATCTATTTTAATAACCTAAATTCGGGCTCAACCATCTTTCTGCCGTTTCTAGATCCATGCCTTTTCTAATTGCGTAATCTTGTACTTGGTCTTTATCTATTTTTCCAAGCCCAAAATATCTGGCTTCTGGGTTAGCGAAATAAAAACCGCTTACTGCTGCCGTTGGATACATGGCAAAACTTTCGGTTATTTTTAACCCGATTTTAGTTTCTGCATCTAGCAACTGCCAAAGGGTTGCTTTTTCTGTATGATCTGGGCAGGCCGGGTAACCGGGTGCGGGCCTTATGCCTTGATATTTTTCTTTGATCAAAGATTCTTTATCCAATTCTTCATCTTGTGCATATCCCCAAAAATCTTTGCGCACCAATTCATGCAATTTCTCTGCGAAAGCTTCTGCCAATCTATCTGCCAAGGCCTTGGTCATAATGCTGTTGTAATCATCATGGTCTTTCATAAATTCGGCAACCAACTCATCGCAACCATGCCCTGTTGTTACTGCAAAACCACCAAAATAATCTTGTATCCCGGTTTCTTTTGGGGCTATAAAATCTGATAAAGCGTAATAAGGTTCGCCTTTGGCTTTTTCTGCCTGCTGGCGGAGGGTGTGTATGGCTACCTTGTGTTGTTGATTAGTTTGTGATCGGTTTTCGGTAATCGGTTGATTTGCATTTTCGGCTTTGCATTGTTGATTAGTTTGTGATCGGTTTTCGGTAATCGGTTGATTTGCGACCGTATTTACCGATGACTGATCGCCGACATACAACTGATTACCATTTACCGATAACTCAATATCATCACCAACAGCATTTGCTGGCCAAAAACCGAAAACTGCTTTTGCCGTTAAAAGTTTTTCATCAACAATTCTTTTAAGTAAAGCTTGGGCATCGTCAAAAAGTTTCTTTGCTTCTATGCCTACAAATTTATCGTCAAATATTTTTGGGTAAGAGCCTCTTAACTCCCAAGTATGGAAAAAAGGGGTCCAATCTATATAAGGCACCAGTTCTTCTAAAGGATAATTTTCGATAACTTTAGTGCCGGTAAATTTTGGTGCCTTAGGAACATAATTATCCAAATCAATTTTATACCTGTTATTTCTAGCATCATTGATGCTCAAGAACGATTTTACAACTTTCTTTTTATTGTAATTATCCCTGGTAGTATGGTAATCGTCTTTTAGTGTTTTAATGTAATCTTCCTTGGTTTCTTTTGCCAACAAATTGCTACAAACGCCCACGCTTCTTGATGCGTCTAAAACATGGACAACTGCACCTTTATAATGAGGGTCGACTTTTACGGCGGTATGTATTCTTGAAGTTGTTGCACCGCCAATTAGCAAGGGAATATCAAAACCCTCACGATCCATTTCTTTGGCAAAATGCACCATTTCATCTAATGAGGGGGTAATCAATCCGCTTAAACCAATAATATCGACCTCGTGTTTCTTGGCCTCCTCAATTATCTTATTTGCTGGCACCATTACGCCCAAATCAATAACTTCAAAATTGTTACAGGCTAAAACAACGCCAACAATATTCTTCCCAATATCATGGACATCGCCTTTAACAGTAGCCATTAAAACTTTACCCGCACTACTACTTGCCCCAGAAACTTTGCCCGCTTCTATGTATGGCATTAAAATAGCTACGGCTTTTTTCATTACCCTTGCCGATTTTACTACTTGTGGCAAAAACATTTTTCCGGCACCAAACAAATCGCCAACTATGTTCATACCGTCCATTAATGGCCCTTCTATCACTTCAATTGGGAAAGGATATTGTAAACGGGCTTCTTCTACATCAATATCTATGTAATCTACTATACCTTTGATCAAGGCGTGGGCAAGGCGGCTTTGAACAGATTCTTTCCGCCATGCTTCATCTTTTACAATAACTTTACCTTTGTTTTTTACCGTTTCTGCATAATCAACCAAAATCTCTGTCGCATCTGGGCGGCGATTTAAAAGCACATCCTCTACCTTTTCTAAAAGCTCTTTCGGTATTTCCTCATAAACTTCTAACATCCCGGCGTTTACAATTCCCATATCTAACCCGGCTTTTATGGCGTGGTATAAAAACGCAGAGTGCATGGCCTCACGAACGGTATTGTTTCCTCTAAAAGAGAAAGAGATATTGGAAACACCGCCACTCACTTTTGCATACGGAAGGTTTTCTTTGATCCACCTAGTGGCATTGATAAAATCTACCGCATAATTGTTATGCTCTTCTAATCCCGTGGCAACGGTTAAAATATTGGGATCAAAGATGATATCCTGTGGCGGAAAATTAACTTCATTTACCAAAATATCGTAAGAACGTTTACAAATCTCTTTTCTGCGTTCTAAATTATCGGCTTGGCCATTTTCATCAAAAGCCATCACAACCGTAGCCGCACCATATTGTTTGATCTTATGTGCGTATTCTTTAAACTTTTCTTCTCCTTCTTTTAACGATATTGAGTTTACGATACCTTTTCCTTGTAAACATTTTAACCCTGCTTCGATCACGCTCCATTTAGAAGAATCTACCATTATCGGTAGTTTAGAAATATCAGGTTCTGATGCGATGAGGTTCAAGAACTTGGTCATGGCGGCCTCAGAATCTAACATTCCTTCATCCATATTTACATCTATGATCTGTGCGCCGCCTTCTACCTGTTGCCTTGCGATGGATAGTGCCGTATCGAAATCGCCAGATAAAATAAGCTTAGAGAATTTTGGAGAGCCGGTTACGTTTGTGCGCTCGCCAACGTTTACAAACATGGTATCTGGCTTTATGGTAACGGCTTCTAAGCCAGAAAGACGCATATAAGGTTCTCTTTCTGGGATTTTCCTTGGCGGATATTTCTTGGCTTTTTCTGCCATTGCCCTAATATGGTCTGGCGTGGTTCCACAACATCCACCAATTACGTTTACAAAACCCGATGACATAAAATCATCTACCAAAGTTGCGGTCTCTGAAGCTGTTTCGTCATATTCACCAAATTCGTTTGGTAGGCCTGCGTTTGGATAAGCGGTAACAAACATATCTGCTTTTTCAGAAAGTTCTTCAATATGCGGGCGCATATCTTTTGCGCCCAAAGCACAGTTTAAACCAATTGAAAGCAAATTACCATGGCGCATAGAATTTAAAAATGCTTCTACGGTTTGCCCGGATAGTGTCCTTCCGGATGCGTCTGTAATGGTACCAGAGATCATGATATCGAGCCTAAGCCTTACACTACGTCCCTTTTTAGGGGAGTGGGATGCCTGTCCTGTTTCAATTTCTTTTGAATAAACCGATCTAGATATATTTTTTGGGAGTTCTTGGGCTTTTTCTAATTTCTCGTTAAGCTCTTTTTCATATCGTTTGATAGCGAAAATGGCAGCTTTTGCATTTAAGGTATCAAAAATTGTTTCTACTAAAAGTAGATCTGCACCGCCATCAACCAAACCTCTTACTTGCTCATAATATGCCTCTTCTAATTCTTCGTAAGAAATTGCCCTAAAACCAGGGTCGTTTACATCTGGCGACATAGAAAGCGTACGATTGGTTGGGCCAACCGCTCCGGCTACAAAACGTGGTTTCTCTGGGTTTTTTTTGGTGTATTCTGTGGCTATTTCTTTGGCTATTCTTGCGCCTTCAAAACTTAGTTCGTAAGATAGGTCTTCCATGCCATAATCGGCCATTGAGATACGTTGTGTACTAAAAGTATTGGTCTCTATAATATCTGCGCCGGCATCTAAATATGCTGCATGAACAGCTTTGATCACATCGGGGCGAGTAATATTTAATAAATCATTATTCCCCTTAACATCTAACGGATGGTCTTTAAATCTTTCTCCACGGAAATCCTCTTCAGTTAGTTTATATTGCTGAATCATGGTGCCCATCGCACCATCTATAATGAGTATTCTTTTTTCTAATTCTTTTCTGATATCCATTGTTTTGTTAGATATGAGAATTGAGATGCGAGATATGAGATGAACTGAAAGCGGGATAAAGCTTATTCTCAAATCTCAAATCTATTATCTCAAATCTAATAAAGCTTATTTAGAAAAGTCGGGTTGGGGTATTTTTGGACTTTAACTTATCTTTTCCACCCTTTTTTAGGATGAATAGAATTTAGCACCTTGTTTGCACAGGTTGCTAAGACTTCGTTGGGTCTAATCCCTCCGTCTTTCTCTATAAGCAGGTGCAAAGGTGCAACATTGTTTGGTTAAAAGCAAATATGGATTGCTTGTACGAAAAAATTTTGGCCGAACCTAAAATCAAGTAATCTTAATGTTCGCTTTTAACTTTAAAAGTTCTTTTATAAATGTATCATTATCATCGGGGCTGATGTAAACCTCATCGTATTTATTGTATCTGATAACCAAACCTTTTCTGGCCGTAGCCGGTTTGTAGCCTATCCACTTTGTAGTGTTTTTTTGGATTTCTTTAATATCTTCAATTAGGATAACTCCTTTTAAGGGGCCGCAAAAATATCTTAACTCTTTGGTGCTTAACGTGTACCTGGTTTTAAAAAATATCCAAATTAAAAGAAGGGAGATAGCAAGATCGATCAAGAATACGATCCCAGATTCTTTTGTTGGGCCATTCAAGTAAATGTCTGAAACAGTCAATATCATCATTAAAGAAATTACGCCTACAATTATCGCTATAAATAGAGGGTCTTTTCTGCTCTTAAATGTTTGCACCATTTTGTTTTAAAAACTTAACTCTAACAAAATAGGGCAATGATCAGAATGTTTGGCTTCTGGTAAAATAGCCGCTCTTTTTAAATGCTCTTCCATTTCTATGCTTGCCATGTGATAATCAATTCGCCAGCCTAGGTTTTTGCTCCTAGCTCCGGCTCGGTAGCTCCACCAAGTATAATTATGTGGTTCTGGATTAAAATGGCGGAAGGTATCTATAAACCCTAAATGAATAAAGCTATCCATCCAAGCTCTTTCTTCTGGTAAAAACCCCGATGAATTTGCGTTTGATTTTGGGTTGTGGATGTCTATCGCTTTATGGCAAATGTTGTAATCGCCAGAGATGATCAATTTTGGAAAAACGGCTTTTAAGCGAGAAATATAATCGGCAATTTCATCTAAAAACTTGTATTTAAAACCCTGACGAATATCGCCGCTGCTACCTGATGGGAAATAAGCGCTGATGATAGAAAAATCGTCGAAATCTGCCCTGATCATTCTTCCCTCTTGATCGTATTCTTCAATTCCACAACCGTATTCTACGTGGTTGGGTTCTATTTTAGAAAAGATCGCCGTACCGCTATAACCCTTTTTCTCTGCCGGGAACCAATAATGTTTGTAGCCCAGTTGCTCTAAAATAACAATATCGACGATCTGATCTGGTGTTGCCTTGATTTCTTGCAGGCAAACTATATCTGCATCTGTTGCTTGCAGCCAAGCAAAAAAATCTTTGTTTATTGCTGCTCTTATTCCGTTTACGTTGTAGGATATGATTTTCATTTTTTCAGTTGGGTTAGTTGAAATAGTTGATTGGTGGTTTTGGAAATTTGTGCAGAAATGGCATTACTTGCAGAACCATTGTTGTACCGCACTAAACCAAATAATTAACGAAAAACCTGAGTTGAACCACCATTAGCCATTTTTGTGCAAATTTGCTGTTATAAGGCGTTTTTTTATGCAGGTATTGGGTTTACTTTTAGTTGTCCGCCAACAGCTTTCAATACTTTCATAATAGTTGAAAATTGTGGTTTGGCCCCGTCTGATAGTGCTTTGTATAAGCTCGGCCTGCTCATTCCGGTTTCTTGCGCTATTTTGGTCATACCTATTGCTTTAGCGATGTGTCCAATTGCAGTCACAACCTCGGCATCATTTCCTTCTTCCAAAACCGCATTTAAGTATTCGGCGATCATTTCGTTGCTGTCTAAATAATCTGCTATGTCAAATTTTGATGTTTCCATTTTATTTTTTTAGGTTATCCAAAATTACTTTCGCTTTTTCGATGTCTTTTTGTTGAGTGGATTTGTCTCCGCCAATTAGTAGAATAATAATTTTTCCATCAATTTCTTTGAAATAAATCCTATAGCCTTTTGCGTAATTGATTCTCAATTCACTAATCCCGTTTCCAACTGGCTTGCAATCTCCAAAATGTTCTTCATTTTCTAGTTTCTGTAGCCTGAGCAAAATTTTTGCCTTAGCTCTCAAGTCATTCAGCTTTTTAAACCACTTGTCAAATTCTGTTAACTTTTCAATAAAGTATATTTACATAAAATTGTATTCGTTAGGATACAAAAATATAATTAATAGTCTGTTGTTGCAAATCCGTTTTTGAGGATTTTGTGGAGTTAAAATGCTTTACAACGTTTTGCAAGTTTAAGCTGTGCTCGAGTTATAGTGCTGATTTTCGACTTAGCATAAACATAATTATTTGCATAAAAGGAAGTGAAAGCACTTCGCCTTGGCATTGATTAAGCTGTTATAGCCATTTTTTTTTCATTCCGACATGATTTTCCATTTCCGAGGTTTTTTCAAATCCGAGGTTTCGATAAAATTTTATAGCTTTAATATTTATCTTAAAAACTTGTAAATAAATCAGTTTTTTTTCGGACGTAGCTCGTTCAATAATTTCTTTCATAATCGTCTTTCCTATCCCTAGATTCTGAAATTCGTTATCTATGAGTAAATTCTCTATATAGATTTCGTCAAATGTTTCTTTCAAAACCAAATATCCTACTTCTCTTAGATCATGAATAATTATTTTAGTTTTAGATGCCATGAAATTTGTTTCATGTATTTTCCTTTGTGTTTTTTTATTCCAAGTCCATATTCTTTCTACATACATTTTAATCGAATTGGTTTTAATTCGGTATGTTAATTCTAAATCTTTATTTATTGCATCTCTTAAGTTCAAATGTATGTTCGGTTTTCTAAAATTGGCTATAACATTAGGCTTGTGATGATGGTTGGTTTTTGATTTATCATTATTCGCGTTTTTTTTTGTGTTAAGGATTGGAGCGGCACCCCGGATTGGCCGCCTTTTTTTGCGGACAAACGGAGTATAGCGTAAAGCCTGACCCTTGCGAAGCTTGGGGAACACCCTGATTTTATTCTTTTAAAGACCTCAATAGTTTTCTCAATTCTTTTTTCTCTACCAAACTAACGTTCATTTTGATATCTGTTAGCGGCCTGTCGTTCCCATCTACTTTTACGGTACAAATATTATCGACCATGATCATCCCCTTTACCACTTCGCCAAAAACGGTATAATTTTGATCGAGATGTGGGGCGCCGCCGATGGTTTTATAAACCTCTCTTTGTTCTTTAGGGATTTTTCTGCCGCCCAACCTGTTTTTTTCTACGGAATCTAACTCTTCATCTGTAAAGACCTTCCCTTGTACAATATAAAATTGGGAAGCGCTAGATGCTTTTTCGGGATTATTATCTCTTGCGGCAGCCAAAGCGCCCTTTTTATGAAACAGATCGGGGTTAAATTCTGCCGGGATGGTATAGCCCAGATCGCCATCACCTAATTGTTGGCCGGGTTTTGCGGTTTTAGAAGTAGGATCGCCGCCTTGTATCATAAATTGTGGTATCACCCTATGAAAAAGGGTTCCGTTAAGTGTACCGTCTTTAATTATTTTTATAAAATTATCACGGTGTTTTGGTGTTTGGTTATATAATTTGATATAAACCGTACCGTAATTGGTGCTTATTTTTACGTAAGTGTTTTTTGGTTTTGATGCAAATACGGTTGTAAAAAACAAACAAAAAAGTGGCAATAGAAATTTTTTCATGTTTAAGAGAATATATCTTCAAAATAATTGACGATCAATGTTTTCATCAGCATTTCTTGTTCTAAAATATTGTATGCCGGTATGGCTTTCAATTTTTTCCAATGTGGCCAACCATCTTGATCGGTGCCTTCTAATTCATAAAAGCCCAGATCTGAAAACAGCCTGCAATTGGCAATGTGCATCAATTCTTCTTTCTCCCTTTTGCTGAATTTTTTTGGCCCTTGCCCCAGTTCTTGTACGCCAATCAAAAACAAGATCACTTTTATATCGGGTTTTTCATTATCAAACTTATTTGCTAATTGATCTTGTAATTTTAAAAACTTTTGGTTTACTTCTGCTGGTTTCATGTTTTGCAAATATATCGGATTTTTAAAACAAGCATCATTATTTTATGTTAAAGCAAGTTGTATGGAAATAAAATTGTTACCTTAATATGTTTGCGGTTTTATACCTTTGTGATATGCTTAGGAGAAAAAGCTTAAATACCTTATTAGCACTATCACTGATGTTTTCTATGATCAGTGCGGCGGTTCCTTTGCATAATATTTTTCATCATCATTATTTTATACCTGCCGATACTTGCGGAAACAGCTGCCACAAACATTTAAAGAATTACACCAAGCCTTGCTGCACTACTTCTGATGCTGTTTTTTTAGGAGAATTACCCACAGAGCCGGCGCATATTACCGTAAATCAAAAAGTTACGGTATTAACCTACCTATTAAAAGACGATAATTATTTTCAGTTTTTTCATCTTACCAAAAACAAGGCTCCGCCTGTAACTGCTTAATTTTCTAGAATTCTATTATTAATTAAGCGGTTAATTACCGCATTATTCTTTTATTTCAAAAAATTAAGATGAAACGTATTCTTTATAGTTTGATATGTCTTTTTATAGGCTTTTCAAACGTTTATTCAGCAGATATTACTTTTTCTGGGAAAGTGATCGATGCACAAAACAAACAACCTTTGCCCGGCGCAACTATTACCATACAAGAATTAAAAGTAAGTTCTTTAACCAACGTTGATGGTAAATTCAGTTTTAACAGGATCCCAGATAAAGGAAAATTCTTGGTCCAGGTTTCTTATCTAGGTTATAAATACCAAAACAAAACCATTGATTTTGCAACTACTCAAAACATTACGTTTGAGTTGCAACCCAGTTTAATTGAAGCCAATGAAGTGGTGGTAACCGGTACGGTTACGGGTGCAGATAGCAAGAAAAACAGCACTTCTGTAGGGGTTTTGTCTAAAGATGAAATGCTAGACAGGCCTTCTACAAATTTAATAGATGCGGTTTCTAAAATTGCCGGGGTTAATCAAATTACCACTGGGCAAGCTATTTCAAAGCCTGTTATTAGGGGGCTTTCTTACAACAGGATAGTTACCATTAATGATGGCGTAAAGCAAGAAGGCCAACAATGGGGAGACGAACACGGGATCGAGATCGATCAATACAGTGCAGATAGGGTAGAGGTTTTACGCGGAGCTGCAAGTTTACTTTACGGGGCTGATGCCCTTGGAGGTGTTATCAATATTTTAGAACCACTAACTGTGCCTGAAGGTACCGTTAAAGGAGAAGTGCTGAGTAATTATTCTTCAAACGGCGGGTTGAGCGCAAATTCTGCGATGTTAACAGGTAATTCTGATGGCTTTGTATGGCGGGCCCGGGGAACTTATAAAAATGCCTATTCTTTTAAAACCCCCGAATATTATTATCCAAACTCTGGTTTTAACGAGCGCTCTTACGAAGGGATGTTCGGTTTAAATAAGGCTTGGGGTTACAGCCATGTAAATGTTTCTTATTTTAATAACAAAATAGGTTTTTATGATCCCCAAGTAGATGCAAATGGTAATTTTTTGAATGATAATGGAGATGTGATTACCTCTGCCGAAACCAAAAGCAGAACCTTGCAATACCCAAACCAAGATATATCGCATTTTAAAGTTGCTTCTAACAGTAATTTTCTGTTTGATAAAGGCAACCTCAAATTAGATTTGGGTTTCCAAAACAATGTAAGGAAAGAGTTGGCAAGCGCCAACCCATCTTTGTTTTTTGATCTAAACACCTACACGCTTGACGCAAAATATTATTTTGAACAAAAAAACGCATGGCAACCTGTGCTTGGTTTGAGTACGGATTATGCGCATAGCCAAAATAAAGGAAAAGAGTTTTTAGTACCCGATTATAATTATTTTGGAGTTGGTGCCTTTTATTATGTTAAAAAAGATTGGGAAAACTCAAGTTTTAATGCGGGCTTACGTTATGATTATAGAAATAACCAAGGAAAAGATCTATTTTTAAATGGGGAACAAAAATTTACCGCTTTTAATACCAATTATTCTAATTTAAGCGGTGCCGTGGGTTTTACGCATCAGTTTAACGATAAATTTAATTTTAAAACTAATTTGAGTACAGGTTTTAGAGCACCCAACCCAGCCGAGCAGGGTTCTAACGGCATACATGAAGGCACTTTTAGGTATGAGGTTGGGACCAATGATTTAAAGGCCGAAAAAAGCTATCAGGCTGATGTATCTTTTGGTTATACCACAGAAAATTTTGATATAAACCTAAGTTTTTACAACAATTACATGGCGGATTATATCTTTTTGGCACAAAAAAACGGAGAGACCATAGATGTTACTGATGATAACGGACAAACGCAAACTTTCCCGCTATTTAGGTACCAACAAGATAATGCAGATTTATATGGTACAGATGCCAGCTTGATTTTTCACCCTACAAGTTTTTTCCATTTCGAGAATACATTTAGTTATGTACACGCAGAAAATTTAGCTCAAAACAGGCCTTTGCCATTTATACCTGCAGCAAGTTTAAGAAACGAGATAAGGCTAGAGCCTAAAATAAAAAGTTTAAAAAGCAGCTATTTCTCTGTTGGTTTAGATAATTATTTTGCCCAAAACAGGATTGATAATTTTGAGACCACAACCGGAGGCTATTCTTTATTAAGAGCGGGCATTGGTACCGCATTTAACATAGGCAAGCAGGTGGTTAGGCTAAATGTTTCTGGAAACAACTTATTAAACAAAAAGTATTATGATCATTTGAGCAGGTTTAAACCGGGCAGGTTAGATGAAACAAATCCAACTTTTGGGATTTATAACCCTGGCAGAAACGTAACCTTTGGCGTTTATTTGCCGCTTAGTTTGTGATAGCTCTTGTTAATTTGGTGGTTATTTTTTGAAGAAATAACCGCCAAATTTTTATTAAGTATAATTTAGGTTTTAAATTTTAAAAGAAAATCTGAACTATTAAGGATTGGTATATTTCTGAAAGGATGTAAAATTAACAAATCCTTATCGCCAGTAAGCAGGCAAGCAGCATTTGCTGCAACTGCTAGCTCTAAAAATTTATTGTCTTTTGGGTCTCTGCAAACAGTTATTCTTTCTGTTGGCAAAAATAGTTTTGAATTCTTTTTAATCTTGTCGATTAAAACAGCTCGTTCATTATCTAAGAGGTATTTATCGAATTTCTTTCTGTATAAAACTTCTTCTAATTCTTCAATAGTACTAGAAGAAATTGCAATCTTTCCTAAATTGAGTACCTGATCAAATGCTTTTGCATTTACATTGTTTTTAATTAAAGCAGAACTAATCAATGAATTTGTATCAATTACAAAGAAATTCATTTAATCTTCTTCTAAAATTTCATTTAAAATATCATCCGTAAGGCCGCGTTGTTCCATCGTATTTCTCAATTTTTCCAAATATTCTTCAAACGCCTTATTATCATCTCCAATTAATTCTTTACTCAATTTTATATCAAACAAAAGTAAAACTCGGTTTTTAAGTTCTTGACTAGCATTTCTCCACTTTTCGGCAATTGAATCTTCTACTTCTAAAACTATCTTTTCCATGTGAATAATTTTTAATAATCAAATTTAATCAAAATAAGATTAAAATATTTCTGATTTATTTAAGATCTAGGTATAGCTCAATAACATAAAAATTTTAAGCAAAAATCTGTAATGTTTAATTTGCTTTTGTATCTATACTTACAAAAGCTAATTGTTAAATGCCAGATTCTAATTTTAAAGAAATCTATCAAACCTATTCCCCACAAATTTATAGGGTTTGTTTAGGTTATGTGAATGATGCAGAACAGGCAAAAGACCTAATGCAAGAAACATTTATCTCTGTTTGGAAAAACCTTACCTCATTTCGGCATCAATCAAAAATAAGTACCTGGATCTTTAGGATCGCAACCAACAACTGTTTACGGCACCTAGAAAAATCAAAAAGGATCATTACTACAGAGTTGCCCTTTCAAATCGAAGAGGAAGTAGAGATTGATCAGGATGATAAAGTAAAGTTTTTATACCAATGTGTTTCTGAATTAGAAGAAACCGACAGGTTGATCATTTCTTTGGTTTTAGAAGATTTGCAGCATTCAGAAATAGCAAACATCATCGGCTTAAGCGTTGGTAATATAAGGGTAAGGGTGCATCGTATCAAAGAAAAATTAACAGCTAAATTTAAAAAACATGGACAATTTCAATGATTTAAAGGCAATTTGGCTCAATGTAAAAACAGATGGACTGCCCAGCTCAGCACAAATGATCGCCATCATCAAAACCTATAAGAACAAGACCTTAAAAAAATTAGTTTGGATAATTATAGCTGCCTTGGCAATGATTTTGTTAATGCTTTTTACAGGTTATGTTTATAATTTTAAATTTCTTAGCTCAAAAATAGGCGAAGGCTTTATCGTGTTTTCAGGCTTGATCTTGATCGCTACCAACCTAAATTCTCTCAACAGGTTTTATAGATTAAAGGTGTGCAGCAATAAAGAATATATCTCGTTTTTAGAACAAACAAGGTTAAGGCAACTATTTTATTTTAAATATACACAGCTTGCCGGTCTGTTTTTTTGCTTTGTGGGCCTTATCCTTTATCTGTACGAATTGGTTTATCAAAATACATTTTCAATGATAATTTCATACCTGCTTTTAGTTGTTTATTTCTCTTTTATTTTATTTTATTTGAGACCAAGAAACTACAAAAAAGGAGCAGCCAAACTAAAACAAGAAATAGAAAACGCAAGAAGGGTTGCCCAACAGTTTTAGAACTTAACAGTATGAAAGCATCAAAACATTATAGCGGTTTACTATCAACCGGATTGTTTCTCATCAGCTTTAGCTTAATAATAAAACAGTTTTTACATCTTTCTGATGCACTAAACGGAATATTGATGGGTATTGGATTAAGTATAGAACTATACGCTGTATTTATGCTCTTTAAACTAAAGAACAAAAAGGCTCAATAAATCTATTTTCCAAACATATTAGCCAAACCACCCATGCCGCCAAGCATTTGTTGGGTAACAGCCGCCATTTCAGATTGTGAAACGTTTTCTGCTTGGGCCAATACTTTATTGATTGCTATTACCAAAACTTCTTCTAAAGCTTCTTTCCCGTTTTCACTGATAAAATCATCATCGATCTCTACCGAAGTAATCTTTTTTGATGCCGTTGCGGTTATTTTAATTGCTCCGTTCTCAACCTCAGCACTTAAACTGATGTTTTCTAAACGCTTTTTTACCTCTTCTGCTTTTTGTTGCGCCTCAAATATTTTATCGAACATAGTATGGTTTTTATCATTAAAATAAACACAAATATACGACCACCAATATCAAAAAAACGGGATAATCTAAAAAAGAAATTAAGTAATTGGCACAACACTTGCCAAACCCTTATTAAATTAATGATTATGAAAAAGATTACACTTAAGGGGATAATGGCAGCAGCTGCTCTTACCCTGATAACAATTGCAAGTTCTTATGCACAAACCAACGATGTTGAACACCCTACCAGATTAGGGGTTGCCCTTGGCATTGGTGTACCAACAAAATCTGGCGGAGCCGATATTATCTTAGCCCCAGATTTGCGCCTACAACATGATTTAAGCAATAGAACATCTTTAACCTTAACCACAGGTTACTATGGCCCAATTGGCGGGGGAACAGAATTTGGAGACGGTTTAATACCATTGAAAGCAGGTGCTAAGTTCTTTTTTGGCGATACTTATTATTTTCAACCAGAAGTAGGTGTTGGTTTCTCTACCACAAAAAATGGTGGAAATCCTTTTATTTATGCGCCCAGCTTAGGTTACGCCAATAACAAGTGGGATATTTCTTTAAGGTATGAAGGTTTTGAATACAACCCAGGCAGCAACGGAATGGTTGCGGTAAGGTTGGCTTACGCTTTTAAAAGGCCAAAAAAATAATCGCATTTTTAAATGTAACAAAGAAAAGGTCGGCAAAATCGCCGATCTTTTTTTGTTTCTAAACTTAACATCACCTTAACATTCTGTTTAAGCCAATCATCCATCTTTGTAAAAAAATAAAGATGATGGAAATCTTTTATTGCGGAATTATAGCTTTAACTATTTTGGCTATCATTGCTTTTTATTTTAGCCCTTTCGATTTAAAAATTGAAGAAGAAGAGGATTAAAATCATCTCCTTAAAAAAACCACAACCTTATCAATTATCGGTTGTGAAACCCCTACCCTTTATAATTTCTAAAAATGACTAAAAGAGAACTAGATATCGTAATTATATCTGATGTGCATTTGGGCACTTATGGTTGCCATGCCAAAGAACTTTTAAAATATCTTAAGAGCATCAAACCTAAAATGCTAATCCTTAATGGCGATATTATTGATATTTGGCAATTTAGCAAATCGTATTTCCCAGAAGAACACACCAAAATTATCCGCAAAATCTTAAAATTTGTTACAGAAGGTGTTCCCGTATATTACCTTACCGGCAACCATGATGAAATGTTGAGAAAATTTACCGATTTTAAAATGGGCGGTTTCCAGTTATTAAATAAATTGGTACTTAATTTAGATGGCAGCAAAGCTTGGGTTTTCCATGGTGATGTTTTTGACGTAACCATGCAGCATTCTAAATGGTTGGCAAAATTAGGCGCAGTAGGTTACGATACATTGATACACATTAATAGTTTTACCAATTGGGTATTGACCAAAATGGGCAAAAAGAAGTATTCGTTTTCTCAAAAGATAAAAGCCAGCGTAAAAGAAGCCGTGAAGTTTATTAACCAATTTGAGCAGACAGCGGCAGAATTAGCCATTGAAAAACAATATAGTTTTGTAATTTGTGGGCATATACACCATCCAGAAATAAGAGAAATAAAAACCGAGAAGGGCAGCGTTACCTATTTGAATTCTGGAGATTGGGTAGAAAGCTTAACCGCCTTAGAATATAAAGAAAAAGCATGGGGCATTTATAAATACGATGCCGATCTAATTGAGGATGATGGTTTGGATGATAACGAAGACTTAAAGAACAGCTTGAACGTTAATGAACTTTTAAAGAGATTTAAACAAGAGGTGGCGTAATAAATACCAATGAAAATACTTTTTGCCATACAGGGAACCGGGAACGGGCATATTAGCAGAGCAAGAGAGATCGTACCGTTGCTTCAAGCACATGGCGATGTAGATCTTTTGGTAAGTGGCTCGCAGGCCGATGTTTCCCTAACGCAACCTTTAAAATACAGGTTTCATGGTTTTAGCTATGTTTTTGGTAAAAAAGGCGGGATAGATTATTGGAAAACCTTTAAAGCAATGGATATGAGGCAACTTTATAAAGATATGCGCTCTATCCCGTTGCAAGATTACGATCTGATCATCAACGATTTTGAACCCATTACCGCTTGGGCTTGCCGTTTAAAAAAAGTGAAAAGCGTTTCTTTAAGCCACCAAGCATCTTTTTTATCTCCAAAAACACCCCGCCCGGCAAAAAGAGAAAAATATGCCGAGCTGATATTAAAATACTACGCCCCCACTACAAACCACATCGGTTTTCATTTTAAACCTTATGATAGTTTTATTTATTCCCCGGTTATCCGTAGCGAGATAAGAGACCTAAACCCACAAAACAAAGGTTATTATACCGTTTATTTACCCGCGGTTGATGATAAACTATTATTACAGTATTTGCATGCCATACCCAACGTAACATGGCAGATTTTTAGCAAACACCAAAAAACACCTTATACGTTTAAAAATGTTTTGGTTAAACCGATAGAAAATGAAAGTTTTAATAAAAGCTTAGAAAACTGTGCGGGCTTACTTACCGGAGGTGGTTTTGAAGGCCCTTCAGAGGCCTTGTACCTCGGTAAAAAAGTTTTGATGATCCCCATGAAAAATCAGTTTGAGCAAGAATGCAATGCAGAGGCAGCCAGGTTGTTGGGCGTTTCTGTTGTAAAAAAAATAGATTTAAACTTTGTAAACATTTTAAAAGATTGGATAAATAGCGATCAGAAGATAGCAATTGATTTCCCTAACCAAACCCAATTGATAGTAAACGATCTGATAGAAAAATTTGGCAAGGTTAAAAATCAATAGTCCAATTTAATAGATTATCGTTATAATTGTTGGTCTGCAAAACTTAGGCATGATCCAACAATTTAAAAATTTAAGTTTCTTTAACATCTTTATTTTATTTGCCTTATTGTTTGTATTAAGGTTGGGCATTTTTTGGCACCTGCCGGCCAATATAAATTCTGGTTTCAATATTTTCTTCAGCAGAATTCTTGTCCCTTTAGATTTTGATAAATTACTATCCCCCGCATTAAACATTTCTCTTGCGGCACTCGTTGTTTTAGGGCAGGCCTTAATTTTCAATAGGGTTATCAACAATTACAATATCCTAAACAAGGCCTCATTTTTACCTGCGCTGTTATTTGTGGTTTGTTCTAGCGTTTTTGAACCTTTCCTTATCCTTTCGCCCCCTTTGCTATCTAATTTTTTGGTATTGTTTATCTTTACCAAGGTTTTGAGAGAACACAAATCTGTAGATTCTGTGGCCGCTATGTTTGATCTTGGCTTGGCAGTTGCCATTGGTACTGTTTTATATTTCCCGATCGTACTTTTTGTACTTGTCTTATTTACGGCCCTAATTCTTTTTAAACCTTTCAATTGGCGAGAGTGGGCAAGCGTATTAGTGGGCTATATAACCATCGTGTTTTTTTTAGGCATTTATTATTATTACAACAATAGGCTTTTAGATTTTTATGAGATATGGAGGCCCTTATCAACAAAAATCCCCTTCTATATAAAAATCAACATAGCAGATTATATGGTGCTATTTCCAATTATCATCTGCTTAACGCTTGGTTTTATATCCCTCAGGGCCAACTTTTTTAAAAGCTTTGTTTTGGTTCGCAAATCTTTTCAGCTTTTGGCACTTGTTTTTTTGGTATCGATACTTTCCTTTTACCTTAAATCAGACTACAGGATCAATCATTTCCTTTTATGCGTGGTTCCCATATCCGTTACGCTATCCTATTACTTCATTAACGCCAAAAAGAAATGGGTATATGAATCTTTGTTTATCATGATGCTCATTTTTATCGTTTATTTCCAGTTTGTTTAACTTTTTTTAACAGAAATACAACCGTTTAACTGCTAAATTTTGATAGTTTTGTAGCCATTCTTTATCAATATCACAAAATTAAATATCATTAAAAATGAAAATTGGAGTAGTTGTTTTTCCGGGTTCTAATTGTGATCAAGATCTTATCTACGTTTTCGATAAAATAATGGGGCAAGAGGTTGTTCAGCTTTGGCACAAAGACCATGATTTGCAAGGGGTTGATTTTGTTGCCCTACCAGGAGGCTTTTCTTTTGGAGATTACTTACGCTCTGGCGCAATTGCTCGCTTTTCTCCAATTATGCAAGAAGTTATCTCTTTTGCAAATAAAGGCGGTTACGTAATGGGCATTTGTAACGGTTTTCAAATTTTAACAGAAGCGGGTTTGCTGCCAGGTGGCTTATTACACAATGCAAACAGAAAATTTATCTGTAAAAATATACATATTAAAGCCGCAACCAACAACAGTTTGGTAACCTCTAAAATAGATTTGGATAAAGCACTTAAAATTCCGTTAGCGCATGGCGAAGGTAATTTTTACGCCAGTGCAGATGAAATGAAAAAATTAAACGACAAAGATCAAGTACTGTTTAGATATTGTGACAAGGCCGGAAATATTACCACCGAAGCCAATCCTAACGGATCTTTAGAAAATATTGCTGGTGTTTGCAATGCCAACAGAAATGTTTTTGGTATGATGCCGCACCCAGAAAGAGCTGCAGACGCAATTTTAGGCAACCAAGACGGCCTAGCTTTATTTGAATCTATCTTATCAACCATTAACGCTTAAATGGCCAATTTGGTAATTGATGTTGGTAACAGCGCTAATAAGATAGCCGTTTTTGATAATGATGTGATCATCCATCAAGTTACCTCTCTGTTGCCTTTACAAAAAGATATAGAAAATTTAAAAGCTTTATTTCCCATTAAAAGCCTCATTATTTCTTCTGTTAAAAACGATAGTGATTTGATCGATGAAGACCTTACCACAGACTTTAACTACATCAAATTTAATAATGGCACAAAAATACCGATCAATAATCAGTACAAAAGCCCCAAAAGTTTAGGTTTGGATAGGTTAGCGGCAGTGATTGGTGCAAAAAGTATTTACCCCAACCAAAATGTTTTAACAATTGATGCCGGCACCTGTATCACTTATGATTTTATAGACGAAAAGGCAAATTATTACGGAGGGAGTATCTCACCGGGCATAAACATGAGGTTAAAAGCAATGAATCATTTTACGGCCAAACTGCCCCTAGTACATTTTGAGCCAACCTTTGATAAAGAATTTGGCGATGATAGCAATTCTTCTATGCTATCGGGGGTAATAAACGGCTTGCTTTATGAAGTAGAAGGTTTTATTAAAAATCACTTAAAAAAATACCCCACGTTAAAAATTATACTTTGCGGGGGCGATGCAACGTTTTTTGATACAAGATTTAAAAACAGCATCTTTGCACACTTAATTTTACACGAGCCTTTTTTGGTTCTAAAAGGTTTAAACACGGTTGTTAAATATCAGCATGATCATAATTAAAAAATATACGCTCGCATTATCGTTTATAATGGCTTTAGCTGGCGGTGCAATGGCACAATCCACTACCAGTTCTCCATATTCTAAATACGGCATAGGAAATTTGAAAGGGAGCTATCTTCCTCAAAACAAGGCAATGGGAAACTTAGCGTATGGCATAAGTAGTTTTGGCGGTTATCAAAACATAAATATATCTAACCCCGCATCTTACTCTAAGATAAGGCTTACCGTGTTTGATGTTGGTGCCAACGCCGATTTCCAAAATTTAAACAAGGGGAATGCTTCAGAAAAAAACTTTAACTCTTCTCTAAACCATCTCATATTTGGAGTACCGGTTACAAAAAAATCGGCTCTAAGCTTTGGCATTTTACCTTATAGCAACCTGGGATATGAATTTATAAACAAAACCACCGTAGATACTTTTGCGGTTAATCAAATTTATAGAGGAGAAGGCGGCTTAACAAAAGCTTACCTAGGCTATGGCTTTGATATTGGCAAACACCTAAGCTTAGGCGTTAACATGAGCTACCTTTTTGGTAATCTAAAACAAACAAGGGCGGCAGAATATACCAACTATGTAGGTTTTTTAAACTCCAAAACAGAAGAGAACAATGCGGTTGGCGGTCTCGATTTTGATTTTGGCGCACAGTACATAACCGTATTAGGTAAAAAAACCAGGTTAACCATTGGCTATACCGGTGGAGTAAAAACCCAACTCAAAACAAAATTTACCCAATTAACAAGCAGGTATAATTTAAACTCGGGTTCAGAAACACGGGTAGATAGTACCAATTTTAAAAATGAAGTTGGCGGAAAAATTACCCTGCCCGCCAACCATAACTTTGGTTTTAGTATAGAAAAGTATAATAAATGGTTAATTGGTGCCGATTTTAGAACTGCGCAATGGTCTCAATTTACCAAAAATGGTTCTGGCCAAGGGCTAAACAACACTTATGGTTTCTCTGTTGGCGGGCAGATCACACCTGATATCAATGCGGTAACCAATTACTTAAAATTGATAGATTATAGGTTTGGCATCAATTACGACAAAACGTATGTTAACATCAACAACACAAATATTGATGTAAAGTCTTTAAATTTTGGGTTTGGGTTTCCGCTAGTCTCCTCTAGGTCTGCTTTCTACAAAATAAATTTCACAACAGAGATCGGTAAAAGGGGCACATTGAACAACAATCTTGTTAAAGAGAATTTTTATAACTTTTCTATCGGGTTTACCATTAACGATAAGTGGTTCCAGAAATATAAATACGATTGATCCATTTGATGAAACCTTCTCTAAAACTTTTGCCAATTTCGCTTCTGCTGATGATTTTTGCAGCCTGTGAGAATGATTTAAGCAAAGTTAAGGAAATAGAACTCAAACAAAATAAAGGCGATGTAGAGGTAACAAAGGGGGCGCAGATCATCTATAGCGATTCTGCTTACGTAAAAGCAAAATTGAATACCCCCATTCTTTATCACTATAAAACCGCCGCACCTTATTATGAGATGCCTAAGGGTATCGAGGTGCTTTTTTTCGATAAAAACCTTAAGCAAACCACAAAAGTTACCTCTAATTATGCCATACAGAGAGAAAACCAAAAGATTATAGAACTTAAAAAACACGTGGTGGCAACCAACGCAGAAGGTAGTACTTTTGAGTCTGAAGAATTAATTTGGGACGAGAACACAAAAAAGTTTTATTCTAACTTACCGGTAACCATCACACTAAACAAAGGTTTGCCAACAGAAAAAGTAATTCATGGGCCTGCTTTTTGGGCAAATGAAGATTTTAGTTATTATGAAATTACCAAAGGCGCCGGGGTTTTCAATTTTAAAGGCGATGCCATTAATCAATAGCGACTAATATTTTTCTAAATTTTCTTTTAGATCGCTAATATTTTTTATCCCGAGTTTTTCTACCTGCTTTCTCCTCATCATAATTGCATAGGTATTATTAAAACCGATAGGTTTTAACCATTTAATGCGATAGTTTTTGTTAAACTCTTGTTGTACGTAATCATAAACTTTTTCTTTATCGCCCATTATACCAGCAAAAAGCTTCGGCTTTTGAGGGAGTATTACCAATAAACCCGTACCCGTATATTCTGGATAAAAATCAATCTGTTTGTTGGTTAGCGCATCAAAGCAAATTTTAGTGCCACCTAAACCCGTTTTGGTTTCAACCTGCAAATCAGAATTACCCTCAATTAGCATTTTATACATTTGTGCCAAAATATACTGCTCACCAAATATTTTAGAGCCAATTTTAATTGTTGCCCCATTTCCGTTTCTTGGAGATTTGTATAATCCTTTCTCTATCAAAAATTCTTTGGCAACTTGTTCGGGCAATTGGTGCAAATAATCAACTTTATAATTCAAACTAGTCATGGTGCTATCATCAATTTTATTTGATAGAAGATTTAAGATCCTTTCTAAAGTTGGATTTTTATCCAACACGTCTTGGTTAACTATTGGTGCGGCAAAATAAGGTGGAAAAATATTTTTATCGTCTTTTAAAGTAATTAAATCAAAAGCTTTTAACCGTCCATCGGTACTGTAACCACTAATTACATCCAGTTTCTTATCATAAGCAGCCTTGTACATTACCGCATCGCTAATCACAACCGTTCTTATTTTTAGACCATAAATTTTGCGCAAACCTATATCACCATCCTGCCTGCCCATAAATTCTGGGGTAAAACCCGCTAGCATTTTACCATCAAACGCAAGCGGTAAAAAATAAAAAGAAGAGCATAAAACAAAAAGAACGGGCAATAAAATTAAATGTGTTTTTAACTTTTTAAACCCGATACGTTGAACCTTAGATAATAAAAAATCGAAAGAAATAGCCAATAATGCCGCTGGTATTGCACCGGCCAAGATCATATTGGTGTTATTTAAGGCAATGCCGCCAAAAATAAACTCGCCTAAACCGCCTGCAGCAATATAAGCCGCCAATGTAGCCACACCTACATTTATTACGGTAGCGGTTCTTATTCCCGCCATGATCACAGGGAAAGCCAAAGGAAGTTCTACCTGCTTTAAAACTTGCCACTTATTCATCCCCATTGCTTTGGCTGCCTCCAAAACCTCTGGCTCTATGTTTTTAATACCCGTATAAGTATTTCTGATGATTGGGAGCAAAGCATATAAAAATAAGGCAACAATAGCTGGCTTTACGCCGATGCCTAAAATGGGGATCATCACGCCCAATAAAGCGATGCTTGGGATGGTTTGCAAGATGCCGGCAAAACCCAAAACCGAAGAAGCTAATTTCTGCCTTCTACTGATCCAAACGCCCAAAGGCAAGGCAATGATTATTGCAATGATCAAAGAGATGAAGGTAAGCCCAATATGAACCAAGGTTTGGTTCAAAAGCTTGTCTGATTCTTGACTGATAAATTGGAAAAAACTATTCTGTTGTTCCATTTTTAGTTGCTTTAAACTTTTCTATCGCTTCCATCAAACTACCATTGGTCGCTTTTTTAAGTTCCCCATTAATTTCTAGCCTGCAAAAAGGTTTTTCTGCTAGTATTTCTAAAATATCCCAAACAGACTGATGATCTATCGAAATAGCATCGTCATATCTATCAGCAGAAGGCTCTAAAAAAGGACTTAAATTCTTAACCTCAATGGCTTTTAAAGAAAGTTGCAATTTCTGGCCCCTAAAAAAATCTTTTACCAACCCGTTTCGGGGCTTTTCTAATAGCTCTGTAGGTTTTCCGATTTGGATCATTTCTCCGTTGCTCATTAAACAAATTCTGTCTCCCAATTCAAATGCTTCTTGTATATCATGGGTAACCATTACTATTGCTTTGTTTTGAAGCTCGTCTAAAGTCAAAAATTCTTTCTTGATACTTTCTTTGGTAATGGGATCTAATGCCCCAAAAGGTTCATCCATCAATAATATTGGAGGTTTAGCCATTAAGGCCCTTGCCAAGCCAACCCTTTGTTGCTGTCCACCGCTTAATTGGTTTGGATATTTATCTTTCAAATTTAATGGCAGATGAAGTTTATGGAGCATTTCCTCCATCCTGCTATCGGTTTTATCCTTTCCCCATCTTAATAGGTTAGGCACTATCGCAATGTTCTGCTCAATAGTGTAATGCGGCAATAAACCATGGTTTTGTAATACATAACCGATCCCTAGGCGTAGTTTTTCTTCGTTTATTTTTTTGATGTTTTCTCCATTGATAAAAATATCACCACTATCTGCCTTAATTAAACGATTGATCATTTTTAATGTGGTTGTTTTACCGCAACCGCTTGTCCCTAGCAAAACCAGTGTTTCGTCTTTTAATACACTAAAACTTATATTTTTTACAGCGTTTGTTTTATCAAAAGATTTACTGATATTTTTTAATTCTATCATAGAAATATTCCCATATCATGGTAATGATTGGTTACAGCAAGGTAAAGAATATTGGTTGGAATTTTTAAGGAGAAAATAGATTTGATGATTTTAGCTTAGGAAATTAAATCTAACAATTTTATGTATGTTTAATTACCAGTGATTTTATACTATTCTATGAATTAAATTCTCAAGATATAATTGTGCTTACCGTTTGGGATAAGCGCCAAAACCCAGAAAATTTAACTTTTTAAATAATTATATCCCCAACATTTCGCAGGTTTTCTCTGCGGCAATTTTTTCTGCATTCTTTTTATTGTAATCAACGCCGCTTGCCATTGCTTCGCCATCAATCAAAACCTGTACGCTAAAAAGCTTTTCACTATCGCCTTCGGCATTATCTATGGGCTCAAAAGAAATATCTTTTGCATGCTTTTGGCACCACTCTATAAGTTTACTCTTGAAATTGGTTTCGGTAAGTTCTAAGTGATGGATATCTATATGCGGCTTTATGATTCTTTGGGTAAGAAATTCTTTGGTAAAGCCATATCCCTTATCCAGATATACCGCCCCAACCAAAGCCTCAAACGCATCGCCTAAAAGCGAGCTGTATTTGGCACTAACATTAATGGCTTTAACATCAAATTCTATCAGTTGATCAAAGCCTAGCTTTCTGCCTAACTGGTTCAGGTTTGCCCTCCTAACAATTTTAGACCTCATTTCGGTTAAAAAACCTTCGTCTTTATAAGGATAAAGCTTAAAAAGTACTTCGGCAATTACAGAACCTAACACGGCATCTCCTAAAAATTCTAACCTTTCATTATTGTTTTTAGAGCCGTTCTTTAAAGTTAAAGCAGAAGATTTATGCCTAAAAGCCATTTTGTACAAGGATAGATTACCAGGTACAAAACCCAATATGTTTTTGAGTGCCTTCACGTATTTACGATCAGGAGATATATGGAGCTTATAGATCTTTGATAAAGGCATTATAGCAAAGCTTAAGGCTTAAAGCCGAAAGCAAAAAACTGAATTAAAAAATATAATATTCAATTTATAAAAATATTTATCAAACTGGCTTAAAAAAAGAGCCACTTAAGCAAATCAACCAATTAAATATAAAATATTAAATATTAAAAAAAGAGGCTTATTGAGGATAAACTATTCTTTGTATTTCTTAAAAATCACAGATGCGTTATGCCCGCCAAACCCAAACGTATTTGAAAGAGCGGCATTTATTTCTCTTTTTTGAGCTTTATTAAAAGTAAAATTCAATTTTGCATCAAAAGAAGGATCATCCGTAAAATGGTTGATTGTTGGGGGAACAATTCCATTTTTTATAGCAAGTATGCAAGCAATGGATTCAATTGCACCTGCGGCACCCAATAAATGCCCCGTCATGGATTTTGTAGAGCTGATGTTCAGTTTATAAGCATCCTCGCCAAACAGCGCACCAATGGCCATGGTTTCGCTAATATCGCCCAAAGGCGTAGAAGTGCCATGTACATTGATATAATCTATATCTGCGGTGGTCATTTCTGCATCATCCAAGGCAGACTGCATTACCAGTTTAGCGCCTAACCCTTCTGGGTGAGGTGCGGTAATATGGTTTGCATCGGCACTCATGCCTCCGCCCACAATTTCTGCATAAATTTTTGCTCCACGGGCTTTTGCGTGTTCTAGCTCTTCCAAAATAATTGTACCTGCACCCTCACCTGCAACAAAGCCATCCCTGTCTTTATCAAAAGGGCGGGAAGCTGTCTTAGGGTCGTCATTTCTGGTAGATAAGGCATGCATGGCATTAAAACCGCCAATCCCAGCTTCGTTTAATATCGCTTCTGAACCGCCAGAAACGATCATATCTGCTCTGCCCATTCTAATATAGGTAAAAGCGTCTATCAAAGCATTGGTAGATGATGCGCAGGCAGAAACGCAAGAAAAATTTGGCCCACGTAAACCATACTTCATAGAAATATGTCCCGGAGCAATGTCAATGATCATTTTTGGGATAAAGAACGGATTGAGCCTTGGTGTTCCGTCTCCCTTGGCAAAACTCATGATCTCATCCAAAAATGTTTTTAGCCCGCCGATTCCAGCTCCCCAAATCACACCAATTCTATTGGTATTTAATTTAGTGAAATCTAAACCGGCATCTTTAACGGCTTCTTCGGTAGCAACCAAAGCGTATTGAACAAATGGGTCTAGTTTTCGAGCTTCTTTTTTATCCAAATAATCTTCGGCAACAAAGTCTTTAACCTCGCAGGCAAACTTAGTCTTGAATTTTTCTGTATCAAAACGTGTCATGGGAGCGGCTCCGCTTACCCCATTAATCAAACCGTTCCAATATTCTGGAACAGTTTTACCTATGGGAGTAAGCGCCCCTAATCCTGTAACAACAACTCTTTTAAGCTCCATTTATTCAATTAAGCAATAATTACTTTACGTTTTTTTCCAAATATGAGATAGCTTGGCCAACAGTGCTGATGGTTTCTGCTTGATCATCTGGGATAGCCACATTAAATTCTTTCTCAAATTCCATGATCAACTCAACGGTGTCTAACGAGTCAGCACCTAGATCGTTTGTGAAAGACGCTTCTGGTGTTACTTCACCTTCGTCTACACCTAGTTTTTCAACGATAATTGCTTTTACTCTTGAAGCGATATCAGACATAATACTTATAATTAAGGGTTAAAAATTCTGTGCAAAGAAAAATAAATTCTATTAAATATCAAACCTTTTTGTTTTTGCTCTAATTTTGCAGCGTGTAACAAATGTTTTTAACTGGTTTTAATCACCGAAATTAAACTTTATTATCTTGATTAAAAAATTTTTAAAGCTAGAACTTGATTTCAATTTTATTTTATTGGCCATAACGTCTCAATTGAAGGATTACAGGCTATGTTACGCAATCAATAAATATACCGAAACAGCGTTTAGAAAAGATGAAGACCTTACTTTAGCTTTTAAAAATGCTCCTGTAAAGTATTTTTCCAAATATTTATATTGCCCAGAAGGCACAGAATGTGAGTTTTATCTGATAGCAAACAAAGGGAATGAAGGATATTTGATCCCCGAGATGAAGGAAACCGATTATTTTATCTTAATAAAAGAATTTATTGATGAAGAAGACCTTGACTTATTGATTTCACGGTTAAGGTTAGTTAATGAGATACAGGTGGTTATAGATATTGACCCAAGTAAATTAAAATCGAAGGAAAATTTGATTTTTTAAATGATATTTGAGTTAGTGTTAAAAATACACTACTTTTGAAAGTTAAGAAACCGATTTTTCTTAAAAATATAGACCAAAAGCATTAAAAATATATGAAAATTATCCAAAAAA
The DNA here is from genome assembly GCF_016623585.1 of Pedobacter segetis. Classification (GTDB taxonomy): domain Bacteria; phylum Bacteroidota; class Bacteroidia; order Sphingobacteriales; family Sphingobacteriaceae; genus Pseudopedobacter; species Pseudopedobacter segetis. Next base: position 68,536 of record NZ_JAEHFY010000005.1, read on the forward strand.
AGACCAAGATAGTGGCAACGCTTGGCCCAGCCTCGTCAAATAAAGATGTTTTATTATCCATGATCAAAGCGGGCGTGGATGTTTGCCGTTTAAATTTCTCTCATGGAAAAGTAGAAGACCACCAAAAAGTAATAGATACCATAAGAGAGATCAATAAAAAATATAAAACCAACGTTGGGATATTGGCAGATTTGCAGGGCCCTAAAATAAGGATCGGTTTGGTAAAAGACGGCGGCATCAATTTAATAAACGGGAACCAGATTAAGTTTACCACTAAAGAATGTATTGGCGATGACAACCAAATTTACATGACTTATGATACTTTCCCCCAAGATGTTAAAGCGGGCGAGATCATTCTTTTAGATGATGGCAAATTGCAGCTAAAGGTTATTTCTACCGATAGAAAAGAGACCGTTATTTGTGAAGTAGTACATGGTGGTGTTTTAACCAGCCGTAAAGGCGTTAATTTACCAAACACCAAGGTTTCTATCCCATCTTTAACAGAAGAAGATTTGAGCAATTTGGAGTTTGCTTTAGAAAACGATGTTGAATGGATAGGGCTTTCTTTTGTACGTACAGCAGAAGATATCATCGATTTAAAAAGGATCATCAGCAGAAGCGGAAGATCTGCTAGAGTTATCGCAAAGATAGAAAAACCAGAGGCCATTGAAAACATTGATGCTATTATAGAAGTAACCGACGGTGTGATGGTTGCCCGTGGTGATTTGGGTGTTGAGATGCCTTTAGAAGAAGTGCCGGTTTTACAAAAAATGATCGCAAAAAAGTGTAATATCGCTTCTAAACCAGTAATTGTGGCCACACAGATGCTAGAGAGTATGATCACTACGCCACGCCCAACAAGGGCAGAGGTAAATGATGTTGCCAACTCGGTTTTAGACGGTGCAGATGCCGTGATGCTTAGCGGAGAAACATCTGTTGGCGAGTTTCCACTGATAGTTATTGAAACGATGAGCAAGATCGTTAAGCATGTTGAAGATACTTCTTACCCATACAACAAAGAGAAACAGTTAGATGAAACTTCTGCCACTTACATGGCAGATGCGGTTTGTAGTTCGGCAGTGTTTTTAGCAGAGAAAACCAATGCCGCGGGTATCGTTTCCATGACTTCCTCTGGTTACACCGCTTTCCAGATCTGTAGCCACAGACCAAAAGCAGGTACTTATATCTTTACTTCTAACCATAATTTATTGAACACTTTAAGTTTATTATGGGGCGTTAAAGGTTTCTATTATGATAAATTTGACAGTACCGATAAAACCATCAGCGAAGTAAATAAAGTTTTAAAAGCCGAAAAAATAGTAGAATCTGGCGATGTAGTGATCAATACCGCCGCCATCCCTATAGAGAAAAAAGGAAAAACGAATATGATTAAAGTGAGTGTGATCGAATAAAGCGATAAGCGTAAAGCTGAATGCCAAAAAAGCGTCGTGAAAATTAATTTTCACGACGCTTTTTTTGTTGGTGAATAGTTTATTCTTAGCCATCTCTTTTGCATTTTATTACTTACAACAGACGCAATTATTGTATTCAGTTGTTAATAGAGGCTTTGTATTTCTTAAATTACAACTCGTAAAATACAGGCATATGGTCACTTTTAACGATCCATTTATCATGCTTTCCAATAGATATTTGTTTGAGGGAATTAATTAATTCGCTGCTAGCAAAAATGTAATCTAAATGATAAGCCTTTACAAAATTTCTGTGCAAAAAAAATGTTGGTTGAAGTTCTTTTCCCGGCTCTTCTTTTTTGTAGTATCTATGATAAATACTTTCGATTTTTAATTCTTTAAGTTCTCTCACAACATCACTGTGGTTCCACCATCTGTCCCGTCTGTCCCAAATCACGTTGCTATTAAAGTCCCCGGCAATAACACACTTATCAAGCTTTGCCTTGTGTACCTGTAAATACTTCCAAAGTTGTCCGATATAACAAAAAGCAGGTAAGTTTGCTCCATAGCACCAAGTGCCAATTAAGCTGAAATCATTATTTACTTTGCAAGCAATAAAATATTTTAATCTGTTTGCTTCCCATTTTAGGTTTTCAATTTTAATTTTCTCAGTTGCAAAAATTCCAAGTCCTTTATTATTATTCTCACCCGTCCAGAGATAATTTTTTGCCCATTGCTTATACTTTATATCTTTTGCTACTAGTGGATTTTCGTATTCTTGGATTATAATAATGTCAGCATCGAAAGCTTGAAGGTATTCTAATTTTTTTTCGAAAAGCTCCGTTACAGTTCCAAGTCAATATTTTCATAAATTTGTATTCTTTTTAAAGCAAGTTAATTGTAGAGGTATTCTGAATAACGGTTTGCGAATTTGTGTTGTAATGGCTTAGAAAGCAAAAACTTGTCTGCCCGTATAAACTTATTAATTGCGATGAAATAACGTAAAGCAGTTCAGCCATTATAATACAAATTTGTGGTTACCACTAGTACTTTTTTTTCTAGAGTTCTATTGAAATGTTGACCTTTCCGCCCAGGCCTTTTTCAACGATGTCAAACAGAGTTTTTAGGGTCAGATTGCTTCCATTATTTTCAATTCTAGAAATATATTCACGTTTCCGGCTAACAAGTTCAGCCAGTTCGGATTGTGTTAAATGTTTGTCTTCCCTTGCTTTGCGCAAAAGCAAACCAATTTTGAAACTTTCAAAATCTCTTTCTAATTCGTCTCTTCGGTCGGTTCCCTTAATTCCGTAAATGTCGTTCTTGATTTTTTTCCAGCTTTTAGTTTCCATTTCTTCTTCCTTTTTGGTCGTGATATTCAGTCATTAATTTAAGAGCTTTTTCAATTTCATTCTTCGGAGTCTTCTGCGTTTTCTTCTGAAAGCCGTTCAGCAAAATAACAAGCTTGTCATTATCGAAAAAACAGAACACACGCCAAATATTAGAACCTAATTGAATTCTTGCTTCATAAAGTCCATTCGTTCCTACCAAAAATTTAAGATAGTTTGAAGGAACTCTTTCCAGAGTCTCAATAGCTTCGATTATCTTGAAAATTTTGTCTTGAACCTTTTGAGGTTGAGATTTCAAGAAACTTTCAAAATAATTTTTATAAGCTATAACTTCCCTGACTTTCATTAATCAAAGGTAACTTATAAGTTACTAAAAAACAAAATAAATTTTCAAGTTCCGTCGAGCGATTTTGTCGGTAAGTATTAGTGGTAACCAATATATTTACTCAACTCAGCATTAAACCCCAAACCGTATTATCCGTTTATATACGGATATAAATGTTTAACATCCGACTAAGTTTCTGCACTATCCCCACCTTTGTTCTGTCGGTTAGCCATGGTGGTTAGCTGTTCGTTAACAAGTATATACAATTTAATTTTTAAGACAATGACAAATTTAAAAAACAGCGTAAGGTTAATGGGTTTCTTAGGTGCAGCACCAGAAGTGAAAGAATACGCAAAAGGCAAAATCGTGGCAAAAGTAAATTTAGCAACAAAAGATGCTTACAAAAACCAAAAGGGAGAAAAAGTAGAGGAAACACAATGGCACCAATTGGTACTATGGGGAAGCCAAGCAGAGTTTGCTTCCAAATATTTAAACAAAGGAAGCGAGGTGGCCATAGAAGGGCGCTTGGTAACCAATACTTATGATGATAAGGATGGTATAAAACGTTACATTACACAGGTTGTGGTAAACGATATTGTGATTCTAGGCAGAAAGGTAGCTTAGTATTTGAATGCTAAAATTGAATTTTAGTTTTATAACCCAAAGGTTTGGAGTTCAAAACCTTTGGGTATTTTATTATTTGAATCTTTTTAAAAAATATTTATTGAGCATAATAAACAGCGAAATATTTACACAACCACACAATAAGAATTTAGATTTTAAATCTAAACCATATAATTCCAACCTTTTAAATCTTCTACTCTACCAAACTTAATATCATCTAAAGCTTTTCTCATTTTATTGGCGAAAACGCTTTCTGCTGGGTTTGGTAAAGTATAGGTTTTATCTTCATGCACAATTTCTGCAACTTGGGCAATTGTTGCGGCGGTTCCTGCACCAAAAGCATCTGTACAAGTTCCGCTATCTATGGCCTTTAAAACTTCCTCTACAGAAACTCTTCTTTCTTCTACCTGCATCCCAAAATCTTTGGCCAACTCTATGATGCTTTTTCTGGTAACCCCATCTAAAATTGTATCACGGGTTAAAGGGGTAATTAACTTTCCATCTATAACAAACATGGCATTTGCAGCACCCATTTCTTCAATATATTCATGGTTTTGGGCATCTGTCCAAATTAATTGATCAAACCCTTGTTCTGCTGCTCTTTTTGCTGGCAGTAAAGATCCGCCGTAATTACCTGCTGCTTTTGCGTAACCGTAACCACCTTCTGCTGCCCTGGTATATCCGGTTTCTATTTTTACTTTTAAGTTTTTAGAAAAATATGGGCCAGTTGGGCCCAACAACACCATAAATTTATAGGTTGTTGATGGTGCCACGCCTAAAAATGGATCGGTGGCAAACATAAACGGACGGATATATAGCGTGTAATTTTCTTTGCTTGGTACCCAATCCTTGTCCACTTTTACCAAGGCCAAAATACTTTCGATAAATAATTCTTCTGGCAGGGTTGGCATACACATCCTTTCTGCCGATTTATTGAAACGGGCCGCATTTTGATCGGGACGAAAAACAGTTATTTTACCATCTGCATGGCGATAGGCTTTTAATCCTTCAAAAAAAGTTTGCCCATAATGTAGCGCCGAAATCGCCGGACTAAATGCAATATCGCCGAAAGGCAAAATCTCAAAATTCCTCCATTCGCCATCTGCATAATCTGCGGTAAGCATATGATCGGTAAATGTTTTTCCGAAAGGTAAATTCTCTACATCTATCCCCGGCAATTTTGAAGTTGCCGCTTTTGTCACTTTTATATCCAATGTTGCTATCATGCTATTCTTCTTTAATAGTCTGGCAATTTACAAAATTGTTCAGTTATTCGCTATTGCACCAAATCAAAAATTATGTTGTAAACATAATTTATAACTTTGTACAAAAACGAGATATGCCAAGGATCATGTGTTTTGATTATGGGAACAAAAGAACGGGAATTGCCGTTACCGATCCATTACAGTTATTTGCAACAGGTTTAACCACCATTCATCCAAAAGATACGGTAGATTTCATAAAAAAATATTTATTATCAGAACAGGTAGAATCTTTTGTTGTGGGCCAACCTTTTCAAACGGACGGAACGCCTTCTGAAACTGCACAAAACGTAAAAGGATTTGTAACGATTTTGAAAAAGAGCTTTCCAGAAATCCCTATTTATTTGATGGATGAACGCTTTACCTCTAAAATGGCAAATGCCGCAATTGCACAAAGTGGTTTAAAAAAGTCGGCAAGGCAAAACAAGGATTTGGTTGATACCGTTGCTGCCGTAATCATTCTGCAATCTTATTTAGAGAGAAAGAGTTTGAATAACTAAACAACCTCTGATTATTTATTTTCGGTTATCTATTATTTATCAATTAATGAAATTTGAAAAACTAATAAACTCCATCAAAGATACCTCACAGCGTTTCCAATCAAATACTGTAAAAGCCATAAACCTCAACCTTACTTTGAGAAATTGGATGGTAGGTTATTATATTTTTGAATTTGAACAAAAGGGAGAAGACGGGGCAGAGTATGGAAGTAAGATTTTGCCTGCCATTGCCAAGAAAATAGACCTTAAAAGTTTGGCAGAAACAAACTTGAAAATATGTAGGCAGTTTTATATTTGCTATCCTTTACTATTAAAAATCGCTTTACAAAACAACAAAGAAATTTTACCCTCCTCAATTCGTCAGCCGCTGACTGACGAATTACAAATCAATAATAATCAATCACTTATAATTCGTCAGTCGCTGACTGACGAATTGAAAAATCAAGATGATAGTTATTTGTACAACCTGCTAATCACAACCTCATTTACACACTTTGTAGAAATAATTAGGATAGAAGATGCAACGAAAAGACGGTTTTTTGAACTACTCGTTTTAAAAACAACTCCATCCGTAAGAGAATTACAAAGACAAATAAATACACTAACTTATGAAAGGCTAGGGTTAACCAAAGACAGTTTAGAGGCTTTTGAACAACTAAAAAACAAAATTGAGCCAACTAATACCACTGATATTTTAAAGTCTCATTATTTTTTCGACTTTTTAAACCTAAACCAAACTCATTTAATAGAAGAAACAGAACTGGAACAAGCACTTTTACATCATTTACAAAAATTTATTTTAGAATTAGGAAATGGGTTTTGTTTTGGGGCTAGACAAAAGAGAATATTGATTGGGGATGAGTATTTTTTTATTGATTTAGTATTTTATCACAGGATTTTAAAATGCCATATCATTGTAGAACTAAAAACAGAAAAAGCAAATCACGAGCATATTGGCCAATTAAAAACATATCTACAGTTTTATAAGAAAAATATGATGCAGCCAACAGATAATCCGCCTGTTGGGTTGTTACTGGTAACCTCGCAAAATAAAACGTTAGTAGAATATGCGGTAGCAGATTCTGATAAAGAATTATTTGTAAGTCAATATTTACTACAATTACCTAAAAAAGAGCAATTGGTAGATTTCATCAATCAAGAGTTAAAATCGCTTTAAACAAATGCTCTCCCCAAACCAACTCCTAAAAAAATATTTTGGTTACGAAACTTTTCGCCCACAACAAGAAGAAATTATTGAAAAGATTTTAAGTGCTGCAGATGCTTTGGTTTTAATGCCCACGGGAGGAGGAAAATCTTTATGTTTCCAGATCCCTGCTTTGCTTTTACCGGGTACTGCAATTGTTGTTTCCCCGCTCATTTCTTTGATGAAAGACCAAGTAGATGCTTTGAGAGGCAACGGAATTTCTTCTGCTTTTTACAATAGTTCGCAAAGTTTTGAAGAGCAACAAGCAATATTGAATGCCTGCCATCATGGAGAAATAAAGCTGCTTTATATTTCGCCAGAAAAACTGCTTTCTGATACAGAAATAATTACCAAGACCTGTAAAATAAGTCTTTTTGCGATTGATGAAGCACATTGTGTTTCGGCTTGGGGGCATGATTTTAGGCCAGAATATACGCAAATGGGTTTCTTGAGGGAACGTTATCCTAACATCCCTTTTATTGCTTTAACCGCTACCGCCGATAAGCTTACGCGGAGAGATATTATTAAGCAACTCAAATTAAAAAAACCCCAAGTTTTCATCACTTCTTTTGATCGTAAGAATTTAAGCTTAGAAGTCAAAATCGGCGTAAAGCCAAAAGAAAAAATAAATGAAATTATAGCTTTTATACAACAGCGCAAAAACCAAAGTGGCATTATTTATTGTTTGAGCAGGAAAAAATGTGAAGAGGCTTACGAGGCTTTGCAAAACAACGGCATAAACGCCATGTTTTACCATGCCGGAATGGATGCCGCTGCCCGTTCTTCTGTACAAGAAAGGTTTATTAACGATGATTTGCAAGTGGTTTGCGCTACTATTGCTTTTGGGATGGGGATAGATAAATCTAACGTGAGGTGGGTTATCCATTATAATTTACCCAAAAATATTGAGGGCTATTACCAAGAAATTGGCCGAGCGGGCAGGGATGGCTTGCCCTCCGAAACCATACTTTATTACAATTACGCCGATTTGCAGCTACTAAACAAGTTTGCCGGTGAGGGAAATATGGCCGAGGTAAATTTAGAAAAGCTAAAACGGATGCAGCAGTATGCCGAGGCAGATAGTTGCAGAAGAAAGATATTACTGAATTATTTTTCTGAAAGCCCAGACCAAAATTGCGGCAATTGTGATGTTTGCAGAGACCCCCGCCAGCATTTTGATGGAACCGTTACGGTACAAAAAGCACTTTCTGCCGCTGCTAGGACAGGGGAAAAAGAGGGGCTAAGTATGCTTGTTGATATTTTGAGAGGTAGCAAAAGGCAAGAAATTATTTCTGCAGGATACGATAAAATAAAAACACATGGTGCCGGGGCAGAAATCCCAGCTTTTGATTGGCAACGTTACCTGATGCAAATGCTCAATCTGGGGATTTTAGAAATGGCTTATGATGAAAACTTTGCGCTAAAAATCACCCCATCTGGTAAAGATATTTTATTTGGAAAGAAAAAAATTGAATTAACCGTTTTAAACTCGATTAAACCAATAGAAAAAGCCCAAAGAAACAGGCAACCAAAAATTGTGAGCGATTATGAAGCATTATTTAACCACTTGAGAAAGGTAAGGAGAATTTTTGCCGAGGATGAGAATGTACCTGCCTATGTAATTTTCTCTGATGCTACTTTAGATGAAATGGTAAGGGAAAAACCAAGTACAGCAGAAGAACTATTGTCTATTTCTGGGGTTGGCGAGCATAAACTTTTTAAATACGGCGATGCTTTTTTAAATGTTATCCAAGGTTTTTCTTCTAGCCATGATACCAAAAGTACCTATCAAGAAACCCTAAAGATGTTGAGGCAAAACATCAGTATCGAAGAAATTGCGGCAATAAGAAACTTGGCCGAGACCACCGTTTACTCGCATATTGCGCAATTATATTTAAGCGGACAGGTGGATAGTTTATCAAAATATGTAAACGAAGACGAGATCAATAGCGTTAAGGAAGCAGTTAAAATAGTGGGCGATACCAAAATAATGAAACCAATATTTGAGCATTTGAAAGAAACCGTTCCTTATCATAAAATAAGAATGGCATTAGCTGTTTTAGAAAAACGAGGATGAATAAAACTGTCTGAACCATGATTTTCTTGATTTAAGGATTTTCTTGATTTCTCTACCACATTGCTCTGTGGACTTTGCGTCCTCCGCGGTTAAAAATTGTCTAGATCATGATTTCAAGATTGTTGGGTTTTCTACCACGCTGCTCTGTGCGCTTTGCGTCTTCTGCGGTTAACCTTCAACTTCGCTCAGGTTGACAGTAGTACTCCCTCTATTTAATTATGATTAAAATTACCTAGAATATGATTGTAGGATCGTATGGTTTTTTATTGCGCTATAAACCTTGTGTTCTCAGCAATTAAAAATCTACGGTTAAAATAATTATTTACGCTTCAACTCAATTACGGTAATCTCTGGCCAAATACCGATCCTACCAGAAAAACCCAAAAAACCAAAGCCGCGGTTAATGTATAAATACCTTCCAAATTCTTCCTTTAAACCAGCCCAATGCTTGTAACGATATTTTACAGGGCTCCATTTAATGCCAAAAACTTCAATCCCAAACTGCATACCGTGGGTATGCCCGCTCAAAGTGAGGTTTATTTTAGAAGGATGTATTTTTATTTGGGCATCAAAATGTGATGGATCGTGAGATAATAAAATTTTAAAATCAGCTTTATTTGTTCCTGTCAATGCTTTATTCAAATCTCCTCTTTCGCCAAAACCAACCCCCCAGTTTTCTACGCCGGCCAATATTATTTTCTGTTGTTCTTTTTCGATATCGATATGCTCATCCAATAACAATCTAAAACCTATTTCTTGATGATGCTTTTTAAGATTTTGGAGATTTTCCCTTTTTTCAACCTCGCTATTCCATTTAATATAATCGCCATAATCATGGTTTCCTAAAATCGAAAACTTGCCATAATCTGCTTTTATCTGCTTAAACAATGCAATCCAAGGAATTATTTCATCTGCTTTATTATTTACCAAATCGCCGGTAAAAACAAATAGATCAGATTTTTGGGCATTTATTAGATCAATTCCTTTTTGTACTGCCTTTTTATTATCGAAACTTCCAGAATGGACATCAGAAATTTGGGTAATGGTAAAACCATCAAAAGCTGCTGGTAAATCATCAAAAAATAAAGTTTTCTTAATTACCCGGTAAGCGTATTTTCCCCTTACTATTCCATCAATAAAAATCAGGATAACAATGATAAAAGCTATAAATGCAATTATAGAGAAGGTAACTATCCGTGTTGGCAAATAACCAACTGAAGAATGATTCCCTAAAAAAGCCAAAATTATTCTAGTAATATCTCCAATAAATAATATTAATGCGGCAACTATTTCGGCAACAAAAATGATGATAAAAGAATGCGTGGCAATCTTAAAGAAAACATCCATTCCGAAGCTTGGTATGCGTAGAATTGCTACAACAAATGAAACTGCTATTAATAAAAGCATAGCCGAGAAAACGGTTTGGAAAATGGTATCTGGAAACAATATTAGCAATCCGTTAGTAACATACCAATTTAATATTACCAATATTAAAGCGAAAACTATAATGGGTAAAAGGTTTATTTTTCTTTTCATTTATAAATTTCCTTAATCATATTATTCAAGATCCTAGTATTTTCAAGGTTTATAGCCCAGCTCTGTGAACTTTGCGCTCTCCATGGTTAAAAATTAACAAATTTACTGGCCTCTGTGTAAAATCTCCGTTAACCCTGTGTTCAAAAACCTAGTAACCATATTTAGCCCATAACCTCTTCAAGGTTTCCCTGATTTTATTTTCGGCGGTATTATTTTGTGGGTCATAAAGTTTTGTACCGCTCAATTGCTCTGGTAAAAATTCTTGATCGGTAAAATTATCTTTAAAAGCGTGGGCATATTTGTAATCTTTCCCATAATCCATATTCTTCATCAGCTTGGTTGGTGCATTTCTTAAATGAAGCGGCACCGGTAAATCGCCGGTTTGTTTTACTAAAGATTGCGCTTTTCCTATCGCTTCATAAGCAGCATTGCTTTTCGCCGATGAAGCCAAATAAGTTACCGCTTGTGAAAGTATGATCCTAGACTCGGGCCAACCGATTACATTAACCGCTTGGAAACAATTATTTGCCAACAAAAGCGCATTAGGATTTGCGTTTCCAATATCTTCTGAAGCCAAGATCAATAACCTACGGGCAATAAATTTGGGGTCTTCGCCTCCTTCGATCATTCTTGCCAACCAATAAACGGCACCATTTGGATCGCTGCCGCGGATAGATTTGATGAACGCAGAAATAATATCATAATGTTGTTCGCCGGTTTTATCGTACAGCGCCATATTCTGCTGAATGTGGCTCAAAACAAAATCATTGGTGATGGTAACCTTATCACTGTTTGCAGCATTTACCAAAAGTTCAAAAATATTTAAAAGCTTGCGCCCGTCGCCACCAGAAAGCCTGATCAGAGCTTCGGTTTCTTTTAATTCGATTTTTTTTTGTTGGAGGGTCTCATCCCCAGAAATGGCGTTATTTAAAAGCGATATCAACTCCTCTTCTGTCAAATTTTTAAGTACATAAACCTGGCATCGCGATAGCAAAGCAGAAATAACCTCAAAAGATGGATTTTCTGTAGTTGCGCCGATCAAAATGATTAAGCCTCGTTCTACAGCACCCAGTAAAGAATCTTGCTGAGATTTTGAAAAACGATGGATCTCATCGATAAAAAGAATAGGGACAATTCCGCCTTTTTTATAATGGGCAGCTTTCTCGATCATCTCCCTCACCTCTTTAACACCAGAATTTATCGCACTTAAAGAAAAAAACGGGCGGTCTAAATTCTGTGAAATGATAAAAGCCAAAGTAGTTTTACCAACCCCTGGCGGGCCCCAAAAAATCATGGATGGGATATGCCCGTTTTCAATCGCTTTGCGCAAAACGGCACCTTCGCCAACTAAATGTTGCTGCCCGGTATATTGCGCCAAACTTTTGGGGCGCATTCTTTCTGCTAAAGGGTCTGATAAAGCCAAATTGTTTTTATCTTTTAAAACTGAATTGTTTTTTGAATGGTATTGTTGTTAAACAAAGAGCTATTGCTTTTTATGTTCTCGGCAATGTCTCCGCTTGGTTTCTGCAAATAGAGTTCCACTAAATAAGTTTTGCCTTTTTTAAAGGAAGAATCTGGTGTAAACACGATGTTACTATCAATTATGGAATATTTCCCTTTAATTGATTTTTGCAGATCTTGTAGGTCATCGTTTGTAGCTTTTGGATATACCGCAATGGTTTGTGCCCAAACAGAATCTGCTAAACTATCGGCCGATAAATCTTTTAAAATATACTCATCGATATTTGAGAAAACCAAGGCCGTAGAATCTAGATTAATGGCTACTTTAATTTTATCGCCTAATAAATTTGATGATTTATTTTTGCAAGAAAAAAGGGCTAAAACAATAAAAAGGAAACAACATCTTTTTAGGTAAAACATTATTCGGCCAATAAATCGTCTATCAATTTATCAAACTCGTTCACAAATTCTACGTAATGGTTGCCCGTACCCGGGCCGCTAAAACCAGTATGTATTTTTCTTACTTTTCCTTTCTTATCAATGATGATCATGGTGGGGAAAGCCATTACGCTATTAAGCATGGGTAAACTTTTTGCGGCCTCTCCTTTTTCATTGGTAAAGCCGGTTACCAAAATATCGTAATTAACATTAAACCGTTTCTTAAGCCTTTCTAGGTTGACTTTAGATTTTTCAAAATCTTTTGTTCGCTCATAGGCCAAACCCAAAACCTCTACTCCTTTGCTATGGTATTTATCGTAAAAATTACTTAAAAAAGCAGTTTCATCCATACAATTAGGGCACCACGAACCCAACATCTGTAAAATTACCACTTTACCTTTAAACCTTGCATCGCTTAAAGAAATTTGCTTTTTCTCTAAATTTGGAAAAGTAAAGGCTATTTGTTTGGTGCTATCTTTTAAGAAAGTTAAGCTGTAAGCATCTGGCAATTTTGCTTTTTCGTTTCTTTTTGCCGTAAAATCATCAACAGAAGAAAAACCCGAATAAAACTTACCATCCGTCATGGTGCTATCCGGATTTATTGTAGCCGTAAATAAAAAAGCATGTGAACCATCAAAAGTAGAAAGCACCAATTTATTATCCTCAACCATGCCTTCTAAATACCTGTAATCTCCCGTAGATGTTAAAAACGTACCCGTAACTTTCGATTGATTTTGTACAAATTCGCCAACCGCTATTGTGGTATCAGATTTTGTAGTATCGGCTGTGTTTACACTCGTAAAAGTGGTTTCCCATCTCCCAGAAACATCTACAGTTGGTGCGCCAGCTTTTTCCTTTATTCTCCAAGGTGCATCTGCCTGGGCATAAAAAGTCATTTGGGTATCTTTGTTGGCCAAGTGTTTTGTCCAAGTGCCATCAATTTTGCCATCTATCAAGGTGCCGTTAATTTCAGAATCAAATAGCGGCATTTGTATATGTATCGAATCACCAACATGAGTAATTTCATCCACTTTAAACCTATCGGTACTGTTGATGATTTCTATATAATATTTGTTTGCGCTATCCACCACATCAAAATTAAAAGGGATTTCTGCACCAGACTCTGTAATTAAAGCCCCTCGCCAAATCCCGGGCTTTAATTTTTTAGAAGGTTTATCGCAAGAATTAAGAAAAACGATGGTAGATAAGGCAAAGAATAAATAGCTGACGGTAATTTTCATTTGAAGTTTTGAATGATGTTTAAAACATATAACGTTATTAAATATCGAAAAATATTTAGGATAAATTAACAAACTATTTATTTATCGAGATAATGTCATTTTGAAGACAAAATCAAGACAATTATCCGTACCTCATCTATTTTATAGATTAACCTATCTTTAAGGTTAATTTTTCTCGACCAATAACCAGATAATTTATGTTTGAGCTGTTCAGGATTTCCGACACCCGTTTTCGGGTGCTCTTGTAGCTCTTTAAAAATAGATTAAACCTTGTTTATATCGGCTTTATTGCCAGATTTATATAACTCTGCTAATTGTTTTTTAGTTACTTTCTCAACGTCTATAATATATCTGCCCATATATTTTCAACATCATTTATTCTTGTGGTATTTCCATTTTTGGCAGAAATATCCGCAGCTAAAATCTTTTTAACAAAATCTGGATTATAGCCTCCATCTTCTAAGCTTTCAATAGGAATCACCACAAAAGCTTTACCTTCTCCCCTATTCACAATCAATCTTTCTTCGCCGGCTATCTCAACATATTTTTTATGCTTTTTCTAAATTCACTTACGCTTACTGTTTTCATTTCTTTATATCTCTTTCAAAGATACTAAATACGTACCTATATATGTACATAGTAAAAATTTTTATAATTATGCTTTTCTACTTCCGCTTCAAGCTTTTTAATTATCTCAAAATTTCCCTAGAAATTACCACCTTTTGTATTTCAGATGTTCCCTCATAAATTTGGGTAATCTTTGCATCACGCATCAAACGCTCTACATGGTATTCTTTCACAAAACCGTACCCGCCATGGATTTGGACGGCTTCTACCGTAGCTTTCATGGCCACCTCAGACGCAAAAAGTTTTGCCATAGAACTTGCTTGGGCATAAGGCAAACCTTGGTCTTTTAACCAAGCAGCCTTTAAAACCAATAATCTTGCGGCTTCAATCTCAGTTGCCATATCTGCTAGTTTAAAAGCGATTGCCTGATGTTCTGAGATGGGTTTGCCAAAAGTTTTACGCTCTTTAGAATATTGTGTGGCCAGCTCAAAAGCTCCCGATGCAATACCCAAAGCTTGTGCCGCTATGCCAATTCTACCGCCTTCCAAAGTTTTCATCGCAAAGGCAAAACCGAAACCATCCTCGCCGATCCTGTTTTCTTTAGGTACTTTAACATCTGTAAACATCAAAGAATGGGTATCAGAACCTCTAATTCCCAATTTATTTTCTTTGGCACCAACCGTAAAGCCTTCCATCCCTTTTTCAACGATCAAGGCATTAATGCCATGGCTGCCTTTTTCTGGGTGCGTTTGTGCAATCACTAAATAGGTAGAGGCAGAATTTCCATTCGTAATCCAATTTTTAGTACCGTTCAGCAAGTAATAATCGCCCATATCTTTGGCGGTTGTATGTTGGGAGGTAGCGTCAGAACCTGCCTCGGGCTCCGAAAGACAAAATGCACCGATCTTTTCACCAGCGGCAAGCGGTTTCAAATATTTCTCTTTTTGGGCCTCATTTGCATAAGCCTCTAAACCATAACAAACCAACGAATTGTTTACAGAAACCACCACAGATGCCGAAGCGTCTATTTTAGAAAGTTCTTCCATTACCAAAACGTAAGAAATGGCATCCAAACCTGCACCGTTATATTTTGGATCTACCATCATCCCCATAAACCCCAACTCCCCAAGTTTTTTTACCTGCTCTGCCGGAAATTTTTGCTGCTCATCCCGTTCTATCACGCCCGGTTTTAATTCCGTTTGTGCAAAATCCCTTGCCGCCTGTTGTATCATCAAATGTTCTTCAGAAAATTGGAAATCCATAGTATTAAATTATAAGTGCAAACAGAATATTTTTTATTTATTTTTAAGTTGATCAGAGATATATGGGCGTTTCCCAAGCTTCGCAAGGGTCGGGCTTTCCGCTATATCTTTTTCTGTTACCCTTCCGCTCCGCTCAGGACAACAAAAAAAGGATTCCGCTTCAATCCCTAACGTAAAACTTATTTTATTTAGAAAACTAAAATCACCATAAAATCACTTTCTTATCTAGCTTCAAAAGTATCGGCTTCGTCATGTTGATCGGCCAACTGGCGGATCAACATGACTTTAAAAAGAAAAAACTGCTGATTTCTTTATAAAAAACCTCTGTGTGCTCTGCGGTTAAATCAACTCAATTTTCAAATATAATAAATATTATGCAAGCATAGCAAATTGAAAATTATTGATGCGCCTTCAATATTTTTTGCTCTATAGAAGATGTAGAGTAGCCTTCTAAAAATGAAATGGTTTTTACTTCGCCACCATTGGCCAAAACTTCTTTTGCACCAACGATCTGGTCTATGTTATAATCTGCACCCTTAACCAAAACATCGGGTAAAATACGGGAGATAAGGTTTATTGGGGTTTGTTCATCAAATAAAATAACGGCATCCACAAAGAAAAGGGCTGCTAATAACCCTGCCCTGGATTTCTGGTTGCATATTGGCCTGGTTGGCCCTTTTAGGTTTTTTGTAGAAGCATCAGAATTTAGGCCGACAATTAATTTTGTGCCCAGATCGGCGGCTTTAGAAAGATAATCTACATGGCCTAAGTGCATAATATCAAAGCATCCGTTGGTAAAAACCAACTGTTGCTTTTCTTTTTTCCAAATTTCTAACTGCGATTCAAAATCGTTTAAAGAAAAAAATATCTTTTGTTGGATGATGTTAAGGTTTTGTACCATTTAATTTTTTATGAGGTTGATAAGCCACCCCTATAACCAAGGCTAATGTACCAAAAACAATAACCACCAAGGTTTGGATAGCGTGTAAAATAGTGGCGTAAACTAAAGCTGCGCCAGCGTTGATGTTTAAAAACACCAAGCATTGCGAAACCATAAAATGAAATGCGCCGATACCGCCTTGTATTGGGGCAATCATCCCAAAACTGCCTGCAATAACGGTTAGTAAAGCATCAGAAAAATTAAGCATGGCAGTTTGATTCATCATTTTAAAGCCACAGTAAGACGATAATATATAAAAGAACCAAATAGCGATGGTATAAAAAACAAATAAATAGGGGCTTTTTATCCTTTTTAAGCTTAACAAGCCCTCCTTCAACTGCATCAAAAAACCTTTGATTTTAACAGCCATTTTATTTTGTGATGTAAATATCTTAAAAACCACAAAAGCCATCATCATTAAAAAAATTATTAAAGCTACCGCAAGATAAAGCTTTGCAAGAATTAAAGTTTTAAAATCTATACCTTTTATAAAGTGCAGGATAATTTCAAAATACAAGCCCAAACCGATCAAAACCATGATCACCAATACCAATAGGTCTATGATACGTTCGGTAATAACGGTTCCAATTAATGAGATGGTGCTAATTTCTTCTTTTTTTGAGAGCCATGCACACCTTAGCAATTCGCCCGCCCTTGGTAAAGCCAAATTTGCCAAGTACCCAATCATAATGGCATTAAAAGCATTTAAAGTTGATGTTGGCTTTTTTTGGATGGGCTGTAATAAGAGTTTCCACCTTAAGGCCCTAAAAAAATGAGGGATTAAACCCGTGATCGCGGTTAATAAAATCCAATCTTTATCGGCTTTGCCTAAATCTGCAATAAAATTAGAATGGTATTGGGTTTTGAAAAGATAATAAGTAATTGCCAAACCCAACAGCAAAAAAAAAGCGTATTTTAAAAATGCTATCGGGCTTACTCTCAATTTTATTTTATCAAACGGTTATTTTCATCGGGGAAAACCAAAACAGGCTTATACTTTTTTGCCTCTTCTATTTCTAGGTGGGCGTAAGACACAATAATTACAATATCTCCTATTTGCGCCAATCTTGCGCAAGATCCGTTTAAACAGATGGTACCGCTGCCGCGTTCTCCTTTTATGATATAGGTCTCAAATCTTGCACCATTATTATTGTTTACCACTTGCACTTTCTCGTTCGGGATCATGTTTGCGGCATCTATCAAATCTTCATCAATGGTAATGCTACCCACGTAATTTAACTCAGATTGAGTTACTTTAACCCTATGAATTTTTGATTTTAAAACTTCAATAATCATGCTGCAAATTTAAAAAATAGATTTTAATAGTATTGTTAAGAAAGCATCATATTATCTATTAGCCTGGTTTCGCCAACATAACAAGCAACAAGCGCAATCGCATCCTTCTTATCTTCTTCTTCGGTTATTTCTTTAAGCGAGTTTTTTTTACAGATCTTAAGATATTCTAGCTTAACATTGGGTATTTCTTTATAAAAACCCAAGGCATGGTTAACTAATTGTGGCAAAGGCAATACATGATAATTTTCTTTTAAAAAAGCCAAAGATCTGTTGATGGTTAACGCTTTGTTGCGCTCGTCTGCGTTGAGCCTGATGTTTCTAGAACTCATTGCCAGACCGTCTTTTTCGCGTACAATTGGGCAGGCAATAATTTCTACATCCAAATTAAAATCTTTTGCCATTTCTTTTATCACCAAGTATTGTTGATAATCTTTTTGCCCAAAAAAGGCAACATCGGGTTTAACCAAATTAAACAACTTATAAACTATCTGGGTAACGCCAATGTAATGCCCCGGCCTAAATTCTCCTTCTAATATTGCGTTTAAACCGCCAACCTCATAATCCCAAACCTCATCAGGGTTTTCATAAATCTCAGCCACTTCGGGGTTAAATAAAACATCGCACCCTGCTTCTTCAAGCATGGCTATATCTTGTTCAATGGGTTTGGGATATTTTAATAAATCGGCAAGATTGTTAAACTGGGTAGGGTTTACAAATATACTGGCAATGGTAAGATCACAAAGTTGCTTGCTTTTTTTTATCAAAGATAAATGCCCTTGGTGCAAAGCGCCCATAGTGGGCACCAAACCCATTTTGTTAGACACTTTTTTTAGAGTGCTTAAATAATTGGCAAGCTGAATTTGTGTCTTAAAAACTTTCAAAAATAGAAGGGTTTAATCAGCAAATGTGTGTAATTAGTTTTTAAAATACAAAGCATTTTGTTGCCTAATTGAAAATATCCCATATATTACTTATATTTGCACTTCATAAAATACTTCTTAACAAAAACTTAACGCAGATTAGGAGATGGGAAAAACCAAGCTTTTGTTTATCACGCATGAAATGTCGCCATTTCTTGAAATAACAAATATTTCTAAAATTACAAGAACATTACCACAAGCAATGCAAGAAAAAGGGTTCGAGATAAGGATCCTTATGCCCCGCTTTGGTAACATCAATGAAAGAAGAAACAGATTACATGAAGTAATTAGGCTCTCAGGTATGAACATTATCATTGATGAAACCGATAATCCTTTGATCATTAAGGTGGCTTCTATCCCTGCCGCAAGGATGCAGGTATATTTCTTGGATAATGAAGATTATTTCCACAGGAAGTATGTTTTTAATGATAATAAAGGCAAATTTTATGCGGATAATGATGAAAGGGCGATCTTCTTTTGTAAAGGCGCTTTAGAGACGGTTAAAAAATTAGGTTGGGCACCAGATGTGGTTCACTGCCATGGGTGGATGAGTTCTTTGATTCCGGCGTATTTAAAAACCAGCTATAAAGACGACCCTACCTTTAAAGAAGCAAAAATTGTTTATTCTCTTTATAATAGAAGTTTCGATAGTAATTTAGGGGCAGATTTTGCCAAAAAGGCTTTAATGAAAGGCATGGAAAGCAAAGACTTGGAAGATTATACAGAAGGCACCCATCCGGCACTTAATAAAGCAGCGATCAATTACGCCGATGCTATTGTTTTAGGCGATAATGCCATTGATGAAGAGGTGTTAAACTATGTTAAAAAATCAGAAAAACCGTTTTTAGATTATGATTCTACATTAGATTTGGAAAATTATTACAATTTTTACCAAGAAATTGCGTCTGATGTATTAATATCAGTTGCTTAAAGCTTTTTTAGAATTATATGAAATTTATCAAAACAGGCTTATTAACCATGTTAGTAGGTCTTTTTATTTTGGGCGGATGTAAAGATCCTTCAACCATTGGCTTAGATATAGACCCCAATATAGACATCAACTCTAAATTAATAGATACCTCTACCGTTATTGCTAAATTACTGAAGCAAGACAGCGTTGTTGCAAACGGGACCAATGTTAGTGTTTTAGGTTATTTTAAAGACCCCGTATTTGGTACAACTACAGCAGGTATGGCCTTGGCTTTCTCGCTTCCAAACGGTAGTATAAATTTTGGTACCAGCCCAGTTTTAGATTCTGCGGTTTTGGTTTTACCATTCAAAGGATTTTATGGGGATAGCACAAATACCAATTATACGGTAGAAGTAAGGCAATTGAATGAAAATTTATATGCAGAACCCACCCTGGCCTATTACAACAATAAAACATGGATAACCAAATCTACTTTGCTGGCCACTAAAAACTTTGGGGCTGCCTATAAAGATAGTTTAACCATTCAGGATATTGTTGTTGCCGGTAAAGACACCGTTAAAAGAGTTGCCCCTCAACTTAGGATAAAGATAAATTCTAGCTTTATTACCAACAATATAATAAATTTAGATTCTGCAACCTTATCTTCAAACAAAGCTTTTAATGCACTTTTTAAAGGATTGTATTTATCTATTAACAAGAACACAACCACAAATAATGGTGGATTATTCTCTTTTGATACCTATACAGCTGGAGCCGCAAGATTAGATTTGTTCTATAAAAACACCTCCTCTGCAAACGTTGTGGACACGGTTAGCAAAAGTTTAAATATCACGGGCAATGTGGGCAATGCAGTTACGGCCTTAAATTGGGATTTAAGCGGGACTGTTGTGAATACCGAACTCCAAAATACCGCTAAAAATAGTGATATACTTTATTTAAAAGGTTTAACGGGTACCCAATTGAAAGTTCAGTTCCCATACCTAAATCAAATAAAAAATCTTGGGACAAATATCGTAATCAACAAAGCAGAATTGGTTTTTAGTGTAATCTCTGGCACAGAGACCCCTTACGATCCTTTAAATAGGTTAAGGATATACAAATATGATATTGCCGAAAGGCCAACTTTTATCCCAGATGAAACACCATTTGATCCAAGGTTTATTGCGCCTCCTTTTTCTTTAGGTGGTTTTTATAACTCGGCACCTAAGGAGTACGCAATTAACATGACAGGTTACATACAAGATTTAATAAGCGGCAAAACGAAAGATTACGGAACTTTTATAACACCTAACGATTATATAGCAACAAATTCTAGTAATTACGAAATTTCAAAAGCTGCAAACGTATTTAGCAATTTAGGCAGATCTGTTGTTGGTGGCGTTAATACCCCTAACTTTAAAGTAAAACTAAGAATTTACTACACAGAGCAGAAGTAAAATTACAGATCATATATTTTAATTGAAACTATATTTTGTAGATTAGCGCAAATCTTCAAAATATAGTTTTTTTATGTGTGGAATTGTTGGCTACATCGGTTTTAGGGATGCTTATCCCATAGTTATCAAAGGTTTACAGCGCTTAGAATATCGTGGGTACGATAGTGCAGGAATCGCCTTATTAGACGCTGGTTCTCATCTCAACATTTATAAAAAAGCAGGTAAAGTTCAAGATTTAGAGAACTTTATTGGTGATCAAGATAAATCTGGAGTAATTGGGATGGGGCATACCCGCTGGGCCACCCATGGCGCACCAACAGACAGAAACTCACATCCCCACGAGTCTGGAAACCAGAGATTAGCGATTATCCATAATGGGATCATAGAAAATTATGGGCCTTTAAAAGAAGAATTGATCGCAAGGGGCCACGTTTTCAAGAGCGATACCGATACAGAGGTTTTGATCCATTTGATAGAGGATATACAAAATAAAGCAAACATAGGTTTACAACAGGCGGTTAGAGAGGCACTAAAGGAAGTTATCGGGGCTTATGCGATAGTGATCATGAGCAAAGAAGACCCAGAAATGCTCATTGCCGCAAGAAAAGGAAGCCCTTTAGTAATAGGTGTTGGAAAAAAGGAATATTTTATTGCCTCTGATGCAACCCCGATCGTAGAATATACAAAAAACGTAATTTATCTAAACGATAATGAAATAGCCTATCTAAAAACCGACGAGCTTACCATCAGAACGATAGACAATACCATTAAAACACCTTACGTACAGGAGCTGGAAATTAAGCTAGAGATGCTAGAAAAAGGTGGTTACGAACACTTTATGCTCAAAGAAATATATGAGCAGCCAAGATCCATTCGCGATTGTATGAGGGGGAGAATTTATCCTATGGAAGGTAAGATACAATTAGGCGGGATAAAGGAATATACCGAAAAGTTTAAAAATGCTCAAAGGATCATTATTGTTGCTTGTGGCACATCATGGCATGCTGGTTTGGTGGGCGAATATCTAATTGAAGAATACGCAAGGATACCCGTTGAGGTAGAATACGCTTCGGAATTTAGATATAGAAACCCAATAATCACAGAGAAAGACATCGTTATCGCTATTTCCCAATCTGGCGAAACAGCAGATACCATGGCAGCCATAGAAATGGCCAAAGAAAAAGGTGCAACTATTTTTGGGATTTGCAATGTGGTTGGTGCATCTATACCAAGGTTGTCTGACGCTGGAATTTATACCCATGCTGGCCCAGAGATTGGTGTAGCCTCTACAAAAGCGTTTACTGCACAAGTTACCGCCCTAACCTTAATGGCCTTTTACATGGCAGAAACTAAGGGTACGCTATCACAAAGTAAACTGATCTCTCTACTAACAGAATTGGAAAGAATACCAGAGCTGGTAGAAAAAGCTTTGCAAGCTGATAGCTATATTTTAGGAATTGCCGAGAAATTCAAAGACTCTAGAAATGCGTTATTCTTAGGTAGGGGAAGTGGTTTTCCGGTTGCTTTGGAGGGTGCTTTAAAGCTAAAGGAAATTTCATACATCCACGCAGAGGGTTACCCGGCGGCTGAAATGAAACATGGCCCAATCGCTTTGATTGATGAGGAAATGCCCGTAATTGTTATTGCTACCAAAAACTCATCTTATGAAAAAGTAATCTCTAACATACAAGAGGTTAAAGCCAGAAAAGGCGTGGTGATAGCCATAGTTACAGAAGGTGATACCGATGTTGTTAAAATGGCAGATTATTTTATAGAGATCCCATATACAGATGAGGCTTTTTTACCATTGATAGCTACTATTCCATTACAATTGCTTTCTTATCATATAGCGGTTTTAAGGGGTTGTAACGTGGATCAACCTAGAAACTTGGCTAAATCTGTAACGGTAGAATAAGTTTTAGATGTTTATGCAGAAGCCAGAAATTAATTACGCATTCTACGCTTCTAATATTCTTTGATTTAGGTTTTTAGCTTTGTGCATTTTGCTTATGGCCTTTATATAATTTTTGAATCGGCAGTACTTTGTGATATTGCCGATTTTTTTTAGCCTATATCTTAGCTTTCTTAGTAAGGTTTTGAATATCATTGATATCTTTTGGCCTGGATGTTGCATTTTTAGCTTTAATTAAATCATCAAATTGAATGCACTTAATTAAAAGTCCATCATCTTCAAAATCTACCGCTTTTAAAAAACAATCCTCAAACTCTAGCCCTTTAAGTTTAACCATAATATCAATGGCCGAAGGGGGAACGCCAAAAGTAAAAACATCCCAATTCGGATGTCCCAAAAAGTTTGCTTCGGTCATATCAAAAACGGGCATCCCGAAATTCAAAAATGCTTTTTTAATTTTTTGATAGTTTTCTGCACTTTTTCGTACCCAAATATCCATATCTCCAGTAGTTCTAGAATAACCATGCAAGATAACAGAAAACCCGCCAACCAAAATATAATTCACTTCAGCTCCGTTAAGAGCTTCCAAAAAATCTCTAAAATCTTGATTGAAAATATTACTCATCTTATTCTCTGCCCCTAGCTTTAAATTTGGTTCGGTCTAGCCTTGGTGGCCTATCTTCTGGGTAATTGTACGCTATGCTGTTCAAATAATTAGCTACCTTCAAACGTTGTTGCCATGTTAATGATTGATAATATCCAGAATGATCGGCAGCTTCTTCAAATGTTTGGCCTTTAAACTTTGTTCTATCTAATTTGAATGGAGACATATACAAACTTAATCATTTAGCGTTAAATAATTTATAATAGCTTTTACTGTATAGTTTGGCTTTAAAGGTATTTTGGGGCAACGTAATTCATCATTAAAAGAATAGGTTTAATTCAATTATTAAAAACCCTAAATCACCACCGGATCACGCATTTGCTCTAAGGCAAAAATGGCATCATCAATATTTTTGATATTTTCTATGGCGATGCGAAGCGTATTTTTAACCTCTTTTAAATTTACATTTCTTGGGTTTTGCTGTGCAAAACCCAAGATTTTACTAAACGCTTCAGTCTCAAAATATTTAGATTGTTTATCTGAGATAAAATAGCCTCGCAAAACGCCTTTCTTCCATGAGATTTTCTCCAATCCGATTTCTTTTCCGATCCACTGTAATTCTACGGTCCTTAATAAATCACGAACTTGCCTTGGGACGGGACCAAAACGATCATGCAGTTCTTTGGCGAAGGCATCTAATTGCGTTTGGTTTTCTATTTTAGAAAGCTCGGTATATAAGTTATAGCGTTCTTGGATATTGGTTACATATTCATCAGGGATCATCAATTCCATATCGGTATCTATCTGCGTAAAACTCACAAACGGCCGTGGTTTATCATCATTGAACAAACCTTTAAACTCATCTTCTTTTAATTCTTGTATAGCTTCATCCAAAATTTTATGGTACATATCAAAACCTATTTCGGCAATAAAACCGCTTTGTTCTGCACCCAAAAGGTTTCCGCTTCCGCGGATGTCCAAATCTCGCATGGCTACGTTAAAACCGCTCCCCAAATCAGAAAACTCTTCAATGGCACTCAATCTTTTTCTAGCTTCAGAAGTTAGGGTTGATAGAGGCGGGCTCAGTAAATAGCAAAAAGCCTTTTTATTTGACCTACCAACCCTGCCCCGCATTTGGTGCAGATCGCTTAAGCCAAACATATGGGCATGGTTGATGAGCATCGTATTTGCATTTGGTACATCCAAACCAGCTTCGATAATGGTAGTTGCCACTAAAACATCATATTTACCATCGATAAAATCTAACATGATATCTTCCAATTTATCGCCCTCCAACTGCCCATGGGCAATGGCTATTTTGGCCTTCGGCACCAATTTTTGTATCAAACCGCCCAACTGGCGTAGATCTGCAACCCGGTTATGGATAAAGAAAACTTGCCCGTCCCTATCCAACTCAAACTCTACGGCTTCTTTGATCAATTTATCGTTAAAAACATGTAGTTCTGTTTGTACGGCTTGGCGGTTTTGGGGCGGTGTTTGGATAATGGAAAGATCCCTTGCCCCCATCAATGAAAAATGTAAAGTACGAGGAATTGGCGTTGCCGTTAATGTCAGTGTATCTACGTTTGCCCTAAATTGTTTGAGTTTTTCTTTTACCGTTACGCCAAATTTTTGCTCTTCATCTATGATCAAAAGCCCTAGATCTTTAAACTTTACGTCTTTGCTCACCAACTTATGCGTACCGATGATAATATCTACCTTACCTTGCTTTAAGGCTTCTAAGGTGTCTTTAACCTGTTTACTTGTTTTAAAACGATTGATATAATCAGTACGTACGGGGAAATCTTTTAAACGCTCGTTAAAGGTTTTGTAATGCTGCATGGCCAAAATGGTTGTGGGCACTAAAATAGCCACTTGCTTACCATCTGTTGCGGCTTTAAATGCAGCCCTAATGGCAACCTCGGTTTTACCAAAGCCAACATCGCCACAAACCAAACGATCCATCGGGTGTGGCGATTCCATGTCCTTTTTCACATCGGCCGTGGCCTTTTCTTGATCTGGTGTATCCTCATATATAAAAGAAGCCTCCAATTCATTTTGCAGATAAGTATCTGGCGAGAACGACATTCCTTCTTGCGCCTTTCGTAAGGCATAGAGCTTGATCAGGTCGCGGGCAATGTCTTTAACTTTTTTTTTTGTGGTTTTTTTTAATTTATCCCAAGTTTCTGTACCCAGCTTGTTCATTTTAGGCTCGTGGCCATCTTTACCAGAGTATTTGGAGATACGGTTTAGCGAATTGATATTTACGTACAATAGGTCGTTATCGGCATAAACCAACCTGATCATTTCTTGCACTTTATCATTTACCTCTACTTTTTCTAAACCGGCATATTTGCCGATCCCATGATCAATATGGGTAATGTAATCTCCGGGTTTTAGGTCGCGGAGTTCTTTTAGGGTAATTGCTTGGGAACGGGCGTAACCTCGTTTCAATTTATACTTATAGTACCTATCAAAAATTTGATGATCGGTATAACAGGCCAATTTTTGCTGGTGATCAATAAAACCTTCTCTTATAGAAATGTTAACGGGTTGAAACTTTACGCCTTTCGCCCCTTTGTTGATATCATCAAAAATGGCAAATAAACGTTCTTGCTGTTTAGAAGAATCTGTTAAAATATAGTTATCTATCTTTTGATCTTCATTTTGTTTGATATTATGTATCAGCAGGTTAAAATCTTTATTAAAAGATGGTTGCGGGCGGGCATCAAAATTAATGACATCCGTTGCGTGGTAAAAAAACTGTTTACCAAACTCGATGACCGGAAAATCGTTCAACAGGTCTGCCATCATTTTATCATCGCTGAAAGCAAACTTAGGATCGATCCATTCTTGGTTCTGCTGCTTTTGCTCGGCACTTAAAGCTTTCCAAAGCTCTACCGATTTTTTATAGCCGGTTTTAATAATATCTAGTGTAAACTGAACATCTTTAAACCAAATTACGGCATCGCTATCAATAAATTCTAACAAAGAAATATTGCTTTCCGTTAAAAATTTAGCCTGTACGTTGGGTACAATGGTAATAGATTTCACCTGCTCAACAGAAAGTTGGCTTTCTATCTCGAAGGTACGGATAGACTCTATATGATCGCCAAAAAACTCGATACGGTAAGGTAGATCATGTGAGAAAGAAAAAATATCTACAATGCCACCACGTACCGAAAACTGCCCAGGTTCATAAACGAAATCGGTGCGCTCAAAATCATAATCGATCAAAAATTCATTTATAAAATCGATGCTGAGCTTGTTATTTATGGCTATTTCTAAAGTATTTTTGATGAGCGCATTCCTATCTATTACCTTTTCTGCTATTGCTTCTGGGTAGGTTACGATCAAATTCCCAAATTCAGATGCGTGGTTTAGTTCATTTAATACTTCTGCCCTCATCAAAACATTGGCAGAGTCTGTTTGTGTAAAATCGAAGGATTTACGGTAGGAAGACGGGAAAACCAAAACCTCCTTTTGCACCAAGTTTTCTAGATCGGCCTGAAAGAAATTGGCATCTTCCCTATCTGGCAGCACAAAAACCATGTTTCTGTGGGTTAAGAAATAATTGGCCGCAGCTACAAAAGCATCTAAAGAGCCTATCAATCCTTTTAATTGTACCCTTGCTTTTTTATTTTGAGCGGCTTTTGTTAAATCCAAAACCCGTTCATCGGTTTTATATCTCTCTAATATTTCTTTAATATTCATCTAATATTGCAAATATAACTAATGCTGCATAAACTAAGGGAAATTAAATAGGTTGCCGAAAACCGATAAATAATTTATATTTAAGATCCAATTGGATAAACATACATGAAAAACGCACTGGTTTCTGGCTCTATAATAGGTTTGTTTTCTTTTATTTGGATATTTGCGGCTCAAAAAATGGGCTTTTACCCTAGTGCAATCATTCAAAACGGTAAAGAGTGGATAAATTACACGGCCCTGATTATCCCTTTTTTAGGTCTTTATTTTGGTTTAAAGAGCTTTAAGAGCAAGAGTAAAAACAGGTTTTGCTTTGCCACGGCCGTGTTTCAAGGTTTTAAAATACTAGCAGTAGGGGGGCTTTTAGCCGCTATATTTAGCATTATATATTTGCAGTCTCAGGATCATCCAAACACCATAGATTATATGGAATTTATGCTTTTAGCAATAGGGATTGGTTTGCTTTTTACCTTAATTAATGCCTTTTTATTGATGGATATTAAAAAGAAGTACTGATGCCCTTAAGGTTAAGAATGTATGGTTTAGAAATTATATTCTTTGCAGTTGCATTAATTGCCCTTTATTGCATGGATACCAGCAAAAACCATGTAAGCCTTTGCCCATTTGCCAATTTTGGTTTTAAGTTTTGCCCCGGTTGTGGTTTGGGGCATTCTTTAAATTACTTGATGCACTTCCAGGCCTTAAAATCGTGGAGAGCCCATCCGCTGGGAATTTTTACGTTTTTTGTAATAATTTACAGACTTTGCACTCTAATCATAAAAACCATAACAACATGAACGATCAATACTTATACTCTTTTTCTAACATTACCACAGAAGAGATGATGTTTATTAAAGAAATTACCCAAAACCTAGATCCAGAAACAAAAAACAGGTTTATGCTGATTTACGGAGGTAAAAGACGGGATCCCCAACATATTTTAATTACCGGGCTTTTAGGCTTTGTTGGCGTGGCGGGTGTTCAAAGATTTTTAACCAACCAAATTGCAATGGGTATCATTTACTTTTTTACTGCCGGTTTTTGCTTTATAGGGACTATTATAGATTTAGTGAACTATAAAAACTTGGCAAACGAGTTTAACCACAAGATGGCATTGGAAAGTAGGTCTTTTATAGAACTGGCAAGGCATTAATCTTTGGTCATGGAGTTGATCTGCGATAGGGTTTCGTCTAAACTCTTGGCTTCGCTCTCTATCAAACCAAAGAACTCGTCTTTATTGGTTTCAAAGCTAGCAACATGGATCAATCCTAAAATATTGGCCATGTGTTTTCTCACTCTGTGAGAATTAAAATAAGCCACTTCTTTTAGTTTGGCGTTCTTTTGAGTGATAATGAGCGTTCTCTTTTCTACCAATTGCTCTAAGTTGGCATTTTGCTTTAATATGAGCTGGTTGGCCTCGTCTAATTTTTTATAGGCTTTGTTTTTATTTCGGTAATTGATAAAGGCTATAAGCACCAGAAAAGCGGCTATAGAAATTCCCCCAAACAATATAATATTGGTTTTCTTTTGTTGCCTTAACTCATTTTGATCATATTTAGATTGCAATCTTAATTCTTCGTTTTCTTTATCTTTTTGGTCGGTAATAATTTTATTTAAAGAACTGTTAATGCTCCCCGAGGTATTAAAACCCATTAGTTCATTTCTCAAAGAATCCTTTTTAGATAAATAGTTTACAACAGCATTTAGATCATTCATTTGAGAAGAGATCTTGCTTAAATACTCATATACATAAAGCAACTGTATCTCTGCGCTGGTTTTTTTAGCAATCTTTAGTGCTTTCATCAACAAGGCCTTGCTTTCTTTAAATTGCCTACTTTCAGATTTAATTGCCGCCAAACCTGTATAAGCATTGATCAATTGATCGGGTTCGGCATTTTTAAAACCAAGCGTTAGATTAAATTCTTTTTGTGCCTTTTGCAAATTACCACTAAGCAAATGGATTTTGCCCATTTTAACATTGTAAAAACCAGCATCAAAGATTTCAGTATCGTCTTTTTTAAGGTTCCTTGCTTTCTCTAAATAATATAACGCCTTGGTATAATCTTTCTGGGCCAAGTATATATCAGACATTAAGCTTAAAGAAATAGCCGCCGAGTTAAGGTTTTTATATTTAACATTGATATTATATGCCTCGACAACATATTTTTTGGCACTCTTGATATTACCTATCGTAATCAATACATCTGCAATGTTATTGAGGTTTTTAGCGGTTTCTTTTTCTATGCCAGCATCTTTATTGGCTTTTAACGCATTAAGGTAATTTTTAAGTGCTAGATCCAGCTTGCCAATTGCCGCATAAGCCAAACCTAAAAAATTGTATGATTTTGCGATACCTGCCTTATAATTAATTTTCTTGGCCATTTGCAGGGCACTATCGGCGTATAAAACACTTTTATAAGAATCTTGATATTGGTACATATAAGATATGCGGCCCATCGTACTTATTTTTTGGATGGTATCTGTTTGCTGGTAAAGTTCTTTGATCGCGTTCTGTAAACCAATATCTTGAGAAAAACAAGGGAAGCCCCAGAAAAGAAAAGATAAAAGAATTAACCTTTTTAAAATCATTAAGAATTAGGTGTGGTTGTTTGATGATGCAAAGTAGCAATTTATTTATGCAATAATAAGTCCTACTTAAAATTGTTATCGTTAGAAAACTTATTTTTACAATTATGCAGATAAAAGACCTAACAAAGTTTTTAGAAAGTGTTGCGCCCTTGGGCTATCAAGAAAGTTATGATAATTCTGGGTTGATCGTTGGCAATCCCGAAAAGGAAATCAACAAAGCTCTAATAAGTTTAGATTGTACCGAAGCAATTGTGGATGAAGCTATTGAGTACAATTGCGACATGATCATTTCTCATCATCCCATCGTTTTTAAAGGTTTGAAGAAACTTAACGGCAGCAATTATGTAGAACGCGTGATCATTAAAGCCATTGAGCATAAAATTGCCATTTATGCCATACATACCAATTTAGATGCTGTTAAAAATGGTGTTAATGCAAAAATTTGTGAAAAGATAGGTCTGCAAAACTGTTCTATTTTATATCCAAAAAGCAATTTCTTAAAAAAGTTGGTGTTTTTTGTTCCGTTGGCTAACGCCGATGCTGTGCGAACGGCTATATTTGATGCGGGAGCTGGCCAGATAGGCAATTACTCTCACGCTAGTTTTAATATAGATGGAACTGGCACTTTTAAGCCCAATGAATTTGCAGATCCGTTTAGCGGCGAAAAAGGAAAGATCCACCAAGAAAAAGAAACACGCATAGAAATTATTTATCCTGCCCAGATAGAAAGAAAAATCATCGCAGCTTTATTAAATAACCATCCTTATGAAGAAGTAGCTTATGATCTATATACTTTAGAGAACAACTTTAGAGAAGTTGGCTCTGGTATGGTTGGCCAATTAGAAGAAGAAATGGATGGTTTAGCGTTTTTAAACCAACTGAAAGATAAAATGGATCTGGAGGTAATTAGGCATACCCAGATTTTACCTAAAAAAATAAAACGGGTTGCCGTTTGTGGTGGCTCTGGAAGTTTTCTTTTAAAAAATGCCATTGCCGCAAATGCAGATGTTTTTATAACCGCAGATTTTAAATACCACGAGTTTTTTGATGCCGAAGAGAAAATCATCATCGCAGATATCGGACATTTTGAAAGTGAGCAATTTACCCAACATTTGCTATTGGATATTATTACGAAAAAATTTCCTAACTTTGCAATCCGTTTAACAGAAAATAATACAAACCCAATAAAATATTTGTAGTAATGGAACAAACCGTAGAACAAAAGCTTGAAGCTTTATACGAGCTACAGACCATCCACACCAAAGTTGATAAAATCCGTCAAACCCGTGGAGAGCTTCCAATGGAAGTAGCAGATTTAGAAGACGACGTTGCCGGATTAGAAACCCGTATCCAAAAGATCAAGGCAGATTTAGATGATACCGAAGATGCCATCGTAAATCGTAAAAACATGATTAAAGAGTCTTTAGCTTTAGTCAAAAAATACGAAACGCAACAAAACAACGTAAAAAACAACCGTGAATTTGAGGCAATTGCCAAAGAAATCGAAATTCAAGGTTTAGATGTTCAAGTTTCTGAAAAGAAGATCAAAGAACTTCAGTATGATATCACTAACAAAACCGAGGTGTATGAGAAAGCCTTGGCAGATCTAGAGGATAGAAAAAAAGACCTGGAAAGCAAAAAAGCAGAGCTAGAGAACATCACTTCAGAAACCCAAAAAGAAGAAGAGGCTTTGGTTAAAGAGGCCAACAAAGCAGAAGAAAAGATTGATGAACGTTTAAAAATTGCCTACAACCGTTTAAGGGGAAACTTTAAAAATGGTTTGGCCGTTGTTACGATAGAGCGTGATTCTTGTTCTGGTTGTTTTAACCAAATACCTCCACAACGCCAATCGGATATTCGCCAGCGTAAAAAAATCATCGTTTGCGAGCATTGCGGCAGGATCTTGGTTGATGAAACCATGGCAGAAGAAATAAAAGCCGAAATAGTATAATTTTTGGTATTTTTATTGTTATTAAGGGAAACATCTTGAAATTTCAAGATGTTTTTCTTTTTTTAACATACCTCAAAATCAAAAATGATCAAAAAATTAGCCCTCGTTTTTTTTCTCTTTTTAGGCACCAGTTTAAAGTCCAAAGCCAATTTCGATTTTAACGATAATTGCATCAACGCTTATCAGGCCATATTTGATCTTCGTTTAAACGATGCAAGGGAATTGATCCAAAAAGAAAAGAACCAAAACCCAAATAACGGGATCACCATACTTTTAGATAATTACATAGATTATTTTACGCTGCTTACCACAGAAAAAAAATCTGATTATGAGCGGCTAAAGAACCTAAAATCAGGCCGGCTAGATGCGCTTGAAAATCAGGATAAAAACTCGCCCTATTATCTTTTTGCCCAAGCAGAGGTCTATTTACAATGGGGAATGTTAAAGAGCCGTTTCCAAGATTATTTTTCTTCTGGTTTAGATATTAAAAAAGCAGATAACCTTTTAGATGAAAACGCCAAAAAATACCCTTCCTTTTTGCCCAATAAAAAAAGTAGTGGCTTAATAGATGTCATTTTGGGTTCGATCCCATCAAATATAAAAGGCATACTCTCTACTTTTGGCTTTAAAGGAAACGTTGATAACGGAATTAAAACTTTAGAATACTTAAGCACAGCATTGCCCAAAACCTCTTATGGCTTTTACAAAGACGAAGTGGTATTCTTTTTATGTTATATAGAAACAGACCTGGTACATAACAAAGCCAGTTACAGTAAAATAATAGGTTTAACCAACTCTATGGATAACACCAGTTTGTTAAAAGCTTATTTGCAGGGTTATGTATCTGCCAGAAATGCAAAAAATGATAGTGCCATTGCTTATTTGTTAAAGAGGCCCAAAGGAAGCGCTTATACAGATTTTCCGACGGTAAATTATTTATTGGGCAACGCAAAATTGAACCGAATGGATTCTGATGCAAACGTTTACCTCATTAACTATCTAAAAGATTACAAGGGCATCAACTACGTAAAAGACGCTTACCTTAAATTGGCCTATTATTACTATTTAAGGGGCGATAACAATCGTTATAACGCATTTATTAAGATGGTAAAATCTCAAGGCGATACTTATGACGAAAAAGATAAACAAGCCTTAAAAGAAGCAAACGATGCTGCTCCGGATATGAACTTATTAAAAGCCCGTTTATATTTTGATGGCGGATATTACCCTAAGGCTTTGGCACAATTGAACGGGAAAGGCGCCGACGATTTTAGGCTACAAAGAGACCAAATAGAATTATATTACCGCTTAGGCAGAATTTACGATGAATTAGGTAGGGATGCCGATGCCGTAAATAATTATCAAAGAGCAATTAATTTAGGCAAAAGCACTACTTACTACTTTGCCGCAAATGCTGCTCTATTAACCGGCGATATTTATGCCCATAGAAACGACAAGGCTAAAGCTGCCTATTTTTATAAACAAGCCATTGCCATGAAAAACCATGAATATGAAAACAGCATAGAAACCAAAGCAAAAGATGGCTTAAAGAATATTGGGTATTAATTAAGCTTAAAGCCAATCTGCAGAGTTTATCATTGTCTGCATCATGATTTTCTGGATTATTTATCGCTTAGCTTTTTGATAGCGGTAAGGCAACCGAACGGTTCTGCAAAATCGATAGGATTTAAAATCCTCAACTTTATTCGTAAATTCATCCTTATATTAAGGAGAAATGAAGCAAAGGGTTTACATAGACACTTCGGTGGTTGGAGGATATTTTGACAAAGAATTTTCAAAAGAAACAATACCTTTTTTTGAAAGTGTGAAAAACGGGGAATTGATAATAATAGTTTCTGATATTCTTGAAGCCGAACTATTTAGAGCCCCCGGATTTATAAAAGAGCTTATTACATACATTCCAACAGAATTTAAAGAATCGGTCAGACTTTCAGCTGAAGCAACACAACTTGCCGATAAATATATTGAGGCGAAAGTTGTTGGAAAGACAAGCAGAGCAGACTGTCAACATATCGCAATAGCGACCCTTGCAAATGCAGACGTTTTAGTAAGCTGGAACTTTAAGCATATTGTAAATCTCGACAGAATAAGAGGTTATAATGGAATCAATTATCAGAACGGGCACAAAATGATCGAAATAAGAACTCCCAAAGAAATAATTAAATATGGAAACGACGATTAAAAAAACTAAAAAACAATTCGACGCAATAAAAGTTATGCGTGAAATAAGGGATAAAATGAGCCTTGAGATCATGAACATGAGTTATGAGCAAGAGAGAGAATATTTGGACAAAATCTTATTGCAAGGCAAATGTAATGTGGCAAAATAATGCCCTATTGCTAACAGCAAATTCAAAAATGACGACTGATGGTTTAGGTAAACTCACCTTCGTTTATTTAATTTAGTATGGTACGACAATGGTTCTGCAAGTAATGCCATTTCCGCACAAATTAGCAACTCCGAGACCTTTTGCGGTTCTTTGATTGTGCTAAGGTTCACAAATATTTCTCTGCTGTCTTTGTGAAAAATCTTTGTGCGCTTGGTGGGTAAAAACCCAAAAAGATTTCTCATATTAATCCTCATGAATACCAACATTCAAAAAACCATAGATTTTGTTAAGAAAGAGCTTCAAGGTGCAGAAGCGGGACATGATTGGTGGCATATAGAACGTGTTTATAAATCGGCGGTAGCCATAGCAAAAGAAGAAAACGTAAACCTAGAAATTGTGGAGTTTGCCGCTTTGCTGCATGATATTGCCGATGCGAAGTTTTATGACGGTAATGAAGAAATAGGCCCGCACAAAGCAGGGGAATTTTTAAAATCTATTGCTGTTGAGGAAAAAACCATTATCCACGTTCAGCAGATCATCAGAAATATGTCGTTTAAAAACAGCTTGGGAGAAATTAAATTTACCTCGCCAGAAATGTTGGTGGTGCAAGATGCGGATAGGCTAGATGCTATTGGCGCAATTGGCATTGCAAGGGCATTTACTTATGGCGGTTATAAAAACAGAGAGTTATACAACCCCGCCGTTAAACCAAAGGTAAAACAAACCAAAGAAGCTTATAAAAATACTACCGCCCCAACGATCAATCATTTTTACGAAAAGCTGTTGCTCTTAAAAGATAAAATGAATACCACAACAGGGAAACGGATCGCCAAACAAAGGCATGAATTTATGGAGCAATATTTGAGCAGGTTTTTTGCTGAATGGGAAGGACTAAAATAGATGGAAAATAGTTTTTTGTATTTCGGATATGGTAGTAGCCTTAACCCAGCAATGGTGGAGTTTAGGATCAACGAAAGAGTAGAAGTTGTTTGCAAGGGCGAACTGAAACATTATTCGCTTGGTTTTAACCGTAAAAACCCTGACGGGAGCGCAAGAGGAAACCTTGTCTCGAATATTGATGGCTTTACTTTGGGCTTGGTTTACCAGATCAACAAAAACAGATTTGAGCAATTGGCCCAAACCGAACCAGAATATCATTTAAAAGAATTTGACATTATCACAGAAAAAGGAAAGGTAAAAGCATTTGCCTTTATCTGTGATTATTGCCACTCTGGCATTGTACCGAATGAAAAATATATCAACGGGATCATTGCCGATGCCATTTCACATTCTTTCCCAGAAGAGTATATTCTAAAAATCAAGAAACACCTGCCAAATAAGTAAAATAAATTAGCATAGTAATGCCGCTTATCAATGTCATGCGCATGGTATTGGTAAAGTTTGCCTGGTTATTGTCTTTTATTACCTTAAAAAACCACCAAACAAAATAGATCACAATGGGCAAGCCCATTATTGCAAAAACATAAAAATTGGTCAAATTGCCTTTAAGTTCCCAATACAAAAACATCAGGCTTAGGCCGATAAAAAAAACCAGGCCAGAGAAAACAAAAGAACCTTTGTAGCCCAATAAAATACTCAATGTTTGATCTCCTCTTTTTCCATCTTCATGATGTTGATAGATTTGTGTTAATGGGTAAGAAGCCCCAATTAAACAAGAACAGATTAATGCGGCCAAATATTCATCGGCTGTAAAGCCAGAAAAATAATTTGAAAATGCGGCATAACATAGCAGGTAAATAAACCCTCCCTGAAAAACAAATACCACCAAAAAACTGATGATAGGATATTTTTTTAGCCTTACAGAAGGGTGGCTATAAGCTTTAGATAGCGAATTGAAGATAATAACGCCTATACAAAACTGAACGTTAACCAAAAAAGCCAACGCAACACCAATCCATTCTAAACAAATAGACGTAATATATAAAGAGCTGCTTACCTTTGGAGGGTTTTTAACAAGTGCGATACTTTCTTCATCCTTATCGAAAAAACTGTTATAGCCATTGCTTGCAGGATAAATGAATAAATGCAAGATGATAAAAACCACAAGGGCATGGCTATTGTTAAATTTGGGAACGGTGCTTATGGCAAATAGATAAACGGGTAAAAGTAATAGCGAAAAAGGAAGCCGAAGGTGCAATAAGACAGATTTTGCGCTTTTAAAATTCATTTTGAAGTTAATAATCAATAAAAATATAAAAATAGATTAAATGGGTAGCATCATTTCGGCAATTGGGACAAGCAACCCTACAAATAAATTCTCTCAAGAGCAGATTTTTAGCTTTATGAAAGACGCACATCAGCTAGATACCCAGAATTCTAGGCGGTTAGAATCTTTATACAAAGGTTCTGGGATAGATTTTAGACATTCGGTTTTAAATGATTTTGGGAAAGAGCGGGGAGACTTTAATTTCTTTGGTAACGATTTAGGCCTGGAGCCTTTCCCCACAACTTCTAAAAGAGGGGATGTTTTTCAATCTAATGCCTTAAATTTA
The DNA here is from genome assembly GCF_016623585.1 of Pedobacter segetis. Classification (GTDB taxonomy): domain Bacteria; phylum Bacteroidota; class Bacteroidia; order Sphingobacteriales; family Sphingobacteriaceae; genus Pseudopedobacter; species Pseudopedobacter segetis. Next base: position 104,942 of record NZ_JAEHFY010000005.1, read on the forward strand.
AGCCTTACGGCGATTGAGGACTGCACAAAAAACCTTAAGAATTTTGATAAAAGCAGCATCACACATTTAATAACCGTAAGTTGTACCGGAATGTATGCACCAGGTTTGGATATTGAAATTGTAGAAAAACTGGGTTTAAATGTTTCCGTTGAGCGTACTTGCATCAACTTTATGGGCTGTTACGGTGCTTTTAACGCTTTAAAAGTTTCTGATTATATATGTAGGGCGCAGCCGAAAGCAACAGTTCTAATAGTAGATGTAGAGCTTTGCACCCTGCATTTCCAACGTGAGAATACCTTGGACAATTGGCTGGCAAACTCGCTTTTTGCGGATGGCGCATCGGCAGTCATCGTAAAAAACGAAGAATTTACCGACGAAAAATTATTTAAGATCAGCTCTTTTTACACCGAAGTAGTTACCGAAGCAAGAAATGAAATGGCTTGGAAAATTGGCAACCATGGCTTTGAGATGCAGCTGACCAATAAAGTCTCTAAACAAATAAAATCGGGTATTAGGAACATAGCCGATAAATTATTGCGCAAGGCCAATTTAGCAATGGATGAAATTGGTTCTTTTGCCATACACCCAGGGGGGAGAAAGATTTTGGAGGTTTGTGATGAGGTTTTTAAACTTTCTGCTTTACAAAACGAACCGGCTTACACGGTATTAAAAAACTTTGGAAACATGTCTTCTACCACTGTAATTTTTGTTTTGGCAGAGTTGAGCAAGAGACTAAAAATCAATAAATCTGAAGAGCAGATCATGAGTTTTGCATTTGGCCCGGGCTTAACTTTTGAAAGCATGATCTTAAAATATGCCTGATTTTAGCAAACGCAGCACCGAGCTAGAAATTATGGATAATTTCGCTTTAGATCATCAAGAAATTGACCCTGTTTTAGCAGAATTAGAGACCATCAATAAGCTATTGGGTGGTTTTTCTGTCTTTTACGATGCTTTTAAAAAGATTAAGCTTGTTGATGGGGATACTATTTGTGATTGGGGCTGCGGCGGTGGCGATAGCTTAAAAGTATTGGATAAATATTTTAAAAAACGGGGTTTAAAACTCAATTTTATTGGAGTTGATGCTACCGAATCTGCGGTAGAATACGCAACGGAAACCAATAAAGAATTTAGTGATCTAAGTTTTAGACTGGCAGATGTATTAAAAGAACCTTTTAAAGAAAACGAGTTTGATGTAGTGATCAGTAGCTTGTTTACCCATCATTTTGATGATGAAACTTGGGTTTTACTGATCAAGAAAATGCTTTCAGCTTCAAAAAAAGCGGTCATTATCAATGATTTACACCGTCATCCTTTTGCATACCATGCTATTGGCTTGCTTACCCGATTATTCTCCAAATCGCCCATGGTAAAATATGACAGCAAACTTTCTGTGTTGAGAAGCTTCCGTAAGAAAGAATTAGAGGTTTTATTAAAAAAAGCAGGTGCCATCAATTATTCTATCAAATGGATGTGGGCTTTTAGATGGCAAGTTGTTATTTGGAAGTGATCAAGAAGCTTTTAAATTATATTCTCTAATTAAATACTTTATCGGAATCCTCAATAGCTCGCTAAATTTTCTGATCATATTTAAAGACATTGATTGTTTGTAGTTTAAAACTTTACTTGCTGTACCTTTATCTCCGTAAGCAATAGCTAAATCTGCTGATTTATAACCAAAATCTTCCATCCTGATTTTAATCATTTCTATAGGGTCAAGATCTGGCAAAGTAGAGCTATCATGGTTGAGGTTTTAAAAGCAAAAAGTCTATGATTTCCGCCCAAGTACAAACATAATTGATTTACAGAATAGGCGCATAAAATACTTCGCCCGGGCATAGGTTAAACCTGCTGTTATGCCTCTTTTTTCTTTTTCGTTCGGGTTCTTATCCATTCCAGAATCTCGTCAAACCTGATATTTCCAGTGCTTGCCGAAATCACCATCTCGTATTTTTCATTCTTGTCTGCAGCAATGTCGAGTCCATTTTCTAGTAGGATAAGCCTCATGAGAACATATGCTGTTCTCTTGTTGCCATCAACGAAAGGATGATTTATCAGAATACTTTCAAGGATAGCCGCTGCTTTTTGTTCAGGAGATTCATAGAGTTCTAAATTGTCGAAAGTTGCAAATGGTCTGTTGATGGCAGATTCAAGCAATCCATGGTCTCTAACTCCCTTGCTTCCACCAAATTTGTCTATTAAGATATTGTGGATGTTCAGTACATCCTTTATTTCAATCATTGTGCAAGTCTTTCAAGGAGTTCCTTGTCCTCTGCAAGTATCTGTCTTAGGTTATTGGTCAGCTTAATCTTGTCTGCTGGCTGATCCCGAAGTTCCTTTAGGAAATCAAGAACGTCCTGCAACACATTTTCGGGAACTTTCTCAAGAACCCTTTGGATCTCTGATTGAATTTGTGCCTTTGTCATAACTCAAATATAAACAAATATATCTTCGATTTTGACGGTCTAAAATGAGGCATATCTGATTTATTTTGTAAATAAATGCAAATACTTCATTTATTTACTTTTACCCATCTTAATACAATACCCTAAACTTTATCGTATTCTCAATCTTTCTCAACTCTTTTAATAATTCCTTGTCATAACTGGTATTAGTATCCGTAATTACATAACCAATTTGGGCGTTGGTCATTAAAAACTGGCCTAAAATATTAATCTCATGCTTGGCCAAAACCTTTGTGATCTTGGCCATAATACCCGGAACGTTTCTATGGATGTGTATTAAACGATAAGACCCTGCAATTTTTGGCAATTGCAAATTTGGGAAATTGGTGCTTCTAAAGGTTGTCCCGGTATTGATAAAATCTGCCATTCTTTTGGCTATCAAAGTCTTATTATTAGGGCTTTTTAAGGTATCGAATACAACCATTCCCATTTCGGTACAAATAGAAAGGTTGATCTTATCTTTGGCATTGCCAACATAACCTAAAGTTTTCAATTTTACTGCTTTTTTCAATTTCTCGTCAGAAACAGATTCTCCTTCGCCCAATAAAAGCATCCCCACATCTTTTACATATTTTTCTTCAAAAGTGGTTTTATGACGGATAGAAAAACCATCTTTTTTTAAATAATCTATACTTTCTTGTGGCACATCGCCAACCAAAAGGCAAAGGATACGGTTTTTTGGGTAAGAAATAGATTGAGGTAAATTGCTTACATATAAAAACTCATCAAAACTTGGAGCAACATGGTCTGCTTTCTCGGCAACGGTTTTGCGCTCTATATTTTCTGTAAAAGCGAAAAACTTTTTTATCATCCCAAATTCCTTCAACTGAAAATCAGAATGCCCATCACCAATGCCATAAATATCGCCCTCTAAGGGCATTTGCCTCAAAAGTTTTACTTTTCCGTTTTCTTGGGATAATGGATTTTGGTCGTCATAACCAACAATATTGTCATCCTTATCAAACACAAAAGTATTGGCGTAAATATTTTTCTTTTTGATGTGGAACGGCGTAACAACGGGCGTAATAAACTCTTTAAAACCACCAGAAACTATTAAAACTTCGTTGGCATGTTTCTTAAAAAAAGCTTTGTTTCTGGTAAACGAAGCGGAAACCTTTTTCTTTAAATGCTTTACCAATAAATCGAGATGAGATTTTTTAGCGTTTAAAAGTGTAACCCTACCGGCCAAGCTTTCAGAAAAAGAAAGCTTGCCTTCCATGGCCAAATTGGTCAGATCTTCAATCTTTTGGTAAATGGCTTCCCTATCTGGATGATGTTTTAAAGAAATACGGGCCAACTCGTCTAAAGCTTCTACTTGCGTAAAAGTACTATCAAAATCTATGATGAAATATGGTTTCAAAGCAATTATGTTTAAGCCCTAAAATTGCATAAATCATTTAGAAATAGCTAAATTTTTTGCAATTAAGCAGTTTTTAGACTATTTGCGATTTTGGTAATGGAGTCTGAAAGTGGAATAAATTTGTAATTTAATAAAGATTTTATCTTATCATTACTATATGCACTTTGCCTGGTCGCATTTTCTGCGGTGGCTTTATTTAACCCTCCCTTTTCTCCTAAAATATAATTTTTAAATGCTGTAAAACGCCACGCCATAGAAAGCATCCATGGTTTAGCTTCCTTTTTTGGTATGGGCAAACCAAACTCTTTTGCCGTTTTTGCAAATAAATCTTTATAGCTGATGTTCTCTGCGTTCAGGATAAAACGCTCATTTACCACTTGGCTTTCCATCAACAAAATCATGATTTTGGCCACATCTTTCACATCAACAAAACCGGTTCCGCCTTTGGTATAATATTTAAACCCGGTTCTTATATTCTCAAAAATTGCCCCGCTCCCTTCTTTGCCGGCATCTTCCCCAATAATAACCGATGGATTTACGATTACCGCATTTAAACCTTCGTTGATCCCACGCCAAACTTCCATTTCTCCCCTATATTTAGAAACGGCATAGCCATCGTGTGTTTCAAACCCTTCCCAAAACACTTTTTCATCAATCAATTCATTTTCTTTTGCCTCTCCCAAAGCAGCAATAGAACTTACGTGAATTAGTTTTTCGATGTTGTTTTCTATACAAAGATTTACCACATTGGCAGTTCCATCGGCATTTACAGCAAGCATTTTGTCTTTTAAGTCGGTTTCAAAAGAAACCAAAGCAGCACAATGATAAACTTGGGAAACACCTGTAAAAGCATCGGTCAAATCAGATAGATCTAAAATATCGGCGTTTATCCATGCTATGTTTTGGGCAAAAGCTTTTAGTTTTTCTGGGATTTTAGAATGTGCCCTTTTTAAACATTTAATAGATTTCTCTTTTTGCAAAAGCTGAAAAACCAATTCTGCACCTAAAAAACCCGTTGCGCCTGTTACTAAAATCATTTTAAAGGTGTATTTTAATTTGATGATTATTGATGCCCAAAGTTAAAAGAATAAAAAAATTAAATCTTATCCCTCAATTAATATAAAAAATAGATATTTGAAAGAATTGTTTTAATATGTCTTTAGCCGATTTTTTTTCTCCCATAAATGTTTCTAAAATTACCCCAAAAGATGGTTTTTACGCCAGCCATTTAGGGGTTAAGATAGCGGTTCATGAAAATCGATTCCCTGATATTGAGGAAGGTAATTATGACCTTGCCATTTTTGGGGTTTTGGATGATAGGGGGGCGGTAAATAACCAAGGTTGTGCATTAGCGCCCGATTATGTGAGGGAAAAACTTTATGTTTTAAACGAGGGAAGCTTTAAATCTAGGATCGTTGATTTAGGGAACATCAAAGCCGGAGAGAAAATTTCTGATACTTACATTGCTTTAAAAATGGTAGTTGCAGAATTGATCAAGCTGCAAATCCTGCCTATCATCATCGGCGGAAGCCAAGACCTAACCTACGCCCAGTACATGGCTTATGAAGAGCTAGAGCAAAAAGTAGATCTAGTGGCCATTGATTCTCATTTCGATTTAGACGAATCTGCCGAGGATACCATTGTGACAAACTCTATCTCTTATCTAAATAAAATATTTTTGCACCAACCCAATTACCTCTTCAATTTTAGCAATTTAGGTTACCAAACTTATTATGTTAACCAAGATAGCATCAGGGTGATGGATAAGCTGTTTTTTGATGCGCAAAGATTGGGCGAAATTAGCGGTGCGATACATATTGCAGAGCCTGTAATTAGAAATGCGGATATGATCAGTTTTGATATTTCTAGTGTTAGAGCGTCTGATGCAATGGCAAATGGAAATGTTGGCCCAAACGGTTTTTATGGCGAAGAAGCTTGTCAGTTAGCAAGATATGCCGGTTATAGCGATAAGTTGAGTTCTATTGGTTTTTATGAATTTAACCCGGCTTACGATCAAAACGGACAAACGGCCATGTTGCTTGCGCAAATGGTTTGGTGCTTTTTGGATGGTTTTTACAATCGTAAAAAAGATATTCCTTTACAACCAAAGTCTGATTATACCATCTACAAAACAAGTTTACAACATGATGAACATGAGCTTGTTTTTATAAAAAGTAAAAAAACCGACCGTTGGTGGATGCAGGTCCCATACCCAACAATGGGTTCAAAAAACGAGCGTTTCCATTTGGTGCCTTGTTTATATGCCGATTATCAACTAGCCGTGGCTGGGGAAATGCCCGATCTATGGTGGCGCACTTATCAAAAATTAAATTAAATGAAGAATTTTCTATTAGCACTTACTTTTATTTCTGCCTTATCGGCGAAAGCACAAACGTCTTTTAACCTTAACGGCGATGTTAAAAATCTAAGCTCTGATAAAACTATTTATATGGTCCATGTTGTAAACGGGACAGAGAAATTAGATACCACTAAGGTCATAAACGGAAAATTTGGTTTCAGTTTTGATCTAAAAGAACCATCTATCGCAATTTTGGTGTTAGACCATAGCGGCAACGATTTGAAAGACAAGAATGGTAAAAAAGATATTTTTCGGTTTTTCATAGAGCCCGGTAAAGCAACGCTAACCGCTAATGATTCTATCTCTAAAGCAAAAATAAACGGGTTACCTATTTTTGAAGCTTCGGAAAAACTGAATGAAAGCACCACCCAAATTGAAGCGAAACTTATTGCTTTAAATAAAGAGTTTAACGATTTACCACCCTATAAAAAAGGAAAGGAAGATGTTTTAAAAGGTTTTCAAGAAAGATACAAGGCACTATTAATAGATAGAAAATCTGCAATTGCAGATTTTATTGCTAAAAACCCCAGTTCTTACGTGAGCCTATATGCCTTAAATACAGATTTAGCTACCGATGATATGGATATTGCCCAGGTAGAAAAGGCTTATGAAGGCTTATCTACCAGTTTAAAAGAAAATGTTTTGGCAGAAACCATCAATTCTAAATTAGAGTTAGCAAAAAAAACGGGTATAGGCGTACAAGCACCAGATTTTGAAGAGAAAACGGCAGAACAAATTGCTGTTAAGCTATCCAGTTTTAAAGGCCAGTATGTTTTGTTAGATTTTTGGGCATCTTGGTGCGGCCCATGCAGGCAAGAAAACCCTAATGTTGTAAATGCTTACGAAACTTTTAAAGACAAAAATTTTACTGTTTTAGGCATCTCGATAGACACCAAAGAAGATGCTTGGACAAAAGCCGTAAAACATGATGGCTTAGTTTGGACACAGCTATTAGACCGTTCACAAAAAATTGCCGAGATGTACGGCATTAATGCGATCCCAAAAAACTTTTTAATTGATCCCACCGGAAAAATTATAGCTAAAAATTTAAGGGGAAGAGATTTAGAAGATAAATTGAAAGAAGTGTTGGGCAAGAAATAACATAACTTCTTGTTTTAAACTAAGAAAGCCTCAAAATCTAAAATTTTGAGGCTTCCTCGTTACATCTTAAACAGAAAATTATCCTTTAATAAATTCGGCGTTGAAGAATTCCCTATTCATCCTAGCGATATTTGTAACCTTAATTTCTTTAGGGCATTGTGCTTCACAAGCGTAAGTATTGGTGCAACTACCAAAGCCTTCATCGTCCATTTGTAAAACCATTGCCTCTGCCCTTGCATAACGTTCTGGTTGCCCTTGGGGTAACATGGCATATTGAGAGATCTTTGCAGAAACAAATAACATTGCAGAAGCATTTTTACAGGCTGCAACACAAGCACCACAACCAATACACGTGGCAGAGTTAAATGCCTCATCAGCAATTACCTTTGGGATTGCAATCTCATTAGCATCCGGCACACCGCCAGTACCGATAGAAACATAGCCACCAGCCTGTTGTATTCTATCAAATGCAGAACGATCTACCGCTAAATCTTTAACTACCGGAAAAGCTGCCGCCCTCCAAGGTTCTATTACAATGGTATCCCCATCTTTAAAAGACCTCATGTGCAACTGGCAAGTGGTTGTTGCTCTTTTTGGCCCGTGGGGTTCTCCGTTAATAACCAAAGAACACATACCGCAAATCCCTTCACGACAGTCATGGTCAAATTGGATAGGATCCTCGCTTTTCTTAACCAGGTCTTCATTAACTACATCAAGCATCTCTAAAAAAGACATATCCGGAGAAATACCCGGTGCTTTGTAAGTAACAAATTTACCCGATGTGCTGCTATTTTTTTGACGCCATACTTTCAACGTCAAGTTCATGTTTCCACTCATTCTTATTTTTATTTGAGATGTTAGATTTGAGATTTGAGACTTTGCTAATTCTAGCCTCTCACGTCTCATATATCACATCTTACTTATAACTACGTTGTGTTAATTTAACATTTTCAAACTCCAAATTCTCTTTATGCAATTCTTCTGGCATATTGTCTCCTTTATAAGCCCAGGCTGCTACATACGCAAACTCGTCGTCGTTTCTTAAAGCTTCGCCCTCTGGGGTTTGGTACTCTTCCCTAAAGTGCCCACCGCAAGATTCGTCCCTGTTTAAAGCATCATCTATCATTAATTCGCCTAGCTCTAAGAAATCGGCAACCCTTCCCGCTTTTTCTAAGGATTGATTTACCTCTTCGTTTTCGCCTAAAACGATTACGTTCTTCCAAAAATCTGCCCTCAACTCGCTTACCATACCTTTTGCCTTTTTAAGCCCTTCGGCATCACGAGACATTCCGCAGTACTCCCACATGATCTTCCCTAAATCACGATGGTATTCATCTACGGTTTTGTTTCCTTTTAAAGAGAGCAAAGTTTTCACTTTCTCCATTACCTCTTTTTTTGTTTTATCAAACTCGGGGCGGTTGGCATCAATTGGTGCGGGCCCAATTTTAGCCAAGTAATCTCCCAAAGTGTAAGGGATCACAAAATAGCCATCGGCCAAGCCCTGCATTAATGCGGAAGCGCCTAAACGGTTTGCGCCATGATCAGAGAAATTAGCTTCACCCAGGGCATACAATCCGGGTACAGATGTCATCAAGTTATAATCAACCCAAAGCCCGCCCATGGTATAATGTACCGCAGGATAAATCCTCATCGGCACTTTATAAGGGTTTTCGTCAGTAATTTGTTGGTACATATCGAAAAGATTACCATATTTGGCCGCAACGGTATCTTCTCCCAATCTATTGATAGAATCGGCAAAATCTAAATAAACCGCTAGGCCAGATTTTCCAACGCCACGCCCTTCATCACAAACTTGTTTTGCGTTTCTTGAGGCCACATCACGTGGAACCAAATTGCCAAAAGATGGATACTTGCGCTCTAGGTAATAATCTCTATCTTCTTCTTTGATATCTATTGCCTTAATCTCCCCTTTTCTTAACCTTTCTGATAATTCTTTGGTTTTAGGGACCCAAACTCTACCATCATTTCTCAGCGACTCTGACATCAGCGTAAGCTTAGACTGATGATCCCCAGAAACAGGGATACAAGTTGGATGTATTTGAGTATAGCATGGATTTGCCATATAAGCACCACGTTTGTGGGCTCTCCAAGCAGCCGTTACGTTACTGCCCATGGCATTTGTAGAAAGATAAAAAACGTTGCCGTATCCGCCGGTACATAAAAGGACCGCATGGCCCGTATGGGTTTCTATTTTGCCATCAATCAAATTCCTGGTAACTATTCCTTGCGCTTTCCCATCAACCGTAACCAGATCTAACATTTCTGAGCGAGTGTACATTTTCACTTTGCCCAAATTTATTTGACGGTTTAAGGCAGAATAAGCACCTAATAATAATTGTTGCCCGGTTTGGCCCCTAGCATAAAAAGTTCTGGAAACCTGCGCCCCACCAAAAGAACGGTTATCTAACAAACCACCATATTCGCGGGCAAAAGGAACGCCTTGGGCAACGCATTGATCAATAATATTTACAGAAACTTCTGCCAAACGATAAACGTTACCTTCCCTTGATCTATAATCGCCACCTTTAATAGTATCATAAAACAAGCGAAAAACAGAATCGCCATCGTTTGGATAATTTTTAGCGGCGTTAATTCCGCCTTGAGCGGCAATAGAGTGCGCTCTTCTTGGGCTATCTTGAAAACAAAATGCTTTTACATTATAGCCCAATTCTGCCAATGATGCTGCTGCAGATGCGCCAGCTAATCCGGTTCCAACAACGATAACATCATACTTTCGTTTATTAGATGGGTTAACCAATTTAAGATTGAATTTGTGTTTGTTCCACTTTTCGGCCAACGGGCCTTCAGGGATTTTAGCATCTAATGTCATCTTTGTTATATATTTTAATGTTTAACAAACCCTTGATAGGATTGTTTTTAACATGGTTTTAAGGCTTATTTGAATAAAAATAAATATATCGGCATTGCTGCGAAGCCAAGAGGTATCCCAATAGAGAACACCCAAAGGCCTATAAACTTTATCAAAGGGCGGTATTTATGATGGTTCCATCCTAAAGTTTGGAAGGCGCTTTGAAAGCCATGCACTAAATGGAAAGCCAATGCCGCCATTGCCAATACATAAAATATAACCAGCCACCATTGTTGGAAAGCGTTAGAAACTTCTTTATATAAATCTTCTGATTTGGTAACTTGTACGCCATTATCAACAAAACTTACGTATTCTGTAAATTCTGATTCGTTGATGCTTTTGCTCATGGTAGCTCCAGAGTTTATATCGGTACGATATTCTATATAAGGGGTTTCGCCACTATGGTACTTATACCAGAAGTTTGCCATGTGTACAACGATGAAAACAAAAAGGATTGTCCCTAAAATGCCCATGTTTCTTGACGACCAGATACTGCCATCTTTTGGCTTTATGGCATAGCTTATCGGCCTTGCTTTTCTGTTCATTAGGGTAATCACTATCGCCCAAATGGTATGGATAATGATAGAACTATACAAAAGGTAAGAAACCACTTTAATGGGCGTAAAGTGGGTCATGAAATGTGCATACTGGTTAAATGCCAATCCGTCATCGTTTTTAAAAAGCTGAAAATTACCGGCCAAGTGAACGATCAGAAACGAACATAAAAACAACCCGGTTAAACACATTACTAATTTTCTCCCGAGGGTAGAAGAGAATGCGCTAGAAAAATTACTCATTATTTGGTACTTTAAAGGTTTTTTAAGAATTGCAAAAGTATTTAATATCGATTGAAAAATTGACATTAATGCTCATGAAAACAAATTAAACGGTTATTTAGAAACATTTTAAATTAAAGTTTTGGATGGGCTATATTTTTTAAGGGGATAATTTTATTGCCGGCAATGGCAAAACCGATCTCTTGGTTCTTTAATTTAATCAACGCTTTACCGGTAAATTTACCAAAAGCAGGCAGTACGCCGTGTTTTTCTCCAAAATAAAAGCAAGGAAGCGTAATATCCTGCCTGGCCTTCCCTTTTATCTTAACACCCGGGTGGATATGGCCCATTAAGATATATTGTTCTGTTTTCTTTTTGGGCAAATCATGATAAAGTTCAAAAACCCCGATCTTAAAAAACCCCAAAACCTCAACTTTAATTTGATCGTAAAAAAATGGCGGCAAAATATCGTGGTTCCCTTTTATCAAAATCATTTTGATATTAGAGTGCATTTCTCGCCAAAGCCGAAACCAAGCAAAATCATTATTCATATCGCTGTGGAAAAGGTCTCCTAAAAATATCAATTCTTTTGGTTGGTAGGTATCTATTAAATCTGTTAGACACGCTAATTCTTCTTGTGCTATTGCGGTGGGTATGGCTATGCCTGCTTTTCTAAAATGTGCGCCTTTGCCCAAATGGGTATCAGAAACCAAAAGTGTTCTGTACTTTGGAAACCATATCGCTTTTGCAGGTAAAAGCCATAATTCTTCTCCTTTAAACTGAAACCGAAACCCTTCTTCCTTCATCGGCACAAAAATAAAAAAGCCTGACTCAAAAACTTTGTCGTTCCGTTAGCCGGCTGGCTAATCGGAATCCTATCTAAATAGGTTCTCAAATAGCTTATTAACTTGCTAATGAGATACTGAATCCGCCGTTTGGCTGTCAGTACGACAAAATCTTTTTGAGCCAAGCTCTAAAAAATATATTTGTATTTATTTAATCGGGAATGTTACCCTAAACGTACTTCCATCTGGTGTAACGCCTCTTAAATCTATCATCTGGTCGTTTTGTTTAAGTGCCGACATCACTTGATCATTGTTGTTTACCCCTTTACCATTAATACTGGTAATTACGGTTCCCCTTGGTATTTCGTACATATCAAAAACTTTGCCCGGTGCGGTGCTGGTTACCAAAACCCCGTTAGAAACCCCATATTTTTTCTTGGCGGCATCATTTAAAGGGCTAAAGGTTGCGCCTAAACTATTGGCAACTTCGGTTACTTCTTTACCGTTGTTTGCCAATTTCATGCCTGCATCACCTTTAAGGGTAAGATCAAAATTCTTCATTTTTCCATCCCTTAGAACGGTTAAGGTAACTTTATCGCCTGGGCGCATTGTTCCTATTTTTTCTTGCAAACTAGCAGAAGATGTAATTTCATGGTCGTTTAATTTTTTAATGATATCGCCTTTTTTTATGCCGGCTATTGCGGCTGCGCCCCCCTCTACTGTAGAATTTACATATAAGCCCTCAATTTCTTTTGTGCCTAATTGTTCTGCATTATCAAAATTAAGCTCTTGGAATGTTACACCAATGTAGCCACGCTTAACCTCTCCGTATTTTAAGAAATCATCCATTACTTTTTTGGCCAAATTTACGGGTATAGCAAAGCCATAGCCTTCATAAGTGCCTGTTTGTGAGGCTATGGCAGAGTTAATGCCAATAAGCTCTCCGTTTGCATTTACCAAAGCACCACCGCTATTTCCTTTATTGATAACCGCATCTGTTTGGATATAAGATTCTATAGACGAATTGGTAGGCGGGTTGTTTGGATCGTAGTTATTTCTATCAATCTCTGGGGCTAAAATACCTATTTGGCGAGATTTTGCGCTTACAATACCTGCGGTAACGGTAGATTCTAGTGTTAGAGGATAACCCACGGCCAAAACCCATTCGCCAACTTTAACATTGTCAGAATTTCCTAGCTTTACAACTGGCAGATCTGTTGCGTTAATTTTTATAAGGGCTAAATCCGTATTTTTATCCCTACCAATTACTTTGGCATTTAGCACTCTTTTATCAGAAAGTATAACCTCTATCTTCTCAGCATCTTCTACCACATGATTATTTGTCATGATGTAACCATCGCTAGTTACTATCACACCAGAACCTTTTCCCATAGGGGCGGGCATATTTTGGCTTGGTGCAGATCGCTGTCTTTTTCCAAAGAAATCTTGAAACATATCGCCGAAAGGATCGCTAACGCCACCATTGCTGGCCATAGAACGGCTATAAGTTGTTCTTACATGAACAACCCCTGGCGAGACGGCCGCAGCCGCTTGCGTAAAATCTATTGCGCCTGTTGATGAGGTAATTTGTGACGGATTGTTAGCAAAATAGACTTTTTGTCTTTGGTCCAGGCTCATGCCAGACATTGAATTAGGCTCTAAAATTTTATAGGCTCCAATTGCAACCGCACCGCCTACAATTGCGGTTAATAAAGTAACGCCTATCCTTTTCACATTTCTATTCATTGTTTTAATTATTTAAAGTAAGATTGATAATTATGTAAAATCAAAAATAATACCATTAAGACGGTTTTTGCAAGCTCTTGTTATTTGCTTTTACGTTAAATAATGTTAAAATTTTAATCAGTATTAAAGTAAGAACTGTTTTTACAACAAAATTAGGCACCAAGGTTAACAATATTTATCTTAAATATTATTTTATGAACAAGTTTCTAATTTAAACCCCAAGCATTTAATCTTTTTCATAATTTCTATATGCCTTTTATTTTCCGCAAATTTGTTATCCCAAAATGATCAAGAAAGAAACCATCGATAAAATCTTAGAAACCGCCCAAGTAGAAGAGGTTGTTGGTGATTTTGTGCATCTTAAAAAACGGGGATCCAGCATGATCGGGCTTTGCCCTTTCCATGGAGAAAAAACTCCTTCGTTTCATGTTTCACCTTCTAAAGGGATTTATAAATGCTTTGGTTGCGGCAAGGGCGGCGATTCTGTTGGTTTTATAATGGAACACGAAAAATATTCGTACCCAGAGGCATTAAAATACATTGCCGGCAAATACAATATTGAGGTTGAGGAAACAGAGGTAACACCAGAATTTAAGCAAGAACAAGATAAAAGAGAGAGTTTATACATCGTTTCTAACTATGCCGCAAAGTTTTTTGCCGATAGCATGTGGAACACCGAAAGCGGTAAAACCATTGGCTTAAGCTATTTTAAAGAGCGGGGTTTTAGGGACGATATTATCCGGAAATTTGAGTTGGGCTACTCGCCCGATGATTGGGCCGCATTATTAGAGGCTGCCATTGCCGATGGTTACCAACAAGGTTTTTTAGAGGATGTTGGCTTGGTTATCAAAAACGATAATGGCAAAATTTATGACCGCTTCCGTGGCCGGGTTATGTTCCCTATCCATAATTTTACCGGTAGGATTATCGGGTTTGGTGGGAGAACGCTTAAAACCGATAAAGCGGTCCCCAAATATGTAAACTCGCCAGAGAGCGATATTTATCATAAATCTAATGTGCTTTATGGTTTGTTCCAAGCAAAAAAAGCGATAAGAGATTTAGACAATTGCTTTTTGGTTGAAGGCTATGCCGATGTGCTTTCTGTACACCAGGCCGGGGTTGAAAACGTGGTTGCCTCATCGGGCACTTCTTTAACAACAGAACAAATTAGGCTAATTGGCAGGTTTACAAAAAGTATTACCATTTTATATGATGGCGATGAGGCAGGGATAAAAGCTTCTTTACGCGGTTTAGATATGATTTTGGAGGAAGGATTAGATGTAAAAGTTGTACTCTTTCCTGATGGGCATGATCCAGACTCATACGTTCAAAAATTTGGGGCTTCGGCATTTAAAACGCACATAGAAAAAGCCAAAAAAGATTTTATCTTCTATAAAACAGAGATTCTCTTAAAAGAAGCAGGCAGTGATCCGATAAAAAAAGCAGGGGTTATAAGGGAAGTTGTAGAAAGTATCGCCAAAATACCCGATGCCATTAAGGCTTCGGTTTTTATTAGGGAGTGTGGCGGTTTGCTTCAAATGGAGGAACGCATTTTAATATCAGAACTGAATAAAATGCGTTTGGCGAAAGCTAAAAAAGATAACCAGCAAAATTATCGACAACCTTTAGAAGAAGAACCTCCAATTGCGGAAGAAGACCTTGACGAGAAACCTATACAAACCGATGAATATCAAGAAAAAGATATGATCCGTGTGTTATTGACTTATGGTGATCAAATGGTAAATTGGGACGGTATGACCGATACATTGATCGGGCCTTACATTATTACCAATTTAAGTGATGTTACTTTTTCAAACCCGCTTTATCAAAAAGTAATTAAGTATTACCATGATGAATTAGAAAACGGTTATGTGCCTAAAGAAAAAGACTTTATACAACACCCTGATGCCGAGATAGCCTCTATGGCAATTTCCATGATTTCTTCTCCGTATGTGTTGAGCGAGAATTGGTATAATATGCACAATATTACGGTACCCAGCGAGGTTGAACGATTAAAAGGAACAGTAATGGGGGCAATTTTTCACTTAAAAAAGAAAAAAGTAACCACCATGATAACCGCCAAACAAAAACTGATCCAAGAAGAAAAAGACGAAGCCAACGTAACCATTTTGATGAAAGAATACCTAACTTTAAAAGAGGTTGAACGCTATATATCTAACTACTTAGGCTCTGTAATTACCAAATAATGGCAACCCATAATGATGATGGCAAAAAAGGGGAGGCAATTGCCAAAGCGTTTCTAGAAAACAAAGGTTATGAGATCTTGGATGAAAATTGGACCTTTGGCAAGGCCGAGGTTGATATTATCGCCTACATCAACAAAACCATTGTATTTGTAGAGGTAAAAGCCCGATCGGGCAATTATTTTGGCAACCCAGAAGATTTTGTGACCGATAAAAAACAAAAACTGCTTTCAGAGGCTGCCGAAGAATATGTTTACATCATGAACCATAAACATGAAATCCGTTTTGATATCATCGCTATACTTTTTAAAAAAGGATTTGAAAGTTACGAGGTTAACCATATTGAAGATGCTTTCTGGAATTACTAGTTTTTTAACCAGAGAGAACACAAAGGTTGCGAAATTGAGTCAGTCTGAGCGAAGTCGAAGGCTAACCGCAGAGGTCTCGGAGTTCACAGTGTTGCGTGGTTTAATCGTGTAATAGAATTATTATTTTAGAATCTGCGAAAATCTACTAAATCTGTGGGAAATAATTTTTAATTATGCTAAAGTGATGAAGAATCATGAAAATTCTTAGATCACAATAATCCTGCTTAGGGCAAACAGCCAACAAAAGTTAAAATATCGTTAAAATTAGCATTACTTAAACCTTTATTTTACTTTAGTCGTTTTTAGCAAAATCCATAAAATGATTTTTAAAAGTTTAAGATATATCGCATTCATCGCCATTACATTATCCTTGTTTTCTTGCGATACAAAAAGTACAAGCTCTACCAACAGTTCGGCGTTTACTAATCCAGAAAGTGGTGCAATCCTTAAATCGGGCGAAAGCCTAAACTTGAATTTGAGCTTTGCAGATGGTTTGGTAGATTCTGTTCAATATTTTGTGGACACCTTAAAAATCAAAACCTCAAAAGATACTTCGGCAATTGCGTTGGGTACCAAAAACTATCCTTTAGGTAGCCGATTGATTACCGCAAAGATTTTTAGAAAAGGCGTAGAGGAAGATGCGACAACCAACATCGTAATTGTAAGTGCCATAAAACCAATTTCTTATCGCTATAAGATCATCAAAACTTATCCTCATTCTACGTCTTCATATACAGAGGGTTTAGAATACCATGACGGGTTTTTATATGAGAGTGCCGGCGATTACGGGCATTCTAGTTTGAGGAAAACTACGTTAGACGGCAAAATTCTGCAACAAGTAAATTTGGATAAACAATATTTTGGCGAAGGGATAACCATGGTTGGCGATAAGATTATCCAATTAACGTATAAAGAAAAAGTAGGTTTTGTGTATGATAAAAATACTTTTAAACTATTAAAAACCTTTCCTTATAACCATGCAAACGAAGGTTGGGGGTTAACTTTTGATGGCGAAACCATTTACAATACAGATGGTAGCAACCGCATTTTTATGCTGGATAAAAACAGTTATTTACCAAAAGACTTTATTGAGGTTTATGATGATAAAGGGCCGGTAACGCAATTAAATGAGCTTGAATGGATCGATGGGAAACTATTTGCCAATATTTATCAATCAGAATTGATTGCGATTATAAACCCAAAATCTGGTGCGGTAGAAGGTTATATCAATATGATGGGCTTGCCACACGGGAAAGTTGAAGATGCTGATAATGACGTTTTAAACGGGATTGCTTATGATAAAGCCGGAAACAGGATTTTTGTAACCGGCAAAAAATGGGATAAGCTCTTTCAGATCGAACCGATCAAGAATTAGCGTTTTGCTGATGCAGTCCGCCAGCTGGCGGACTCGGCGTCTCATTTGCGGGTTTGCAAGCTAAATGTGAACTTATTTGATGGGATTTTAATTAATAACAGGCTAACGGAACTGGATATATATCTTGGTTAGCGGTAATTTTAACTCGACTGTACTTAATGATGAATCTTCACTTAACCGATAGAATAACCACTAGTCTCCCAATAAATCGTGTGGAATTTGTTAGACGACTTGAATTGCTAACTGAAAGTGGTAATACCACAATTTTATCCGACTTTAAGGATAATTTCTCTAAAAGTGACAAGAAATTTAAGGGGAAAATCGACTTAAATAAATTCAAAATTAAAAAAAGAAGAAAACTATTTGACACCAATTTTAATGTTGCTGTTGCAAATGGCGAAATTAAAGAAGATAAAGACTCATTAATGATTGAAATTGATGGTTTTGCTAACTCAAAATACATACTCTTTCCAGCTTTTTTAATCTCTTTAGTATTTTTTCTAACAATTTTCTTCTCCGACCAAAAAATTGACGCTTCTATTATTTCTTCATTTTTAAAAACAGTAATTTTTATTTCAATTATCTATATCCTTTTATTAAAGCAAAATGTAAAGCTTCTTAAAGATGAATTAGAAAATGATTTTGTGGGGGTTTTAAAAAATTAAATGTGTGAAAAAAAAGCTACCGCTAACAGCAAATTTGCACAAAAATGGCTGACTGCGGTTTACGCTAATCCATCAGTTATTTAATTAATTTAGTGCGGTACAACAACGGTTCTTAAAGTAAAACCGCAAATTCTTAAATACGCCAAATCGTTATAGGCAATACCCACGCAACACCCAACGAACAGGCAAAACCTTGATCATATGTTGGAATTTAACCAAATAACACAGCTAATCGAGTCAATTTTACTACCTTTATCGAATGTTTTATAGACGGAAAGTTATATTAGCCCTGTTGCAAATTTTTGATAGAAAGATTGATAAAATCAGCCTACAAAAATTGCTTTACCTTTTTACAAAATATCAGGCTAAACCCGAATACGATTTCATTCCGTATAAATACGGCTGTTATTCGTATTCTGCAAATGCAGACTTAACGTCTATGGTTAATAAAGGAATGTTGAGCGAAACAACAAGCCATTTTACAAGCAACGAAACGACAGATTATTTTAAAACACTTAAAGCGGACGACAAGAAGATAATGTTGTATGTAAAAGACCAATACGGAAAAATGAGTGCTGATAATTTAATGAAGCACACGTATTTAAACTTTCCATACTCTGCAATAAACAGCGTAAAAGCAAAAGAAATTTTAACGACAGAACAATTTGAAAAAGTGAATAAAAGTCGTCCAAAAAGCAATAAAACAATTTTGTTTACTATCGGTTATGAAGGAATTTCGTTAGAAGAATACTTAAATCGTTTGCTGAAAAATGATGTAAAAGTTTTAGTTGATGTTCGCAACAATCCGTTAAGTATGAAATACGGATTTAGCAAAAGTCAATTACTACGTTATTGCAATAGCTTGGGTATTGAATATGTACATTATCCAGAAGTTGGCATACAATCTGAACAACGACAAGAACTAAATACACAAGCTGATTACGATAAATTATTTGCTGTTTACTGCGAAAACAACTTAACGAAAACAACCTCTTCGCAAGAGAAAATCTTAAACCTACTTAAAGAAAAAAAACGCATAGCCTTAACTTGCTTTGAAGCAAACATTTGCCAATGTCACCGCAAACATTTAGCGGAAGCCATTGAGAACTTGCCTAATTTTAAATATGAAGTAAACCATATTTAAAATGGCAAAAACAAAAGTTTTAATTACGGTAAAAACCTACCCTGCCATTTCGAGCAAATATGACGAATTGGTTTGTACGGCAGGATTTCTTGAAGACGGTAGTTGGATTAGAATTTACCCTATTCAATTCCGTAAAAAATCGTTTGAGGAGCAATACAAAAAATATGATTGGATAGAAATTGACCTAGTGAAAAACACAAGCGATTTCAGAAAAGAAAGTTTTAGACCAGTTTCTTATGACACAGAAATAAAGATTTTAGACCATTTAGACACTAAAAGCAATTGGTTGTTAAGAAAGGAAATCGTGTTTAAAAACAAAGTCTATACCGATATTGAAGAACTGAAAGCAGAAGCCAAAAATCGCAAAATAATGACTTCTCTTGCTGTCTTCAAGCCAACTGAAATTGTTGATTTCACGATTGAGCAAGTAGAACGAGAATGGGATGAAAAGAAACTCAAAAAATTAAAACAATACAGAAGCAGTAATTTATTTGCCCAAGAAGATGAAGATTTGTTTGAAGTCGTAAGAAAACTACCGTATAAATTTTCTTATGTTTTGCGTGATTGCAACGGAAAACAAAGCAAAATGATGATTGAAGATTGGGAAATAGGTCAACTTTATTGGAATTGTCTTTCTCGACACGAGGGCAACGAAGCAAAAACAGTTGAAGATGTTAAGAAAAAATACTTTGACGACTTTGCAAAAACAAAAGATTTGTATTTGTTTTTAGGGACATCGCAACTTCATCATTTAACAGGCAAAAATCCATTTATGATTATCGGCACTTTTCACCCTAAAATAGAAATACAAACTTCTTTGTTCTGACAATGAATGACAAGAAGTATTGCCAATAACAAGGTATTGCCAATAACTTGGCTGAAAAGCTTCGATTGAACGTTTGTGCAAGGTTCAACATCTGTTCTTTGTTTGAACTGAAGTGCTAAGAACACCCTCCCTTCGCAAAGTCCCAATCCGTTATAAGTCTTTTGCCTAAAATCTTCCGCCAGAAAACCTAATCATTAGTTTTTCCTTTTTTTAGATAATAAAAAGCCAATTTAAATGCGATTATAACATGGTTAAAAAGGTTAGGAAAAAACCCGTAATACTTTTTAAAAATTTGGTAACGTTCTAACAAGCTTTGCCTTTGGCGTTTTTTAGACATCCCGCCAATTAAATATTTAGCCACGTACATTTTAGTGTTCATTATGGTTTTGGCTTTAGAAATAGCGTCCAAGATCCAATCAATATCTGCACTTAACTGATATTGTGGGTCGTAAAATTTAGTGATAGATTTTTTGATATAGATAGCTTGGTGGCTCACGCTCATCCCAAACCTAAAACTGTTTAAATCCAATCTCTCTGGTGCTTTATGCCTTCTTTGCCCTTGGTTTATCAAATCCTCATCGATCATCTCTGTCTCGCCATAGTAAATATCGGCGAAAGCTTGATCTTTAAAAATGGTTGCAACCGTATTTTTGTCATAAATTTCATCTCCAGAATTCATAAACAAAATATAATCGCCTTTGGCCAATTTTAATCCCTTGTTCATGGCATCGTAAATCCCTTTATCAGGTTCAGAAAGTACTATATCTATGTTTTCTTTATATTTTTCGATGATCGCTAAAGTGCCGTCGGTAGATTTTCCATCAATAATAAGGTATTCTATATTAGGATAAGTTTGTTGGGCTACAGATTTTATGGTCCGCTCAATGTGTTTTACATTGTTAAAAACTACCGTAATAACAGATAAAAGCGGTTTTTTCATGATGATGTTAATGATCGGTAAAGGGCCAAATATTTTTCTGCAACTATTTCTTCACTATAAGAATTTAGAACTTTCTCACGGGCGTTATTTTTTAAATCATCATTCGGATGATCTAATACCCAACCGATCCCGTTTGCTAAATCTTCTGAGGATCTGTATTTGGCGATGTAGCCATTTTTTTGATGATCTATCATTTCTGGGATGCCGCCTTGATCAAAAGCGACCACAGGAATTGCGCAAGACAAAGCTTCCATTACCATATTTGGCAAATTATCTTCTAGCGAAGGCAACACAAAAACATCTGCCAGGTTATAAATCTCTACCAATTGCTGCTCATTGTTAATGATAGAAAAACTCTTAGCAGGGAAAGGAAATTGGTTTACAGACAAAGTTTTATTTTTCCCAAAAAGTAAAAATTGAATATTTGCAGCTGGATTTTTTTCTTTTAATATGGATAAAGCTTCCATCAAATAAACCAAGCCTTTTCTTTTATCATTGATATTTGCCGCACCAAAAAGGATAATTTTTTTTTCTGTTTCGATATTCCATTTTTTTCTTAACGATGCTTGGTTTAAAGGTTTATAGATTGCTGTTTTTATAGGATTTGGGATTGCTATAACCCTAAAGTTTTTGAGCAAAGAACTGCTTTTGGCAACATTTGCCAACCATTGGCTGCAAGCCACAAAAACCAAATTTCTATTTTGCTTATAGATTTCTTTCTTTTTAAGCCAGCCTTTTCTAGAAATATCATGTTCTTGTGGGGTTCTCAAAAACTGGCAATTCCCACATTCATTTAAAAAATGATCGCAAACCCCTGCATAATGGCACCCGCCGGTAAAAGTCCACATATCATGCAAGGTCCAAACTACGGGCTTATTTAACCCTAATAAACTCTTGATGTTTTTTAACGATAAAAAGCCTTGGTTTATCCAATGAAAATGAAGTATTTGTGCTAATTGTATATGCTTGTTTTGTGAAATATCTGTACCTGTATTGGCTGTAGAAAATGCGAACCTTACCGTTTTATCCGCTTCTTGAAAAGCGATGAAAGGCAATCTTTCTAAATAAAAATTAAGCTCGGCCTTAAGCAAACCCATCTGATTGTGGATGGTAGAAAAAATCTGTAAATCTTCAGATCTTTTATTTTGCACCAATAAATCAACATCAACTTTTGGTTTAAGGGCTTGCAATAACCTTTTGCAGGCAACGGGAGCGCCGCCGCCATGATCAGCGGTATTGATTAGGCAAACTTTCATTAATTGATTTTTTGCAAAACTAAATTTAGATTTATTAATATCTTGCAAATTATTAAAAATGCCATCAATATTTAACCCATGAACGTTATTTCTTCTTTATTTCAGGATCAAAAAAAGAATAAAGGGAATTTAAAAGGGCAAATTATCCTTTTCATGTTCAGGTTTGCGCAATTGGCCAATAGGCATATTTTAATAGCTGTTTTATTATGTATTTATTTAGCCTTTTACCATGTTTTTATAGAGTGGTTTTTGGGTATAGAATTACCAAGGAAAACAAGAGCGGGCAAAGGATTGGTAATTTATCATGGGCAGGCTTTGGTGGTAAACCAAGGCGTTGTTTTTGGTGATGATTGCATCTTAAGAAACTCTACCACCATTGGCCATAAAATTTTAAAAGATGGTACTTTTAGTGCCTGCCCAAAAATTGGAAACCGTGTAGATATTGGCGCAAACGTTTGTATAATTGGCAACGTGAAAATTGGGAACAATGTGAAGATAGGTGCTGGAGCGGTGGTTATAAAGGATATTCCTGATAATTGTACGGTAGTAGGAAACCCAGCAAGAATAATTTGAGACTTTAAATGAGCAATAATTTAACCGACCGTACTTTTTGGAAAAACTTTTGGGAATCTAAAAAAGGATTGATTTTTAAGGTAAAACCAGATTATACATTTAGTGCCATTTTGGGCAAACTCATCAAAGAAAGAAACCTTAAAACAGCTATCGAATTGGGTGGTTTCCCGGGCTATTACTCTACTTTCTTAAAAAGATATTTCGATTTAAAAGTTACGCTTTTTGATTATTTCATCCATCAAAAAATTATAGATGAACTGTTGGTTTTTAATGATCTTAAAACTGAGGATATAGAGATTATCGAAGCAGATTTATTTACCTATCAACCTAAAGAAAAATATGATCTGGTAAGCTCTTTTGGCTTGATAGAACATTTTGAGAACACAAAAGACATTATAGAAAAACATTTGATGTTTTTAAACAACAACGGTACTTTGTTTATCACGCTTCCAAATTTTAAGGGCGTTAACGGTTGGGTACAAAAGAAATTTGATAAATACAATTATGATAAGCACAACATCAATTGTATGGACTTAAATCTTTTAAAATCAGTTGCAGAAGAATTGGGTTTAAAAGAAGTAAAAACTTATTATACAGGCGGTTTTAGTACTTGGTTAGAAAACAAAGCATCTAAACCAGCCATGGATAAAGCCATAGTAAAAACGATTTGGTTAGCGGGGAAAATAGTTTCTAAAACAATCAAAAAAGAAAGCAAATTATTGTCGCCTTATATAGTTTTAGAGGCTAGGAGGTAGGGTTTTTATTTTTTGCTTAATAAACCTCAGCAACCTTTCAAAAATATTCCCCTTTCTTTTCGCCAAGAAATTTCTGATCATTTGGTAAGCAATAGGGTTTTCTTCAATTACGGTAGGGAATTGTTTGATAGGTTTTTGGGAAATATTTACTTGGTACATTTTTTCTATATTAGAGTGTGTACCTGTACCATCATGCCCAATGTTGTTGATCAAAGAATGCGTTGGGTTTAAGCTTAAGCCGTTATTTAAAAATACAGAGGCGTACCATCTAATAGCCCACGAATTATTTTTACCCACCTTAAAACCTTCCATTTGTTTCCAAAAATTCATTTTATGTTCTATAGAAAAAGCAAACTTTTTTTCTTCATCAAACCGGGCCATTAATTCATCAATATTGGGGTTAAACTTGTCCCAGGCCCTTTTCCAAGTTGCCCATCCCCAACTATGTACGGCCCGGTAAAAAAATGTTTCTGGCAAATCATCGGCGAAAGCCAAAGGATACATATAAGCACCTATGTGCATCACTTTTTCTTGTTCTTGATATTTATCCAAGGCTTCGTTAAAATATTCTAAAGTGAAAGGCGAGCTTAACAAATCGTCTTCAAAAACAATTACCTTGCCGTAGGTATTTACCAATTCTTTAACACCGTTGATAATGGAATTTGCCAAACCCAAGTTTTTTTTTGCCCTTACCACCCTTACCGATTTAAAACCATCGATATTAGAAACAACCTCGTTTACCAACCGCACATTTTCTTCCTCGGCATCGGTTTTTGCGGCATCGGCAAAAATGTACAGCCTAGAATCTTCTGCCAGTTGGTTGGCCTGCAGAAACTTTAAAGTACGGCGGGTGTGCTCTGGCCGGTTATAAACAAAAAGGGCAATTGGCGCTAGGTTTTGCATAATTTTAGCGTTTAAATTTGTTGATGATCTGATTTATAAACTCATTTATATCACTAGATATTTTAAAATAATAGATCAAAACAGTATAAAAAAACAACATCAAAAAAGAACGGATCGGAACATCGATAAAGAAATTATGGCGATAAGGCAATGCCAAACCAGCGCATAAAACCACCATTGAAATGATGATCAGTTTTATAAATTGGACATTAAAAGGTTGCAATCTATAGCGGAAAGCGAGGAAACTCCAATAAGAAAAATTTAAGAGCAACATGGTTGCAGAGTAAGAGATCGCAGCACCCAACATCCCAAATTTTGGGATCAACAATACGTTTAGCCCGATACAGATTAAAGCAGCGGCCATTAGGATATACATGGTTAGCTTGTAATTTTTAGAAAAACTGATAATTGCACCGTTTAATCCGCCTGTAATATCGAACAAAAACCCTAAGCCTAAAACGATAAAAACATCGTAATAGTTAACGTATTCTGGCTTTTTTAGGAGGAATAAAATGTTTTGCCAATTGGCGATCAAGCCTATCAATAACAAACAGCCTAACAAGAATTGCACTAAAGAAGTTTTATGGTATATTTTGTTGATTTTTGCTAAATCATCTGTTTTCCAAGCATCTGCAATTATTTGATAAGAAGTTGTATTTAAAGCTTTTGCCGGAAGATTGATGACCAAAGCCATACCAAAAAAGGTAACATAATAACCCACCATGGCTTCGCTAGAAAAAACTTTCAATAAAAGTGTATCTATGTTTTGTATCATGGCAAAAGAACCGCCGGCCAGCATGGCATAAAATCCGTATCGCAGCATTTCTGGCGATAGGGTTCTTACTTTTTCAGACACTTTATTGAAACGGATCAAATCTAGTTTTTTGAGATAGGTGAGCAGCAGCAAAAGGATAATTCCGTTTGCCAAAACGTACCAATAAACAAATTGGGTATAATTTATAAAGTTGAAATAAACCAGAACTACCGCCAAACCTGTCAATACCTTAAGCAGAACCTCCCTTAAAAATGAGGGTAAGATATTATGGAAAGTTGTGCGGGCAAATGTTTCTGCCAAATTATACCAAAGCGTAAACAGGGCAACCGGAACGATGTAATAATAATATTGATAAAATAATGAAGAGCCTCTATTGTCTTTTTTAAAAGATTGGATAAATTCTTTCCCGAAAATATAGAATATACTTACCACTAAAAAACCTATCAATGTTACCTTAAAAACATACAGCGGAAAACCATTGTGCTTTTTATCATCGGTTTTAAAAAAAGGGAAATAACGTGTAATTGCACTGCTAAAACCGATGGCTGCAATTTGTGTGTAAAGTAAAGAAACAGATGTTATCAACCCGAAAAAACCGATTTGCTCTGGCGTTAAAACCCTCTGGAAAAGAATAATCAAATTAAAAAAGCCCAAAGCAGTACCAATATAAAGGGTAATGCTGTTAAAAAAACCTTGCTTTTTTAATAAGTTCATTTTAAATCCTGTATCAATTTTGGGTACAAATTTTTTGGCTCGTAAACTTTAACCGCCAATTTCGCTTTTTCTTTTAAAGAAACCAGTAAAGAAGGGTTTTCTATCAATTGTTTTAAAACGATCAAGGCGTTATCCTGATAAGATAAACATATTGTTTTTAAATCATTTGGGATTGGGTAACTGTTAGGAAAAATCCCCGGTTTTGCGGCTTTGATCATGTTAAAGATCACGCCAGTTTCTTTGGTTTGGCCGTATTTACTTTGGTTGTCCAAACTTGGTTTTAAGTTTCCTAAAATAATATCGCAACTGTTTAAGCGGTTTTCAAACTCATTGGTTTGGATAAAATCTTTTTGATACCGAAAAAGCAAACCTAAATTTTGTAACTCTTTGATCTTAGGGATTAAATATTGGTTGTTTTTGGGGATATACCCCAATAAATCAATCATGATTTTACCTTTAAAAAAGGTAGCGTTTTCTTTTAAACCTTCAAGTAATCCATCATAATCCCTTCGATGGTCATCTACCGAGCCAGGGATGCAAACCCTTAATTCTTTGTTGTTTAATGATAAATCTTGAGGTGTTTGATGGATGCAAAAAGGAAAAACGATGATGTTTGCGGCTTTTAAATATCGCTGTAAATATTCTTTTTGGGTATTACCGTACACTAAAATCTTATCGCCTTTGGCTTTTGCTTTCTCTACAACAATATCCCTGTAGCGTTGTCTTTTTTTCTCTTTAATAAAGTATTTGATGGGTAAATAAACAGTTGTTTTTAATTTAGCTAACGATGCTTTTTTTAGCCTAAACTTTAACAATTCTACTTGTTTTTTAAGGGGATTATCAAAAAACGTCTCTATATTATGAATGGTTAAAACGGTTTTGCTTTGCCAATCTATACAAGAAAATTCTTTGTAATAGCTAGAGATGGTATTGATATGGATTACATCGAAATCTAAGGCAGCAATTCTTTTTAGATAAGCTAAAACTGTCTCATTCTGCTTATTTAATTCGGTTTTTATGTTTTCTTGAGGGAAAGGAAAAGATATTTTTAAATCGCTTAATGTAAAAACGGTTATCTGGTTTAAGTTGTTTTGGGCATAAGTAATGGCTAAAGCTTCAACCGCTGTGTAGTGATTGGGTTCGCATATTTCTATAATCCCAATCTTCAATTTTTTGCGGTATTTACAAAGAAAGACTCTGCGTATAAAATCCTGCCGTCTTCTTTATTAAAAGTTTGGGTATAATTCCCTTGAAAAGCGTAGCCTATATTAATTAGCAATTGGTAAATACCATCAAACAGCAATTGATCTTTATAAAGTTCTTCAAAAGAAGTCTCGATCAAAATGCTATCCGCTTTTTTAAGCGTTTCAATCCCGCCTTTTATCACCCTGTCCTCAAAACCTTGTACATCTACCTTTACCATAAACTTTCCGTTAATTTTTAGTTGCGGAAAAACGTCATCTAACCTTTTTACGGTAATGGTTTCTTTTTTTACATAATCCGTCCCGGCAAAAACCTCGGTATGTAAATTGGCCATTGGCAGCAAAGAAGAGCTTGGCGTGTGTGCGCTAATATTTATTTCTTGTTGTTCGTTTACATCGCCTATGGCACAATTTATTGCCTTTACGTTTATACCTTTTGTGTTTTCAACTAATTGTTCGTAACAACCCTTGATAGGTTCAAAAGATATGATTTTTGCGTTTGGCAAAATTTTATGGATAAGGTTGGCGTACTGGCCCGTGTTTGCGCCAATATCCAAAACATAGCCTAGGTTTCTTTTCTGCAACCATTTATTGTTTTCTGGGCGTACCAATTTTATGATGATGCCCATTTTATAAAATATATCTTGGATCAGTTTTATCATTTTTGAAATTTTCTCAAAACTAGAGATTTAAGGGGTAATTATATAAAGCTTATGAATCAATTTGTAAAAATTTTGATAATTTTAATCTTTTAGTGCACAACCTAATTTATTCTTTATCATAAAATTGAAATATCTCTTCTATCTAAATATGTTCTTTTTTTTGATGCCTTTGGGTTTAAAGGCACAGAAACCGGTAAGCATCAACGATAAGGAAGAACAACATATTTTCACCTTTGATGAAATTTCTATTTTAGAAGACACTAGCAACCGATTAGATTTTAAACAGGTACTAAAAAGTAAATCTCTCTTTAAAAAAAACCCAAAGAGCACTCCTCAAAATTATAACCTAAGATCTACTTATTGGTATAAAATAAATATAACCAGCAACGGAAAAAGCAAAAACGATTGGATCTTAGAGTTTTTTGATCAAACCATAGATCAGCTTTCTGTTTACATCCCTAATGAAAGCGGTTCTTATTCTGTTTATGTAAGTGGCGACGATAAAAGATACTTCGATAGGCCTTTTGCGCATAAAAATTTTGAGTTTAAGATCTCTAAGACCCTAAAAAACCAAACCGTTTATGTAAAGATAAAATCTGATCAGGTAGCCGATGTGATCATTGTGCTTAGATCGGTTGGTTGGTTTGTTCATTATGCCTTAAACGAATACTTCATTTTCGGGCTTTTTTATGGCATGATCTTGATCTTTAGTTTCTATAATTTAGTGATGTTTTTGGCCGTAAGGCGCATACAATACTTGTATTATGTACTTTATAATCTTAGCGTTGGTCTTTATGAAATTTGTAGCGATGGCCTGGCCTATCAATACTTATGGCCAAACTCGCCACAATGGAACCAATATGCCTATGGGGTAGCTCTGTATTTTACTAGTATTTTTGCGGTTCTATTTGCTAAAAAACTTCTCCACGTTAAAGTTAAAGCCCCCTTTTTTGATCGGCTGATTATTTTATTTATCTGTGTAAGATCTTTGTTTTTTCTTGCCTGCTTACTGTTTAACCATTCTTGGTTCAATTATAAATTCATAGAGTTTATCCCCTTAACAATTTCTTATATCGCAGGTATTGTTGTGCTAAGAAAGGGCTATAAACCGGCCCGTTTCTTTGTTTTGGGATATAGTTTCTTGTTTATTGGTTTTACCATCAAGTTTTTGATCACTCTTGGGGTCTCTTGGCTAAATTTTGATGCCTTTGCTTATTATAGCCTAAGCATCAGTTTTATATTAGAGATGTTCTTCTTGTCGTTCTCTATCGGGGATAACGTTAGGATTTTAAAACTAAAAAAAGAAAAAGCACAAAAGCGGATCATAGACCAGTATAGGATAAATGAAAAGCTAAAAGACAACCTTAACAAAGAATTGGAGGTTAAAGTTAACGAGCGTACCAAAGAAGTTTATGAGAAATCGGCTTTAATTATACAACAAAACAAAGAGCTTGTTGGCGCAAATCGTTTAATGAAGCAACAAGCCGATGAGATCATCAGGATCAACAAATTGCTAGAACAGGATAATACCGTATTACAGCATGATGTAGATGTGGTAACAAGAGCTAGGGTAATGTCTAACGAAGTTAATTTTGAGGATTTTAGCAGGATTTATCCCGATAAAGAAAGCTGTTATAGTTATTTGGCAGAGTTAAAATGGAAAAATAAATTTCAATGTAGAAAATGTAGTTCAGAAAATTATTTCCAAGGCCACCAACCCCATAGCAGGAGGTGCTGCAATTGCGATTATGATGAATCTGTAACTAATGGCACATTGTTTCAAAACAGTCGTATTCCAATTAATAAAGGTTTTTATTTACTGTTCTTGTTATATACCCATCGCGGCCAAATATCTTCGCATAAACTATCTAAAATCTTACACATAAGGCAAAGCACCTGCTGGACCTATGGAAACAAAATAAACAAACTCATTGATCTGAAGGTTAAAAACGGAACTTTTAACGTTGATAGTTGGAGTTCATTGCTATTGATCAACAACAAATGATTAAAAAACTTGCTGTTTTGCCGCCCAAACCATCAGGGGTTTTAAAGCGTATCAATTTTTTTAAAATAAAAACCCCTCAAAATAAAAAATCGTGTCTTTGCGTATTTAAACGCTAATTTAAAAAGGTCTTAAAACGTATCAAAATTTATAAAATCGATACGAATTGCTTGTTTTCATAAATTTATTTTTTTGAGCAAGTACCCATCGTACCTACTTTTGAACAACCAATTTATTAATCTTATTCCATTCAAATTACAAAAAGTATGAAAAGAATTTTGACAATTTTTATCTTCTTGTGTATGGCCATATCTTATGGCCACGCCCAAACTAACGCCAGAATTAGCGGGGTAGTAAAAGATGAGAAAGGCTTACCCTTACCGGGGGTAACCATCTTAATCAAAAACTCGCAAATAGGCACCACCTCTAACGTAAACGGCGAATACAGTTTAAATGCTCCTAAAAACAGCACACTTGTATTTTCCTTTCTCGGCTTCTCTTCCCAGGAGATAAACATAGGGGAGAAAACAACCTTAAACGTTACTTTAAAAGAAGACATTTCTAAACTAGACGAAGTTGTAGTAATTGGTTATGGCTCTGTTAAGCGTAAAAACTTAAACTATGCAACCTCAGAAGTATCGGCCAAAAGCATTGAAGACAGGCCCATTACCAGTTTGCAACAAGCTATACAAGGTAGGGCCGCAGGTGTAACGGTTATACAACCATCCGGCAAACCTGGCGCAGGGCTTAATTTAAGAGTAAGGGGTTATGGTTCTTTAAATGGCTCCAACGATCCGCTTTACGTGGTTGATGGTGTTCAATTATTATCAAACGATGGTATTAACCCAAACGATATTGAAAACATTACTATTTTAAAAGATGCTTCTGCCACGGCTATTTATGGGGCAAACGGTGCAAATGGGGTGGTTTTAATTACTACAAAATCTGGCTCTGCCAACAAAACCCAAATAAGCGTAGAAAGTTATTACGGTTTTCAAAACGTAACCAAAAAACTCGATGTTTTAAACGCAAAACAATTTGCAACGTTAATTAACGAAGAAAGAACAAATGTTGGCCAGGCACCTTTTATAACCGACGTAAGCAACCTACCATATAACACCAATTGGCAAGATGAAATTTACAGAAGGGGCGCACAACAGAATTATCAGCTATCTGCCACGGGTGGTAGCGAAAAATATAAATATTACCTATCTGGCGGTTGGAATGCCGAAGACGGCACATTAGCACCAGCAAGTTTCGGCCGTTACAGCATTAGGTTTAACCAAAGTGCAAACCTTTACCCTAAATTAAAGGTAGGTAGTAATTTTGCTATATCTAGGGTCAATTCTGTAGATGTTGCAGACAATAATAGGGTAAACCAAGCGGGCGTGGTTCTTTCTGCATTGTCAACTCCGCCAACCATCCCGGTTCAAAACGCAGATGGCACTTATCCGCAAAATCCTTATCAAGCATTAGAAAACCCTGTTGCAATTACCAGAGGAGCAGACAATACATCGTTCACAAACAAAATATTAGGTAACGTTTATGCAGAGTACCAACTGCCTGCAGACCTAAAAATAAGATCAACATTTGGCGTTGAGGCCAATGATAACAGAAGCGATAGCTTTATTGATCCTTTTACCACCGGGAACGGTAGGGCGTTAAAAGGCTTTGCAAGTGCGGGTTCTAACAATGAGGTGATCTGGCAAAACGAGAATATTCTTTCTTATAACCACACATTTAACAAAAAGCACAGTTTAGATGCCATTGGAGGGGTAACATTTAGAAAATCTAACTATACCGGCACCTTTTTATCTGGCAAAAACTTTGCTAATGGATCAATAAAAACAGTAAACGGGGCATCACAAAAAATAGATGCAAGCAGTAATAATTCTGGCTGGGCTTATCTTTCTTATCTAGCAAGGGTTATTTACACTTATAACGATAAATATACCGTTACAGGATCATTTAGGGCAGATGGCTCATCAAGGTTTGGGCCAAATCAAAAATATGGATATTTCCCTGCGGCATCTGTAGGATGGTTAATTTCTGAAGAAGATTTCTTAAAAAACGTGAGCTGGTTAAGCAGCTTAAAACTACGTTATGGCATAGGCAGTAACGGAAACTCTACAGGCATTGGAGATTTTAGTTATTTGGCCAGGTACGGCGTAGGCTACAATTACCCAATCAATGGCAATACCCAACCCGGATCAATTTCTACAAGCATTGCAAACAACGATCTAAAATGGGAGGTAAACACCACTAACAACTTAGGTTTAGATATTTCTCTTTTTAACAACAGAATTAGTTTATCTGCCGATGCTTATTACAGAAAAACCACAGATGCTTTGGTTAATAGGCCGCTTCCCTCCCAAACAGGTTATGGCTCTATTACCCAAAACGTTGGAAGTTTAGAGAACAAAGGTTTAGAGTTTAGTTTAAATACCATCAACTACTCTCATAAGAATTTTACTTGGCAAACAGATGTTGAGTTTTCTTTAAACAGAAATAAAGTATTAAACATTTTGGGGCAAAGCATTATGGCGGGCGGTGTTGGCGATAATGGCAACTCAACCATTACAGAAGAGGGGCAGCCAATTAGTTCGTTTTATGGGTACATATCTGATGGTGTTGATCCTGCAACGGGAAACATCAAATACAGGGACCTAAACAAAGATAACAAAATCACTGATGCTGATAGAACCATCATCGGCAATCCAAACCCTAAATTTCAAGGGGGTATAACCAACCGTTTCTCTGCCTTTGGTTTTGATCTATCATTCTTATTTCAAGGTGTTTATGGCAACGATGTTTACAATGCTTCGCGGATTGAAACCGAAGGAATGTCTGGTCCTAAAAACGCATCAACTGCAGTTTTAAATAGATGGACCACCCCTGGCCAAATCACAGATATTCCAAGGGCGGCTTTTGGCGATCCAAATCAAAACTCTTTAAGAAACTCTACTCGTTTCTTAGAAGATGGTTCTTTCTTAAAATTGAGAGACTTAACATTTGGCTATAATTTAACAAGTGTTCTAAAGAAACAATCGGTTCTAAAATCAGCCAGAATTTACATAAGTGGAAGAAATTTGTTAACTATTTCTAACTATAAAGGATATGACCCAGAAGTGAGTAGAGAAGGTGCGAACCCCTTTGCTTTAGGAATTGATTATGGCACTTATCCACAAGTAAGAACCTTGGTTTTTGGTTTAAACGCTAAGTTTTAATTAAAATTCATCAGTTATAAATGCTTCAATAAAATATAAATCATGAAAAAATATTTAATAATAATCCTTGCTGCAGCAACCGCACTAACAGGATGTAAAAAATTTCTGGACATCAAACCAGAATCAGAAATAACAGGCGCCAACTTTTATCAGGTTGCTTCAGATGCAGAATCTGGTTTAATTGGTTGTTATGATGCCCTTCAGCCAGATGCTTATTATGGTTTTGATATAGAGACCTACGGAGACGTAACATCAGACAATGCTTATGCCGGTGGTGATAATCCTGCGAACATCCAAATGGATGAATTTAAAACAGATCCAAACAATGCAAACATCTCAAGAGATTGGAATCAGATGTATCAAGCCGTTGCCAGATGTAATGACGTGATCGATAATGTTTCTACCATGGATAACAAAGTTTTTCAAGGCAATAGAAAAAAAGAGATCATTGCAGAGGCCAAGTTTTTAAGAGCGCTAGACTATTTTAACCTGGTTAGGATCTGGGGCAGGGTTCCTTTGATCGTAAATCAAATTAAGGATACCAAACCAGAAAGCATCAATAAAGGTAACAGCGAGATTTCTGATATCTACGCTCAAATTACAAAAGATTTAACAGATGCCGTTACCGATCTGCCAAAAGACAATGAAACTGGCAGAGCTACAAAAGGAGCGGCAGAAGGTATTTTGGCCAAAGTAAATCTTACCAATAAAAATTGGCAACAAGCCGCGGATTTATGCGGACAGGTTATGGGCTTAAACAAATACAGCCTTGTTGGTAATTATGATGCTTTATGGTCTGGTAAAAACACATCAGAATCTTTATTTGAAGTGCAATTTACCGGAGGTAACGAGGGTAATGTTATGCCGGATCTATTTTTGCCTTTCCCATTAGCAACCTATGAATTCTTAAAATTTAGTACGCCCACAGAAGATATGATTGCGGCTTATGAGCCAAATGACCAAAGAAAAGCAGCCTCTATCATCTTTGCTGACCAATACTACGGCAAAAATTTCCCCCATGTTTATAAATATAGAAACGCAGCGGGTTTTGCAGCGCCAACAAACGTACCCGTTTTAAGATATGCCGATGTTTTATTGATGAGAGCAGAAGCTTTAAATGAAATTAGCTATCCAAATCTAGAAGCATTGAGTATTTTAAATCAAATTAGAACTAGAGCAGGGCTTTTAGTCTCAAAAACCCTATTAGATTACCCAACGCAAGAAAGTTTAAGGGTTGCAATTGCTAAAGAAAGAAGGGTTGAATTAGCTTTTGAAGGCCATCGCTGGTTTGATCTTTTAAGAACAGGGAAAGCCATTAGTACCCTCCAAGGAAAATACCCGATCAATAACGATAGATTACTGTTTCCGATCCCTCAAAACCAGATCGATAAAAACCCTAACCTTAAACAAAACCCCGGATATAATTAAAAACTTTTAAAAGCCAGTTTAGGCTGGCTTTTATTTAAAAATCTACAAATGAATAAATTAACTAATAAAAACATCAAACTGATAGCCGTACTTTTTTTGGGGATTTTCTGTAGCTGTAGCTGCAAAAAAAGTAATACGCCCCCAGTTGTTGGGCCACCACAACCCCTTCCGGTTGATAATACGCCATCAACGGTGCAGTTTTGGTTAACCGATGGGAATAAAGGTAATTTGTTTAGCCGTCAGTCTGTTCCGTTAAATTTTAATCAACAAGAAGATAAAAACTACCCCACAATTGCAATAGATTCTGCACAAACCTATCAAAGTATAGATGGCTTTGGCTATAGTTTAACCGGGGGAAGTGCCTATTTGTTGAACAGTTTGGACGATAAAACTCAAGATGAGACTTTAAAAAATCTTTTTTCTACCACTGATAACTCAATAGGCGTAAGTTATTTGAGAATTAGTGTTGGAGCTTCTGATCTTAATGCAAATGTTTTCACTTATGATGATGTACCAAATAGCCAAACAGATATAGGTTTAGCAAAATTTAGTATCAATCCTGATAGGCAAGACCTTATCCCAATTCTTAAAAAGATATTGGCCATTAACCCTCAGGTAAAAATTATGGCTACACCATGGACCGCCCCATCTTGGATGAAGAGTAACGAAAGCTCTAAAGGCGGATCTTTAAAAACAGAATATTATGCTGTTTATGCACAATATTTTGTGAAATATTTAAACGCCATGAAGGCAGAGGGGATCAATATAGAAGCAATTACGCCACAAAACGAGCCTTTAAACCCCGATAACAACCCAAGCATGGTAATGACCGCTACGGAGGAGGCAAATTTTATTAAAAATAATTTAGGCCCAGCTTTACAGGCCGCGGGTTTAAATACCAAAATAATAGTTTACGATCATAATGCCGATGTTCCACAATACCCTTTAACCATTTTGCAAGATGCCGATGCCGCAAAATATGTTGATGGTGCCGCATTTCATTTGTATGCCGGCAGCATTACCGCTTTGTCTCAAGTACATAATGCTTATCCTGATAAAAACCTATATTTTACAGAACAATATACCCCTATTACAGGAAGTTTTAATGGTGATTTAAGCTGGCACATCACTAATTTAATAATTGGTGCTCCCAGAAACTGGAGTAGAAATGTTTTAGAATGGAATTTGGCCTCTGATCCCAACCTTGGCCCGCATACGCCTGGCGGTTGTAGCACCTGCTTGGGTGCTTTAACAATCAGCTCATCATCAGCGGTTAGCAAAAACGTTTCTTACTACATTATTGCCCATGCTTCAAAATTTGTAAGGCCAGGGGCGGTAAGGGTCTCCTCTACATCAACCAATGATCTTCCATCTGTTGCATTCAAAAATGCTGATGGGAAAAAAGTGTTGATCGTAACCAACAATGGCTCTCAAAATCAAAAATTTAACGTGAATTACATGGGTAAAACCATGCAAAGTTCTTTAAACCCTGGTAGCGTAGCAACCTACGTTTGGTAAAATAAAACAAAGAAGAATGTATTTAACAAGTAACAAAATAAAATCGTCTTTATCCCTGTCATTATTCATTTTATTGATAACCGGTTGCGCTCAAAAAAAGACCGAAAAGATTGATATTAAAAAAGCAACGGTTTTTACTACTGCAGAAAGCACTAATTATAGAATTTCTAAAACAGAAAACCTAAAATTTGAACCATCTGCACAGCCCTTAGAAAGAGAAGTAATCATTTTGGTAGATCCCAAACATCAGTTTCAAAGTTTTATAGGTATTGGTGGGGCAATTACAGATGCTTCTGCAGAAACCTTTGCAAAATTACCGAAGGTTAAACAACAAGAATTATTGACCGCTTATTTTGATGCCGATAAAGGGATTGGCTATACCATAGGGAGAACAAACATCAATAGCTGCGATTTTTCTAGCGGATCTTACACTTATGTTAATGATAATGACAGCACTTTAGCATCTTTTGATATTAAACATGATGAAGCGTTTAAAATTCCTTTCATTAAAAAGGCAATGGCTGCCGCCGATAATAAATTAAATCTTTTTGTTTCTCCGTGGAGCCCTCCGGCCTGGATGAAAACCAATAAGAGTATGCTTAATGGCGGTAAACTTTTGCCTCGGTTTAGGCAGGCTTGGGCAAATTATTACGTAAAATTTATAAATGCCTATGAAAGCATAAAAATTCCCGTTTGGGGGCTATCTGTACAAAACGAGCCTATGGCAAAGCAAACATGGGAGTCTTGCGTTTTTACCGCAGAAGATGAGAGAGATTTTATCAAAAACTATTTAGGGCCAACACTCAAAAAAAATAATTTGGGAAATAAAAAACTGATCGCTTGGGATCATAACAGAGATTTAATATACCAAAGAGCCAGCGTTATTTTAAACGATGAAGAAGCGGCCAAATATGTTTGGGGCATCGGTTTTCATTGGTATGAGACCTGGACAGGAAGCAAAATGCAGTTTAATAACGTTAAAAAAGTACATGAGGCTTTTCCTGATAAGCATTTGATCTTTACAGAAGGCTGTAAAGAGAAATTTAATCTTGATAGTATCAACAACTGGAGCTTGGGAGAAAAATACGGCCATTCTATGATCAATGATTTTAACGATGGGACAGAGGCGTGGACAGACTGGAATATTTTATTGGATGAAAACGGCGGGCCAAACCATGTGGGTAATTTCTGCTTCGCCCCGGTACATGCCAATACCCAAACAGGGCAGCTGATATATACCAATGCCTATTATTATATTGGGCAATTCTCTAAATTTATTAAGGCCGGTGCTAAAAGAATCATATCTACGGCAAACCGCGATGATCTAGAAGTGACCTCGTTTTTAAATCCTGATGGCAAGATCATTACCATCGTGTTAAACACAACGGGTAAAACCATCCCTTTTAAATTGATGATTGATGCTAAGGCCGTTAAATCTAAGAGCCTAGCTCATTCTATATCCACATTTATCTTAGAAAGCTAGATTTTAAAATAGGAAACTATAATTATTAACCCATAAAAATTTAAACATGAAAAAAATTTTTACCCTCCTCGGTTTATTATTACTAGGTATTGTTGTAAAAGCACAAACCCCAGTAGATTTTGAAACAAGTACCCTTACTTGGGGAGCTGCCGCATCAGATGTAAATGCAAGTTTTGCAAACCCATCTAAAACAGGCATCAATATCTCAAACACCGTTTTGCAAATTGCCACACAGGCCGATGGCCCAAATTATGGCTTGGCTTATACCAATAATTATACGCCGTTTTTGGTTACAACCGCAAACTGTGTTGTAAAAATGATGGTTTATAAACCTGTAACCAGTAATGTTACCTTTTCTTTTAAACCAAACGATATGTCTAGCAGCTTAGAGTTGAGCGTACCAAACACCACTATTAACCAATGGGAAGAGTTGACTTTTGATTTTACACCATTTATTGGGAAAACGGTAATTGAGCTGGCGGTTTTTGTGGACAATAGAGACCACAGGCCAACTGCCGTAACAGGTTATTTTGATAATATATCATTTAACGATCAATCAACTTTACCGCTTAAGTTAACCTCTTTTACGGGAAGTTTTAACGGATTGCAAAACACTTTAAATTGGAAAACCGCTTCTGAATTAAACATTAACCATTTTGAGGTCGAAAAAAGCATCGATGGAAAATTATTCTCGAAAATTGGGGAACTAAAAGGTGGAAAAAGCGAATATTCTTTCGTTGATAAAAACATCAGCTTTATCGGAGCCTTGTATTACAGGCTTAAAATGATTGATAACGATGGAACTTTTACTTATTCTAATATTGTAGCAATCAATAATAAATCCAAAAACGAAACGTCTTTCAGCTTTTATCCAAACCCAGCAATAGATTACTTAAACGTAAACCTTATCAGCAAAGAAGCTTCAACAGCTACCTTATCTGTTTATGATTTATCTGGTAAATTAATTAGGGAATCAATTCACAGCTTCAATATAGGTAATAATACGGTAAGGGTAAACACTAGTGATTTACAATCGGGTAGCTATTTGTTAAGAATTACAGATAACAAAAGTAAACTCATTCAAACGCGGAAGTTTTTAGTAAGTCGTTAATCTTTTTAAAGATTTCACAATGGTATAATGAAGGTTTATGAATTTAGGGTACGCAACTTCTAATATTGAGTCGGCCTTTTAAAAATAAAACCTAAAATATTGCAATTAACAAAAATGTTGATTGGGTGTTGCAGCTCCAAAACGACACTTAGTTTAACCATAAATCACTTAAGGTAAGGGCATGGCTTTTTTAGTTGTAAGACTAGGCCTAATAAAAACCAATTTAAAATGAAAAAAAAATTAATGCTAATTTTGTTTACGGTTCTCTTTTCTAATGTAAAGGGTCAAGCGCCTATTTCTTCTTATTATATAGATTTCGGGAAAAGCAATGGAACTGACGGCAATATAACGCCGGGGCCCGATGTTAACAGCAATTATTGGACAAACCTCACAGACCCAACTGTTACAGCACCAAGCGTGTTCCTTACAAACAGTACTGGAAGTGTATCAAATAGTGTTAAAATCA
This sequence comes from Pedobacter segetis, assembly GCF_016623585.1. Classification (GTDB taxonomy): domain Bacteria; phylum Bacteroidota; class Bacteroidia; order Sphingobacteriales; family Sphingobacteriaceae; genus Pseudopedobacter; species Pseudopedobacter segetis. The sequence goes on from NZ_JAEHFY010000005.1 coordinate 144,021, forward strand.
ATATCACATCAGCATTTTTATCTAATGGGATAAATACGGGAGGGCTCTTGTCCCCCGATCCCGCTCTGTTAAATGATTTTGCAATCGCAACCGCCACACAAGATTACTTTTATACCAACACGAACGGGAAAGGAGAATTTAAAATTTCCGGCCTAAGCCCAACAAAGAGATATGTCTTCAAGTTTTTTGGGAGTAGAGACAACACGGAAACCAGAATATCAAATTATAAGATAACTGGGGCTACGGTAACAAATACATCTTTAAAAACAAGTGGTGTTAACATAAGTGCAAATGGAGCCAATAATAGAAACGACAACACAATTGCAGTTTCCGATACACTCTATGCTAACTCAAACGGAGAGATAATCATTGAATTGACCAAAACCGCGGGAACATACGGACATCTAAATATAATGAAGATGGAAGTTTACAACACTAACTCTTATTATATAGATTTTGGAAAAAACAACGGAACAGACGGCAATATAACACTGGGACCCGATGTAAACAACAATTATTGGACAAACCTCACAGACCCAACCGTTACAGCACCAAGTGTGTTCCTCACAAACAGTACTGGAAGTGTATCAAGTAGTGTTAAAATCAATATCACATCAGCATTTTTATCAAATGGGATAAATACTGGAGGGCTCTTATCCCCTAATCCCGCCCTGTTGAATGATTTTGCAATTGCAACCGCCACACAAGATTACTTTTACACCAACACAAATGGGAAAGGAGAATTTAAGATTTCCGGCCTAAGCGCAACAAAAAGATATGTCTTCAAGTTTTTTGGGAGTAGAGACAACACGGAAACAAGAATATCAAATTATAAGATAACAGGGGCTACGGTCACAAACACATCTTTAAAAACAAGCGGGATCAATATAAGTGCGAATGGTGCTAATAATAGAAACGACAACACCATTGCGGTTTCTGATACAGTTTATGCAAGCTCTAACGGAGATATCATCATTGAATTGACAAAGACCTCGGGATCATACGGCCATCTAAATATAATGAAAATGGAAGTTTATAATACTACGTTTATACCCAAGTTAACCCTTACCAATGAGGGATTTGAGAATGGAGATCTTACAGGCTGGACTGATGAAAATAGTAATGGCATTTTAGCTGTTAATAATTTAAATAAACACAATGGAAATTTTTCTTTTGTTGAGAGTGGCGATAATGCAGAAATAAGTCAATCTATTGATTATTTGAATGGAAATAATTACAGATTAACCGGTTATTTGTATCAATCAGGAATGGACAAACTAGTTGTAGGTCAAGCCGCTCACTTAAAAATAGCATATTTTGATAAGGACAATATTTTACTAAGTATGCAAAAATCTGATTCTCTAGTTTATGGAGGAGCATCAGACGAATGGAAAAAATATACTGTAGGAATTACTGTCCCAGTAGGAACTAAGTTTATAAAGGCATCACTTGTATGGAAGGGTAACGCTAGTAGTGCGGGAAGTATTCGTTTTGACGATATATCCTTGGAGGCTTATACTCCGCTTGATGAATTTAAAATAGTTTACTTTGGTTCGTCTGTCCCATACGGCCAAGGGGCAACCAATAAAATTGGTTATACAAGCTTATACACTAATATTCTAAATCAAAGGGCTATTACAGGTGGCAATAATTGGACTACAAGTAATATCTCAATTCCTGGAGATAATACGGTTAAAGTTTTAGCTAGGTATGATAGCGATTTAAAACCACAATATGCAAAATATGTAGTCTTTGCTCTTTCATTAGGTAACGAGGGCATACATGAAAACGGCCAGCCTAGTTTTGACCAATTTAGAACCAATCTAAAACAACTTATTAAACAAGCCAGAGAAGATGGCTATGTTCCTGTTGTAACAAATAGCTACACCAGAAACGATTTTACAAGTGTTGATTATAATTATGTTAAACAAATGAATTTGCTGATACAGGGTTGGGATGTACCAAGTGTTAATTTGTTGGGTGCTGTAGACAATTTAGCCGGTCGTTATACTGATGGGTATTGGGATGATAGTCTTCACCCTAATGATGCGGGGCATGCAGAGCTATCACACGCAATTGTACCATCTTTGTTTGATGCTCTAAATGAAAACAAACCTATCCCTAAAAAAGTTACGGGCTCTTTTATAACGGTTTCAAAAAATACCCCAAACAAATTTTTAAATTTTCAACCAGAAGATATCGTTCATCCTTTTACATCATCAATAAGTTTTAAAACTGCAAATGATGGAAATCTATTATTATTAAACGATGCAGATGGTCTTGGAAAGTTAGAGATTATAAATGGAAACTTATCTTACCTATCTTCTAAAGGAGGAAATATAACTGGGGTAATCAATGTAAAAGATAATCAGTGGCATAAAGTTACACTTACGCATTATTATGCTAAAGGAGTTACTATGTTATATTGTGACAGTAATTTGCAGGGAAGTGTTAATGAAAAGTTATTACTGAAAAAAATTAAAATTGGAGGACCAACCGTTCCCTTTAACCTTCAGTTGAAAGATTGGCTATTTTACAGGTCTGCGATGAATGCAGATGAAGTGAGATATATCTGCAGAGACTCTATGTTAAAATCCAGTCTTGAATTATTTGCTCCTTTGGATGGAAAAAACATCAGCTTGTCAGATTCATTAAAAAACTTGGCTCAAAGTACAAATGTAGTAACAGCCTTAGTAGAAGCTATTACCTCCCCAACAGGAATGTCGCTTAACAATAATACTTTACTCGAAAACAACCTCCTAGGCGCCACCATAGGTAACTTTACAACTCAGGATTTGAGTAATGATGGTTTTACTTATACCCTTGTAAATGGAACTGGAGATGATGACAATGGTTCGTTTTTTATAAGCGGTAATCAACTTAAGGCAAATAGGTCTTTTGATTTTGAACAAAAAAGCAATTATTCTGTAAGAGTTAGAACTACAAATTCTTTCGAAATGTCTTTTGAAAAATCATTCACTATTACCATAAATGACCAGAGCGAGGATTATAGCTCAGAACCTGGAAATGCCTTTTATTTTCAAGGGAATGATGGAGTGCAAGCCTTAATTGATAATCCTCACCTTACTAATGAGCCGGGTCCGTTCGATTTTTCTAAAGGTACTGTTGAAGCTTGGATTTTACCTGATTGGGATCAAAATATTAGAACTGCTGACTCTTATGTGTTTTCAATGATTGATTTTTGGGGCACTCGTTGGGGAATAAGTATTGACAAGAATTACGGAAATGTTGGGATTCATACCGCAACTAACGACTATATTTCTTACAAGTTTCAGAAAGGTCATTGGTATCATTTAGCTGCAGTATTTAATGACGGGGGTAGTATTGATATCTATGTTAATGGTGTAAAAATCGGAACCTCTTCATCAATTGTAAATTCAACAATTACTGGCACACCTTTTAAAATTGGTATAAGTTGGTCTTGGTCAGCAGATCAGCAATTTAAAGGAGCTATAGACGAGGTACGGGTTTGGAATGTTGTCCTGTCCGAAGCTGACATTAAAGCCAATATGAACAGACCATTATCTCCTAATCAAACCGGTTTATTAGCCTACTATAAATTTAATGAAAATTCTGGAACCGTCTTGAATGATGCTTCTGCGAACGCTTATAATGGAAATATGATTTATTGGGACAATAACGCAGCAGTCGCAACTACATCGCCCACATGGGAAGAAAGCTATGCGATGGTTACTCCTCAAAGAAGTCCCGTAACTGCACTTAATAACAATGGGTTCACATTAAATTGGGGTGTTCCCGTAGTGGGAATCGCTGATGAGTACATTATTGATGTTGCTACAGACAAGGATTTTACTTCATTTGTTACAGGTTATAATAATTTTCAAATCGGAAACCAATTATCAAAAACCATTTCGGGACTAGAAACGAACAAAATGTATTATTACCGTGTGTCAGATTCTAAATTATCCATAGGTGAGAAAGGAAATTACTCATACTCGGATTCAGTTTATGTAGACAGTACACTTCCATTAGATTTTAAATCTTTTACATTACAAAAAAACAATAACTCAGTTCAATTAAATTGGATAATATTAAACGAAAAAAACAATAGTTATTTTAATGTCCTACATAGCAATGATGGTTTAAATTGGGATACAATTGGGTTAATTTATACCATAGACTCAAAAGATGAAAATTACTTTTATAAACATGAATCGCCTTCCTTGGAGGCAAATTATTATAAAATTCAACAAGTAGATTTTGATGGAAAGTTTACCTATAGTGAAGTGAGATTTACGAATTTTAGTTTAAGTCCGACAGATTTAAAGATTTATCCAAATCCATTTTTCCAAAGCATTACTGTCCAATTATCTGAAGAATCTAAGGAACCATTAGAATATCGTGTTTTTAATAGTATTGGAAATGTTGTTGAACAAGGTAAATTAAATAAAAGAATAACCGTTTTACAATTTGACAATTTTCAAAAAGGGGTTTATATCATAAAAATTGATGGGTACCAACCCAATAAGTTTATTAAAGAATAAGACATTCCATCTACAAAATTCTTAAAGAATTTATAAACAAAAAAATCCCCAGATTAATTGGGGATTTTTTGAATATCAACTTTTTAAACCTTATTGGCCAACCAAAGATTTCCCTTTAACCTTACGTTCTTGTTCTGTTAAATAAATCTTACGCAAACGGATACTTGCGGGCGTTACCTCAATATATTCATCGGCCTGTATATATTCCATACATTCTTCTAAAGAGAACTTGATGGCTGGCGCAATACGGGTATTATCATCGGTACCAGAAGCTCTCATATTGGTAAGTTGTTTTCCTTTGGTAATATTGATTACTAAATCATTATCCCTAATGTGCTCTCCTAATATCTGGCCTTCATAAATATCAACTCCTGGGTCCACAAAGAACCGGCCCCTATCTTGCAGTTTATCAATTGCGTAAGCGGTGGTCATTCCTTTGTCCATAGATATTAAAACCCCGTTCAAACGGCCTGGGATTGTGCCTTTCCAAGGCTCATAAGCTTTAAAACGGTGGGCCATAATTGCCTCCCCAGCGGTAGCCGTTAAAACATTGTTTCTTAAACCGATTATTCCACGGGCAGGGATTTCAAATTCTAAATGTTGTAAATCTCCTTTAGGCTCCATGATCAACAATTCGCCTTTACGTTGGGTTACCAACTCTATAACCTTACCAGAAACTTCGCCCGGTACATCTACGATCAAAGTTTCAATTGGTTCACATTTAACACCATCAATGGTTTTGATGATTACTTGTGGTTGGCCAACCTGCATTTCGTAGCCTTCCCTACGCATGGTTTCAATCAGAACGGATAAATGGAGAATACCACGACCATAGACCAAATAAGCATCTGGCAGGTCTGTTTCAACAACCCTTAACGCTAGGTTTTTTTCTAATTCTTTGTATAAACGCTCGCGTAAACGTTGCGAAGTAACAAATTTACCTTCCTTACCAAAGAAAGGTGAATTATTGATGGTAAACAACATGTTCATTGTTGGCTCGTCAATAGAGATTACTTCCAGTTGTTCTGGGTTTTCAAAATCGGCAATGGTATCGCCAATATCAAAGCCATCAATACCAACAACGGCACAAATATCACCAGAAGAAACTTCAGAAACCTTTACTTTTCCCAAGCCCTCAAAGGTGTATAATTCTTTGATCCTTGATTTTACGATTTTACCGTCTCTTTTTACCAAAGATACCGGCATGTTTTCTTTGATGGTACCTCGGGCTACCCTACCAATTGCGATACGGCCTACGAAAGAAGAATAATCTAAAGAGGTGATCTGCATTTGTAAAGTACCTTCTTGTATAGGTGCCGGCGGAATGTTTTCTAAAATTGCATCCATCAAAGGGAAGATGTTATCGGTTTGGACTTTCCAATCTGTATTCATCCAGCCTTGCTTAGACGAACCGTAAATTACAGGGAAATCTAACTGCTCTTCTGTAGCTTCTAAGTTGAAGAACAACTCGAAAATTTGCTCATACACTTCTTCTGGGCGGCAGTTTTCTTTATCGACCTTGTTTACAACAACAATGGGTTTTAAGCCCAATGCCAAAGCTTTTTGCGTTACGAAACGAGTTTGGGGCATGGCACCTTCAAAAGCATCGCACAGTAACAAAACGCCATCTGCCATTTTCAAAACACGCTCTACCTCACCGCCAAAATCGGCGTGGCCAGGGGTATCAATAATATTGATTTTTACGTCTTTATATTTAACAGAAACGTTTTTAGAAACTATGGTAATACCACGTTCACGCTCCAAATCGTTATTATCCAGTATCAGCTCACCCGCGGTTTCATTATCCCTAAAGATAGAACAAGAGTGTAAAATTTTATCAACCAAGGTGGTTTTACCGTGGTCAACGTGGGCGATGATCGCTATATTTCTAATCTTTTGCATCCAAAAAAAGCTCTAAAAAATTTTTGCAAAGGTAAGGTTTTAATTTAGAAATTTATGCCTTAATGATTTGAATTTAAAATGACTATGGATAATCAAAATTATTTTAGTTTTGTTCTGTTATGGATATCCAAACTATCATAGTTTTTTTGTTGTTTGTTGCGGCGGCATTTTATATCGGCAAACTCATATACAACGGTTTAAAATCTAAAAACGGTTGTGCTAACGGTTGTGGTAAATGCGGTGTTGATCTTTCTAATATAAACCCAGATAAAAATTAACATTCTTTAACATGATATTGTTTTTACCTTCGTATCGTTTATCCTCTTTGCTCCGTTATTAGTCGTTATTTAATCTCAAATGCACTCTAAGCAAATTTTTCAGACCCCATCTACAAACAGGTGGAAAAGGTTTAAGTGGGTGAGCAGGATATTGTTTCTTGCCATTCTTATTTCCATAGTTTGTGTAATCATTACCATTGCTTCTAAAAAATACCCCTCTTTGCCAGACTTAAGCAAAGCCTACAATTCTTACAGCATAAAAAACGTTGCATTAATAAAAAAATCTACAAAATATAAAGAATTTAAGGTAGCTAAGGGCAAGCTGGTTCAGCTAAAGAAAGATCGGGAACTTTATAAAAAACTTCATCCCAATAATTTAAACAGGGTAAATTTTGGTTTTTTTGTTGATTGGGACGCTCAATCATATACCTCTTTAAGCGATCATATCGATAAGCTAGATATGATTATCCCAGAGTTTTTCTTCGTAAAAAAAGACTCTGACCAATTAACCGCAAAAATTGATTACGATGTTATCAAAACCGTAAAAAAAAATCACAAGAAAATATTAGCATCGGTAAAAAATTACATTAATTCTAATTGGGATGGTGCAGCGGTACGTAGGATAATACTTTCGCCTGCCCATAGCGCACAATTTATAGATAACCTAGTTTATCAGCTAAAAAAATACAGGTTAGATGGCGTAAACATAGATTTTGAAGAACTAAACCTTTCTTCTGATGAACCTTTGATCAATTTCCAGAAGCAGCTTTATGAAACATTACACAAGAATGGGTTAACCGTAACTCAGGATATAAGCCCTGATAACGAAGATTATAACGTTAAGGAGCTGGCAAAATATAACGATTACATATTTTTGATGGCCTATGATCAGCATACCGAACTGAGCAATCCTGGCGATATATCACACCAAGACTGGGTAGAAGAAAAATTGGATAAGATATGCCGAGAAATACCTAGTTCTAAAGTTGTTTTGGCCATTGCGGGTTATGGTTTTGATTGGCCAGAAAACGGGGTAGGGATCAACATGACCTATCAAACAGCTATATCAAATGCCCAACAATATCAAGCGAAAGTGGTTTTTGATCCTCTATCCGCAAACCTACATTATAACTATACAGACAATCATCAAACAAAACATGAGGTTTATTTTACAGATGCCGCCACAAACTTTAACATTATGCGCAAGGCCGATGATTGGGGCGTTGGTGGCATTGCCTTATGGCGATTAGGTTCTGAAGACCCCAGATTATGGAAATTCTTTAGGCGTGATCTAAGTATAGAGGCCTTAAACAAACAAAATTACAATGGAGATGAGCTTTCTAAAGTTGAACTGAACGATAGGATTAACTATACCGGCGATGGCGAGATATTGGATCTGGTAACAACGCCAAAAGAAGGGAAACTTACCCTAAAAATAGATTCGGCCACTAAAACCATCATAGATCAACATTATGTTTCTTTACCCACAAAATATGTGATCAACAAATTTGGCCAAGCCGATAAAAAAATAATATTAACTTTTGATGATGGCCCAGATCCTGTTTACACGCCTCAAATTTTATCGATATTAAAAAAGGAAAAAGTACCCGCTACGTTTTTTATGGTGGGTATAATGGCAGAGAACAACATCCCATTGGTTAAGGCTGTGTATGATGCCGGTTATGAAATAGGGAACCATACTTTTTTTCACCCAGATCTTTCTAAAGTAAGCCAAGCTAGGGTAGTATTTGAATTAAACGCCACCAGAAAATTAATTGAATGTATCACGGGAAAAAGCACAGTTTTGTTTAGGGCGCCATTTAATGCAGATGCAGAACCACAGGTAAGGGCAGAGGTTTTACCCGTTGCCCAGAGCAGGGCAGAAAATTATATTAATGTTGGCGAATCTATTGACCCGCAAGATTGGAAACCCGGCATTACAGCAGATGAAATTGTGAGCCAAGTTATTGCGCAAAAGCATAATGGAAGCATCATTTTATTACATGATGCTGGCGGCGACCGCTCTCAAACGGTTGAGGCCTTGCCAAGAATTATAGACTATTTTAAAAAGAATGGCTACCAATTTATAACCGTAGCAGATATATTGGGTAAAACAAAAGCAGAGGTAATGCCCGCCGTTGCTGATGATGCCGATAGCGGTTTAATTGGCGAGGCCGACAGTTTGTTTGTGAGCTCGTTCTTTTATGGCAACAAAATACTTTACAGCGTTTTTTTATTATCCATATTTTTAGCCATGATCAGGCTGTTGATCATCACGGTTCTGGCTTTAAAAAAATATAGAAAAGAGAAAAAGGCCCCTAAAAATTCAAATCCGTCTTATCCTCCGGTAAGTATCTTAATACCCGCTTACAACGAAGAAGTTACGGCCGTTAAAACCATAGATAGCCTTTTAGCCTTAGATTACCCAGAATTAGAGCTGCTTTTTATTGATGATGGATCAAAAGACAAAACCTTAGAAGTTATCAAAAAAGCTTTTGGGAACAATGATAAGGTAAAGATCCTAAGTAAAACTAACGGAGGAAAGGCTTCTGCTTTAAACTATGGCATTTCTTTAAGCAAACACGATTTTATAGTTTGTATAGATGCAGATACCCAACTTAATAAAGATGCCATAAAAAACCTTTTAAAAGGATTTGAGCTAGAAGATATTGCCGCAATTGCAGGGACGGTAAAAGTAGGTAACGAGACAAATTTTTTAACAAAATGGCAATCTATAGAATACATTACCAGCCAAAATTTAGATCGCAGGGCATTTGATGTTTTAAATAGCATCACGGTTATACCGGGCGCAATAGGTGCCTTTAGAAAAAAAGTTTTACAAGAAGTTGGCGGCTTTACCAGCGATACCTTGGCAGAAGATTGCGATCTAACCATGCGTATTTTAAAAGCGGGTTATATTGTTAAAAATTGTACAACAGCAATAGCCTACACAGAGGCCCCAGAAACTTTTGATATGTTTTTAAAACAACGTTTTAGGTGGAGTTATGGCGTAATGCAGAGTTTTTGGAAAAACAGAAATGCGCTACTAAACAAAAAATATGGCTATTTTGGGATGATAGGGATGCCCAACATACTTATTTTCCAGATCATATTGCCTTTGTTTGCACCACTGGCCGATCTATTTATGCTTGGTGCAATTGTTAGTGGTGTATGGAATTTGATCGATCTGGGAGCATTAAACTGGGCAGCAATACAAAGTACGTTTTCTTTAGGAACCAGCTTTGGCCAAGTTGTTTTCTATTACATCCTTTTTGTGGTAGTAGATCTGATATTTGCTTGCTTCGCCTTTAAAATAGAGAAAGAGCCCCTTAAAAAATTACTTTACATTATTCCCCAGCGTTTTGTGTGGAGACAATTGATGTATTATGTGCTCTTTAAATCTTTACGGAAAGCCCTTAAAGGAGAAATGAGCGGCTGGGGCGCTTTAACACGCACCGGAAATGTTAAGGCGCGGCCTAACTAGGTTGCCAAAACCAAGTTATATCTGTTGGTGCTTTTGACGATCTTTAACCCAAAACCACCAAAACTTGGTTTTTCTCTACTTTATCCCCTGCTTTGATGTTTAGTTTCTTAACCACTAAATCTGCAGGGGCTTTGATCATATTCTCCATTTTCATGGCTTCTAAAACAAAAAGGTTCTCCCCTTTTCTTATTTCATCGCCTTCGTTCACCAAAACCTTTAAAACCAGGCCCGGCATTGGTGCCTTAATTTCTTTGAGCTTGGTAGCGTTTAAGTTTTCTAGGCCTAGGTCTTTCAGTAATTCATCATATTGGTCTTTTGCTTCAATATCATAAATGTTGTTGTTAACCTTTATCTTAAAAGTTTTTTCGGTAAAGTGATGGGCAATCACCTCGGCGGTAAATGATCTATTGTTTTTTATGATATGAAACCTGTTATTTCCAAGGTTAACCATATCTACATCTGTATCCATTCCGTTGATATTGAATATTTCATTTTTCAACGAAGTCTCAAAATCGAAATTTTTGTTTGCGTTAATCTTAAACATTATAATTATTGTGTTAAAGCGTATTGAATTAAGTTTGCGCCCATTTTTAAGGCCTGTGTCCTTTTTTCTTGTGTATCATCGGGGTAAGTGCCAAAATCTTCCCATCCGTTCCCTAAATCGCACTCATAATCATAAAAACAAACTATTCTACCTTTATAGATCAATGCAAAACCTTGTGGCCTTTTTCCGTTGTGCTCGTGTATCTTTGGCAAGCCGTTAGGGAAATCAAATTTTTGATGAAAAATTGGATGATTAGGTGGAAGTTCTACAAAATCCAATTCGGGAAAAACCTTTTTCATCTGTGGCCTGATAAACTTATCCAAACCGTAATTATCGTCAATATGCAAAAAACCACCGCCAATTAAATAATTCCTTAAGTTTTTGGCCTCTTGATCGGTAAAAATCACGTTGCCATGGCCTGTTAAATAAACAAACGGATAGCTATATAAATCACTACTTCCCACTTCTACCAAGCCTTCTTCAGTAGAAATATTTGTCCCTAAATTTTGGTTACAGAAATCGATCAAATTTGGGAGTGCGGTTCTGTTAGCATACCAATCTCCACCACCATTATATTTTAATTTAGCGATTTTGTAAGAAGCAGTTTTAAATGAAGCAAGAAATAAGAAGCAAGAAGCAAGAAGTAAGGGGCAAGATTTGAGACATAAGATCTGAGACCCAAAACGCTGTATAGGTTTAATTTTTTTGAAAATAATATTTGTATTGATTTTACTCACTTAAATTTATAACCTAATATTCACAAATAAACCAAAAAAACTACTCTCTGTTCAAATAATTGATCTCGAAACAAGCTTCTAAGGCGGCCGTTTCTGTTCTTAACCTGCTATCTCCTAAAGTTATGGCAATAAATCCGCTTTCTAAAGCAGCTGCTATCTCTGTTGGAGAAAAATCGCCTTCAGGGCCAATCAATATCAAATATTTTTGATGTGGGATAAATTTTTCGGCTATTCCCGGTTTTTGACCTTCATCGCAGTGCGCTATCAGTTTTAAATCGGCGGAAGCCTGGGAAATAAACGTTTTGAATGGGATATAATTATTTAACTTAGGATGGTAGGCCTTTAAAGACTGTTTAATTGCGGAGGTAATTATTTTATTGGATCGATCAATCTTTATCTCTTTACGCTCAGAACGCTCACAGATGATGGGGGTAACCTCATCGATACCAATTTCTGTGGCCTTTTCTAAAAACCATTCAAAACGGTCAATATTTTTTGTGGGTGCTACCGCAATATGCAAATAATGGTTTCTTTTTGCATATTCTGTTTTTATTTGGAGGATATTTAAAACAGTTCTCTTAGGGTGGTCATCTATTATTTCTGCCAAATAAAGGCCGCCTTTACCATCAATCAAATTGATTTGGTCACCAATTTTTAAACGCAAAACTTTGATGCAGTGCTTGCTTTCCTCTTCATCTAGCTGATAAGTTTGGTCTTGGATATCAGGCGTATAAAAAAGGTGCATATTTTAATGGTTATCTACTTGCTCTTCTTCTTCAATAATGAGTTGAAGTTTAACGGCTTCTATGTTCTGCCCAATTTTTTTGAGGATAGTAAACGTATAGCCGTTAAAGTCTTTAGTTTCTCCCACTTCAGGGATTTTACCAAAGATCTCGCTCAATAAGCCCGCAACCGTGTCATAATCTTCGTCTTCTGGCAAATCATGTGGAAGAAACTCGTTAACATCATAAACCGTGGCCGATGCTGTTACAATAAATTCATCTTCAGAAACTTTTTCTACTAAAGGCTTTTCCTCGTCATACTCATCTTGGATATCACCAACCAATTCTTCCACAATATCCTCTAAGGTTACCATCCCCGCCGTCCCGCCAAACTCATCCAAAACAATGGCAATTTGAATGCGCTTTAGTTTTAGCTCTGCCATTAAATCGTTGATTTTTTTAGATTCTGGCACAAATAAAGGCTTCCTTAAAATATCGTTCAAATTAAACTTGCCGTGTTTTACGATCAAAGATAAAATATCCTTTGCATGTACTATACCTACCACCCTATCAATGGTATCGTCATAAACGGGAATCCTGGAGTAGCCTTCAGAAATGATACAATCTAATAATTCTTCTTGGGTGGCGGTTAATTCTATGGCAGATATTTTGGTCCGTGGCACCATAATGTTTTTTACCACGCGTTCATTAAAATCGAATACGTTTTTGATCAGCTCATGCTCTGCCTTATCTATTGCCCCAGATTCTTTTCCTTGATCTAATAGATATTGTAACTCTTCTGAAGAATGTATTGCCTCATGTGCATTTGCAGAATCTATACCTACAAGTTTTAATATCACGTTTGCAAAACCGTTTAAAATATAAATGAATGGTTTAAATATGATATAGAAAAACTGTAAAGGAAAAGCAATGGCCATGGTTGTTGCTACGGGTTTTTGTATGGCTAAGGTTTTAGGAGCTAACTCACCAAATACGATATGTAAAATAGTGATGATGGTAAACGCCAAGATCAAGCCTAGTGTTTCTGTTAAACTTGCCGATATGGGAAGACTTATGAAGCTAAAAAAAGCGGCCACCAAACTAGACATTACCTTTTCGCCAACCCAGCCCAAACCAAGAGAGGCTAAAGTAATTCCCAATTGCGTAGCTGCCAAATAACCATCTAAGTGCGAGGTCATGTGCTTGGCTATTTGGGCAACCTTGCTTCCCGTTTTGGCTTTTATTTCTATTTGAGAGCCCCTAACTTTTACTATAGCAAATTCTGCGGCAACAAAAAAACCGTTTAACAATACTAAGAATAAAGTTAAGAAAATGCTTAAACCGCTAATTTGGGGGTGGGGGTCCATTTTATTTTTTTCTATAGGTTGAATTGTACAATTCTATACTTTCTTGAATTACCTTATAAGCGTATTTTTTGCCTAAAAGATGCTCTATGGTAACATTTTTTTCTTCTAATGCTTTATAATCCTGAAAGAACCGTACTATTTCTTTCATGGTATGAGGGGGTAATTCTTTTAAATCATCGATATAATTTACAGACATATCATTTTTTGCAACCGCAATAATTTTATCGTCCTGTTCCCCATTATCAACCATGTGCATTACACCGATCACTTTAGCCTCGATCATAGACATTGGGTAAACATCGGCAGAACAAAGCACCAATATATCTAATGGATCATGATCATCACAATAAGTTTGTGGTATAAAACCGTAATTGGCAGGATACATTACGGAAGAAAACAATATCCTATCTAACCTTAAAAGCCCCGTGTCTTTATCGATTTCATATTTTGCCTTTGATCCTTTTGGTATTTCTATAATAGCCGTTACCGACTCTGGAGAGTTTACGCCAGGGGAAATGGAGTGCCAAGGATGATTACTGTTTTCTATCATCTAATTCTGAATGATTCTTTTCTTTAATATTAATTATGTTTCTTCTTAAAAAGCCAATGATCAATGGTATGGTTGTGATTAGAACAAACCCGATGATGATATAGCCTAAGTATCCTTCTATCTGTTTCTCAAATTCTCTCCCAAGAAAATAGCCCAATAAAGTTAATGAGTTGATCCATAAAATGGCCCCTATTAAATTATAAAGCACAAATTTCTTGGAGTCTAACCTAACAACCCCTGCAATAATTGGGGCAAATGTACGTACAATCGGCACAAATCTTCCCATTATTAATGCAAAAGCACCTTGTTTACGGTAATATACCTCTGCTGCCCTCAGGTATTTCTGCTTAAAAAAAAAGGTGTCTTTTCTTTTATAAAGCATTGGCCCGGTACGGTAACCAAACCAGTAACCTACAAAGTTTCCTGCAAAAGCGGCAATAATCAAGCCTAATAGCATTACCACTATACCAACGTCTAATCTGCCGGTTGCAACAAATAAGCCCGCCAAAAATAGTAAATAATCTCCTGGTAAAAAAAAACCGAAAAACAATCCTGTCTCGGCAAAAACCACAAACAGTATTAGATAAAACCCTCCTTTATGAATGATTTGTTGAGCATCTATTAGCTTGGTAAAGTTTTCCCAGAATTCATGCATAGTTATCTTATAAAACTACAAATATTATTGCAATTTTATAATGAATTGGGAAGTTTAAATTAAATCTATGATCAGATTCATAAACATCAATATTTTTATATTTATTGAAAGATTTCATATATTTATAATAATGAAAACTTTAACACTTTCTTTGCCAGACTCATTAAATGAAAGCAGAAATGAAACTATTCAATTTCTTGCCGCTAAATTGTATGAATCCGAAAAATTAACTTTGAATGAAGCGGCAATCATGTGCGAAATGAAAAAATGGGAGTTTGCTGAGATATTAATCAAATATGATGTCCATTTTCTTGATGCCTCTGCAATGGCAGATTTAAAGAATGGAAAATGATAAAATTGTTATTATCGATGCAAGATGCTTTATTGTATTAGAAAAAATTGGTGCTTTACCCTTATTAAACAAACTGTACCTTCAAGTTGTAACAACTACAGAAATTGCTGCAGAATACAAAGAAGATTTACCAACTTGGATTACGATTCAGAATGTGATAAATCGTGATTTAATTAAAACTTTTCAAAATATAGTTGACTTAGGAGAGTCAAGTGCAATTGCATTGGCCAATGAAATAAATCACAGTTTTATTGTAATAGATGATTTGCAAGCTCGAAAATTCGCTTCAAGTTTAGGCCTAAATGTAAAGGGGACAATTGGTGTTTTATTAGAGGCTAAGCAAAACGAAGTTATTCAAACTATTAAACCTTACTTAGATAAAATCCAAAAGACTAATTTTAGAATTTCTGATTATTTAATAGTTAAGATTCTTGAAAGTGCTGGAGAAATTTAAAATTCTTTTAAAACAAATCTGTGATCAAAGAAGGGTAAACACCCAAAATAATGGTTACGATAGCTGATATACTCAAAACCAGTTTATAGTAAGACGTTGAAGTTAGTTCTTTTCTTTCTGCCTCTTTAAAATACATGGCCACTATTACTTTAAAATAATAGAAAACACCAATTATAGCATTGATGATGGCAAAAACAATTAACCAAACATGATATTGTGCTAAGGCGGTAGAGAACATAAAGAACTTGCCAATAAAACCTGCTGTTAGGGGGATCCCGGCCAAAGAAAGCATAGAAATAGTTAACATGAGGGCCAAAAACGGGTTCTTTTTACCAAGTCCGTTAAAGTTTTCAAAGTTTTCCCCTCCTGTTTGCTCTTTAACCAAAATCAAAATACCAAAAGCAATAATAGAAGCAATAGAATAAGCTGCTGCATATATAAATACTGCATTGGTAGAAGTTGCGCCCAAAGCCACAATGGCAAACAGCATGTAGCCCGCGTGTGAAATACTAGAATAGGCCAACATCCTTTTAAAGTTGGTTTGATATAAGGCTGTAATATTACCTACAAACAAGGTCAATATGGTAATCACTAATAATGTTGGCATCCAAAAATCTTCTGCCAAGGGTGCAAAACAAACAGAAAACAATCTTAAAAACGCAGCAAAACCAGCAGTTTTAACTACGGTTGACATGAAAGCCGTAATTAAGGTTGGCGAACCTTCGTAAACATCGGGAGTCCAGAAATGAAATGGAGCCGCACCAATTTTAAAACTTAAACCAACGATCATTAAAACAATTCCCACATAAAACATAGGGTCAATTCCGGTTGGCCTATCAATAACATATTGTTTGATCACATCCAGATCAAATGAATGTGATGCCCCGTAGATTAAGGCGATACCGAACAACAAAAAGCCCGTTGAGAAAGCGCCCATCAAAAAGTACTTCAATGCGGCTTCGTTTGATGCAAAGTCTCTTTTTTTAATCCCTGCTAAGATATAAAGGCTTACCGACATGATTTCTAAACCAACAAATAACATTGCCATGTTATGGTAAGAAACCATTACAATTATCCCCGCAAGGGCAAAAAGAATGATGGTATAGTATTCTGCCACGTTTTCACTGATTTTCTCGAAGTAGTTTTTAGATAGCAATAAAATGAGAATAGTAGAAACGATGGTTAAGCTTGAGAAAGCAACGGCAAAATTATCAAAAAGCATCATGCCGCTGTAAATAGGCGATGCCCCAGAATTCCATTCCATAATAGAAAGCACCAATGCAGCAATTAAGCCGATAATGGTAACAGGCAACAAAGCATTTTTTGCCTTAAACAATCCTATATAAAGAACTACAATGGCTAAAATTGATATAACTATTAAAGAGTTCATTCTTTTATTTAAAATGCTAATTTATTATTTACTTGGGCTATCAACGTATCAACTGCTGCTGCAGATATGTTTAAAATCGGTTTTGGATAAACCCCAATAACGATAATCAAAGCACATATTATCCCCATTACCAAAACCTCTGTTCCTTTAATATCTTTAAATGATGAAGTTAATTCGTTCAATTCGCCTTGCATTACATGCTTGTACATCCTCAACATATAAACAGCCCCGAAAATAATGGTTAAGCCAGCAATGGCGGCAAACCAAATCTGATACTGGTAAACTGCATTTAGTAGTAAAAACTCTCCGATAAAACCATTGGTTAAAGGCAGGGCAACCGTTCCTAAAATCACGATCAATAAAGCGATGGCAAATTTTGGGGCTATTTTGGCGATCCCGCCCATTAGTGAAGAATCTTGCGTATTTAATCTATTGATGATGATATCCATGGCAAAGAATAAACCTACTACATTGATACCATGATTTAACATCTGGATCATTGCTCCCTGCACACCTGCGGCATTCCATGCAAAAATACCCGCAGCGATCAAACCAACGTGGGCAATGGAAGAGTAAGCAACCAAACGCTTAATTTCTTTTTGCTTAAAAGCGATGATGGAAGCGTAAACAATCCCGATGATGGATAAGATGATGGCTAGTTGTTTCCACTCCATAAAACCGATCGGAACGATTGGGATTAACCATCTGATTACGCCATAAATTCCCATTTTTAACATGATGCCCGCCAAAAGCATAGTTCCCATTGTGGGGGCAGTGGTATAAGTATCTGGCTGCCAAGTATGGAAAGGGAAAATGGGCATTTTTATCGCAAAAGCGATAAAGAAACACCAAAACAACCATGCCTGACTTGCAGCATCTAAATTTAACGAGTAAAAAGCGTCGATATCATAGGTGTTTCCTGGGGTTTGTAAATGCAAATAGATAATGCCTAAAAGCATAAACAAAGAACCTGCAAAAGTGTAGATGAAAAATTTCATGTTTACACGGATACGATCTGCGCCTCCCCAAATGGCACAAATAAAATATATAGGGATGAGGGCAATTTCCCAGCCTACATAAAATAAAAACCCGTCTAGCGCTGTAAATACGATCAGCAAACCAAATTGCATAAAAAGCACCAAAGCATATAGTGCAGAAGAATTATTGAAATTTCTGTTGAAAGACGAAAGAATGATCAAAGGAATTAAGCCTGTGGTTAAAAGTACCATGATCATGCTAATGCCATCGATACCTGCTTTAAAATGAATCCCAAATTGCGAAATCCAAGGATAATCTACCACAAACTGACGACTGGCATCTGGTGTAAAATTGCATAAAAGTACTATTGCAGAAGCTAAAGTAATTAAAGAGCTAACCAAAGCAATTTGCTTAGCCGCTCTATTATTTAGCAAACAGGCTAATGAACCAACTAAAGGAAAAAACAATAAGAATAACAAATTCATCTATCTCTATTAATTCAGAACATTAAAACTTTAAAAAACTGTATAGCAACAACACTACAACCCCAATTACCATGGCAAAAATATAGAAACCTACGTTTCCGGTTTGTAATAACCTAAGCCCTTTACTCGCTTCTATAGAACCTTTTCCTAAACCGTTTACAACGCCATCAATGCCGGATTTTTCTATGATCCTAAAGAAAAAGCCAGATATTGCATCTAAAGGCTTTTGGATAATTGCCGCATAAAACTCATCAAAATAAAATTTGTTGTAAGATATTTTGGCTAAAGCCGAGCGGGGCTGGCTATCCATAACTGGCACATGGCTGTTTTTAATATATTTGATGTAGGCATAAATAATTGCAGCAACAACGCCTCCAACAGAAATGATCATTAATGTCCATTCTGTTGAATGGCTTAAAGCCAACTCAGACATTCTTGTTCCCGATCCCTCAAACACGGGTGCTAAATAACCTGCCAACCAATGTGATCCGCCAAAAATTTCTGGTACTCCAATAAATCCGCCAATAACAGAGAGTACCGCTAAAACGATCAAAGGGATGGTCATAGAAAGTGGTGATTCATGCAAGTGGCTTTTTTGTTCTTCGCTTCCGCGGAAATTGCCCCAAAAAGTCAGAAACATCATCCTAAACATATAGAAAGCAGTTAACATCGCACCCAAAACTCCAATAATCCAAAGGATTTTGTTATGCTCGTAAACGTGAGCTAAAATTTCATCTTTAGAAAAGAAACCTGCAAAAGGAGGCAAACCAGAGATAGCCAAAGTTCCCATCAACATGGTAAAAAATGTAATGGGTAATTTCCTTTTTAAGCCCCCCATTTTACGCATATCCTGCTCGTCACTCATGGCATGGATTACAGAGCCTGCCCCTAAGAACAATAACGCTTTAAAGAAAGCATGGGTTAAAACATGGAAGAAAGCCCCCGTATATGCCCCAACGCCTAAACCTAAAAACATATACCCCAATTGGGATACCGTAGAATAGGCCAATACTTTTTTAATATCTGTTTGGGTTATCGCAATAATGGCTGCAATAATGGCCGTTGCCAATCCTATCACGGCAATAATGCTCATGGTTACTGGAGAAAGCGTAAACAAAATATTTGATCTGGCGATCATGTAAATACCTGCCGTTACCATGGTTGCAGCATGGATCAATGCAGAAACCGGTGTTGGGCCCGCCATTGCATCGGGCAACCAAGTAAATAATGGCAACTGTGCAGATTTACCTGTGGCACCTATAAACAGCAAAATGGTAATCAAAGTTAAGGTTGCATCGCCAGAAATCATGGATTGTGCCTTGGGGAAAATCTCGGCAAATGAAACGCTCCCAAAGGTTGCGATGATCAAAAACACACCGATTAAGAACCCTAAGTCTCCAATCCTGTTCATGATGAAAGCTTTTTTGGCAGCATCGGCGAAAGCACCATTTGTGAACCAAAAGCCTATGAGTAAATAAGAACATAAACCAACGCCTTCCCATCCTATAAACATGATGACATAGTTTGATCCTAAAACCAACAGCAACATGAAGAAAACAAAGAGGTTTAAGTAGGAAAAGAATTTCCCAAAACCTGCATCGTGGCTCATATAGCCGGTAGAATAGATATGTATCAAGGACCCAATTCCGGTAATGATCAACAGCATCAAAATGCTCAGTTGGTCTATCTGGAAAGAAAAAGGGATGTCTATACCGCCAACCTTTATCCAATCAAAAAAATCGATAACGATAGGCGTTGCGCTATCAAATTGAAAAAAAATGCCTAAACTTATTGCAAAAGAAGCGATTACGGCCAAACTTGCCACCGTACCGATAACCGCTTTAGGGAACAGATTTCTGCCCAGACCGCAAATCAAGAATCCGATAAAAGGGAATAAAGGGATTAACCAAACTAAATCTATCATCAAGCTTTATAAAAAATTACCACTTTAACCTGTTCAAAATATTTATATCTATTGAGCTGGTATTTCTATACACCATCACAATAATTGCCAAACCCACGGCAACTTCGGCGGCGGCCAAAGCCATAATAAAAAACACGAAAACTTGCCCCGAAGCGTCTCCGCTATATGCAGAAAAAGCCGCCAATAACAAGTTTACGGAGTTCAACATCAGTTCTATCGACATAAAAATGATGATTGCATTTCTTCTGATCAAAACGCCAATTACGCCTATTGTAAAAATAATGGCGCATAATAAAATGTAATGATTAAGTGGAACTACTTGAATTGTTGCGCTGATATTATCCATTTTGAGTTCTTTTATCTTTTTTAGCTAATAAAACTGCCCCAACCATTGCAGAAAGCAACAATAGAGAAGAAAGTTCAAAGGGTAACAGGAACTCGCTAAAAAGAACCCTCCCTAAATTTGCTACTAAGCCAATATTAGAGTTTGGTAATTGGCTTACCGCCGATGTTTGCAAAGCCTTGATAGAACCTACCAAGGTAACCAATAAAGTACCCCCTGCTATTACCCCGATTATTTTTACCAAATTAGATTTAACAGGCTCTGTTTCTTTGTTTAAGTTCATCAACATTAACACAAATAGAAAAAGCACCATAATTGCACCCATATAAACGATAAAGTTTACCACCGCCAAAAATTGGGCGTTAAGCAAAATATATTGTATGGTAAAAGTGAAAAAAGTTGCGATAAGATATAACACGCTATATACTGGGTTTTTAGTGAAGATCACTAAAAGCGAGAACAGTATAGAAAGAAATGCAACAAAGTAAAATAAACTCATATTGTTTGCTATGCAAAACCTTTTTTAAATGTTTGCGCAAAGGTAAAATTTTTGCTCAAAATATATTAATAAATACCAATTCTAAACGGTTGCTCCTTTTAGGGCTTCCAATTCTTTAATTGGCATTTCTACCAATTTATCTTTCCCGTAAATAAAATCCTTGCGTAAATAATCTGCAGGCACAATTGGGCCATCTAAATAAATGGCTTCCTTGGGGCAGGCCTCTTCACATAAACCGCAAAAAATGCAACGTAACATATTTATCTCATAAACGGCGGCGTATTTCTCTTCCCTGTATAAATGTTCTTCCCCTTTTTCACGTTCGGCAGAAATCATGGTAATGGCTTCTGCAGGGCAAGATAATGCGCATAAACCGCAAGCTGTACAACGTTCTCTTCCCTCTTCATCACGTTTTAAAGAGTGCATCCCCCTCCAGTTTTCAGAAAACTCACGCTCTTGTTCTGGATAATGAATGGTTTCCTTCTTTTTGAACATGTGCATAAAAGTAATGCCCATTCCTTTGAGGATGGCAGGCAAATACATCCGCTCCCAAAAATTCATCGGTTTTTGCTCTAATACTTTTTTCCTACCGCTTAATGATTCCATAATCACTTAATTATTTAGTCTCCTCCGCTTTTGTCACATTGAGCGAAGTCGAAATGTATTTTTATTGGTCTCCTCCGCTTTTGTCACATTGAGTGGAGTCGAAATGTCAATAGCGAGTGGAGGCTTCAGCTCAGCCTGACACTATAATTTATCTACTACGGTAATTACTATTGCTGTAATTACGATGTTGGCAATTGCCAACGGAATTAAAACTTTCCATCCTAGATCCATCAATTGATCATAACGGAAACGTGGAACCGTCCAACGTACCCACATAAAGAAAAAGATGAATGCAATAATCTTCATAAACATTACCACAATACCAATAACCGGCCCCCAGGTTGCTCCCAATGCACTATTTACAGCATCCATTCCTGGGTAATTATATCCGCCAAAATAAAGCGTTGCCATTACCGCTGAAGAAACAAACATATTGATATATTCTGCAAACATATATGCTCCCATCTTAAAGCCAGAATATTCTGTGTTATAGCCACCAATCAATTCGGTCTCGCACTCTGGTAAATCAAAAGGTACACGGTTGGTTTCTGCAAATGCACAAACTAAAAATATGATAAACCCTAAAGGTTGATAAATGATATTCCAATGCCAGCCATGTTGCTGTTCTGCAATTTCTTTGAAGCTTAAAGTATTGGTAACCAATAATAATGCAATTATTGAAAGCCCCATTGCAATTTCATAACTAATATTTTGAGAAGCCCCACGGATAGCGCCCATTAAAGAATACTTATTGTTAGAAGCCCAACCACCGATCATGATCCCATACACTCCCAAAGACACTACCCCGAAAATATACAAGATACCCACGTTAATATCGGTAACCTGTAATGGCACAACCCTACCAAAAAGTTCTATATTTTGTCCGAAAGGAATAACCGCCGTACCTAAAAAAGAAACCAATAATGCCAACGAAGGACCGGCTATAAATAACCATTTATTAGATCCGCTTGGAATAATCTCTTCTTTAAAAAACATTTTACCCCCATCGGCCAAAGGCTGCAATAAACCAAAAATACCGGCTCTATTTGGCCCAACGCGATCTTGCAACCATGCCGCAACTTTACGTTCTGCCCAAGTAGAATAAGCTGCGATACTTAATGTAAGCACAAAAAGTATGGTTACTAAAATTAATTTTTCAATTATAAATGCTAGTTCCATTAAAATTTAGTTGCCCTTTCAAATTGTTCTTTATTCGCTTCCATTAGCTCCAAGTTTTTCTTTACCACTTGTGCCGGTTGTAATTTATCGTAATGATTAGAATTGATAACCGATTGACGAGAAACATTTCTTGGCCCTTCGATTACCCAATCATTTGTGGCTTTTTTATCAAAACGGCAAGTGTTACAGATGAACTCTTCCACTTCGCCAAACTCATCTTTTCTTGCGGTAACCCTCAAAACTTCTTCGCCTTTATACCAAAGCGTTACTTTTCCGCTGCAAGTAGGGCAATTTCTATGCGCTTCAACCGGTTTTGTAAACCAAACCCTGTTTTTAAACCTAAAAGTTTTATCTGTTAATGCACCAACTGGGCACACATCAATCACATTTCCAGAGAAATCGTTATCAATCGCTTTTTCTATATAGGTAGAGATTTCTGCATGGTCGCCACGTCCTAAAATACCATGCACACGCTTTTCTGTAATCTGATCGGCCACAAAAACACAACGATAGCATAAAATACAACGCGTCATGTGCAATTGTACTTTATCGCCGATATCTATTTTTTGGAAAGTTCTACGATCAAACTCATAACGGGTAGCTTCTGCGCCATGTTCATAACCTAAATCTTGTAAATGGCACTCGCCCGCTTGATCGCAAATTGGGCAATCTAATGGGTGATTGATCAATAACATTTCTACCACGCCTTTTCTTGCTTCAACAACTTCTGGCGAGGTAATATTTTGCACTTCCATCCCATCCATCACATTTGTACGGCAACTAGCCACTAATTTAGGCATCGGGCGAGGGTCTTTTTCAGAACCTTTGCTCACTTTTACCAAACAAGTACGGCATTTGCCGCCGCTACCTTGCAACTTGGAGTAATAGCACATGGCTGGAGGCACAATGTCTCCACCAATCTGACGAGCAGCGTTCAGAATACTTGTCCCCGCTTCTACTTCCGTTGGGATTCCGTCTATTGTTACTTTAAATTTATCAGCCAATTTTAAATTTTTAAACTGTTTGATTCGCAACCCTTGGGTTGTTTGTTTATTTATTAAGACAACCCAAGGGTTGTTTATTCTTTTTTTTAAGACAACCCGTGGGTTGTTTATTCTTTTAATGGCAACCCGTGGGTTATTTACTTTTTTAAGGCAACCCGAGGGTTGCATCAACAATGCTTTTTGGGCGTTTAAGCGGTACGCCAGCTGGCGGATATATCTTTTTTGTCTTATTCTTCGACTCCCTCTTCGACTCCGCTCAGAATGACAAATCTCAGAACAACAAAAAAGCCTGCCCGAATTACAGGCGGGGGATGTCGCTTCAATCCCTAAAGCAAATTCTCTTTCTGTTCCGTCCCGTCATGTCGAAGATAGGAGACATCTCACTTGCTGAGTAGCTATTTCACATGACTACTTTTAGGATGTGATGCTTCAACTCCGCTAAGCATGACGAACGAATAATTTCAATTCCTTTTCAATATTTAGTTGCCACATTGCGTGGCTACAATTTGTGTGATACCCGCCCGTCAAATCGGACAGGTCTGGTTGCCTCGACACTACGATGTATTTCAGGCTCCTTCCATTTCAACTTAACAAATCTTATTGTTAGGTTGAGCGGGGAGGAAGCCTAAGCTTCTACTGCCGCAATCGGCGGCAACGGATCGGCGTAATGTGCCAAACCATAATTTTGTTTTTGTGATAATTCTGGATTATTCACGTACCATTCAAACTCATCCCTAAAATGACGGATTGCACTTGCAACAGGCCAAGCAGCAGCATCGCCCAAAGGGCAAATGGTATTTCCTTCTATTTTCTTAGAAACATCAACCAATAAGTCCATATCGGTCATTTTCCCTTTTCCGTTTACCAAACGATGCAAAACTTTTTCCATCCATCCGGTTCCTTCCCGACAAGGAGAACATTGTCCGCAAGATTCGTGTGAATAGAAACGGGCAAAATTCCAAGTATTTCTTACTATAGATTGATCTTCGTCTAAAACTACAAAACCTCCAGAACCTAGCATCGTTCCGGTAGCAAAACCACCTTCTGACAATGATTCATAAGTCATCAGGCGTTTCTCGCCATTTGCCAAATTCACTATTAAGTTTGCTGGTAAAATTGGCACCGAAGAACCCCCAGCAACTACGGCTTTTAATCTTTTTCCGTTTGCAATCCCGCCGCAATATTCATCAGAGTAAATAAAATCTTCCACGGTAATCCCTAGTTCAATTTCATAAACCCCTGGTTTATTGATATTACCAGAAGCAGAAATCAATTTGGTTCCTGTAGAACGACCAATTCCAATCTTCGCATATTCTTCGCCACCCATATTCACGATTGGAACAACCGCAGCAATAGATTCTACATTGTTAACTACGGTTGGGCAACCGTATAAACCAGCAATTGCAGGGAAAGGAGGTTTAATTCTTGGGTTTCCCCTCTTGCCTTCTAAAGATTCTAGCAAAGCGGTTTCTTCACCACAAATGTATGCACCGCCACCAGGCTGAACGTAAAGTTCTAAATCGTACCCGCTTCCCAATATATTTTTACCTAAAAACCCTGCTTCTTTAGCTTCGGCAATTGCCTTTTCTAAAATACGGATTTGAGGCATCATTTCTCCCCTGACGTAAATGTAACTTGTATTTGCCCCTAGCGCAAAGCTAGAAACAATCATTCCCTCAATTAGAGCATGAGGGATATGTGTCATTAAATAACGGTCTTTAAAAGTTCCTGGCTCAGACTCATCTGCATTGCAAACCAAATAACGGGCAACGCCTTCTGGTTTTGCCAAAAAGCTCCACTTCATCCCGGTAGGAAAACCTGCGCCACCACGCCCACGCAAACCAGATTTCTTCACTTCTTCTACCAAATCATCTGTTGACATGGTTTTGATAGCTTTCTCAACAGCCTTATAGCCGCCTTTTTCACGGTAAACCTTTAAGGTGTTGATGCCCGGTACGTTAATATGTTCTAATAATAATTTGCGACCCATGTTTATTAGATTTGAGATTTGAGTATTGAGTATTGAGACCTTTTACAGTCGCAAAATCTTAACTCATCATCTACTTTCTTTTTTTAGATATAAGAAGTGAGTATTGAGAATTGCGACCATTATATTCCGCTCTTCCAAATCTTCCTTCGTTTTACCTTATTATTTATTTTTTAGATTTGAGATGTTAGTATTGAGTAATGAGACCTAATAAGTCCGCTCATCTAAATCTCCTTTTCTATTTCTTAAAATATCTTCTTTTTACTAGTACAACTTTTTAAACCCTTTGCAAGACTCCCAATACTCAAATCTCACTACTCAATACTACCTATTCTTCAACTCTTCAATCAACCTATCCACCGATTCTGTGGTCAAATTCTCGTAAAAAGTATATTCTGGCCCAATTTGTAAAACCGGTGCATAACCGCAAGCCGCTAAACACTCTACCCCACGATAGCTAAATAAGCCATCAGTAGTAATTTCGCCTTCTTTAACACCTAATTTTTCGCCTATGTAATCCATTATTTTTTCGGCACCAACTAAACAACAAGGCCCTGTTCTACAAACCTCTAAAACATATTTGCCTTGGGGTCTCAAGAAATACATGGAATAAAAAGTAGCTACTTCATAAACTTCAATGGATTGTAGGTCTAAAAAATCGGCAACTTTATCCATAGCTTCGGGGCTTACCCATCCATAAACCGCTTGTACTTCATGCAAAATCGGCAGTAAAGCAGATTTTTGTTTTCCCTCGGGATAACGACCGACAATTTCGCCCATTTTGTTTAACAAATCGGCAGAAAAAGTTATTTCTTGTTTTTCTATTTCTGTTACGCTAAGCATCTAATTCTCCTGCTATAATGTTCAAACTAGACATATTGATAATTGCATCAGACAACAACATTCCACGGCTCATTGGTGCATACATTTGGTAATTGATAAAACTTGGCCTGCGGAAGTGCAAACGATATGGCGTTCTGCCGCCATCGTTAACCAAATAAAAACCTAATTCTCCGTTACCACCCTCAACCGCATGATAAACCTCGGTTTTTGGGGTGTCTACTTCGCCCATCACAATTTTAAAGTGATAGATCAAAGCTTCCATATTGTTGTAAACCTTTTCTTTTGGGGGCAAATAGAATTCTGGAACATCGGCATGGAAAATCCCTTTCGGTTCTTTTTTTAATTTCTCCATAGCTTGCTCAATAATCCTTAAGCTTTGCCACATTTCTTCGTTACGAAGAATAAAGCGATCATAAACATCGCCGGTTGTACCTACCGGGATCTCAAAATCAAAATCTTGGTAAGAAGAGTAAGGCTCGTTTGCCCTTACGTCATAATCTACGCCTGTTGCCCTTAAGATTGGCCCGCTCCAACTGTAATTTAATGCGGTTTCTGGATCAACGGCACCAACGCCTGATGTGCGTTCTATAAAAATCCGGTTTCTATTAAATAATGCTTCAAATTCTTTTAAAACAGGGGGGAATTTTGCTAAAAACTTTTCGATTTTGGCAAAGGCTATATCGTTAAAATCACGTTCAAAACCTCCAATTCTACCAATATTGGTTGTTAATCTTGCGCCGCAAATCTCTTCAAAAATCTCGTAGATATGCTCACGCTCTTCCATCAAATAAAGGAACCCAGAAAATGCACCGGTATCAACGCCTAAGATTCCATTGCAAATCAGATGGTCTGTAATACGGCTCAACTCCATTACAATAACCCTCAGGTAATCTACACGCTTAGGCATCTCTATACCCAAAAGTTTTTCTACCGTCATGTGCCAGCCCATGTTATTGATCGGCGATGAGCAATAGTTCATTCTATCTGTAAGCGTTGTGATTTGATAAAACGGACGGTGTTCTGCGATTTTTTCAAAAGCCCTATGGATATACCCAATGGTAGAAACACCGCTTACAATGCGCTCGCCATCCATTTGCAAAACATTTTGGAAAACCCCGTGTGTTGCAGGATGCGTTGGCCCCAAGTTTAATGTCGATAAATCTCCTTGAGGATCATTATCATTATAAACCGGTCTGTTTGGCGTTGTTTCTGTTATAAAATTGCTCATTAAATTGTCTTAACGTCCAAAGAAATAATCTTTTTTATCTACTCTGTTTGGGTCTTCTAACTGGTATTCTCTTCTCATCGGGAAAACCGTCATGTTATCTACATTTAAAATCCTTACCAAATTCGGATGACCTACAAAGTTGATCCCGAAGAAATCAAAGGTTTCGCGCTCCATCCAATTTGCGCCTTCCCAAAGTGTGGTAGCGGTGGGGATTGCCGGGTTTGAGGTAGGGATAAAAACTTTTACCCTTATCCTAACATTATTGGTTAAACTATGTAAATGATAAACTACGCCCAGCGCATCTTTTTTTTCTGGATAGTGAACCGCAGTAATATCTGTTAGATAATTAAATTTAAGCTCTGTATCTGATTTTAAAAACGTTAACACTTCTGAAATTATGTTAACGGAAGTTTCAAACGTTAACAAACCAAAAGGTTCTGAGGGTGCGGTAATTTGTTCGCCAAATTTGGCAATTAATTTATCCTTTATTTCTTGATTAGCCATCTTTCCCATTACTGGATACCGTATTTTGCTAATAATGCTGTATATTCTGGAGAATCTCTTCTTCTTAAAGATTCGCTTCTTACCAGATCTTGTATTTTGTTAAATCCGTTGATGATAGCTTCTGGGCGGGGCGGACAGCCCGGCACATAAACATCTACAGGTATAATCTCATCAATGCCTTGTAAAACAGAATAAGTATCAAAAATACCACCGCTACTTGCGCAGGCACCAACGGCAATTACCCAACGTGGCTCGGCCATTTGGATATAAACCTGCTTTAAAACAGGAGCCATCTTTTTGGCGATAGTTCCCATTACCATCAGTAAATCTGCCTGGCGAGGAGAAAATGATGGCCGCTCTGAACCAAAACGAGAAAAATCATAATGAGAGCCCATTGTGGCCATAAACTCGATACCGCAACAAGAAGTTGCAAAAGGTAAAGGCCATAAAGAATTTGCCCTTGCCATCCCTATCACTTTATCTAAGGAGGTGGCAAAAAAACCAGATCCTTCTACACCGGCCGGAGCCTCAACTAAATTAATATCACTCATAAATGTAATCTCCTTTTATAGTATAACTTAAAAGGTGTTTTGATGTTTTATTTATGCCTCAAATTTATCAAGATTTACATTGATTTGAGGAACTGCTTCTTATTTATAACTATTCTATTTTAATCCCACTCTAGGGCTTTTTTCTTTACTACATAAATGAAACCCAAAAGCAAGGTTCCCATAAAAATGAACATCTCTATTAAGCCGTTTAAGCCAAATTCGCGGAAGTTTACCGCCCAAGGGTACATAAAGATTACCTCCACATCAAACAAAACGAAGATAATGGCCACTACAAAATATTTTATGGAGAAAGGCTGACGGGCATTACCAATTACTTCTATACCAGACTCAAAAGCGGTTAATTTTACATCGGTGGTTTTGCGTTTTGGCCCAATTAAATGGGTTAAAACCATGGTAAAGGCAACAAAGCCTAAGGCCACAACCAATTGCAAAATGATGGGTAAATAATTAATTGGGGTACTAACTGTTTCCATGCTTTTGATTAAAGGTGCAAATATAGTGTAAACGGTACAATAAGAAAAATTTAAAGGAACAGTTTTGTTGAGATTGTTTTTGCCGATGATTAACGAATGAGGCTAAAGGGGTTGATTTTTTGGGTACACCAAGTTTAAACGAACAGCGTTTTTATTTGAATAGGAGTTTAACCCCCGGACCCGGAGGTCTCGGAATATATAAGGGTTAAGTTGATCAAATGGTTTTTTTGCGTAAGGGATGTAAGTGACATCCCCGCCTGTAATTCGGGAAGACTTTTTTGTCATCCAGAGATTTGTCAATCTGAGCGGAGTCGAAGAGGGAGTCGAAGGATAAGCAAAAAAGACATATCCGCCAGCTGGCGAACCGCCCGAACGCCCAAATCAATATTTATAAATTCTTATTTCAATTTACTTAATGCTTCTCTTAATTGAGGGATTTTATTTTTGATGTCTTCTGCTGAACAAGCACCAACCGATGCCCTATACCAACACATATCTTCTGTACCGAATGCAGAAAATGGAACCAATGCAATATTCGCTTCTTTAATAAGGTAGAAATTTAACTTCGCTGGCGTGTCTAATAATTCTCCATCTGCTGTTGTTTTGCCAACATAGTCAATTTTTATGGTCAAATAAATTGCGCCCATTGGCTCGATTGCTTCAATAGCGAAACCTTCTCTTTTTAAATCGATTAAACCGTTATATAAGGTGTCTAAACTGTTTTTAATGGTTTCTTTAAAGTTGCCCAAATACTTGCTAACCGCTTGGTTATCTTTTAAGAACACACCTGTTGCAACTTGCTCTGCCTTTGGTGCCCATGCACCCATGTGCCCAACAATTCCTTTCATTTTAGCGATTATTTCTGCGGGAGCAAAGCCCCAGCCAACCCTTACGCCCGTTGCGGCAAAACATTTAGATGCGCCATCAATAAAAATAATGTAATCCCTGATTTCTGGCACCAATGTTACCGGGTTTACATGTTGATGGTTGCCAAAAGTTAGTTGCGAATAAATTTGATCGTAAAGTATATATAAAGGTTTTTCATCTGCTTTGCGAGATTGGTTTTCTGCCAAAACGGCTTCGCAAATCTCTTTTAAATCTTCGGCGGTAAATAAAGTACCGGTTGGATTTAACGGTGAGCATAAAGCCAATAAAGTTGCGCCTTTTAGATGTGGTTTTAAATCGGCAGCAGTGGGCATAAAATTATGCGCCGGCAAAGTTGGAACTGCAACACCATTGGCGCTTAATAAATGTGCGTAGTGATTATTGTTCCAAGATGGGGCGGGATAAACCACTTTGTCGCCTTTATCTACCAAAGCCAAATATGTAGCGTAAATTAAAGGGCGTGAACCGCCCGATATTAAAATCTCTGATTTTGGATCATAATCTAAACCTTGGTGTTGCTTTATAAATTCTGAAACACTGTTACGAAGGCTTGCAACGCCATCTGCAGTAGGATAATTTGTTTGACGATTTGCATAAGCCTCTACGATACAATCCTCTAGTTTTTGAGGGATTGGGAAAAGTTGAGGGTCAAAATCGCCTATGGTTAAGTTGGCTATCTCTATACCTTTAGCTTTCATTTCGTTTACTTCGCCGGCTATTTTTATAATTTCTGAGCTTTGTAAGGTTTGTGCTAATGCAGATACTTTCATGTTTTATTATTTATTTGGATGCAAAGGTAAATAAATAGAATGAGGGATTGAATTAATGAGCGATTGCTAAAAAATGCTTCTTATATAAGATTAAAGCGTTTTTTGCCGAGATTTTTTATATAATTTAACCGCACTCATGATTATCAAGGCAAAAACGATCAGACCTGCCAAGCCATAGATCCAATCGATGGCATTTTTTAGGATTACCGTAAAAACAATGGCAACTAAGAATATGGTGGCCAACTCGTTCCAAAAGCGAAGTTGAGTGCTCGTCATCCAAAATTTACCCCTTTTTAGTTGAGTGATGATATTTCCGCAAATGATATGATACACTAGCAATCCTGCAACAAAAGCTAACTTTACCCACATCCAATCGGTTTCTAACAATAGCGGGTTGAGATAAAGCATGGTTAAGCCTGCGCCAACTGCAAGCAACATGGCGGGCGTGGTGATGATATGCCAAAGCTTTGCTTCCATCACTATAAATTGCTTTTGTAGGATGCTCTTTTCTGGCTCGGGTTTCTGGTTTGCTTCGGTGTGATATATAAACAAACGCACAATATAAAACAGCCCGGCCATCCAACTGACAACAAAGATGATATGAATGGCGAGAATGTATCTGTACATTATAGTTTGTTGATTATTTGTATTCAGTTTTTGTGCTGATTCTTAATTTTAGCCAGTAATCGGTTCTTGAGTTGGTTTTTTGTAATCAATATTCTGTTATCTTTTTTAGTTTAATTGTGATGTATAGTTAGCTAAGTATTTTGATTATCAGATTACAGCTAATAAATTTACAAGCAACCGAACACCGAAAACAACTCGCCGTTAAACAAGAAAAATCCGATTACAACCAATACTTCTTAAAAAAGAACAGATTACCGAATACAACTTAATATAAAGCATCACTAATACCTAAACTCCTTAACCACATCAATCGCATATTTCACGTTATCGAAAGGAATATCTGGCATAATACCATGGCCCAAATTAAATATAAAACCTTCTTCGCCACGCATTTTTTCAAATAAACGATGAATTCTATCTTTAATTACCTGTTTTTCTGCGTATAAAATATGTGGATCTAAATTACCTTGTACTGCCATACCGGCGGGTAAAATTTGTTTGATGTTTTTTAAATCGGCATTCCAATCTATAGAAACCACATCTGGTTTTGCTTGTGCCATTAAAGGTGCAAAAACAGAACTTCCTTTGCAAAAAGAGATAACAGGAATATCTTTCCTGTTTAATTTAGAGATGATTTCTTTGTTGTAATTATGAGAAAATTCTATGTAATCATCCCAACTTAAAGCCAATGCCCAACTATCAAAAAGTTGTACCGCATTAACACCGGCAGCAATCTGTAAGTTAAGATAATCAATGGTAACCTTTGCAATTTTGCTTAAAAGTTTGTGTGCTAATTCTGGCTGGTTATGGATAAAAAGTTTGGTCAGTTTAAAATCTTTAGAGGAACCGCCCTCAATCAAATAACTCATTACTGTAAAAGGTGCGCCCGCAAAACCGATTAATGGGATTGCACCATTTAACCGTTGCTGAATAATTTTTATGGCATCGGCAACATATCGCAAATTATCGCCTACATCTGTTTGTAAATTCTCGATGTCTTGCGCGTTTCTTACCGGGTTGGAAAACTTGGGGCCAACACCTTGGATAAAATCCAGATCGCCACCCATGGCTTCGCCGGTTACCAAAATATCGCAAAAAAGAATGGCGGCATCAATCCCTAATAAATCAACAGGCAACATGGTAACATCTGCGGCAATTTCTGGTGTTTTACACATCTCCAAAAAAGAATATTTGTTCTTTATCTCCCAATATTGGGGCATAAAACGTCCTGCTTGCCTCATCATCCAAACCGGTGGGCGTTCTGTTTTTTCTGAAAATGCTGCTTTTAAAAATAAGGAATCCATCATTTGATCTTGCGTAATTCTTTTTCTATTTTACTTAAAATACTTTTATATTTAGCCGTTAAGGGCAATTTTTCAGCTTGGTTTATCCAAACCATACCTTTTTCCCTATCCTGTTTTCTTAGGCTGATATTTGCCAAGTGCATCAATGCAACACCCAAATCATTAGCCCTTAAACCACCAATGGCAGCTTGCCCCAAATTTAGTTCGGCATTTTCATAATCCAGTCGGTTTATTGCAATACTTCCCAAAAGAAAATAGTAATAGGGTTTTTTTCTTTTATTAAGATGTGTGGGATTTTTAATGGATAATAAAAGCTCCAAAGATTTTTGGTAATTTTTTAATTTGAACTGCTTGGCCGCTAAAACCAAAGGTCCTTCTTTATAATAACCCCAAACTACAACGCCTACAAACATTAGGCTTAAAGCGGAAATCTCGTAAACTTTAAAAAATGCAGCCAATCCCGCTACCAAAAACAGGGCAACGCAAACTAAGATTCTAGCTTGATTTGTAAACATTAATTTTAAGGGTTAGAAAAGTGTTTTTAATACAGTTGATTTTTGCGTTAACGATTGAAGCGACATCCTTTTTTTCTTTTTCTGAAAAAAAGATATAGCGGAAAGCGTGTTAAAACGCCCAAGTAAATATTTCACGATCAAACCCTCTTATTAAAAAAACCTCTAATCCTAAATTTTAAAAATCTTTAATCAATGACCGTCGGTAAATTTATAACCTACACCGCGGATAGAATGGAAATATATCGGGTTTTTTTGATCTGGCTCAAAGTATTTCCTAAACGTAAGGATAAAGTTATCAATGGTTCTTGTGGATGGGTAAACGTCATAGTTCCAAACGGTTTCCAAGATTTGCTCACGAGAAACCGCTTCATTTTTACGCTCTATCAAAAGCTTCAAGAGCATGGTTTCTTTTTTGGTTAAAGCGGTAATGGTTCCATCATCGTTCTTCAATTCAAAAGAATTAAAGTAAATGGTTTTATCGCCAATTTTATAAGAATTGATTTCTTTAAGATCATCTCCTTTCATGCTTCTTTTAATGAGGTTGTTAACCCTTAAAATCAATTCTTCCAGATTAAACGGTTTGGTCAAATAATCATCGGCTCCTTTTTTAAGCCCTGTAATTCTGTCTTCTGATGTATTTTTGGCAGTTAAAAACATGATGGGCACCTCACTGTTTTCTAAACGGATGGTTTCTGCCACTTGGAAACCGTCGATTTCTGGTACCATCACATCTAAAATGATGAGGTTAAATTTCTCCTCTTTATAAACTTTTAGGGCTTTTTTACCATCGGTAACGGCCCTCACAAAAAAACCTTCCATTTCTAGGTTTAATTTAATGGCCTCAAGAAGATGTTCTTCATCTTCCATCAATAAAATTCTTTGCTTTACAGACATATTTTTTTTCTTTAATTAAAAGAAACTTCAAAAACCGTTCCTCTTGGTTGGTTATTCTTAACTTTTATTTGCGCTTGATGATGGTCAAGCACTTGTTTAACAATGAATAAACCCAAACCGGTGCCTTTAGTTTTGCGGGTTTCTTCGCTACCTACTCTATAAAATTTATTAAATATCTTGCTTTTTTCATCATCAGAGATCCCTATGCCTAAATCTGCTACCTTAAAGCATACTTTCCCATTTTCTTTTTGATGCAAATCTATATGTACCGGCACACATTCTGGCGAGTATTTAACGGCGTTTTCTATCAAATTGGTAATAACAGAAGCCATGGCAAATTGGTCTCCAGATATGTAAACATCGGCGTCTATGGAAGTAATGATCGCTTCTTTGCTGCAAACATGAATTTGCAAACGAGAAACAATTTGTTCTACCAGATCTGAAAGATTGAGTTTTTCTTTTGGGAATGAGTAAGATTTATTTTCGATTTTGGTTGCCAACAGCATATTCTCTACCAAATCGTTCAACCGCTCTATATCCAATAAAGATTTACCTATAAAATTCTTTTGCTGCTCTCTATCCAATTCTCTTTTATGGATGGTTTGCAAATAAAGTTTTATGGATGCCAAAGGCGATTTCAACTCGTGGGTTACAGAAAGCAAAAAGTTTTTCTGTTGATCGTTGATTCTTTTTTCCCTATTGATAGCCCTGTGCAATTTATACATGCCAAAACCCATCAAAGAAACAAACACAAAGCCTTCCCCAAAAACCATGCTTCTTCTCTCTGGATTGAGTTCTATCAAAAGCGTAGCCCACCAAAAAAGTTGGGCAAAAACGTAGCAAACCAATGCGTAAAATATGGTAATGGGTTTAAATGACATTTTATTTATTTCTAAAAACTATATCTAAACATTCAAATATAGCTCTTTTGGCTTTCTCTAGATCTATCTTAGAATGTGCCGCAGAAACGAAACCAACTTCATAACCAGATGGACCCAAATAAACCCCTCTATTTAGTAGCTCTCTGTGCATCATCTTAAATTTTTCCATGCTTGCGGGATCAATTGCTTCTGATGTTTGTATTTTTTCTAGATCTGTAAAAGCAAACCAGAAAATAGACCCTATCCGAAAAACCTTAAATTTATAGTTTTTAGAACTCGCATAACGCTGTATGGCATTTGTGAAATCTTCGGTTTTGGTGTTTAGCTCTTTGTAAAAACCAGATTTTGCCAATTCTGTGAGTTGTGCAATCCCACCAGCCATGGCAACCGGATTACCGGATAATGTGCCGGCTTGGTAAACACTGCCTTCTGGTGAGATATTGGCCATAATTGCTGCCGAAGCGCCATAAGCACCAACTGGCAAACCCCCGCCAATAATTTTACCGTAGGTAATAATATCTGGTTTAATATCATAATAACCCGCAGCGCCATCAAAACCTACCCTAAAGCCAGAGATTACCTCATCAAAAATCAACAGCGATTTGTTCTCATCACAGATTTCCCTTAAATATTGTAAAAAATCTTTATCCTGTAAAAGCAAGCCGTTATTTGCGGGTACAGGCTCAATGATTATACAGGCAACTTGATCTTTAAATTGTTCAAAAGCTGCTTTAACAGCCGCTTTATCGTTCAATGAAATAACAATGGTTTCATCGGCGAAAGCTTTTGGAATACCAGCGGAAGAAGTTTCTCCAAAAGTAACCAAGCCAGAACCCGCTTTTACCAAAAGTGCATCGCTATGGCCATGGTAACAACCTTCAAATTTGATGATCTTATCTTTTTTAGTAACTCCACGGGCCAAACGAATTGCCGACATTACCGCTTCTGTACCAGAACTTGTAAAGCGTATTTTTTCTATGTATTTGTTGTTTTTTACAATGAGTTCTGCAAGGTCGCTTTCTAAAGCCGTGGGTGCGCCAAATGTCATCCCGTTTTGCATTACCTCTATTACTTTTTCTTTTATTTTAGGATGGTTATGCCCCAATATCAATGGCCCCCAAGAGCAGCAGAAATCTATAAATTCGTTTCCATCGGCATCCCATAAACGGCAGCCATCGCCTTTTTCTATAAATAGCGGTGTGCCATAAACAGATTTAAAAGCCCTTACCGGCGAGTTTACCCCACCTGGGAAATATTGCTTCGCTTTTTTATACAATTCAGCAGATTTCTCTCTCGAAATGTCGGGTTTATCGCCGTAAGGCAATTGATTTTCTTCTTTTGGGTTGAATATGTTTTTAATAGAATCGAACATTTTTTTAAGATTTAGATCTTAACCTTTTATTATTTTTAAATCGTTAGTATTTAAGACGTTTTTAAAGTTTAACTTTTTGAGACCACTATAAAGAACTTTGTCTCCAGTCCATAAATCTGCTTTTAAATGGATTGTTAACGCAACAAAATCTATATCAAACGGATCTATTTTGTTCACTAGATTTTCAGCTTGAACCCAAGTCTCATTTGATATTAATTCTTCGTTAATAAATCTAAGTTTCAATAGAATTTTTGATAAGGCAAGTTGAAGATTTTCTTCACTTAGATTGGAAATTTTTTTAAGCTTTTCCCAATGTCTAACAATCTCAACCCTCATGTAGGTCGTACTAAAAAATTCAAATCGATTGCTTGAATCTAAAAAAATCTCGCCGATGGAGCTTTGAGAATTGATAAGTAGGCTAAAAACAACGTTAGTATCTACTACTATCTTCATTTATTAAAACGATGTTTATTATCTGCCCACCAACTAGATTTTGCTTCCTTTGCCAGAGCATCCACATCAGCTTGGGTTGCCTTAGATTTAGAAGTAGCTTCTCTATAAGTTAAATAATCTATAAAATCTTGCAATCCTTCCACATCATCTTCCGCCGGAATACGGATAATAACCTCGTCTTTAGTTCTCTCTATAACCATAATCTAAAATTTATAATTGCTAATTTAATAAATTATATTTCAACGGATTGTAAGGTTTTATATCCACTTATTTTCCAATACTTCTTTAGCGTGATAGGTCAAAATCACGTCGGCACCGGCTCTTTTAATGCACATTAATTTCTCTGCGATTGCCCTATTATCCAACCAGCCCTTTTCAATTGCGGCTTTAACCATGGCGTACTCGCCACTTACATTATATGCGGCAATGGGTAAATCGAAATTATCTTTTAATAATTTGATGATGTCTAAATAGGTAGTGGCGGGTTTTACCATCAAAAAATCGGCTCCTTCTTGCACATCTAAAGCGGCTTCAATTAAAGCTTCTCTTTGGTTGGCGGGGTTCATTTGATAGGTTTTCTTATCGCCAAATTTGGGAGCCGAATTTAGTGCATCTCTAAAAGGACCGTAAAAAGCACTTGCATATTTTGCGGTGTAAGACATGATAGAAACATTGCTAAACCCGTTTTGGTCCAATGCCTCACGGATATACCCAACCCTGCCATCCATCATATCTGAAGGGGCAATGATATCTGCACCCGCTTTTGCTTGCGCTACCGACATATCAGCCAAAATTTTTAACGTTTTATCGTTCACGATTTCCCCGTTTTCTACCAAACCATCATGCCCATCAGAACTGTATGGATCCATGGCAACGTCGGTAACTATGCAGGCCTCGGGGAAATTTTGCTTTACCGCTTTAATTGCCCTTAAATATAAACCTTTCTCATTTACGCTTTCGGATGCCGTTTTATCTTTCAAACTTTCCTCTAAATTTGGGAAGAGGTCAAAAGATTTTAAACCCAACTTTAGGCAACTTTCTACTTCAAGCAATAAATTATCAATAGAATATCTAAAAATACCGGGCATAGAAGCCACTTCTGTTTTTTGTTTATTTCCATCGATGATGAACAAAGGGAAAATAAAATCTGAAGCATGAAGATGGTTTTCTTGCACCATTTCCCTAATTACCTCTGATTTTCTATTTCTTCTTGGTCTTTGTAGCATTTTTATTTTTTTAAAGATTTTGGGCGTTTTAACACTCCGCCAGCTGGAGGATATATCTTTTTTGCAACATATTTTGTTGATTATTTAGGCAAAAAAAGCTTTCCCGCATTACAGGCGGGAATGCCGTTTCTATCGTTAACGCAAATAATCCATAGGGTAAAACTTTCATTCCTTTTTTTGTCTTTATTCTTTATTCTTTCATCTTGGATCTACAAAACGTCAATCCCAAAAACAACTTCTGCCAAGCCAATTTCATCGGGCGAAGCGGGTAAAATATATTTCACGCCCATTTCTTCAAACTTTTTACCGGTAGATTTACCAATGGCAACCACTTGCTGATTGGGTTCTAACAGATTTTCTTCAAAATAAGCCTCTACGTTAGATGGGCTGGTAAAAACCAAAACATCGGCATAGGTTTGGGCAACGTTCTCTTCTAAAATGGTTTCGTAGATCACTACTTCTATGATCTTGGTATCCTTAGCTAATTCTTTTTGGATACTTCTTAGAGAATCTTTTGCTAAGGGGAATAAAATGGTTTGTCCGTTTGCTATTTGGGCAAATTCTTTTGAGATTTCTTCCGTATCGCTACTCTCGCCAATAAAATCAACCTTTTTACCACGCTGTTTTAAAGCCTCTTCCGATCCTCTGCCAACCACACCAAATTTGATGCCTTTTGGTAAAAGCGGGTTTAGCTCAAAAAAGTATTCTATGCCGTTTTTGCTGCTAAAGAAAATCCAATCTACTTGTTTAAAAATATAAGAATCTAGCTTATGTATTGTTGGTACGGTTCTGATCAAAGAGCGATCTTCTATTTTTATTTTGTGTTTTTCTAATGCCTTTCTAAAATAGCTATGCTCGCTCAATTCTCTAGAAATAAAAACCGTTTTTGGCAATTTTCTGTTTGCTAAATCAAATTTTGAAACTATTTTCTCTGCCAAACCTTCAGTTGTGTTTGAGGTGAGGTATAATCTATCCGGAAATTCATCCTGATCAATTGATTTGGTTGTCCAGGCATGAAAAATACCTTCTTCGTCTTTTTCACAAAAGCAACCCAATGGCATGTGGCAGCCCCCATCAAATAAGTTTAAGACTTTACGCTCTACCCCAATTTTTTCTGCTACTTCCTTATCGTTTAAATTTTGAAGTATATCAAACAATTCTTTGTCGTTTTCTCTAATTTGGATTGCCAAAACCCCTTGTGCAGGGGAAGGGACCATTTCTGCGGTTGGTTCTATCTCTTCTACGTAAAACTCAGAAAGGTCTATCTTTAATCTTTCTGCACCTGCCTTCGCCATAATAATGGCATCATAATCTTCGTCCCTTAGTTTTTGGATGCGGGTTGGTACATTTCCCCTCAAGTTTTCGAACTCCAAATCGGGGCGTATGGCGTGTAATTGAGATTGCCTTCTGTTAGATGATGTGCCCACGATACCATTATGCTTAACAGATAGTTTTTTTGAGGCATCTACACAATCTTTAAGGATCAAAATGATTTCTGATGGATTTTCCCTTCCGGATACGGCTGCTATTACCAAACCTTCCGGATTTTTTGTGGGTAAATCTTTATGCGAATGAACGGCCAGATCTATACTGCCATCTAACAATTGCTCTTCTAACTCTTTGGTAAAAAAGCCTTTGCCTTCTAGTTTATCTAAACGGAGGTTTAAAATATTGTCTCCTTGGGTTTTGATAACTTTAAGTTGGGCGTTTATGTTTATCTTCGCCAATGCTGCCTTTACAAAGTTTGCTTGCCATAAAGCCAGATCGCTTCCTCTTGTACCAATGGTAATTGTTCTTTCCAATTTTATCTGATTATAAGCACAAAAATAAAATTTAGGAAATGGATTATCGCTTTTACATCGTTTTAATTGTATCTATTGACAATTTAGTTACTTAATTTTTTTAATAGGTAGATGTTTTAAGGTTTGAGGAGAAATAAAACAGAATTATTTATGATTCTTATCTACTGATCAAGGGCAAATATTTTTTTCTGTTTTCTATCATGATCCATACTAAAATGGCTCCCAAAATTATTGCGATTGGCAAACCGCTACTATCTTGATAAATATTGGTTAAAAATATGCCAACCATTATTGGGAAAATTATCAATGCTCCCAAGGCCCTTGTTCTAGGAATAATGATCAAAAAGCCGCCAATAATTTCAGCAATTCCCACTAAAGGCAAAATCCAACCAATTTCCATAAAAGCCCCCATCGCTTTCATCATTTTTTCTGGCAGATTTTTTGGCATCGGCATATAATTAAAGAACTTATTTAGCCCTGCATTGATAAACATTAGCCCAAATAAAAAGGAGAGTACAAATAAAATTTTTGTTTTGATCGAAGTTTTCATGTTTTTTAATTTTTAGGTTTAAAAATATAATTGTTTCTTGTTTTTTAATTTAATGGATTCCAATATTAAATTTTATTGTGTTCATTATCAAATAATTGTATAGATCTATTGAAATTGTAAACCTTAGTATCGTCAATTGTTATCACATCTTTTTATTTGTGCTTTTTGATGGGTGCATTTAGATCATTTATTAAATAAAGACTCATGAGACTTTTTTGTTGAATTGCTGCTTTAAAAGCAGCTTTTTCCAAAGCCTAAACATTGATCTAACAATTTCTTATAATTTATGAATAAAAGCTGCCTATCTATTTGGGCAAAAGCCAATCTAAGTTTAATTATTAACTGCTTTATTTCTAAAAATCAAAAATATTTTGGCCGCTAGCTTAAAATGTTTAATGGAAATTTACGATGTTCATAAACTGATTTGTTTAGGTTTAGCACTTCTTTAAGTGCTATTTAAAAATTTGATTTCTTACCCTAAGGTAAATCTTTTTTAAAAATTTAAAAAAATTTCATGGCAGATTTATGCCTTTGTTAAAATGGCGAATTAAGCTGTTTAACACAAAAATTGATTTGTTTAAAGTTTGGCCTTATTAAAAAATAATGGATAAGTTTCTATAGATAAGAATTTGGTTGCCTAATTTTTGGCGCATCACCGCAACAATCATTATTTGATCTTAGCGGTAAATTAATTTATTTTCTGGGTTTTAACTATTAGGTACGGAAACGCTAGCTTTTGGTTGGGCTTGTAAAAATAGCAAGAGAATCTACTATCTAGAAGAATATTTAAGCCCCTAAATAAAAATCATAACCTGTTGTTATCGATGTTTAATAAGCCTTTTTTTAAGGTAAATACAACGTATTCGCGTTTTCTGTTTAGGCGATGTTGCAAATGATCGATAAGTTTTTCTTCTTGGCCGGCCTCAAACATCAAATCATCGTCTGATAAGTGGTTATATTTTCTTTTCAGCTTTATTTTTAACCTATCCCAGTTTTGGTTACTGATGCTAATTTCTGCCATGGTAATTATTTGCCGTAAAAATAATACATAGATTGCGATTAGAAAAATTTAAGCGATTTTAATTTCCTTGTTTTTCTGCGAACAACTTTTGGGTATAAGCCAACAAATCTTGCCCGCCAAATTTACCATGACCGGGAATTACAACGTTTGGCTTCAGCAATTTCACTTTTTTTATCGTATTTGCCCATTGGGTAGTATCGGCATCTGCCAAATTCCCTTTATTAGCACCAATTGCTTTTACCATGCACCCGCCAAAAAGTGTTTTTTTTGATGGGATATAGCTTACTATATTATCTTGTGTATGTGCAGGGCCCAAATAATAGTTTTTTACTTTTATAGATCCAACCCTAAGATTTAATTTTTTATCGAAACCATTCTGTGGTACTTCATAACCGTTAGCTTTAGCTAATAAAATTGTTCTTTGATTAGCATAAGATGGGATATTTTGTGAGTGAAGAACTTTTAATCCCCCCAAACAATCCTCATGAAAATGATTGATGACCATCCCTATAATTTTTGCGTGAAGGCTATCTGTTACCAAGCGAATGAGTTCTTTGGATGCAGGTTCATTTGCGGGGGTATCAAAAATAATCGCATCTGCTTTGCTTATAACAACCATCCCATTGCATGATACCTTACCATAATCCTTGGTCTCTAAAAATGATTCATGTATGTAAACACCTTTGGAGATTTGTTTTAAGTTTACTGTTTTATCTTGTGCATCAACAAAGCTGATGAGCGTGACATAAGCACCCAAAAAACCGAAGATAAATTTATTTAACATAAGTTTCGGGATCAATGGCTTTGGGTGTCCAAGACTGTAAAAACTCTGAGACCAGTTTTTCGCTATGCCCGCCCTTTCCGTCTTCTAAATAAGCAGAGTTTTGGGTATTCAAGCGCTTCCCATGAGCATCTAAAATTACAAAAACCGGGAAACCAAACCGTTGAGGATAGCCCAAGCTCGCCAAAACATCTTCATTTTTATTCTCTTTGCTGTAATTTACATGAACTACCACATAATTATCATCCATCAACTTGGTAAGTTCTGGTGTTTCTGTAACCAATTTATTAAACCTTAAACACCATACGCACCAATTACCGCCAACTTGGATAAA
Source organism: Pedobacter segetis (assembly GCF_016623585.1). Classification (GTDB taxonomy): domain Bacteria; phylum Bacteroidota; class Bacteroidia; order Sphingobacteriales; family Sphingobacteriaceae; genus Pseudopedobacter; species Pseudopedobacter segetis. The sequence goes on from NZ_JAEHFY010000005.1 coordinate 187,022, forward strand.
CACGTTCTTACCCTCTTTTTTTGCTTGTAAAACAGCATTTGCGATTTCCTTTTTCGCATCGGCTTCTGGGTGGTATAAAGTTGGTTTTGCAGCTTGGGCTTGCGCCATTAATGCCGTTGTAGAAACGGTAAATAATAAAGCGATGATGATTTGTTTTATTTTCATGATAAAATATTGTTAATCAAATATGGGGATTTATTGCCTGTTTTTGGTAATTGCGAAGTAAGAATTGTATTGCTTGTTCAAGATTTGATATTCCAAAGTGGAATATCAAGTTGTGATATCCAATTCTAGTTTAATAAACTATGCTAAACCCAAGACTCTGGTTTTCTAATGATAAAACCTTTAGGTGTTTGAATTTCGTAAGGCAAAAGGCTATCCTTAAAACGCTTCTCATAATGCTCGAGATGAATTACTGCCTCGGCATGTTTTGTTAAATCTGCAGAATTTCTTTTTGGCGGAAAGTGACAATAAATTTTATGTTCGCTGTTCAATTCTCTAATTAATTCAAGTTGCTAGTTAATTGCTTTGCTTAATTGCAAACCAAAAACAAACAGGGTTAATTTTATTAGAAATCCCTCTAACGTTACTGCGTGTATTGTTC
>NZ_JAEHFY010000060.1 GCF_016623585.1 Pedobacter segetis
TTTGCTTAATTGCAAACCAAAAACAAACAGGGTTAATTTTATTAGAAATCCCTCTAACGTTACTGCGTGTATTGTTCTAGGGAACATCTTTTTAATATCGCTGATAGCCGTTTCTATCCTTTTTCTCATTTTCAGCTTTTCCTCCTTCTGTTCCATTGTATCTATCCTTTTCGAATTTGACTTTCTCTGAATTTTCAACAGTACAGCCTTTCTTTCAAAGGCACTATCTTCCAATCCGTAATCCAGATAAGCACTATCGCCATATATCGAAGCTTCCGCTGGTAGTTTATCTATCATTTTTCCCAATGCTTTTGCATCAGCGGTCTTGCCGGGGGTGAAATGGAAAGCTATGGGTATGCCATCTTTTGTGGTGAGCAACTGCACCTTTACCCCATAAAAATAATCCCTCATGCTTGCCGTGTAGCCCCTCCACTTCTTACCCTTCAATATCCTGCAGTTTGGAATCCTGATGTTGTTGCAGATTGCCACTGGAAAGGAATCGATGATATAATGCAGCTCACAGCAAAATTCTTTAAAGTAACCGCTAATAATCTCGAACAAACCATAAAGTAGACTGCCAACTTTATGGAGCCGCCTGTTAAACCTGCTCTTCTCCAGCATATTGGGAATGAACCCATACTGCTTCATGAACTGGATAGCTGATGAATGGTTTCCATAGAAGCTCGTGGAAGAAACTATAGCCGTCAAGATCACTTCGCTGTCACTTACTAACCGTCTTTTATCTTCTTTGTGCTCAATTCCCTTCAAAATATCATCGATTAAACAAAAAATTGAAATAATTTTGTCCTTGGTAAGCATCATATTTTTGAGTATTTAGTTGTAGTAAACCAAATTTCTCATTTTTGATGCTTACTTTTTTATTCTTTAACTAGCAACTTGAATTAATTA
>NZ_JAEHFY010000061.1 GCF_016623585.1 Pedobacter segetis
CGTTAGGTGCAATTATAAACCGACAAATTATGATAAACAAAATATTTGAAATAATAATTGAGGTCATCTTATTTTTAATCGCTTCGTATTTTATATTTTATAAATCGTGGTTGATTTCATTAGCAAAGGAAGTTGCTAAACTTTCTACAATTGAAGAATTTACAAAATTAACTGAAAATGTTAAAAAAGATTTTAATGAGAAAATCGAAAGTTATAAAAGCAAACTTAGTGAAGAGCTGACTTTAAAGATTGAACCTCTAAAATCCGAATTAGCCAAAAACAACATTACGCATCAGATTAAATTTGGTTTTTTACATCAAGAAAGAAGTAAAGTAATATTAGAACTTTATAAAAAATTAATTGAACTACATTCTGCAATGGTTAATTGGACAAATTTCATGCACCCAATTATCGAAGATGGAGATAAAGAGAGTCAGGAGCGAGCGGCAAGAGCAAATGATGCAATTAATGACTTTAGAGATTTTTATTTAGTAAATAAACTTTTTTTTGCTAAATCATTCTGTAAATCCATTGACGAAATATTCGTAGAATATTGGGATAAAGGTTGGGAATTTAGCTTCGGTCAGGAAAGAATTAAAAGGGGAAATTTAGAAAAAGATTACTTAAAACACCATTCTGAACAGATGTCTAAAATATCTAAAGAATTGAGAGAAAATTTGCCAATTAAAATTAATGAAATTGAAGATAAATTTAGAGCAATACTAAACGTAGAAGAAGAATAACTGCACCTAACAGCAAATTTGCACAAAAATGGCTGACAGTGGTTTACTTCAATTCATCAATTATTTACTTAATTTAGTGCGGTACGACAATGGTTTTGCAAGCAATGCCATTTCAGTACAAATTAGCAAACCGTTA
>NZ_JAEHFY010000062.1 GCF_016623585.1 Pedobacter segetis
CGTTACCAGCAATAATGACCAGACGAACAGCAAACATATTAACAGGAATTTTATCCGTTGGACTTTTGACAACTTTGGTTTTTAGGTTGACAAATGTACCAGGCGGAATGTTTTTATCTGGACTTGCATTAGGGATAATGTGGATTATCATTATCGTATTGACCTGTTTAATTTTGACAGCTATTTTAAATCGTATATTCAAAACAAAATCGTTTTTGACAATCTTCTTTTTAACGACAACACTTGGTTTCACTTATTTTCACTACAAACTTTACTCACCGACCTTGACAATCGTGGTGCCGACCAATTATTCAGGAGAAGTGGACTTGGTTTTAGCAAATGTAAAAGACAACATATTAACGCTTGACACAAACGGAATTGGTTATATTGACCAGTGGACTTTTGAGAAAACATATACTAGACCTATCGTTATTGACCAAGAAGGAAATAATCTTGATAGTTTATTAGTTGGTTTCAACCCAACTTCATTTTGGAGTAAAGGAAAATCTTGTTGCATAGACAATCAAGAAATCTACACCAAAGGTTTCAAAATTAAAAGAAATAAGAAAGAAGATGCTTTTAAATTTAGAAGTTTGATTGACCTCATAGACCGTAAGATTATAAAGACAATAAAGCCAGACCAACATACTTTAATACAAACAGAAACAACCATAGATAGTAGTGAAAATGGGATTACCAAATAGAAGAATTACTGCTGGTAACCACAAATTTGTATTATAATGGCTGAACTGCTTTACGTTATTTCATCGCAATTAACTAAGTTTATACGGGCAGACAAGTTTGTGCTTTCTATGCCATTACAACACAAATTCGCCAATCGTTA
>NZ_JAEHFY010000063.1 GCF_016623585.1 Pedobacter segetis
CATTTCATTGTGATTGTAGGCATGGGTTCAGATTCTAAAGGTAAATATTTTAGGTTTTTCGATAGTGCAACAGCTAATTTGTGGGACGGAACTAGTACGTCAAATAAACTTTATTTTGACTCTAGTAGTGGATTAATTAAAGGAACAACGCAATCTCAATTTAGGTCAACAACAAATCAATATAGAAATACAGATGGAAAAGTGATATACACTATAACCCATGTTAGAAAAAGTAAATATAAACCATAATGATGAAAATATTTTTATTGCATGTATGCTTATTAACTAGTTCATGCATATACGGGCAGAATTGCAATTCTTTTAACTCTACAAAAAAAAGTAATGACACCGTTATTATAAAAGCAAATTACTTAGGAGAAGTAATGCTTCCAAAAAAAAGCGATAGCTTTTTATTATTATTAGAAAAAAAAGGAGTTTTAAACTCTAAAGATTTTAATTCAAGCATTCAATTTAAAATTCAAGGTTGTAATCAAAATTATAATTTATTAAAATTTGATAAAGGCTGCTTAAATTGTGATAATTTAATGTATAATCAAAAAGTATTGTTAACATGCATTATTTTGCCATTTAATAATTTGTCTAAATTAAAAAGCGAACCACCAGTAATTGTTATTAAAGTAATAAAATTAGATTAGAGCATATTTTTAAAAATGATTCAGTATTGCGAAGTAATCTAAGTTATCAAGATAATTAATTCAAGTTGCTAGTTAAAGAATAAAAAAGTAAGCATCAAAAATGAGAAATTTGGTTTACTACAACTAAA
>NZ_JAEHFY010000064.1 GCF_016623585.1 Pedobacter segetis
TGTTTTGGTAAAGGATTACAACGACGATGAGCCAGTAAACCCGGATGTACATTATTAGGGTACTGCCCTGCAGGCTTGCAAGCCTGCAGGTTTTTAAACTATGCCTTATCTAACTATGAAAAAATTAATCATATTATTGTTTGTCACTGTGTTTTACACAAATGTAATGGCTCAAGATTTACACAGCTACGCCGATACGGCAAATTACCTGATACACCAAATTGAAAACAAGAAAAGCCTTTTCGTGAGCCAGCCGCTTTCGGTTATGATGGATAGCCTAAAAATAAGTCCCGTTGAAGCAATAACTGCTGCTATGAGGAAAGAAGATTTTGGTAAAGAGTTAGGGCTTTACTTTAATTGGCAGGATAATTTTAATAGGAAACATTTTATTGTTGTATTGTTCGATTCCGTCCCTCCATATACTACATTGTTTCCGGTGTTTTATCCAGCGATCGGCCAGGGGGGAAGTTTGCAAAGCATACTTTCTGTATATAGGCCTTTAATAATCAAAGATGTTTTGGTAAAGGATTATACCGATGATGAGCCGGTAAACCCGGATGTACATTATTAGGGTGATGCCCTGCAGGCTTATAAGCCTGCAGGGTTTTTAAACTATGCCTTATCTAACTATGAAAAAATTAATCATATTATTGTTTGTCACTGTGTCTTACAAAAATGTAAAGGCTCAAGATTTACATAGCTACGCCGATACGGCCAATTACCTCATACACCAAATTGAGAACAAGAAAAATCTTTACGTTGGTCAACCGTTATC
>NZ_JAEHFY010000065.1 GCF_016623585.1 Pedobacter segetis
TAACGTTTTGCAGCTACCCGAAGGGCGGGACTTTTACCACAAAACTTGATTTGAAAAACTAATGTTTGATTAACCACAAAACTGTCTTTGGAATACGAACCCCCGCCTTTTGGGTAGGTGCTGTTAGCGGTATGTGCTTTTAGTTCTCTGTCCATTCGTCCACCCATTTACTCCAAAATTCAATTTCTCTTTTCGGTTTGTCCAGCATTTCAAATTCGTCTGTTAACTCAAAACTAAATTCGTTTGCAAAATATGTCGCCAAGTCATAACCATAAAAAATGATGTCCATTTGATGAACTGAAAATACTGGATTTCCTTTTTCATTTGGTTGGCTTGGAATATAACGATGAGAATAAATTGGAATTAGTTTAGGGAAGGTCAAATACTTCTCTTTTGCTATTCGTTCCTTCTCTTCATAAGTGTTCGGCTTGTCGCCCCAACTGTTTATCCAAAAGTCATTCGATTGCAGGTCAAATAACATTCCTTCTAATGGCCAGCCAAGTCGGTCAATTATTTTGTCTGTCTCGTCTTTTGATTTTAGTCCAAGCCGCCAGTTAACAAATCTGTCAGATGTCGGTAAAGCTGTCTGCAGAAACAATTTGAGGTCAGGCGGAAATTTGAAATCAAATTTTGTTTCTACTTTCAAAACTTCATCGTCAGTCAGTCCGTTGTCAAAGTGAACACCTTTGTCGGTCAAAAGTCGGATTATATTTTTGGTCTGTTCTGTTGTCATAGCATTACCGCTAACGGT
>NZ_JAEHFY010000066.1 GCF_016623585.1 Pedobacter segetis
CGTTATGGGCAACCCTAAAACCGACAACAGACAATGAGTATATTTAAAAAACTATTTGGTGGTTCTGACAAATCAGACCAAAATTCGGAGAACAAAAAATACGACCTTGAAAAACTGCTATCTTCTGATGACATAAACGGGAGCATAATCGAACTTGACAATTACATTGGTGACGTTTGCTCATACGGAGACGAAATGGACAAGCTGACGGAACAACAGACGCAATTTTATCATAATCAATGTTTAGAAAGAGAAATAAACAATGGAGGGTTTAACCAATATTTTTTTAACTCAAGTGGCGACTTTGCTCATAAGACAGTTCAGTCCTTGCAGACAATAGGTGCAAACAAAACGGCTGACATTTTGCAAAAAGCAATCGACCAATTTCCAAATAGTAATGTTCCAGAAGACAGAACAGAACGACAAGAAATTTTAGAGCAAATACAAGAAACGGCAGATGTTGTTTGGGAAGACCTTGACCAAAAGTTTTTTAGTTACGAAGACGACTTGAATATGCTGAATATTGAATTTGTAAGAAAAAATAGAGACAAATTTTAATTCGATGGAAAGAAGGGCAGCCCATAACAGCACCTACCCAAAAGTGGCGGTTCAGTGGTTAAATCAAGCTTTGTGCTTCTATCAAAGTTTCTGCTTGATAGAGAGTGAAGTGCTTCGAAATCGCCACCTTCGGGTAGCTGCAGACCGTTAG
>NZ_JAEHFY010000067.1 GCF_016623585.1 Pedobacter segetis
GGAGCAACCGGAGCAACAGGTGCAACTGGTAATATAGGTGCTACAGGTTTAAAAGGCGATACGGGAGCAACGGGTTCAGCAGGAGCAACCGGCGCAAAGGGCGATACGGGCGCAAAAGGAGATACAGGCTCAGCAGGAGCGTCTGGCGCAAAAGGCGATACGGGTTTACAAGGAGCAACTGGTAACACAGGAGCAACTGGAGCCAAGGGCGATACAGGTTCGCAAGGGATACAGGGTGTAACAGGAAATACAGGTGCAACTGGAGCGACAGGTTCAGCAGGAGCAACCGGAGCAAAAGGCGATACAGGTTCGCAAGGAATCCAAGGCGTAACCGGTAACACGGGAGCAACTGGAGCAACCGGAGCAACAGGTGCAACTGGTAATATAGGTGCTACAGGTTTAAAAGGCGATACGGGAGCAACGGGTTCAGCAGGAGCAACCGGCGCAACAGGCAATACCGGAGCGACAGGTTCAACCGGAGCAAAGGGCGATACAGGTTCACAAGGGATACAAGGTATAACAGGAAATACAGGTGCAACTGGAGCGACTGGTAACACGGGAGCGACTGGCGCAAAAGGCGATACGGGAGCAACCGGTTTAGCAGGAGCAACCGGTAACACAGGCGCAAAAGGAGATACAGGTGCAAA
>NZ_JAEHFY010000068.1 GCF_016623585.1 Pedobacter segetis
TATGAAAGTCAGAACGACAAAGTGCAGGCGAAAATCGAATGGACTTTAAATCTGATAAAAGTTACTCCTAAAGTCCCCGAAAAGTTTTTTAAGCATATGCAAGGGACAAAAGGACTTTACGAAATCCGGGTAGAAGTCGGAAGTAATATTTACCGAATATTTTCTTTTTTTGACAAAGGAAATTTGGTAGTTCTTGGAAATGGTTTTCAGAAGAAAAGTCAAAAGACACCAAAACAAGAGATTGAAAAGGCACTTAAAATAATGGAGGAATATCAAAATGACATCTAAAAAAAACATAACGACATTAGACGAAATTCTTGACAAGAAATACGGAGAAAAAGGAAATCCAAAACGTGAAGAATGGGAACAGCAATTTGAAGCTTTCCGACTTGGTGCATTACTTGAAGAAGCTCGAACAAAGTTGGGAATGACACAAGAACAACTTGCAGAAAAATGTGGGACCAATAAATCCTATATTTCAAGAATCGAAAATGACGCATCTGACATTAGACTTTCAACTTTAATGAAAATCATTCAGAAAGGTTTAGGCGGACATTTAAAGCTGACTCTTCAAGTTTAAGAAAAAGAAGTACTGGCTATAAC
>NZ_JAEHFY010000069.1 GCF_016623585.1 Pedobacter segetis
TCTGATTTGTCAGAACCACCAAATAGTTTTTTAAATATACTCATTGTCTGTTGTCGGTTTTAGGGTTGCCCATAACGTTTCGCAGATAGGCGATGTGGCGGATTATGAACACCGAACTTTCTGCAAGCACTAAACTTGATTTGAAAAACAAAACTTAATATTAACCGAGAACCCGCCATATTGCCTATGTGCTGTTATAGGTAGGGCTTCTCACAAATTTAAATAAAATGGAAATAAAATATTCTAAAGAACAATTTGAAGGATTTACACATAGATTTATTGTGAAATTGAAAGTTGATAATGATTGGAGAAACGATACTAATATCCATCTCTATTCAAATTCTGATAGCTATCAAAACTTAGAAGATTTCATCAATGAGAAAAAGTCTGAAAAAGTGATTGCTTTTGATATTTTTCACAGAGCAACAAAAGAGCAAGACGAAATGGCTTCTAAACTTATTGATGAAACGTTAAGCGGTATTTAGCCTTACCTATAACGTTTTGCAGGTTTGAGAATTTGCGGTATTGCTTGCAGAACCAATGTCGCACCCCACAAAACTAAATGAAAAGA
>NZ_JAEHFY010000006.1 GCF_016623585.1 Pedobacter segetis
ATTTCTAATAAAATTAACCCTGTTTGTTTTTGGTTTGCAATTAAGCAAAGCAATTAACTAGCAACTTGAATTAATTATTTAAATAATTTTAGTACTTAGAATAACTATTTTAAATTTTAGTTGAATTTATTATATGGATAATTATAAAACGACCATTTTCGCATTTAGTAAAATGCAAAAATAGCCGTTACAAAAATTAACTCATATTACCCATTAGTTAGTGTTCCATCAATATCTACTTTAGTATTATGTGGTATACCATCTAAAACTCCTGTAACATGTACAGTTAGAGTTGCTTTCGGTTTATCCCCTCCAACAACTTTTGAAAGGTCTTTTACTTCAAATTCTTTTAAATTATCCATTATCTTAAATTTAATATTTTATGTCTTTCTTTCACCACCTTGGCAGGGCAAAGTATTTTCCCTCTTGTAACGCTACTTTTCAAATTTGTAAACAAAAAAATTAAATATTGGAATAAAAATATTCCTCAGCAGAATAAAATATGCTGTTTTAGAATAAAAATATTCCATATCAGCATAAAGTTTCTTGAAAAAGCAAAAACATTTTTTGCGAAAATTACATTATCTTGCTAAACCAAAAACCCTCAATCCTATGAATCAAGACATTGGCGCAAAAATTAAAAAAGTAAGGACCGAAAAAAACATCAAACAAGAAGAATTAGCCTATTTTTTAAGAATAAAGCAAAGTACCCTTTCTAAAATCGAGAATGGAAATATTTTCATCAGTTTTGAGCAAATCATCAATATTGCTTACTATACCAAAACGCCCATTCATGATTTTTTTCCTGATAATTTGACCCATCTACAACAAATTAATTTTAGGATGGAGTTGCAAAATTTAGAAAACGATCTGCGCTACCAAAAAGAATTGAATGCCCAACTCCTTAAAAGGATACAAAACCTGGAAAGGCAATTAACAGAAAATGGAATTACCCCCCACCGCAAACGCAAAGTTTGAGTCGTACCTAAATTCTTGGTAGCAAAAATTTGTTGTTAAACATTTCATTTAGCAAAATGATATTTTTTAATAACTTTGAACCTTAATAACTATTATGGCTTTACAAGAGACCATTGATATGGTAAAAAAGATTTTTGAGACCTATCTCGAAAATAAAAACCTCAGAAAAACTCCTGAACGCTTTGCTATACTAGAAGAAATCTATTCCCGTACCGATCATTTTGATGTCGAGTCGCTTTACATCCAAATGAAGAATAAAAAATACAGGGTAAGTAGGGCAACTGTTTACAACACTTTAGAATTATTGCTCTCTTGCGATCTGGTTACCAAGCACCAATTTGGTAAAAATATGGCGCAGTTTGAGAAATCTTACGGTTTTAAACAGCATGACCATATTATCTGTTTAGATTGCGGTAAAGTGGTGGAGTTTTGCGATCCTAGGGTGCAACAAATACAATCTATGATGGGCGATTTATTGAAATTCGACATCAAACATCATTCTCTAAACTTATACGGCAATTGTACCCAATTAAAAGAAGGGAATTGCGCATCGCAAGAAAATAAATTTAATTAATTCATTTAAACTCATATCCAACCAAAAAAATAAATGGCTGTTGATGTATTATTAGGCCTTCAATGGGGCGACGAAGGAAAAGGTAAAATAGTGGATGTTTTAGCTCCAAAATATGATTTGATCGCCCGTTTCCAAGGTGGTCCCAATGCTGGGCATACTTTAGAATTTGATGGTAAAAAGTTTGTTTTAAATACCATACCATCAGGTATTTTTGAAAAACATACCATGAATTTAATCGGCAACGGTGTGGTGATCGATCCTATCATCCTTAAAAAGGAAATAGATAAACTAAAAGATGCTGGTATTGATCTATTAGCGAAAAAGAATTTGATGATCGCCCGTAAAGCGCACCTGATTTTACCAACACACCAGTTATTAGATGCCTCTTCTGAAAAGAAAATGGGCGATAGCAAAATTGGTTCTACCTTAAAAGGGATTGGACCAACTTATATGGATAAAACCGGTAGAAACGGTTTACGCGTCGGCGATATCAACCTGCCAGATTTTAAAGAGAAATACAACAAACTGGTAGAAAAACATTGTTCTATTTTGGCTAATTACGGCGAAATAGAAGATTTTAGCGAAAGAGAAAAAGCATTTTTTGATGCTTTAGAGCTACTTAAACAATTCCCACATGTAGATAGCGAGCATATTGTGGCTAAATATTTAAAAGAAGGCAAAAAAGTTTTGGCAGAAGGTGCGCAAGGTACCATGCTTGATATTGATTTTGGTTCTTATCCTTTTGTAACCTCTTCAAATACAACAACGGCTGGTGCTTGTACCGGCTTAGGTATAGCCCCAAATAAAATTGGGGAAGTAGTTGGTATTTTCAAGGCTTATTGCACCAGGGTTGGCGGTGGGCCTTTCCCCACAGAGCTTGATAATGAAGTTGGCGAAGAATTAAGAAAAATTGGTCATGAGTTTGGTGCTACAACCGGTCGGCCACGTAGAACCGGCTGGATAGATTTACCTGCCCTTAAATATGCAATAATGCTGAATGGCGTTACCCAACTGGTAATGACAAAAGCTGATGTATTGAGCGGTTTTGATAAAATTTATGCTTGTACCCATTATAAATACAATGGCGAAACAATAGATTATATGCCTTATGATATTTGTAGCATAAAACCCGAACCAATTTACCAAGAGATTGAGGGCTGGAAAGAAGATTTAACAGGCATAAGAAAGCAAGAAGAAATCCCTGCCAAATTACAGGCTTATATAGATTATTTAGAAAAAGAACTGGAAGTGCCCATTAAGTATCTATCGGTTGGGCCGGATAGGTTGCAAACTTTGGTTTTAAACTAAAAGATTTGAAATAAAGTTATTTTAAAGCATTAGCCCTTGGGTTGATGCTTTTTTTTGCTCAATTATTGATGGTGATGCAGCTTGGGCTACCTAACTAATTTAATATCCAATTTGCAAAACTGGTAAACTAATGCTTAACAAAGCAAAAATTAACTAAATCAATACCTCAAGATTTCATTCAAGGTTTTAATCGCCAACTCTAATTCTGTTTTACTGATAAATCCAACTCTTTTAATTAGCCTTTCTTTAGCAATAGACCTTATATGGAAAACGAGAACCTCAGAAATATCAGTTAAGCAATTATTAGCGTTAGGTTCTAATATGGGGTTGCCCTTGTAATTCTTAACTTTAGTAGTTAAAGGAGCTGCAATGATAATTTTAGTATGGGTATTTAACAAATTACCACTCAGTATTACAATTGGTGTATACCCAGCTTGTTCACTTCCTTTAACTGGATCAAGGTTGGTGTACCAAATTTCCCCTTGTTTCAATCTTTGATTTGCTTAAAATAATCACCCATCCCCTCTTCTGCGATAGATAAAATATCGGGATCATCTTCAAAGTTTCTGTAAGAACGTACATATTCTGCCTTATTGATTTGATCAAGATAAATGCGAAGTGCTTTTTCTATCAACTTATTTTTGGGCAATTTAAGTTTAGCAGCTTTTTCTGAAAGCAAACTCATTAAATCATCTGGAAGTGTGCTAGTGAAGGTTGTCATTTCTTAAATATTTATGTAACAAATTTGTATATTTTATTTATGATTTACAAATATAAATCATCAATACTTTGTTTTTGCGCTTACAAATTTATTTCCCTTTAAAAAGAAACGCCAAGGTATAGAAAAATAAGGTTCTGGGCAGCTTAAACCAATTCTCGGACTTTCTATAATATCTTTTTCCAAAAATTCAATTCCTTTGTTTTCAATCCAAATTAAACCATCAGTAAGAGATGAATTATCAAAACTCTTGTTTAGCCCAAGTGCTTTGGCTAATGAGCCAGGCCCTTTTGCCAATCGGTTTAAAGGCACTTGCCCCCTGCGCTGTTGCATAATATCCAAACCAAACTTAGGCTCAACTGCCCTTACCAAAATTACCTGTGAGTTGCCTTCATCACCGGTAACAATATTCAACATATCATGGATACCATAGCAAACGTACATATAAGAAACACCGCCTCTGTTAAACATGGTGGCGTTTCTTTCTGTTTTTCTATTATTAAATGTATGGCAGCTACTATCTATGCTTCCCATGTAAGCCTCGGTTTCTACGATCATCCCACCGGTTAACTTACCATCAACATTGCTGAAAAGGAATTTCCCTATCAGCTCTTTGGCCATTTTAACAGTATCGTTACGATGGTAAAAGGTATTGTCTAAATTCATTGAAAAGAAAATAAAATGTTTCCTTACTAATTTTTATCAGAGTTGTTTGTGCTTTCGATTGTTTTCTATCTTAAGATACCCTAAATAACCAAAAGTAGAAGGGAAATCCTCTAGAAGATTTCTCACTAGAAATAACAAATACTTTTTGCTGATTTTTTTTGAAGAAAGTTCAAAACCCAATCAGCCAGCCAAAAGAAAAACCTATTAAAGCAAACGTTTTTGTTAAATCCAACTGTTTTATAGGCATAACTATTGAATTTGTCTTTTTTATCGGGTTTAACCCTATTGATAAACTTGATTTAAAAATTTTTGAGCGATAGATTTGTAAAAAACCCTTTCATCTGCACCTAAACCAGAAATACAAAATAGGTTTATCTTTAAAATTTGATCAATCCTAAAACTTGTTCTAAATATTGTTGGTCAGTTTCATCAAAATAATCCAATTGCTCACTATCCACATCCATAACCCCAATCACTTCTCCGTTTTTAAAAATCGGAACAACAATCTCAGACTTTGATAAACTGCTGCAAGCAATATGCCCTGGAAATTTATCCACATCGGCAACTATCAAAGTTTCTTCTTTTTGCCAACAAGCACCACAAACGCCATTTCCTTTTTTAATTCTGGTACACGCAACGGGGCCTTGAAATGCAGAAAGCACCAATTCATGTTTCTGTACCAAATAAAAGCCTACCCAAAACCATTTGAATTGCTCTTTTAAAGCAGCACAAACATTACCAAGATTGGCTATTAAGTCTGTTTCTCCGCTTATCAAGGCCTCTATTTGCGGGATAAGTGATTGATATTTAGATGCTTTATCTCCTTTTATGATATTTAGATCTTCTGCCATTTTATTTATTCTTTTCCTCGATCCATTTAGAAAGATATTTTGTGCCCATTGCAGAATGGTATTGCAGCATGGCACCTAAAAAATTACTTTTCCGGTGTTCTTCTAAGTTCTGGTTAAGTCTTTTGATGCTAGATATAAACCTTTGCCGTCCTTTTTCCTCGTCAAAAAGCTGGTTAACAATATCAATTCCGTTCAACTGAAATTTGCCCCAAAGGTTTTTATTTTGATAAAGTTTTACCGCATCATCAGAGAAATCTTTAGGGTTGCTAGCCACAAAACCGCCCCAAGGTAAACCCTCACGCATACCTTCTACGGCAATTGGTGTGCTTACATTTGGTGTTCCGCTTTGCATGGCATCGATCAACTTGCCCTTTAAACCGGCACCAAAAACCAACGGACATAAACAAACCCTTGCTTTTCCCATCACTTCTTTTGCATCCAAAGCCCTTCCTTTTACCAAAAACCCCTCTTTAGGGTTGTTAAGTTGCGTAACCTTTGCCGATGGATAAGCACCATAAACATGAACCTGCGCTTCAGGAAGTTTTTTTCTGATCAATGGCCAAATTTCATTTTTAAGATAAATAACCGCTTGGTAATTAGGTTCATGCAAAAAATTACCAATGGTAATAAAATGTTCCCTATCCTCAAAATTTAACCAATTATCCGCTTCAGAAACTTCAATTTTTGGCAATAAAAAAGGAAGGTAAAGCAACAAAGCTTCATCAATATTAAAAACTTCATTTAGCAATCGCATTTCAAACGATGATATAATCAAAGATAAATCGCACCTTAAAATACTGGCTATCTCGCGTTTAGCGATATCCTCTTTCAGCAAATCATCAATATAAAAATCTCTTTTTTCTTTAAAAGCTTTTTGCCTTGCAGATCTTAAACAATGCAGGTCTTCGGTATCCAAAACCTTTATCGCATTGGGGCAATTCTCGGCAACACGCCAGCCAAATTGTTCTTCCGTTATAAAGCGATCAAACAATACAAGATCCGGGTTTAGGGTTTTTACAAACTCATCAAAACCGCTATCATTTAATTTAATGGTAGCTTTCTCCACATCAAAATTGGCCAGGTTTACCATAAATTCACTATCTGCAGCAGCGCTGGCAAAAGTAATCTTATATTGCTGATTCTTTAGCGCTGTGATCAGCTGCATCATCCGGCTTCCAGCAGCAGAAGAATTTGGCTCGGGGAAAACCGTCCCAATGATCAATATTTGTTGTATTGGTTTGCTCATTAAATATCGGTAAAAACCAAATTATCTTTTTCTAAAAAACTTAGATCAACTTCTTCTTCAAAAATCCCATAAACAGAAGCCCCGCTCCCACTCATTAAAGAAAACAACGCCCCCGCACTTTTCAATTCTTTTTTAAGGGCTGCTATTTTAGGATGATTTTTAAGGATATGAGGTTCAAAATCGTTAACAATTTTACTTTCCCAAGCTGTTAAAGGCAGTTTTATCAATTCCTTAAGCGAATGTTTTGGTGTTTGGGCTTTTACCCCTAGGTAAGCTTCGGCAGTAGAAACATGAACTTGCGGCATTACCAAAACAAGATGATAAGCAGACAAATCAATTTCTATATCCTCAAATTCATCGCCTTTTCCATTCGCAAAAACGGGTTTGTTTTGGATAAAAAAAGCACAATCTGCACCCAGTTTCCTACAATAAGCTTCCATTCTTTCGTTAGTAAGCTTCAAATCAAATTTGTTATCGATCAATTTGATAAAAAAAGCAGCATCGGCAGAACCGCCGCCCAAACCTGCACCAATAGGAATATTTTTATGCAAATGGATGTTAATATTGGGCAAATCAAAATCTTTCCTCAACATATTATAAGCCTGCAAACAAAGGTTTTGGTCTGGGTTACCGGGAATTTCAATCCCAGAAGTCTCAAAATCCATCTCGCTACTTTCCACAACTTCCAGCGCATCCTTAATTTTTACGGGATAAAAAACCGTCTCCAAATCGTGGAAACCATCATTTCTCTTATTGGTGATATTTAAACCGATATTAATTTTGGCATTAGGAAAAGCAATCATCAATATTAACAATTAGGAGTTTTGCACATTAATAGGATGGCAAATATAGATTAATTTAATTTGTAGGATAAAATCTCGTTTTTTGATAAAATAAATATTTGGGCGTTTTATCCGCCAGCTGGCAGATTTCGCTATATCATTTTTTGTCTTATCCTTCGGCTCCCTCTTCGGCTCCGCTCAGAGTGACAAGGCGCAGAGTGACAATGCTAGGGATGACAAAAAAGCCTGCTAGAATTACAGGCGGGGATGCCGCTGCAATCGTTAATGCACTTATAATATTTATAAAAGCGTAATTAATACCTTAATAAATGACATACTGAATGGATGCTTCGACTCCGCTCAGCATAACAAGCTTGAGGGCCTAAGGGAAAGTTTTCCTGAGCGGAATCGAAGGGAATGTCATCCTGTGCGAAGTCGAAGGGAATGTCATCCTGAGCGGAGCCGAAGGGAATGTCATCCTGAGCGGAGTCGAAGGGAATGTCATCCTGAGCGGAGTCGAAGGGAATGTCATCCTGTGCGGAGTCGAAGGAAATGTCATCCTGAGCGGAGCCGAAGGAGAGTGGACAGAAAATTTAAAAACCAAAAATGAAACAATACCTAGATCTGATGCGCCATGTTTTAGAAAACGGCGCACAAAAACACGATAGAACGGGAACAGGGACCATTAGCGTTTTCGGTTATCAAATGCGCTTCAATTTAGCCGAAGGTTTCCCGATGGTTACCACTAAAAAACTGCATCTAAAATCTATCATCCATGAGTTGATCTGGTTTTTAAGTGGTGATACCAATATCAAATACCTAAAAGAAAACGGTGTAAAAATCTGGGACGAATGGGCTGATGAAAATGGGGATTTAGGCCCGGTTTATGGTTCGCAATGGCGATCTTGGCCAAAACCAGATGGTGGGCATATCGATCAAATCGCTAATATCATCAACCAAATAAAGAACAATCCGGATAGCCGAAGGATCATTGTTTCTGCTTGGAACGTTGCCGAAGTAGAAAACATGGCCTTACCGCCATGCCATAGTTTTTTCCAATTTTATGTAGCCCCCGCAGATGAAGCCAAAGGAGAAACAAAAGGAAAATTGAGTTGTCAACTTTACCAACGCAGTGCAGATATTTTTTTGGGTGTACCTTTCAATATTGCCTCTTATGCCTTATTGACCATGATGGTGGCACAAGTTTGCGATTTAAACCTTGGCGATTTTGTACACACTTTAGGCGATGCGCATCTATACAATAACCATATTGAGCAAACCAAACTACAATTATCACGCAAGCCAAAAGCTTTGCCCACCATAAAAATAAACCCCGATGTTAAGGATATTTTCGGGTTTAAATTTGAAGATTTTGAATTGGTGGGGTATGATCCACATCCTCACATAAAGGGGGTTGTGGCGGTATAAGGTCTATTTTAATTAAATCGTCATTAGGTTTATCATATTCAAAAAGTTAATTTTACAATATGTCAATCATTGATCAACACAAAGAACGTTTAGAATTACTTTGTAAAACATACAAAGTTGATAAAATGTATATTTTTGGTTGTGCTTTGAATGAAAAATTTAACAATAAAAGCTACGTTGATTTATTGGTAAAATTTAAAGAATTTGATTTGGCGAATTATTTTCTGAATTACATTAATTTTAAAGAGGAGTTGAAACTTCTTTTGATAGAGAGGTAGATTTAATAGAAAAACAAACATTAAAAAACCCCGTACTTAATTAATTCTATAAATAAATGTAAACAATTGATTTATGGATGAAAGAATTTTTAATTGGCTGTTCGATATTAAAATTTCCATTGATGAAATAACCTCTTATTTTGAAAACGAAGAAAAAGATTTCAAAAAATATAAGAAAAATTTAATGCTAAAAAGGGCAGTTGAAAGAAATTTGGAAATTATAGGGGAAGCATAAAATCGTATTTTGAAAACAGATATAACCTTTATTGATAAAATTACAGATGCAAGATCTATTATTGGTTTAAGAAATCAAGCTATTCATTCTTACGATAATATTTCTGACGAGAATATCTGGTCTATAGTTATGAACCATCTTCCTAAACTAAAAACGGAGATTGAAAATTTGATTCAAAATGATCAAAAATAACTCTAACCTCTCCCTCATCGTAGCCACCGATCAAGAAAACGGTATCGGTAAAAACAATCAGTTACTTTGGCATTTGCCCAATGATTTAAAGTTTTTCAAAAAGACCACTTCTGGCCATAGCATAATTATGGGCCGTAAAACATTCGATTCTATTGGTAAACCCTTGCCAAACCGAAGAAACATCATCATTAGCAGAAAAAAAGATTTAAAGATTGAAGGAGTAGAAGTTTATAATAACTTAGAAAGTGCGGTTAAAGCTTGCGCCGATGATGAAGAGCCTTTTATAATTGGCGGTGGTGAGATTTACCGTGAATCCCTACCCTTTGTAAAACATATTTATATCACTAAAGTACATCATCATTTTAATGCAGATACCTTTTTCCCTAAAATAGAGGCTTTAAAATGGGAAGTAATATTTAAAGAAGACCATCAGAAAGACGATAAACACGCTTTTGATTATTCTTTCATGATATTAAAGCGGCTTTAATTAAAAGCTAATAATTTAATCTTTAGGGATTTTATAAATTAAAAATTTAATTAGCTTTGCCCTCTTGAATTTCAAAATCAAAATTACACCAATCAATTAAAAAAAAATGCAAAACAAAGGAATCATTAAGTTTGCAGCTATTGTATTAACACTTTTATGTTTGTATGCGCTTTCTTTCACTTTCGTAACCAACAAGGTAGAAAATGATGCCAAAGAATACGCTAAAGGCGACCCGATTAAAGAAAAAAGATATTTAGACTCTATGTCTAACCAACCGGTTTACCCTATTTTAAACCATACCTATCAGTATGTTAAACAAAAAGAAATCCCATTAGGTTTGGATCTAAAAGGAGGTATGAACGTTACCATGGAGATTGAATTGTCCCAGCTGGTAAGAAGTTTGGCCAACAACCCATCAGATGCTACTTTTAATCAGGCTTTAAAAAATGCGGAAGCTAAATTATCAAAAAGCCAAGAAGGTTTAATTTCTTTGTTTGTATCAGAATACGAAAAATTGAATCCAAACGGTAAACTATCTACCTTTTTTGCCACAAAAGAAAACGCTAATGATCTTAAATTAAATGCTACCAACAATGAGGTAAAATCATTTTTAGATAAGCAATCTACCTCGGCGGTAGAAAGATCGTTCAATATTTTAAGGACCCGTATAGATAAGTTTGGGGTTACCCAGCCCAACATACAATTACAAGACGGTTCTAACCGTATATTGGTAGAATTGCCTGGCGTAACAGAAAAAGAACGTGTGCGTAAATTGTTGTCTGGTTCTGCAAAATTAGAGTTTTATGAAACTTATGATAACACAGAAATATTCCCCATACTTCAAAACATCAATAATATTTTAGCCGCAAAACAGCCTAAAACAGAAGCTAAACCAACATTAAAAACAGACAGTAATAAATTAGCACTTTCTAAAGATAAGCCAGCCTTATTAAGCGCAAAAAGAGATAGCGTTGGTAAAGATTCTTTAGGTAAAGAAGCGCTAGCTAAAACAAACCCGTTATTTGCGGTTTTATCTCCTGCCACTTACCAAGGCCAAAACGGGCAACAAAGCTTACGCCCTGGCCCAACAGTTGGTTATGCTTCTGAAATAGATACCGCAAAAATAAATTCTATCTTTAACGAAGAAGATGTTAAGGCACTTTTACCAAGTAACCTAAAATTACTTTGGAGCGTAAAATCTATTTCGCCAGATTCTAAAGTTTTTGAACTTTTTGGCATTAAATCTACAGGGCCAAACGGAGAGCCCGCTTTAGGTGGCGACGTTATCTCTAACGCCCGTGAAGATTTTGATCAACGAGGCAACCCAGAAGTGGTAATGGTGATGAAAACCGATGGTGCCAGGGAGTGGAAAAAAATTACCGCTGCCGCAGCAGGTAACCCACAAAGCGAAGACGATAATAAATCTATCGCCATTGTTTTGGATAATTCTGTTTACACCGCACCAAGGGTTTCTGGAGAGATACCAAATGGTATTTCTTCAATTTCTGGAAACTTTACGGTTGATGAAACAAAAGATCTAGCCAATATATTAAAAGCGGGCAAGCTTCCGGCACCTGCAAAAATTGTACAAGAGGCGGTTGTTGGGCCTTCTTTAGGTGCAGCAGCGATCAGCTCTGGTTTAACCTCTGCAGTTGTTGGTTTAATTGTGGTATTAATTTTCATGATGTTCTATTACAATAGAGCAGGTACGGTTGCCAATATTGCAGTATTTACCAACGTATTCTTTTTAATGGGTGTATTAGCATCTTTAGGTGCTGTACTAACACTTCCGGGTATCGCAGGTATCGTACTTACATTAGGTATGGCGGTTGATGCTAACGTTTTGATCTATGAACGTATCCGTGAAGAATTAAACTTGGGTAAATCTTTAAGGTTAGCGATTTCTGATGGTTATAAACATGCGATGCCATCAATTTTGGATAGTCAGGTTACTACCTTGATTACGGGTATCATACTTTATATATTTGGCTCTGGCCCGATACAAGGTTTTGCAACTACCCTGATCATAGGTATCATTACTTCGTTGTTCTCGGCGATCTTAATTTCTAGATTGATCTTTGAATGGATGCTGAAAAAAGAAATGCCGATCAAATTTTCTAACCCTTGGAGCAACCATACGTTCAAAAATGCCAATTATAACTTTGTTGGCAAGCGTAAGATATTTTACTTCGTATCAGGGCTATTTATCACTTTGGGCATTATCTCAATTATCGTAAGAGGGTTTAGCCTAGGCATAGATTTTAAAGGCGGCAGAACTTATATCATCAAATTTGAGAAAGCGGTAAATACAGAAGAAGTTAGGGTAGATCTTAATGATGCTTTTGGCGTAGCCTCTGAGGTTAAAACCTTTGGCAGCGATAATCAGATCAGATTAACAACACCTTATTTAATTGATAGCCAAGCAGATAATGCAGATCAATTAGTAGAAGCTAAATTAAAGGAAGGTTTATCAAAATTACCTAATAATAAAGGCACTATTGAAAGTTCCCAAAAGGTAGGGCCAACCATTGCAAACGACATTAAGGTATCTGCAATTTATGCCGTACTATTATCTATTTTAGCCATTGCGCTTTATATCTTCGTGAGGTTTAGAAAATGGTCTTATAGCGCCGGTGCTTTGGTAGCATTATGCCATGATGTGCTGTTGGTGCTATCTTTCTTCTCTTTATTTAACGGAATTTTACCGTTCTCGTTAGATATTGACCAAGCATTTATAGCGGCAATATTAACGGTAATAGGGTATTCTATCAATGATACGGTGGTGGTATTTGACAGGGTCAGAGAGTTTTTGGATCAGCATCATGCAAAAACCGATAAAATGTCTGTAGTGATTAACGATGCGATCAATAGCACATTAAGCAGAACGGTGATTACGGCTTTAACGGTTATTTTTGTTTTAGCGGTGCTGTTTGTTTTTGGGGGCGAGGTTATCAGAGGTTTCTCTTTTGCGCTATTGATAGGTGTAATCTTTGGTACCTATTCTTCTATCTGCGTAGCAACACCAGTTGTGGTAGATTTTATCAAGAAAGAGAAAAAAGAAGAAAACGGTTAATAACAAATTCGATTTTAAAAACCGCCTAGACATTTAAGCTAGGCGGTTTTTTTATTTTTATCCCAATTATATTAGCTTTCTTTGTATAAATTTCGGTTTATGGAAAATAAATTCAATTTAAAAGAAATCTTATCCGTATCTATGATATTATTTGCCATCATAGATATTTTGGGTTCTATCCCCATTATCATCCAATTAAGGAAAAAGGCGGGCGGCCACATACAATCAGAAAAAGCAACATTGGTTTCTTTGGCTTTAATGATAGTTTTTCTTTTCTTGGGCGAAGGTCTTTTAAACATCATCGGGTTAGATATCTCCTCTTTTGCCATTGCTGGTTCTATCGTGATTTTTATTATCGCCATGGAAATGGTGCTTGGCATCAATTTTTTCAAAGAAGAAATACCCGAAGCTGTTTCTATCGTACCCTTGGCTTTCCCACTGATCGCAGGGGCCGGTACCATGACTACCCTTCTCTCGTTAAAAGCAGAGTATCATACATTAAACATTATATGCGGTATCATTATCAATTTATTATTTGTTTACCTGGTTTTAAAAAATTCTTTAAGGATAGAGAAATTGTTTGGCCCTACCGGATTACACATTTTAAGAAAGGCCTTCGGAATTATTCTTTTAGCAATAGCTATAAAAATGTTCAGAAATAATACCGGACTTTAATAAAAATTACATATTTTAGTAAGCATAAACCTTAGCATTTGTTTATAAGCCCGTTTTTGTGGATATTTTTTTGATCTATCTATCAAAAATCATTTGTTTATAAAGAAAAGTTAAATATCTTCGTTTTGAATATTAACAAAAATTAAATCTTATAACATGGACAAATTTAAAGAATTAAAAGAACTAATTGCATCAGCAGAAGCAGACGCTACTGCATTTTTTGACAAAGGAAACAAAGCAGCAGGAACAAGGTTGCGTAATGCTATGCAAAAATCTAAAGTTTTAGCTCAAGATATTCGTAATGAAGTAACTGCTAAGAAAAACGGTTAATCATTTTTAACAATGAATTAAAGCCTAAATGGGGATCCCATTTAGGCTTTTTTATTTTATTGCTCTTAATACGGAAATATTTTATCTAGTAAAATAGATACACCTTTCTTTATTACACTCAAATTATATTTTTTTCTTGCCAACCAATTTTTTGGTATGTTTTTTTCTTAAGTATTAGCAAACAAAATCGTTTTAAATTCTTTATTAAGTTTAAATAGAATTTTTGATTTTGATAAAAAAATATAATCATGAAAAAAACCAACATCGGCATAACCGACAAAAACAGAGAGCATATTGCAGAACAGCTTAATAAAATACTGGCAGACGAGTTTATACTTTATTCTAAAACACTTAACGCTCATTGGAATGTAGAAGGCCCAGATTTTCATACTGTACACATTTATTTAGAGCAACTGTATAATGATCAGCAACTTATTGTTGATAATGTTGCAGAGAAAATTCGTTCAATAGGTCATTATGCTTTAGGGAATTTAAGCCAGTATTTAAAAGTGAGCCATCTTTCAGAAAAGCTCACTAGTAAGTTTGATAGTCAGAATCTTTTTAAAGAATTGCTAGAAGACCACGAGAGCATCATCATCTTTATAAGAGAAAACATTACTCCTATTGCAGAAAAATTTGGCGCAGAGGGAATTAGCGATTACATTACGGGTTTAATGGAAAAACACGAAAAAACAGCTTGGATGTTGAGGGCGCACTTAAATTAGTAAACACTAATTAATTTAAGAAAGCAAATTGAGAAATCAGTTTGCTTTTTTTTATGCTCTTTTTTATCATAAACCCTAGCCTGTTCTGTAAAATTTCCCGTACATCAACATCAAAAAAGACAGATATTTTTAAATGTTTATTAACTTGTGTTAAAAATTAAACTATGTATAGATTTATATTTGTAACCAGCGGTTTACTGTTGTTTTTCCTTTCTTCAGAAGCTCAGTTGCTTACCATGCCTTCTAAAATCGAGAGTGCGTTCAATAAACAAACCAGATCGGCAGATGGCAAACCTGGCAAAAACTATTGGCAAAACCATGCTAAATATGATATCTCTATCAAAGTTACCCCTCCAAATAAAATCATAGCCGGTACAGAAACAATCACTTATTACAATAACAGCCCTGATAAGCTAGACAGCTTAAACATGAAATTGATCGTTAATGTGCATCGCAACAGCAGAAAAGGTAAAAATACAAACCCTAACCTAGGTCTAACGGTTGATCGGATCATGATAAACGGGGCAAAAGCTTTTTGGGATAATGGTTTAGCCATAAATACTAACTATATGCTTCCTTTAACCAAAGAATTAATGCCCCATGATTCTGTTAAATTAACCATTGATTGGCATTATGAACTTTCTACGGGCCCTGGAAGAGATGGGGTTCTTAATCCTAGCACATTTTTCTTGGCTTATTTTTACCCAAGGGTTTCTGTTTATGATGATTATAAAGGTTGGGATACACAACCACATACAGGTTCATTAGAGTTTTATAACGATTTTAATGATTATACCTTAAATGTTACCGTACCTAAAAATTATATAGTTTGGGCAACGGGAGATTTAAAAAACCCAAACGAGGTTCTTAAACCAGAATTTGCCAATAAGTTGCAAACTTCTTTAACCAGTGATTCTATTATAAACATCGTAACACAAAAAGATTTAGACACCAAAAATATCACCGCCCAAAATGAGGCAAACACTTGGACATTTAAAGCCAAAAACATTACAGACGTTACCACAGCCATCAGTAATAATTATGTTTGGGATGCCAGTAGTGTAATGGTTGACGAAGCAAAAAAACGAAGGGCAAGTGTGCAAGCGGCCTATCCAGATAGCTCGGCAGATTTCCACCAATCTGTTAAAAATAGCAGGTATGCCTTGGGTTGGTATTCTAAAAATTGGCCGGGCGTACCCTACCCTTTCTCTAAAAGTACCGCGGTACAAGGTTTTGCAGATATGGAATATCCAATGATGGTTAATGATAGCCATGAAACCGATTTAACTTTTGCAGAATTAGTACAAGACCATGAACAAGCACATACCTATTTTCCTTTTTATATGGGCATTAACGAGAGTTATTATGCCTTTATGGACGAAGGTTGGGCAACAACTTTGGAATATTTGATCGGGATTACCGAAAACGGCAAGAAGGCCGCCGACGATTTTTATAAGTCTTTTAGGGTAAAACGTTGGATCAATGGCCCCCACGCCCATGAAAACCCCATTATTACACCCTCTCCAGACGTTAATTTTGGTGCTGGCAATAACTCTTACGGAAAACCTTCTTTAAGCTATTTGGCCTTAAAAGATATGTTGGGCGATAAATTATTTAAAAAAGCCTTACATACCTACATGGATAATTGGAACGGTAAACATCCGATTCCTTGGGATTATTTCAACTCTATGAAAAGCGGTTCTGGTAAAAATTTAGATTGGTTTTTCTATAACTGGTTTTATACCCCTTACTATATCGATTTGAGTTTAGATCACATCGCAAAATCATCCAAAAAGAAAACACAGCTTTTCATTAAAAATATTGGCGGTTTTGCCGTTCCGTTTGATGTAATCGCTACTTTTAACGATGGCACTACTCAGTATTTTCATCAAACACCAGCGGTTTGGGAAAAAAACCAAAAAAACATTATAGTAACCATTAAAACCAAAAAACAAATCAAAAATTTAATGATTGATGGTGGAATTTTTATGGATGCCAATATAAAAGATAACACGTTAAATGTAAATCAAAATTGATGGTAAAAAATTGTTTGGTAAAGGTTTACTTAGTGGAGGCTATTTTATCACTTAGATTAATATGACGGTAAAGAAAATTTGCATCATCATCATCTTCTCTTGTATCACATTCCATGTGTTTTCTCAAGAAAAAGACACCAAAATTGAGGTTACTAAACTTGCAGAAAGCACCAAAAGCTGGAACGGTGATCAACTACCTGCTTATCCTAAGGGTAAACCACAGATCACTATTTTAAAAATAGTGATCCCGCCACATAAAAAATTAGATTTACACAAACATTTGGTAATTAACGCCGGTGTTTTGTTAAAAGGCGTACTTACTGTGGTTGATGATAAAGGCGATGTTCTTGAACTCAAAGCTGGCGATAGCATTGTAGAATTGGTAAATACCTATCATTATGGCGAAAACAAAGGCGATGAACCTGCAGAAATCATTGTTTTTTATGCAGGCGTAGTAGGAACGCCAATAACGGTGAAAAAATAAATAGCATAATACGCATCAAATTTCCTGCTGGTATTTTCTTACCTTTGCGCCCAAATGATTTCAATAAACGATTTAACTTTTTTAATTGGCTCTAGGGCTTTATACGATGAGGCCAATTGGCACATCAAACCGGGTGAGAAAATTGGATTAATTGGCGCTAATGGTACCGGAAAATCTACGCTCCTAAAAATTATCGTGGGCGAGTACCAACCATCAAGCGGTTCGGTTTCTATGGCAAAAGACCTAAAAATAGGTTATTTAAACCAAGATTTACTTTCTTACGATTCTCATCATAGTATTCTTCACGTAGCCATGGAAGCTTTTGAGCGCCAAAACCAATTACATGATGAAATTGAGGTTTTACTAAAAAAAATAGAGACCGATTACTCTGAAGAAATTTTAAACAAACTAAGCGATAAGCAGTTAGAGTTTGAAGCTTTAGATGGTTATAGCATAGAATACAGGGCCAACGAAATCTTAGCCGGCCTAGGTTTTTCGAGCGAAGACCAACACCGCCCTTTAAATACCTTTTCTGGAGGTTGGCGAATGCGAGTGATGTTAGCGAAAATACTTTTGCAAACACCAGATATCTTATTGCTGGATGAGCCCACCAACCACATGGATTTACCTTCCATTAAATGGTTAGAAACTTACCTTAACGGTTTTGACGGCGCAATTGTTATCGTTTCTCACGATAGGTATTTTTTGGATAGGATAGTGAACAGAATCGTAGAATCTCGCAAAGGAAAGCTTACCATCTACTCTGGTAATTACACTTACTATTTAGAAGAGAAAGCTTTAAGGGGCGAAATACAAAAAGGAGAATTTAAGAACCAACAGGCTAAAATTAAACAAGAAGAACGTTTAATTGAGCGTTTTAGGGCAAAGGCCTCTAAGGCAAAAATGGCGCAATCTAGGATGAAAGCCTTAGACAAAATGGAGCGTGTAGAAGACGTTGATGATGAAAACCCTACCGTGAACTTTAGGTTTAAATTTTCTAAACCTTCTGGCAGACACGTAATCAGAATTGAGAATGCTTATAAAAGCTACCCTACTATTGATATTTTAAACAATGCCGATGGTGTTATTGAAAAGGGCGATAAAATAGCTTTAATTGGTGCAAATGGTAAAGGAAAGTCAACCCTATTAAGGATTATAGCCGGTACAGAAACCTTTAAAGGCAAATGCGAAACAGGTCACAACGTAACCACAACCTTTTTTGCACAGCACCAATTAGAGAGCTTGCATTTAGATAACTCTATTTTAGAAGAGCTGCAATCTTTTGCACCAAAACATAGCGATACAGAATTGCGTTCTATTTTAGGGTGTTTCTTATTTACCGGCGACGATGTGTTTAAAAAAATAAGGGTGCTTTCTGGAGGAGAGAAATCTAGGGTTGCATTGGCAAAATCCTTAACAACAGATTCTAATTTCTTGATCTTAGATGAGCCAACCAATCACTTGGATATTCAATCTGTAAATATATTGATCCAAGCACTAACGCAATATGAAGGTACTTTTATAGCTGTTTCTCACGATAGGTATTTTTTGGATAATGTGGCCAATAAAATTTGGTTTATAGAAGGACAAGATATACAAGAATACCCGGGTACTTACCAAGAATATGAAGAGTGGCAGGCAAGAAGAGAAAAAACAGGTGATCAAGGCGGCATAAAACCTGCAAAAGCAGAAAAACCTAAAAAAGAAGAGATAAAACCATCAGAAATAGAGGAAAAGAAAAAACAACTGAATAAATTAAATAAGCAGTTACAGACGCTAGAAGAAGAAATTGCCGTTAAAGAAAAAACCGTTAAAGATTTAGAGGGAGAAATTGCAAAGGAAGAAATATACAGTAACCCTAAAAAATTAACAGAAACCAACGAAAGTTATGCAAAGGCGAAAGAAATTTTGGGAGCAGCACAGTTACATTGGGAACAACTAGCCGAAGAGATTATGGTTTTGGAAGGTTAGTCCATTAGTTTAAATTAGGTAATAGTATTTGCAACACGTTTTAATAGTTCATCAATTGAAATAGTTTATCGGTATTTACGAAGTGATTTTTTAACAAGGTTATTAATTTGTTCTTAAGAAAAAATTAGATGGTAAAGAAAAAAGATTTTTTACAATTAAATACTGATGGCAGTAATAAATCTGCCATTAGATCACTTTTTAATTTCAACTTTTTAATTTCAACTTATTACTTTCAGCTTTTAGCCTTTTTAACACTCAATTTTTTACTTTCAACTTCTTGTGCTGCACAAAAAAGACAAAAAAGAGAAAGGGTTCCAAAGATAGAAGTTCCTTCTGTACAAGCTATTTTTGAAAACATTACCTACATCCCCGAAATTAAGAGCGTAGAGTTTTATAATGATAAAAAAGACCAATCTTTCCCAATTTTAAATCTTGGCTCTTCAGAAAGATTGATCTTTAAATTTGATGATCTACGCGGCGGTAGCAGAAACCTGTATTATAGCATTACCCATTGCGATGCAAATTGGAAACCTTCTGCTATCTCTAGCTTAGATTATGCACAGAGCTTTAGTGAAGATAGGATTAACGATTATAAATTCTCTTTCAATACTTTCCAAAAGTACACCCATTACGAAATTGTATTACCAAATTTAAACGTAATCCCTAAACTATCGGGCAATTATCTTTTAAAGGTTTATGAAGATGGCGATCAAACCAAATTGTTAATTACTAGGCGTTTTTATATTTTAGCTCAAAAGGTATCGTTACAGGCAGAAATTGTGCCTTCAAATAAGGTTTCTGATAGGGATAAAAATCAAAAAATAAACTTCAGTATTTTTCATCCCGCTTTAAATATCCAAAACCCTTATCAAGAAATTACGGCGGTAGTGCTGCAAAATGGCCGTAATGATGTTTCACAAAGTACACAACGCCCATTGTTTATTAGAAACAATCAACTGGTATATACAGATAACGGTACATTTGATTTTGCCGCGGGTAACGAGTTTAGGAGGTTTGATACCCGAAGTTTCAGGTTTAAATCCGAAGGCGTTTATGAAAATATAAAGGACTCTATTTACCGTGTAAATTTATTTGCAGATGTAAGCAAAAATATCCTAAATTATTCATTTCAATATGATGAAAACGGCGATTTTTTTGTTTTAAACCAAGATGGCAGTACACCAGATTATGATGCCGATTACGGGAACATCAGCTTTGCCCTTAAGGCCCCGGCCCCAGATGCTAACGGTTTTGCATATATAGTGGGTAAATTTAACGGTTACCAAAAGAATGCACAAAACCGGATGATTTATGATCCTGCTCAAAAATTATTTACGCTCACTATGCCCATAAAACAAGGAGTGGTAGATTACCATTATATCTGGGCCGATGAAAATGGGAAAACGATTGATGAAAATGCCTTTGATGGTACTTTTTACCAAACAGAAAATAATTATCAGATTTTGATTTATTACCGTCCGCCGGGCGGAAGGTTTGATGAACTGATCGCTTTTACAGAATTGAATACTGCAAAATATCCCAGGAATTTCTAAAGGAGTCAGAAGTTGAAAAAAATCAGTAGTCGGTAACCAATTGTAATTAAGAAGTTGAAAAGTTATAAAGTTTGTAGTTTGGTTGGCAACAAGTTGGAAGTCTAAAATTTAATTTTGTAATTGTTTGATAATAAAATACAACATACCAACTTAGAGTGCAGGCCTTGCACTATAGACTGCCAACTACTAATCACCAATAAAAGAAAAAACATGAAAGAAAAATTTCCACAAGCATCTTATATTACCATGAATGAATTGGTGCTACCAAATGATACCAATACATTAAATAATTTGATGGGTGGGCGGTTATTGCATTGGATGGATATTGCAGCGGCTATTTCTGCACAAAAACATTGCAATAACATTGTGGTAACCGCTTCGGTTGATAATGTTTCTTTTCAGCACCCCATAAAATTGGGAGATGTTGTAACCATCCACGCTAAGGTTACAAGAGCTTTTAATACTTCTGTTGAAGTAAGATTAGATGTTTGGGCAGAAAACATCCCATCTGGGCATAGGGTAAAATCAAACGAAGCTTATTATACTTTTGTTGCCGTTGGCGAAGGTTCTAAAACCATTCCGGTTCCTGCTTTGATACCTCAAACAGATCAAGAAAAAGAACTATTTGATGGCGCATTAAGACGCAGGCAATTGCGTTTAATTTTGGGTGGGAAAATGAAACCAGACGATGCTACCGAGCTAAAGGCTTTATTTACTGCCGCAAAACAATAGATCATTAACTCATTTATTAGCTTTCAGCCATAAGCTTTTTGCTTTAAGCACAAAAAAGATGGATTATCAGCAAACCCTCTCTTACCTCTACGCCAAACTACCCATGTTTACCCGTGTTGGTATTTCGGCGTTTAAAAAAGATTTAGATAACACCCTTAAATTCTGTCATCATCTTCATCATCCAGAAAAGAAATTTAAGTCGGTGCACATAGGTGGCACAAACGGGAAAGGCTCCACCTCACATATTTTAGCTGCCATTTTACAAAAAGCAGGCTATAAAACCGGTTTATATACTTCGCCACATCTAAAAGATTTTAGGGAACGTATAAAAATTAATGGCGAAATGATTTCTGAGCAAGAAGTTGTTGCCTTTGTAGAAGAAAACCAAACTTTTATAGATGAAGTTTCTCCTTCGTTTTTTGAAGCAACTGTTGCCCTGGCATTTCAGCATTTTGCAAAACATCAGGTTGATGTTGCCATTATTGAAGTGGGTTTGGGCGGCAGGCTAGATTCTACAAACGTTATCAACCCAATAGTTTCTGTGATTACAAACATCGGTTTAGACCATGTTGATATTCTGGGCGATACTTTGCAAAAAATCGCTTTTGAAAAAGCCGGGATCATCAAAAAAAACGTTCCTGTTGTTATAGGAGAATATCAAGAAGAGGTTAAACAAGTTTTTGAAGATAAAGCCAAAGAACAGGATGCCCCCCTTATTTTCGCAACAAACCAATGGTGTTATGATGATAGCAAAATTGTTGATGGCAAAAGAGAGATCCAAATCCATGGAAAAGAAAAAAGCTATCAAATTGCTTTAGATTTAACCGGGACTTATCAAATAAAAAACATAAAAACCGTTTTAAGCACAATAAATCAGCTAAAGCAAAAAGGCTTTAAAATTGATGATGATGTTTTAATATCGGCTTTTAGCCAAGTAAAAAAACTCACTGGTTTAATGGGGCGTTGGCAAACATTATCAGAAGATCCATTGATTATTTGTGACACCGGGCATAATGAAGATGGGATTAAGGAAGTGCTGAATAACATCAATGAGACAAAATTTGATAGCTTGCATTTTGTGATCGGGATGGTAAAAGACAAAGACATTTCTAAAGTTTTGAGTTTGTTACCCGCTAACGCTACCTATTATTTTTGCGCACCAAAATTAGAAAGGGCAAAACCGGCAGATCAATTGAAAGAAGCAGCTGCAAAATATAATTTAAAAGGTTTGGCTTACGCCGATGTTGAAACGGCCATAAAAGCTGCCCAGCAGAACGCAAAAACAGATGATTTGATTTTTATTGGCGGAAGTACCTTTGTAGTTGCCGAAGCTTTGTAAATTTGCTGCGATGAAATCTGAAAAGGAAAAAATGCTAGCTGGTGAGCTTTATTTAGCCAATGACCCAGAATTATCCAAAGAAAGAAGAAATGCCAAACGTTTGCTTCGCCAATTAAACATCACAGAATATTTGGTTACCAAACCCGCAAAAAACATTTTAAAAGAATTGATACCAAACGCCGGTAAAAATCTTTACATAGAGCCTCCTTTCCATTGCGATTACGGTTATAATATACATTGTGGTAATAATGTGTATTTTAACGTGAACTGTGTGGTTTTAGATACCATACAGATCAATATTGGCTCTAACGTGTTTTTTGCGCCGGGAGTGCAAATTTATGCAGCATCACATCCAGAAGATAAAGAAATCAGAAAAACGCTAGAATTTTCTAAACCCGTTACCATTGGAGATGATTGTTGGATTGGGGGTAATGCCATTATTTTACCGGGAGTAAAAATCGGCGATAATTGTATTATTGGAGCAGGAAGCGTGGTTACTAAAGATATTCCGGATAACAGCATGGCAGTTGGAAACCCTGCTAAAGTGATCAAAGGTTTATAGTTCATTAGCCATTAGTATAGGGAGTTCATTAACAAACTCTGCAAATACCAATCCCCAATGAACTTTTCTAAAAAACCCAGAAAATATTAATGGCTAATGAACCAATACTCAATGAACTTTTCTAAAAAACATTGCAAATACTAATGACTAATGAACCAATCCCTAATGAACTTTTCTAAAAAACCCAGAAAATACTAATGACTAATGAAACAACACCTAACAAACTATTAAATAAATTTGTAGTTTTATCCAATGAGAATTTTTCTGTTTTTCTTCTTAATTATCAATGCTTTAAATCTTAAGGCTCAGGATAAAATCTCTGTACCAGATTCTTTGGATAGAGACAGCATAAGTTATGCAGGTTTTCCGGTTACGGTTTATGATAAAAATCTGTTTTATATCAAAAACAGTATCGGGCCTTTATCTGCAAAAGAAAGGGCAAGGTTAGCAACTGAAAAAATAGTAGAACTAGAGAAAGATTTAGCCACCAAAACAGACTCTATCATACTTGATACAACAGGTGGAAACGCCAACATCATCTATAAAAACATCATTTTAGTTGCCATCACCCAAGCTGATGCAAAAGCTAACCAATCTACGGTAAATCAATTGGCTACAAACTATCAAAAGGCCATTGTTGACATTATCAATAAATATCGTAACGAAAATAACATTGTTGAGATTGCCAAACGTGTTGGTTTTGGCCTGTTGATCATCCTTTTATTGGTATTGATCATTTTTTATCTCAACAGGTACATCAATAGGTTTAAAGAATGGTTAAGCTATAAATTAAATAATAAGATTGATGGCATAAAGATCAGAAATTACGAGCTGCTATCGCAAGATAGCCAGATGATCTTTATACGAAGGGCGATAAACGTAGGTAAATATTTTATCATTATCCTAACCATATACCTAACCCTACCCATCATCTTTCAACTTTTCCCATGGACAAAAACTTGGAGCGATGCGCTCATCAACTTTATATTGATCCCACTTAAAAGCATTGTTTCATCAATTATAGATTTTATACCAAACTTGATAAGCATCATCATCATTGTGATGTTTTTTAGGTACATAGTTAAAGGCTTGGGATATTTAGCAGGCGAGGTTGCCGCCGGAAAATTAAAGCTGAACGGTTTTTATCCAGATTGGGCACAACCTACATTCAAGATTATAAAGTTTGTGCTTTATGCCTTTATGGTGGTGGTAATTTGGCCAAAAATACCAGGTTCAGATTCTGATATTTTCAAAGGCGTATCTGTATTTTTAGGCTTATTGGTTTCCTTTGGTTCTTCATCTGCAATAGGTAACATGGTTGCAGGTTTGGTAATTACCTATATGCGCCCTTTTGTATTAAAAGATCGTGTTAAAATTGGCGATGTTACAGGAGATGTGGTAGAAAAATCTTTATTGGTTACAAGATTAAGAACCATCAAAAATGAAATTGTAACCATTCCTAATTCTGCGATATTGAGCGGTAACACCATCAATTACACGGTAATGGCGAAAAAGGAAGGCTCTATTTTACATACCACCATAACAATTGGATATGATGAACCTTGGCGCAAAATACATGATTTATTGATCAGCGCAGCCTTGGCATCTGAAGGTATAGATACCAAAAGAAAGCCTTTTGTTTTACAAACCAGTTTAGAAGATTGGTACGTGGCTTATCAAATAAATGCCTACACCAAACAACCAGAAAGATCTGCCTTGATCTATTCTAATTTACACGCTAATATTCAAGATAAGTTTAACGAAGCTGGTGTTGAGATTATGAGTTCCCATTATCAAACGCTTAGGGATGGGAATAAAACAACTATACCTTCAGATTATCTGCCGGATGATTATGAGGTACCCAGCTTTGTGATAGAAAAAGACGATAAGAAAGAAGATAAGATATAGGCGTTTGAAGCTAAATACTTGCTCTAACTACCATTAAATTGTTTTGTTTTAAAATATAGTTAGACAGTCTTTATGATAAGTCAAAAAGATTTTAAATCTATTTATGATGAATACAATAAATTGGTTTTTAACCTTGCCCTCTCCTATTGCCAAAACAAAGACGATGCACAAGACATTTCTCAAGAGGTATTTGTAAAACTTTATCAGAAATATCAACAGTTTAATCCCGAGTTATCTTCTCTTAAAACTTGGGTTTATAGGTTAACCATCAATCAAAGCCTAGATTTTCTCAAATCAAAAAAAACAGCTAAAAGATTTGGCTTCCTGGTCAGCATTTTTAAAAACGAATCACGAGAAGAAGAAATTCAGATTAGCGATTTCCAACATCCGGGCATAATATTAGAAAACAAGGAAGAACTACAGATCCTATTTTCTCATATCAATAGTTTGCCGCCCAATCAAAAAACTGCCATTATCCTTAATAAAGCAGAAAATCGCTCACAAAAAGAAGTTGCGGAAATTATGCAGACGAGCATTAAAGCCGTAGAATCATTAATTACAAGGGCAAAAAAAAATATGCAAAAAAAATATCCAAACAGCGAAGGATTTAAAAATTAACATCGTATAAACCATCATGAACATAGAAGAAAGGTTAAATAAGTTGAGTAATATCAACAAGGTGGACTCGCCACCTTTTATGTTTACCAGAATACAACAAAAAATTAACGAGGTTTTGCCTCAAGAAGCACCTTTATATTTTAAATGGAGTTTTGTGTTAACTGCGGTTATCATTTTAGCATTAAATATAGTGGCAATCAAAAATCAAAAAGCTAATGGTAACTCCAGCTTAGAGAAAGTTGCTACAGAAATGCAATTGAAAAACAATAATGATTTTTACAATGAGCAAAATTAAATTATTGACCATAGCAGTCATCGGTCTTTTGATACTCAATTTTTTGATCATAGGTTTTTTATTTACCCATAAACCTCCGCACCCTCCAAAAAAAGGTAGCGAAGGCGAAGGCCCTAAAAATATCATCATCCAAAAATTAAACTTTGATCAACAACAAATAGCAGATTATCAAAAACTAATAGATGATCATCAAACTAAGTTGAAGAATTTAAAAGATCAAATCAAAGAAACAAAACAACTGCTTTATCAACAATTAAATACCGATGATCCTACAATAAGCCACCAACTAGAAGGCAAACTCGGAGCATTACAGACAGAAATAGAACAAACTCATTATCAGCATTTTTTAGAGATAAAAAAACTTTGTAAATCCGATCAATTAAAAAATTATCAAGAATTAACAGAAGAATTGGCTCAGCTTTTTAACCAAAATCAACCTCCTAAATAAAATTATCATGCGTAAATTATCCATTATCCCATTCGCTCTTATAGCTATCTTTTTAATCGGATTTAGCTGTAAAAAAGACGCTTCTGCAAATACTAGCGGTACATCAAACGTTACTGTTCCTGCAGTTTATAGTAAAATATATGGCGCAACCAGCATAACTTCAGATGGCACCTATATTTACATTAAAACCAACGGTTTGCCAGATCACAAATCCGTTTATTATTCTACTTCCAGCAGTTTGTACGAAAGTTATAGTGGGAGTACATTTGGCGGCAATACATTCAAAAAAAATCCAAATACTATCTCATCACAAAATTATACTTTTAAAATCCCCTTAAATCCTAAAGTAGCAAGCAATCATGCAGCAACTCCCTTGGGCCCAATTGGTGTTTCATTAAATGGTGTCCCGTTTTTTAACCAATATGCAGGGCCAAACCAGCCTTTAACAAGTGAGGTGGTTAGCTTTGACAAATATTACGGGCATCCGCAACAATCCGGACAATATCATTACCATGTAGAACCGCTTTATTTAACTACTGTAAAGGCCACAAAATCTTCATTACTTGGTTTTTTATTGGATGGTTTCCCTGTTTACGGCCCAGAAGAAAACGGTAAAACGGTAGCTAATTCAGATCTAGATGCTTATCACGGACATTTTTCTGTAACGGCAGATTATCCAAACGGTATTTACCACTATCACATTACAGATGCAGATCCTTATATAAACGGAAGCGGTTTTTATGGTACGGCAGGTACGGTTTCTAATTAATTTTGTCCTTATCATTCTGATTTTAAGTTGTGAAAGGCAAAGTCAGAAAATTGTTTTGAGAGAAATGGAAAATAGTAGTCAAACTAGTTTTCATAATATAAATGGATTGATGTTTAAGAACGAAAAACCGTACAGCGGTTATATTTATTCTTTATATCCCCAAACAAATGATACCATGGAAGTTAAGTGTTATTATTTAGGAAAAGAACACGGGAATTGGAGAAAATATAGTATTAAAGGTACGCTAACCGAAAGTCGTTTTTTTGTGAACGGAGCTAAAGAAGGCGAATTGAAAGCTTGGTGGCCAGATGGAAAAAGAAAGCTGGATTATCATTTTCAAAACGATGAATACGAGGGCAATTACAAAGAATGGAACTATAACGGGCAGCTTATTCTTAATTTGAATTACCACAAAGGATATGAAGAAGGTGTAGAACAGATGTTTTATGATAATGGGAATATTAGGGCCAATTACATCATCAAAAATGGAAGAAGATTTGGCTTATTGGGAACAAAAAACTGCGTTAATGTATCGGACAGTATTTTTAAGAATTAGTTTTTTTTGTTTTCTTTTTTCTCTTTTGGCTTGCGCCGATAATGATAAAACGGAAAGACTACCCTATTATAACAGCCCGGATTTTACACCAATTTTTTTAAAAACTGA
Organism: Pedobacter segetis; assembly: GCF_016623585.1. Taxonomy (GTDB): domain Bacteria; phylum Bacteroidota; class Bacteroidia; order Sphingobacteriales; family Sphingobacteriaceae; genus Pseudopedobacter; species Pseudopedobacter segetis. The sequence continues at coordinate 27,926 of NZ_JAEHFY010000006.1, forward strand.
TGATGAGGCAAATAGAAAGATAACACATCAAATCGCCAATTTTTCTTGTATAGATCAACATGGAAATATCATCACACAAAAAGACATTATCGGTAAAGTACATGTAGCAAGTTTCATTTTTACCAGCTGTGGAAGCATTTGCCCTATAATTACTAAAAACATGAAACTACTACAAAATGAATTCAAAAACGATAAAAATGTAGTAATGCTTTCTTACAGCGTAACTCCTTGGATAGATGACGTAGAAAGACTGAAAGTTTATGCTCAAGTGAATAAAATCAATGCTGCTAACTGGCATCTGCTCACGGGTAAAAAATATGATATTTATAAATTGGCCCGCCAATCTTATTTTGCCGAAGAAGATCTAGGCTTTACAAAAGACAGTACACAATTTCTGCATACCGAACATATTTTATTGGTAGATAAAAACAGGAAAATAAGAGGGATTTATAATGGAACCCTAGAACTAGAAGCAGATCAGCTGATAAAAGACATTAAAACTTTAGAAAAGGAGTGAAAAAGCTCAGGATTTTGAAAATCCTGAGCTTAAATTTTATTGTTATTCTGTTAACCAGCTTGTTAATAGAAATCTTACCAGTAGGGAAATCTTCATTGTTGCTCATTGGATGCGATGCTGAATCCGCCAACTGGCGGACAGCATGAAAGCATATTCATTACTCTTTATCCAAGAAAGGGTACCTATAATTAACAGGTGGATTAAAGGTTTCTTTGATCGTTCTTGGCGAAACCCAACGTAAAAGATTGATCATGGCTCCAGCTTTATCATTGGTGCCAGAACCTCTTGCCCCGCCAAAAGGTTGCTGCCCAACCACAGCACCGGTACATTTATCATTGATGTAGAAATTACCTGCACAATTTTTTAATTTATCAGAAGCCATTTCAATTGCATATCTGTCTTGAGAGAAAATTGCACCCGTTAAAGCATAAGGAGAAGTTTCATCAATCAGTTTTAACGTATTTTCAAAATCTGCATCGTCATAAACATATATTGTTAAAACAGGACCAAATAATTCTTCGCACATGGTGGTATATTTTGGGTCTTTAGCTACAATAATTGTGGGTTCTATAAAATAACCGACAGATTTATCATAATTGCCACCACAAATAATTTCTACACTCTTATCTCTTTTAGCTTGATCAATATATTTAGCTAGTTTATCAAAAGATTTTTCATCAATAACAGCGTTTATAAAATTGCCGAAATCTTCTGTCCCTCCCATCTTAAAAGAAGCAATATCTTTCAACATCATTTCTTTCATTTTTGGCCATAAAGACTTAGGGATATAGCTTCGTGAAGCGGCAGAACATTTTTGTCCTTGATATTCAAAAGCTCCCCTCACAATCCCTGTGGCAGCAGCCTTCCAATCGGCAGATGGATGTACCAAGATAAAATCCTTGCCGCCGGTTTCTCCAACTATCCGAGGGTAGCTTTTATATTTGTGGATGTTGTTTCCTATCGTTTTCCAAATATGCTGAAAAACAGCCGTAGAGCCCGTAAAATGAATCCCAGCAAAATCTGGATGGTTAAAAATAACCTCGCCAACTTCGGGGCCATCTGCATAGATCAAATTGATCACACCATCTGGCACACCAGCTTCTTTAAAAATTTTCATGATCACGTTTGCAGCGTAAACTTGTGTATCTGCTGGTTTCCAAACCACAACGTTGCCCATTAAAGCGCAAGATGCAGGCAAATTGCCTGCTATGGCCGTAAAATTAAAAGGTGTTAAGGCAAATATAAATCCTTCTAAAGGGCGCTGCTCTAATCTGTTCCAAACTCCACTTGGCGAAACTGGGGGTTGTTGGGCATAAATATCGGCCAGATAGCTCACGTTAAAACGCAAAAAATCTACAAACTCACAAGCTGCATCAATCTCTGCCTGAAAAGCATTTTTAGATTGCCCCAACATGGTAGCGGCATTTATTTCATAACGATATTTATTTGCCACCAAATCGGCTGCTTTTAAAAATATGGCTGCCCTATGCTCCCAACCTAAATTCTCCCAATTGGTTTTTGCAGCTAATGCGGCATCAATTGCCTTAGTTACATGGGTTTTATCTCCATAATTAAAATATCCTAAAATATGTTTGTGATCATGTGGGGGATGCAATGCAACCTTGTTTTTAGTAGTAACTTCCTCATTACCAATATACATGGGTATATCAATTTCCTTACTTCTGGCTTTTGATAAGGCATCTTTTAGTAACGCTCTTTCCTTGGTGTTTGGGGCATAATTATAAATTGGTTCGTTGGTAGGCGTAGGAACCTTAAAAAATCCTTTTAGCATCATTTCAAATTTTGGTAAAAAATAAAGATAAGGATTTTGGGCTAAACATCATTTCTAAAACCAACAATTTGATACAGATGAAGCCTTTGTAAATAGAATGTTATATAAAGTATATTTCCATAAAATTTAAACTGCATCCTTTATATTTACCTTCTAAATTTAAAAAATGAGATCGAGATTTTTTTACCCTTCATTAGCAATTCTGTTTGCATTTTCACTAATTTCTTGGGGTGTAGTAGGGCATCGTACCATAGCTAAAATAGCAGAGAACCATTTAACACCAAGGGCAAAAGCGGTAGTTCAGCAACTTTTAGGCGCAGAAGATATGCCCATAGTAAGCACTTTTAGTGATGAAATTAGATACAGTAATGAATATAAAGAAACTGGCCCTTGGCATTATCTTAATCTACCGCAAGGCTTATCTTATCAAGATTTTGTAACTCGCTTAAAGTCAGACTCAAGTGAAAACGTATATAATGCTTTGCTTAAAATGGAAAAGCAGCTTACTAACCCCAACAGCACTAAAGAAGAAAAAACATTCGCTTTAAAGATGGTTATACATTTAGTTGGAGATTTGCACCAACCCATGCACATCAGCAGGGCAGAAGACCTGGGCGGGAATAAAATTGATATTAGATTTCAAGGCAAGCCAACCAATCTTCACTCTTTATGGGATAGTGGCCTGATTGACTATAACGGGATGACCTTTACCGAAATGGCTACTGCTTATGATAACGTTAGCGATGAGAAAATAAAAGAATGGCAGGCCGATGATTTAACAAAATGGTTATATGAGTCTTATGAAATCTCTACAAAACTTTACGAAGAAGTAGCAGAAAACCCCAATTTAGATTATACCTACTACCCAAAGCATTCTCAAATTTACAAAGAAAGAATACAAAAGGCAGGTATCAGGCTGGCGGGTTTATTAAACACCTTGTTAAAATAAGGCAACCAACTTTTAGCAAAATATCAATTAAAATTTTTGAGTAAATTTGGAGGTTTTAATTGATATGCCTTTTCTCCGTAAATTATTGCTGCCTTTTTCTCTCCTTTACGGAACGATCATCTTTATTAGGAATAAACTTTATGATTGGGGCATATTTAAAATTACCTCTTTTGATACCCCGATCATATCCGTAGGGAATTTAGAAGTTGGCGGATCTGGCAAAACGCCGATGGTAGAATACCTGATCTCTATTTTAAAAAACGATTACAAACTGGCAACTTTAAGCAGAGGTTATGGGCGTAAAACAAAAGGTTTTAGATGGGTTAAACCCGATGATGAAGCCGTTTTTACTGGTGATGAGCCTTTACAGATTGCCAAAAAATTTAAAGACGTTAATGTTGCTGTTTGTGAGGACAGGGTTTACGGCATCAACAAAATCAAATCGGGGAATGATGTGATCTTGATGGATGATGCCTATCAGCACAGGGCAGTAAAACCCGGTTTAAGCATCTTATTGTTTGATTATCATCAAACACAAAAATTTAGATTACTACTTCCTGCCGGAGATTACAGAGAAGGTTTTGGAGGTAGAAACAGGGCCGATATCATTATTATCACTAAATGTCCGCTTGGTTTATCATCGGCCGAAAGGCAAAAAATCACAACGATTGTAAAACCCTTTGATCATCAGAAATTGTTTTTCTCTTCTATAATTTACAATGGGCATTTACAAAGCCTAATTAATCATGAAAAATTTGCCATCGTAAACATTAACGAAGAAACTACGGTTTTTTTACTAACTGGCATTGCAAAAATAGCACCTTTGGTAAACGAGATTGAGAAACATAGTAAAAGAATTATACATCATACTTATGCGGATCACCATGTTTTTAGCAAAAAAAATATGCTTAAACTTGTAACAGAATTTAATGCGTTAAAAACGGATAAAAAAATCATCATCACAACACAAAAAGATGCTGTGCGTTTAAAAACCAAAGAACTTGAAACGTTGATCAAGAATTTACCTATTTATGAGTGGCCCATTGAATTTAATTTTATAGATGGCCGGCAAAACGAATTTAACAAATTGATACAAAATTATGCTGAACAACATATCTGAAACCATTACTTACATTAAGCAAAAAGTTGGCGATTTTAACCCAGAGCTAGGGATTATTTTAGGAACAGGCTTGGGCGGCCTTGTTTCAGAAATTAAGGTAGAACACCAATTGATGTATGCTAATATCCCTAATTTCCCAATTTCTACGTTAGAATTTCATTCTGGGAAATTGATATTTGGCACCTTATCTGGCAAAAAAGTAGTGGCCATGCAAGGGAGGCTGCATTATTACGAAGGTTATAACATGAAACAAATTACCTTCCCGGTAAGGGTAATGAAAATGTTGGGCATACAAAAAATATTTGTTTCTAATGCAAGTGGCTCTTTAAACCCTGCGCTTAAAAAAGGCGACTTGATGATCATAGAAGACCACATCAATTTACAGCCCGATAACCCTTTAATAGGAAGAAATTATGAAGAGTTGGGCCCACGTTTCCCCGATATGAGCCAACCTTATGATAAAATAATGATTGGCAAGGCATTAAGTATTGCAAAAGAGAAAAATATTATATGCCACAAGGGCGTTTATGTTTCTGTTACCGGGCCTAATTTAGAAACCAAGGCCGAGTATAAATACCTAAGGATCATTGGTGGCGATGCCGTGGGTATGAGTACCGTACCAGAGGTAATTGTTGCCAACCACATGGGCTTGCCCGTTTTTGCTATTTCTGTTTTAACAGATGAAGGTTTCCCACAAGATCTACAACCCGTTTCTGTAGAAGAAATAATTAAAATTGCCAGCGAAGCAGAACCTAAATTAACGGCGATCTTAAAAGAACTGATTTTACAGCTATAATATTGAAAAAGCTATTTCTATTATTTTTTTTATTGGTTTCGGCATCTTTTTGCTTTGCACAATTTATCCCACAAAGAGGGAGGCCGTTACCGCTTCCTGGCAGTCCGCAAAACAACCCAACAGACCCAAGAAACCAAGTACCGGCTCAAAACGATGGAGGCGATGGTAAAGGAGACGAGAACATTGATTCTTTAAGGGCAAAATTGGATAAGAAGCAAGACTCGGTGGTGTATAATTCTACCTATATCAAATACACCAAAGAAGAATACTTAAGAGATAGTACCCGTTTATTCCCTATTGATACCACCACAAAAAATTTCCATAGGTATAGGATCATCGATGAGCCAGAGCACCCCACCATGAATTTAGGCTTAAACGGTTTATCCTATCGTGATATGTTGTTTGAGCCGGCCAAAACCATTGGTTTTGATCTAGGCAACCATTATTATGATCGCTATTTGTTAAAACCAGAAGACATCAAATATTACAGGGCCAGAAGCCCATACTCCGATCTATATTATGAAACCCCGGCCTTTGGTAGGTTATCAGAACAAATGTTTTCTGCAACACATTCACAAAACATTAAACCCAATTGGAACATAGGCGCAAGTTTTGCGAAAAAAGGCTCCAGGTCTTATTATGGTGCGCCAGCTAGGTTGGCAGATAGGATCGTGGTAAACCATTTGAACGCTGCACTTTGGACTTGGTATGAATCGCCAAACAAAAGATATAATTTATTGGCAAACGGAACCTTTAACAACCTTAAAGGCTATGAAAACGGTTCTATTTTTAACGATTCTATTTTCACTAAGCCAACCAACGTTAAACCAGAGTTTGAAGCAGCAAGGCTTAATACCGCAAAACATAACTGGCGTGATAACTCGCTTTATATAAAGCAGTTTTATAATATCGGCAAACAAAAAAGTATTGATAGCAACGCGGTGGTTTTACCTACGCAGAGGATCAGCTATACCTTACGGTTACAAACCCAAAAATATTACTTCGTAAACGATGGTTTTGATCAAACAGGTTTACTAAAGCATTATTACATTTACCAAGATTCTTCTAAAACCGGCGATACCACCAAACTTAACCATATAAGTAACGAAATTAATTATAGCTTTTATTTGCGTGGCAAAAGTGTTTCCTTTTTAAGGAACGAACTGAAAGTAGAGGTAGGAATTAAACAGGATTTTTATAAATATCAACAATATACCTTTAAAACCAATTTCCAAAATATTACCCTAAACGGAAATGCCAATTACGGCTTTAATGACAAGGCAAACCTTAACGTAAAACTTTCGCAAATTATACAAGGAAGAAACTTCGGGGATTTCCTTTACGAAGCGCAATCGGAAATTAAACTAGGCAATAAAGTGGGTAACGTAGTTTTAGAGGCCTATTCTCAAAACCAAAGCCCTGCTTTAATTTATGAGAAAGAGATAAGCAACCATTACCAATGGAATATCAATTTTAGCAAAACCACCACCCAGCATTTAGGGTTCTCCTACATCGTTCCAAAATATAATTTTAAGGCAAAAGCCGAGTATTATTTGGTAAACAACCATTTGTATTTTGCCGAGGGCTTAGATGGTGATGCCTACCCTGCCCAGTTTGGAGGCAACATTAGCCTATTAAAATTAACCCTGAAAAAAGATTTCAAGTTTGGGAAATTCACGTTCGAGAATTTTTTGGTTTATCAACAAACAGATCATGAGGATATTTTAAGAACGCCAAGTTTTTATACTTTCCAAAGCTTTTATTATTCTAAGGCCTTCTTTAAGGTTTTAAAGACAGATATGGGTATTGATGTGAGATATTTTAGTAAATATACCGCCAATAAATACGCACCTGCGATAGGGCAATTTTATAACGGCGAGAACGTTCAGTTTGATACCTACCCTATCGCAGACATTTGGATAAGGACCAACTGGAAAAGAGCCAACCTTTTCTTGCGTTATGATTATGTGGACAGGGGCTTATTTAGCAAAGGCTATTATACCGTTAACCGCTACCCTATGCCTTATTCTTTGGCAAAATTTGGTGTGAGTTGGAGGTTTTACGATTAGTGTTCTTTTTCTTTTATCAAAAGCGTAAGCGGTTTTAAAATTAAAACATAAAATATTTTAAAAACTGGCAATAAAATTGTATTATAGTTATGATGGAAGAGCAAAAAAAAGCACATTTAGAAAAAAAATCTCCCGAAGGCGTAGAAGAAGACTATGATAAAAATAAAGAGAACAACCCTTCGCCCGCCGAGGAAGCAATAACAGAAAAAAACGACAAACCAGCGGGCTTAAGCCTAACCTGGATTCTTGTGATCTGTGTGATTATTCTCTTTATCGTATATTTTGTGATAAGAAACAATTAATCGGTTTTTATGTCCCTCATAAAAATTTTCCAGTTAGGGCCGATATGTTCATTTAACCAAAACGGAACTTTCTCTTTCCCTTTGATTTGATAAATGCCTGAAGACCTTACTAAATCGGTTTTAAGAGATTCAAAACCGTCTTCTGAACTTGTTGTACCCTTCACTTTATTGTTTTTTATCGATGCGTCTTTAACATTTTCATTATAAACAATAAGTTTTGTTGGGTTGACGATGACATTATCTTCTAAAATAATGTTTACAGGAGGAACAACCCTTTTACTATCCTTCCCAGAACCAATTTCTAACGCCTCTTTACAATCAACAATAATATTATCGGTAATGTTAGGGTTCTTTACTTGCCAATATTGGTTAAGTTCTGGCTTTTCGTAAGCATTCATCAAAGAAATGGCCGCTCTTAAACCTGTACCCGTTAAGCCTTGTAAATAATTGTGATGCACATTTTGGTTTTCACCGATGATTCTTATACCGCCCGTATTCTTAACCTTGTTCCCGATAAAATAATTATCAGAAACCTCTGAGTTATTACCATGACGAAAAGTTACCGTACCCACGCACTCGTAAAAAAGATTGTTTGAGATAATGTTATGCCCAGATTTAATGGATACGATTTCTGTTTCTCCATTGCATTGATCAAAAATATTATATTCTACTTTTGCATAAGAATCATACATAGACCATTCGCTGGTCCCGATCCTGATGATTTCTCCTCCGTTAACGCCTAGATCTGGGCGTGGGCCAAAATAATTATGGTCTATTTGAGAGTAATTTGGTTGATCGGATAACCAAACAACCAACAACGTACCTTGGTGGGTTTTGCCAGAAAAAGCACAATGATCTACCCTATTATGAATACCAAAAACAGAAACCCATTTGTAATCAAAAGCTTTATCAGGATGGTTATAATTTATGATACTTGTATTTGTTAAACGACAGTGATCAGAAGTTTTTGTGAAAGTAATTATCGCATCTTTTTCAGAGTAACCATCGGCGAAAGCCAAACCATCTACCACTAAGTAATTTCCGTCTATTTTTAATGTAGAATTGCCAGAAGAGATAATATTACCAGGCTTTTCGCTCAATAAAGTTATGGGTTGTGCCTCTGTACCATTTGCTTTTAAAACAATTTGCTGGTTTTTCCAATCGCCATCTTTCATAATGATCCTATCGCCGGGCTGTAACTTTAATGCCGCTATTGCAGAGGCGTTTGTTACCGGGTAATCTTTAGCATTTGCACTAAAGAAGCAAAGCATTAAAAATGCTGATGCACAATGTTTTATTGAAATATTTTTCATTTTTTATTGAATTACGGCTTGGTTATTTTTTAGTCGGTTTGCTCTTGTTAAGGCTTCTAAATAGTAATAATCTGCATAACTAAGCGGTACGTTTACCTCACTGCTATCTGGTTTAGAACCGGTGCTGTGATCAAGGATAAAACCTTTATTTTCCCCAATTTTAGAAGCGTAGTTTCTGCTCAAGTTCTTTAAGATTTTTTGGGCTTTATCTAAATAATTATTTGGTGTTTTTGTATAAGTACTCAATTCTAACAATGCCGAAGAAATTACCGCTGCGGCAGATGCGTCGCGTGGTTCATTAGGTATATTTGGGGCATCAAAATCCCAGTATGGAATTAAATCTGATGGCATATTTTTATTGTTTAAAATAAATTTTGCTACATTTTGAGCTTGGGAAAGGTATTTAGGGTCCTTAGTTTCTCTATAGCACATGGTATAACCATAAAGTGCCCAAGCTTGGCCCCTTGCCCAAGCAGAAGAATCACTAAAGCCTTGTTTGGTTTGCTTATGTTCTACTTCCCCGGTTTCGGAATTATAATCTACCACATGCCAAGTACTAAAATCTTTTCTGAAGTGATTTTTTAAGGTAGTATTGGCATGAGCAACGGCGATATTGTAAAAAGAAGAGTCTCCACTGAGTTTGGTGGCCTCAAAAAGTAACTCTAGGTTTAGCATATTATCAATGATAACCGGGAAATCCCACTTATCACTATTATGGTCCCAACTGCGAATTGCCCCAACTTTTGGGTTAAAACGAGTAGATAAAGTTTGTGCCGCCTTGATGATTACTTGTTTATCGTGTTGGTTTTTAGTTAAACGATAGGCATTGCCGAAACTACAATATACTTTAAAGCCCATATCGTGAGTTGTACCGTTAAATTTTTCTTTTTCTATGGGATCTGTAAATTTAATGGCTTCTTGTCTCCATTTTTCATCTTTGGTCAATTCAAATAAATACCAAAGCTCTCCGGCAAAGAAACCGCTGGTCCAATCTTTTGATGGTACCAGTTTTAATTTACCGTTCTCAATAGTTCTAGGCGAAACAAGCGCTCCGTTTTTATTGTCTGTATTAGAGATTTCCTTCAACATCAATTCGGTTTGGGCCATAGCTTGCTTTACCTCTTTTTCAAAATATAATTTTTGGGCAAAACAACTTGCGCTAATAAATAAAATAGCAAAACAAATTCCAGTTATTTTAATAGGGTTTTTCATATCAATTCATCCAGATCAATGGATATTTAATGGGTAAATTTCTAATTATTTCGGCAACTTTTGGGTTGTGCTCTAGACTTTTCCAAGTATTAAACCAGTTTTGGTTTTGATAGGCAATTGCTCCAAAGATCAAAGAAGGTTGTGCCACTGGCCACTCGTTCCAATACATCACATCTGGTTTCAAAGTCCATTTAGATTTATCTGCTATAAAAGGATACATAAACTCTATTCCCTTTTTGATAGATTTCCCATCGGCAGTTTCAAACGCAAATAAATTATCCTGCGGTGTAGAAAGTATCTGGCAAAGAATAGTGATGGCATCCAAATTAAAGATAGAATAGCCATAAGGTTTTGTTCTTGCCATTTCTAAAGGAAAACTACCATCTGTTGCCATTTGATCGGGTAATAAAACGGTTTTGTATCTAGAAGAACAAAAATCTAATAGTTTTTGATTAGCCGTTAGCTTTGCGAAACCTGCAATCTGCAAAGTAAAACAAGTGCCATGATTGTTTTTGGCGTTCATCTCATCATGTCCGTTTTTGCTGGTCATTAACCACTGAAGATAGTTGGCAAACCAGTTTTTTATCGTTTTTAAATCGTCTGGGTTAATTTTATCGCTCATCACTAAAGTACCTTGGGCAACATCCAAAAGATGGATGGTATCAATAATTCCTATCCCACGCCCAGTAAAACGACCTTTAATAGCTTGTGCGAATTGTAAGTTTGGGTTCATCAAGGTTTTGGGGTTAACAAACCAGGCTTTGAGATGCTTAACTGCTTGTTTCACATATTTTTCGTCGCCCGTAATTTTATAAGCCGAAGCTAAAGCACCAATAATTTTGCTAAAACGTATCATGGCAAAACGGTGAGCTACAAAATTATCAGGATTTGTTAAACCATCTTTTTGGATGTAGGGCCCGTTTGGGTTTTGCGGATCGGGCCACCAATAATCTCCTTCAGAGTAAAAATCATGTTTCCCACCGGCGCTCCTTTCAGAACTTTGTGCCGTAACCGTAATAGGTTCTTGCTTCATTGCCCAATCAGCTTCTTTTAAGGTTTGTTCTTTTAAAACATCCTCGGTTTGCTTAGCAATTGAAGATTCATTTGTATTAATCTTAGGCGAACATGCCATCAAAATCAAGAAAAAAGAAAATAAGCTTAAAGTTTTTTTCATGATTTATAAATTTAAAAACACGGTTTTAATACCTTCGGTTTTAACACTTGCTACGCTTTTTCCACCGTTTGTAAGCAAGCTTATTACTGCCCTCCCGTTATATAGTTCTACTTTTCTAGATCCTGATGAAGTACCTTGGTCATCAATCAGTTTTCCATCTCCGGTTAAACCAATCTCGATAACATTTTTAGCATCTAAACATAAAACATTATTGGCATCTAACAATTTAACTTCAATGGTTATCTTTCCATCGGTGTCTTTAATTTTGCTTAAAGTAAGTTTTGCCGGTTTGCCCCATTTTGCAGTTTGGTATTGTTGTGTAATCTCATCCGTAACTGTTTCCTTTCCTTTTTTGGCAACAACTTTTAGATCATTCTCTCCTTCTTTATAGTTTACCATCCAACGTAAACCTGCCGCCGGAAAATCTTGGCTGTTTCGTTTTCTAACTCCTTGACTTATGCCGTTCACAAAAAGTTCTGCTTCTGTTGCATTAGAATATACTTTTACCATTCTAGCCTCACCGGCATCTCCCCATCTTACCGGCCAACTATGCCCGTAAATATGTGCCATTAATTTATCTGTCCAATAAGATTGGAAAACATAATAGGCTTCTTTTTTAGTGAAATCACGTTCTATCACGCCCTTTTGGTTTACATAAGGAACAGGGTTATCTGGCCTAACCGGGGTAGAGAAATCTTTGAATGGCCAATAAGCAGAACCCGTTAGCCAAGGCATGGTTTCTTGTTCTTTCAAATGCCAATCAATCAAGTTGCAGATGTAAGATTCGCTCCAATCGCCATCTTTAGAAACCCTTGCGCTACCGCCAAAAAGTGAGGCATCCCCTGCCCTTTCGTCTCCTGTACCAGAAGCCTTAACCTTGCTCAAAGCAGCATCCGGGTTTTCAGAATGACGGCCAGCATGGCTATCGCCGCCCCATTCCATATGGATAAACCTATCTACACTATCAAATTCTTTTTGAGCTATTTCTTTATATTCTGTGTAAATGCCTCTGTACCAGCCTGCCCAAATTGAGGGCGAATATACATCAACAATATCTTTACAAAAATCACAACGCCGAATGGCTGTCATCCTGGTTGGGTCCAATTTGTGGCTCAAATCATTTAACTCGCTCATAAACATCCTGATTTTTTCTTCATCAAAGGTGGCAAAATCATTTGGCCAATCGTTTTCATTGCCCAAGCCCCAAATAATTACCGCGGGGTGGTTGTAATGTTGCTCAATCATGTTGGTTAACATTCTTTTGGCTTGCGCCTGATAAATATCGCCCCCTAAACCTCCACGGCACCAAGGGATTTCTTCCCAAACCATTATTCCTAAACTATCGCAAAGGTTTAATACAATTCTTGATTGTTGATAGTGCGCCAAACGTATAAAATTAACGCCCATATCCTTCATCATCAGCATTTCTTTACGGATCATGTCTTCCGTCATGGCGGCACCTACACCTGCATGGTCCTCATGTCTATGTGTTCCTCTTAACAGTAAACGTTTGCCGTTTAACATAAATGGGCCCTTTTTAACAAACTCGAAATTACGAAAGCCCACTTTTTCTGTATAGAAAGCCTGCTCTCCGTTTTGTGAAACGCTTACTTCAACGGTATATAAGAACGGGCTGCTTGGCGACCATAGCATTGGTTTTTTGACTGTTAAATTTTCAAGCTCTTGGTTTAAATTTAATGGCGTAAATTGTTTTTGGCTTTCGCCGATTATTTTACCATTTGGATCTGTTATCTTGATACCTACTTTTACATTTTTGATATTATTGGGGTTATAAAACCTAGATGATATTTTTAATACGCCTTGCTTACCAGCAGCATCTACCTCGGCCAGAGCAAAAACCTTATCGAAACTTAATTGGGGCGTATAAACCAAATTTAAGTATCGATAAATGCCTCCGTAAATATTAAAATCAGATAAATCTGAGGGAATCATCTCTAAATCCCTAGAGTTATCACAACGTATAGCAATTGGAACCTTGCCCTCAAAACGGCCATTAAAAACAGAATCCTTTTTAAACTCGGCAACGGCATCGGTAATATCAACCGTCCATTCGTCATAACCGCCTATGTGTTGGCCAACTTTTTTATCGTAAACATACACTTGTGTTTTTTGGCCGGCACCTTCAAAGTGTAACAAGGTTCTTCCTTTATTGTAAGGATTATCAATTTTTAAATTAGTGCGGTACCAACCAGGGCCTTCATAATAATTTACATCGGGATCAACAGCATCTGTTGCGTTAAAGCAATGTGGCAAGTTTACTTTTTCCCAAACCGGCACACTTTCAGAACTCCCTGGTTTTACAGGGCGCACAGCTTCCCAAATACCGCCCAAATCTTCTCTTAAAAATTCCCAATTGTTATTGAGTCTTTTAGATTGTTGTGCTTGGGTATTTAAAAACGAACATGAAACAACTATGAACAGAATTGATCTTATCTTCCTCATTTAGGTATATATTGTGAATTGGTATTGCTAAAGTAATTTCTGGCGTTTTAAACAATAGAGATTATCTTAAAGAAATAGATGATAATCTTAAATTTAAAAAGTTCAGCCATAAAGATAAACTGGTCAAGTAATTTCAATTAACATCTTTTACCAGGTTTTTTATTGGGTAATATGAGATATTAAGATTAAAATTTACGAAAGACGGCTATTTGTTTTGAACATAAAAAAGCACAAAGGTTATTGTTTGCTCTTTGTGCTTTTTTTCCCAGCAATTTATTTTTGAACGTAAATATCAAATTTAACGGTTGCAAAACCTGCATTGGAAGCATCATAAACCACATTTTTAACAAGCATCAAACAATTGGTAAATGTCCCACCGGTATTTGCAATCTGTATCCAAATCAGTTTAGCCGAAGTAGCATCAAAAGTGCCAGAAGTGCCGGGTAAATATTTTGCGGTATTCCCAGACGGGGCCGATATGCCTGCAAAGAAACCATTATCTTTTAGATCTGGTATGTTGTTGGCATTGAAATTTGTATATAAGGCATCAATTGTAGGATCGCCCGGGGTTAGCACTTTTAATCTGGTGTTTTTAAGTTTAGTGATATCAGGGATGGTCCATATATCTGCACCGCATTTGAAATTTTTTGCAATATTACCAGCATTTTGTGGATTATAAAATTGTAACCCGCTAGAAGAAGATCCATACAGTACAAAATCCATCAGCTCTTGATCGGTATTTAGAGAACAGCTACCTGCAACAGTACCATTACTAACAAAAAAGTGATTATTTGTTACGGTTGAGGTAGCAGAACCTTGCGCACTCATTTCTACGTTTTGATAGAGCGTATATGGTAATGCAGGCACTTTTATGATGTATTCTGCTTTTATATCAAAATTATCTGTTGCAATAATTTTAAGGTTTGCGGTGTTTGCTCTGTAAGTGTAAGTATAATTTACATCATAGGTTTTTGCGCCATTTAAGCTGCTAATAGTGGTAACTACCGTATAGGCACCTTGAGAATCATCTAAAATCTCGATCTTTTTTAAACCAGTTTCTGAACTTGCTTTCCCTGTTATTAAGATCTTATTATTAACATCTGGCAATTTACTATCCGGGAAATTCTCTAGTTTTGGTAAAGGTGGCTGAAACGATGTTAATTTTATGATTGATTGATCTGTGCTATTATCCACTCGTTTTACCACGTTTTTTATAGCGGTGGCAGTGCTTAAATTAGCTTTTCCAAACGCAGAGACAGGGATCATCAGATCATAATCGTTCTTACTATCTGCCGGTACATAAGCTATGTTTATTAAAGAATCAGACTTTTGCAATCTTATTAAATAGCTGTATATAAACTTTAAACCTATTTCAGACTTAATATTTGCGTTTATGCTTGTATCTGGCGTTAGTTTTTTGGTAGCTAAATTATAAACGTAATCGTTAGTAGTAACAACATCTTTAATTGATGATAAACCATTACTCACATTATCTTTATCCTTTTTACAAGCTATCATACCCAATACCAACATGAATATTATGCTAAAGGCTAATTTTATATTTATCGATTTCATATTTCTTTTATTTAAGATGATGAATTAATAACTTGGGTTTTGCGCTATTTGAATCTGATTATTGGTATCGATTTCGCGTAACGGGATTGGGAGCAACAAACGATCTTCTGTAACAAAACCTTGAAGTGTTGCCAAAGGGATCGTTGGGGTATAATTTTTATAATGTACCGCATATTCTTCGGCAAAATAAGCCCTTATCAAAGCTACTGCATCTCCGCTTCTTACCATATCAAAAAAACGTTGATTCTCAAATGCTAATTCTAACCTTCTTTCATTAAATAAAGCTGTTTTAAAACTAGCATCATCAGATATAGAGTTAGATCCGGTAGAGGGGTATTGATAAAATGCTGAAGTAAAATCGACAGTACCAGGATAAACCACCGCACCCGATCTTGCCCTAATTTGGTTGATTATATTAACCGAACTACCACTAGATCCATTAAAACCCTCGGCTTCTGCCTTCATTAGAAGTACATCGGCAAATCTGATAATGGGGAAATCATTCTCTGCATCATATTTACTAATAACTTGTGAAGTAAACTTCTTACAATATGGCCTTGAAGCAGTAAATTGAGCAATTGAAACAGCTTTTCTTTGATCTATACCACCTGTTGCAGGTGTTCTGTAAGCTTTCTTGATGCTCTCTGTTGGAAAATCATAACCGCTTCCATCGTTATTTACTACCGCATTGCCGCTACCGGTTGGTGCAAACAAATTTGCGAATGGAGAACCCAAGCCATAACCTCCAGCTTTATACCTTACCGCAAATAAGATTTCTTTGTTCATCTCATTGTTGATAGAAAACACATCGGCATAAGAATTTAACAAACCATAACCACTATTATTAATTACATCATTTAATAATGGAAGCGCATCTGAATTTTTATGTAGCGTTAGATATACTTTAGCCAATAATGATTTTGCAGCCCAAGCGTTTGCCCTACCTAAATCTGCAGTATTGATACTACCAAATGTACTGGAAGACAAAAGATCTTTAGCTTTCAATAAATCTGCCGTAATAAGCGCATAACAATCTGTCACGCTGCTTCTATTTATTTGTTTTGCCACTTTAGGATCAAGAGGTTCTGTTATTAAAAATACACCTCCAAATAACCTTGTTAACTTAAAATAATGGTATGCCCTTAAAAATAAAGCCTGACCAATTATTTGGTTTTTTTGCTCTGCGGTTATTTCGGCATCCGTATCTCCAATGGTTAAAGTACCGTTGCTATAAGTTACCCCAAGGCTACGCAGTACATAATTTATAGATCTAATATTCTTATAACTGGCCAACCAATAGGTATAAACCTGAGAATGGGAAGAATTTAGTGTAAACTCATCTAAATCATTTAATTCTATATTTGGGGTACTTGTACTATTTGGCACTCCTTGTTTCACATTATCCCCACGAAGTTCTGTAAACATCCATTCGTTGTATAATGGTTCTTGCATTCCATTGTAACAACCTGTTAATGCCACGTTAATTTCGGCATAATTTTTATAAAAAAGATTTGCTTCATTGTTAGATATTGGATCTATATCTATAATTTTCTCACAAGAACTAGCCGTAAACATTACAATTAAGACCAGTGTTATATATTTTATATTTTTCATTATTTTAAAGATTAAAAATTAAGATCTAAACCAAAAGTGAACGAGCGCAAGACCGGGAAAGCACCTCTTTGATAACCATCTACCAATGGCGAATAATAAGGATTGGTAGAATCATTTGAAGTTGCCCTCGCCTCTGGATTTATTGCCCTGTAATCTTTGCCAAAAACATACAACAGATTATCTGCAGACGCATACATTCTTAAACCGCTCAATCCTGCTTTTTTAGCAAACGCTTTTGGAAAAGTATAACCCAAAATCACATTTCTCAATGATGCATAAGAGGCATCTTCTACCACGTAATCTGTTAACATCATATCTACGCCGTTGGTGTAATACGGTGTTTTGCCATCGCCAGGGAACATCTCGCTTACCCAATGTTTGTCATTATTAAAATTTCTGTTAAACTTCTTGGTTTCTTGATAGTAGGCATCGCCATTGATCAATTTACCTCCTTGCGATCCTTGTATGCTCATGCTTAGATCAAAGCTTTTAAATTTAAAGTTATTGGTTACTCCCCAAATAAAATCCGGAAAAGGAGACCCCGTAGTTACCCTATCAGCTTCGTTAATAACATTATCGTGGTTGGTATCTACTATTTTTAACCCCCCAGGAGTATAATATTTAGATATACTGCTGGTTTGCCCCGCAGCCAAAGCATCATTTATCATAGCTTGGGAAGTCCAAACTCCATCGGTTTTATAACCAAAATATTGAATTGATGGTTTACCAACTATTGCATCATAAACTTCTTGACGTTCGCCATAGTTTTTTTGATCTGGCTCTCCTCCCAATTCTAATAAAGTGTTTCTATTTGCCGATAAATTTAAAGAGGTAGTCCATTCAAATTTTTTGGTTTTAACATTGTTAGAACTAAACTCAAATTCTAACCCTGTGTTTTTTATTTTACCAGCGTTATTTATATACGCATTTGAGCCAGTAAAAGACATAGCTGCTTGGTTATACAGTAATTTATCTGTTTTAGAATTATAATACTCAACCGTTAAATTAATTCTATTGTTTAACAGCCCTAGATCTAAACCAAAGTTAGAGGCATAAGTGCGTTCCCAAGTGATAGTTGGGTTTGCCAATATTTCGCCTGATGGCGATAAACCAGAATTAACTGTCCCGTTACCGCCTCCAAAATCGTAATTACCTTGATATAACAAATCTGTATAAGAAAAACTAGCAATTCTATTGTTACCGGTAGCTCCATAACTTGCCCTTAATTTTAGATTACTAAGCCATCTAACATCTTGCAAAAACTTTTCATTACTTGCCACCCAGCCTGCAGAAACCGATGGGAAATAACCATATTTACGCCCCGTATTAAAATAAGAACTCCCATCTGTTCTAAAACTGGTGCTGAATAAATAGGTTGACTTGTAATCGTAAGTTAACCTACCTAAATAAGAGATCAACCCAACCCTATCTTTGTAGGTTTTGGTTTGCAATAGATCTATTTGCGCTGGTTGTGTTTCTAATTGATCTGCGGCGAAATCTCTGCCAACAACTCTTGCCGTTTTAATAAAAGTTTGTTGGGTGGTGTAGCCTAATAAACCCGTAAAATTATGATTGCCCTTTTTCCAACTGTAATTTAAGGTGTTTTCCCATAAAACATCTTTATAGTCTTTATTGGTAACGTCAGATTCGTTAACGGCACCATCTTGTTTAGCGTTGCTCAACGTTAAATCTTTATCATCTTGATTGGTGTAATAACCACCAATGGATGTTTTAAATATTAACTTTGGAATAATTTCATAAGATAAATCACCACTGCTTAATACCCTATAAGACATTCTTGAAACGCTTTCGCGTGATGCGATAGATATAGGTGTATTGTTGTTTGTACTCCAAGGGATTATAGTTCCTGAACTTGTAAAGATAGAACCATCTGGCATCATACCAGAATAATTTAGATCTGCAAAGTGCCTAGCTTGGGCAAAATCCCCCGCTTTAATATTGGCCCATTGTGGGTTTTGATTTACAAAAGCTGCCGTAAAAGCGTTATGTACCGTAGGCAAAAAAGAATAAAACCTATAATAATCTGTAAAATTATTTGCGGGCCTATTTGTACCTACGTAAGAAGGGTTAAAATTTAAGTTAAATTTCAATTTCTTTGTGATATTACCGTTAACTTTTGCTTTAAAAGTACCCCTAGTGTTATCATTAAACTTTATGGCTGCTTGGTTTTTTTGGTAACTCCCAGAAATATAATATTTCAAATCTTTACTACCGCCAGATAGGCCTAATTGAGCATTATAAATAGATGCGTTTTGCAAACCCACCTGTTGCCAATTTGTGGGAGAGCCTGAAATTTGATTCTCTATTATGTAAGCAGCCTTTTCACTCGTAGTTATCAGGTTTTGTTTATTTGTAGCAACAGAAGGATCTTGGGCCCTCAAAGCGGCATCACGATACAAACCATTAACATAATCAGAAAAAGTCATGATATCATTTAATTTGTATGGATCGCTAACCCCATAATAAGTTTTAAATGAATATTTTGGCTTATCAGAATTGCCCGATTTTGTAGTAATTAAAATAACTCCATTTGCAGCTCTAGAGCCATATATCGCAGCTGATGCAGCATCTTTTAAAACCTCTATAGATTCTACATCTTGAGGATTAACAAAAGACATACCGTCTGGCACAGGATAACCATCAACAACAATAAGTGGCCCAGAATCTGTATTGATGGATGCGAAGCCCCTAACCCTAATTTGCGGATCGGCACCTGCCTCTGATGTTGTGTTTTGGATGGTAACACCTGCAATCTTACCAATTAAAGCGTTATCTAATCTTGAAGTAGGTATTTCATCTAAATTGGTGTTTACCAGCTTGCTTACCGCACCCGTAACCGAAGATTTTTTTTGTGTACCATAACCCACCACCACGATCTCATCTAATTTGTTGCTCTCTACCTCCATGGTAACGTTCATCACTTTTTGGGTAGTTACCCCCAAAGCAACGGGCTTGTAACCCAAAAACTTAAATAACAAGATTTTTCCTGGTTCGGCAGAAATGGTGTACTCTCCATTAATATCGGTAACTGTACCTGTTTTAGAATCCTTTATTGATACAGATACCCCGGGTAGCGTCTCCCCATCAGCAGATTTCACTACACCTTTTACTTTGGTTTTTGTTTGGGCCATAGCAGGGTTGTTGCCCAAAAAAAAGCACAGCATCGTTACTGAAAGCAGGTTTAAAATGTAAAACTTTAATTTCATGATCTATTAAAATTGGTTAATTGGTTAAAGCTGATTTTTAAAAAATCAACAAATTGGTTTACCAAAAATTGGTTTACCAAAAGTATCATAAATATTATCAAATACAAAATTTTATACGGATTAGGTTAATCCATATATTACATCTAAATAATGATTACAATTGTTTGGCTCTTTTTGGTGATACTAAATTACGCCTATTGAAAATTTACCGAGAATAAAATCTTAAATGAAAGGTGGAAATTCTTAAAAAAGCGGTAGGTTTTACATCAGTTGTAAGAAGATGGCAACTTACCGTATTGCTTTTTAAACTCCTTACTGAAATATTTGGCATCATTAAAGCCTACCATGTAAGCTACCTCTGATACATTGCCCGCCTTCTGTTGAAACAATTGCAAGGCCCTTTTTAACCGGATAGATTTTATAAAATTATTGACCGTTAAACCCGTTAAGGCATCAATTTTTTTATAAAATACGGGCGTACTCATGCCTATTTCTGATGCGAAAGCATTAACGTTAAACTCTGAATTGCTGATATTATCTTCTAATAGCTGCATCACTTTGTTTAAGAATTCTTGGTCTGACGATTCTATTTGAACTTTTGAAGGCTCCAACGAGAACTGTTGGGAAAATTTATCACGCATATTCTGATGCAGGGCCAAAAGATTTTCTATGATTAAACAGATCTTTTGTGTGCTAAATGGCTTTGTTAAATAAACGTCGGCCCCGGTTTTTAACCCTTCTAGTTCATGTAAATCGCCGGTTCTGGCGGTAAGCAAAACTACTGGGATATGCCTGGTCCTAACATCGGTCTTAATTTTTGCGCAAAACTCAAAACCATCCATTTTTGGCATCATTACGTCGCTAACTATCACATCGGGTATTTTTTCTAGGGCTATACCTAATGCCTCTAAACCATCGTTAGTGGTAATAACTTGATAATATCGGCCTAATGTTTTAACTATAAAATCTTTGACCTCGGGGTTATCATCTACCACCAAAACAAGAGGTTGATTGCTCACGATAGAACCTTTTTTAGGGTTTTGTTGGTAAATAATA
This sequence comes from Pedobacter segetis, assembly GCF_016623585.1. Classification (GTDB taxonomy): domain Bacteria; phylum Bacteroidota; class Bacteroidia; order Sphingobacteriales; family Sphingobacteriaceae; genus Pseudopedobacter; species Pseudopedobacter segetis. Next base: position 49,105 of record NZ_JAEHFY010000006.1, read on the forward strand.
GCATCTACTTCAGATTGAAGCTGATAGAGGGCACTATCATCAACATTAAAATTTTGATTTATCTCTTCTGGTTTGTAATGTTCTTTACCTATTTTTAGTGAAAGACAAAAACTGGTGTTTTCTGCATCGTTTTCTAAAAATAAATCGCCATGGTGCATTTTGGCGATACTCTTAGAAAGTGCCAAACCAATACCCGTACCCGTATTTCTTTGTTGATGGTTTGGGACCTGATAAAAATCCGTAAATATTTTGCCCTTATCTGTTTCTGTTATCCCCTTGCCGTTATCTAAGATCTTTATCAACACATGATCATCTTGATGCAAAACTTGTACTCTTATTCTGCCTTTTTTATGATCGGTAAACTTAAAGGCGTTAGAAAGCAGGTTAAAAATTATTTTTTCTAGCTGTTCTTTATCAAAGTAAACCTCTATATCCTTTTTGGTGCTTTTAAATTCGAATACGATATTATTCTGTATCGCCAATTGCTGAAACGAAAGATAAATCTCGTGGACAAAAGATACGATATTATCGGCCATTAGATTAAGTTTCATTTTACCGCTCTCAATTTTTCTAAAATCCATCAACTCGTTAAGCAACCTCATTAAGCGCTTGGCATTTTTATCAACAATTTGCAATTGCTTGTTTAAATCGAAATTTTGCTGCGTGTCTTGTATCAATTTTTCTAGTGGCCCCAAGATCAACGTTAGCGGCGTTCTTATTTCATGAGATACGTTGGTAAAAAAAGCCAGTTTCATCTGATGTACATCATGTTCTCTCTTTAATAAAGCCCTGATCAATAAAAACCTCAAAACCAAATAAAACAAGGCTGCCGATACCAGAAGATAAAACAAGTATGCCCACCAAGTTTTCCAAAATGGGGGTTTTACCCTAATCTTTAAACCCGATGCTGTGTTGTTCCATATCCCATCGTTATTTGCTCCCTTTACCAATAGTTTGTAGTTGCCATCGGGCAGGTTTGTGAAAGTTGCGGTTGGATCTTCCACGTAATTCCAATCTTTATCAAAACCTTCTAATTTATAGGCATAGCTGTTTTTCTTTGCTTTAACAAAATTGAGGGCAGAAAAATCTAAACTAAAAACATTCTGTTGGTAATTGAAAACAAGTTCATCAATGGTGTTTAGAGATTTGGGCAGCAAGTTGCTATCGTCTTTAACATTAATTTCTTTGTTAAAGAGCCTTAAATGGGTAAAAACAACTTTTGGGGCAGTTTTATTTTCATTGATACCTTCGGGATCAAAGCTTACCAAACCATTATAGCCACCAAAATATAGGGTTCCTTCGGTATCTTTTAAAACAGAATGATAATTGAATACATTGCCCGGCAAACCATCATTACGGTTGTAGGTACGGATATTTCCTTGCGCTATTTTTGCAATGCCTTTATCTGTACTTAACCATAATGCTTGTTCATTATCTTCTACAATTGCAGCAATATTGTTTGATGGCAAACCGCTGTTTCTGGTGTTTAGTAAAAACAGTTTTCTTTGTTTTGGTGAATAATAGGCAAATCCATCTCCACTGCTCCCAAACAACAACTTACCATCGCTAGCTTGCGAAATAACTACAACATGGTTTAAAAAAGAGCTTTTTTGCGCAATTAGTTTAACAAATTGATTTTGCCCGTGGCGAAGATAAAAAACACCATTATCTGCTGCAACCCAGATATTTTTATTGCGGTCTTGATAAATATTAATGATGTTTAACGATGGCAAATAATAATCTTTACCGTAAACGCTCAATGGCATAAATTGATCGTTGGCCCTATCAAAAAGGTACAAACCTTTTCCTTTTGTACCCACCCATAACCTGTCTTTATCATCCGAAATCAAAAAAGTAATCCTTTTTTCGCTTAGGTTGTTGCTTTTAGATAATCTATAGTTTTTAAACTTGCCGCTTTGGGTATCATAAAAATCTATCCCTCCTTCATAAGCGGCAATCCATAAGTTTTGGTTGTTATCTAGGCTAACGGCTTTTATTAGGTTAGAACTAAGGCCGTTCTTGCTATCTTCGGCCTTAAAATTGGTAAAATACCCGGTTTTATGATGATAATAATTTAAACCCTCGGCTTCGGTACCGATCCATAGATTACCCAGTTTATCCTCTTCCATTGCGCTTATGATATTGCTGCTTAAAGAGTTTTTGTAAGAGTAGTGCTTATAAACTTTAAAGGTTATCGCGTTTGGGTGATAAACATTTACCCCACCATAATAGGTGCCCACCCAAATAGAACCTACCTGATCTTGAAATATATCGTAAATAGAATTTTGGTTTAAGCTGGTTGATTCTTCTGGGTTGTGTAATTGATTTTTAAATTCTTGGTTAACGGGATCATAAATACTGATGCCGTTTAGGGTGGCTATCCATAAAAAACCATCTTTATCTACCAATATTTTACGGATGATATTGCTGCATAAACCACTATTTAGGGTAGTAAAATGTTTAAACCCAACGTTGGTTTTACTTAATAGATTAAGACCGTTAAAATGCGTACCTATCCATAAATTATGGTTTAAATCTTCGGTGATACTATTAATATCATTGGCAGATAAACTTTGTGCATCATCGTTACTATGGAAATAGGTCTTAAGTTTATAAATGCCATTTTTTAAATTTATAGTAACCAAGCCAGCTTGCGTACCTACCCATAAATTTCTTTTACTATCTTGATAAACGGCCTTTATTATTGGGTTTACCACACCATAGCCACGGCCATTTTCACAAAAGAACCTTTCAAATGTCCCATCTTCATGTAGCTTATTTAACCCGTTTTCTGTGCCTATCCACAAATTACCATCCTTATCTTCATAGATGCACCTGATGGTATTATTACTTAGGCTATTCTTCTTTTTGGGATCATTTAAAAACCTGATAAATGATTTTGTTTGTGGAACATATTTGTTTAAGCCGTTTTGGGTACCCACCCATAAATTACCTTTACTATCTGTTAATAAAGCATTAATGTTTTGGTTGCTGCTTAAAGATGTGCTATCATTAGGGTTACTTTTAAAGATCTCGAACTGACGGGAATCATACCTGTTTAAACCATCCTTAGTGCCAAACCACATAAAACCCATGCTATCTTGTGTAATGGATATTACGCTACTTTGGGAAAGGCCAGACTCTACGGTAAGCTTATCAAACGAAATAGATTTCTTTTGAGCAGAAGAGTTTAACATAAAAACAAAAAGCAATAGCGTTAAGCCAATTGCCTTTTGTACTATTGTTTTATGTGAAACTTTTAAATTGGTCATAAATATCACTCAATATTAAACAAACCAATTTAATAAAAATTATCTTTTACTAAGAAAAGCTCAAACCGCCATTAATGTCAAAATTGGCCCCCGTGATATAACTAGATTCATTTGAAGAAAGATAAATAACCAAATCTGCCACTTCTTTTGCAGCTCCTTCTCTTTTTAATGCGGTTGCGTTGGCAACGTTCCCCCTAACTTCTGGTTTGGTAAAAGTATCGTGAAAAGCGGTTGCTATCATACCCGGTGCAACGGCGTTAACCCTAATTCCCCTTGGACCAAATTCTTTTGCTAAAGCCCTAGTATAGGTCATTACAGCACCTTTTGAAGTAGCATAGGCAGTGGCGCCCGGCCCACCGCCGTCTCTGCCGGCTAAAGAAGAAAAATTAATGATAGAAGAACCTGATGGCATAAATGGAGCTACCGCTTTAACTGCTAAAAAAACAGATTTTAAATTGATAGCCATGATCAAATCCCAAAAATCTTCATCCATTTCTGCAGTTGTTTTGCGGGCAACCAATCCACCCGCTACATTGGCCAAAATATGTATTTCATCACCAAAGGCAGCTCTGGTTTCTTTTACTAAATTTTCTACCTCGGCACTTTTTGTCATATCTGCTTTTACCATGATCGCTTGGCCGCCTATGGCTTTTATCAAAGCAAGGGTATCATCGGCATTTTGCTTATTGCCGAAATAGTTTATCACCACCTTTGCACCTTCTTTTGCTAATTGTAAAGAAACCGCCCTACCTATATCCCTGGATCCGCCAGAAACTATTGCTACTTTATTTTTTAATCGCATATTTTAAATGATTTAATTTTATTTTTTTGTGGTGATATATTTAATGCTTATCCATGTTAAAGGCACTAAAACAGCAGCCAATACAAAAAACGAAACGTAACTTGTTTTAGTGATGATTGGCACTGCCCAAGTGGTTAGCAAAGTACCTGCTACTGCCGCCGTACCCGCCATACCCGCAACCGTACCTACATTTTTCCCATTAAAATAATCGCTTGGCAAAGTTTGTATATTGCCGATTAGAAATTGAAAACCAAATAGCGTAAGCCCGATCAGAACCATCGCTAGTATGGGCTTATCTTTCAAACTTCCTAAAAAATAAACGATGGCAATTAAAGATAGGAGCATAATACCGCAACCTATTGCGATGGCAATTTTTCTGGCCTTCTCTGCATCCGTCCCGTTTTTTATCAGTTTGGAAGAATAATAACCTCCAATTAAACTTCCAACGGCGGCAAACAAATAAGGCACCCAAGTAAAAGCACCAATTTGTTTAATATCAAAATGGAAGGATTCTTTTAAAAAGGTTGGCAACCAAGTTACAAAAAGCCACCAAACCGGGTCGATGAAAAAGCGGCCCATTATTATCCCCCAAGTGTTCCTAAATTTTAAAAGCTCTTTCCAAGTTAGAACTGGTGCTTCTATAACATTGGTAATTATTTCTCGGTTTATAGGTTTATCTAAAATATGGTTTCTTTCTTCTTCGGTAAGCCAAGGATGCTTATCGGGCGTGGCTTTATTGATTACCAACCAAGGAATAACCCAAATTATACCTATACCGGCTATCAAAACAAAGGTTATTTTCCAGCCAAAGGCGATAAAGAGAAAAGCGATAATAGGTGCCGAGATAACAGAGCCTAAAGAGGCACCCGCTCCAAAAATACCTTGTGCCATTGCTCTTTCTTTTGGAGGAAACCACTCTGCATTACTTTTTGTAGCACCCGGCCAATTGCCGGCCTCGCTAAAACCCAACATAAACCTAAAAACACTAAAAGACATGAGCGATCTTGCAAAAGAATGGCAGGCAATAGAAACACTCCAACCGATAATTGATAAAGTCATTCCTATCCTAGTGCCAACTGCATCCATCAATTTGCCCGTAAAGGTTTGCCCTAAAGCATAGGCGATCATAAAAAAGGTGGTAATAATTGCCAATGCGCTTTTATTATCAACATCGGCTATGCCAAAATCTTTATAAATATAAGGCCACATAATATTAATGGCACTTCTATCCACATAATTGATTACGGTAGCCAGCCCAATTAAGGAAATTATCCACCACCTTAAACCTTTAACTTTCATGGTTGCTTAATTTGATAACGGAACATTTGCCACGCCACTTGCTGCATTTATCACTTTATTATTAGAATAGATCTTGTTCCCAACGGCTTCGCCTTTACTGCTTTTCAATCTTACATTAAAACCGAAACCCGAGGAATTTACATTGCAAATGTTATTTTTAAACTCATTATAGCTACCCCAACCGCTTGCCGCACAATTGATTTGAAACCCGTCTAATAGTACCGAAGGTTGGGTATTAAAGCCGGTATTATCTTCAATCAGATAATGATTACCTTTAACATCAATCCAGCTATCGGCACTGTTTGCACCAGTAATGCCCTGTGCTTCAAATGTATTGCCCTTGATCAAACCCCCGGTGGTTCCTTCTTTTATATCGATACACTCTGCAGCAACATAAGGGCCTATTTTATTGTTCAATACTTTGTTAGAATCACACTTATCTGGCTGCCCATCAGAATATTTTGCCCAATTACTAACCGCAGAACCTATATAAATCCCTTCGCCGTAATCTGGGGTTTTTAATCCCGTATAAGTTATTTCTGAATTTTGAATGGTGTTGTGCTTACTAAATTTGCGTAAGTGGATGGCTTCTTCGCCTATTTGGGTCACAATAATCCCATCAATTAGATTATGGTTTGCACCATCTGCAACTATGCCTTTTAAACCGTTTCTAATGCTAAAGCCTTTTATGCGCCAATAATTAGCTTGCAGGCTAAGAACATATCCCGTTTCTTTACTGCCACCATCTAAAATCACATTTCTAGAACCTACCAAAGTTATCGGCTGAGTAGAAGTACCACTATTACTGGCAGTTATTATAAACTTTCCATCGTAAATACCGTCTTTTAATACGATGGAATCTCCGGGTTTTGCTATATCCAAAACATTTTTAAGTTCTTGGGAGTTGGCCACATTGATCAAATTTCTTTTGATCTCTGCTTTTGTTATAACTGCTTTTTGGCTACATGAGATGATTACAACGGGCAATAAAAGCAAATATATTCTCTGTATCATAAACCTGATCCTTTTAAAAATTCTACTATTTTATTATTCAAATCTCTGTTTTGTTCTTCTGTAAACCCACCATGTTTACCACCAGGAACAGTTATAAACTGGTTCTTAACTCCCATTTCATCCAGTTTCTTTTTTAAATCAACAGATTGTTGGTAAGGGACAGTTGGATCAGCATCGCCATGGACAATAAATATTGGTGGACTATCTTTTTTTATCTGATAAATTGGTGAGACTGATTTAGCAAAGGCCTCATCCTTTGCTCTTGTACCCAGCCAACTAATGGCAGATTTACTGGTAATATTTTTACCGTAAGCCCAATCATAAACATCTGTTATACCGTATTTATCTATAATTGCGGCTACTTTAATTTTATTTACTTCTGTACAATTGGTATCAAAAATTGGATTGTTACCCAACAAACCGCCCATTAAAGCCAAATGCCCGCCTGCAGATCCACCCATGATCACAATTTTACTGGCATCAATATTTAAAGACCCTGCATTTTTTATCAAATAAACCAAAGCGCATCGGGTATCTTCTACTGCCGCAGGTGCGGTTGCTTGTGGCGTTAAACGATATTCTATATTCGCAACGGCATAACCCATTTTAAAGAAGGTATTAAAACCTGTCTGGGATTCTTTAACTCCATGGTTCCAACCACCGCCATGTATGTTAACTATAATTGGTGTTGGTTTATTTTTATTTGGGGGCAAATAAATATCCATACGCCCATCCCAATCTCCAACTTGTGTATAGATTACATCAATTTGGGAGGTAAAGCCATCTGGTAGTTTAACTTTTTTAAATTCTGGCCGTTCTTGCGCTTTGGACATAAAAGTTATTAGCAGCATTAAAGAAATTGATAACAGTTTTTTCATTATTGATTATATTTTTAGAAAAGTTATTTTAATATGCCAAACAGGGTTTTATCATGCTAAAAAAGAAGGGCCAAAACAAAAATCCAAATCAACTTAGCTCTGCCCTTCGACTTCGCTCAGGGTGACATTTGCATTTCAAGTTTTTTCGATGTAAAAACACTCGCCTAGTTTTAATCGTAATAGCCGTTATTTTAAAAAATCTGCTCTATGCGGACTAAAAACATCTATTAAAACACCTGTTTCTTTACAAACAACACCATGTGTCTTGTGTGGTGGAGCGTAAAAACCGTCTCCTTGTTTAAGGGTTTTTACATTACCATCTATACTGGCCTCAAAAACACCGCTTTCTACATAGGTAACTTGGGCGTGATGATGTTGGTGTAAAACTCCGATAGCCCCTGCTTCAAATTTTACCTTTACCATCATTACGGAATCATCGTAACCATAAATTTGTCTTTTAATTCCATTTCCAAGGTCTTCCCATGGAGTTTCGCTTTCTATTTGAAATAAATTGTTGTTCATTTTTTGTTGGTTTTGTTAGTTCATTAGTTAAATTAGTTTATTGTTTCATTAGGCATTTGTTGAACTATTTTATTACCACATAGTTATTTTTGTTTTGATAATTGATCATATATTGATAAACCTTATCCTTAAACTTGAAGGAGAATGCCGTTTGCTCATCATTTGTGGTAATTATTTTTAAACCGCTAATACTACTTGCTGCCGCATTTACGGTCTCATTAACTGGATCTACACCCCCATGAACTTCTGTAATACTTATAAAAGTTTGATTTTTAGCCTTTGGCTGAGAAAGAATAAATGCTTTACCATCTACCAAATTCATATGGGGATCATTTGCGCCAACGGAAACCAATTTTACTTGAAGCGGATTTTCTGTTATAAAATGAATGGTATAAAACCTTTTATTGTTAAGGATGCTCACAAAACCGCCTTTATCATCTAATTGGTTTTGAGCGTTGAACCATAAATGCTGATAGCCGAAATCGGTGCCTAATGCCTTCAAATCATCCTTTTTAGCATCAATATCAAAAGAACTATTTACCAATTGCCCGGCATACCAAAATGGAAGATCATACTGGTGCTCTGTTTTAGAAGTTGCTTTAAAAACATCAATCAATAAAGGTTTTGTATAACCTAGAATTTTAACTAGGGCTGATGTTCTTAAAAGTTTTACATCGGCGTAAGCATTATCTTCTTTGGCACTTACCACTTGCAAATTGCTATCTGCTTTAAAATAAACTAGATCTGGATGATATTTTTGGGCCACATCAACTTTGCCTTTAAAATCTGATTGCTCATCTACCACCAAGGTATTATGGGCTACGGTTTGTTTTGCCCACGTATTGTTCTCTGGCAGATAATTCCCCACACCTTTGGTATCTATGTTTATAAACCTTGCAGAACCATAATCTTCAAAAATTTGCGTCCCGTTATCATAAAAAAGGATATTTAAACGATCAAAATGGCCATGCCCCATCCCTTGTGAAGCGGCTTTGAGCAACAAACATTCTTGATCTTCATTTTTACCATAACGCAAAATCCCTAAGCCGCCCTCTTGGCCGCTTGCGCCATCCCTGATCCATTGCGAAACATATTTAAAAGGTTTTGTTTTGCCTTCGGCGATGGCTTTTGCAACTTTTAAACCTGCATCAGAAACTATAACCCTACCTTGCCGATTGGCAATATCCAATAAAAAAGACTCTGGCTCAATATCGGCGTAAGCTATATCTAAACCATAAACCAACTCTATAGATTCATAGGTTTTATCTTTTATCGCATCATTTATGGGGAAAAAAGTTTTATCGGTATAGGTCAATTGCAGGGAAGTATTTATCGCTTTTGCTAGTAATTTATCCCTGTAATCGAATATTTTTAGCCCAGGCTGATAATTGTTGATCGCTTTAGCAAATAGCACAAACGGAAGCATGGCATAGCGTTGATAATAAGGCCCTTCAGAATAATAGCCATCCGGAGAAAAAAGCTGATCAAGTTGTGCAAAGTACCCTGTTTTACCATCTAAATTAGAACCTTTTAGCGCCATTTCTACATATTTAGGTTGGTGCAGTACGTAGCCCGTCATCCCAACGGCAGCCAAAGCCCAAGTACCATGGTTGTGTATCATGTTGAAAACATCGTAATGTTCTTCGGTAATGAATTTTAAAATCGGGATAAAAAGTTGCTCTTCTATTATTGCCCTGTCCTTAGTACTGATAGCGTTATAAGCCATATCATAACCTTGGATCACGTAAAACTGCCAAACAAAATCGTTTAGGCATTGCCAAAAGATTCGGCCGCTATCATCGTCACTTTTTCTTTTTGGATGCAAGCCCCATTCTTTGTAATGCGCTGCATAAACCAATAAAATATTTTTTATGTAATCTGCATATTTTTGGTTCCCAGTTATTTGATAAGCGATGCCGCAATCCAAAATATTACTATAGTTCCTTTTATGTTGCTCATGCGTATAACCACCACCGCCATCTTTGGGCGTAGGTACAATAATTGGATGGGTTATTGCAAAATCTGCCCTTTCCTTTACTTCTTGGTAAGATTTTTTTAATAAAGGATATTTACCGATTCCACTTTTAACAACATTGATATTTGCTTTGGTGAGAATGATATTTGGATGCGTTTGTGCAGCCAATTTTAGGCTACAAAAAACACAAAACATTACAATTACCACCTTTTTTAAGTAGTTCATTTTACAAGAGATCTAAATTTTAAATAATTAGGAGCTATCTTTTGGGGCCTTAACCCCCTTTTATTTCATTGATGATCTTTTTGGTTGCAAAGCCAGCTTTACTTATTTGCCAAATCTCATTTAAGTGCTTTGCCATTGCATTTTCTGCTAAGGCAACATCTTGCTTTTCAATGGCTGCTAATATGGCCTTATGCTCTAATATGGCAGTTTTCTCTCTGTTCTCGCCACATATTTTATTATCTACGATGTTCTTGATCAAATCTGGGATCAAAATTAAAATCATAGACTCTATTACCGAGTTTTTTGAAGCTTTGGCAATCTTTATATGAAAAAGCATATCTTCTTCTACCGCATCTCTATTTCCCTTTTGCACCTTGTATTCATATTCAGAGAGCGCATTTTTAATCTCTTTCAAATCTTCTTCGCTCCTCCTTTCTGCAGCTAATTTAACAGCCGATAACTCTAAATGGTACCTTGCCTCTATTAAAGCGTTAAAATCGTCTTTGTTGTAATTAATGATATCAGAAATAATACTATCAATAACGTTGATGCTTAAACCGGCTACATAAGTACCGCTTTGTGGGTTGGTTTTTAAAAGTCCGTAAAATTCTAATTTTAAAATCGCTTCTCTGATATAACTTCTGCCAACACCAAATTTTTCTGATAGCACACGTTCTGCGGGCAACCTATCTCCGGGTTTTAATTGGCCAGAATTGATCAGTTGCTTTAACTGACCTATAATTTTATCTACAGGGGTTTCTACCTGTATGCTTGTAAAGTTATCTATTAAGGATTTCATACAAAATTTCTGAATTATTGGTTTACCAATTAATTGGTAAACCAAATGTAGCAAAACCTATCGATTAAAAAAATTTTAGCTTTTATTTTATAAATTTTTTATTGGCTTGATAGTTATCGCACTGATAAAAAGCTATATATGTGCCGTTATCATACTCGCTGAAAGGGATATGAAATTCATTATCGCCTTTGGTAATATTTATTTTTTGACGATAAACACGCTTGCCAGATGTGTCAAAAATTGAAAACTCTCCTAAAACAGCTTTGTTGGTGTTTATGTTTAGCTTTAAATCTGAAGATTGATTAAGTAAATTAAGCTTTAATGCCAAGGTTGATCCGAGCATATTTATGCTTGTTGTTGGAGAAAATTTTTCTTTCCCGTCTTTATCAACTTGTTTCAAACGGTAATAATTTGTCCCGATGATTGGGTTGCTATCCTTAAAAAAATAATCCGTAAGGGTATTGCTATTCCCTACGCCATTCTTACTTCCTATATTAACAAAGTTTTTTCCATCCTCAGACCTTTCTATATCAAAATAAGCACTGTTTTGTTCTGATGAAGTTTGCCATTTTAATTGTATTCCATTGTTCAGCTTTTCTGCCTTTAAGAAAGTAAGATTAATGGGCAAAACGGTTAATTCTTCAATAGATATATCTGAGACATATAAAACCTCGTCCCTTAAATCTGCTGGCGTGGCTATACTTCTATATATCCCCCATTTAGGGCGAATGAAACTGTTTGCCGGGTTTGCCATTGTGCCATCGCCAGGCCTAATGGTTTGGATATCGCTATTGTTGTAAGAAAGAACATTTACATCATCGCTCACTCTTTTGATATTGATAGAATAGGTACCGTGTACCCCAATTGTAATGGTTTCGGTAGCTTGTACCCAGGTATTTTCAAATCCCGAAAGATTTACGACCTGTTTTTTATCAGAAGAGGCATCCTGATCTTTAACATAGATCAGTTCTAATTTGTTGGGCGTTCCCTTTCTCAGGGTTAAAGTAAAAATTGGGTCGCTATCATCACCATCAACGGCCTTAACTTGGTGTATATGTGTAAATGATGATGAAGGTTGCCATCCGGTAGGGATCTTGAAACGCCATTTATATTGAACAATTTCTCCATTGGTGCCTTTTAGGGCATCGGGCGAAGACCCAAAAGTTTTGATCTCTACCCTTTGCCTATCGGTTTTATCGGTCGAAACATCATTATCCTCATTTACATGAGAATAAAAAGCAAATACGTTTTTATTAAGATCCGCATCGTAAACCTCGACTATGTGCCTTCCAAATGATTGATGAGAACCATTGCTAGAATTGGCAGAAACTCCTATCTGATCTGGTGCCTCTACCGCCGTAGAACTAGAGCCGGGTTTCACAAAAACACCATTAATTAATTCATAGGTATTGTTTGGGATATTATCTGCATTTAAAACAGTTTGGGCATTTGATTTATTGTTGATTAGCAAAACAAATGTTACGAGAACTATTTTAAAAAGATTCTTTTTCATTGATTTTTGATTTTTCAGGTATAATTATATCTTAAAACAAGAAGACCTACAAAGAATAAATCCTCATAAGTCTTTTTGTTTTTTTATATTGATAATGAAAGTTAGTTTTTAACTATCCTGTTTGTACTGGTTATTTTCCCGTTTCTAGAAACTGACAGTAAATAGACACCAGAATTATTTTGGTCTAAATTTAGGTTCATCGCATTTTCCCCATCATATTTTTTAGATATTAGTGTTCTGCCTACTAAATCTGTAACGATAACCAAATCTCCTTTAACCAAACCTTGAAGATTAACCAAACCTTTGGTAGGGTTAGGATAAACAGAAAGTGTAGCTAAAGAGCCAAAATTTACTGCTTGGATAGCACTTGGATCAATGGTTCCGTCTAAATCTGTACTCAATAACCTATAATAATTAGCACCGAAAGCTGGGTTTTTATCCGTAAAAGAATAATCGAAAATACCAGCTTTATTATTTGCATTTATACTTCCTATTGTTTCAAAAACAACTCCGTTTGAAGAGCGTTGAACATCAAACTTAGATAAGTTAACCTCAGATGTTGACCGCCAGTTTAGTACTGCAGTTTGGTTGACCGCTTTAGCCGTGAAAGAAATTAGTTTTACGGGTAATGTACCAACTTTACCAACCAAAAATGGTGCAAAGCTAGAAACTGTGGTGGTAATGGTATTGGCCGTATTATCGCCAGGGCCAGTAAAAGTACCGTAAGAAGAACCCGTATATTGTGCAACGCCTACACCTGCATCAGCAAATCCATTAAAATTGCTTCCTTCTAAACTGGCATCCCAACCTAATGTTACATCACAATTGCCAGTACCGCTGGTTCTTGCAATATTGTAAATAGCATCTACTAAATCGGCTTTTTGAGTTCCTGATAGTGCAGTTCCGTTTGGTGTGGCATCATTAGTTGCGCCTTGGAAAACGTTGATAGAAAAATCTGAACTTGCTGCGGGATTAAGAGTAACTGGTAAATAATTAGATGTTGAACCCACAGGTACTGATTTTGAAGCTGTTACTCCTAAAACTAAAACTTTACCCACATTGGCACCCGAAGTTTGTGTATTTAAATAGCTGGTTGATGAGCCTCCGTTAATAGAAGTGGTAGAAGAAAGGGTCAAGTTTTGTGATGGTGCAATATTTATCATTCCATTATTTAAGGAAAGATTTCCGACAATATTAAGATTACTACCTATAGTAATTGAAGAATTAGCACCTGTCCTATCCATTATTAAATTATTTAAATTTTGGCTTCCTGAAGTGAATACCAATGTGCCAGAATTACCGCCGGTACTTCCTCCAATTGATAAACTAGCATTTGTGTTACCAGTTATTGTTCCTGTACCAGAAATATTACCATTAACAACCAATGTCATCGTTGTTGAAGGAGTTAAGGCTGTTATCCCGTTATTGACTAAATTTGTAATAGTGCGTCCTCCGGTAATTGTATAAGTAACCCCAGAATTTACAGTTAAAGTCCCAATTTTTCCAGGGGCTTGGGTGCTTGGTAATTCTCCGGTATTAGAAACAGAAGAACCTATTTCTATATTTACCAAATCTGTTGCCTGTGTACCAAGCTGTATAATAGATGTACTTCCAATGGATGTTCCGGAGGTTGTGCTCCTTTTTATTGTAGAACCATTTGCCATGGTACAAATGTTTGAAACAGCCGATAAAGTTGCCGTACCAGAAATCACTAAGCTATTATTTACCGTAAAATTAGTTGAAGCAGTTTTAGTGCTTGTATTGATTAAAACCAAATCATAATAATTATTAATAAGTATTGCGCCATCTGAATTATTTGAACCAGGGCTTAAGAATGTTTGAGTTCCAGCTTTACTGTAAACCACTTTTCCGTTATTGTTAAAGGTTGTACAATCCATTGTAGGCGTTGAGCCGGTAAGCTCTAAAGTTGCACCGTTTTCTATAGTAACGGTACCGCATTTGGTAGTAGAATTATTTCCTACAAAAGTAGATGATGCTCCACTTCTTGAAGTAATTAAAGTTGCCCCGCTCTTTATAGTTAAAGCTTCTGACGAGCCAATTGCAATAAATGACCCTGTAATAACCGTACCACTAGAAATGGTAGTATTCTTAAATTTTATACCGGTATTTAAAGTCCCGATTGCCCCAACATTTAAGGCAAATTCTGCATCATTGGTTGTACCAGATGAATTCCACTCACCGGTCTCTGTAATATTTCTTGTAGCACCAATAAACTTTAAGATGCCAGGTAAAGTATTAGAGATCATACCACTAGCCGTGGCGGTACTGCTCGTTCCTGCATAAGTTCCATCTGATCCAGAAACATCGGCAGTGCCAGAAAATGCCCTAATCTTTCCGCTAACATTTAAAGTGTTTGTTCCAATAGCAACCCCTCCTGTTATGTTGATGTCTAGGTCTTTACAGTTTACGCTCGCAACATCAATCGTAATAACATGGGCATCTTGTATGTAAACATTGTTTGCAGCGGTTGGAGCCGTAGAAGCAGTTGCCCAAGTCCCTCCTGTTCTTATTTGCCAATTTGCAACATCGCTCCAGTTTCCCGTTGCTTTAGATCTATAATCACCATCAGTAGCTGTTTGGGCAAAACCCATTGTTGCAAATGCAAATAGCATTAAAAAGAGTAATAGTTTTTTCATCGTATTTAATTTTAATTGGTTTATAATTATTTGGTTTCAAGTTGGGCAACCCGTTATTAGACAATTAATACGGCTTGCTTCTATTTTATAGATTATCCGCGTACTCTACATTATCTATCCAAGCGTAAGGCTTGGCATCGCTATCTTTTGGCTTGTAACCAAAAATGATGAAAGCATTAATTGCTTTACCCGCTTCTAAACCTGGGTTAGGGAAATCCATTGAGACTTTTGTTCCATTTACCCAAACTTGGCTAGTGCCAGCTTTAATAGTTTGGTTATTGCCTTCCTTGGTATAGGTTTTGTCTTCTTTAGAATTGTTGGCATATATATCCAACATATATTCGGTGTTTTTTGCAAAGGATGTACCTTTTAAAGTACTCCATTTTGTACCGTTTCGGTATGCGAACGCAATTTCGTCTCCTTCGGCCATTTGCCATCTAAAACCCGCAAAAATTTCGTCGCTACCTTCTTTGATGTTAGAATTTCCCCTAAAAACATCTTCATCATCTACAGAGTTTCCATTTGCATAATACCATTGCCCATTTGTAGAATTATCAAATTTGATATTAAAAGAGTTTTTGAGTACAGAAGTACCTGCAATATCATAAATGGCAAATTTACTGGTTGTAGTGCCCGCCAACATCTCTAAACCAGCACCTTTGAAAAAGGAAGGTCCTTTTTTGGTTATGTTTAATTCTCCGGAACCATCAGAGGCATTGCGCACACGTACCGTTTGTTTGCTCTTATCTGGATTAACAGCAGGTTTAGGACCAAATTTTTTAGATGATGCACCAGGGTTTGGATTAAAAATGGATTCAGACTCTCCAAAATCATAAGTCCATTTGTTTGTTTGAGCTTTGGCAGATAAACATATTGAAATGATCAATACAGTAATTAATTTTTTGTACATCTTTTTTAGTTAAATAATAAATTGGCTAACCAAATTTTGGTTAACCAAAACTATGGTTTATTTTTTATTAAGCAAATGATTATTGAAACTTAATGTTTCTGATATTCACTAGTCTAAATAATTGGTTATTATAAAAGTAAATAGATGGCTACTTACCATGGGGTAGGATTTTAAATATTGGGAGTAATATCTTAAAAGCAAAAAAAATAGGGATATATATACTTCAAGATTAAATATTACTGATAAAAAAGTAGGGGGGAAAATTTGAAAGAAAGCAGTAAAAACAAAAAAAGATGCTAAAATTACTCAGCACCCTTTTTGTGATAAAAATAATTTCTCAATCTTGAGATAAAATCAAAGCGGTATAAGGTGCGATAGAAACTTCGGCACTATGCTCAAAACCATCGCAAGCATCGGCGAAAGCCTCTACATCATAAGATTGGTAGTTACCAAACTCTTCGTTATAGCCTTCCCAGTCAGAATTGAACCTTACTTTCCAAATTCCTTCTCCGGGGAAACCTATTCTATAAACCGCTTTTTCATCTGTAGAAAAATTTAGTACAATAACCGTAGTATCTTTAGGGCCACCTTCTTTCCATCGCTGGTAAGCAATCAGTTTTTGATCATTATCTACCCTAATCATTTGGATGTTTTGCCCGCTTAAACCTAAAGTTGTTCCATTTTTATTTAAACGGAGGGCAATCAAATCTTTATGAAGATCAAAGTAACCTTTATATTTTTTCAATAAAGACCAATCTATCGGGTCGGTATCAGAAAACCATTTATCTTCCAATATCTCTTGGCCTTGAAAAATCATCGGGATGCCTGGAGCCGTCATTACCATAGCCATGCCCAAACTTGCCCTTTTTTTAGAAAACCAATTGTTCACATCGCCATGTCCGATCTCTTCCACGATCCTTGCGGTTCCGTTACCAACTTCGTCATGAGATTCTGTATAAATAACGCGTTTAAAAGCTCCGTTACTATAACGTTGGGTTAAAGCTTTAGCCGCCATTTCCATATCTCTATTTTCATCCTCTTGTGTGATCAGCACATCGCGGATGGTATGCACAAAAATAGAATCCCATTGGCTATCAAAACCTACGCCACCAGAAGCGGTATCATTTGTGATGATTTCTAGGTTGTGCAAATCTTCTGCAATCATTATTTTTTGAGGATATTTTTCATTTACCTCTTCATTAATTTCTTTCAATAAACTTATGGCCTCATAAATTCCCTGTGCCATATCTTGTCCTTCTTCCACATGGCGCATATAATAGGTGCTATCCAAACGCAAACCATCAATATGGAAATCCGTTAACCACATCCTAGCATTATCTTTTATATAATTTCTTACCTCTTGCCTACCATAATCTGGCCTTGTATCTCCCCAAGGCGTATTAGATTTCCAATCGTTATAAAAATAGATCCCTCCCTTTTCGTTTTCGCTCCAACCGTCAAATTGCCAAAGATCAATATCAGAAGGGCCAAAATGATTATAAACAGCATCTAAAACTACGGCTATACCGTTTTTATGGGCTTCCTTTACCAATTCTTTTAAAGCATTTGGCCCACCATAATCAGATTCTATCGCAAAGGGATAAGCTGGATTATAGCCCCAAGAATATGCCCCAGGAAACTCATAAGGTGGCATAATCTCTATCACGTTAATTCCCAAATCTTTTAAGTAAGGTATTTTCTCTTTTAAGGTATAAAAATCGCCGGGTTTGTTATCTTCTTTTACGTTAAAAGTACCTATATGAAGCTCATACATAACTGCTTCGTTCCAATAAGGCATAAAAGATTCATCGCCATCCCAATCAAAACTATTGATGTCATAAACAACAGAGTTCCCGTTAGAATTAGTCAATTCCCTAGCATAAGGATCGTTCTTAAAAAGCTTATCATCATTTTGGCTGATGATTATAAATTTATATTGGCTACCTGCTTTGGCATTTGGTACATTTAAAGCATAATAACCATTTTCTTCTTGTGCTAATTCTAGCTCATCATCTGTCCAGTTATTAAAGTCTCCGGTTACAAAAACTTGTTTTGCATTTGGTGCCCAAACCCTAAAGAATACACCTTTATCGTTTACGATGGCTCCCATGCCACCAATATTGTTTTTTTTGTTCGATTCTTTTGCCATAAAACTTTTTATTTAATTGTGATAAGCTAATTTGAAGCCAATAAAATCTGAGGAAAATAAATTTATGGGGTTAAATAGTTAGCCATTGGCTCTTAATTTTTTTGTTCTGTTGTCAACAAAGATCCTGCTACTGGTTTGCGAAGTGGTAAAACGCTCCGATCATTATCAAACCAATGATAAATTATAAAATTAAGATTGGTTAATATTTACCTCAAATAAAAAACCACAACATTAAACAATTGTTAATGTAGATAGAATTAAAAAGTTAATTCTTATTTTGAGCAGCGAACACAAGTACAGAAAAGAATGTCTAATCACAACGGAAACTCTATAAAGCAAGTCCTCTTACAACTTATTTCAAACGTTTTTGAGCAATCTGGCAACAAGCCATTAAATCATAGGCAAGTAGCCGCCCAATTAAACATCATTGATCCCGCTTCTAAGGCCACTATTTTAGAGATTTTAGAAGATGAAACGGTTAACGGTATCTTTTTGGAAGTTGGCAAGGGCAAATATAAACTGCATGAGGTAAAAGCATTCTTAACCGGTAAAATCTCTATGGCTAATGATGGTTCTGCATTTTTGATACCAGATGATGAGTTTGAAAAGGATATTTACATAGGCCCCAGAAAATTAAGAACCGCTTTACATGGCGATTTAGTTAAACTTCATGTTTATGAGAGCAGCAAGGGAAAACGTAAAGAAGGCGAAGTAGTTGAGATTTTGCAAAGGGCCAAAATGGAGTTTACCGGCATTGTCAAACTCTCCCAGCACTTTGCTTTTTTCATTCCGGATGATCGCAAGATGTTGCATGATATCTTTATCCCTTTAGAGGATTTGAACGGTGCAAAAAACGGGATGAAGGCTTTGGCCAAAATAGTTGATTGGCCTTCTGGTGCTAAAAACCCAGTAGGTATCATCAAAAACATTTTAGGTAAACAAGGCGAGAACAATACCGAAATGAACGCTATTTTAGCTGAATACGGTTTTCCCCTAACCTTCCCGGCCGAAGTAGAAAAAGAAGCCGAGAGCATTTCTACGGCGATCACAAAAGAAGAAATCGCAAAAAGAAGAGACTTTAGGGAGGTTACCACTTTTACCATTGATCCTTTTGATGCCAAAGATTTTGATGATGCCATTTCGTTTAAGACTTTGGAAAACGGAAATTATGAAGTGGGTGTACACATTGCAGATGTTTCCCATTATCTAATTCCAGATTCTGCCCTTGATAAAGAGGCTTACGAACGCGGCACTTCCGTTTACTTGGTAGATCGGGTTATCCCGATGTTGCCCGAGGTTTTATCTAACGGTTTGTGTTCTTTAAGGCCCAAAGAAGAAAAATATTGCTTTTCTGCCGTTTTTGAATTAGATAAGGAAGCAAACATACACAGCCAATGGTTTGGCAAAACCGTAATCTATAGTGATAAAAGGTTTGCCTACGAAGATGTTCAAGAGATTATTGAAGCAAAAAAAGGCGAATTTAGCAAAGAGATCCTCACGCTAAATGCCCTAGCTTATAAATTGAGGGAACGTAAGTTTAAACACGGGGCAATCAGCTTTGAAAGCACTGAAGTAAAGTTTAAACTAGACGAGCGGGGTAAACCAATTGGCGTTTATGTAAAAGAGCGTAAAGATGCGCATAAACTGATAGAGGATTTTATGCTTTTGGCCAATAAAAAAGTGGCAGAATATATCGCTAAAAAAGGAAAGGGAAAACACAAATATACCTTTGTTTACAGGGCGCATGATACCCCAAAACCTGAAAGCTTAAAAGCATTTGCAGAGTTTGCCGCAAAATTTGGACATAAAATATCTACCAAAACAGATCGCGAAACCGCAAGGTCCTTAAATAAATTAATGGCAGATGTAGAAGGAACAAAAGAACAAAACGTTTTAACATCTTTAGCCATCCGTTCTATGGCCAAAGCTATTTATACCACAAAAAGCAGCAGCCATTATGGTTTGGCTTTTGATTTCTATACGCATTTTACCTCACCGATCCGCCGGTATCCCGATGTGATGGTACATCGATTATTAGAACATTATTTAAACGGTGGCGATAACGTAAGTGCCGAGCATTATGAAAAAATGTGCCAACACGCTTCACAAATGGAGAAAAAGGCAGCTGATGCAGAAAGAGCTTCCATTAAATATAAACAAGCAGAATACCTTCAAGATAATATTGGCCAAAACTACCAAGGTATTATCTCTGGTTTAACCGAGTGGGGAATGTATGTAGAAATTGAAGAGAACAAATGTGAAGGGATGATCAGGTTAAGGGATATTTCTGATGATTTTTATGTGCTAGACGAAAAAAACTATTGCATCATCGGCCAAAAGAAAAAGAAAAAATACCAATTGGGGGATGAAGTTAAGATAAAGGTAAAACGGGTAGATCTGGCCAAAAGGCAAATCGATTTCATTTTGATGAGCTGATTCTTAATTTTGTGGAAAGCTGTAATCGGTTGCCTGATTTGTGGAAAGATGTAATCTGTTGCTTGTTTTGTGGAAAGCTGTAATCGGTTGCCTGTTTTGTGGAAAGCTGTGATCGGTTGCTTGTTTTGTGGAAAGCTGTAATCTGTTGCCTGTTTTGTGGAAAGATGTAATCTGTTGCTTGTTTACCGATCACAAATAACAAACTATAAAAGCACCGATTACTGAATACCGATTACCAATCACAAATAACAAACTATAAAAGCACCGATTACTGAATACCGATTACCGATCACAAATAACAAACCATAAAAGCACCGATTACTGAATACCGATTACCGATCACAAATAACAAACTATAAAAGCACCGATTACCGATCACAAATAACAAACTATAAAAGCACCGATTACCGATCACAAATAACAAACCATAAAAGCACCGATTACTGAATACCGATGACCGATCACAAATAACAAACCATAAAAGCACCGATTACTGAATACCGATGACCGATCACAAATAACAAACCATAAAAGCACCGATTACTGAATACCGATTACCGATCACAAATAACAAATCATAAAAGCACCTATTACAAAAAAAATACAAAGCACCGAACAAAAAGAATGCACAGCATACAACAATTACAAAATATTATAGATAAGGCAGTTAAAGAAACAACATACCCTCTAGAGCCTAAAGAATTATACCAACCTATTGCTTATTTAATGGCTTTGGGCGGCAAAAGATTGAGACCTGCCTTGGTTTTAATGGCCACAGATTTATTTAATGGCAATATTGATGATGCGCTCTCGCCTGCCCTTGCCGTAGAACTGTTCCATAATTTTACCTTGATGCATGATGACATTATGGATAAAGCCCCTTTAAGACGTGGACAACCAACCGTACATGCCAAATGGAACGATTCTGTTGCGATACTTTCTGGAGATGTAATGTTTGTGAAAGCCTACAAAATGATGATCCAGGTTAAACCTGAGATTTTATCAGACGTTTTGGAAGTTTTTAATGCAACAGCGATTGGCGTTTGCGAAGGGCAACAAATAGACATGAACTTTGAAAACAGAGATATAGTTGAAGTTGATGAATACCTAGAGATGATAAGGCTAAAAACCGCCGTTTTGGTGGGCGGTGCTTTAAAGATCGGTGCTTTAATCGGCAATGCTTCAAAAACAGATGCAGATAACCTTTATCAATTTGGAGAGAATTTAGGTATCGCTTTCCAACTACAGGACGATATTTTAGATGTTTACGGCGACCCTTTAAAATTTGGCAAACAAGTTGGTGGCGATATCATATCCAATAAAAAAACCTTTTTGCTAATTAAAGCTTTAGAATTGGCCAAAGGCGATGATTTAATAGCGCTTAAACATTGGATAACAAAAACTGATTTTAATGCCGAGGAAAAAGTAAACGCAGTAAGGAATATTTATGACAAAATAGGCATTAGGGATTTATCAGAACGCTTGATGCAATCTTATACCCAAATAGCCTTAAACAATCTAGAAAAAATAAAAGCACCTGCAGAAAACAAAAGTGTTTTGATGGATTTTGCGGATATGCTGATCAAAAGAGAAAATTAAAACAAAAAACATGATCAAAAAAGTGGCGATAATAGGCTCGGGAACGATGGGAAACGGGATAGCCCATACATTTGCACAAAACAATTTTCAAGTTTCTTTAATCGATGTTTCTGATGATGCCCTAAAAAAAGCATTGATAACCATAGAAAAAAACCTTGACCGCCAAGTTGTTAAAGGAGTAATATCTGATGGGGATAAATCTAAAACTTTAGCAAATATCCAAACTTTTAATAATTTAAAAGAAGGTGTTGGGGATGCCGATTTAGTGGTGGAAGCGGCATCAGAAAATTTAGAGACCAAACTTAAAATATTTAAAGAATTAGATAATTTAACCAAACCAGAAACCATCTTAGCTTCTAACACTTCATCCATATCTATCACAAAAATAGCTTCTATAACCAACAGAACCGATAGAGTGATTGGGATGCACTTTATGAATCCGGTCCCAGTTATGAAATTGGTAGAGGTAATTAGAGGTTATTCCACTTCTAATGAAGTTACAAATACTGTTTTAGAACTCTCAAAATCATTATCAAAATCTCCGGTAGAAGTAAATGATTACCCGGGTTTTGTAGCCAACAGAATTTTGATGCCCATGATCAACGAAGCAATTTATACTTTATTTGAGGGCGTTGCTGGTGTTGCTGAAATTGATACCGTGATGAAGTTGGGCATGGCGCACCCAATGGGGCCGTTGCAATTGGCAGATTTCATCGGTCTTGATGTTTGTTTATCAATATTGGAAGTTTTGCATAAAGGTTTTGGCAACCCCAAATATGCACCTTGCCCGCTTTTGGTAAATATGGTTGCCGCAGGCAAAAAGGGTGTTAAATCTGGCGAAGGCTTTTATTCTTACGATCATGGAACAAAAGATCTGATAGTAGCCGAAAAGTTTAGAAAATAACACCTTGATCAAATTCTTAGAAACATTGTTTTACCATTAAGGCATGAAGATTTTAAAATTCTTTTAATCTGATGTTATCTGCAAAATCTGCGGGAATAATTTTTGTAGTTTAAATGTTATCTAACCGATAAAATTCTTACACATCGTTTCTATCCAATTAATAATCAAAAAATTAGAATCTCAAAACAAAAAACCATGATACTACATACTATTGATACCGGATTTTTCAAATTAGATGGCGGAGCGATGTTTGGCGTTGTACCAAAGGCCATTTGGCAAAAAACAAATCCTGCTGATGAAAACAATATGTGTAATTGGGCAATGCGATGTTTATTGATCGAAGATGAAGGGCGTTTGATCTTGGTTGATACCGGTATAGGCGATAAGCAAAGTGAAAAGTTCTTCGGTCATTATTATTTGCATGGCGATGATACTTTAGAAAAATCATTAAAAACATTGGGCTTTAGCCGAGATGATATTACGGATGTTTTTCTTACACATCTCCATTTTGACCATGTTGGTGGTGCTATTATACTTGAAAACGATAAATTGATACCCGCTTTTAAAAATGCAACTTATTGGAGCAATGAAAAACATTGGGAATGGGCAACAAGCCCAAATCAGCGTGAAAAAGCCTCCTTTTTAAAAGAAAACATTTTACCGATCAAAGAAAGTGGGCAACTAAAATTTATAAACTGTGAAGATGGCGTTTCTTTCACAAAGAATATTAAAGTCCGTTTTGCTTTTGGGCATACCCAAGCGATGATGCTGCCACAGATTAGTTATAAAGGAAAAACCTTGGTTTACATGGCAGATTTGTTACCTTCCGTTGGGCATATCCCATTGCCTTATGTGATGTCTTATGATATGTTCCCGATGAAAACCCTAGATGAAAAGGCGTTATTCTTAAAAGAAGCCCAAGAAGATAAATACATCCTAATTTTAGAACACGACCCCGTGAACGAATGCTGTACTTTAGAAATGACCGAAAAAGGAATTAAATTAGATAAAGCATTTAGATTATCTGAAATATAAAACCTTTAACAAATCTTTATCTATTTCTTATGCAGATCATCAATCATCCCATTAAATGAATTAGGTTGCCCTATCGACTTAAACATCAATTGATTGGCTGGTGTTTGAGTAGAATTAACTTTTATTGTATTATTGCTAGTAGCGTTTGTAAAAACACCTGTATTAATATAAGACAATGCAGAAGCTAAACTTAGTTCTTGTGGATCGCCAAAATCTCTTGTTACATCATCCTTTTTTGGAGAATCTGGCGTAAAACCAGCAAAATAATTACCTTGTCCTGCAGAATTGGTATTATAAAAAGAAGACATGTAAACATCGTATTTATCAATACGGATAGGGAAAAAGCCCACTGGCTTACCATAAGAAGTAGCACCAACGGTTTTGACATCAACATAAGGTTTTAAACTATTTATAACCAATTCACTAGCAGATGCCGTTCCCCCAGTTGTAATAAATATTACTTTACTTACATTATTTAAAGTACCTGTTTTAATAAAATTATAAGTGTTGCCATTTAAAGAATAATCGTCCTGAAATTGTGTTCCGCTAGTTATATTACCGGCTTGGTCTCTATTTGGTTGATTTTTTAATATAGTAGCTTTCCCTTGTTGTAAAGTTGTATTATAAGTTAAAGAAAACATTTTCTTTCCATTTACACTTAAAGGGGCAATCAAATTAATCATTTGTTGCGCTGTACTCACAAAACCGCCTCCATTATATCTCAAATCTATTACCAAGTTTTCTACGCTTTGAGCAGCAAATTTTGAGAATACAGTATTCAAAATATCTTGTGAATTAGCAGAACTAGAAAACCTGGCGAAAGCCAAATAACCCACTTTTTTACTCCCAACAGTTAAAACAGTATCCTTATATACCGGGCTGCTATCATATTGTGTTCTGTTTACTATTACATCAAATGGTGTTCCATCTGCTCTTTTACCACCAATTGAAATGGTTTGTGAATTATCATCAAAAATAGTTGAGTTTATGTAATCTACTTCATTATCGAAATCGGTTCCAATGTTTTTCCCATTTATTTTATTAATATAAGTACCTCTACCAAGCCTAAAACTAGCTGCTGAAGAACCCGGAGAAACATAATTCAAATAAACTTTATAATCAGCTTTAGAATTACCAACCGCAGATAAACCCCCAAAGCCAAAACCATCTCCTTTTCCGTCTAAACCTACCGAGCTTTTTAAATCCTTTACAAAAGTGATTTTACCACTTGCAACCAAATCTTCTATATAAGAATATTTAGGCCTCATTATTTGAACACCATCAGCATCAGCAATATATTCATAAGGTTTTCCCGTTGTTGGGTTTGTTTTTAATTGGGTAATGGCAAAAAGCTCATCATTTAAGTTATCAAGGATGGTACTCTTGGAAGAATACTTCCTTGGCATAAAAACACCATAAGTTGGCAAAGCATCGTTCCATAAATAAACCTGTTGGGCGTATAGAAACAAAGAATCTTTAGAAAGTTCATCTCTAGAGGCTGTACCTGAAGGCGGACCTGTAATGTCTAAATTAGGCTTGTCCTTTTTACAAGAGGAAAAAGAAATACCCAAAATAAAAATACCGAACACTAATTTGCTAATCACTTTTTTCATGAGAAAATTTATAAAAACTAACAACGTGTAATTTATAAAAAAAGTTTTATCTAATGTTAGATGCTCAAATAATTTTTTGATAGTCTATTTTTAGCATTGTTGCCATTTGCTCATCGATAACATGGTTAGAAACCAGCAAAATATCGTTCTTAATTAATCCGTTCTCTTCAATTAGGTAATTAATTGATGCTGATGATGGTTTTGCTTCAAACTCATCGGCAAAATAAACCTTCAGATATTTATCTAAGCCATGCCACTCTGTTTGGGTGATCTTATTTAATTGCCTTTTCGGATTACCGCTAGTAAGTATATAGATCTGTTTTCTATTGATAGTTAATTCTTGCAACAATTCTAAAACTTCTTTATAGAGCAATAATTTTAGCGGCAACTTGGCATTCTCGAACAGTATATTTAGGTTTTCACGGTATTTCAAATCTAACCCAAAAACATTCGCTGTTTCTTCAAACATTTCTTTTTGCCCATGGGTTTCATACCGCTTTGTGATAAAATTGAGCATTTCTTGTGCAGGCGGAAATGTTTCTAAATATTCTATAAAGTTGGCAAATAGGTAATAAACCTGTAAATCGTAATCTTTTTGTGGGATTAAAACATCATCTAACTCAAAAATGATTGCTTTTTTATTAGGAGGAATATCTTGATATTTTAACATTACGATACTGCGCTTTTTATCCTCAAAATATTCAAACCTTCATAATCTACCTGGTAAAAACCCAATGCGCTTTTATCATAGATCATATTTTCTAATTTAGAGACCATCTCATTTTCGATATTCTCTAAAAAATGAAATTTTTCTCCATCAAACAAAAAATGAGAAGTTTTAATTTTCTTTTGATGGGTGTATAAACTCATTTTTTGAAAATCGGGCCTATTAAACAATTTACCTAATTGGATAAATGAAACAGCGTTTATTTTATTCCAAACGGTCTCAAAATCTTTAGTTTCATCGTTTAACAAAATCAAATCTCCATAGCCTTCTGCATTTGCTAAAGCGATGTTGTGGTTTGGGTAACCTAAAGAAAGGATCATGGACGATAATTCATTATAATTATTGGCTTCTGCCGATGGATTGCTAAAAATCAAGCTCTCATTGTTTGATAGCATGAGTTTTATATCAAACTCTTCAAATAAAACCTTTGACCTCTTAAGTGGCAATAATTCTTCCAAACTCATCGGATAGATGATATTTACCTCATTATCCAAACAAAATCTCAAAATTTCATGGGCAATGGATATGCTTTTTTTTGGTGGGAAATCGGGATGTAAATCTCCAAAAAGAATGGTTTCATTTCTTAAAAGATAAGCTAATTTAAAACTAGCAGGGTTTTCTGAACGCGTTATTAAAACCTTCAATGATTAGTTTTGAAAAATTAATCCGTCTTTCATTGTTATTTTTCTATCGGCCATATCGGCCAAATCTTCGTTATGGGTAACTATGACGAAGGTGTAATTGAATTTATCCCTTAAATCGAAAAATAATTGGTGCAATTCTTTGGCATGTTGAGAATCTAGGTTACCAGAAGGTTCATCGGCCAAAATCAATGCTGGTTTATTGATCAAAGCTCTTGCAACTGCCACTCTTTGTTGTTCGCCACCAGAAAGGGCAGATGGTTTATGGTTTGCCCTATCTGTTAAACCTAAAATATTTAACAGTTCTAAAGCTTTCTTTTCTGTTTCTGCTTTAGGTTTTTTAGCAATGTAAGCCGGAATACAAATATTTTCTAATGCGGTAAATTCTGGCAACAAATGGTGGAATTGAAAGATAAAGCCGATATTAACATTCCTAAAATTACTTAGGTTTTTAGCACTTAAGGAAGAAACATCCACATTGTTGATACTTACCTCTCCTTGATCTTGTTTATCTAAAGTGCCAATAATATGCAGCAAAGTACTTTTACCGGCACCAGATGCACCAACAATACTTACGATCTCTCCTTTGTTTATAGAAAGATCAACACCTTTTAATATCTGTAGATCACCATAACTTTTGGTAATATTTGTGGCTTTTAGCATAATTCTAAATTAATAAGAGGATTGTTACAAAACGGGTTAATCAATTTGTAAAATCCCACCCTCTCCATCTTCACTGATAATTAAATTGGCCATGCCAACAAATAAACCATTTTCTACTACGCCCGGTATGGCATTCATTTTAGCTTCCAATTCTTTGGGGTTTTTGATCTCTTTAAATTTACAATCGGTAATATAGTTCTGGTTATCAGTTATAAAGAGTTTGCCGTCTTTTTCCCTAAATTTTGGTTCGCAACCTAAAGCTTTAAGCTGATTAATGGTTATTTCCTTAGCAAAAGGAGTAATTTCTACCGGTACTGCAAAATCTCCTAAAATATCACATCCTTTAGCTTTATCTGCTATGATCACATAAAATCTGGTAATGGAGGCAATTATTTTCTCCCTCAAAAGCGCACCGCCACCGCCTTTTATCAAATTTTTATGGCTATCATACTCATCTGCACCATCAATGGTAACATCAATTTTTTTTACCTCAGAAATATTCAATAAAGGGATATTTAAACTAAGCGCCAGTTCTTCTGTTGCTTTAGAAGTTGGCACACCTTTGATGTTCAAACCGTTTTTTACCATTTCGCCAATTTTCATAATCGCAAAATAAGCGGTAGAGCCTGTCCCAAGTCCAACGATCATCCCCTCTTTAATATGTTCTGTTGCTTTTTCTCCTACTAATTGTTTTGGGTTCATGATGGTTTGTTTTCTCTTCAAAAATGATGTTTATTTATCTACTAACAAACAGTAATGTTATTTTTCTATCAGATCTATGTACCAAAAACCTAAATTCTTTGGTTTATCCTCCTCTTTTTGGAAACAATTATCATCTGCGCTTTTAGGGGCTTTATAGGCTTTAAAAACCTTCTCTCCCAAAGTAAATGAAATCGGTTTTTTAAAAATTGGCCCTTCAAAAGCAAAAGTATGAAACTCGCCGTTCTCGCCGCAAACGTCAACTTCTTTTGGCAAGTTTTTAATCAATTCAAAATCGATTACCTTGCCTACAAAATCTCCTAAATTTTCTTTTGTGCAAGCAATGATGGTTTTAAAACCTAGATCTATGAATTCTTTTATCAATTCTGATGTTTCTCTCTGCCAAAGAGGAAAAATTGCTTTTAGCCCTGCCTCTGCCAATCTTTCTTCTCTATATTTTTTCAAATCTTCCAAAAAAATATCCCCAAAAACAGAATGGGTAATGCCTTCGTTTTTCAGTTTATCTAAATGGGAACGCATTGTGCTATCATAAGCACTCATAGTGGGCATCTCTGGCAATCTGATCTCATATAATGGAATGCCTATAGATTTTACTTGCTCTAATAATAATTGATACCTTACACCATGCATAGAAATACGGTTTACGCTATCATTTATGGTGGTAACCAAATATTTAATATCTAATTGCGGGTTTTTTAAGCAATGATAAAGCGCTAATGAAGAATCTTTTCCCCCGCTCCAATTAAAAATACAGGATATTTTATTCACTCTGCAAAAGTTTATTTACCAAAAGCGGGACTGCCTTGCTTGCCTTTTCCTGTATCTTGATGAGCTTATTTGGCAAATTTACATTTGGTATTTTTGGGTCGATAACATAAATTGGTGTATGTGGGTTTACATATTGTAATAAGCCTGCGGCAGGATAAACCGCCAAAGAGCTGCCCACCAAAATCACAATATCTGCCTTTGGCATTTCATATATTGCTTTGGTAATCATTGGCACAGCCTCACCAAACCAAACCACATGAGGGCGCAACTGCGAACCTAGCTCACATTGATCGCCCATCTTAATTTCATGGCCGTTCATTTTATAGATTAATGCTGCATTTTTAGAAGATTGGGAATAAATAATTTCTCCGTGTAAATGTATGATTGCTCTAGAGCCTGCCCTTTCATGTAGATCATCTATGTTTTGGGTAATAATGAGGGTATCAAATTTCTGATCTAATTTTGCCAAAGCCAAATGAGCGGCGTTAGGTTTTGCAGCCATTACAGATCTTCTCCGTTCGTTATAAAAATCTTGCACCAATGCTGGGTTTCTTTTCCAAGCCCCAGGAGTTGCCACATCATCAATGTTATAACCTTCCCACAAGCCATCGGCATCTCTAAATGTATTCAAACCACTTTCAGCAGATATACCTGCTCCCGTTAGGATGATTATTTTCCTTTTCATAAATATGATTTGAAGTTAATAATTTTAGATTAAATCCTTTAAACCCACCAAAAATTTAAGCTTTTTTTTATCGTGAGATCATAAAATTAAGTTCAATTGGTTGTTCTAGGCAAGATGTTTGTACTTTTATTGAAACGATACATGAATTATTTTTGGCGATCGTTAATTTTCAAAACTATTGTATCGTATCCATGTTAATAAAATCATAAACAAAAATTAAATTATGACTCAAGTAAAAGCTTACGCTGCCGAAAAAGCAGATAAACCATTGGCCCCTTTTAAATTAGACAGAAGAGAGGTTGGAGAAAATGATGTTGAAATAGAAATCTTGTTCTGTGGTGTTTGTCATTCTGATATCCACACAGCTAGAAACGAATGGGGAGGCACCATGTACCCTGTTGTGCCTGGGCATGAGATTGTAGGTAAAGTAACCAAAATTGGCAGTAAAGTTAGCCATCATAAAATTGGTGATACCGTGGGAGTTGGGTGTTTTGTTGATTCTTGTGGCCATTGCTCTAATTGCGAAGATGATTTAGAACAATATTGCGAAAACGGGAACTCACAAACCTATAATTCAAAACTTCAGGATAAGAAAACCATTACTTATGGTGGCTATTCTACCCATATTGTAGTAACAGAAAAATTTGTTTTAAAAGTTTCTGATAAATTAGAATTAGCCGCAGTTGCGCCACTATTGTGCGCTGGTATTACCACTTATTCGCCTTTAAAACATTGGAATTGCAAAAAAGGGGACAAAGTAGCTGTTGTAGGCTTGGGCGGTTTAGGGCATATGGCCGTTAAACTAGCAGCTTCTATGGGTGCAGAAGTTACCATGCTAAGCCGCTCTCCAGAAAAAGAAAAAGATGCAGAAGAGTTGGGAGCACATCATTTTATGTTAACCACAAATGAGGAAAACATGAAAAAAATGGCCAATTCTTTCGATTTAATTATCAATACCGTTTCTGCAAAGCATGACTATAATGAGTATTTGGCTTTGTTAAGAACAAATGGGACTATGGTATTATTAGGTGTGCCACCAGAAGCAATCCCTGTTGGAGCCGTAAACCTTATCTTTGGAAGAAGGAGTTTAGTGGGTTCTTTAGTAGGTGGAATTAAAGAGACACAAGAAATGTTAGACTATTGCGCAGAACACAATATTGTTTCTGATATAGAACTGATAAATATAGATCAAATTAACGATGCTTACGAGCGTACCTTGAATGGTGATGTTCACTATCGTTTTGTTATTGATATGGCTTCCTTAAAAAATTAAGATTGCTAAAAAATCAAAAAAGGGAATAGTCTTTATAGATGATTCCCTTTTTTTATGCTTTAAACTTTCTACTTAATTATAAACCTTCACTATAAAAATATAATCTTGCATTTTCTTAATTTGAGCAGTTCTATTTAAGCCCGCTAATGTATTCTTCTTGTTAATGTTTATTTTTTCTTTCAAAGAATCTTGAGGGATATTACCGATACATTTCAATAGAAAATCTGACTTTACCGCAAATGCCGCTCCATCTGCTTGGGTCTGTTTACCACTTACAATACCAATTACATTTCCTTTGTTATCCATTAATGGTCCACCAGAATTACCCGGATTAACAGGAATAGAAATTTGATAAGCAGTTGAATCTCCACCATAACCTGTTGAAGAACTTAAATAACCCTTGCCATAAACAATATCATCTTTTGGATAACCGATGGTATAAACATCCTCTCCTAAATCTGCGTTAGATTTTTTAAACGTATAAGGTAAAGGGGATAGATTTTTGAACAATGGATCTATGATTTGAAGGATGGCAATATCATAAGTAGGATCGATGTAAATAGTTTCTACCTTAAAAGATTCCCCTTTTCCGTTTTGCACATAAACAGAATCTGCACCTTTAACAACATGGTAATTGGTTACCAAATACCCGTTAGAAGACAATGCGAAACCCGTACCGCCATATTGGCTATTATCGCTCGGTTGGTTGCTGCTACTATTTATATTGTTTATAAGTGCTCTTTGAGAGCGCTTAATGGTTTCCATATCTCTTTTTAGCTCACTGTAATTAGATACGTGGTTTTGCCCATCAAACTGCCCCGTAAAATATAACGTGGATAGGGTAAAAAGAATGGCAATACTTGCCGCAACGGCTAAACTCCTTTTGGTTTTTCTCCAAAAAGAAATAATTTTAGATGGTGCTTTGTTAAATTCTTCCTTTAAGGCATCCAAATCAATTTCTTCGTGGATTTTGCCCATCTGTATTTTTAGTGCCTTTTTATCTCCGTAAGATTTTAAAGATTGCAAGAAATTGAAATGCTCTGTAACTTTTTTATCAAAAGAAGGGTTGCTTATCCTTTCATCCTCAAAATCTGCGGCCTGTTTGGCATCCATTTCCTTAAACAGATAGGCTTCTATTTCCTTTATCAAATCAATCTCGCTTTTCATATATTCTCTTTACTAAAAAATAGTTTTTTTAACCTTTGTAGGCATTTATACTTTTGGGTTTTGGCGTTATCTGCATTGGTATAGCCAAATTTCTCACTTATATCTTGCATCGATTTATTGTGGATATAAAAATCCTCGATAATTGTTTTACAAGGTTCGCCCAGTTGTTGCAAGGCGCTATCCATCATCACAAACTGCTGGTCTTTTTCTTCATGGCTAACCAGGTCCTGCTCTACCGAAAAATGATCTTCATAATCATTGATGTTTTCGTTATACCTACTTTTATGGTTTAACCTTTTAAGCCACAACCTTCTGCAAACAGAATATAAGAACGTTTTTAATTTACTGGTCAATTCAAAATCACCACTTTTTATTTTATCATGAAGAATGATGATCCCTTCTTGATAAACATCTTTAGCATCATCCTCGCTCCCACTATTGTTAACGATCAATTGATAGACCATCGGAAAATATGCCTTGTAAAGATATTGAAGCGTTGAAGAAGAATTATTAAGAATCCCTAAAATAATCTCGTTATCTGTTGGCTTAAAATAATTTGTCTTGCTGCTCACTGTTTAATACTATTTCCGCTAAATTGTAACCCTTAATCGATAAAAAAAAATAAAATGTTCAATTAATTCTATCCATCAACTAAAATGCTGTTTTAAAGGCGAAAACAAAAAAAACATTTTTTTTCGGTTACGTGGGTTACCTTTTTGTTTTATGCGTATAAAGGGGAAATTAATCACAAATTAAAAAGAAAAAAATTAACATGAAAAACTTATTCAAATTCGGATTTTTCGCTCTAGCATTATCATTATCAGTTGTTGCTTGTAATTCTAACAAAGCTTCTAACGAAACTAAAGATTCAGCTTCTATGGATTCAATTACTGTTGATACTATGGCTGTTGATACTGTTGCTGGTGATTCTTCAATGGTAAAAGTAGATACTACTAAAGCTATGTAATTCTGAAAATCTTAAAAGATTTTTACAAAAACCGCTATCTATCGATAGCGGTTTTTTTTGTCCTTATTTTTTTTGTGGTCGATTTTAATATGGCAGCTATTATTTGATTTATCGTACATATTTTGCCGCTAAGTGCACATTAATCGCAATTCACATTCTCTAAAAAATTTAGCGCCCATTTATGGTTTGGTAGTTAAACGTTTTGTAGATAAACCTACATTAGTTAAATATTCTTTAAAATTTATTTATTTTAACCCTTCTATTTTTCCATTTTAAATGCAGTTAGAAAAACTTGAGATTAAGGGGTTTAAAAGTTTTGGAGATAAAATCACCATCAACTTTAACAAGGGCGTAACAGCTATTGTTGGGCCTAATGGTTGTGGTAAATCTAATGTGGTTGATGCTATACGTTGGGTTTTGGGCGAGCAAAGCACCAGGATGCTACGTTCAGAGAAAATGGAAAACATCATTTTTAATGGTACAAAAACCAGAAAACAGGCCAATCTTGCCGAAGTTTCTTTAACTTTTGATAATACAAAAAACATTTTACCAACCGCATTTTCGCAAGTTACCGTTACCCGCAAATTATACCGCACCGGAGAATCAGAGTATCGTTTAAACGATGTACAATGCCGGTTAAAAGATATCACCGATCTGTTTTTGGATACCGGCATTGGTGCCGATTCTTATTCTATCATTGAGCTAAAAATGATAGACGAAATTATTGCCAATAAAGAAGG
The DNA here is from genome assembly GCF_016623585.1 of Pedobacter segetis. GTDB lineage: Bacteria > Bacteroidota > Bacteroidia > Sphingobacteriales > Sphingobacteriaceae > Pseudopedobacter > Pseudopedobacter segetis. The sequence goes on from NZ_JAEHFY010000006.1 coordinate 83,058, forward strand.
CTCTAGAAGAAGTTTGTTTGAGGAAGCATCTGGGATTTCTAAATACAAACTACGCAAGAAACAAACATTCAGTCGTTTAAAAGATACAGAAACCGATTTGAGCAGAGTTGAAGACTTATTATTCGAGATTGAAAAAAACCTTAAAACCCTAGAAAACCAAGCAAAAAAAGCCGAACGTTATTATAAAGTTAAAGAAAGGCATAAAATTTCGAGCCTGGTTTTGGCCTCTTTTAAAATAGTTGGTTTTAAGAATTCTTTAGCCGTTTTAGAAAAACAAGAAGAGAGCCAAGCACAGGGCAAGCATAATTTAGCCGTTAAGATTGACGAGCTGGACGCAACCATACAAAAACATAAGTTTAACAACTTAAATAAAGAAAAAAATCTTTCTACCCAGCAAAAAGCCACCAATGATCTTATTGCAAAAATAAGGGCCTATGAAAGCGAAAAAAAAATAAAGAACGAACAGCTTAAATTCCTTCAAGAAAAAGAGAAAAGGCTTATAGAGGAAACAGAGAAAGATAGGAACCAACAAATACACATCAATTACAATATCAAAAGATTACACGAAGATTATGTTTTAGAAGAACAAACCCTTAAAAAGCTTACAAATGCCTTAAATGAATTAAAAGAAGAACTTGAAGAACTAAGAATACAACAGCAATCTAAAAAAAACCAGGTTGATAGTTTGCAAAAAGAAAATAACGAATTGCAGAACACGCTTTACAAAATAGAAAAAGAGGCTGATATTCTAAACATCCAACAAGAAGCCCTATTGCAAGAAAGTAAGAGAAATTTTGAGGATACCAATAGCAGGGAAAATGAGCTGAATGAATTTAATAATGCCATTGCCATGCTAGCTATTAATTTATCAGAAAAACAGAAAATTTTAGAAGCACTAGAAACACAAGAACTAAACCTTAAAACCCAAATTGAAGATTTAGAAGAGAACGTAAACCAAAACAAAGAAAACCTTAACCAAAACAGCAGAAAACTAGATGCCAAACAAAACGAGTACAACCTAACCAAAAGCATGGTAGATAATCTGGAAGGTTTTCCAGAATCTATACGGTTTTTAAAGAAAAACAACCAATGGAATAAAAATGCGCCCCTACTTTCTGATATACTTTTTTGCCAAGAAGAATACCGGGTTGCCATAGAAAGTTATTTAGAAAATCTGATGAATTACTATGTGGTCCAAGATTTTGAAGAGGCAATTTTTGCCATCAATTTATTGAGCAACGCCGCAAGGGGAAAAGCCAATTTTTTTATCTTAGATAGCCTTAAAAACTTGAAACGAGTTGCTTTTGATCCTCCCAAAAATGCCATTGCGGCATTAGATGTAATAGATGTGGATAAGAAGTTTGATAACCTTTCTAACTATCTTCTGCAAAACGTGTATTTGGTTGATGATGAAATTTACAAAAACCTAGGCCCAGAAATCAATCAGGATGATGTGATCTTGATCGGGAAATCTGGTAAGTTTTATAAGAGCAACCATATACTATCAGGCGGATCGGTTGGTTTATTTGAGGGCAAACGTATTGGCAGGGCAAAAAATCTGGATAACCTATTAAAAGAAATAAAAATACTCACATCATCATCAGAAAAATTAAAAGAAAAAATTACCGAAGAAACCCTTAAAATAAACAGTTTAAAAGCTGCGAGCCAAATAACAGAGATCCAAAATATCAGAAAAGAGCAGAATTTATTGCAAAACGAATCAATATCGGTTAAAACCAAACAAGAACAATACTTATCATTTTTGCAAAACAGCCAAAACCGCAAGAAAGACATCGAACAAAAATTACTGGGCATCCAACACCAGATATTAAAGATCAATCCCAAGATACAAGAACTAAAAACCCAAAAACTAGCCTCAAATAACCAATACCAAGAAGAGCAAATGGCTTTCGCCGAGTTGAGCGAATTTTTAACGGTAAAATCTTCTGCGTTTAATGCAGAAAACCTTAAATTCCATCAACAAAAAAACAAGCTTAACGGCATAGAAAAAGACCTAGAATATAGAGAAAGCCAATTAGAAAACATAGAAAGCAGATTGAATAAGAACCAATCTGATCTTGACATAACCAAAGCCAACATCCTTGATACGGTGCAGCATACAGATAACGATGATGAAGATTTGATAGCCATGTATCAACAAAAAGACGAGATGGAAATTGCGGTACAAGAAGCAGAGAAAGACTATTACAACTATAAAGAAAAAACAAACGAACTAGAGATCCAACTCAGTGAGTTACGTAAAAACAAAGATATTACCGAGCAATTAGCGGCTGATATCAAAGATAAAAAGAACAATCTAAAAATTGAGCTAAATGGTTTAAAAGAACGTTTGGCCGTAGAGTTCAATATCGAGATTGAAGATATTTTAGATGATGAACCGCCAGAAGATGAAAACCAAGAGCAGGTTAAAGCCGATGTGGAAAAACTTAAAAAACAATTAGACGACTTTGGCCCCATAAACCCGATGGCAATGGAGGCCTATAAAGAAATGGAGGATCGTTTTACTTTTATTAATGCCCAAAAGAAAGACCTATTAGAGGCCAAATCATCTTTGCTAGAGACTATTAAAGAGATTGATGATACCGCAAAAGAAAAATTTATGCAGGCTTTTGTTAGTGTTAGGGAAAATTTTATGAAAGTTTTTAGATCATTATTTAACGAAGAGGATAACTGTGATTTGATTTTATCGCAACCAGATGCACCATTAGAATCTGATATTGATATCATCGCAAAGCCAAAAGGCAAAAAACCGCTATCAATCAACCAACTATCTGGTGGCGAAAAAACCTTAACGGCTACTGCCCTTTTATTCTCGTTATATTTATTAAAACCGGCTCCTTTCTGCATTTTTGATGAGGTAGATGCACCTTTAGATGACACCAATATTGATAAATTCAATAACATCATCAGAACTTTCTCTGATCAATCCCAATTCATTGTGGTTTCCCACAACAAAAAAACCATTGCAAGTACCGATATTATTTATGGGGTTACCATGGTAGAGCAGGGGGTATCTAGGGTAGTTGCCGTAGATATGAGGGAAGTTGCTTAAACAAAAAACTTATTACCCTTTTTTTTGCACACAAATGGTTAAACAAAAATTTATGGAACATTTTTTGGGATGAACTTATACGTTCAAACATTATGTTTAATAAAAAGCACAAAAAAGTTAAACAAAGTTTTGTGAATATCAAACTTAATAGTTAAGTTTGTTTAAGTAAACATTACAAAAGGTTAAACAAAATGACTAAAATAGAATTCAACACGCTGGTAATGCGTCAATCTTCTTCATTAAAAGTTTATGCACTACATTTTACACACGATTCTGACGATGCAAATGATTTAGTTCAAGATACTTTACTTAAAGCAATAACCTATTACAATAAGTTTAAAGAAGGAACGAATTTAAAAGGATGGCTTTACACCATTATGAAAAACACTTTCATCAACAATTATAGAAGGTTTATTAAAATAAGTTCTTTGGTAACCAAAACAGATGAAATATCTTCTTCCCAACTATCTTACAGTGCCATGAATAACGGTGGAGAGCAAAAGTTTATCATGGATGATATTAAAAAAGCACTAAACTCTTTACAGCAAGAATATTATGTTCCTTTTACCATGTATTTTGAAGGTTATAAGTACCATGAAATTGCAGACCATCTTGATATTCCGATAGGTACGGTAAAAACAAGGATACACGTTGCCAGAAAATTATTGAAAAAAGATCTAAAGGCTTACGATAAGAAAGGTTTCAATCATCAGAACGAGTTAGCTGCTTAATAGAGCAAAAAATATGTAAAATCAAAAAAGCCAATCCTAAACAGGTTGGCTTTTTTCATGATATAAAAACTATAATTAATCTATAGTTTGTGGTTTACTCCAATGCAATTCAAATCTTCAAAAGCATCAGTCAATCTTTTCACAAACTGATCCTCTCCTTTTCTTAACCAAACTCTTGGGTCGTAATACTTTTTGTTTGGAGAGTCACTACCTTCGGGGCTACCGATCTGAGATTGTAAATAACCTTCCTTCGCTTTGTAATAATTTAAGATCCCTTCCCAAAATGCCCATTGCATATCGGTATCAATATTCATTTTTATAGCTCCGTAAGAAATAGCTTCTCTAATTTCTTCTTGTGAAGAACCAGAACCACCATGGAAAACAAAGTTGATTGGCTTTTCAGCATCCAAATTGAATTTCTCTTTTACATATTCTTGAGAATTGTTTAAAATCACTGGCTGTAACTTCACATTACCCGGTTTATAAACACCATGCACATTCCCAAAAGCTGCTGCAATTGTAAATTTATCACTTACTTTGCTCAACTCTTCATAAGCGTAAGAAACTTCCTCTGGTTGGGTGTAAAGCTTAGAAGAATCAACATCTGTATTATCAACCCCATCTTCTTCGCCCCCTGTTACACCAAGCTCAATCTCTAGGGTCATGCCCATTTTGCTCATGCGCTCTAAATAGCCTTTGCATATTTCTATGTTTTCTTCAATGGGCTCTTCTGATAGATCGATCATGTGAGAAGAGAACAAAGGTTTACCATGTTGGGCAAAATATTTTTCACTAGCGTCTAATAATCCATCTAACCAAGGCAACAATTTTTTGGCGCAATGATCGGTATGTAAAATTACGGCCACACCGTAATGTTCTGCCACCAAATGAACGTGTTGCGCAGCAGAAATCCCTCCTAAAATACAAGCTTGTAACTTGTCGTTTTGCAATGATTTACCGGCATAAAACTGTGCGCCACCATTAGATAGCTGTATAATAACCGGAGAATTTACCGCCTTTGCGGTTTCCATTACCGCGTTAATAGAATTTGTTCCTATTATATTTACAGCGGGTAACGCAAACTGATGTTTCTTTGCAATTTCAAACAATTCTTGAACTTGGTCCCCTGTAATAACTCCTTTAAAATCTTTTAAACTCATTTTTATAATTATTTCTTGGCCTCGAAGTTAAAAAAAATTATCAAATCTTGGATTTTTGGTGGTTAATGTACAAAACAGAAAATAGAACAACATCTGCTTTTCAGCATTTTTTTTGTTTCTTTGCATCACACTATTTTAAAATATGGCTTGGTTTAAAAGAAACACAAAAGGCATCTCTACACTTACCGAAGAGAAAAAAGAAGCTCCAGATGGTGTTTGGAACAAATGCCCAAACTGTAAAAAAGCACTTCATTATTCAGAGCAGGTAGAGAATAAATACGTTTGTCATTATTGCGATTATCATTTAAGAATTGGGTCTAAAGAATATTTTGAGGTTTTATTTGATAACAATTTTTTTATAGAACTCTTTGCTAACCTTACCTCTGGCGATCCTTTAAATTTTACAGATAACAAATCTTACCCGGATAGACTGGTAGAAAGTTACAAAAAAACAGGTTTAAAAGATGCAATAAGAGCGGCGGTTGGTAAAATAGACGGCCAAGACTTGGTAATTGCCTGTATGGATTTCAATTTTATTGGAGGCTCTATGGGCTCTGTAGTGGGTGAGAAAATTGCCCGTTGTATTGATTATAGTATCGAAAATAAGATCCCTTTTTTGATGATCTCTAAATCTGGTGGTGCCAGAATGATGGAGGCGGCTTTTTCATTGATGCAAATGGCTAAAACATCGGCAAAATTAGCTTTGTTAGCACAAGCAAAAATCCCTTATATTTCTTTATTAACAGACCCAACAACAGGCGGGGTAACGGCTTCTTATGCCATGTTGGGCGATATTAACATTGCAGAGCCCGGTGCTTTGATAGGTTTTGCAGGGCCAAGGGTAATCAAAGAAACCATCAAAAAAGATCTGCCAAAAGGTTTCCAAACCTCAGAATTTGTGTTAGAACATGGTTTCCTAGATTTTATAGTGGATAGAAGAGAGATGAAAGCAAAGTTGGCATCGTTTATAAAAATGATGCATAACTAAATTTATAAAGCATAAAAGGAGAGTAAAGGATACCTCTCCTTTTTTAAAAAATTCACTAAATACCTTAAGAAATCACTTCTGCCTAAAATTTATCAATTCCCTTATACTGGTTTTTTATCATTACAAAAACTTGCATATCCCTTTTTGGTTATTATATTTGCGCAACACAATTTCTATCCAAAGAAATTTATAAAGACATGAAAATAAAATTGGCCACATCACATCATCTACATCATCACCATTATGGTGTTGCTATATAGTTTGTTTTGTACGTCAAAACTTTTCAATTCTCAATTGTTTGTCTTTTATTTATAATCTCAAAAAATCTTGAAAACTTTAAAAATCGCTATACAGAAATCTGGCAGATTGAATGAAAAATCTGTAGAACTGCTAAAAAATTGTGGCCTCAGCTTCGAAAACTATAAAAGTTCCCTAATATCCACGGTTTCTAATTTCCCTTTAGAAATCCTATTTTTAAGGGATGATGATATACCAGAATATGTGCAAGACGGCATAGCCGATATTGGTTTGGTCGGCGAAAACGTAATTGCCGAAACCGGTGTTGATGTAGCTTATTTACAACGACTTGGATTTGGGAAGTGCACCTTAAAAATCGCAGTACCAAACAACAATCAATATCAAAACATTGCAGATTTAAGCGGAAAAGCTATTGCAACCTCCTACCCTGTTATTCTTCAAAAATTCTTGGATAAAGAAAAAATTAACGCCGATATTAAAACCATTTCTGGATCGGTAGAGATTGCACCGGGTTTAGGTTTAGCAGATGCCATTTTTGATATTGTTTCTACAGGCGGCACTTTACGTAGCAATGGCTTAAAACCTTTTGCAGATGTAATGTCATCAGAAGCTATTTTAATAGGTAGAAAAGGGATAGAAAATGAACATTTAGTTTTAGAATTATTGCAACGCATACAATCGGTAATGCGGGCAAAAGAAACCAAATATGTGGTCTTAAATGTAGAAAAATCAAATCTCGATAAAATTCTAAATTTATTGCCAGGGGTTAAAAGCCCTTCGGTTTTGCCTTTGGCAGAAGAAGGTTGGGTTGCCGTACATACCGTAATACCAGAACGCGATTTCTGGAGCCACATCAACGAGTTAAAAGCCGCTGGCGCACAAGGAATTGTGGTAATGCCGATAGAGAAGATAATTTTATAGTACCAAGATTATTTAGAATCAAGATTTTAGCATCAAGTATCAAAAACTTTTAAAACGTTTTTATATTTTATAAAATAGAAACATTATTTAATATAGTATTTGGGCGTTTTAACACGCCTGCCCGAACAAGCGGGCTTATCCACTATAGTTTTTTTGTTGTCGGCCTCAGCGGAGTTTAAGGTTAAAGCACCAAAAAAAGCTGTCGTTTCTATCGTTAACGCAAATAAAAAATGGAAAAAATCAATGACCAAAAATCAAATCAAAAGTCTTTATCTTTTGGAGAAGGATTTAGGATGAGGCAATATTCTTTTTCAGGTTTAAGCAAAGCAGCTATTCAGAAATTGGTCCTAAGGAATGTTGATGCTAACAATAACATTCGTGGAACAGTAGAAGATATAATTTCTGAGGTAAAAGCAAAAGGTGATGGAGCTTTAAAATCTTTCGCCCAAAAATTTGATGGAGTTGCGTTGGATAGTTTGTTTATCGATAAAAATAAAATAGATGAATTAGCCGCAACTATCTCTCCAAAAGTAAAAGACGCCATCAACATCGCCTATCAAAACATCAAAAAATTTCACCAAACGCAAATATCAAAAGAAGAAAAGGTAGAAACTACAACGGGCGTAACTTGTTGGAGAGAAGTAAGGGCAATTGAAAAAGTAGGTTTATATATCCCGGGCGGAACGGCTGTTTTGCCAAGTACTTTTTTAATGTTGGGCATCCCGGCAAAAATTGCAGGCTGTAAAGAAATTGTGGTTTGCTCGCCCCCGCAAAAAAGCGGAGAGGTAAATGGCTATTTGGCTTATGTTGCCCAATTATTGGAAATTGATAGAATATATCTAGTTGGCGGTGCCCAAGCCGTGGCTGCAATGGCCTACGGCACAAAAAGCATCACAAAAGTTGATAAGATCTTTGGCCCGGGAAACCAATTTGTTACCATGGCAAAAACCTTGGTACAATCTACCACAAATACCGCTATTGATATGCCCGCTGGCCCATCGGAAGTTTTGGTAATTGCTGATGAAACGGCAAATCCTGTTTTTGTGGCTGCAGATTTATTGGCCCAAGCAGAACATGGCGTTGATAGTCAATCTGTTTTGGTTTGTATCTCCCAAGCAACCATCGATCAAACACAAATTGAATTAGAAAAACAATTAAATATACTGCCGAGAAAAGAAATTGCCGCAAAGGCCATGGCAAATTCATATACTGTTCTGGTTAAAGATTTAGAAGAAGCCATAGATTTCAGTAATGAATATGCACCTGAACATTTGATTTTGGCAACTGATAACTGGAAACCCATTACAAATAAAATAATCAATGCAGGTTCTGTTTTTGCAGGGAATTTAACCCCAGAAAGTGCCGGAGATTATGCCAGTGGCACAAACCATACTTTACCTACAAGTGCTTATGCCCGCTCTTATTCTGGTGTTTCTTTAGATTCTTTTGTAAAAAAAATCACGTTCCAGCACATCAGCGAAAGCGGCATAAAAAATTTAGGGAAAACAATTGAGACTTTGGCAGAAATTGAAGGATTGCAGGCTCATAAAAATGCGGTATCTGTTAGACTGACTTAGATTCAAGAAACAAGTATCAAGAATCAAGACGCTTAAACTGGTTTTTAACTAATGATTAATGAACTATTTCAACTAATGAACTCAAAAAAATGTTTGAATTAGATAAAATTTTAAGAGAAAATATAAAAAACCTAAAACCTTATTCTTCTGCAAGAGACGAGTTTAAAGGGGAAGCTTCCATTTACTTAGATGCCAATGAAAATGCGTTTGGATCGCCACTTTCTAAAGATTATCATCGTTACCCAGATCCAATGGCCTATGCCGTAAAGATGCGCCTGAGCGAAATTAAAGGTGTGCCGGCCAGAAATATTTTTTTAGGGAACGGTAGCGATGAAGCCATTGATATTTTATTAAGAAGCTTTTGTAATCCCGGGGTTGATAACGTAATCGTTGTACCCCCTACTTATGGGATGTATGAAGTCTCGGCAAATATTAATGATGTTGGGATAAAAAGAGTAAATCTTACTGAAGATTTCCAACTTAATTTAGAAAAGATTGCAGAAGCAATTGATAAAAACACAAAGTTGATCTTCATTTGCTCGCCAAATAACCCAACAGGTAATTCTATCAACAGAGAAGATATTGAAACGCTTTTGGCCAATTTTAACGGGATTGTGGTGGTTGATGAGGCTTATATCAACTTTTCACGACAAAAAACTTTTATCCAAGAACTAACGGAATATGCCAATTTGGTGGTTTTACAAACTTTATCAAAAGCATGGGGATTAGCAGCTCTAAGGGTTGGGATGGCTTTTGCAAGCGAAGAAATAATCGAGGTTTTTAATCGTGTTAAACCGCCTTATAACATTAACCAAGCCTCACAAGAATTAGCTTTAGAAGCTTTACAAAATGTAGAACAAGTTAACAATTGGATCAAAGAAATTTTAAAAGAACGTGATGCTTTGGTTTTAGCATTAAAGAATTTTGATTTTGTAATTGATATTTATCCATCAGACGCAAATTTTATTTTAGTGAAAACTGCTGATGCAGACGGGATCTATAAATATTTGACAGAAGAAGGAATTATAGTGAGGAACAGAAATAAAGTGGAACTTTGCGAAGGATGTTTAAGGATTACAGTTGGTACAAACGAAGAAAATAAAGCGATGATCAACAGCTTAAAAAAATTGAAAAATGACTAAATTACTTTTTATAGATAGAGACGGAACGCTTATTCTTGAGCCTGCAGATGAGCAAATTGATTCTTTTGATAAACTGGTTTTTTACCCCGGTGCCATTAGTAACCTATCAAAAATCGTGAAAGAAACCGATTATGAATTAGTAATGGTAACCAATCAAGATGGTTTGGGAACACCCGCCCATCCTGAAGAAAATTTTTGGCCGGTTCAAAATTTCATCGTACAAACCCTTAAAAATGAAGGCATCAGCTTTAGCGAAATAATAATAGATAAAACATTTGCAAAAGACAATGCACCAACCCGTAAACCAGGAACCGCTTTGCTAACTCATTTTTTTGATGCCGATAAATACGATTTAACCAATTCTTTTGTTATCGGCGATCGTTTAAATGATGTTGTTCTGGCTAAAAACCTAGGCGCAAAAGCCATTTGGTTAAACAATAACCCTGATTTGGGTGCAACCGAAGCCCAAAATAAAACCGATAATCTAAAAGAAGTTTTAGCACTTGAAACTTCAGATTGGGATGAAATCTACAGATTTCTAAAAGTTGGGGATCGCAAAATAGAACATATCCGTAAAACAAATGAGACAGACATCCTCATCAAAATAAATTTGGATGGAAAAGGTAATGCAGATATTAAAACAGGATTGAACTTTTTTGACCATATGTTAGATCAAATCGCCCGTCATGGTGGCATAGACCTAACCGTACATACCAAGGGAGATCTACATATTGATGAGCATCATACCATTGAGGATACCGGAATTGCCTTGGGAGAAGCTTTTGCTTTGGCTTTAGCCGATAAAAAAGGAATTGAACGCTATGGCTTTTGTTTACCGATGGATGATTGTTTAGCACAAGTTGCCATAGATTTTGGTGGAAGAAACTGGATAGTTTGGGACGCAGAATTTAAAAGAGAGAAAGTTGGCGATATGCCAACCGAAATGTTCTATCATTTTTTCAAATCTTTTTCTGATGCCTCAAAATCTAATTTAAACATCAAAGTAGAAGGCGATAATGAGCATCATAAAATTGAAGCGATATTTAAGGCATTTGCAAAAGCCATTAAAATGGCCGTTAAAAGAGATATCAATAATATGAGGTTGCCCAGTACAAAAGGAATATTGTAGGGATAACCCTTGGGTTATCCAGATAATTTTGAGGGATAACCTTTGGGTTATCCTTTAGGTTATCCGTATAATTGGGATAATCCAATGATTACCCCTACACAACACAACATTAAAAAATGATAGGAATTGTAAATTACGGAGCCGGTAATATTTTTTCTTTAACCGCCGCATTAGAGAGATTGAATTTAGAATATGGCATGATCAATTCAGAACCTGAATTTGATTTGTATGAGAGGATCATTATCCCCGGGGTTGGACATGCCGGTGCCGCAATGAAAAAACTAATGGATACTGGTTTGGTTCCAAAAATAAAAAGCTTAAAGAAACCGGTTCTCGGTATTTGTGTTGGGATGCAGCTGATAACAGATTTTTCTGAAGAAGGGGATTCTGAAATGTTGAAGATAATACCTGTTAAAACGTTAAAATTTAAAGAAGAAACCTCAAAGAAAATTCCTCACATGGGATGGAACAAAGTTTTTTTAACACAAGAAAATCAATTATTTAACACAATAGTAGATGGGGCATATTTTTATTTTGTGCATTCCTATTTTATAGAATTTAATTCTAAATTTACCATCTCGTATTGTAATTACGGAATAAAATTTTCCGCAAGCATACAAAAAGATAACTTTTACGGAGTACAGTTTCATCCAGAAAAATCTGGCAAGGCCGGAGAAACGCTCCTTAAAAATTTCGCAAACTTAAAACTATAAAATGTACATTATTCCCGCTGTTGACGTTTTAAACCAAAAAATAGTTCGTTTGGTAGAAGGCGATTATAACCAAGTAACACAATATGAAGTTTCTTTAGAAGAACAAATTGAAACTTACCAATCTAACGGGACAGAGTTTGTCCATATCATAGATCTAAACGGGGCCAAAGGCGATTTCAGCAACCAAAAATATTTGTTCGATATCATCAGAAAAACCGAAATGAAGGTTCAGTATGGTGGTGGTGTTAGAAGTATCGATAAAGTTAAAGAGTTGATAGATGCTGGTATTCACAGGGTTATTGTTGGTACGCAAGCTATTACAAACCCTACTTTTTTAGAAGAACTGAGTAACGAGATATGTAATAAAACTAAATGTAGCGATCAGGTTGTGGTAGCTGTTGATGTTTTAGATGAGGTTATCAAATATTCTGGATGGATGGAAAGCTCACCGATAAAATTGATGGATTACATTGATAAATGCTTACAACTTGGTTTTTACCGTTTTTTATGTACCGATATTAATAAAGACGGGAAACTGGGGGGTGCAGGGGTAGATCTTTACAAAAAATTATTAGCCCACTCACCTTTCATTAAGCTAATAGCTTCCGGAGGCATCAGCTCTATGGATGACATTAAGGAATTAAACGATTATAAAATAGAATCTTGCGTAGTTGGCAAAGCTATTTATGAAAACCGCATTTCTATAGATGAAATAAAAAATTGGAATTTGCAGCGTTTATCTTCTATCTAAATGTTAAGTAAACGCATTATCCCTTGTTTAGACGTAAAAGACGGGCGTACTGTTAAAGGTATAAACTTTGTTGATTTACGTGATGCTGGCGACCCCGTTGAATTGGCTTGGCAATATTCTAACCAGGGAGCGGATGAGTTGGTTTTTTTGGATATTACCGCAACCCATGAAAAAAGAAAAACCACCATTGAAATGGTAAAATCCGTGGCTAGGCAAATAAACATTCCATTTACCATTGGAGGTGGGATCACAGAACTAAAAGATGCCGAAGCTTTATTAAATGCTGGTGCAGATAAAATCTCTATCAACTCAGCAGCGGTAAGGAGACCAGAATTGATCAATGAGCTGGCCGATGCTTTTGGTGTTCAGTTTGTGGTTTTGGCTGTTGATACTAAACATTTATCTTCTGGGGATTTTGTACATCTAAACGGTGGCAGAATTGCGACAGCATTAAAAACCCAAAATTGGATCAAAGAAGCAGAGCAACGTGGAGCAGGAGAAATTTTATTGACCTCTATGGATAAGGATGGCACAAAATCTGGTTTTGACAACCTTCTTTTAAAGGAAATAAATGATATGGTCTCAATCCCCGTAATCGCATCAGGCGGAGCTGGTTGTAGTCAAGATTTTATTGATGTTTTCAAAAAAAGTGATGTTGATGCTGCTTTGGCCGCTTCCGTTTTCCATTATGGCGAAATCTTAATCCCAGAATTAAAACAACTATTAAAGAATAACCAAATAGAAATCAGGATTTAATTTTTTATCTTTAAACATGGAAACATTTACTGTAGAACTCATAAACCCAAAAGCTAAAAAGTTATTACAAGATTTAGCGGATATGAATTTGATTACGATAAGCAAATCAAAAAAATCTTTAGATAATCTTTTGAATACCTTGAGGTCTAATGAAACTCCTAGCATCGAAGAAATAACTAAGGAAGTTGAAAAAGCAAGAACTAAGAGGCATGAAAGTAAAACAGCCAATAGTTATAATTGACACTAACCTTTGGATTAGTTTCTTAATTTCTAGAGAGTTATCTTGGCTAGATGATTTAATTAAAATCTCATAAAATTAAATTAGTTTGTAGTGAAGAGTTATTAGCATAATTGAAGTAATAAATCGACCAAAATTTATAAAATACTTTAATTCAACAAAATCAATGCTTTTACAGAGTTGATTGAGAATTATTTAGAAGTTATTAAAGTTGAATCTTCGATATCAATTTGTAGAGATGAAAAAGATGATTTTATTTTAGCCTTAGCTAAAGATGCCAAAGCAGATTATATAATTACTGGAGACAACGATTTATTAGTTTTAAACCCATTTGATAAAACTAATATATTAACGTTTAAAGATTTTAAACAAAAATTTAAAAATTAATTAGTGAAAATAGATTTTACAAAGAGCAACGGATTAGTGCCTGTGATCATTCAGGATGAGCAAACTTTAGAGGTTTTAATGTTAGGCTACATGAACGAAGAAGCTTACCAAAAAACCGAAAAAGAACAAAAAGTTACTTTTTTCTCTCGAACCAAAAACCGCTTATGGACAAAAGGAGAAGAAAGTGGCAACTTTTTAAATGTAAGATCAATTGCTTTAGATTGCGATAATGATACGCTCTTAATAAAAGTTAAACCGGTTGGGGCAACCTGCCATAAAGGTACGAGGAGCTGTTTTGATACGGATTTTAACCAGAATTTTATTTTCCAATTAGAAAATATCATCAACGATAGATATAAAAATCCCTCGGCTAAATCTTATGTTAATAGTTTAAGAGAAAAAGGTTTAAACAAAATTGCGCAAAAAGTGGGCGAAGAAGGTGTTGAGACCGTAATTGCGGCATTGGCCGAAACCGAAACGGATTTAATCAACGAATCCTCTGATCTGCTTTTTCACCTATTGGTTTTATTGAAAGAGAAAGGTTTATCTATCAACGATATTGCTAAGAATCTGGAAGCTAGGCATCAATAAATATCAGAAGAATTAGCTGAAGCTAAAGGCATAAAGCTTAATACTACAAACCTAATATCTAGAATAGTATTCTTTTGAGTAAAACAAGAGCGTTAACGATTGGAGTGGCATCCCCGCCTGTAACTTGAGCAATTTTTTTTTGCCCTCCTGAGCGGAGTTGAAGGATAAGACAAAAAAAGATTACCTGCCAATTGCCATATTTAAAACGGCCATAAGTTTTATATATCTTTAAAAGAATTAAGGGTTTAAAACCACTTTCTAAGAAAGCTCATCGGCCAATAACTTCATTTCGATATTTGGAGCGTGTTTATCGTACAGAACGGCATAAACCGCCCTGGCAATAGGCATATTTACTTTATGTATTTTATTGATTTGATGGATACAATTTACGGCATAATATCCTTCGGCGATCATATTCATCTCCAACTGTGCAGATTTTACGGTGTAGCCCTTCCCTATCATGTTACCAAAGGTACGGTTACGGCTAAATTGTGAATAAGAAGTTACCAGCAAATCTCCTAAATAAGCCGATTCTTTTATATCACGGTTGATCGGATGGATCGCATCTACAAAACGGCTCATTTCCCTTATCGCATTAGAGATCAAAACCGCCTGAAAATTATCCCCAAAACCAACGCCATGGCAAATACCACTTGCAACTGCATAAATATTCTTTAAAACGGCTCCATACTCTGTACCGTAAATATCATCAGAACTGTTGGTTTTTATGTACCTGGTGTTGATCAATTGTGCAAACCTACAAGCTAGGTTCATATCTTGGCAGGCAATGGTTAAATAACTCAATTTCTCTAAGGCTACTTCCTCGGCATGGCAAGGGCCGCTTATCACAACAATATCTTCCAAGGGGATTTGAAATTGACTGTGCATAAACTCGCCTATGATCTGGTTTTCATCTGGTACAATGCCTTTAATGGCCGATATGATTTTTTTGCCCCTTAAATCATCAGCGGTAATATCCTTTAATGCTTCCTTTAAAAAAGCGGCGGGTACGTTAAGCAAAACCATATCTGCTTTAGAAATCACATCTTTAACGTTGGTAGAAATGTTTTCTGGCTTTACCTTAATCTCTACGGAAGAAAGATAATTAGGGTTATGTTGGTATTTGCAAATATGCCTCACGGAAGCTTCATCTCGCATCCACCAAAAAATCTCTTTTTCTTTTAGATTATCTGATAAAATTTTTACGATGGCGGTTGCCCAACTCCCTCCCCCAATAACGGCTATTTTATTTACGCTATCTTCCATATCAAAATGATAATAATTCAAATCGGTTTTTTAAGATTTTATCCAAAAAAAAATCCCAATCCTAAATATCGGATTGGGACAAAATAATCAATTTAAAACGATTTATTACTTCTTATCTGCAGTAAAAAGTTTAGATTTATCAACCACTTCAACATCCATTTTGTCTTTTAATGTTTTAGAAATAGCAGCATAAGGTGCGCTAACAACTTGTTGCCCAGCTTTTAACCCAGAAAGGATAATGATATTCTGATCATCCTGAATGCCAGTTTTAACCTCAACTTGTTTAACCTTATTACCATCAACCACAAATACATATTCTTTGGCCTTTGGCTTGTTTTTATCGCTTTTCTTTTGCTCTCCCTCATCTTTTTTAGGCCCATCAACTGTACTGCTTTTATCCTTGGCATTATCGTCTTCCCTTATCGTAACAGATTGTATCGGAACAACCAAGCCTTTTGTTCTTTCTGTTTGGATATCAACCGTTGCAGATAATCCTGGGCGGAAAGGAGAATTTGAGTTTCCTTTATTTGTTAGATCGTTATAAGAATCTTGTAAGATCTTCACTTTAACGGCAAAATTGGTAACCTGATCTGCCGTAGTACCCACCACATTTGCAGAGCTGGCAATTTCTGTAACTATGCCCTTAAATTTTTTATCCATAAACGCATCCACTTCAATCACGGCAGTATCACCTAAACTTAAACGGTTTATGTCATTTTCGTTCACATCAACATTAACTTCCATACTGCTCAAATTTGCGATGGTCATTATTTCTGTACCGCTCATTTGTGCGGTTCCTACAACTCTTTCGCCCAATTCTACAGAAAGTTTAGATACGATACCATCAACAGGGGCAAAAATATTAGTTCTGGCTAAGTTATCGCTAGCTTCTTTCACACCCGCACCAGATTGTTCTAAACCAAACTTGGCACCAATTAAAGCTTGCTTTGCCGATTCTAAGTTAGATTTTGAGGTTAAATATTCTGCCTGTGCCGCATCAAACTCAGCGGCAGAGATTACTTTGTCTTTATAAAGTTTTTGACTTCTTTTAAACTTAGATTCAACATTTTTTAAATTGGCCTCTGCCTGTACAATTTGTTGTTGTGCGCTTGCCACAGATGCTTTTTGGGCATTATAAGAAGCAACGGTTCTATCATAACCAGAAACTAGGATATCTGGTTTTATACGGCAAAGCAACTGACCTTTTTTAACTGCATCTCCTTCTTTGACGGCAAGCTCTACAATCTCTCCAGAAACCTCGGGGCTTAATTTTACCTCTACTTCTGGTTGTAATTTACCACTTGCAGATACTGTTTCTATGATATCTTTCTGTTCTGATTTGGTTACTGCAACCTGTACCGTTTTGCTTTTTCCTATCCAGCCCATTTTATTGGCAACAATTACGATTACCAGTAAAACACCAACTCCTATGAGTACATTTCTAAGCGTCTTATTCATGTTATATGATTATTAATTTTTGTTTAAAATTTATAGTGTTAAAGGGTTTCCTAAATAAAAATCGATTACTTTTTGTCTAAAAATAACATTGTATTTGGCTTGGATAAAGTCAAACTCGGCTTTATTATAGTTTGTTTGAGAAGTGTTTAACTCGATAACGTTAACCAAACCAACCTCATAACGTTGTTTGATAACGTTAAAAGCTTCTTTAGAAGAATTAAATGCACTTTTTGTTGCATCGTAACTTTTGATGGCAGATTTTAAATCTTGTACCGCTTGGCTAATAATCTTGTTCAGATTATTTTTTGCCAACTGCTCGGCAGCTTTTGCATTATCGTACCTAATTTTGGCTATGTTATAATTGGCCCTATTTCTATAGTTATTGAAAATTGGGATAGAAAGATTAAAACCTAAATATTGGCCAAAGTTTCTATTGGTAATTTGATCATTAAACGAGGAGGGCACAGAGCTAGAATAACCAGTAGATAAACCCCCACCAAAACTTAACGATGGGTAAAGATTCCCTTTTGCAACATTAATTCCGTATTTGAAAGCCTCGGTATTATACTCTGCTAATTTTACATCGGGATAATTAACTACCGCTTTTGTATAAACATCATAACCTGTATAATTATTTTTAATGTTCTCTGGATCAGCTATCGCCGGTATTTGAACCGTAATGTTCTGTTCTGGGTTCATTTCCATCAACTGCTTTAGGTTTAAAACAGAAAGCTCATACGCATTTTGTGCATTTGTTAAACTCAGTTCGTTATTTGCCACCTGTGCTTTTGCTTGTGAAAGATCTGCTTGTGTATTGTTGCCAACATCAAAGTTCTTTTGCGCAACACCCAATTGCTGGTTAGATAAGTCTAATTGCTGCCTGCTAGCCTTTATTAAATCTTGGTTGTTTAAAATTTGGAGGTAGGTATTAACAACAGATAAAGAAAGATCGTTTTTCATCTTTTCGATATTGCTCTTATCAGACATCAAAAAAGCTTTATTCTGTTTAATCTGGTTCATTAATGTACCGCCGCCAAAAAGAACCACTGAAGAGCTTATTCTTCCGTTAACCTGATCTACGCTTGAGTTAAGCAACCTGCCAGATTGTTGGTCAAAAAACAAACCAAATTGCCTATTTGCCGAAGCGTTTGAAGTAACATTAGGATAAAGCTCATATTTAGTTTGTTTCAAATTTTCATCTGTTATGGCAGCTTGGTATTGGGCTTGTTTAATTTGTAAATTATTAGCTAAGGTTTTTTCTACGGCTTGTTGCAAAGTGATCACTTCGGTCTCTTGGGCAAAAGCTTTAGTGCCAATGGTTGTTCCTAAAAAGCAAAAGAAGAGTATTTTTAGTTTTGTATATTTCATTTTTATGATTAATTCTTTCAGTTTATAAATTTATATATACTTTAGTTCTTTAGGCTATGTATCTTGTAAAAACTCCGTTTCTTTTAAAAAAAATCTATCCAAAATCTTTAATCTGGAACAAAAGCAGAGTTAATAAAACCATTTTTCTCACTTTTGACGATGGCCCTATACCAATTGTTACACCTTGGGTATTAAAAACTTTAAAAAACTTCAATGCCAAAGCCACATTCTTTTGCATCGGCGATAATATCACCAAACATCCAGAAATTTTTGAACTGCTTAAAGCCGATGAACATGCCGTTGGTAACCATACTTTTAACCATTTAAAGGGATGGAACACCAACGATGAGGTTTATCTAGAAAATTTTAAAAAATGCCAAGAATTAACACAAACCAATCTTTTTAGGCCACCTTATGGGAGGATTAAGTTTTCGCAGATTAGAAAAATCAGATGTGAGATATTAGATAAGAGATATGAGAACAATTTAAAAAATCAAGATGATTTGCAAAGCTCTCAATACTCAATACTAAATAATCAATACTCTATAATTATGTGGGATGTTTTAAGTGGCGATTTTGACATTCATCTTTCTCCAGAAAAATGTTTAAAGAACGTGATTAAACATACAGAAAACGGTTCTATCGTTGTGTTTCACGATAGTTTGAAAGCTTGGGACAGGTTAGAATATGTGTTACCCAAAGCATTGGAGATTTGGCAAAAAGAAGGATATAAATTTGAGTGTTTGTAATTCTTCCATAAAAAAAGCATCCTTAAATTTAATTCAAGGACGCTCATTTTATGATGCTTTTAAAACTACTTACCAGCAGCTTTTTTATGATCTGCCAAAAATTGGGCTAAACCATTATCAGTTAACGGATGTTTCAACAATCCTAAGATAGAACTTAAAGGGCCCGTCATCACATCGGCACCAATTTTGGCACATTCTACAATATGGGTAGAGTTTCTGATAGATGCCGCTAAGATTTCCGTTTCATAACCGTAGTTATCAAAAATCAGGCGAATATCTTCTACCAATCCTAAGCTATCCGCACCTATATCATCTAACCTTCCCAAAAAAGGAGAAACGTAATTTGCCCCTGCTTTTGCCGCTAATAAAGCTTGGCCGGCAGAAAATATCAAGGTGCAATTTGTTCTGATGCCTTTATCGCTAAAATACTTCAACGCTTTTACACCATCTTTGATCATCGGTATTTTAACAACAATTTTATCGTTTAAAGCGGCCAATTTCTCCCCTTCTTTAACCATCCCGTCAAAATCGGTAGAGATTACCTCAGCACTCACATTGTCATCAACAATTTCGCAAATGGCTTTGTAATGCTTCATTACGTTTTCATCACCCGTAATGCCTTCTTTGGCCATTAAGCTTGGGTTGGTAGTTACGCCATCTAATATTCCTAAATCTTGAGCTTGTTTAATCTCATCCAGATTTGCGGTATCAATAAAAAATTTCATAATTCTATTTTTAAATTTGATTATTTGTTAATTAAGCTTCAATAAGCTTACCATTATGAGCCAAATATAAATGAATATTTAGGAAATGACAGGCAACTAACAGTCTTTTGTAGAAGTAATGTTAAAAAAAGAAAAATCTGGATTTTTTAAAGAAAAGAAAAAAAAGTGGGTTAGCCCCTTCTATCGCACCGCTACAACCTCTTACCCTTGCTGCGTTCCCACCCTGGGGGAGTTCAGAAGGAGCTGGTCGTAGAAGACTAACCCGCCGCAAAGGTATCATTTTTTAACATTATCTTAAACAAGATTTCAAATTGATTGCTAAAACCTTGATATACATTTAATAAAATTTATCTTTTCTTCTTTTTCTTGATTTTGGCTTGTGCTTCGGCCTCTATGATCAATGATTTCCAATCGTTTAGATTGGCCTCAGAAATGGCCAATGTCTCTTCATATTCTGTTTTCTTCAATGCCATCGTTTTGATGGGTTGTGTTAAGTAAGTTTCTATCTCTTCTAAAATAGGCTTTTCTTCCTCGCTACAAAAAGAAACCGCATTTCCTCGGTTGTTACCCCTCCCCGTTCTGCCAACCCTGTGCACATAATTCTCGGCAACATCTGGCAAATCGTAATTGATCACATATTGCACACCCTTAACATCCAGGCCCCTGGCACTAATATCCGTAGCGATAAGCACTTTAATTTTGCCTTCCCTAAAATCTTCCAAAACAGAAAAACGAGCTTCTTGTTCTTTATCGCCATGTAAGGTTGCAGTTACAATATTCACACGCTCCATGGCTTTAAAAACACGCTCTGCCCGCACCTTTGTACGCACAAAAACCAATATTTTTTTATCGGGATGCTCATTAATGATGCGCTCTAAAAAAAACCGCTTGTCGTCCATATCAACAAAAACAACACCATGATCTACATTTTTAGAAACGGGGTCCTTGGGCGAAATCTGGATCCTTACCGGTTTGCTCACCAGCGCATAAGCCAAATCTTTGATGTTCTCATCTATGGTTGCAGAGAAAAACAAGGTTTGCCTCCTTTTTGGCAAAAATTGTATCAAATGCTGAATATCTTGATAAAAACCTTTATTGAGCATGTGATCGGCCTCGTCTAAAACCAAAAAATCTATCTTCTTTAAGTTCAGATGCCCTTTATGCACCAAATCTTGTATTCTGCCCGGAGTTGCGATCAGCACATCTACCCCTTTTCTCAATCTCTCTACTTGAGGGTCAATATCAACGCCGCCAAAGATCGCTATCGTTTCTATATCGGTATATTTTCCCAGCTCATTAAAAACATCTTCAATTTGCAAAGCAAGTTCTCTGGTTGGTACCATCACAACCGCTTTAACATTTTGATCAGGATTACGGCCAATACTCGATTGCAGCATACTGATCAACGGAATAGCAAAAGCAGCCGTTTTACCGGTACCGGTTTGCGCAATCGCCAAAATATCCTGACCAGATAAAATTTGAGGGATAGATTTAAACTGAATGTCGGTTGGCTTTTTATACTCCAACTCCTCTAAGGCCCTTTTTAATTGGGGCACAATGTGGTATTTACTAAATTTCATTCGGCGGTAAAGATAAGCATAAGAAAATACAAGGTTTTGTTTTTTTGAAGCGGTTTATGTTTGCAGGTTTATGGAGCTTGTTCCCGCTATCCATTCATACGCCACAATGCCTTATCCACAGGCAGGTATCCATTGCTATCGGGGCTAAAAACTTAAGTCTTTCTTTTAAACAACCAATTTGCTTTTTATCATCGGTTAAAATTATTTTGCTATATTTTTCATTATCTAAATTTATCCATTTAAAGCCAAAGCTTTTTGCCCTAATTTTTTTAACCCAAAAGTGATTTGGCTATTCGTTTCCAAAATAATATATTTGGGTATGGTAAATTATCAGTGCCATAATAAAACGTATTAAATTGCCTTTTCATTTAGATCATTTATTATGGATCAACATATCCTAATTACAACAAGCACAAATTTAGAAGGTTATAAAATTACCAAACAGCTAGGTTTGGTTAGAGGGATAACCGTAAGATCAAGAAGCGTACTGGGAAACATGGCTGGTGGTTTTATGACCATTTTTGGTGGCAGAAGCGCCATTTTTACAGAGCTTTGCGAAAAGGCAAGGGAAGAAGCCTTACAATTGTTGATTTTACACGGGCAACAAATGGGAGCCAATGCCATTATAAATATGCGATACGACGCAAATGAAGTAATGAACGGTTTAACAGAGGTACTTGCTTATGGTACTGCGGTTGTGGTTGAAAAAACAGAATAATTATTTTAATCTCCCTGCAATTTTAAACTCATATATTCCGTTTTTAACAAACTAAAAACTCACAAAATCGAATATATTTTTGGTAACGCAAATAATTAAAATTTAAAAATCATGAAAAAACTATTGATGCTTGCACTGGTAGCTGTTATGGGCTTAGGTGTTTCTTATGCGCAAACAAAAGCCACAAAACCTATCACTAAAAAAGTAGAGAAAAAAACCGAAATGGCTAAACCTGCAATAACGGCCAAAAAAGACGCAACTAAAAAAACAGTTACAAACCCCAATAAAACTACTGTAAAATCTGCGGAAGTTACAAAGACCGCTGCCAAACCAACAGTTCCGTTAAAAAAAGACGGTACGCCAGATAAAAGATACAAATCAAATGCTGCCAAAACCGGCCCATTAAAAAAGGATGGCACACCAGATAAGCGTTACAAAGCTAATAAGCCTTAGTTTTAGCTTAAACAGCTACGTATAAATTATTTCTGTTTAATTTTAAAAGCCGATCTTTTCAATTTCTATTGCCATCTCTAATTGTAATTTCTCGGCTTCATTTCTTGCGGCATTGGCGAAATCTTCCCCATTAGAAGCGTAAATAATGGCTCTGGAAGAATTTACGATCAATCCGCAATCTTTGTTTATGCCGTATTGGCAAACATCTCTTAAAGATCCGCCTTGCGCACCAATACCCGGGACTAACAAAAAATGATTGGGGGCCAGTTTTCTAATATCGGCGAAAGCCTTACCTTTTGTAGCCCCAACTACGTACATCATGTTTTCTTCATTTGCCCATTCTTGAGATTTTACCAATACGTTTTCGAATAAAAACCCAGATTTGCTCTCTAAAAATTGGAAATCTTTAGCGCTTTCATTAGAAGTTAATGCAAGCAAAACCACCCATTTATCACTATACTTTAAAAAAGGTTTTACAGAATCTGCCCCCATATATGGCGCAACGGTTACAGAATCGAAACTTAAACCAGAGCTTTCTTTATCAAAAAAAGCATCAGCATACATACTAGATGTGTTCCCAATATCGCCACGCTTGGCATCGGCTATAGAAAAAATATCTTTTGGCAAATAATTGAAAGTGTTTACCAAGCACCTCCACCCGGCTAGCCCCCTACACTCATAAAAAGCGGTATTTATTTTATAAGAAACGCAAAGATGTTTAGTGGCATCAATGATTTGCTTGTTAAACTCAAACACAGGATCTTCAAAAGCAAGCAAATGTTTGGGGATTTTGTTAATATCAGAATCTAAACCTATACATAAAAAAGATCTTTTGGTTTTTATTTGTTTTATCAGTTCTTTACGGGTCATTTTAGCGATTCTGGATTATCCCCAAAAGTGATAAAATTTATATTGATTAAAAAAAAGTTTAAAAAGTTTTTTAATTACAAATAATTCTATATTATTGCACCATAATCTCAATTTATCCTTTTTCTACGGATTAAGTCAAACAAATAAATTCACACTAAGATTTTAACTGTTTACCTAGTCAAAATGGATAAATCATATTTTAATCCCTTGACAATAATTCATATTAATGTTTAATAAAACCGAATTGAACGACAAGCTTGTTTCAGAGCTTCGTGAAATCGCAAAAAGTTTTGGAGTAGAAGATACCGATGTTTTGCGTAAGGCCGATTTGATAGCTAAAATTGGCGAACAACAAGATTTGATTACCGCTGCTAGAGGTTCTGGCGAGGTTGTGGAAGAAGAACTGCCTAAAGAAGAGAAAATAAAGAAAAGGACTAGAACACTTGTTTCTAAAGCAGAACCGGTAGAAAGAAAAAGCACTAGCCCTGCAGAAGAAGTTTCTTTATTCGATAACCCATCAAAAGAAGAAGCGCCAAGAGCAAGGGCAAAACATGTTATCGAAACTTCGCCAAAAGATAATCCAGAAAACGAGCAAAGAAGCGAGCCCAAATCCATCCGCCCGGATAAAAATTCTAAACCGAGAAATTCAGACTCTGCCTTTGACTTTGACAACGTAATCATCAATGAAGGTGTTTTAGAAATTATGCCCGATGGTTATGGCTTCTTAAGGTCGTCAGATTACAACTACCTCACCTCGCCCGATGATATTTATGTATCGCAATCGCAAATAAAATTATTTGGATTAAAAACAGGCGATACCGTTAGGGGAAGCATTAGGCCGCCAAAAGAAGGTGAAAAATATTTCCCTTTGGTAAGGGTAGAGTCTATCAACGGAAGAGTGCCCGCCGAGGTTAGGGATCGTGTTCCTTTTGATTATTTAACGCCTCTTTTCCCAACAGAAAGGTTAAATTTATTTATGAAACCTAGTGATTATTCTACCAGGATCATGGATCTGTTTACCCCAATTGGTAAAGGACAACGCGGTTTGATAGTTGCCCAACCTAAAACAGGTAAAACCAATTTGTTAAAAGAGGTCGCAAATGCGATTGCGGCAAACCATCCAGAAGTTTATTTGATCATTTTATTGATAGATGAACGACCGGAAGAGGTAACCGATATGGCGAGAAGCGTAAGAGCAGAAGTTGTTTCCTCTACATTTGATGAACCTGCAGATAGACATGTAAAAATAGCGAACATCGTTTTAGAGAAAGCCAAAAGAATGGTAGAGTGCGGCCATGATGTGGTGATACTTTTAGACTCTATCACTCGTTTAGCAAGGGCTTATAATACCGTTGCGCCTGCATCTGGTAAAATATTATCAGGTGGTGTGGATGCAAACGCTTTACATAAACCAAAAAGGTTTTTTGGGGCTGCCCGCAACATTGAAGATGGCGGTTCTTTAACTATTTTGGCTACCGCTTTAACAGAAACAGGCTCTAAAATGGACGAGGTTATCTTTGAAGAATTTAAGGGTACCGGTAATATGGAGCTTCAGTTAGATAGGAAATTATCTAATAAACGTGTTTTCCCAGCTATTGATCTTACGGCCTCTAGCACCAGAAGAGATGATCTTCTATTAGATAAAGAAACCTTGCAACGCATTTGGATCCTTAGGAACCACTTGGCAGATATGAACCCTCAAGAAGCAATGGAATTCTTGCTTACCCAAGTGAGAGGCACAAAATCTAATGAAGAGTTTTTGGTTTCTATGAATTCTTAAAAGGCAAATGGTAAAAGGTTTAAGGCCGAAGGTTAGAAGCCTTAAACCCTATGCCTTAAACCTCGTAACCTAATGAATATAAAAAAACACATCCCAAACGCATTAACGTGTGGCAATCTGTTATCAGGTTGCGCTGGTATTGTTTACGCATTTAACGGCAACCTTAAAACGGTTGCTTTTTTTGTTTTGGTATCTGGCATTTTTGATTTTTTTGATGGATTTGCAGCAAGGTTGCTAAACGTAAAATCTGATATTGGCAAAGAGCTAGATTCTTTGGCCGATGTAGTTAGCTTTGGTCTTTTGCCGGGCCTTGTTATCTACAAACTTTTATTGATGAGCGGTGCCGGCTATTTAGCTTACGCTGGATTTTTGATTACCATATTTTCTGCTTTGAGGTTGGCAAAGTTTAATATAGACACTAGGCAAACAGAAGATTTTATTGGCCTAAATACCCCAATGAATACTTTTTTTATCATCTCTTTACCTTGGTTGGCAGATGATTTCCCTTTCATCAACAACAATTACTTTTTAATTACTATAGTATTGGTTGTGAGTTATTTATTGGTTAGCGAGATTAGACTATTCTCTATGAAGATGCGTGGATTAAGCTGGACGGCCAATAAATATAAATTCATTTTCCTTATTTTATCGATAGTTTTATTGGCTTTTCTTAAATTCGCAGCAATTCCGATAATTTTAATTTTATACATACTTTTTTCACAAATACATTTTAAAACCACATCATGAAAAAATTCACAGCCGCTATAGATGTAATGCCATTAAAAGAGATCTTAGATCCACAAGGAAAGGCTGTTACAGGCAGCATGAAAAACCTTGATTTATCAGAAATAACCAATATAAGAATTGGCCGCCATATCACTTTAGAGGTAACAGCAGAAAACAAAGAAAAAGCTACTGAAAAGGTAGAAACCGCCTGTAAAAAATTACTGGCAAACGTAATAATGGAAAGTTTCCACTTTGAAATCAACGAGCTTTAACCTTTTGCCAAAAGCTCTTCTTTTTTCTCTTTTAATTTGATATAAACTTTATCAAAAACAAGTTTTAAAGACTCAAAATCTTGTAAAATACCCATGTAATCATCTTGGTTTCTAGCTCTTGCCTCAATGCTTACCATAGTTTCTTTTGCCAATGCCAAACCCATAAAACTTAAGGTAGGCTTTATTTTATGGGCGGCATCTCCAATAGCTTTAAAATCTTTGGCCACAACCCCTGCTTCTAATGCAGCAACATAATCTGGTGTCTGCATCAAAAAAATATCGATCATTTCAACTATAAAATCTGTATTATCATCAGCCAACTCTTGCAAATAAGACAAGTCTAATACCAATTCTTTTTTATCATTTAATTCCATATCATATTTGTTTGTAAAGCTTTACGGGTAGTTGATCCAAACATTGGCTTTTTAACTGGTTAACCGTTAAACCTAAAACAGGGTGATTAAAATCCCCAGCGATCTGGTTCAATGGTGTTAAAACAAAATTACGCTGCGCTATAAAAGGATGCGGGACGGTCAGTTTTTCTGTTTGGATAACCATGCCATCATAAAATAAAATATCAATATCCATTGTTCTTGCGCCCCATTTCGCCTCCCTTTCCCTGCCTAATAAATTTTCTATCTTTTGTGTTTGTGCTAGTAACTCTAGCGGTTTTAGATTGGTTTCAATAGCTACTGCAATATTTAAAAAGTGCGGTTGATCATTTACTCCCCAAGCTTCCGTTTCATAAATTGATGACATTTGGATAGCTTTACCCACCAACTTTTGTAAATGCTTTAGGGCAAGTGAGATATTATTTTCCCTATTACCCAAATTACCCCCTAAAAGTAGGTAAACCTTACACATAAATGTTGTAACAATTGCTTTTAATGCGCATCTAAAAATTATATTTGCAAAATACTATTTTAAAACAAAAAATCTCTAAATGAAACAATTCTTTAAGTTTGTTTTTGCCTCTATGCTTGGTGTAATTATCGCCACCGTTCTTTTATTCGTAATTTTAATTGGTGGGGTTACGGCAATTGTATCTAGTTCTAACGATACGGTAGAGGTAAAAGAAAATACCATCTTGCATATCAATCTTAATGTCCCAATTGTAGAAAGAAGCACTTCTAGCCCCTTAGATAATTTAGACGTAGGCCCATTTAAAGGAGAGAAAACAGTTGGTTTAAACGATATTTTAAAAAGCATCAAAAATGCCAAAGATGATGACCAAATAAAAGGGATTTATTTAGACGTTACCTATCTGGTTACAGGTTTTGCTACCATAGAACAAATACGTGATGCTTTAATAGATTTTAAAAAATCTAAGAAATTCATCTATGCTTACAGCGAGGTTTATACCCAAGGAGCTTATTATTTAGCTTCCGTTGCCGATAAGGTTTATTTAAACCCTCAAGGTCTTTTAGAATTAAAAGGATTTAGTTCTCAGATCACTTTTTATAAAGGTGCGCTTGATAAATTAGGAATAGAAGCCCAAGTAATTAAAGTTGGGACCTATAAGAGCGCCGTAGAACCTTATATATTAGATAAAATGAGCGATGCCAATCGTTTACAAACTAAAGCTTTATTAGGTTCGCTTTATGATCATTTTACCAGTGAGATCTCTAAAAGCAGAAATATCCCACAAGATTCTATTATTGCTATTGCCGATGGCTTATTATCCCGTTCGCCAGAAGATGCGGTTAAACTAAAATTGGTTGATGCCCTAAAATATAAGGATGAAGTTTTGGATGAGCTTAAAGCCAAAACCGAAACCGATAAAAAAGATAATCTGAACACCATAAGCGTTACAGACTATGCAAAAACGATAAAATCATCTTCTTCTGCAAAAGATAAAATTGCCGTTATCTATGCAAATGGAGAAATAAACGGGGGCGAAGGCGATGAAAATTCGATAGGTTCTGAAGGGATTTCTAAAGCTTTAAGAAAAGCCCGGTTAGATGATAAAATCAAAGCCGTTGTATTAAGGGTAAATAGCCCGGGTGGCAGCTCACTAGCTTCTGATGTAATTTGGAGAGAGGTTTTATTAACCAAGAAGGCAAAACCGGTTATTGTATCTATGGGCGATTATGCTGCTTCTGGCGGTTATTATATTTCTTGCGCAGCGGATTCTATTTTTGCCGAACCCAATACAATTACTGGCTCTATCGGCGTTTTTGCCATTATCCCAAATCTAAAAGGTTTTTTAAACGATAAATTAGGGATCACTTTTGATGGGGTTAAAACTGGCCAGTTTGCAGATCTGGGAAATATCTCGAGGCCATTAACATCACCAGAAAAAATGATCTTGCAAAAAGAGGTTAACAGAACCTATGCAGATTTCACTAAAAGGGTATCCGAAGGGAGACATATTTCTCAAGCTTATGTAGATAGTATTGGACAAGGAAGGGTTTGGACAGGTGAGCAAGCCATTAAAATAAAACTAGTGGATCGTATCGGGCATTTAGAAGATGCCATTAAATGTGCAGCAAAAAAAGCTAAACTAGATGATTATAAAATTGTAAACTATCCTGAAATTAAAGATGGCTTATTTGGTTTATTAGATAACTCTGGGGATAAAATAAAAAGTTACATGGTTAAGCAAGAGCTAGGTACAAGTTATCAATATTATCAAAAGGTAAAAGAAATTTCCAATATGAGAGGTTTGCAAGCAAGAATGCCTTTTGATTTAGAAGTGAATTAATAAAATTTTATTCTCTATAAAAAATGGGTTTTCATTAATTTGAAAACCCATTTTTATATTTCTTGAATTCAAGGATTTAATTCCTGACCTTTTTTTATTATAGTTACTATACTCAAGCATAATGATTTTTAAATGCTAAGTTTTAAACCAATTTGAAATCATCTGTCATTTTAATCATGATATTGGTAACTTAGCATCAATGGAAAACAAAGAAATATCCAAGGCCTTTAAATTGCTATCGCAATTGATGGAACTGTACCAAGAAAACCCCTTCAAGATAAAATCTATTGCAAACGCATCTTTCAAAATAGATAAACTACCTTTTAAATTAAAAGATAAAGATCCCGATGAACTAGAAAAGATTGAAGGTATAGGGAAAAGTATTGCTGCTAAAATCGCAGAACTATTGCAAACCGGGGAAATACAAGAATTAAACACGCTAATCTCTAAAACCCCGGATGGTATTTTGGGTATGATGACCATTAAAGGTCTGGGGCCAAAGAAGATAGAAATAATTTGGAACGTTTTAGATATCGAGACCATAGGCGAACTTTATTATGCCTGTAACGAAAACCGGTTAATAGAAGCTAAGGGTTTTGGTTTAAAAACACAAGAAGAAATTAAAAAGGCCATCGAATTTAAGATGGCAAATATGGGCAGGTTTCTTTATGCCAAATTAGAGAATATTGCCCTCTCTTATCAAAATGAATTTGTAAAAGCTTATCAGAAAATAGACAGCAAAGTTGAAGTTTTAATTACCGGCCAGTTTAGGAGAAAATGTGAAATTATAGATGTTCTTTCTTTCTTAGTGGTATCAAATAATGATGAATTACTTCTGGATAATTTTCCGGATGTTTTAGATAGGGTTGAAACTAACCTTGAGAAAAGAGAAATTTTATTTCAAGACAGCAACGGCATCAAAATACAAATCACCATTTGTAAGCCAGAAGAAAAAGGAAATGCACTTTTTAAAACAACCGGTTCTGATTTACATTTAAGTTTGATGGAGAATCATTTTAAATCAAATATGTTATTTGATAATGAGGAAGATCTATATCAGTCTGCAGGTATGGATTTTATTGTTCCAGAACTAAGAGAAGGTTTTGATGAGGTTGAGCTAGCACTTAAGCAGCAACTGCCAAAATTAATAGTGAATGATGATTTAAAAGGCACTCTGCACAATCATAGTACTTGGAGCGATGGCGTACATAGCATTGAAGAAATGGCTTTATATTGTCGCGATGAAATGAATTTAGAGTATTTGGGAATGTGTGATCACTCTAAAACCGCTGTTTATGCCAAAGGGCTAAGCATAGAAAGGGTTTTGCAACAGCATGAAGAAATTGATCATTTGAATAAAAAATTAGCACCTTTCAAAATATTTAAAGGCATAGAATCTGATATTTTATCTGATGGCAGCTTAGATTACCCAGAGGAAATCTTAAAGCGTTTCGATTTTGTGGTTGCATCTGTACATTCTGTCTTAAAAATGGATGAAGAAAGGGCTACAAACAGGTTAATAAAAGCAATCGAGAATCCTTATACAACTATTTTAGGCCACCCAACCGGAAGGTTGTTGCTGAGTAGAAGCGGTTATCCCTTAAATTTTGAGAAAGTGATCGATGCTTGTGCAGCAAACAAAGTAGTGATAGAGATAAATGCAAACCCATTAAGACTAGACTTAGATTGGCGCTGGCACAGATACGCCTTAGAAAAGGGCGTTCTATTATCCATAAACCCAGATGCACACCGCACTGAAGGTTTATTGGATATGCAATATGGAATTAACGTTGCCCGTAAAGGTGGCTTAACACCTTCTCATTGCTTAAATGCCCTAACCCTAAAAGAGATAGTATCTTATTTTAATTCTAAAAAAGCATAGGTGCAGCATAAAAAACTCAAAATATTGGTTATCCGCTTTAGCTCTATGGGAGATATTATTTATACATCTCCGGTTGTTAGATGTTTGAAAAAACAGCTTCCAAACCCAGAAATCCACTACCTTACCAAAGCAAATTTTAAGTTTTTATTAGATCAAAACACATATATAGATCAGCTTCATTTATTAAAACCCAGGCTAAAAGAAACCATTGCAACGCTTAAGGCAGAAAACTTTGATTATGTGATAGATTTGCACAATAGTTTACGCTCAACCTTGGTTAAGGTAAGATTGGGTATAAAATCATCCACTTATAAAAAGGAAAGGTTTAAAAAGTGGTTAGCCTTAAAATGGGGGTTAAACCTTATTAAACCAGATCATTTGGTTGATCGTTATTTAAAGGCCGTTAGCTTTTTGGGGGTTAAAAATGATTATCGACCCATAGATTACTTTTTACCCGAGAACACTAAACCAATACAAGAAATACTCCCAGATCATTACCAAGATCCCTTTATAGTCTTTATTATAGGGGCTACGCATTTTACCAAAAGAATGCCCAATGAAAAAGTTATTTCTTTATGCGAAAAGATAGATTTTCCTATCGTTTTATTAGGCGGAGAAGATGTAAAATTTAACGCTGAGGTTATTTTTAAAGCCTTACCGAAAAAAATCATTAATTTAGTTGGAAAAATCAGCCTAAACGAATCTGTAACAGTGGTAAAAAATGCCACACAAGTAATTGGTTTTGATACTGGTTTAACGCACATTGCGGAAGCATTTAATAAAAAACTGATCACTATTTGGGGAAGCACCGTTCCAGAGCTACTGGGTGTGCAGCCTTACCAAGTTGAAAAACATTATGAAGCAGGGGTTGTTCTATCTTGCAGGCCATGTTCTAAATTTGGTTTATCGGCTTGTCCAAAAGGTCATTTTAAATGTATGAAAAACATTAACGAAAATTTGATTATCGATTTTATCTCCCATGAATAAACAATTACTAATAGTAAGGCATGCCAAATCTGATTGGAACGATCCTTCTATAAATGATTTTAACAGACCTTTAAACAGCAGAGGATCAAAGGATGCGCCATTAATTGGAGAAAAGTTGTTAAAAAAATCTTTTAAACCAGATTTGGTCATATCCAGTCCGGCAAAAAGAGCTTTAAATACTTGTGAGATCGTATGCCAGAAAATAGGTATCGAAAAATCTAAAATCATCACCAATTCTAATGTTTATGAGGCAAGTAGTAAACAATTGTTAAAGATTATCAACCAAATTGATAACCAATATGATAAGGTTGCATTATTTGGGCACAATAACGGCGTTACAGATTTAACCGTTTATTTAAGCGATGCCGATATTTTCAATATCCCAACTAGCGGTATGGTTTTGATCTCTTTTGCTTTTGATGATTGGGAAATGATAGGTAAGGGAACTGGCGAAGTGGTTTTTTATGAATATCCAAAAAATTTGATTGAAGAAGATTAAGATTTCTAATTCATCCTATATACCTTCCCGGGCAGGGAAATGATAACAGATTGCATCTCTAAGTTCAAAAGTGCCATAGTTAGTTTGCTCTGTGGCATTTCTAGCTTTATTTGAAGATCATCAATAGCAATGCTTCCGTTATCTTTAATTATATCTACTATCTTTTTATCATCTGCACTTAGGTTTAAAAGTAATTCTGGTTCTATTTTTTTATTAACCAATAAACCATCTAACCAGCCCATTATATATTCTATGTCCTCAGATTTTGTTAGTAAATGCGCCCTATTGGTTTTTATCAAAAAGTTGCAACCGTCAGAAAACTCATCATCTACCCTTCCGGGTACCGCAAACACATCTCTGTTATAAGAATTAGCAATTTCTGCCGTGATTAGCGCACCGCCTCTTTGCGTAGCCTCTACAACTATAACAGCATCTGCCATCCCCGCTATGATCCTATTTCGTTTAGGGAAATTTTGCCTATCGGGATTGGTTTGCGAAGGAAACTCTGTTAACAAGCCTCCATTAACCAACATTTTTTCTGCTACTGGGCGGTGCAAAGCAGGGTAAATCCTATCCAAACCATGCCCCAAAACCCCAACCGTTGTAACATCCAAACTTACCGCTGCTTTATGTGCGGCAATATCGATACCGTAAGCTAAACCGCTTGCCACCAACAAACCATGATGTTTTAATCCTTGTATCAGCTTTTCACAAAAATACCTCCCATAATTGGTTGCATTACGTGTACCCACAACTGCTACAATTTTTTGGTTGTTTAAATTGGCCGTACCTTTAAAATAAAGCATTGTGGGTGCATCAACACAGTTTTTTAATCTTTTTGGGTAGGTTTTATCCAAATAAAAAAAACTTTTGATTTTGTATTTCTCAATAAACTTAAGCTCTTCTTCTGCCCTGCCAAATGCGGTATGGTTCACAATTGATTCTGCGGTTTTGGACCCTATCCCGGGTATTTTTTCTAATGCTTTTTTTGATGATGAAAAAACTTCTTCTGCACTTCCGCAGTAACTAATAAGTGTTTTTGCGGTAATGTCTCCAATTCCTTTAACAAATGTAAGTGCAATTTCGTGGAGCATCGTTTAAGAATTGTTTATTGTGCAGGAAAATAAACTACGTATTTGGTATCGAAAAAATCTTCACCAAAATAATCTTTTAAAGGATATAACTTGATGTTATTAAGTTGAGAATCTTTTAATTCTTGATCTAAATTGCCACCTTTTAAATATAAAACCCCATTTGGCAATCTGTTTGTGCTTTCTTTTTTAAATTTACCTTTTATCCAAGGATAAAAATCTTTTAATTGCGTTACTGCCCTTGAAACAATAAAATCAAATTTTTCGTTTATTTGTTCTGCCCTGCTATGAACGGCTTTAAGGTTTTTTAACCCAATTGCAGATGAAACCTCATTAACAACTTTTATTTTTTTACCGATAGAATCTACCAATAGAAATTGGGTTTCTGGAAACAAGATAGCTAAGGGAATGCCGGGGAAACCACCGCCCGTACCAACATCCAAAACACTTTGGTTAGGCAAAAACCCGCAAACTTCTGCAATCCCTAGCGAATGTAAAATATGGCGCTCATAAAGCAGATCTATATCTTTTCTACTGATTACGTTTATTTGCGAATTCCAATTCTGATAAAGGCCCAACAACAGATCAAACTGTTTAATTTGGATTTGGGTTAAATTTGGAAAATATTTTTGGATGATTTTAGAAGTCACTTTTTTCGCTTTTCAACCTTTTACTCAAAACGTTGGATAATAAATCTCTGCCCCTAAAAAGCTGGGCTTTAACCGTACCTAAGGGCAGATCTAGTTGTTCTGCTATTTCTTCATAAGAAAGCTCATCAAAATAACGAAGAATAATCAATGTCTTATATCTTGGGGGCAGCTTATCAATAATTTCTTTTAATTGCTCTGTTTGTTGTTTTTTGATGGATGTTTCTTCTGGGTTTAAGACATCGCTCTTTATCTCAAAAACTCTGTCTTCGTTATTCTCCCCTCCGTTTAAAACATCAATTGATGTGGTGGCGATTTTCTTTTTCCTTATAAAATCTATACTACCGTTGGTTGCGATCCTAAACAACCATGTGCTAAAAGCAAATTCTGGCCGGTATTTCTCTAGGTTTTCAAATGCTTTTGCAAAAGTTGTTACGGTAATATCCATGGCATCGTCTTTATTGTTCACCATTTTTAAAACCATAAAAAATATAGAATCTTTATAGCGTTGCATCAACTCTGCGTAGGCCTTCTGCTCGCCAGTTTTTGCCCTTTCTACCAAAGAGAAATCGTTTTTTGCATTATCAGAAAAATTGGGATTTACTTCCATGCTGTTTTTTTTCTAAAAACTCCGGTTATGCCTAATGAAGTTAAATAAATATAATAAAAAGGATCTAAGATTATGAACCACCAAATTAAATCTTTATTTCTAAGTTTTATAAAAGGTTGATAAAAAACATAGATCTGCACAACAAACCTTATTAAAAATATGATGGCGATAAGCAGTGGCTCTATCCTAAAAAACAAGCATAAAACCAAAAGAGCGTAAAACCCAATGGCCGATCCAAACTGTAAACCCAAATTTTTCCTGTCTTGGTTTTTATAAGCCTTGCCTGCACCTAAATGCCTGCTTTTTTGTTTCCAGTAACTTTTCCAGGTGGTTTTTGGCTCGCTCCAAACTTGGCTGTCTTCGCTAAATTCTATCTCTGTATTGTGAGCGTTGGCGTTTTGGTTTACAAATAAATCATCATCCCCAGAAGGGATGTGCATATGGGATGCAAAGCCTTTGTTTTTAAAAAACAACGACTTTTTATAAGATAAATTTCTACCAACTCCCATGTAAGGCATCGCGTTTAATGAATAAGCAAAATAGTTTAATGCGGTTTGATAAGTTTCATACCTGATTAAACGGTTTAAAAAACCTTTGCCCTTTATATACGGTGAATAGCCCAAAACGATTTCCGTTTTATCATTTTGATAATGAGCGGTTATTCTATTTATCCAATTTTCAGATCCTGGTTTACAATCTGCATCTGTAAATAAAATTATATCGTGTATTGCCGCTTTGATACCCAAAGTTGCCGCAAATTTTTTAGCAGTTTTAAATCTAGGATGCTCTTCTATTTTCACTACTTTAAGATGTTTGTACTTAATGGCAAAATCTT
This sequence comes from Pedobacter segetis, assembly GCF_016623585.1. GTDB lineage: Bacteria > Bacteroidota > Bacteroidia > Sphingobacteriales > Sphingobacteriaceae > Pseudopedobacter > Pseudopedobacter segetis. The sequence continues at coordinate 118,693 of NZ_JAEHFY010000006.1, forward strand.
TTAAAACATCTTCACTATTATCATAAGAACAATCATTTACCACAATCACTTCAAAATTTGGATGGTTTTGTTCTAAAATAAAAGGTAAATAATTCTTTAGGTTTTCTGCTTCGTTTCTGGCACAAATAATAACAGAAACGGGCTGTGAATAATTAGTTTCTAAATTTTTGTTGGGCTTAAAAACAGAAAATTTTCTTTGTATTACCAGCAGATAGTAAAGCTGGATAATAAAGCATATCTGAAAAAGAAAAAATAATGCGTAGCTGATATAGATATCCAAATGGTTTGTGTATTTAATTGGCAAATTTCACTTTTTTACCTTAAAAACAAATATTTACGTAAAGGCTAAAAGCAAAATGCTGAAAGCAAAAAAACTGTTTAGAGTAAATTGTATTAAATATTAATGTAAAATTAATTAATACATCCAAATTAAGAGGTAATAATTAGGTTTTAAATTACATTAAGTTCCCCATACGGTAACTACAAAATTTCGGCTGCCACCGTAATTACGATGTTCACAAAGATAAACACCTTGCCAAGTACCTAAAGCCAACCTACCGTTTGTAATTGGGATTAAAACCGAAGAGCCTAATATAGAAGCTTTTAAGTGTGCCGGCATATCATCAGAACCTTCATAATCATGTTTATAATCGGTATCGTTTTCTTTTACCGTTTTATTAAAGAACATTTCAAAATCTTGCCTCACGGTTGGATCGGCATTTTCATTGATGCTTAAAGAGGCAGAAGTATGCTGGATGAAAAGCTGCAACATTCCCGTTTTTATTTCTGCGATTTGGGGAATTGCATCAATTACCTCGTTTGTAATCAAATGGAACCCTCTTCTTTTTTCTTTAATGCTAAATTGTTTTTGGTAAATGATCATGATTATATATTTCTATAAAATTTTTGTCTTTTCCGCACAAGCTTTCCTGCCCTCTGCCGGGCAATGGCAATTACTTTTTTCCGCAAGAAGTTACCAAACCCGAGCCAAGCGAACACATGAAAGCCTGTAAAAACAAATAATATTTGTATAAACTCTCGGCTGCGCCCTTTGCTACAATGAAAGTGCTTTAAAATAATTTCTTTAAGCCGCAAAGGCCAAGGCCTAATAAGACCTAAAATTCAATTCTTCTTTTTAAAGCATTCTTCATATCACTTAAAAATTTTCTAATCTTTCGTTTTCTGAACCAATAATGCACTTAAATCTTCAAATTCTCCATTAAAAACATTCATATCTGCCCTTCCTTTTATCCCATCAATATGTGCGTTATCGGCATGTTGCCAAAAATCCCAACGGTTCTTTACATCTAATTTAAGCTTAGGCTGGTAATAATGCGCAAGCCATAATGGGTAACCCTCAAAATTTCCTCTCAAATGATCTTTATAAAATTGATAACCTGTATAAATAATGGGTTTAACCTTGGTTCTCTTTTCTACTTCGTTTAAAAAATCTTGCAAATTAGGTATCAATTCATTGGCACTTAAACCCGCAGACTCTTCAATATCTATAACAGGAGGTAAATCTCCGGCCTCTACTTTTACCGTTTGAAGAAAAAAACGAGCTTGCCAAATACCTGATTTTAAAGGTTTAAAATAGTGATATGCACCCCTGATCACCCCAGAGTTTTTGCTTTCCCTCCAATTTCTTTGAAAATAAGGATCAACCAAAGTAACGCCTTCTGTAGCTTTTATAAATGCGAAATTTATTTTTATACCATTAAATTCCATGGCGTTAACTTTTTGCCAATCAATTTTACCTTGGTAAGAAGAAACATCTATGCCGTGAACGTAATATTTCCTGGGGATTTTTATCCCAAATTTTTCATAATGTGGATATTCATCAAAAATAAAAAGATCATGAAACCATCTTGCGGTAGATACAGCAGATTTTAAGACTTTACCGTAATAAAGAGGAGAAAAAACCGAACAAACAATAATCAGTACGATCAATCTGAATTTCCATTTATTGCCATGCCTTTTTTTTGCTTTCTTAGGCTTGCTTTTCCCCTTTACAACAGGCGTTTTTTTTAAGGTTGTGGTATTCTTTTTGGCTGGCATTTATAAAATAAAAACAGAACGGTAGTAAAATTTTATCTTTTATTTCACAAATTTTTTATCCAGATATTGGTATAAACGATCAACCGTGGTTTGCTTTAAAGACCAATCGTTTTTTAAAGCATAGTTTTTTTGGAGAAAATTATCGGCGGCATCAAAAGTTTCAAACCTGTTAATTATTTCAATTGCCTCGCTGTAAGCCAAGTTATAGCCATTAAATAGCTCTTTGATAAAAACCATTTTATCGTTTAAGCTGATGGCCGTTTTCAAATCTGCAATTTGTTTGGTACTGCCGTTGCCATCCATATTTTTACCCAATTTTGCCGATAACATTTCGTTTAATGTCAATCTTTTTTCTTCTGCTGGTTTTGTTTCTTTTGGCATATCCATCACTTTATCAGCTAATTTTATGATAGGCTCTTCAACTGGATCAATTGTGGTTTCAGTATCTTCTTTAAACATTTCTGGCTCAGAAGCACTCATTTCCTTTGATTTTTCAACCAAAAAAGGTTCTTCTCCAATCTCTTCCTCCTCTAAATCTTTACCTCCATTTTCAAATGGTTTAATTATCTCCTTTTTAGATTTTTCTTCTAAAACACGCTTTTCATCTTCGCTTAAAACCCTATCAAAAACATTTTCTACTTCAATCTTTTTCTCAAAATCAAAGATCATCTCTGCGGGTTCTTCATCAAACGAAAAATCGAACATCTTTTTTTTTGTTTGCTCTTCTTTTTCCTCAATTATAGCTTCACTCCCTTTTCCGTCAACTTCATTTGCAATGGCTTCTTTTGTTTCATCGGGTTTTGGATAATGCTCTTCTAACCTAACTGCTTCTTTAGGCTCAATCAGTTTTTGTTCTAAATCTTTATTAAGGTCTAATTTTTTTAATATTTCGATATGGTCTATCAAAAAATCAGAATTTGCGGTAAATAATTCTAATTCTAACAGGCTGATTTTTTTAGCATTAGTTAAATACTGATGTTGCTCTTCAAGTTCTTGAATAATTTTACCTATTTTTTTTAGGATTTGTTCTTTATTCATCATGATAAGGAAACGTAATTATAGGGCATTTATGTTGGTAAAACGTTCTCAAAAATAACATATAATTCTGATATTAGCCGAAAGGTTTAAGGCGATTTATGTTTGGCGATAATAGGTTAAGAAGAAGAAGCGAATTTGGAGGAAGCATTGAGGTGGTTTGCGGATCGATGTTTTCTGGTAAAACAGAAGAACTTTTGCGCAGGTTAAAAAGGGCCGAGATTGCCAAACTACAAGTAGAAATCTTTAAACCAAAAACCGATACTAGGTATGACGAAACCGCCGTGGTTTCCCATGATCTAAACTCTGTACACTCTACCCCTGTTGATCATTCTTCTGCCATTTTGCTTTACGGTAGCAACGCACAGGTTGTTGGTATAGATGAAGCCCAGTTTTTTGATGAAGAATTGCCAGACGTTTGTGTTAAACTAGCCAATAAAGGCATAAGGGTAATAATTGCTGGTTTAGACATGGATTTTGAAGGAAAACCTTTTGGCCCTATGCCTGCCTTAATGGCCATTGCCGAGGATGTTACAAAAGTACACGCCGTTTGCATGAAATGTGGTAACGCTGCCCTATTTAGTTACCGGTTGGTAGAAAATAAAAACCAAGTGATGTTGGGCGAAAAAGAAAGCTATGAACCCAGATGCAGGGTTTGTTTCAATAATGATTGATTATCAAATAATTACTTCACAACCACCATTTTCATTACCTTTTCCAACCCCTCAAAAGAGGCTCTATAAAAATAGATTCCGGTGTTTAGCTTGTTGGCATCCAAGGTAAAATTATGTGTTCCTTTTTTTAAATCGTTATTAAATAAAGTGTTGATCTTCTTCCCGGCTAGATCATAAATTTCAATGTTCAATTTCCCGTTTGAAGGTAGGTAAACATTAAAACTGCCTTTTGAACTGATCGGGTTGGGGTAATTTTGAGAAACTGAGAATTGGTTCAAAAGAACATTGGGGTTGGTTGCGGTGGTTAACTGTCCGTATTTTGTTTGTGCTGCAACGGCAGAATTTTTAAGATCGGCCAGGTTATCACCCGCTAAAAAAGCAAAGGCAACTTTTACGCTTTGGTTTGGGGCTAAGTTATAAGGCCCATAACCAGACGTGAACATGATATCGATCCCGTCGCCGGTACCCAAAGTATTGGATTTAATCCCACTAGATAAAGTAGAGAATTTTTCTGCAGTGGTAAAATTACCATCTTCTTGAAAATCGCCAGGGATTTGATAGGACATTGGATAAAAAGCCGGTAAGGCATTTGCCGATAATAGCTTTACACCTGCATAATAAGAATTTGATGTACTGGCATAACAATAAGCCAATTTTAAACCATCATCATACCTTAATAGATTTTTTGAACCACCATTTATATCCCAATCTGTAAATAAACCTATGTAAACGTTGCTTATCGCTGAGGTATTCAAATTTGTTACCTCATATTCTGCAATGATGTATTTATCATCTGGTGCGCTTTTGTAAGCGGTCATTCTATTTTTAACGTTAACGCCAATTAAAGAACTATTTCCAAAATCATTAAAAATTGCGTTTGCATCATAATCTGCATTAGTATTTGTAACCTTTGTGATCCTTGCCACTTTCTGGAAATGATGATCGTAAGCACCGCTTAATGCCCTAGCATTGTTAGAAACCTTGGTAGGCGAGTTGCCGATCATTAAGCTGGCCTCATATAATAAATCAGAATCTTTGTAAATAAAGCCTAAACCGTTTGTAGCATCATCACCACTAAAACCTACCTTGCCTATACTAGTGCTTGTACTGTAAACTTTATTTACGGTTATGTTTTGGTAGTCTAAATTTACGGTTGTAGTAAAATATTCTTGATCTTGATAAGAGACCGAAGCGTTATTATAACTTAATTTAAAAACTACCGGCGTATTATCCAGGGTATTAGCTTGAACAACCACTTTAAACGGGCCAATGGTTTTGGTTTGATCGGTATTTATCGGCCCTAAATTTAGGCTGGCCGTTAGTATTTTTACATTCTGACTGCTACTGCTTAAACCTACCAATATATTATCTGTATTTTGCAGAATATCTTTTAAATCAAAATAATAAGATAAAGTATCGCCAGGTGTATAAGAGCCAGAGGAGTTACTATTGATCGTGATCTTCTGATTTTTAATTGATGGGGAGGTATTGCTTGAACTTACCGCTTTAAAAACATTCAATCGGCCTTTTCCCAATTGATCAATATAAGGGCCATTGCCAGATATACCATAAATATCGTCTGCATTTAGTCTTAAGATCTCGCCAGCTTGTATTGCTGTTAGGGTAGGGAATTTCGCCATTACAAGGGCAACTGCACTAGAAACAATTGGTGTTGCCATAGAAGTACCCGTTTTATAACCGTACATGCTTCTATTTACGGTACTGTAAATATTGGTCCCGGGGGCAGAAATAGAAACATTATATCCAAAACTAGAAGAAGGTGCCTTAACATCGTTATCTTTAACGTTAGCAACCGCAAAAACTCCTTTATAGGCAGCCGGATATTCTGGGTCTGCTGTGCCATCATTACCTGCGGCAACAACTACCAAACATCCTTTGCTCACTGCATAATTTATCACATCTTGCCCAAATGCGCCACCTCCGGGCCCTCCCCAAGAACAGCTGATAATTTTAACCCCGTGATCTACGGCGTAAACAATTCCATCGTATCCCCTATATATCGCTCTTGCATTGTCATCAGACCCAACTTTTAAGATCATTAATTTTGCGGTTTGTGCAATACTGGCAATTCCTTTTCCATTATTGGTTACCGCAGAAGCCAAACCACTAACGTGGATGCCATGATCAACAGAATCTGATTTAGCGCCTGGATCATTATCTTCTATAATGTTGTTTGCCGTTAGGCCAACAAAATCCCAGCCTTTATTATTATCTATATAACCATCGTTATCATCATCTATCCCATTTACAGGATCGTTTGTATTAATAAAAATATTATCCGATAAATCTTCGTGGGTCAAATCTGAACCAGAATCTACGATGGCAATCACGGTTCCATTTGCATTGGGCTGTACGTTCCAAGCTTCTTGTGCTTTAACTTGGGTTAAATAGTTTTGGGCTACTGGGAAAAATGGATCGTTAGGGTCAACAAAAGTGTGATATACAAAACTAGGTTCGGCATATTCTACCCTATCGTCTTTTAAAATCTCATTTATGGCATTTTCTACAGATAAATTATTATCGTAACCTACTTCAAAGATCCTGTTTAAACCAGCTTTATCTATTTTCTGCTGATCTGCATAAGATTTTAATGAAACATCGCCAAACCTCAAAACAGCTCTCTGGTATTTGATTTTAATAGTTGATGGATTTTTTTTATCGCCAGTATCAAAAGTTTTAATCCCCGAAGGGGGCATATTTTTATATTTTATGATAACCGTATTTGGCAAATAATCTTTACTGCTCAGTCCTTTTGGAAGATGATAAATACGATTATTGGGTTTAACGCCGATCCCCGTAAAAGATTGGGTTAATATTAAAATGATGAATAAATATAAATAACCCGAGCTTTTCACAAGATAAACTTATTAGAAATTAAATTTTTAAAGCATTAAATATAGCTAAATAAATTAAATTTTATCTGCGGTATAACCAGAATCTTTAACCGCTGCAACAATTTCATGCTCATTAAGTTGATGACCTTCTACGGTTAATATTTTAACGGGCTGGGACAAATCTACTTCCCATTTTTCTATGTTTTGCAACGCATCCATTTTAGGTTGAATTGCTGCCACACAGCCACCACATTTTAAGCTTGTTTTAAATTTTAAAGTTTCCATGTTTTTTTATTTTAATTGAATGAATTGACTGATTACTAATGAACTAAAACCTAATGACTAATGAACTAAAAACTGATGAACCAATGACTAATGAACTAACTAAACTTTAGCCTTAGGCTATTGCTTACCACACTAACAGAACTTAAGGCCATTGCCGCACCGGCAATCATTGGGTTTAGCAGAAAGCCATTTATGGGAAAAAGGAGGCCTGCAGCTAAAGGAATACCGATAATATTATAAATAAACGCCCAAAAAAGATTTTGTTTGATTATCCTAACGGTTTGCTTTGATAATTTAATTGCCTCAGTGATTTTATCCAAATCTGAAGAAATTAATGTGATTTTTGCTACATCAATGGCAATATCAGAACCCTTTCCCATTGCAATGGAAACATCGGCCCTGGCCAAAGCCTGCGAATCGTTGATACCATCGCCAACCATGGCAACCTTTTTCCTCTCAGATTGAAGTTTTTTGACGAAATTCTCTTTATCGCTTGGCATAGAATCAAATTGATAATGTTCTATACCAACATTTTCTGCTACTGCTTTTGCTGTATTTTCACTATCGCCTGTGAGCATATAAACTTCAATACCTAGATCATGAAGATTTTTAATAGCCGTTTTAGAGTTGACCTTAATTTTATCGGCTATCCCTATAATGGCGATCAATTCTTTATCGGTTGAGAAATAAATGATTGTATTGTTATTAAGATTATCGTTTTGCTCCCTCGGGGTATCTATTTTTAAATCATCCATCAATCTATGGCTTCCCACATAATAGGTTTTATCATTAAAATCAGCTTTAACCCCTTTGCCCGTTAGGCTCTCAAAGTTTTTGATATAGATGTTCTCGATATTTTGACTATTCAAATCTTTTATAATTGCATCGGCCAATGGATGTTCTGATCTAGACTCCAAACTTTTTAATATGCTTTTTAATAGCGGATCATCGTTAAACCAAGTTTGATCATCAACGGTTGGTTTTCCTTCTGTTATAGTTCCCGTTTTATCCAAAATTATAGCATTTATGTTTTTGGCTTGTTCTAGGCTTTCTGCGTCTTTTATTAAAATCCCTTTAGAAGCACCCTTGCCTACGCCCACCATAATTGCGGTTGGAGTGGCTAAACCTAAAGCACAAGGGCAAGCAATAACCAAAACCGTTACCATAGCCAGTAAACCGTGGCTTACGGCATTTTCATTGGCAAATATTATCCAAACAAAAAAAGTAACGATTGATAAAATTAAAACCACAGGTACAAATATCCCAGCGATCTTATCTACCAATTTTTGAACTGGTGCTTTAGAACCTTGAGCTTGTTGCACCATTTTAATGATATTTGCCAAGAGCGTATCGGCACCTACTTTTTCTGCTTTAAAAACAAAGCTCCCTTTTTGGTTGATCGTACCTGCATAAACTTTTGAGCCTATCGTTTTCTCCGTTGCTAAAGGTTCTCCATTGATCATAGATTCATCTACATAAGAACTTCCTTCTGTAACCAAGCCATCAATTGCGATTTTTTCTCCCGATTTTACCAAAACCAGATCTCCAATTTTAGCTTCTTCAATATTTTTGGAGATTTCTTTTCCATCAACTAAAACAGTGATGGTTTTTGGCTGCAAACCAATCAGTTTTTTTATGGCAGATGAGGTGTTAGATTTTGCGCTTTCTTCTAAAAGCTTGCCAACCATTACAAATAAAATAACCACTGCCGCTGTCTCAAAATAAACGTGAGGTGTAATCCCCTTAGAAAGCCAATAATTAGGGAAAAAAGTATTGAAAACACTAAACAACCAAGCGATACCGGTACTTAAAGCAACCAAGGTATCCATATTTGCATTGCCATGCTTTGCTTGTTTATAAGCATTTATAAAAAACGAACGCCCAAATAAAAACACAACAGGGGCACTCAGCAAAAGCATGATAAAGTTCGAATAAGGTGTATCCATAAAAAACATTGCGATGGCTACCAATGGAACGGTAAAAATTGCAGCCCATATTAAATTGGATCTTAATTTCTTATAATTATTGATTTGGATTTCTTCTTGCTCTTGCTTGGCATTCATCTCGTCTATCAACAGATCGTAACCTATGGAAACTACGGCCTTCTTAAACTTCTCTGGCGAGGTTTCGTTTTCATCATAAACAACCTTCAAAGATTGATTGGCATAATTTACATCGGCTTGCTTTACGCCCTCTAAACTTTGCACCAATTTTTGTACGCTTATGGCACAAGATGCGCAAGACATATCTGTTACCGGGAAAGTTTTCTCTTTAGTGGCCATAGCTTTAAATTATCTTCAAATTTAAAACCTAATGCTTGGTAAGTGTTATATAATTTAGAAATTGTGTTATAAGATTTTGAAAATCCTCTGAAGCTTGGCTTTAAGCATCAGTCCAAGAGGCTTTCTAAAGACTTTCTTTTGCTGAAGCCTAGCTCTTTAAAATGGGAGGTGGTAAAGCCTGTTTCTTTTTTAAACTGGGCCGATAGGTGTGCCGTACTGCTAAAACCAAATTTATAAGCAATCTCTTTTAAGCTCAACTCATTGTAAACCAGTAATTCTTTTACTTTCTCTAAACGCTGTAAAATAAAATATTTTTCTATAGAAATGCCTTCTGTTTGTGAAAAGAGCGAACTTAATTGATGAAAATCTTGGGTAAAAAAGGAAGCCAACCAATTGGAAAGGTTTTGATGGATGACAGGTTCATCGCTTTGTAATAAAGTGATGATCTTACTTTTTATCTGATTGATCACTATTTGTTCATCCTTATTTAAAAGCTCGAAACCCAAATCATTTAAAGATTTAGATAGAACGCCAAAATCTGGTTTGCTTGTTATAAAAGCGTTCCCCAAACCAACATCAATATATTGATAACCCAAATCTGTTAACAATCTCTTAACCGCAGAGATACACCTGGGGCAAACCATATTTTTTATGGCTAATTGGTAACTTTCTGATTTATTGGGCATAATAACAAAATTACTAATAACGCATGATTACAATATTTGCAAATTGTAATCATAATTTTTAAAAAATCGATGCAATTATCTTAAAACGCAATAAAGCTTTTAACACAATGCACACATAATACTTATCAATTTAACATAAATTTAACATTCGATTTAAAGATTTATCAATAATAAAAACATATGGTTTAAAATTTAATAAATTCATGACAAATTGATGACAAACGGAATACTTCTTAGTGTTACCTTTACACCAAGTAATTCGAGGTGGTTCTCAATTACTTTTTAAATTTCCTATCGTTTAATTTAGGTTTATAATTGGTTAGTTTAAGCTCCATCCTCCCCGTTTGGAGCTTAACTGTTTTATAAGGTTTTTGTTTTTGGTACTTTTCGGGATGGTTCTCGGTGCTTTTTGGGATGTTTATTTGTAATCGATAATCTGTTCTCGGTAATCGGTAATCGGTGTTTTTTGGGATGGTTCTCGGTAATCGGTGCTTTTTGGGATGGTTCTCGGTAATCGGTGCTTTTTGGGATGTTTATTTGTAATCGGTAATCTGTTCTCGATAATCGGTAATCGGTGTTTTTTGGGATGGTTCTCGGTAATCGGTGCTTTTTGGGATGGTTATTTGTAATCGGTAATCTGTTCTCGGTAATCGGTAATCGGTGCTTTTTGGGATGGCAATTTGTGTTCTGATAGTTGTTTACAACTAACTATTAAAACATAATTAAGAAACCTGTTGCAAATCTCTACAAATTAGAAAACCGATTACAACTTCCCACAAAGCAAGAAACCGATTACCGATTACGGCCAACAAAATACTAGAGAACCGATCACAACTTCCTACAACACAAGAAACCGATTACCGATTACGGCCAACAAAATACTAGAGAACCGATCACAACTTCCCACAAAACAAGAAACCGATCACCGATTACGGCCAACAAAACACTAAAGAACCGATCACAGCTTCCCACAAAACAAGAAACCGATTACGGCTAGCAAAACACTAGAGAACCGATCACAACTTCCCACAAAACAAGAAACCGATCACCGATTACGGCCAACAAAACACTAGAGAACCGATCACAACTTCCCACAAAACAAGAAACCGATTACGGCCAGCAAAACACTAGAGAACCGATCACAGCTTCCCACAAAACAAGAAACCGATTACGGCCAGCAAAATACTAGAGAACCGATCACAGCTTCCCACAAAACAAGAAACCGATTACGGCTAACAAAATACTAAAGAACCGATCACAACTTCCCACAAAACAAGAAACCGATTAATTTCATCGAATCAAAAACAATTAAGCAATAACACGTATTTTTGTAGTATGAATATTCCTGAGATATTAAACAGAGCCCAAAACTTTGAGTTTTTAAGCTTAGCAGAAGGTTTACATCTTTACCATCATGCATCAACACCAGAACTGATGTACGTAGCCAACGAGTTGCGAAAAAAGCAAGTCCCACATGGTAAGGTAACCTGGCAAATTGATAGAAACGTGAATACTACCAACGTTTGTATAGCCAATTGTAAGTTCTGTAATTTTTTTCGCAGGCCAGGGCATGAAGAAAGTTATATCACCGATATAGAGACCTACAAACAAAAAATAGAAGAAACGATAAAATTAGGCGGAGACCAGCTTTTATTGCAAGGAGGGCATCACCCAGATCTGGGCTTAAAATTTTATTCGGATTTGTTTAAACAATTAAAACAGCTTTACCCCGATGTTAAATTACATTCTTTGGGCCCGCCAGAGATTGCACATGTGGCAAAATTAGAAGGAATGAGCCATTACGATGTGCTTAAGGCACTAAAAGAAGCTGGTTTAGATTCTTTGCCCGGTGCAGGTGCAGAAATTTTGAACGATAGGGTAAGAAGATTGATTTCTAAGGGCAAATGCGGCGGACAAGAGTGGCTAGATGTGATGAGGGCTGCCCATAAACTGAATATACCAACATCTGCAACCATGATGTTTGGCCATATAGAAACTTTGGAAGAGCGTTTTGAGCATTTGATCTGGATTAGGGAAGTACAAGCAGAAAAGCCAGAAGGTAATCATGGATTTGTTGCGTTTATTCCATGGCCTTTCCAAGATGACGGTACTTTATTAAAAAGATTGAGAGGTATAACAAACAACGTAACCGGCGACGAATATATCAGGATGATCGCTTTAAGTAGGATCATGCTGCCAAATATCAAAAACATACAGGCCAGTTGGCTAACCGTTGGAAAGCAAGTTGCCCAGATTTGTTTGCATGCTGGTGCGAATGATTTTGGATCTATCATGATAGAAGAAAACGTAGTAAGTGCTGCGGGTGCGCCACACCGTTTTACTTCCAATGGCATCCAAGAATCTATCAAGGCAGCCGGTTTTGAACCACAACTGCGCAACCAGTTGTACCAATGGCGTAATGATGTAAAACATCTAGAACAACAAGTAATCGATTATTAATACTCATATCTTGATACTCGGTACTCATATCTTGATACTAAAATCTCAGATCTAAAAAATGATAGAGCAATATATCGAAGCCCTAATTTTCGCCTCAGATGCTAGCATAAGGCTAGAAGAGATCATATTATGTTTACAAGCCGCTTTAGAGCAAGATATTAAAGATGATGATGTGGAGAGAGCAATCCAAAACATCCAAAAAAAGTACAGAGACCAAAACTCTGCCTTAGAACTGGTAAAGATTTCTGGCGGCTATCAATTTCTTACCAGAAAAGAAATGCTGCCTATCATCAATCAATTGCACATCCATAAATCTAAAAAGAAACTGAGCCAATCTGCTTTAGAAACTTTGGCTATCATCGCTTACAGGCAACCCATTACCAAGTTAGAAATTGAACAGATCAGAGGTGTAAATTGCGATTACACGGTGCAAAAACTATTAGAAAAAGATTTAATTAGCATTGCCGGAAAGGCCGAAACACCTGGGAGACCAATATTATACGATCTAAGCCAGTATTTCCTAGATTATTTTGGGATCAATAATGTTTCAGATTTGCCTCATCTAAAGGATATTGAAACCCAAAGCGAGCATGAAGTTGGAGAAAAACCAGAATAATTTTAAAATGTTTTTTTGAAATTAAAATTCATTTATATTTTTGGAGCGATTTTACGAATCCAAAAAAGAAAAAAAAATTTTATATCTTTTTTAAAAAACCATAACTTTATTACCGTAATAAAAAATCGAACAAAATGGGAAAGCAACACAAACCAAAAAAAGAAGATTTTGATGACGAATCTTTAGATTCTAAACCAAAAAAAAGGATTCTTGATGAGGATGATGACGACTTAGATCTACCTTTAGACGACATGGATGATTTTGGTGTTGATTTTGATGATGACGATGACGATTATTAAGTATCCTTAAATAATTATATTTAAAGCATCCGCCAGACGGCGGATGCTTTTTTATTTAATAGCAATAAAACTAAATGACAATTTTAGAGGTAAACTCGCCAAAAAAAGAGAAAGATTTTTTAGATGTAGCAAGGATCATTTACAAAGATGATCCCGTTTGGGTTTGCCCCTTGGATAACGACATTAAAACGGTCTTTGATCCAAATAAAAACAGTTTTCATTCACATGGCAAGGTAATTAGATGGATTTTGTTGGATGAAAACAATAAACTGGCAGGCAGGATAGCTGCCTTTATAAACTATAAAAAAGCAAATACCTTTGCACAACCAACCGGGGGCGTGGGTTTTGTAGAGTGCATAGATAACCATAATGCTTTTAGGTTATTATTTGATACTGCAAAAAAATGGCTGCAAGAAAACGGGATGCAAGCGATGGAAGGGCCAATAAATTTTGGGGAGAACGATACTTTCTGGGGATTATTGATAGAGGGATTTACGCATCCATCTTACGGTATGAATTATAACAAACCCTATTACCAAAAACATTTTGAGGCTTATGGTTTCAAAAAAGAATATGAGCAACTTACCAATCATTTAGACATAAACAAGCCTTTCCCAGAGCGTTTTACCAAAATTGCTAACTGGGTTTCTAAAAAAGAAGGCTATACTTTTGAGTACCTTAACCCTAAAAATTTCGATAAATACGCTCATGATTTTATGGAAATCTATAACGACGGCTGGAAAGATTTTAACCACTTCTCTCCTATCAAATTAGAAACCGTAAAAGAAAGTTTTGAGCAGATGAAGCAGATCATGGATCCAAAATTGATCTGGTTTGCTTATATTAATAAAGAACCCGCCTCTTTTGTAGTGATTTTGCCCGATGCCAATTTGATGATCAAACCACTTAATGGAAAATTGGATTTAATAGGGAAGCTGAAATTTGTGTACAACAGATGGAAAGGCGTAAACAGGATGCGGGCAATTGTAATGGGCACCAAACAGAAATTTCAAAAACATGGGCTAGAGTCGGCTATTTTTATTAAGCTTAAAGAGTATGTTTTACCCATGAAACAATATGATGAACTAGAGCTTTCTTGGGTGGGCGATTTTAACGATAAAATGTTGGCCATACATGATGCAACAGGTTCTGTTTTTGGTAAAAGACACGCTACAATGATCTGTTTATTTTAGAAATTTTAAAAGATTGTTTCAAAAATTTGTGTCATGCTGTCCGCCAACGGGTGGATCTCTTATCCCATTTGCATATTGGCAAACTATATGAGAACTCATTTTGATAAGATGCTGAAATAAATTCAGCATGACATTTATTGTTTTTGATAGATCTTAAATTTTCTACATCCTCTCGGGCATCTCGATCCCCAACAAGCCCATAGATTTTTTTAGCGTTAAGGCAGTATGTTTTGATAGCTTTAGCCTAAAAGTTTTTACTGATCGGTCTTCAACCTTTAGGATGCTTTCTGTTTGGTAAAACTTATTGTAGGTTTTTGATAGATCATAAGCATAGTTGGCAATATCGGCCGGGTTATGGTCTTTTGCCGATATTTTTAAAACCTCTGGATATTTACTTAACAATTGTAACAGTTCAACCTCGGTCCCATTCAGATTTTGATCATAATCTAAAGTGCTTTCGCTATAATCGGCTTTAGCCAAAACAGATTTTATCCTAGCGTGGGTATATTGGATAAATGGACCTGTATTTCCCTGAAAATCAATAGATTCTAAGGGGTTAAATAATAACCGTTTTTTAGGTTCTACCTTTAACAAGAAGTACTTTAAGGCACCCAAGCCAATCATCTCAAAAAGCCGCTCTTTTTCAGCTTCTTCAAAATTATCCACCTTGCCCAAAGCCTCGGTTTTTTCTTTGGCGGTTTGCTTCATTTCCTGTATCAGATCATCCGCATCAACCACCGTTCCCTCTCTCGATTTCATTTTACCCGTAGGCAGATCAACCATGCCATAAGAGAGATGGTACATTCCTTTGGCCCAGGGTTTACCCAGTTTTTCTAAAATCAAAAACAGCACTTTAAAGTGATAATCTTGCTCATTACCAACCACATAAATAGATTCCTGCATTTTAAATTCATCGTATTTTAATTGAGCAGTACCTAAATCTTGTGTGATATAAACCGAAGTCCCATCAGCCCTTTGTACCAGTTTTTCGTCCAAACCGTCGGCAGTCAGGTCTATCCAAACAGAACCATCATCCTTCTTAAAGAAAACACCTTTTTCTAAACCTTCGGCAACTATATCCTTACCTAACAAATAGGTATTAGATTCGTAATAGGTTTTGTCGAAATTAACACCTAAAGCTCTGTAAGTAACATCAAAACCGGCATATACCCATTGGTTCATGTTTTTCCAAAGCGCCATCACCTGCTCATTTCCACTCTCCCACTTTTGCAACATTTCTTGCGCTTGCAAAATTAGCGGAGCTTGTTTTTTTGCCTCTTCTTCGGTTTTTCCTGCTGCTTTTAAAACCTCTATTTCTTGCTTGTAATGTTGATCAAAAATCACATAGTATTTACCCACCAAATGATCGCCTTTTAAACCAGAAGATCCTGGCGTTTCACCATTGCCAAACTTTTGCCAAGCCAGCATAGATTTACAGATGTGTATGCCCCTATCGTTTACCAAATTGGCTTTTATAACCTCAAAACCGGCAGCTTTTAATATTTCGGAGACCGCATAACCCAGTAAATTATTACGAACATGCCCTAAATGCAAAGGTTTATTGGTGTTTGGCGAAGAATATTCTACCATCACTTTTTCGCGGTTAGCTGGTAAATACCCAAAATTGGGTTTTACTATTTCATTCTCAAAAACACCCAACCAATAAACATCACTTAAAACAATATTAAGAAAGCCTTTAATCACATTAAAATCGTTTACTTCTTCACAGGTTTCCTTCAAAAACTCACCAATTGAAGTTGCCGTTTGCTCGGGAGATTTTTTTGTAAAACGTACAAAAGGGAAAACCACAAATGTTACATGGCCTTCAAATTCTTTTTTAGTTTGCTCTAAAACTACTTGGTTATCAGTAAATTCATAATCAAAAAGTTGTAATAATGCTTTTGAGATGGCTTGTTGTAGAAAATTCATGGTGCAAAAATAATTAATAATGCCTGCATATAAAGCATTTAATTCTGATAGATTTGTAATTGATTGAAATTTTAATTAGGGCGTTCGGGCGGGCTTTACATTGTAGTTTTTTGCCAAAAAAAGTCAAAAAAGCTGCCATTTCAATCCCTAACGCGATCCTATACAACTCCATTTTATGTCAGAAACTTTTAATGATTTTAAAGTAAACGTAGGCTCAGAGATTGGTGCTTTGCGCTGCCTCATTATCCATAGCCCAGATAGCGGTTTAGGCAAGGTTGTACCTTCTAAGGCACAAGATTGGCTTTTTGAAGATATAGTACATTTAAAAACTATACGCAAAAACGAATACGACCATTATTTAAAACTACTGCTTTATTTTTTAGATACAGAGAAAATACAAGGGAAATTAAAAGATTTGGATAAAGACTTATCTAGGGATTTTTATAAGCCCGGGCATCCAAAATTCCATAATTCTTTAAAAGTTGTAGAGCTGCAAAAACTGCTATCGGATATTTTGATCAACGAAAATATTAAGCATAAATTGGTGGCTTCGGTTTGTGCTATGGAAAGTTGCACCTATCATTTGCAGAACCAATTAATGGCCAAGTCTAACACAGAATTGGCAAACATCATCATTTCTGGCTCCATGGATAACGACAGGATGATTTTTGCGCCCATCCCAAATTTTATCTTCACAAGAGATGTTGCCATCATCATCAATAATTTTGTGCTGCTAAATAAACCTGCTAAAAAGGCAAGGTTTAGGGAAACCCTAATTGCAAGGTATATTTTCTTTAACCACCCGCTTTTTGCAAGTTATGAGGATAACATTTTAGAAATCCCAGATTCTTTGCCCCAATTTTTACGCCCGGGTGAAGAAAACGAACAACATAGCACTTTAGAAGGTGGGGATGTGATGGTAGTGGCTAAAAATCATTTACTTATTGGCTTTAGCGAACGTACATCGGCGGCAGCCATAAATGAAACCATCAAAATGCTTTTCGATAGAAATGTAGTAGAAAAAGTTACGGTTGTTAAGATCCCACATAAGCGAGATTTTATGCACCTCGATACCGTTTTTACCCAAGTTAAAAAGAATATGTGGGTCATTCTAAAATCCATTGCCATGATCGATCATCGTGGAAACGGAAACGAACCAATTGATCACATCACAGAAAAACAACCAGAAGACAGAACCGAAGTAACCCAGTTTATTAAAGGGAAGATTAACCAACCCATAAAATTTGATTCTGTAGAACAACTTTTAGCCGACATCAGTGAAAACGATTTAAAATCGACAGAAAAAACGGAAATCATTTATTCAGGAAATGAAGAGTTCCCTTATGATTCTAGGGAACAATGGACAGATTCTTGCAATCTGCTAGCTTTAAAAGAAGGTGTGGTATTGGGTTACGATAGGAACGAACACACGATCAATGCTTTTAAACAAAAAGGTTTTAGGATAATTGGGGTTAAGGACCTGCTCCAAAAATTTGAAATTGGCGAATTAAACCCCCGTACTTTAGAAAATACGTTTATTACCATGCCATCGGCAGAACTTTCAAGGGCAAGGGGTGGTTTCCATTGCATGAGTATGCCCGTTTTTAGGGATGAATTAGTAGATTGATCAATGACAAAAAAAAGCACCTCAGATAAAATCAACTTAAAAGATGCCATTTCCATTGGTATTGGAGGAATGGTTGGTGGCGGAATTTTTGCGGTTTTAGGTTTAGCAGTTTCTTTAGCTAAAGGAGCAACTCCTATTGCGTTTCTGTTTGCAGGGATTATTGCACTATTAACCGCCTATTCTTATGCAAAATTATCAAAGGTATATCCAGAAAATGGTGGCACCGTAAACTTTATCCATCAACAGTTTGGCGATGGCATTTTTGGTGGCGGTGTAAATAACTTATTGTGGATAAGCTATATAGTTATGCTTGCGCTTTATTCATCAGCATTTGGCTCTTATACACAACAACTCATTCAATTAACAGGAGATAAAAATTTGGATACCCATATTTTCGAGACTGCAATTATCATCGCTGCATTGCTTATCAATTATTTAAGTATCAAATTAGTTGGCGAGATTGAATCCTATTCGGTTTTCATAAAACTGACCATCCTTATCGTTTTTGTTGGTATTGGCTTTTACGGATTTAGCAATCATACAGAAAATTTGCATCAGCTCAATCCTCAGAATTGGGAAAGCCCCGTTTTAATTTTAAGTGGTGGCATGGTTATTTTTGTTGCCTATGAAGGTTTTGAACTGATAGCAAACTCTGTTGCCGATTTAGAAAACCGAGAAGAAAACACAGAATTAGCCTATTTTATTTCTGTAGGCTTTGTGGTGGTTCTTTACATCTTAATAGCGATTATAACAGTAGGCTCATTGCCCTTTAAAGAAATAGCAGCCGCCAAAGATTATGTTTTAGCAAAGGCCGCAGAACCCTCTTTAGGGCAATTAGGTTTTACAATTATTGCCATCACGGCCGTTATATCAACTTTTTCTGCTATCAATGCTACGGTTTTGGGAAGCAGTAGAGTAAATTATGATATCGCAAACGATAGTGAGTTACCTCACTATTTTACCCGCCAGTTTTGGGGCAAGCCTATCGGATTACTGATAACAGCCATTTTTTCAATTGTTTTGGTAAATCTTTTTAATCTACAAAGCATCTCTACAGCGGGCAGTGCTGGTTTTCTATTTATATTTTCTGTGGTAAATTATATTGGTTTTAGAAAACACAAAGAACTAAAATCTAAAAAATGGATTCATTTTTTTGGGTTTTTATTATGTGGGGCAGCTTACATCACTCTAATTATTCAACAATTTAAAGACAATAGAACTGGTATTATCATATCATTGAGCATTGTTCTATTGTGTTTTATTTTAGAGTATATTTTTAAAAAAACCGTTAGTAAACCAAGTAATTCAAATTGATTAAATCTTATGTTAACCGCAAAAATATCAAATAAAGAAAAGGCAATAGCTTTTTATAAAATGGCCTATAATGGAAACCCTACCGAAGCGGTAAAGTTATATGTTGGCGATAAGTACATTCAACATAACCCTGTTGTTGGTGATGGAAAGCAATCTTTTATAGATTATTTTACCAAAATGCAAGAAGAATATCCAGATAAATCCATAGAATTTGTTCGTTCTGTAGAAGATGCTGATCTGGTAGCTTTACACACCCACCAAACTTGGCCAGGCAATGATGAATATGTTACGATGGATTTTTTTAGGTTTGAAGATGGGAAAATTGTAGAACATTGGGATGCTATACAACAAATACCGGCAGAATCTGCAAACGGAAACAAAATGTATTAAGATGCAAAGCACCTCACAAATTTTAATGGTACGCCCGGTTGCATTTGGTTTAAACATCCAAACGGCCGGCAGCAACGCATTTCAGATAAAATCTGCTCCGCAAGAAAATGTACAAGAAAAGGCTTTGGCAGAGTTTGATGCTTTTGTGAAAAAATTGACAGCAAAAGGAATTGAGGTTACCGTAATAGAAGACACCTTAAACCCCCATACGCCAGATTCTATTTTCCCTAACAATTGGGTTTCTTTTCATGATGATGGTAGCGTTTACCTTTACCCTATGCAGGCAGAAAACAGAAGATTAGAGCGAAGGGATGATTTGATTGATCAGCTGGGTAAACAATTTGACATTAGAGAGATCAATGATATTTCTTTTACCGAAGAGCGAGGACAATATTTGGAAGGAACCGGAAGCATGGTTTTGGATAGGGAAAACAAAATTGCTTATGCTTGTCTTTCTATCCGCACACAACAAAATGTTCTGGATATTTTCTGTAACGAAAGCGGCTTTAAAACCATTACATTTAACGCTGTTGATCAAAATGGTTTTGCCATTTACCATACCAACGTGATGATGTGCGTTGCCACAGATTTTGTGGTGATTTGTTTAGATGCCGTACCCAATCAAAAAGAAAAAGATTTGCTGATCAACTGCTTTAATAAAGCCAAAAAAGAAATTATAGAGATAGATTATTCGCAGATGAATCAATTTGCGGGGAATATGTTAGAAGTTAAAAATAAAGCAGGTAAAAGTTTTTTGGTAATGAGCGAAAGGGCACATCAATCTTTAAATAAAAGTCAAATAGAAAAACTTACTAAACATTCTGAAATATTATCATCTCCACTTACCACCATTGAAGATAACGGAGGCGGTAGCGCAAGGTGCATGATGGCCGAGATTCATTTGGGCAAGCTTGGCTTGCGTTAGGTAGAGTAGCGGCAGCTTTTTTTCATACTTAAAATTGTCGTTTTGTGAATTGTCAATCAGTTCATTGTCAAGCTGGGCATTATCTCTCAGAGAATTGCCTCTCTGTGCATTGCCTCTCTGGGCATTGTCATTCTGAGCGAAGTCGAAGAATAAGAAACCACCTAATTATAAACAAAAAACTACATCAGCCAGCTGGCGCAGCGATGCTTGGCAAAGCGTGGGGAACGCCAAAATATTTATCCTTTCTTAAAAATTACCCTTTACAAATTGTAAAACTTTTCTGATTTCTATATTTTACCATAATTTAATCACATTTTTGCGAAAAATATATAATAAATGCAGAGCTACGAAGAATTTCTAGACCTTAGCGTTGGTTTCCCTCAAGAAGGTTTCGATATTATTGATGATGAACTTTATTTCCATGATCTAAACCTGATGGAAATGATAGAAACTTATGGTACCCCCCTTAGGTTTACCTACTTACCCATCATCAGCAAAAAAATACAGCAGGCCAAGATATTGTTTCATACCGCCATCATCAAAAATAATTACAGAGGATCTTATAAGTATTGTTACTGCACCAAAAGCTCGCATTTTAAACATATTGTAGAAGAAGCCTTAAAAAACGACATCCACTTAGAAACTTCCTCGGCTTTTGATATGCCGATGATCGAAGCCTTGGAGAAAAAGGGAGCTCTTACAAAAGATGTTACCGTAATTTGCAATGGTTTCAAAACCTTTCAATACAAGCAGTACATCATTGATATGCTGCATGATGGTTATAGAAATATCATCCCAGTATTAGACAATAAAGAAGAGTTTAACCTTTACGACGATGAAGTTGACATCGATACGCCTTGTAATTTAGGTATCCGAATAGCCGCCGAAGAACAGCCAGATTCTCAGTTCTATACTTCAAGATTGGGCGTGAGGCAAGAAGACGTTATAGATTTCTATACTTCTAAAGTCTCTAAAAACCCTAATTTCAAAGTTAAACTGCTCCATTTCTTTATCAATTCTGGTATTACCGATACGCCTTACTATTGGAACGAATTAGAGAAATATGTTACGCTTTATTGTAAGTTCAAGAAAATAAACCCAGATCTAGATACTTTGGATATTGGCGGCGGTATGCCCTTTAAAGATTCTTTGGTTTTTGATTTCGATTACGAGTACATGATCAATGAGATCATTAAGCGTATCAAAGAAATTTGTGCCGAGCATGAAGTGATGGAACCTGATATCATTACAGAATTTGGTAAATATACGGTAGCAGAAGCCAGTGGTATCTTATATAAGGTATTGGGGCGTAAACAACAAAACGACCGTGAAAAGTGGTTGATGCTTGATGGTTCTTTTATCACCAATCTGCCCGATGTTTGGGCATTAAACCAACGTTACGTTTTATTACCGATCAATAACTGGGATAGCGAATACGAACGTGTTAATTTAGGCGGTATTACCTGTGACGGACAAGATTATTACAACCAGGAAGCCCATGTGGGTAACGTATTTATGCCTAAAACACGTAAAGTGCAGTTTTTAGGCTTTTTCCATACGGGCGCTTATCAAGAGGTGTTGAGTGGTTACGGAGGGATCCATCATTGTTTGTTGCCATCGCCTAAACAGGTGATCATCCGTAGAAACAGAGATGAAACTTTTAATTACGAGGTTTTTGGCGAAGAGCAAAACAGCAAACAAGTGATGAAAATATTGGGTTATTTATAATCCCTGCAACCATTAAAAATCAGAAACTCCCAATTGGGAGTTTTTTTTTGAATATATTTATCATCAACAAATAAACTAGAAAACATGAAAAAAACCATATTTATTACAGGGGCATCATCAGGGATTGGAAAAACAACCGCATTATATTTTGCAAACAAAGGTTGGCAAGTAGCCGCTACCATGAGAAATATCAACGGTAAGGAAGAATTACAAGAAAACCAGAACATAAAGCTTTATCAATTAGATGTAACCGATGCTTCAAGCGTTAAAAGCGCAGTTGATAAGGCCATCAACGATTTCGGGAAAATTGATGTTTTACTAAATAATGCCGGTTTTGGCCTTTTTGGCCCGCTAGAAACGGTAAGCGAAGAAACTTTGACGAAGCAGTTTAATACCAATATGTTTGGGGTTATTAGAACCATAAAAGAAATTTTACCCAACATGAGGGCCAATAGAAATGGTTTGATCATCAACATTACTTCTATCGGGGGTTTGGTAGGTTTACCTTTTAACGCTATTTACCATGCAACAAAATTTGGACTGGATGGTCTTTCAGAATCTTTAAAATATGAGCTAAAACAATTTAACATTGGTGTTAAAGTGGTGGCGCCTGGAGGTGTAAAAACAGATTTTGCTACCCGTTCTTTACACACCACCATTGCCGAAGGAGAAAAAACGCCCTATGATGAAACCATCCATAAAGTGATGGCGAAATTTGGAGGCAGTAATGATAACTACTCGACACCAGAATACATTGCAAGCATCATTTATACCGCCGCAACCGATGGAAAAACCCAATTGAGATACATTGCCGGGAAAGATGCCGAAGCAACTTATGGTGCTTGGAAACAAACGGATAATGAAAGTTTCTTTGATATGATCGAGGAAAGATTTGGTTTGAAAGACGCATAGCATCAATTTGTTTAAGTGAAAGATTATTTTCTTTTTATCGATACAGAAACATCAGGTTTGCCAAAAAAATGGGATTTACCTTATGATGCTCCCAATAATTGGCCACATATTTTACAATTGGCTTGGCTTATCTTTGATAAAGACGGAAATGAAATCAAAAGAGAAAACCACTACATCAGAAATGATAAGGTAAAAATCTCTAAAACCTCACAAAACATACATCATATCACTAAAGAGTTTTTAAAGAAAAACGGCAAAGAAATATCCCATGTTTTGCCAAGGTTTGCCAAAGATCTAGCAACCTACAAACCTTTAATAGTTGCGCATTTTGTAGAACTAGATTTTCACATGGTCTCTGTAGAGTTCTTTAGGGAAAAAATTAATTCTTGTATTAATGAATTACCCGTTTTTTGCACCATGAAGGCCAGTAAACCGTATATTAAAAATCCTTCTTTAAAATATTTAAAACTAAATAGGTTTTACAAAACACTTTTTAATAAACCTCCAGAAAAACTCCATGATGCGCTTGCGGATGCCGAATTAACATCGGAGATATTTTTTCGCCTATTAAAAAACGGAGAGATAAACAATGAGGCAATTGCGCACCAACAAACCTTGTTCAACGCCAAAGAAGAAGAAATAAACCCTTTTTTTAAGTGGATCGGGTTGTTGATCATTATTTTATTAACCATCTTAATCAGTCATTTAGCCCATGGAAAGTAAACTAGAACTGCTTAAGGAAACGCAGCCGTTTAAACTGTTACCAGAAGATGTTTTGATCGGGATCGCAGAAATTTTGGAAGAAGTATATTATCCTAAAGAAAAGCTGCTTTACCAACAAGATACCACCAAGTTAAAAGGCCTGGATATCATCGCCGAAGGCAATTATGAATCTTTTTTTTACGATGCCGGCCACAACAGAAGAGATTTAGAGATCTTAGAAAGGGGCAGCACATTTGGCGGGATCTCTGTTTTATTGAATAAAAAAAGAGCTTTAAAAACCATCATCGCAAAAAAAGGGACAAAAGTTTATCATCTCCACAGAAAAGAGTTTAGAAGCTTGTGTGCCGCTTACGAAGATTTCTTCCACTTCTTTACCTCAGATTTTGGCAAAAGGATGTTAAACGAAGAATTTGCCAATTTTTATAGAAAACCAGCCTCTTTTGAAGAAAGTTACATTGCCTCAGAACAATTATACTCTCGCAAAATTGAAGGGGTAATCTATAAGGATCTGGTTACGGCAAATCACAACACACCAATTTTTGAGGTAGCAAAAAAGATGTCGGCCAATAAAGTAAGCTGCCTTTTTGTAGAAGATGATGATAAAAACATTGTAAGTTTTGTTACCGATATTACCCTTAGGGATAAGGTAATAGCCGGCCAAAGACATTCTGAAGACCCCATAAACACGGTTGCAGATAAAAATATAGTTGCTATTTCTAAAGAAGCTTACATTTACGAAGCTATATTGATGATGTTTAGAACAAAATCTCGCTACCTTTTGGTAGCAGATGGCAATAATGGTTATTTGGGTTTCTTAAGTAGAAACAGGTTATTGAGCGAACAAGCCCAATCTCCGCTCTTATTTATACAATCGGTTAAACTGGCGCAATCTTCTAAAGAATTAAAATCTAAATGGCAAAAAGTGCCAAACATAGTTTCGCAACTCTTGGGGCGTGGCGTACATGCAGAGATCGTAAACGAGGTCATAACCACCATTGCCGATACCATTTCTTTAAAAGTGATAGAAGAGGTTTTCTCTGAAATTGGCCCGGCACCCGCTAAGTTTGTTTATATTGTTTTAGGCAGTGAAGGGCGTAAAGAACAAACCCTAAAAACCGACCAAGACAATGCGATTATTTACGAAGATAAGGCCAACGAACAGCGAGAATTAGTGAGGGGCTACTTTTTGGATTTTTCTACCAGAATATCAGATAAACTGAACGATATAGGCTTTGATTATTGTACCGGTGGTTTTATGGCCAAAAACCCACAATGGACACATTCTTTATCTCATTGGAAAAACAACTATAAAACATGGATTGAAGATGCCCTGCCAGAATCTGCCATTAAATTTTCTACTTTTTTTGATTGTAGGGCCATTTATGGATATACTCCTATTATTGATGAATTAAGAGAATTTGTTGATAGTGAACTAAAAAACCCCGCCGAGAAATTCTTTGCTTACATGGCCAAAAATGCACTTCAATATGAGCCTCCATTAACCTTCTTTAAAAACATCAAAACCTTTACCCAAGATAAAAAAGAAGTTTTCGATATTAAAAGAGCCATGACACCCATTGTTGATTTAGTTAGGGTTTATGCTTTGCAAAACCGCATTTTCCAGAAAGAAAATACAGGCGAGCGGCTAAAAGCTTTAAAAGAAATCGGGGTTTTTACAGAAACACAACTTAATGAATTGATGCAATCTTACTATTATTTAATGAGCTTAAGGCTAAGAAAACAAGCCCAACAAATTTTAGAAAACAAATTAGAACCTAATAATACCGTAGATATTGAATCTTTGACAAAGATAGAACTGGTTACGCTTCGAGAGATCTTTAAAACCATATCTAATTTTCAAGAGGGGATCAGGATAAAATTTACGGGGGGTAACTTATTGTAAACATGGTCCAAAAACAATCCCATAAATATTAAAATAGATTTTTAGACGTGATAAATTACATTTTCATTTGATCTATCTTACCCTAAACATGGCTTTTTAAATTTGTAAATCAACTCAAAAAAACCCCCATTAAAACCCCAAAAAGAATAATGTAGGGAGTTTTAATCTTAGTGAACCTCAAGATCAAAAAAGTAGCCAGCATAATACCAAAACTCAAAAAATTTAGCCCAACTGGTGCAACCAATAAAAAGAAGGCTGCTATCATAAAGCCAACTGCAACTGCATTAATACCACTTAAAGAGCGTTTTATCCGTGTGATTTTCTTCAAATCTTCCCAAAAAGGCACAATAAATAGCACCAAAATCATTCCTGGCGCATTAATACCAACAACGGCAATTAAACTCCCCAATATTTGCCCACCTATCCCATAACCCCTATTTCCTAGAGACATAGCGCCCAAAAACGAAGTAAATGAAAAAGTTGGCCCAGGTATCATCTGCTGAAACGCAAAACCCGATAAAAATTCGGCACCTGTTAAATAATGTTTAACATCTACAAATTCTGTGTACATCAAAGGCACTAAAACCTGCCCACCGCCAAAAATGATAATTCCGTTCCTATAAAAATTCTCAAATAACCTAATAGGTAAGCTAAATGGGGATGTTCTATTTATTATCGCTCCTAAAAGCCCGAAAAGCAAAAGGATACCAATAAAATAAGCAACTTTTCTGGTGTTGATATTAGAAAACAATTTGGTTCTTAATTGGTCTTCCTCCACCTTGGTTTCAGTTGCCGAACTGATGATGCCTCCCAATAAAATCAATATCGGG
This sequence comes from Pedobacter segetis, assembly GCF_016623585.1. Taxonomy (GTDB): domain Bacteria; phylum Bacteroidota; class Bacteroidia; order Sphingobacteriales; family Sphingobacteriaceae; genus Pseudopedobacter; species Pseudopedobacter segetis. The sequence continues at coordinate 145,417 of NZ_JAEHFY010000006.1, forward strand.
AAAGCATAAGGGCTTCTTAAAATTAAACTTGCCGCAATAGCGCATAAACATAAAATAATATTGACTTCTGATTTTAAGGCCGTTTTACCAAAGGAATATGCTGCAAAAGCAACAATACCCAAAGCAACGGGTTGTATAAAACTTAAGACTTTGGTAAATTGGGCGTTTAGCGATAGGCTGCCATAACTAATGGCAATAAAACACATTATCGCTGCCGAAGGAACGGCCCAAATTAAAAAAGTGATAAGCGAAAGCCACAAACCACCAATTTTATAGGCAACGCCAATTATTGTTTGCGTAGAAGAAGGCCCTGGTAAAATCTGGGTTAAGGCATAAAGCTCCATCAACTCCTCTTCTGTTAAATAGTTCCTCTTTCTAACAAAATCGTTCAATAAAATAGCCAAATGGGCCTGCGGGCCGCCAAAAGAAGTCAGCATAAAAGCCAAAACATCTCCCAAAAAAACCAGATTTCTAAACTTCTTGCCTTTCATACATTAACTTTTAGGGAGTTCTAATAATTTTGGATGTTAGTGTTCTTAATGTTAGAACAATGTAAACGTTAAAAACAATTCAATCATTCCGTACTTCAATAATCCATTAATAATTCTTTACTTCAATCGCCCCTTTCCATAACACAATCATCTTGCTTCTTGCCTCTTTTTTTCTTGTCTCTTGGTTCTTGGTTCTTGCTTCTTGGTTCTTGCCTCTTGGCTCTTTTTTCTTGTCTTTTATTTCTCGTCCCTAAAATATAGATCCAATCAATCCTCCATCTCATCTTGTAAGCTATTATAAACGCCCATCAATTCGTTTAGGGCATGCTGGTCTTTTATCTTTTTGGCAACCTCCATTCCTTTTTGGTAAACTTTTAAGGCATCGTAAGGTTTTTGCATCCCCTCATACAATTTACCCAGGTGATAATAGGTTCCCACGTAATCTTCATGGTTTTTTACAAGGTCTAAGTAAAACCATAATGCTTTTTCTTGGTTATTTAAACGAAGATATTCAGTTGCCAAAGCATATTTTAAAAATGGGTCGTTAGGTTCATTACCTATAAACTCTAATAATTTGTCCAATCTGTTTATCATCGTTTTATAAAGCGGCTTATTTAATTAAATTTGTAAAACCAATTATATGAAACTATCATGATTATACAAAACTTCTCTGGGTATCATTTCATGATCGTTTTATTACCATTAAAAATTTAGTGAAACCATATAACTTGAGTACCTTTAAAAACAATAGTAAAAAAACTAAAAACAATAGATAAATGATGAAAATTTTAGTTTGTATTAGTAACGTACCAGATACTACCACAAAAATAACTTTTACCAATGATAACACCCAGTTTAATCAAACAGGCGTTCAATTTGTTTTAAACCCTTATGATGAGATTGCACTTTCTAGGGCTATAGAGCTTACAGATAATGGAAACGGAACGGTAACGGTCATAAACGTTGGCGATGCGAGTACAGAACCAACCATCAGAAAAGCACTGGCAATTGGCGCAACAGACGCGGTAAGGATAAATGCATCACCAAAAGATGCTTATTTTGTAGCAAAACAAATCGCAAATTACGCCAAAGACCAAGCTTATGATCTAATCCTCACCGGACGCGAATCTATAGATTATAACGGGGCAAAAGTAGCAGCAATGCTAGGCGAGCTAATGGACATTCCTTCTGTTTCTATCATAAAAAAGTTAGATGTTGATGGCGATAAAGCAACCGTAGAACGTGAAATTGAAGGCGGCAAAGAAGTGTTGACCATCCCTTTTCCTTTTGTTGCAGGTACCGCCGAAGGCGTTGCAGAATGGAAGATCCCGAACATGAGAGGGATCATGAGCGCAAGAACAAAACCACTGACCGTTGTAGAGGCCATAGAAGTAAAAAAATTGTCGGATATTGTAAAGTTTGAAACCCCGGCTCCTCGTGGCGCAGTTAAATTGGTTGATTCATCAGAACCAGAAAAACTGATCGAGCTTTTACACAGCGAGGCAAAAGTTTTTTAAAATAATTAGGGCGTTCGGGCGGGCTGTACGCTATATCTTTTTTTATTTGTCATCAAAGCATTGTCGCCTTGAGCATTCTCACTCTGAGCGAAGTCGAAGAGAAATCGAGGAGGGAATTAAAGGACAAATAAAAAAAGGATACCGCTTCCATCCCTAACGCAAAACCTATGTTGAGGTTGAGAAATGAGGTTGAGGTTGAGAAATGAGGTTGAGAAATGAGGTTGAGGTTGAGAAAAATGAGGTTGAGAAATTAGGTTGAGGTTGAGAAAAATGAGGTTGAGAAACTAGGTTGAGGTTGAGAAATGAGGTTGAGGTTGAGAAAAATGAGGTTGAGAAACTAGGTTGAGGCTGAGAAAAATTGAGGTTGAGAAAAATTAGGTTGCGAAATGAGGTTGAGATTACGGTTGGGCAAATTTGCAAAGCCAAGCCTAGCGTAGCGCAACCTCAGCCTAGCGAAGCGCAGCCTCAACCTAGCGCAGCGCAACCTCAGCCTAGCGAAGCGCAACCTCAGCCTAGCGCAGCGCAACCTCAGCCTAGCGAAGCGAAACCTAGCGAAGCGCAACCTCAGCCTAGCGCAGCGCAACCTAGCGAAGCACATAAAATTAAAAATAAAAAAATAAAAATATGTCTGTTTTAGTATATGTAGAAAATGCCGAAGGCAAATTCAAAAAATCAATATTTGAGGTTGTCTCTTATGCAAAAGCAATAGCAAAGCAAATGAACACCGGCTTAACCGCCATTTCTATTGGCGATGTAGCTTCATCAGAATTAGAGAACTTAGGTAAGTACGGTGCAGAAAAAGTTTTAAACGTAGGTAACGATAAATTAAAATCTTTTGTTAACCAGGCCTATGCCTCTGTAATTGCCGAAGCCGCAAAAAAAGAAAGCGCAAACGTTGTAGTGCTTTCTAATTCTTTTTCTGGCAAAGGTTTAGCACCAAGAATAGGTGTAAAACTAGAAGCAGCCGTTGCAGACGGGGCAATAGAATTGCCAAAAACAGATGGAGGGAAGTTTATTGTGAAGAAAACTGCTTTTTCTAACAAAGCTTTTGCCATGGTAGAAATGGATTCTGAGAATAAAGTGATTTCTTTAACCCCAAACTCTTATAAAGTTGTAGAAGAAGGCAGCGCAGCCAAGGTAGAAGAATTTACTTCAGAAAATAAAGATTCTGATTTTAAAGTGATCATCAAAGAAATTGTAAGGGCAACGGATAAGGTTTCATTGCCAGATGCAGAATTGGTGGTAAGCGCCGGGCGTGGCCTAAAAGGCCCAGAAAACTGGGGAATGATAGAAGAACTGGCCAATCTGTTGGGTGCGGCAACCGCTTGTTCTAAACCGGTTTCTGATGCAGACTGGCGGCCACATAGTGAACACGTTGGCCAAACGGGTATCGCGATTTCACCAAATTTATATATCGCTATCGGTATTTCTGGTGCCATACAGCATTTGGCAGGTGTTTCATCTTCTAAAATAATTGTAGTAATTAATAAAGATCCGGAAGCGCCTTTCTTTAAAGTTGCAGATTACGGCATTGTTGGCGATGCTTTCGAGGTAGTGCCTAAAATGATTGAAGCCGTTAAGGCTTTAAAAGCAAATTCTTAATTTTTAGCTAAAAATTTAAACTCGTTTGTAATGGTATGCTTACCTTTGCAAGCGAGTTTTTAGTTAAAGAATGGTTTTAAATTATGCTGTTTTTTGCGTTAAAGATTGAAGCGGCATCCCCGCCTGTAATTCGGGCAAGCTTTTTTGTCATCCTGAGCATTGTCACTCTGAGCGAAGTCGAAGAGGGAGTCAAAGGATAAGAAAAAAAGATATATCCGCCAGTTGGCAGAGTGTTAAAACGCCCAAATTATTTATTTTAAAACAAAATTAGACACATTAAACAGATAAAACAAAATTAAAGTTTCCCTCAACTTTTGTAGCACAGATCAAATAAAGATCGTTAATTCTTTGGTAAAGTTTTTGGGTAAAAATATAAAATGAAGAAATTAAAATTAGACATTATAGGTTTATCATACAGCCAAACCCAATCTGGTGCTTATGCCTTGGTATTGGGAGAAGTGAGCGGAAGAAGGAGGTTGCCCATTATTATTGGGGGTTTTGAGGCGCAAGCGATCGCCATTGAGATAGAAAAAATGACCCCTAGCCGCCCGTTAACGCATGATCTTTTTAAATCTTTTGCAGAGGCTTATCACATCCATATACAAGAGGTTATTATCTACAACCTTGTAGAGGGTGTATTTTACAGTAAATTGGTTTGTAGCGATGGTAAAAAGACTTTAGAGATAGATGCCCGTTCTTCTGATGCAATTGCTTTGGCGGTTAGGTTTGGCTGCCCAATTTACACTTATGAGTTTATCCTGGCCTCTGCCGGGATCGTGATAGAAGGCAACGATTTTGTTTTTTTAGATAATATTGAACCAGTTGAGGAGCCAAAAATAACCGGGAACAACTATACCAGTTTCTCTGATCAAGAGTTACAGACCAAGTTGCAACAGGCCTTAACAGAAGAGGCTTATGAAAAAGCCGCCAAGATAAGAGACGAGATAGCCAAAAGAAAAAATACTTAAGAAGTTTATAGAACCGAGCTAACGAATTAATTAAACACATTTAGTTAATTTGCATTGAAATAATTAATAATTTATATGATTTATACTGCTAAACCTAACCGCTATAAAAGCATGCAATACAGACGTTGTGGCAACAGCGGCATCAAACTTTCTGCCCTTTCATTGGGCTTATGGCATAACTTTGGCGGAGTTGACGTTTTTGAAAATTACCGTGAAACGCTGCACTTTGCTTTTGACAGTGGCATTACCCATTATGATCTGGCTAACAACTATGGCCCGCCCCCGGGTTCTGCAGAAGAGAATTTTGGTAAAATACTACACCAAGATTTTAAAAACCACAGAGACGAAATGATCATTTCTACCAAAGCTGGTTATACCATGTGGGATGGCCCTTATGGTGATTGGGGATCTAAAAAATACTTGGTCTCTAGTTTAGACCAAAGCTTAAAACGTATGAATTTGGATTATGTGGATATATTTTATCATCACCGTCCAGATCCAGAAACACCTTTGGAAGAAACAATGGCCGCCTTAGATTTAATAGTGAGACAAGGAAAAGCATTGTACATTGGCCTAAGCAATTACAAAACACCAGAATTTGAAGATGCGGTCTCCATCTTAAAAAGATTGGGAACGCCTTGCTTAATTCACCAGCCAAAATACTCTATGTTTGAGCGTTGGGTAGAAGACAGTTTATTGAACGCTTTAGAAAAGCACCAAGTAGGTTGCATACCGTTCTCTCCTTTAGCGCAAGGTTTATTGACCAATAAATATTTAAACGGAGTGCCAGAAGATTCTCGTTTAGCAAAATCACATGGTTTTTTAACCGAGAGTTACGCAACGCCAGATAAAATCGAAAAAGTAAAAAAGCTTAACAAAATAGCCCTTAACAGAGAACAAAGCCTGGCGCAGATGGCCATTGCTTGGTTGTTGAAAGATGATCGCATCACCACCGTTTTGGTGGGGGCAAGTAAAGCATCTCAATTGGCAGATTCTTTAAAATCTTTAGACAATATTTATTTCGAGGAATATGAATTGAAAGAAATCGATGAAATTTTGGCGGGATAAAAATACCAACGCAGGATAGCTTATCAGCTATCCTGTTTTTAAAATGTTTTAGCAAACTTCTCCTCTACCCCCAAACCAAAAAGAGCAAAATCATATTTTACTGGATCCAGGGGATCCAACTGCCGCAAACTATCTGTTAACTCTAAAGCGGTTTGCCAATCTGTTTGTTTGCGGGTAATAAGCCCTAATTTGCGCCCAACCCTATCCACATGTAGATCGCATGGACAGATCAACCAACTGGGTTTAATACGGCTCCACAGACCAAAATCTACACCGCAATTATCCTTTCTTACCATCCATCGCAAAAACATGTTCAAACGTTTGCAAGTAGATTTTTGCAATGGAGAAGAAACGTGTTTAATGGTTCGGCGAGGATAATCTGGTAATGAAAAAAAATAAGACCTAAAGTAATTCAGATTTCCTTCAATGGTGTTTTCTGCTAATCTAGATGAAAGGCAAACCATAGAATTGTTTTCTTTTTCGGTTTTGGTGGCCATACTTAGTTCCACAAATTCTGTCCTAAATTCATCGTTTTTCTTAAAAGGCAAAAAAGCATCTTCTAAAGAGTCGAAACTAGAATAATGTGTTTTGAAAAACTCGATGAAATAAAGCGTATCCGTTGCGTTAAAAGTACGATGCTTAAAATTCAGCATCCGTTTAAGGTCATTATCTTGATGGTTCATGATAAAATCATGCGGAGCCCCGTCCATCAAAGCGATCAGCTCTTTACATTTATTGATTATAGTTACCCTTTGTCCCCAAGCTAACATTGCGGCCCAAAAGCCCATAATTTCTATATCTTGCTTCTTTTTAAAAAGATGAGGAATAGAAACTGGATCTAACGTAATAAAATTTGGCTGGTTATATAGTGCAACCTTCTGGTTTAAAAAATCTTCTAGTTTTTGCAGTTGAACGTTCAATTGGCAGTAATGATTGATAAACGATCAAAATTAACCTAAAAACCGTACAATCCTATCCAATTCATTATATTTGAAATAAAATAACCCTCAAATGAAAAACGCCTTTTATCTGATCTGCCTTTTAATAACGCTAAATGCTTGTTCTCAAAAAATAAACAATAAAGCGGTGCTCTCTGATTTGAAAGAACTTTCTGATGATAAATACGAAGGACGAAAAACCGGGACACCCGGAAACAACAGGGCAGCGCAGTTTATTATCGATAGGTTTAAAAAAGCCGGTCTTTTTTCTTACTATGCTGATTATAAACAACCTATCGAGTTTAAGAATAAAGCTGGCGAAACCATAAATGGGAACAACATAATAGGTTATATCAAAGGCAAAACAGATAAGGTGATGGTAATTTCTGCCCATTACGATCATTTGGGGATTAAAAACGGGAAAATTTTTAATGGCGCAGATGATGATGCGAGTGGTGTGGTAGCGGTTTTGGCTTACGCCGATTATTTTGCAAAACACCAACCAAATTACTCCATGGTTTTTGCTGCTTTTGATGCAGAAGAAATGGGGTTGCAAGGATCAAAATATTTTGTGGCCCACCCACCGGTTAGCTTAAGAAATATCGCCATTAATATCAATATGGATATGATAGCCCACAATGATAAGAATGAATTATATGCTTGTGGCACCTTTCAGTTCCCTCATTTAAAACCTTTCATTACATCTTCAAACCATAAACCAAATATCCTTTTTGGGCATGATGATCCCAAAACTGGCCATGATGATTGGACTTATCAAAGCGATCAAGGTTCGTTTTACGCTAAAAACATTCCCTTTATTTATTTTGGGGTAGAAGATCATAAGGATTATCATAAAGAAACGGATGAGTTCCAAAACATCAATCAAGATTTTTTTGTGGGTTCTGTCAACACGATCTTAGAAATAATCAAAAATATCGATAAAAATTATGTGGCCGCAAACAGGGTTAGAGAAGATATTATTATGGATTAGGCTAAAAAAAGATCAGATAATATCCAAAATTTTTATGGTTTTATTATTGATTTCAAATGTTTCTGCTACAGACCTACCAAACAAACATTTTGCCATTGGAGATGCGGGAGAGATAAAATAAAGAGATTGGTTGTTTAATTTTACCTCGCCCAAACTAACGGAAATAAAAAATTGGCCGGCATCCGTTAAAACCAAACTCCCCAATAAAATTCTATGGTTCTTACTTTGCCAATCAAGGTTTTTGAGGTTAAAAATATGTTGTTGATTGATGAGCAATTGCTGTTCTAACCTGTTGATCTCTTGTTGAGACATTTCGCGGCTGGTCTCATATTTATCGCCCATGCTACTTTTAGAATCGTTGGCGATCCCGTCCCGCAGTGCAGCAATATCGGCTTGTAAATTTAACTGCTTATCCGCCAGAAGCGAAAGCCCATATTGGTAAGCCTTTTTTTTAAACGCTAGATGCTGCACCTCATCAAAAATTTAATTCCCTATCACAACACCGGGCTTGTTTACCAACGGAACTTTAATAAAGTTGGTATCTAAGATGCTTTCTGGTAAAAAAACAAATTTCTTATCAAAAATTTCTCCATTGATATAATAGCTTACCCAATACTCGTTGTTTAAACCAAAAACCTCTTCTTGTATCAATTCTATCTTAGCAAAAGAGTTAGCTTCCACTTTTTTGATATGATGCCTTAGGATAGAAGTTTTAACGCTTTCGCCATCTTTTAAACCATAGCCCTTAGAGGTGATCAAAACAGTTTCTATAAAAACATTTTTCTGGTTAATTAGATAAACCGCCCAAGATTTGGTCTCTGGGGTTTCAAACTCCAATACTACCGCAATAGAAATATCTACCACCAAATTCTCGGGGATATCTTTCTTCATTTATTTCTTTTTTACCGCAGCTTTTTTTGCGGATGGTTTTTTAGCAGCAACTTTCTTAACGGGTGCTTTTTTGGTGGGTGCTTTTTTAGCTTTTAGCTCAAACGCATCCGGAATTTGTTCGGTAATCAGTTTTTTTACCTCTTCTAAAGAAATGCGCTGCAAATCTTCTGGCAAGTATTTTTCTCCAGAAACAGGGTTTTTACCCAATTTCAACATTGCTTTCCCAAACCTTATAAAAGGGCCCCAACGCCCGTTTTCAATAGCGATTTTTTCTTTTTCCCATTGCTGTATGTAACGATTGGCTTCTTTCTCGATTTTAGCGCTAATCAGTTCGTCTATTTCTGTTTTGGATAAATTATCGAAGTTATACCTAACGGGTACATTAACAAAAATATCCTTCCATTTCAAAAAAGGGCCAAACCTGCCTCTTCCTTTAGTTACGGGCTCTCCTTTAAAAGTTGCTACGGGTGCATCTGCCAATTTCTTTTCTTCAATAATCTCGATTGCCCTTTTGTTATCAACTTCTAAAGCATTTTGGTTTTTGGGCAAAGAAATATAAGTATCTCCCCATTTTACATAAGGCCCAAAACGCCCAACGCCCACAGAAACCTCTTTATCTTCATAATCATTTAAAGAAAATGGCAGTTTAAAAAGCTCTAGCGCATCTTCTAAAGTTACAGATTCTACCGACTGGGATTTCAGCAAACTCGCATAAGTTGGTTTTTCTTCATCCTCAGATTCTCCAATTTGAACCATAGGCCCAAATTTGCCTATACGGGTATAAACATTCTTTCCAGATTTAGGATCAACACCCAACAAACGTTCTCCACTTGCCCTATCGGCATTTTCTAAAGTATCCTGAACTTCAATATGGAAAGGCTTATAAAAATCTTTCAACATTTTGGTCCAATCTTTTAAACCATGGGCAATCTCGTCAAATTCTTTTTCTACATTGGCGGTAAAATGAAAATCTACGATCCCTTTAAAATGCTCTACCAAAAAATCGTTCACTACGGTACCAATATCCGTTGGGAATAATTTACCTTTATCGGCCCCGGTAATCTCAGATTTTATCTGTTGCTTTATTTCTCCCTTTTTTAAGGTTAAAACCTGATAATTTCTTTGCTTCCCTTCACGCTCTTCTTTGGTTACATAACCTCTATTTTGTACGGTAGAAATAGTTGGAGCATAGGTAGATGGCCTACCAATGCCCAGTTCTTCTAATTTTTTTACCAACGCCGCTTCAGAATACCTTGCCGGCGGGCGAGAGAATCTTTCTGTAGCGGTAAGTTCTTCTAGATTTAGTTTTTGCTGAGGAAATAACGGAGGTAAGATTCCCTCTTCAGATTTATCATCATTATCATCGTCATCATCGCTCTCTAAATATACTTTTAAGAAACCATCAAATTTGATTACTTCGCCGTTTGCTGTTAATTCTTCGTTCCTGGTGCTGATGCCTATTTTAGCTGTCGTTTTTTCAATCTGTGCTTCACTCATCTGAGAGGCAATCGCTCTTTTCCAAATTAATTCATACAAGCGTTTTTCAGAAGCATCGCCATCTAAAGTATGCCACTCAAAGTGCGTAGGCCTTATGGCTTCATGCGCTTCTTGTGCACTTGCAGATTTGGTTTTAAATCTTCTTTGCTCAAAATATTGTTTGCCATAAGCAGACTTAATTTCTTGTGCAGCAGCATCTAATGCGGTATCAGATAGGTTCACAGAATCGGTACGCATATAGGTAATTTTACCTGTTTCATACAGTTTTTGTGCAACCGTCATGGTTCTAGAAACAGAAAAACCCAATTTTCTACTCGCTTCTTGTTGTAAAGTTGAAGTGGTAAATGGCGCTGCGGGATTTCTCTTTAAAGGCTTAACATCTAAGCTATTTATTTTAAAAGTTGCGCCATTGCAATCCTCTAAAAACTTTTGGGCATCTTCTTTCTTATCAAATTTAGAAGAAAGTTCTGCTTTAAATATATCTTTTTTATCGGTAGAAAAAACGGCAACCACCCTGTAAGCTGCAGTACTGTTAAAGGCGTTAACCTCGCGTTCCCTATCCACGATCAGCCTTACGGCCACAGATTGTACCCTACCGGCAGATAAAGAGGGTTTTACTTTTTTCCATAAAACGGGCGAAAGCTCAAAACCAACCAAACGATCTAAGACCCTGCGGGCTTGCTGTGCATTTACTAAATCGTAATTAATCGTCCTGGGGTTTTCAATCGCTTTGGTAATGGCCGGCTTGGTAATCTCGTGAAAAACGATACGTTTGGTGTTTTTCTCGGTTAAACCCAAAGACTCGTACAAATGCCAAGAAATAGCTTCTCCCTCCCGGTCCTCATCCGATGCTAGCCAAACCATTTCTGCCGATTTTGCCAACTTCTTAAGTTCTGCAACCAATTGCTTTTTATCTGGCGAAATCTCATAGTGCTGTTTAAAATCGTTATCAACCTCAATAGCGCTATCATCTTTCCTAAGATCGCGGATGTGGCCGTAACTAGATTTTACCATGAAATCTTTCCCAAGATAACCCTCTATAGTTTTCGCTTTTGCCGGAGATTCTACGATGAGTAAATTTTTAGCCATTCAGATTAGATTTTAACGCAAATAAAGGATAATATATTTAGTAATCCCAACAAAAGTAGTATTTATAAAGTTTTGCGAAAATTCAAAGGTTATTTCGGGCGTAATAATAATTCATCAAAAATCGCCTCACAACAAGAAGAATTTGGGCGTTTTAACACTCCGCCAACTGGCGGATGTATCTTTTTTTGTTATTTGCTTGGCGGTAAGAGCAAAAAAAGCCTGCCCGAAAAACAGGCGGAGATGTCGTTCTTATCCCTAAAGCAAAACCTACATAGGGTTTTAGTTAAAGGGAAATCTTGTTTATTTGATTAATCAACAAGTGAGATGCTGAAATAAATTAGGCATAACTCGCATTTAGAAAACCAAATTATGCTAAATGATATTGAAACTCCTCAAAACAAAGCCATAAATACGCTCTTAAAAAACGCATCATGTCTAAGAAAGGAGATATATCACTCGCAAGTTTGCCATCATAATGATTTACCTTTATGTGTGATGTCTAGTTCCTCGATGTGAAGAAAGCGCTATTCATCTCAAAATCCCAACAAACAAATACGCTATTGCCTTAACCACTTCAAAAACGTAAATTTGAGATCCCTAATAAGGATTTTAGCTCATATCCATGCAAGAAACCGATATATATAAGCCCAAGAATAAAATCAGATTTGTAACCGCAGCTTCCCTTTTTGATGGGCATGATGCGACTATCAACATTATGCGAAGGATTTTACAATCTTCTGGAGCTGAAGTAATACACCTTGGCCATAACCGCTCTGTTGATGAGGTAGTAAATTGTGCCATACAAGAAGATGTGCAAGGTATCGCCATGACATCTTACCAAGGTGGGCATACAGAATACTTTAAATATATGTACGATTTGTTGCAGGAAAGAAATGCTGGGCATATCAAAATTTTTGCTGGAGGTGGGGGCGTGATTTTAGCAGATGAGATTAAAGAATTAGAGAAATACGGCATCAATAAAATTTATTCCCCAGATGATGGCAGAAGAATGGGTTTGCAGGGGATGATCAATGATATGTTGCGCAAAACAGATTTCCCAACCATAGAAAAACTGAATGGAGAAATTAAAACCTTGCCCAATAGAAATGTGAATTCCATCGCTTCTGCAATATCTGTGGCAGAGAATTTCCCGGCCGCAGCAGTAGATTTTTTAACCGAAGTAAAAAAACTCATCAATAATAAAACCATTCCCGTTTTAGGGATTACAGGTACGGGCGGTGCGGGAAAATCTTCTTTGGTTGATGAATTGGTGCGCCGTTTTTTGGTGGAGACAGATAAAACATTGGCCATTATTTCTGTAGATCCTTCTAAAAGAAAAACAGGTGGCGCACTTTTGGGCGATAGGATAAGGATGAACGCCATCAACAACCCAAGGATTTATATGCGCTCATTGGCTACTCGCCAAGCTAATTTGGCTTTATCAAAATACGTACAAGAATCTATAAATATTTGCAAAGCGGCAGGTTTTGATCTAGTGATCGTAGAAACCTCTGGTATTGGGCAATCAGACACAGAAATTACCGAGCATTGCGATGTTTCTTTGTACGTGATGACACCAGAATTTGGTGCGGCTACACAATTAGAAAAAATCGATATGCTCGATTTTGCCGATATGGTAGCTATCAATAAGTTTGATAAACGTGGTGCACAAGATGCCATACGTGATGTGCGCAAACAATACAAACGCAACCATTTAATTTTTGAAGTCAAAGACGAAGATTTACCAATTTATGGTACCATGGCTTCCCAATTTAATGATCCCGGTACAAATAATCTATTTTCTGCGATCATGAAAAAGATTTCTGATAAAACCGGAATCGATTTTAAGGCCAAGATGGGTTTTACCAAAGAAGAATCGGAGAAAATATACATCATCCCGCCAGATAGAACCCGTTATTTGGCAGAAATTGCAGAGGCCAATCAGGCTTACGCCGATTTTGTAGCCGCACAAAGCAAACTGGCGCAACAACTCTATCAGCTACACGGCACTATTGAGCTTTTAGAAAATCATCAGGCTACAGCCGAAGAAATAAATTCTTTAAAACAGCTTTACAGCGATATTGAAGAAGGGTTAGATGGAGAATGCAAACGTTTATTACGCCAATGGCCAGAAACGGTAAAACAATATAAACAAGACTATTTCATTTACAAAGTAAGGGATAAAGAAATTAAACAAACTTTATTTTCAGAATCTTTATCAAAACTAAAAATCCCGAAAATATCCTTACCAAAATATGAAGCCTGGGGAGATATCTTAAGATGGTTATTAACAGAAAATTTACCAGGAGAGTTTCCTTATGCAGCCGGTGTTTTCCCTTTGAAACGCGAAGGAGAAGACCCAACACGTATGTTTGCCGGGGAAGGCGGGCCAGAAAGAACCAACAAACGTTTCCATTATGTGAGTTTGGGGCAACCTGCAAAAAGACTCTCTACCGCCTTTGACTCGGTAACTTTATATGGAGAAGACCCAAATTTACGTCCGGATATTTATGGGAAAATTGGCAACTCTGGCGTAAGCATTGCCACTTTAGACGATGCCAAAAAACTATATTCTGGTTTTGATTTATGTGCCGCATCAACTTCTGTTTCTATGACCATCAATGGCCCCGCACCTATGCTTTTAGGCTTTTTCATGAATGCGGCCATTGATCAACAATGTGAAAAATACATTAAAGAAAATGGTTTAGAGCAAGAGGTAGAGGCTAAGATTAAGCAAATTTATAAGGCTAACGGCACTAAAAAGCCACATTACGAAGGCAAATTGCCAAAAGGAAATGATGGTTTAGGCTTGATGCTTTTGGGCGTTACCGGCGACCAGGTTTTACCTTCAGAAATTTACGAAACCATAAAAGCGAAAGCTATTGCAACAGTACGTGGAACGGTACAGGCCGATATTTTAAAAGAAGACCAAGCACAAAATACCTGTATTTTCTCAACAGAATTCGCTTTGCGCATGATGGGCGATATCCAACAATATTTTATTGATGAGAAAGTTAGAAACTTTTATTCCGTTTCTATTTCTGGTTATCACATAGCCGAAGCGGGCGCAAATCCAATCTCGCAATTGGCATTTACGCTTTCTAATGGTTTCACTTTTGTAGAATACTATTTAAGTAGGGGCATGAACATCGATGATTTTGCACCCAACCTTTCTTTCTTTTTCTCTAACGGGATAGATCCAGAATATGCAGTGATCGGGAGAGTAGCGAGAAGAATTTGGGCAAAAGCCATCAAACATAAATATAAAGGTAATGACCGTTCCCAAAAACTTAAATATCATATCCAAACTTCTGGCAGATCTTTACATGCCCAAGAGATCGACTTTAATGATATTAGAACAACCTTACAAGCTTTGTACGCCATTTACGATAATTGCAACTCTTTGCATACCAACGCTTATGATGAAGCCATTACCACCCCTACAGAAGCTTCTGTGCGCAGGGCAATGGCCATTCAGTTGATCATTAACAGAGAATTGGGCTTAACAAAAAACGAAAATCCTTTGCAGGGTGCTTTCATTATAGAAGAACTAACCGACTTGGTAGAACAAGCCGTATTAACAGAATTTAAACGGATTAATGATCGTGGTGGAGTTTTAGGAGCCATGGAAACCATGTACCAACGTAGTAAAATACAAGAAGAATCTTTGTACTACGAAACCTTAAAACATACCGGCGAATTCCCGATTATCGGCGTGAACACCTTTTTAAACAAGGAAGGCTCATTAACAGTTGCTCCCGGAGAAATTATTAGGGCAACAGAAGAAGAAAAGCAATTGCAGATCAAAAACCTCGAGGCTTTTCAGCTCAGAAACGAGGACAAAACAGAAAGCCTGTTAAAAGTTTTGCAGCTAAAAGCGATACAAGGAGAAAACATCTTTGAAGGTTTGATGGAAGCTACGAAATATTGCTCTTTAGGGCAGATTTCTAATGCGCTTTATGAGGTTGGTGGGCAGTATAGAAGGAATATGTAGATTTTTGAAATGAGAATTGAGAAAATGATATAAATTAGGAGGCACAGTACCATAAAACCTAAAAACGGATTATAGATTACTTCTGTTTATATCGATGTGCCAACATCATCAACAACTATAATGACTATTAGTAATCAAATCATTACAAAAAAAAGAAAGAAACTGCTAGCATTGTATAATATGATCCCAAATCTATTTTGGTCTGTTTTAAATCTAGCTCCAATTTCGGTATTTTGTTTTACGCTTATTGGGTTAAAAATAATTTACGTTTTTCTTTCGATTAGTTTTATACCGATGTTCTTAAAAAATTCATTTATTGATAGATTGCAAATTGGAAAAACAACCAAGATTTATAAAAAGTTAGGGGTTAATACCATAAACAAGATTTCGCAGAACGGAGAAATCATAAATAATTTGCTCAAAAAGAAGTTTCCCCAGCATAGGATCCTTACTAAAGACAAAAAATCAATTTCTGCTATTATAAATCAAACTTATGTTTTTGAGAAATTCCATTTAACGTTGTTTCTTTTTTTCTTCTTAATAACCGTCTATTCAATCATCAACAAATATTGGCTTTGGGCATTGGCAATACTGTTAACCAATATTGCTTATAATGTTTATCCAAACTTCTTACAGCAATACATTAGGCTTAAGCTTTCTTTATTTAATAAGAGAAGGATTTAAAATTCAATCCTCAAAATTTCTTTTATTAAAGTTTAAACTATGAAGTGTTTTCTGTTGCAGAAATTATTTAACGCTTAATTCTAATTTAAAATGCTGTTTTCTTTTTGGTTAAATAATAAACAGGAATGCCAAAAAGAACAATGGCTAACCCCCAGCCACAAGTGCCTGGCTTGTAAATCAATAAATCCACACAAATGGCAGATGCTATAATGATGTAAAGTGCCGGTAAAACTGGGTATCCAAATGCTTTATAGGGGCGTTCCCATTCTGGTTTTTTCTTTCTTAAAACAAATAAACCAACAATGGTTACAATATAAAACAGCAAAGAAGAGAAGGTACAATAATCTAAAAGTTGCCCATAAGACCCAGAAAGACATAAAATGGATGACCAAACTGCCTGTAAAATCAAAGCGAAACCAGGTACATCCTTTTTATTTAGTTTTGCCGCTTTTTTAAAGAAAACACCATCTTTTGCCATGGCATAATATAACCTAGCGCCAGATAAAATCAATCCGTTATTACAGCCAAATGTAGAAACCATAATTAACAATGCCATTATGGTAACCGCCGAACTCCCAAAGATCATAGAGGCTGCCGCTGTGCCAACCCTATCTTGTGAAGCAAAAGAAACTCCTCTTGCTAAAGCCGTTGCGCCATCTGGCGAACCGATCATTGGTAACAGCATGATATAAGCAACATTGGCCAAAATATACAGTACCGTAACCGTTAGTGTCCCAAATAATAGGCTTAAAGGAATATTTCTTTGTGGATCTTTAACTTCACCGGCGGTAAAGGTAATCGTATTCCAAGAATCTGCGCTAAATAAAGACCCGATCATTGCTGCCCCAATAGCTCCCCATAAAACTACGCCTCCCAACAATTCTTTAGTTATGGTGCCATCATCGTTTTGTTTAACAGAAAAAGCAGTCCAAAAATCTGCTAGGTTAGTTTTAAATGCTGCGCTATTTAAACCGAAGTAGATTCCCAAAACTATCAACCCCAGTAAAGATAGTATCTTGGCTAAGGTAAAGGTGGTTTGCACAATTTTGGCGCTTTTTATTCCTTGGAGGTTTAAGATCGTTAAAAAGGAAATCAATAATAGGGCAAGAAACTGGGTTGCATTAAAATGAAAGCTCTTTAAAGAAAACAAGATATGCTTTTCATCAAAAAACGGGATTAATTCTGCAGTATATTTTGCAAATGCAATAGCCACTGCCGCAATTACCCCAGTTTGGATTACCGTAAAAACCGTCCACCCAAATAAAAAGCCAACCATTGGGTTAAAAGCTTCTTTTAAATAAACATATTGCCCTCCTGCTTTAGGCATCATACTGGCCAATTCGCCGTAACTTAAAGCGGCAATTAAGGTAATTACACCGGTTAACAACCAAATCAATAATATCACGCCTGGCGAACCAACTGTTCTAGCCATTTCAGAGCTCACTAAAAATATCCCAGAACCAATCATAGATCCAGAAACAATCATGGTAGAATCTAAAAGACCCAATTCTCTCTTCATCTGTGTACGTAAAACTTTATCCATTTTTTAGATTAAAACCTAAAGCTATCTAAAAAATCGAAACCTACAATTAAGTTATTCATAACAATCAAATCGCAATTTCCAAAACAATCTTATCCATTGGTTTTTAATCATTATTGCTACTTTAAAATTTACCATTTTTAGCTTAAGAAAAATAAATGTTTGGAAATACCGATTAGCCTCTTAATTTTGGAAATTCTGCCAAAAATCAGAAGAACCTAAATTTTTGCTTACACTTTATAACTTATATGGATTTTTTACAAACTAATTTACTTTATTTTATCCCAGTTTTAGGGCTTATTGGCATCTTGGTAATGATTTCCAAATCTATTTGGGTATCAAAACAAGATGCTGGTGATGAAAAAATGACCCAACTTGCAGGTTACATTGCAGATGGTGCAATGGCTTTCTTAAAGGCAGAATGGAAAGTTTTAAGCATTTTTGTGCTTTTTGCAGGTTCATTATTAGCCTACTCTGGTACCATCCATCAAATTAACGGCAAAGAAATACACTCTAGCTGGGTAATTGCAATCGCATTTGTAATAGGTGCTGTGTTTTCTGCTTTTGCAGGATATATCGGGATGAGGGCCGCTACAAAAGCCAACGTAAGAACTACCCAAGCGGCAAGAACCAGTTTAAAACAAGCCCTAAAAGTTTCTTTTACCGGCGGAACCGTAATGGGCCTAGGGGTTGCTGGCCTCGCAATATTAGGCTTAGGTGGCTTGTTCATCGCTTTCTTAGCCTATTTCTCAGATTTAGGCACCGAAACCGTAAAAACTTCTATTGAAGTATTAACCGGGTTTTCTTTAGGCGCAGAATCTATTGCGCTGTTTGCCCGTGTTGGCGGTGGAATTTACACCAAAGCTGCCGACGTTGGTGCCGATTTAGTGGGTAAAGTAGAAGCAGGTATCCCAGAAGATGATGTTAGAAACCCGGCAACGATTGCAGACAATGTTGGAGATAACGTGGGCGACGTAGCCGGTATGGGGGCAGATTTATTTGGTTCTTATGTGGCAACCATTTTGGCTACAATGGTGTTAGGGCAAGAAATTAATGCCGTAGGCGATAAATTTGGGGGGATGTCCCCTATCCTATTACCCATGGTAATTTGTGGTTTAGGGATTTTATTTTCTATCATAGGCACATGGTTTGTAACCATCAAAGACGAAAAATCAAACGTTCAAACCGCTTTAAACCTAGGTAACTGGTCATCAATTGCCATAACCGCGGTAGCATCATTTTTTGTTGTTAAATGGATGCTACCAAACAACTTGATACTTAGAGGTTATGAATTTACAAGTATCAATGTTTTTTACGCAATTATAGTTGGTTTAGTGGTTGGCACTATCATGAGCATCGTAACAGAATATTATACCGCAATGGGTAAATCACCTGTCGATTCTATAGTTCAACAATCTTCAACCGGCCACGCTACAAATATTATTTCTGGTCTGGCCGTAGGGATGAAATCTACCGTTATTCCAATCTTAACATTGGCTGGCGGTATCATGACTTCTTATTATTTCGCTGGTTTGTACGGGGTTGCAATTGCAGCTGCAGGGATGATGGCAACAACGGCAATGCAACTAGCAATTGATGCTTTTGGCCCAATTGCAGATAATGCAGGTGGTATCGCAGAAATGGCCCAATTACCCCCAGAAGTGCGTGAGCGTACAGATAACTTAGATGCAGTTGGAAACACAACCGCAGCAACCGGAAAAGGATTTGCGATCGCATCTGCTGCTTTAACTTCTTTGGCCTTATTTGCGGCTTTTGTAGGTATTGCTGGTATAACAGCCATAGATATTTACAAAGCCCCGGTTTTGGCAGGATTGTTTGTAGGTGCAATGATCCCTTTTATCTTTTCGGCCCTGTGTATCCAGGCAGTAGGTAAAGCAGCAATGGATATGGTAAACGAAGTGCGCCGCCAGTTTAGGGAAATCCCTGGCATTATGGAGTATAAGGCGAAGCCAGAGTACGAGAAATGCGTAGCCATATCTACCAAAGCATCCATCAGAGAGATGATGATGCCCGGGGCAATTGCTTTGATCACTCCTGTTATCATTGGTTTTATTTTTGGCCCAGAAGTTCTAGGGGGCTTATTGGCAGGTGTAACCGTTTCAGGGGTTTTAATGGGAATTTTCCAGTCAAACGCTGGTGGCGCATGGGATAACGCTAAAAAATCTTTTGAAAAAGGTGTTTTGATCAATAACGAAATGCACTATAAAAAATCAGAGCCACATAAAGCATCCGTAACCGGTGATACCGTTGGTGATCCATTCAAAGATACCTCAGGCCCATCCATGAATATTTTAATCAAACTGATGTCTATCGTATCTTTGGTTATCGCACCTTACATTGCGCAAACCGGCCAAGTAACCATCAAACCTGCAACTTCTTTAAACATCAACCATCAAGTACAAGATGTTCAGATTGTGAAAACCGAGGATGGCGAATTAATAGGCATACATAAAGACGGTTCTTTTTGTACAGCCCAAGAAATGGATGCCGCAAGAAAAGCAGGTTTAAAATGCTGCTCAAAACCTAGCTTGGTAGATAGGTTTAAAAAATAAATTAAATATCAGGCTGAGCGGAGTCGAAGTCCTCAAAAAATAAATTAAATGTCAGGCAGAGCGGAGTCGAAGCCCTCAATCCCAATCTTTTTTAAAAGGTTGGGATTTTTTTTGAAAAGCAAATCCATCAAAATCAATTACCGGTAGCCGGGCTTTGCGCTATACTCCGTTTTGCCTCCTACCGTCGGCAAAGCCGTGGTGCCGCTTCAATCCCGTTTATTTAACTTAGGTTCTTCACAATTAAATAAGATCAGCAAAACAAAACCTGTAATAAGTATAGTTATTCTAAGATTAAGATTTCTTTTTAAAACAAAAATCAATAAAATTATAAATAATTGATAATTAATAACTTAACATAAAAAGTAAAGTTATAACTTTACTAAATATAGGGATTAAATGGCCTCAAATAAGTTTAGAATTAAAAAATTTGATTGATGACACTAAGTATTGGATAGGAAATAAAACTCACTCACCCAAAGAGATTACCATCAGATTTAAGCATAAAATTGTTTCTATCCATTGTTTTTCTAATAGAAACGGTAGGCACTCAAGATTAATGGCCGATATCGTCATCCAATCAATTTTCGGGAAAGAAATTTTTAACTGGCAAAATTCAAATATGGTTAATGCCAGTGAAATAAGAGAAGAATATATATTTTGGCCTTAAAACAAGCTGATAATGGCAACATAAAACCATTTATAACTTTTGCTGAAAACTAAGTTTAAATCCTATTTAAAAAAAATTATAGTTTAACTAGCTAATATTGTAAACTATAAAAATAAAACAACCTGCTTTTTCCACAAAAAAAGGGTTACCTAAAAAAAAGACAACCCTTTTACCGAATATATTTATCGAAAATTACCCTTCTTGGTGTAACCAAGCTTTTTTAGCCAGTAATTCTTCTTCTGTTTCTCTCACATCTTCATCGTCCACACAGCAATCAACTGGGCAAACAGCGGCACATTGTGGCTCATCATGAAAACCCTTACACTCTGTACATTTATCAGAAACAATGTAATAAACCTCATCAGAAATGGCTGCCTGTACTTCATCAGCATTTAAGGTTTCGCCACCGCCAAAATCTATGATTCCTTTTAAGTTTGTGCCTTCAGAGAATTTCCAAGCTTGCCCAGCGTCATAAATTGCATTATTGGGGCATTCTGGCTCACATGCTCCGCAGTTAATGCACTCGTCTGTAATTTTAATTGCCATATCTTATCTTTTGTAACGCCTTAAACGTATTTTTGTTTTTTCTTAATAAGCTGCAAATATAACACAATTAAATTATTCGGAATTCAGTCAATGTCAGATTTTTTTAAAGAAAACAGAGTAGAAGCATTTACCAGATTAGGAGATTTCTTGTTAAACCCCAACGATGATTTTAAAAATACAATAGAAAGCGCAAAGCATAAAAATGCGTGGTTTAGCCAAGAGCAAGTATTAAGCGCAATTAATGCTAATGGCCAAATGCTTAATAAAGCCGACCTCTTAAAATTTACAGCCAATATTCCAGGTTTAAACCATCATCCAAAAAACGTGGGTTTAATATTAGCAGGTAATATCCCATTGGTTGGTTTTCATGATATTTTGACGGTTTTATTAACTGGCAATATCGCCGTGATCAAATTATCTTCACAAGATGATTTATTGATCCCTTACATACTATCAAAGTTGGTAGAAACAGAACCCAACTTTAAAAATAAAATACAATTTGTAGAAAAACTAGAAAGTTTTGATGCCGTAATTGCAACTGGGAGCAATAATTCTTCCCGGTATTTTGATCATTATTTCTCTAAGGTGCCCAACATCATCAGAAAAAACAGAAATAGCGTGGCACTTTTAACCGGGAAAGAAACCACCGAAGATTTAAAACGTTTAGGCGCAGATATATTTAATTATTATGGTTTGGGTTGCCGCAATGTATCTAAACTTTTTGTGCCAGAGGGTTATGTTTTCAAGCATTTTTTTGAATCGATAGAAGAATTTAGCCCCATCATCAATCATCATAAATACAATAACAATTATGATTATAACAAGTCTATATTTTTAATCAATAAAAATCAACATTTTGATA
Source organism: Pedobacter segetis (assembly GCF_016623585.1). Lineage (GTDB taxonomy): Bacteria > Bacteroidota > Bacteroidia > Sphingobacteriales > Sphingobacteriaceae > Pseudopedobacter > Pseudopedobacter segetis. Next base: position 167,335 of record NZ_JAEHFY010000006.1, read on the forward strand.
ACGGATTTTTGTTGGTTGCCAAAGATGATAGAATGGTATCGCCTTTAGCAACTGTTTATTACCAAGAATATCAAACCTTAGGGCAAGCTATCGAAATTTTAAATAATAAAGCCAATGAGGTCCAAGTTGTTGTTTCATCTGTAAATGAAAGCATGGTTCCTAGCAAAGTGAGCTTCGGCGAAAGCCAAAACCCCAAACTTTGGGACTTTGCAGATGGCGTTGATACCATTTCGTTTTTAAACTCGCTAAACAGAATTTAAAATTATTAAGCATCCATAAAAAAAACTTTAACTTTGGCCCATGTATATCATTAAAGTTAAAGGAGTAGCAAAAATCCCAGATTATGTGCAGTTACGGGACGAGCAATTTACTCTTTTGGCATATTTTAGGGTAGATAGGCCCGAAAAGCATTTAGAAAAAGTTGGTTTAGGCGATAAGGCCAATTATATCATGAATATAGTAAAAGACTTACCTTTTGGTAAGATCTTAAAATTAGAAATCTAATGGTAGGAAACTCGGTAATAAAATTAAACAACATTGATATTTTTCAACAAAAACATTTAGTGCTATCTAATGTGAACCTGCATGTAGATAAAGGCGAATTTGTTTACTTGATTGGCCAAACAGGATCAGGGAAAAGCAGCCTGTTAAAGATTATCTATGGCGATTTACATATTAAAAATGGCGATGGACATGCCGTTGGTTATGAGCTGAGCAATTTAAAAGAAGGTGATGTGCCTTTTATGCGCCGCAAGTTGGGGATAGTTTTTCAAGATTTCCAATTACTAACAGATAGAAGTATAGAGCAAAACTTGGCATTCGTTTTAAAAGCCACAGGCTGGAAAGATAAAAACCTGATTGACGAGCGCATTAAAGATGTGCTGGAAAAAGTAGGCCTAAGAAGCAAGATGAAAAAAATGCCCCATGAAATATCTGGTGGCGAGCAGCAACGCGTGGTAGTTGCAAGGGCTTTATTAAACGATCCCGAATTAATTTTAGCAGATGAGCCAACCGGCAACTTAGATCCAGAAACATCAGAAGAAATCATGATTTTATTGCGGCAGATCAGTCAATCCGGTACGGCGGTATTAATGGCAACGCATGATTATCATATTATCAGAACTTTCCCATCCCGTATAATTAAGTGCGAGAACGGCAAAGTGATAGAAGACGCAACCGTTTAAAAGCTTATAGCTTAAAAAAACAGTCAATTTGGAAGTTTGATTTATTTTAAACTGACAGCTTGACTGTTTTTGTTTAATGGCAGTATGTTTGGTATTTGAGTTTAATTATATCAAAAACATAATGTTTAAGAAAAAGAAGGTTTCAGAAAAAGAAGAACATAACAAAATGGCAGATAACGCAGAAAACCAAGAACCAGAATATCTTAAAGAAGAGATGAAAGAAGTTAACGAGGCAAGAGTTAACGAAGCTGAAGATAACGAGCCAAGCGAAGCTGACAAGTTAAGAGATGAAGTTGCTCAATTAAATGATAAATACCTACGCCTGTTTGCAGAATTTGAGAATTATAAACGAAGGACCAGTCAAGAGCGCAAAGACTTGCTTCAAACTGCGGGCAAAGATGTGATTGTTTCTTTATTAGGGGTTTTGGACGATTTTGAAAGAGCCGATAAAGCGATGGAAAATGCAACAGAGGTTAAGCCCGTAAAAGAAGGAATCGAATTGGTTCATCATAAATTAAAATCGCTTTTGGTGCAAAAAGGGTTAGTACCCATGGTAGCGAAAGGTAAAACTTTTGATGCCGATATTCATGAAGCAATTACTTCTATACCAGCACCATCTGATGATTTAAAAGGAAAAGTTGTGGACGAGGTTGAAAAAGGATATTTGCTAAATGATAAAGTTATCCGTTTTGCAAAAGTTATAGTTGGGGCATAATGGTTTGACGATGAGTCCATTTGATAATGTGATGATGATTATCAAAACATTTTCAAATAGATAAATTAACAAATCAACAAATTTAAAATAGATGAGTAAAAGAGATTATTACGATATACTTGGAGTTTCTAAAGGTGCTCCCGCAGACGAGATTAAGAAAGCCTATCGTAAACAGGCGATAAAATTCCACCCAGATAAAAATCCGAATGATAAATCTGCCGAAGATAAATTTAAGGAAGCTGCCGAAGCTTACGAGGTATTAAGTAATCCAGAAAAAAGACAACGTTATGATCAATTTGGCCATGCGGGCACACAAAGCGGGTTTGGTGGCGGTTACGGTGGCGGCGGCATGAACATGGAAGATATATTTAGCCAGTTTGGCGATGTATTTGGTGGCGGGGGCAGTCCTTTTGATAGCTTTTTTGGAGGTGGCGGCCAATCACGTGGTGGTGGAAGAAGGGTTCAGAAAGGTACAAACCTACGCATAAAAGTTAAGCTTACATTAGAAGAAATTGCTAACGGGGTAGAGAAAAAGATAAAAGTTAACAAACAGATTGTTTGTAATACTTGCGACGGAACCGGGGCAAAAGACAAAAACTCATTTTCTACCTGTAAAACCTGTGGCGGCCAAGGTGCCGTAAGAAGGGTAACAAATACAATTTTGGGCCAGATGCAAACTACAAGCACTTGCCCAACCTGTAACGGTGAAGGCACAACTATTTCTTCTAAATGCAATACTTGCCATGGCGATGGTATTACCCGAGGCGAAGAAACCATTAGCATAAATATCCCTGCAGGTGTAAGTGAGGGAATGCAACTGAGCATGAGCGGAAAAGGAAACGCAGCACCCCGTGGTGGTGTTCCGGGAGATTTGATTATCTTAATCGAAGAAATTGCGCATGAATCCTTAAAAAGAGAAGGCATCAATGTGATTTATGATTTACATGTAAGCTTTGTTGATGCAACCCTTGGTGCCAGCATAGAGGTACCAACTATTGATGGAAAAGCCAGGATCAAGTTAGATCCCGGGACACAAGGTGGTAAAATATTGAGGCTAAAAGGAAAAGGCATCCCGGAAGTGAATTCTTACCATAAAGGTGATCAATTGGTACAGATAAACATTTGGACACCAAAAATACTAAATAACGAGGAAAGGGAACTTTTAGAGCAGCTAAAAGATTCTCAAAACTTTAAACCTAGTCCGGGTAAAAACGAGAAAAGCTTTTTTGATAGGATGAAAGAATATTTTGAATAGGATTAAAGCAATCTTAAAATAAAAAAAATAGCCTGCATTTTAATTGTAGGCTATTTTTGTTAGAAATTCAATTTTAATCTGGTATCAAAATTAAAAGGAACAACATCCATAACCTTAATCTTAGCAAATTTTGGATGTAAGGGATTTAATAAATAATTATATTCCCTATCAACTATTGCAGACGGAACTTTTAAAACTGCAGAATTCATATCAGAGATCCATTTATTTCCTAATTTTTGGGTAATTGGATAATGTGAAACTATAAACCAATCGGTACTTAATCTTTGCAATTCCTTTAGTTCAATCTCATCAATAGAGATAGAGTCCGGAATATCAATAACTGATATAGAAAACTTACCAGAACTTAATGCAGAACCACTTTTATGAGCTAACACCTCTAAACAAGACAAAGAAGCAGAACCGCCAGTATAGATCATCCCCTCCCCCTCGCTGTTCCATCTTCCCGCAAACCCAGAAGCCACCAATGATTTAGAAAATTTAGTTTGGGATATTCTATAAACCTTCATTAGGCTAAAATACCATGATCAATACGGTTTAATTCATTCATTACCATATTGATACCAGTTATAGAATCTAAAAGATCACTTGGTTTGGCACCTATGCCGATATTATGCTGGGGCAGCCAATTTTTAAATTCTTCAATAGAACCAAAAGTATCTAAACCTTTATCATAAAGCTCTAAAAGAAACAATACATGCTCACTTAAACTTGTACTTAATTCTTTATTATTTGATAAATGCTTTCTTAAAGTTGGCTCCGTAAGATCCAAATTTTTAGCCATATCAAAACGGGTAGAACCGCTTATATTCAATAAATCTTGGATAGATGATGATGCCAAGCCTCCCTTTATTACAGAAAGCCTATTTACAGGAGACTCAAAATAAGTTTGATAGGGGGCTAACGCCTCACTCACAATATTAACCGTATCTTCTAACTCTCCATAAACTTTCATACCCAAATGTAATATTTTACTTTTTAAATTGAAAATATTTTCACATTTTTAATTTAGCATCTTCATATTGCTGCTTTTTACTTTAAACTTTTTACTTCCTGCTTTAACCCAAATCAGGATTCCACCAGCCAGATCTTTTCATTTCAGAAACCTCAACCGTAAAGAAATTAAATTCTTCCGTAACTTTTCCTCTAATCAAATAACATCCTTTCCCTTTAAATGTGTAGCGGGCGGCAATTTCGGGAAACAAAACTGTATCTATCCATTGGCCTTCTTTATCTAAAAAAGTTCCAAAGAACATGGCATCTCCATGTTTGGTTTTGGCATATTTAGTTGTAATCAACTGACCAACAATTTCAATCTCTTTGCCTACATGGGCCGGAATATCCTTAGCTAAAATCCCTTTCCATTCTTGTTTTTCCATTAGTTCAAAAGGAGATGAAAGCATAAAATCCATCAACTCTAATTCATCTAACATATCATTACGTTTATCATAATGCAGCTCGGGAATTTTAAAATCAGACTTAGATTTAGTGTTAAAAAGCTTGTTCTGTACAGCCACAACAGGCTTTTTGTTCGTTAAGAAATGTGCATCCCATAATAATGCTTGTTTAGATTTTTTTGTAAAACGAAATGCGCCAACCCTTATCAAAGTAATCAGCTGCTCTAAACCAATAGAAACTCTATCTACAAAATCATTGATGCTTTTAAAATTGCCACTACGGTTTCTTTCCGATAAAGCATTTTCTATTAATTTAGATTCTAAACCTTTAACATGGGTAAAACCTAAAAAAATAACATCTTCGTTTATTGAAGTTAACCAGACACTATTGTTTAGACATGGGGCTTCAAGTTTTGCACCTGCCCTTTGTGCCTCTTGTACATATAATCCAGTATGGTAAAATCCCCCAAAATTATTGATCACGCCTACCATAAATTCTAATGGAAAATATGCTTTTAAATACATACTTTGGTAACTTTCTACCGCAAATGAAGCAGAGTGCCCCTTTGCAAAAGAATAACCAGCAAAAGATTCTATCTGTCGCCAAACCTCAACCGCTAATTCTCTTGTTCTTCCCAATTCATCACAATTAGAAAAAAACTTATCCTTTACCTTTTGAAATTCTTCTCTAGAACGATACTTGCCAGACATTCCCCTTCTTAAAACATCAGATTCTCCTAAACTTAAACCCGCAAAATGATAAGCAACTTTAATCACATCTTCTTGGTAAACCATCACACCGTAAGTATCCGGCATAATTTCCCATAAAACCGGGTGAGCCAAAGATTTCCCCTTATCCAAGGCATGATGCCTTAAAATATATTCCCTCATCATCCCAGATTGTGCAACACCAGGCCTTATGATAGAACTCGCCGCAACCAAAGTCAGGTAATCTTTACATTCTAACTTTGCCAAAAGCATCCTCATTGCTGGTGATTCTACATAAAAACAGCCAACTAAATCCCCTTTTTCAAGATGTTTAACTATTTTTTCATCTTTCATAAATTTCGGAATATCATGGATGTCGATATCAATCCCTTTATTTTTCTTTACGATAGCTAAAGTATCCTTAATATGCCCCAATCCTCTTTGGCTCAAGATATCGAACTTATACAATCCCAAATCCTCGGCATTGTACATATCAAATTGGCAAATAGGGAATCCTTTTGGAGGATGAGAAGTAGCCGTGTAACGATAAATTGGTTTCTCAGAAATTAAAATCCCACCGGCATGGATACTTAAATTTTTTGGGAAATCCTTTATTTGCGAGGCGTGGTTACAAATCTCAAAATCTAATTTGCTTTTCCTTTTATCTGGTATAATTCCATTTTTTACGCTTTTGATCAATCCTTCAATTTCGTCCACGGGCAAACCATAAACTTTACCCAATTCTCGCAAAGAAGAATTAATTTGAAAAGTAGTATAAGTAGCCTGCAAGCAAGTATGCTCTAAACCATATTTATTAAAAACATAATCTATAACCTCATCCCTATCCTGCCAAGAAAAATCAATATCAAAATCCGGAGGTGTTTTTCTAAAAACATTAATGAACCTTTCAAAATATAAATCTAGATCAATAGGATCAACATCGGTAATTTTTAGGCAGTAAGCCACAACACTATTTGCCCCGCTACCCCTTCCTATGTAATAAAAACCTTTGTTTAGGGCAAAAGATATAATATCATGGTTAATCAAAAAATAAGATATATATCCTCCTTCTTTAATTACCTTTAACTCCTTATTTATTCGCTCTCTTACATCCTTTGTAATTTTTCCGTATCGATATTTTGCGCCTTTTTCAACCAAATTAACCAATCTTTCATAATCTAATTTTCCAGAAATATCTTTTTCAGCAGCAGCATAAAATCTCGATTTATTTTTGTTCATCCCAAACTTAAAATCTATCATTTCACAGTTTTCCAACAAATTATGAGTGTTTTGTACAATTTGCGGATATGCGCCATAATACTTATAAAAGTTCTGTTCATCCAAAAAAACTTCATCAGCCGAAGCCAAGTCATTATCTGATATTTTAGAAATAATCGTGTTTTCTTGTATCGCTCTTAATACCTTGTGTAACCGAAAATCTTTTTCATCGGCAAAACTCACGGTATGTAAGATGACTATCTTATCAAGATAATTGTTCCATTTTTCGAGTTGTAAAAAATGCAGGTCTTTATAACTTATCCCAATAAATTCATTGCTGGTTAAATCATATTCCGTATCGTTTTTAAACGGATAGACTATAAAAACATCAGATTCCACTTCACATTTATCATCAAACGGGATTTCCTCTTTTAAATGCTTTGATAGTAACCTATTCAATTTTTCAAAACCATCTTTGTTTTTAGCTATACCAACAAACTTTTGTACTATCCCGTTTCTAAAATCTATACCTAAAATTGGAAAAAAACACCCTTTTTTATTAAGCCTAAGCGTTTCTAAACAGCCGGATGTATTATTAATATCAGTAAGTACAAATTTTTCTACACCATGCTTTTTAGCTTGTTGCAAAAGTTTTGATGGCGATAAAGTACCGTGTAAAAAACTAAAATAACTATGGCAGTTAATAAACATATAATCAAGTACACATACCATTAAAAGGATTGAAAGATCTAGGGTTTACACCCATCGTTATTGCCCGATGCACAGATTTATTCCCAAATTTTTTATTGATATGATCTAATGCTTGGTATAACTGGATTTGATTTTCATCATCATTAAACAAATGTATCTGTTGATGCCCCCTTACCAATTTACTCAATCTTACGCCAATCAACCTGATCAACATCCTCCGGTTATAAAGTTTTTTAAATAGCAATTTAACTTGTGGTATCAATTGATGGTCAGATGCACTATAAGGGATTTTAACCTGTTGCGTATAGGTATTAAAATCAGAATACCTAATCTTCACACTTATACAGCCCGTCAAAAAATTCTCATTCCTCATCTTAAAACATAAATCTTCCGTCATAGAAACTAATAAACTTTCTAACATTCCAACGTCCATGGTATCCTTATCAAAAGTTTCCTCGTTAGAAAGAGATTTACGATCGGTATAGGGTACAATCGCAGAATTATCAATCGCATTTGCTTTCTCCCACATCATAATGCCCTGTTTCCCAAAAGCAGACTGTAATAATTGTACAGGCATTTGCTGCAAAGTGTAAACCTTTTGTACACCCATTTTTCTCAAACTTTCGCCAGTTTTTTCCCCAATCATAGGTAATTTCCTAACAGGTAAAGGCGCTAAAAAAGATCTTTCATCACCAAAATTTACGTACTTATAATTATTAGGTTTTGCCAAACCAGTAGCAACCTTAGAAACAGTTTTATTTTTAGACATACCAAACGAGATTGGCAGTGATGTCTCTTTAATTATCTTCTCCCTCAACTCTTTAGAATAAGCTAGCGTCCCGTCAAAATCATCAAACCCGGTCATATCCATATAAAACTCATCAATAGACGTTTTTTCAAACACAGGGACAGCCTCGTTTATCATCTCTGTTATCTCGATAGATGCCTTAGAATAACTATCGTAATCCCCCCTAATAAAAAGCAATTCTGGGCAAAGCTGTTTGGCCAACTTTCCTGGCATGGCAGAGTGTACCCCAAATCTTCTAGCCTCATAACTACAAGATGCTACTACACCTCGTTCGCTAGATCCACCAATGGCAACCGGTTTGCCATACAAAAACGGATTAGATCGGCACTCAACCGAAACAAAAAAACTATCCAAATCAATATGTATAATCTGTTTTCCTTCCATTTCTAAAAACCTCAAAACCCAATTCCATCATCATAAAACAATTAAAATTACAAGGGCATTTTAATAATCCGCCAGCTGGCGGATCATATTGCACAAGCCTTAGCCACAAGGCCGGTATCCGCTATTATCGTTAACGCAAAAAAAACTAAACAAGAGTTTCAATTATCCACAAAGCACTTATCAAAAAGTAACAATAAACTTGAAACTTAAATCAAATATAATACTAATATTTTTAGTAATTCAAAGTTATGGAAAACGAATAAGACTGTTCAATGAATAACTGGTTAAATAAGCTTTTTCAAATACAGGTTCAGGGAAAGCTAAGAAAAACATCATAACTCAGGTTGAATTGTAAAGATTATCAAGCGGATGGAGATATAGAAAGAACAAAATATGAGCATATCAATCTCTCTTAAGATATGACATTTTGATTCAGTAAACACTTGTCCGAAAATCACAAAGCATCAGATAATGTCGATAGCATGTATATCACATGAATACCCTAAAAAGATAAAGTTATTATGGTCCGGAAGTGTCGTCGGTAGGGGCAAAACCCTGAGGGGGATTTATGGGATCAACGCATCTATGGCGCCGCACAAAAAAAAGCCCCCCTCCGATGTGGAGGGGGGCGTAGGGTCTGGCACCGACCTACTCTCCCACGTGTTACCGCAGTA
>NZ_JAEHFY010000070.1 GCF_016623585.1 Pedobacter segetis
TGTTCCCCGAATGAAACGCATCAGTAAATGAAAATTTTCAGCTTTGCAAACTGACGAATTGAACCGACAAAAAATTCAGCGCCGACCCGAAATTTGGGTTTTAGCCGAAAATAACTGAAATTTAAAAATGGTTTTTAAGCTGACAAATAATTTCAGCCGACCGAACCGAAAACAGGATTTAACCTAAGCCAATTTTTGACCGAACGAAACGCTCAACTGAACGACAATTTCAAAACGCATTTTAGCCGACAAATTTGACCATCGGGATATTTAGTTTTTAAAAACAAATTGAAAAACCGACCTAATTGCTGACCGAACTGAACAATCAAAAGACGTGAATACAACATGGAAAAATTACATCTACCGCTAACCACAGGTTTGCAAAATTGCGGGCGAATTGCGCTCACTTCCTTCACTTCTTTTTATTTAGTTTTGTGGGGTGCGACATTGGTTCTGCAAGTAATTTCGCAATTTCTCAAACCTGCCAATCGTTAGCGGTAAATGTTCCCCGAACGAAACGCATCAGTAAATGAAAATTTTCAGCTTTGCAAACTGACAAA
>NZ_JAEHFY010000071.1 GCF_016623585.1 Pedobacter segetis
TTCCTCTTGGATGCTACCACCATCAGCCTGTGCCTGTCCCTGTTTGATTGGGCCAGGTACAAAACGGCCAAAGGAGCGGTAAAACTGCACACCTTGCTCGATTACGATGGCAACCTACCGGCATATGTCAATATTACCAATGGCAGAACAGCGGACAACAAGGGGGCCTATGATGTCCCTTTACATAAAGGAAGTGTTATCGTTGCAGACCGATTTTATAATGACTTTGCTTTGCTGAATGTTTGGGACAGCAACGGGGTGTTTTTTGTAATCAGGCATAAAGAGAACCTCCAATATGCCAGTATCAAAGAAAATACGCTGCCAGAGGACAGGCACAAGAATATCCTTATCGACGAGGTCATCGAGCTCAAGACCCAGACATCAAGGAAAAACTATCCCAAAAAACTGAGACGGGTGGCCGTTTGGGATGATAAAAACGGACAGACCATAGAAATCATTACCAATCAGATGTCTTGGACAGCAAACACCATCAGTGAGCTTTATAAAAGCAGATGGCAGATCGA
>NZ_JAEHFY010000072.1 GCF_016623585.1 Pedobacter segetis
CGTTACCTGTAATTGCTACTCAACTGGGTGTTTAAAAAAAGATAAAGTTTCGACCTTGAATTTCGGGTCGAGAAAGCTGAAATTCAGAAATTAAGAGCTGAACAAACTGAATTGACAAAAGAACTTCGCTCCTACGTAAATTTGGTTTTTAGCTAAACAAAACCGACATTTAAAACAGAATTTAAGCCGACACTTTTTAATTTCTAGCCGACCAGAATGCTCAACGAAACGACTCAATTAAAAGGCTCAATTGAACCGACCTTTTTCTGGCATTTGAAGACAAACTGAACGACAGAACCAAATTGACTTTTTAAAATTGCCGACCAAACCGAAATTAGAAACGTAAATATCGCAAGCACAAAAAATGCAACTACAGGTAACCACAGGTTTGCAAAATTGCGGGCGAAGTGCTCTCACTTCCTTCATCACTTTTCATTTAGTTTTGTGGGGTGCGACATTGGTTATGCAAGTAAAGTCGCAATTTCGCAAACCTGCCAATCGTTA
>NZ_JAEHFY010000007.1 GCF_016623585.1 Pedobacter segetis
ATTTAGTTGTAGTAAACCAAATTTCTCATTTTTGATGCTTACTTTTTTATTCTTTAACTAGCAACTTGAATTAATTATTCTACTAGAAAGAAATTAGAAAAATATTTATGATTCTTACATTAATATTTACTTTGTTAACAACAGGAAGTCAACTTGAACCTAATGATTCTTTAAAAAACCAAAGTTTAGAAGTGTTCTCTCCAAATAAGATTTATGAATTTCAGGCTTCATATATTAATTCTAAAGGTGATACTTTAACTAAAGAGTGGATTGAATTAAAGCCATTTGGTAAGCCATGGAAATTTCAAAAAACACAAACAGCATATATAGTTTATTATCATTTTACAAAAGCAGACTCATTAAAGTTTTTATCCAATTTAAATCCTGTAAGCAAAAATCCAAAAAAACCGAAACCATATTTTTGGTCAAAAACTAGTGGCGAAACTGGTGCGTTGGAAAATGATACTACCCTTTGGATGCATCCATTTAGAGAAAATCAATACGTTTATACGGAAATCGCTCCCTTTCCAGAGATTAGAAAGAAATTGCTAAAAATTGATGGTGAATGGAAAAATGGTTTAGGTATATATCTTGGTTGGGGAAACTTTAAGGGTAAGGTTTTTAGTACTTATACAGTTTTGAAAAAAGAGAATAGAACTTATGGCAATTTATATTTAAAAGATTGCTGGTTAATTCATGCTGTTGGTAAACATAACAAATTAGGAAAGAGTTATTTAGATTTTTACTATCACCCTGAATACGGTTTTGTAGAAATGAATTATACTTTTTATGATGGTGTTAAGATAAACTTTGTTTTAAAAAGTGTAACAGTAAAGAATAATGAAGTTGCAGATTAAATAAAGAGAATTGGATTTATGATTCTTATTATTTCTGAACCGGGTGATTATAGCGCTAATTGTGTGATTGAATGGCTGAAAAATTTTGAATGTAATTTTTTAAGAATAGATATATCATACGAGGATTTTAAGCAAATTGAAATAAATATTTCAAAATTTATTTGCGAAATTTCGATTAAATTAAAGAAAGGAAAACTTCTAAACTTAAATGAAGTTAGTTTTATTTTTTATAGAAGCGGGGTTTTTAAAAAGCCATTAAAACATTATAATAATAGTTTGTTACCGCAGAGTTCTTTTAGACTTCATCATAATTTAGAATATAAAACACTGACAGATTTCTTTTATAATGAATGTTCGAAAAAATCTATTGGTTATCTTTCAAGTAGCCCACTGAATAAGCTATTGCAATTGCAGGTAGCTTTTGAAGTTGGTTTATCAATACCAAATACAAAAGTTTGCTCTTTAAAATCAAGTTTGCATAGATTTCAAAATGGCCAACATTTACTAAATAAAGGTATTCAAGAAAATATCATATATCAAAGTGCTAATAGTACTTATTTTCAAAGAGTTACTGAAATAGATTACCATCAATTATCTGAACAGTTTTATTCATCAATGTTTCAATATCAAATTAACAAGAAATTTGAAGTGAGATCTTTCTTTTTGGATAGTGCTTTTTATTCTATTGCAATATTTGATTGTTTTAATCCCTTAAAAACCGATTATCGGGACGGTTATGATATTCAAAGTTATTGTCCATTTCAATTACCTCACAGTATTGAAACTAAGTTAAGGAATTTAATGAAAAAATTAAGGTTAATTTCTGGCTCAATAGATTTGATTTGTAATGAATATAATGAATTTTTCTTTTTGGAGGTTAATACACAAGGACAATATGATTGGGTTTTAAAATATGGTAATTATAACTTACACAAAAAAATAGCAGAATTTTTATATGAAAAGGAAAAGTACCATAAATAATTATGAAATAGTTTCAATCTGTATAAGTCATCTTAAAGTTGTTAATTATGGCTTTAAGAATAAACTCGTTAAAAGGGTTAATAAATTTTATAATGATCATGAATTTATTTCTGAACGATTTTATAAGTCTATAATTAAACTATGAACCTATTTCCTAGTCACTGTGTAGTTAATGGCTTTAGAAACACAGTTATTCAAAACCTTGTTCAAGGTAAATTTGAAGTAGTTAATAATGAAGATTTAAAAATTCATTTGTTACCTGAATTGCCTTTTTTAATTAATATCCCATCTCCAACATATGATATTTATGAATCACCCTCAATAATTACTAATGCAATTATTGAGGTTTCAATTTCTAACAATCTCATCAAAAAGAAGAATCTAAATTTATTATTAAATATATTGGAAGGCTGTTTATGCAAGCATATTGTCGTAAGATTCACCACTTTTATTGATAATCACAGACTTTTAATACTATTTAAAGAATTTAAAAAATATAATATTCATTCTGTTTGTATTTTACTAAACTACCATAAAGAATATTATAATAATGATTTTGCTAATGCTATCAAATATTCGGGTTGCATTTATACTTGTATATTCTTTAAAAGTCCTTTTGAAAAAAATTTGGAGAATTTAATTCATTTTACCAAATCAGAATATAAAATAACTTATAATAAAGTTTTAACAGAATTTAATTCAAATATCCCTCTTTATTTAGAAGCTCAAAAATTCAATACTTATTTCAATAAAAAGGTCTTCATTAGTGAAACTGGTCAGATTAAGAATGCACCAGAATGTTCCCAGTCTTTTGGGAATGTTACAAATTTGAAATCTCTAAACGATTTAAAAGAAATAGTTGAAGATACAGAGTTTCAAAGATTTTGGAAGGTAAAAAAAGATAGTTGTGATATTTGTCAAGATTGTGAGTTTAGATACATGTGTGTAGATAATCGGATACCAATTATTAGGGACGATAGGACAGCTTATTTTGAAAAGGAATGTAATTATAATCCTTATATAAACAAGTGGAGGGGTGAAGAAAATTATCTTTCACTTGCTGATTTAGGTATCTTTTTAAATAACTCGAATTCTTGAACCCTACAAATTATAGCAAATTGCTTATTACTTGTTAAATGATAAAAAACTGGAAATCATATAGACAGGTTGAAAGTAAAGATTGTGGACCAGCTTGCCTAAAAATGATTTTGAAGCACTATGGTAAAAATGTTGCTCTCCCGACTATAAGGGCTTATAGCGAAACTACTCGAAATGGATCTAATTTAACTGGAATTAGTGATGCCGCAGAAAAATTAGGTCTCAGAACATTAGGTATATCAATCAATTTTGAGAAGTTTATTAAAGAAGCACCATTACCTAATATTGTTCATTGGGAAGGGAATCACTTTGTAGTAGTTTATAAAATTAAAAATAATAAGATTTTTGTTGCCGACCCTGCCCAAGGGTTAATAAAGTATGAACCAAAAGAATTTGTAAATAAGTGGATTGGCGAAAATTTAGCCGACACTACAATTAGAGGGGTTGTATTACTATTAGAGCCAACGATTTCATTTAAACAGCAAGACGAAAATGAAAATGAAAAAAATTCCGGCTTTAAGTTTTTAGGGATATATTTTATTCGTTATAAGCGGTTCTTCTACCAGCTTTTTTTTGGTTTAATTGCAACAAGCCTTCTGCAAGTTTTAGTCCCTTTTTTAACTCAAAGTATTGTAGATGTTGGAATTAAAAATCAGGATATAAATTTTATATATCTTATTCTTGCAGCGCAGTTATTTGTTTTTATTGGTAAATCAAGCGTTGAGATAATAGGAGGGTGGATTCTATTACACTTGAGTACTCGCATTAATGTCTCCCTAATTTCTGATTTCTTTTTGAAATTGATGAAATTACCAATTAGTTATTTTGATACAAGATTGACAGGGGATATTTTACAACGTATAAATGATCATCACCGTATAGAACAACTATTAACTTCAACTTCGTTAAGTACACTATTTTCAATGGTTAACTTGTTAATCTTTGGGGTTATCTTGGCTTGGTATAATTTAACTATTTTCTTAATTTTTCTTATAGGTTTCTGTTTGTATTTTTTTTGGATTTTCATTTTTTTAAAGAGAAGGAAAAAGCTTGATTATCAAAGATTTTCGCAAATCAGTGTAGAGCAAAGTAAAGTAATTGAAATTATTAGCGGGATGCAAGAAATTAAATTAAATAATGCTGAACAACAAAAACGCTGGGGTTGGGAATATCTGCAAGCAAAGCTGTTTCAATTGGAGGTAAAAAGTCTTCAGTTAGATCAAGCTCAATCAATTGGTTCAAATTTTATCAATGAGCTAAAAAATGTAATAATTACAGTATGTGCAGCAACACTGGTTATTCACGGACAACTCACTTTGGGTATGTTATTAGCTATTAGTTATATTACAGGACAACTTAACGGACCAATACTTCAGTTAGTTGGGTTTACTCACTCTTTACAAGATGCTCGGATTTCTTTAGATCGATTATCTGAAATCCATAATAAAGATGACGAGGAAATTGAAGATCAACCAAAAATATCTGAATTAAATACTAATCAAGATTTGATTTTTAACAATGTTTCTTTTCGTTATTTAAGCTCACCAGAATTTGTTCTGAAGAACATTAGTTGCATTATCCCAGCAAAGAAGGTAACTGCTATTGTGGGTAGCAGTGGAAGTGGAAAAACAACTCTTTTGAAATTATTACTAAAATTTTATGTGCCCACAGAGGGTAATGTTTTAATTGGTAGTACTAACCTAATTAATGTTAGTCATAAATTTTGGCGTTCTTTATTTGGTGCTGTAATGCAAGAGGGCTTTATCTTTAATGATACCATTGCTAAAAATATCGCAGTAGGTAAGGATGAAATTGATTATTTAAGGTTGTTTGAGGCAATTAAAGTTGCGAATATTCAAGAATTTGTAGAGAGCCTTCCCCAAAACTACAATACTAAAATAGGTTCCGAAGGAATAGGGATGAGTACAGGTCAAAAACAACGTTTAATAATAGCTAGAGCAGTATATAAAAACCCTGATTTTTTATTTTTTGATGAAGCAACTTCTGCACTTGATGCAAATAACGAAAAAATCATTATGCAGAATCTAAATCAATTTTACAAAGGAAAAACATGTATTATAATTGCTCACAGATTAAGCACAGTTAAAAATGCAGACCAAATTTTAGTGATGAATGATGGTAAAATAATTGAGACAGGCACTCACAAAACCCTAATTGCTCAAAACGCAAATTATTTTGAATTAGTTAAAAATCAATTACAATTAGAGAACCTAGCTTCTATCACAATAGAAACAAATAATGCCTGAAAATAATAACTTATCTCAAATTCGGTCTGAAGAAATTCAAGATATTCTTTCTAAGATTCCAACCTGGATGATAAGATGGGGTAGTTTTCTTATTCTAGGATTAATTTGCTGCGTATTATTTTTGAGTTGGCTTATTAAATATCCAGATGTCATCAGTGGTAAAGCAGTTTTTACAACGTCAAATGAACCTGCCTACCTTTATCCAAAAATAAATGGAAATATTACTAATATATTTGTACGTGAAAATCAGTTTGTGAAAAAAGGGCAAATAATCTCTGAAATAGACAACAATGTGCAAAAAGAGCAGATTGACTATCTAAATAAAAAATTAATGGAGATTGATTCTTTTCTTAAAAAAGACGGTTCAACTAATTTGGAATTTGAAAAAGAAGATGTAACCTTAGGATCAATTCAACAAGATTATAATATTTTAAAAAGTAATATATATGATTTTAAACAATCAAAGTCACTCTATTACGATGAATCAATTGGTTTAGTAAAAAAAAATCTAAATACATATAGTAGTTTAGTTAAAATAAATAAACAAAAATTATTAATAGCGGAAAAAGAGCTCAAGAATATATCGCAGATTTTTGAAAGGAATCAAAGACTTTATAAAGAAAAAGTAATCTCAAATTTAGAATTAATTACAAAAGAAAGTAATTTGAATCAGCAATTAACTATTGTTGAAGGTTTAAAACAAGATTTATTGGAAAATCAATTAGCTTTGAATGATCTAGAAGGTCAATATAAAAAGCAAATTTTTGAAAGAAGTGAATCAAATAGAAAGCTAAAAGCATCTATTCTTTCAGAAATGAAAATCGTTAGAAATTTTATTGAAAGTTGGACTAAAAGCTACACATTTTCCGCTCCTATAGATGGCAAAATTTTCTTTACAGAAAAGTTTTCTGTGGGCTTCAATGCAACTACTGATAAAGCTCTATTTGTAATCATACCCAATGACAGTAAGTTATTGGCAAAAGTGAAAGTATTATCCATAAAATATGGGAAAATTGAAAAGGGTCAGAAAGTAAGATTTGAATTAGATAATTATCCTTACCAGGAATACGGTTATATTTATGGTGTTGTAAAGGATAAAAGTACTGTACCAATAGCTAATGAGTATGAATTAATTGTTGACCTTAATAATGATCTTAAAACATCGTATGGTTTGAAATTAATATACAAACCTAATATGTTAGGTTCCGCTAATATAATTGTAGAAAATCAGCGTCTTATCGAAAAATTACTATATTTCCTTAGGAGGTCTTATAATTAAATTTATAAAATTTAGAGCAACCAAAATTATATTCAACTTTTAAAATTAATATCCCTTTAAAGCAGGCGTTTCCGTTTCAGAATCAAATCTTATCACTTCTGTAATGCCTTTTACGTGTTTGATTTTTTCTATTAAATTATCCAAATGATGGGTATCGTTCACATAGATCATAATTGTGCCGTTAAAAATACCCTGATTAGAATCTACCGTGATCGATCGCATATTAACCTTAAAATCGTTAGAGATTACCTGGGTAAGGTTGTTGATCAAGCCAACTTCATCTATGCCGGTAATGCGCAAACCTGTTAAAAACGCCAGTTGTTTTTGGCTTGTCCATTTCGCCTTTATAATCCTGTAGCCAAAGCTCGACATCAATTTTGTGGCATTTGGGCAATTGGTGCGGTGTATCTTTATTCCATCAGAAACGGTTACGAAACCAAAAACATCGTCCCCAGGAATTGGATTGCAGCAGTTAGAAAGCGTATAATCTATCTTTTGCAAATCTTCGCCAATTAAAAGAATATCGCTATCCTTGGTTTTAACCTGTTTGATCAGTCTTTGTATCTGATCATCGTCTGATTCTGAGACGGGTTTCTGTTCGATGATTTTCTCAGATGCGGCAAACTCTTTTAAATCTTTTAGATCTATCAAACCTTTGGCAACGTTGTAAAAAACATCTTGTGTAGAACCGAGTTTGAAAAAGTAGCTCAGCTTTAAGATATTATCCGTATTGTAGGTTATCTTTAATGATTTTAGCTTACGTTCTAAAATCTCTTTACCGTCTTCGGCAATTTTTCTACGTTCTTCTTTTAATGATGATTTTATTTTCGCCTTTGCCTTTGCGGTAACCACAAAGTTGAGCCAATCTTCTTTGGGGGCTTGTTTGCCAGAAGTGATTACCTCTACTTGATCGCCATTTTGCAGTTTGTAAGAAAGCGGTACCAGTTTGTGGTTTACTTTTGCACCAATACATTTTGCGCCCACATCAGAGTGGATCTCAAAAGCGAAATCCAAGGCGGTGGCATCTATTGGGAGCTGTATTAAATCGCCCTTTGGCGTAAAGATAAAAATCTCATCAGAGAAGAGGTTCATTTTAAACTCATCCAAAAAGTCTAGGGCGTTTGCTTCGGGGTTGCTCAACATTTCCCTTACTTTGTTTACCCATTGGTCTAAACCGCTATCGCTAGAAGATTCTTTATATTTCCAGTGTGCCGCAAAACCTTTCTCGGCAATCTCGTTCATCCTTTGCGTACGTATCTGTACTTCTACCCATTGCCCTTTTGGGCCCATTACTGTGGTATGTAAAGATTCGTATCCATTTGCCTTCGGCGATGATATCCAATCCCTTAGCCTATCCGGGTTAGGGCGGTAAAGATCGGTAACTATGGAATAGGCCTTCCAAGAATCTGATTTCTCATTTTCTGGCAAACTATCCAAAATGATCCTGATGGCAAAAAGATCGTAAACCTCTTCAAACGGGATGCCTTTTTTCTTCATCTTATTCCAGATAGAATGGATTGATTTTGGCCTGCCAACAACACTGGCCTCTAAATCAAGGTCTTTTAAGATCCGATCAATTGGCCCAACAAATTCTTTTATAAAATGCTCGCGTTCTGCTTTTTTCTCGTTTAGTTTGGTGGCGATAAATTTATAGGTCTCTGGCTCCATGTACTTCATAGAAAGATCTTCCAATTCAGATTTGATCGCATATAAACCCAAACGGTGCGCCAAGGGTGCGTATAGATAAACAGTTTCTGAGCAAATTTTTAGCTGCTTATCGCGAGGCATAAAAGCCATTGTCCTCATGTTGTGCAAACGATCGGCAAGTTTTATTAAAATAACCCTCACATCATCCGCAAGGGTAAGCAGCATTTTTCTAAAATTTTCTGCCTGTATAGAGCTATTGGCATCAAAAACACCAGAAATCTTGGTTAAGCCGTCAATAATTTTAGTTACCTTTTTACCAAATTCTCTCTCAATATCTTCTAAGGTGATGTTTGTATCCTCTACTACATCATGCAAAAGGGCGCAAACAATAGAGGTGGTTCCCAAGCCTATCTCTTCGGCAGCAATTTGGGCAACAGCAATAGGATGGTAGATATATGGCTCGCCAGACTTTCTGCGCATATCCTTATGGCTCTCTACCGCCATATCAAAAGCCATCCGTATCATCTTTTTATCGCCCTTTTTTAAGGTTGATTTGCAGGCCTTTAGCAAAGCCCTGTATCTTTTCAAAATTTCCGATTTTTCAGCCTCTATATCAATTATATAATCTTTCATTCAATATTATGTCTTTAAAATCGTTCGATAAATAAAATAACGAATTTAGGGTTACTTATTACTAATTTATTAATAAATAAGGTATAAATTTGTATATTATTACGATGAAATCGAAAGCTTTATTTCTTTTTTGTGCATTCATTTTTACGGCTATGCTTAGCAGGGCCCAGGTTGCTTATGGCCCTAAAGATACCATTAGGGTGGCCACAACCAATTACAACGGAGAAATAATCCCTTGGGTGGTAATTGGGGAGGTTACCGTTATTGATAAAAGAACATTCAAATCTAAGGAAGATTTTGACAATTACAGAAGATTAAGGTATAACGTATTGAAAGTTTTGCCCTATGCAAGGTTTGCAGGGCAAAGGTACAGGCAATTAGAAAGGGATTTAGCTTTAACCAACGATAAAAGAAAACAAAAAGAGCTGATTAAAAGTTGTGATAAGGAAATAAAGGACTTGTTTAACGATAAAATTAAAAACCTTACCATTTCGCAAGGAGAGATTTTGATCAAATTGATTGATAGGGAAACTAATAATAGTAGTTTTGATCTTGTGAAAGATTTAAAAGGGAATGTCCCTGCTTTTTTGATGCAGTCTGTAGCAAAAATTTTTGGCCACGATCTTAAAACAAAATACGATGTTGACCAAGATATGGAAATAGAAGGTATTATCCACTCTGTAGGATATTACAGTTACCAATAAAATAATGATCGAAAAAAACATTTATAACTTTGAAGTTGAGAATTTAAAGGGAGAGAAAGTTAGTTTAAAAAAATACGAGGGAAAAGTGCTGATGATCGTTAATACCGCATCTGAATGTGGTTTTACCCCTCAATTGAACGATCTTGAAGATCTGAGGAAAAATTTCGAGAACGAGAAATTTGAAATACTTGCTTTCCCGAGCAATGATTTTGGGCAGCAAGAGCCTTTAAATGATGAGGCGATCGGTAAATTTTGCGCCATCAATTACCATACCCACTTCCCCATATTTAAAAAAACAAGGGTTAGGGGTGATTATGCCTCCCCGCTTTTTAAGTTTTTGGCCGATAAGAAGTTAAACGGTCATATCAACTCTATCCCAAGGTGGAATTTCCATAAATATATCATCAACCAAAAAGGGGAGGTGATAGATTATTTTTATTCGTTTACCAAACCAAACTCTTCCAAGGTAAAGAAGAAGATCCAAAAACTGTTGGGAAGCCTAAAAAAAACATCATGAAATTAGATTTACTCTTTATAGTTGCACACCCAGATGATGTTGAGCTTGGTGCGGCGGGAACCATCTTAAAACATAAAAAAGAAGGAAAAAAAGTGGGTATCATAGATTTAACCCGTGGCGAATTAGGTACAAGGGGAACCGTAGAAACCCGAAAACAAGAAGCAAGCGATGCAGCTCAAATCTTAGATTTAGATGTAAGGGAAAATTTGGGGATTAAGGACGGCTTTTTCAAAAACGATGAAGAACATCAGTTAAAAGTAATTGCGGCCATAAGAAAATACCAACCAGAAATTGTTATCACCAATGCTTATGAAGACCGCCACCCAGATCACGGTAGGGCTTGCGGATTGGTAAACGATGCTTGTTTTTTATCAGGTCTAACAAAAATAGAAACCATAGAAAATAACAATACACAAAAAGCTTGGCGACCACGATTATTGCTTCATTTAATACAGGATACCTATATTAAACCAGACATTGTGATTGATATTTCTGAGTTTATGGATCAAAAATTGGCCGCAATAAGAGCCTATAAAACCCAGTTTTTTGTAGAAGGCGTAAATATTGATGATGCCCCAACTTATATTTCTAATCCTGCTTTTATGGATTTAATTATTGGCAGAACAAGGGAATATGGCAGATCGATCCAAGTGGACCATGCCGAAGGCTTTTTAAGCAAAAAGATTTTGGGAGTAAACAGCCTATTTGATCTATTATGATCTTTGCCAAACAACAGTTTTCTTTAAGGAGCTAAAGATTTAATTATTTTGAGTTCGGAGTAGATAACAAAGGTTTTAGAATTATAAAGATTAATGGAGATAGCACCTATTTTTGGGCTTAAAGTATTGATGAAGTGGGTTTAAAGAATAATCTAAAAAAAAATCCTATAAAATAAATTTATTCTAAATTCTATCTGATAATAGTAAGTTTGATAATAAGCCTTGCCTAAAGCTTATTAACAGAATTTATAAATTTGCTTCGCTAGGGCAATAAAATTATTTTATAATTCCATAAAAAAGACCTTTCCTTACGTGGAGGGTGACTTGAATTGGAGAACACCTTTCCTTACATCGAGGTAATGCGTTAATAGAAAAAATCAAGCTTTCAAAAAAGGCAAGGCCGCACTGGGTACAAATTGTGAAACATCGCCTCCATATCTTAAAATATCCCGCACAATAGTAGAGCTAATTGAGGAATAACCGGGTTTACTTACGATAAAAATGGATTCTATTTCTGGGATCAGGGCATGGTTCATTTGGGCAATGGCTTTTTCATATTCAAAATCAGATACCGTTCTAATACCCCTTATCATGTGGGAAGCACCAATTTCTTTACAGAAATTTACGGTTAAGCCTTCATAAGCAATCATTTCTAGCTTTGGTTCTTCTTTAAAAACAGCTTTGATCATGTCTAAGCGTTGGGTAATGCTCATTAATGATTGCTTGGTACTGTTGGTTCCAATCCCAACGTAAATCTTATCAAATAGCGGTAAAGAACGCTTCAAAATATCAACGTGAGCTTTGGTAATAGGATCAAAAGAGCCAGGGAACAATGCTATTTTCATAAAATATTAAAAAAAAATTACTGTATCGATTTTAATAAATGTAATCTAAAAAATTGATATTGGTTCAAGTTTTACCTTATACCTTAAACCCTTTATTATTTTCAAAAAAACTAAATGCCGAGTAACCATAAATCCGTTTATCGCTAAAATTTGGATGATTGGATAAGTTTTGCATACTCTGATGTTCGATAATCAATAAGCCATTTTCTGTCAGTAGGTTTTTATCAAAAACAATTTGGGCTATTTCTGGTATTGTTTTTAAACCATAAGGCGGATCGGCAAAGATCAGATCAAATTGTTCTGTTTCTTGATTTAAGTACTTAAAAACATCTGCCTTTATGGCTTTTAAATTTTTGAGTTGATGCTCTTCGGTGGTTTTTCTTAAATATTGGTAACAGCCAAAAGCTTTATCTACAGATGTAACGGTAGCTGCAAAACGTGAAGCAAATTCTAAACTGATGTTTCCGGTACCGCTAAACAGATCCAATACTTTTAGGCCATCAAACTCGATCTGGTTTTGCAAAATATTGAACAAGGCTTCCTTGGCCATATCGGTAGTTGGCCTTACGGGTAAGTTTTTAGGTGGATAAAACCTTGTTCCTTTAAGTTTTCCGCCAATTATTCGCATAAATGCAAACTTAGTAATGAAAAGAAACGGGGCATAACTGGCTGCCCTAATCCGTTGTAGAACAAGGGAAGACTATCTTGATCTGTAACTTCTGTACGGGGGAACTGCGCAACTATTTTTTTGAAAGTATCACCAAACCAATCTGTATTGCCACTTACCTTAACGGTAAGATTTGCAGGGCGCAATTTATTTTGTTGAGCGGCCAATAACGCAAAATATAAAAGTTCGTCATCGTTTTGATATTCAAAAACGTTATAAAATTTAAACCGATGATCGTTTAAGATGATGACCTCTACAAAACCCGGCTTTACGTTGATAAAAAGCTGCGGAGAATTGATCTGGCTAAAAGCAAAAGTAATACCTTGATAAAAAGGCATCAGTTGGGGGAAAATTTCTGCGTTTGGAAAGCTTGCGCCCAGTTTATCTAACAATAACTCTGGCAAAGCATAAATTACCGTTATACCAGATTTTTCTAAAGCATGGGTAAACACTTTTTCATTATCAGCTGGCTGTATGTATTTAGCGTAATTTTCTAAGTCTTTTTTGTGATAAACACCCGTGGGGATAAAAGTGAATTTTTGCGTTGGCAGGCTGATTTTGGTTTTAGAAAAATTAGCTTGTAAAACCAGGTCGCTTAAATCGTTAAAGATAACCGATGGTTTATGTGCGATAGACTTTACGCTTTTATCTTCAGGATCAATTATCGCATAATTATAAGAATTAAGGCTAATCTCTAAATATAGATCAAGCTCTTTGGATGATAGATTTTCAAAGCCATCAACAGAAAGGATAATTTTATCGCTCATACAGAACAAAAGTAAAAATTTATCTGTAAACCTATGTTTACTTATTCAGTTGGATCAAGATTGTTTGTTAATCTGAGGATGGGTTTTGCGTTAACGATCGAAGCGGCATCCCCGCCTGTAATTCGGGCAGGCTTTTTTTCTTTTTCAGGAAAAAAGATACATCCGCAAGTTGGCGGAGTGTTAAAGCGCCCAAATAATATTTAATGATTAATCAATTTTCTAAATTTAATAGAATCTGGAATACTATAATTCACCCATCAAATTTTCCCCTTTTAAAACGCCCAAATTATCTCCAAAAAACCAAACATCTTCCCAATATTTTATCGAAATTTGAAACAATGAGCATCGCACATGATCTAGCAAAATCTTTTCCGCATTTACCCAATCCGCAACAGCTTTATTTATTTGAGAAATTAGATCAGTTTATGCGATTAAAGCAGGATAACTGTGTTTTTGTGTTAAAGGGATATGCCGGTACGGGTAAAACAACGGTAATCAGTACGCTCATTAAATTGCTGCCCCGATATAATTTGAAGACCGTTTTATTGGCACCAACGGGTAGGGCGGCAAAAGTTTTAGGGAACTATTCTAAAAAGGAAGCCTCTACTATCCATCGTAAAATATATAGAAAGAAAACAGCGGTTTCGCCAGATATGCACTTTAGTTTATCGCCCAATTTACATAAGGATACTTTGTTTATTATAGATGAGGCTTCTATGATCGCGGATGAGAAAACGGATTATAGCGGCAGCAGTTTATTGGAGGATGTGATCAGTTATGTATATGAAAACCAGAACAATAACCGGATTGTTTTTATTGGCGATACGGCACAATTGCCCCCGGTTGGTTCTTTAGAAAGCCCCGCTTTGGCAAAAGATAAGCTGCAGAAGTTTAGGTTAGAGGTTTCTGAGGTAGAGCTTACGCAAGTGGTAAGGCAAGAGCAAGAATCTGGCATTTTACGCAACGCCACTACCATTAGGGAGCTGATCAGAACGGAAGAAGAATCTTTCCCAACCTTGGTAACCAGAGGTTATAAGGATGTTTACCGTATGATGGGCGATAAAATAGTAGAAGGGCTAAATTACGCTTATGATAAATACGGGATGGAGAACAGTTTGGTGGTTTGCAGATCTAACAAGGGCGCAAACATCTTTAACCAAAGCATTAGGAACCAGATTTTATGGCGTGAGGATGAAATTACGGGTGGCGATCTGGTAATGGTTGTGAAAAACAATTATTTTTGGTTAGGCGAGGAGAAGGGCGGTTTTATTGCCAATGGCGATATTGGGAAAATAACGAGGGTAAAAAACATCCAAGATATGTACGGCTTTCGTTTTGCCGAAGTGCAGATCCTTTTTGCAGATATTGATGAAGAGCCTTTAACCTGTAGTGTAATGCTAGATACTTTGTATTCTGAGACCTCTAATTTGCCCTACAACAGACAGAAAGAACTTTTTGAGGAGGTAATGAAAGATTACGAACATCTGCCTACCAAGAGGGCTAAAATGGAAGAATTGAAGAAGAACCCATATTTTAACGCTTTACAGATTAAGTTTGCATACGCGGTAACTTGCCATAAGGCACAAGGTGGGCAATGGGAGGCGGTTTTTATAGACCAAGGTTACTTAACCGAAGAAATGATCAACATAGAGTTGTTAAGATGGCTTTATACGGCAACCACAAGGGCTTCTAAAGAATTATTCTATGTAAATTTTACAGATCTATTTTTTCCGGCTTGATGGTTCAAACCATCTTTTTACTGCAAATTTTAACATAAATCGCGATCATTATCAGCACAATGATCACAAATATGGAGTTGGCGATATTTACCGATCTAAATTGTTTTCTATTATTGCCAATCGCTATTTTAGATTGCGTTTCTTTAAATTTTTGATCGGTATATAAGTTTTGGAAAACATCAACCAATTCTCCCATGATCTTCATCCCTACGTCGCTTTTTACCAACTCAACCGTTTCTGTATTTAAACCTTGTTTTTGAAGGTTGATGATTTTATCCATCTCTTCCATTTTCTGATTGATCAAGAAATGCAGCCTTTCAATTTCTTTGGGGTTGGATGTTGTTAGCCCATAACTTTCAGAGATTTTAAAAAACCTCTGTTTTTCTGTTTTTAACTTAAATAGAGATTTTTTGTATTGGTCTAAGTAGCTAGAATCTTTACTGATGATGTAGCCCCTTTCAAATGATTCGGCTTCTCTTAAATCTAAGATCAAACCGTTAGAGCTTTCTAAAAAATCATACTTATCTTCCCCTGTTTTAATACTAGAAGTAATATTGCCATAAGTGAAAAAAGAGAAATAAAGATAGGCCGAGGTAGATAATATTGCAGCTATAATTAATAAGTAAACAATATTTACTTTCTTCATAGGTAATATGCGGTATAGGGTGTGAGCAACAAAAATAATAAAAGGTTCCGAATTTTATACTCACGAAATTTTATTTTATACTCTTAATTTTAAACGTAAACTTATAGCCGTTTGTGATTGCTCCTGTTGATATGTTTTTATCTACTGCGGTAACTTCCTTTTGTACCAAACCCACGTTTTTTGCGTAAGTGGCATTTACTAGGTCTTCCCTTATCAAATTCTGCTCGTCTATCTCTTTTACCACTATGGTAGAGTCAAAAGTGAGATTATTTATGGTTGCCGGGGCAATTTCATTTTCAATGGTGTAATCTTGCTCGCCAATGGTATTTTTAGAATTGCCGTTCCAGGTGCTGCCAGCTAAAGGAGGGAAAATTATTTTTATAAATCTTTGGTTGTTAATAAATTCTTCGCCGTCACGCAATGTTTTGCTTCGTGTAAAAACTTGTTGAAATACCCAGGGCGAAACAGGACTTATTCTTTTATATCTTTCGATCCTATAGTTTAAGCCGCCTGCTAAATCATCAAAAGTATTGGTGATGCTATCTTTTAATTCAAATTTATAGTTTACGCTGGTATTGGTAAAATTACTGTAAGCAGTAGAATCAACATCGTAAATTAAAACCGCATTTACCTTTAAAGGATAAAATTCGCTTTGCAAATCTTTAGCTGGCGCATTGCTTTCTTTGGTACAAGCAATTACCAAACAGAAAATAGTTGCCAAACCTAACAGGTAAATCTTGTTCATTGCTACTAATTTAAGATAAAAACGGAGAATTTGGTCTATTAATCTATTTTGGAAAATATTTTGATTAAACTATTTATTTGGGCGTTTTAACACTCCGCCAGCTGGCGGATGCCGTTTCTATCGTTAACGCAAAAACTAAACTAAAAATCCACCACCCAATAAATCATTTCCCTCATAAAATACCGCCGATTGTCCCGGAGCAATCCCAGAAACTGCATGGTGGAAATTAACTTTCATATTGCCGCCAATTTGATGGATATGGCTCACAGCTCCAGCGTCTTTATAACGTATTTTGGTTATCGCTTCTAAAGGTTCTGTGATAGATTCATACTTAATCAGGTTAACGTCTCTAACTAAAGCTTCTGTTCTTTGCAATTCGTCTTGTGTTCCTAATACTACCGTATTGCTTTCTGGCAAAATTTGGGTAACAAACATGGGGTGGCCAAATGCAATACCCAAACCTTTTCTTTGGCCGATGGTATAAAATGGATAACCTTTATGTTTGCCAACTTTGGTGCCGTCTGTCAAAACAAAATCGCCGCCATCAACTTCTTTTTCTAAGTTTGGTACACGGTGTTTTAAGAAAGAGCGATAATCGTTTTCTGGCACAAAGCAAATCTCATAGCTTTCGCTTTTATTGGCCAACTCTTGCTGGCCCATATCCAAAGCCATTTGCCTAATCTCTGGTTTAGAGAAAGAACCCAAAGGAAAACGGGTTCTTGCCAAGTTTTCTTGCGATACGCCCCAAAGCACATAAGATTGATCTTTGTTCTCATCTTTGCCCTTAGAGATTACATATCTACCATTATCTTGTTGGCGGATGTTGGCATAATGCCCTGTTGCAATAAATTCGCAATCAAGCTTATTTGCTCTTTTTAGCAAAGCATCCCATTTAATGTGCGTATTACACAACACACAAGGGTTTGGGGTTCTACCAGCTAAATATTCATCCACAAAATTATCTATCACAAAATCGCCAAACTCATCACGTATATCCAAGATGTAATGTGGCATTCCATAACCAACGGCCAATGAACGGGCATCGTTAATAGAATCCAGGCTGCAACAACCTGTTTCTTTTGAATTTGAACCAGAAGAAGCATAATCCCAGGTTTTCATGGTCAGTCCAATTACCTCATAACCTTGCTCATGCAACATTACGGCAGCAACAGAGCTATCCACACCACCGCTCATTGCCACCAAAATTCTTCCGTGTTTACTCATCTTTAGTTCTTAAAACGCTGCAAAGATAATTTTTAATTTTTGGATAGGGAAGGTAGGGCGGTCAGTAGGTTGTAAGAAATTTAAGTTGAGAGGTGAAGAATTTTTAAAAAAAAACAAAACCCATTAAATCAATAAAGCATGAAGAAGTGAAGGGAAATTAAGCTCATCCTTACCAAATAGCATTTCATTTTTTCTTCATGGCTTAACGGTAAAGCATCAAGAAAACTGCCGAAATTAGAATTATAAAGTAACTTGAATTGATATAATTTGATGTTTCCTATAAGTTAAATTACATTATTAATCAAATAGTTAAATTGTTTTATTTTATTAATAACTTTAGTTCTGGTGGTAAATCTTCAAATACATCTATATCAGATAAAACAGGCGTTGTAGCGTGTTGAATATTTAGAGATTTTAAAATTTTTACCGTATCATCATATACTTTTTCGGTACTCCAAGCAACATCAGAAAATATAGGTTTAACCATTTTATTTAAACCTAAAAGGTAATAACCACCGTCTTTAGCGGGGCCAATAACCACGTCTTTGCTTTTCAACATCTCAAATGCGTTCTCTATAATGGTTTGGTCAAGTTCATAACAATCTGAACCAACTATTAAAACGCTTTCATATCCTTTTAAAAAAAGCTGCTCAAAAGCATCTTCCATACGGCCGCCTAAATCGCTTTCTTTTTGGTAAGCCGTTTGGTAAATATCATCCCCCCAGGGCATTTTATTAGATGACACCTTGTCATAAAATAAAAATTTATCACAATTTAAGTTTTTAGTAATCAGGTTTGTATGGTTTAATAGTTCTTTATAAACTTTAAGTGCGTTCTCGTTTCCAACGGTTGCTGCTAAACGTGTTTTAGAACGGCCCAATTCTGGGTATTTAAGAAATATGATGATGGCTTTTTTACTCATTTTATAAATATGTATTTTAATTATCAATCGCCTATTTAGGTTTTGCTTTCTGTATTTAGCTTTTCTTTAAAATATTAAATATCCAAATCTTCAAATAAATTCAATTGTCTAAATGTGATGATGTCATTTTCTTCGTTGTAAAAATTAGAAAGCGTAACTCCTAAAAGCCTAACTTTTTTTTCTTCTAGATCTAGTTTTTCCAAAAGCTCAACCGCAGTTTCAAAAATGGTTTTTTTGTCTGTTATGTAATTTAAAAAAGTATGGCTTCTGGTAATTTGAGAGAAATCGTTAAACTTTACTTTTAGTGTCAAGGTTTTTCCCTCTTTATTTTTAGAGGTCAGCCGATCGTAAACTATAGAAGATAATTTCTCAAGTTCTTTTTTTAAAACTATTAGATTGTCAATGTCGTTTTCAAATGTATCTTCTGCCCCAATAGATTTTGAAATCCTGTTCGCATTAACAGGTCGGTCATCAAAACCTCTTACAATTTGATAAAAAAACCTTCCGGTTTTACCAAAGTGCTTTTGCATTTCGTTTTCTGATAGTTTCTTTAGATCAGAACCATAAAATAAACCTAGGTTTTTCATTTTAAGGGCGGTTACTTTTCCAACGCCAAAAAATTTCTCTACTGGCAAAGCTTCTATAAAAGGAATTATTTTAGAGGGACCAATAAAGGTAAGCCCATCGGGTTTATTCATGTCTGAGGCAATTTTTGCGATAAATTTATTAACTGAAACCCCAGCGGAAGCAGTCAAATTTAATTCTTTTTTAATAGCCTCTTTAATGGCCTTGGCAATATCAATGGCAGAGCCAATTCCCATTTTATCATCGCTCACATCCAGGTAAGCTTCATCTAGAGATAAAGGTTCGATTAAATCTGTATAGCGATTAAAAATTTCCCTGATCTTTAGCGAAACTTCTTTATAGGCCTCAAACCGTGGTTTGGTAAATAATAAATGCGGGCAAAGCTGTAGTGCCGTTTTTGACGACATGGCAGACTTAACCCCAAATTTCCTAGCTTCATAACTTGCCGTTGCAACTACACCTCGTCCGTCTGGCGAACCACCAACAGCCAAGGCTTTACCTCTAAATTCTGGGAAATCCCGTTGTTCTACAGAAGCATAAAAGGCATCCATATCAATATGGATTATTTTTCTATTGGGTTTATCTTCAGCAGCGTCTATCATCAAAAATTTAAAAAACTAAACAAATCATGGATTTTGGAAGCCATAAAACAATCATGACAATGAGAAAAAGTCCAAAAGCAATCTAATAGATCGGTAAAAATGTGCAGCACTAATCCAAGAGCTATTATTTTGATGATTTTTTTAGGATAAAAAAGCAACAGGACATATAATACGATTGCAAAAAAGGAGTGAAGCGGATGGAAACCGATACTGCACCTATCAGCTTCAAAAATAGGATTTGCTAAAAGATGATCTAAATCTATCAACATGGTTGATAACAATATTAAATACACTTTAACCCAGTTCTTTCTAAAAAAAGAGTATGCAACAATTGCCGGAAAAATAAAGTGTAGCGAATAATGCACCAAAAACTGCATTTAACAAAGGTTACAAATAATCTTGAAATTATAATTGAAATACAAACTTAATTTCTACTTTTGCGGGCGTTATGGTTCTCTACTTCGGTAAAGATTAAAAGGGAATAAGGTGTAAATCCTAAACTGTCCCGCAGCTGTAAGCTCTATAACTGTTTTTCATTCTTAAAGTCACTGTTTGCTATCTGGCAGATGGGAAGGCAGAAAAACAGGGAGTAAGTCAGAATACCTGCCAAAACACATAATATTCATAGCTTTCGCGGATTGAAGCTTTTGGGTGTAGATAATCTCTATGTTTTAGAGTATTTCCATTCTATTTTTTTCTCCGTAGGCTTCATATTTTAATTGATGAAAATTAAATATTGTCTATTCTTTTTTAGTTTTTTACTTGTTTTAACCAGCTTAAATTCTTTTGCCCAAATAGATTCTTTGCAAAAAGTTGAGGAGGTAAAAGTTAAAAGCTCATCAAAAAAAACGAGTTTAAGGGCAACGCAAACAATAGATTCTGCTTCGTTTTTAAAAACAAGTTCTTACAATGTTGCCGATGCCATCAGAAATTTTGCAGGTGTAAACATTAAAGATTATGGCGGAATTGGGGGTTTAAAAACGGTTTCTGTGCGTAGTTTAGGCGCAAACCATACTGGTGTACAAGTTGATGGTATCAATTTAGGGGATACACAAACCGGGCAAATAGATTTAGGGAAATTGATGTTGGATAATGTGGAGTCTATTTCGCTTTATTTGGCACAACCCGATGATTTATTGGCCAACGCCCGTTCGTTTTCATCTGCCAGTTTGATTGTTATCAAAACAAAAAAACCTTTGTTTGATTTGGGCAGAACCAATAAATTAATGCTTAAATATACGGGGGGGGCTTTTGGTTTGGTTAATCCTGTTATCCAATACGATCAAAAAATTAACAGCAATTGGGCGTTTAACCTAAATACCACGCTGCAAAAGGCAACAGGCGATTATAAATTTAAAGTGATCGGGGATGGATCTGATACGTTATCTACAAGGAGAAACGCAAAAATAAACGCTTTACAGTTTGATGGCGGACTGAGGGGGAAAATTGGAAAAACCGGTTTATTGGAGGTTAGGGCAAATTATTATGATTCTGAAAGAGGTTTGCCAAATGCGGTAATCTTTTATAACCCAACAGGTAGCCAAACCTTATGGGATAAGGATTTTTATGCCCAAGCAAAATACAGTCGGGATTTTGGCGCAAAATGGAAAATATTGGCGAGTGGAAAATTCTCCAGAAATTACACTCGGTACAACGACCCAGATTATCTGAACCAGAATGGAGAATTGGATAATAGATATACCCAAAAAGAATATTATCAATCGGTTGCAACCACTTACCAACCCATTAAAGATTTAACATTTAATTACGCTGCCGATTTATTTTTTACTACGCTTTATACCAATCTTTTTCAGTATGCTTACCCTACCAGAACTAGCTTATTGCAGGTTGTTGGAGGTAAATATCAATTAAAGAAATTCACTTTTGAAGCAAATGTTTTAAGTACTTATATCAAAGAGAAAGTTAAAACAGGTAGAAAATCGCCAGAAAGACTGATCTTTAATCCTACTTTTTCATTGGCTTACCAAGCAAACCAGAATTTAACTTTAAGAGCATTTTATAAGGATATTTTTAGGTATCCAACTTTTAACGATTTGTACTATACCAATTTTGGGAACAGAAAGTTGGATCCAGAAAAAACGAAGCAGTATAACGCGGGCTTTGTTTACAACAAATTTACCACTTCAAAACTCAATTGGTTTTCTATCAGTACCGATGTTTATTATAATCAAATCAATGATAAAATTATTGCTTTGCCCAACAAAGATTTATTTATCTGGACAATGTACAACATCGGGAAAGTAGAAATATTGGGTGTAGATTTTACCAGTAAATTCAATTATCAAATCAATCAAAAAGCAAAAATAGAAGCTAATATCAATTATACCTATCAATCTGCTTTAGATAAAACCGACCCTACATCATCTGTTTATAACAATCAAATTCCTTATACGCCCCAACATACCATCGCATTTAATGCTGGTTACCAACAAAAAAGTTGGGGTGTATTTTACAATCAGATCTTCTCTTCTGGCAGGTATTATTTGGGAGAAAACCAGCCACAATATTTTGTGAAAGGTTTTTCGGTTAGCGATGTATCTATAAATTGTAAAACAACATTATATCATCAACCCATCAGCCTTTCGGCAGAAGTGAACAATATTTTTAACCAGAATTATTCTATTATCAGAAGCTTCCCAATGCCTGGGACTTCTTTAAGATTAACAATTAAAACAACTATATAACAATCATGAAAACAAACAAAACCATTTTTAAATTATTAGCTTTTGCCATTGCGGCAAGCACCATCTTTAGCTGTAAAAAAGATGAAAATACAGCATTACCACCCGTAAGAGCTGGTTTATATATTTTGAACGAGGGCGGTTTCCAATCAAACAACGCCAGTTTAAGCTATTATAATCTGGATACCAAAACAACAACAGCAAATTACTTTGCTCAAAAAAATAAGCGAGGCTTGGGAGATACGGGAAACGACATAAAAGTATATGGCTCTAAAATGTACATCGTTGTAAGCACTTCTAACACTTTAGAGGTTGTAAACCCCAAAACCTCAGAGAGCATCAAGCAGATCGGTTTTACCAACAAAGGTGTTGGTAGGCTTCCCAGAAACATTGTTTTCAATAAAAATAAAGCCTTTGTTTCTTCTTACGACGGGACGGTTGCAGTGATAGATACCTCCAGTTTGGCTGTAGAAAAATTTATTGCAGTAGGCAGAAACCCAGAACAAATGGCCATTGCAAATAACAAACTTTATGTGGCAAATTCTGGTGGTTTAGATCCCGTTTTTGATAATACAATTTCTGTTATAGATTTGAATAGCTTGGTTGAGGTTAAAAAAATCACTACCGTTTCAAACCCAACCGAATTAGTTTCTGATGCCTCTAGCGGAAAAATTTATATAAGAAGCCCTGGCGATTATGACCAACAATTGGCATCATTAACCATTATTGATAGCAAGACAGATGCGGTTATTTCTAATAAACCTTTTGAAGGAAAACTGATGAAAATTGTAGATAATATTGGTTATTTTGTATTTAACAATGGGATAAAATCTTATGATTTAAAATCTGATGCGGTTTTAAAGAGTAATATCATAACAGACGGAACTACTTTTTCATACGCTTATGGCTTTAATTATGACGCAGTTAATAAAGATTTTTTTGTTTGCGATGCAAAAAATTTTATTGGCAACGGGGAGGTTTCTTGCATAGGTTTAGATGGAAAATTAAAATATAAAATTATTGCCGGTGTAAACCCTAATAATGTAATATTTTTAAACAAATAAGAGTTTTTTTATTACCTAAAAGAATTGCTATTTTTACGCATCAATAAAAAATTATGTCCTTAAAAAATTTAAACGTTAGAAGTTGGGTTATTTTTTTCATCATCCTTGCGGCTACCGCTACCAGATTTATCCCCTTAA
The DNA here is from genome assembly GCF_016623585.1 of Pedobacter segetis. Taxonomy (GTDB): domain Bacteria; phylum Bacteroidota; class Bacteroidia; order Sphingobacteriales; family Sphingobacteriaceae; genus Pseudopedobacter; species Pseudopedobacter segetis. The sequence goes on from NZ_JAEHFY010000007.1 coordinate 23,349, forward strand.
CAGGAAATGTAGCTTGGTTTAATTTTACGCCAGTTGGTGCCATTGCGTTATTTGCAGGTACCTATTTTCAAAATAGGTGGAAGGCATATTTAGCACCCTTAATGCTTTTGTTTATCAGTGATATTTTTATCAACCATGCTTACACAGGTACCTGGAATTTGTTTTACGGAGGTTTCCAATGGATTTATTTAAGTTTCGCCATTATGGTATTTATTGGTTCACTGATTAAGAAAGTAAACGTAGGTTCGGTATTTTTGGCTTCAATTGCCGGGGTTTTTGTTCATTGGATCGTTACCGATATTGAACCTTGGTTAGCTGGTACCCTATACAATAAAGACATTACTGGTTATTACCAATCTTTAGTTGCTGCTATCCCTTTCGAAAGAAATTTATTGTTAGGTAACTTGGTTTTTGGTGCTTTACTATATGGGGCTTTTGAATTGGCAAAATCTAAATTTGGCATTTTAAAAACAAATAAAGAATTGGCTTATTAAATTTTAATTTCAAAATAATTTGAGAGGCTGTCTCAAAAATCTCAATTGTGATATTGAGTAGAGTCGAAATGTGTTATAACACAATCTAAAATGACTTCGAATCCGCTCCTGCCCGACAAAGTTGATAATTTGAGACAGTCCTTTTTTATTGAATAAGCTTTTGAAAAAAAAATTGGAGATTAAAATTATAGCGTTAATCGCTAACACAATTTATCCAATAAAGAATATAAATTTTAATCTAATTGATCGATAATTTATAGTAAGCATACAAAGAATACAAATATCTAAGCGCTTCTGTGATCAACAAGAAATAATACCAATTGTATTGGAATGTATGGTTATTTACGGGTGGTTGAAACCCCATGTAATAGGCTAAATAGCTCAAGAAATCAAAACTATAATAGCTGAATGCTATCTTAAAAGGAATTAAGATAAACGAAAAGATCAAACCTGTTTTAGGCTTAAGAAACAGAAAGCATGCGGTAATTAAAAATAATAGTAAAATAAGGTTTTCCCATAAAGCTGCTACCTTTATTGCGGTAGCAAAAGGAAATTTAAAGGTGCTTATTAGGTAATTGAACTTAGGGCAGATAAAGATTAAAAAAGTAATCGCATCTAAAATGCCAAACAATTTTAATCCCCATTTCATTTACATAACAGCTTTAGAAAGTGCTTCTGTTTGGTGATCTACTAATTTTTGAAGCGGCCCGCTAGCCAACATTTTCATCATCATGTTTAACTCTGCAGAAACCAAGAGCGTGGCCAAAGTTTGATGGTCGCTTTGCAAAAGGGTCCATTTCATTTCAATTTGAAAAGGAGCTTCTTCGGATGGTAAAATGGTTATTTGCTCGTTGGGTGTTTTAGAAGAAATTTTTAAAGCTAGTTTGGCCATATTCTGTATGGTAAATCTTGCTTCATCGGCAGTGCTGCTCCAATTATAAATATTTTCGGGCATCAATTGCTGATGGTTGTTCAAATCGCCTAAAAAAGCATAAACCTTCTCTATAGGTTGGTTTAGGGTAACTTTACTTTCAAAAACGGTCATTCTTAATGGTTTTGTTCTATTTGATTTCCCCAATCACTTGGGCTTCTTCTCCAATCGTTCAATAGATCAACGTCAGATTTTTGTACAAAATTATGTTCTGCAGCATAATCTATCAATGCGGCGTAATTAGATAAGGTAACAAACCTACATTTTGCTTCTGCAAAGTTTTCTGTGGCGATATCAAACCCATAAGAAAAAATGGCTACCAAACCAGCTACTTCATAGCCAGCATCGCGTAAGGCTTTAACGGCCTGTAAACTGCTTTTCCCGGTGGATATTAAATCTTCTATCACAACTACACGCTGCCCTGGGTTAATTTCTCCTTCAATTAAGCTTTGTGTACCGTGTTCTTTAGCTTTAGAACGAACATATATAAATGGTAAACCTAGTTCTTGAGCAACTAAGGCACCTTGTGGGATACCCGCGGTTGCCACGCCGGCTATCACACTTGCAGAACCAAATTCTTCTTGAATAAGCTCTGAAAGCTTCTGGCGAATATATGTTCTGATGGTTGGATGCGAAAGCGTAACACGATTATCGCAGTAAATTGGAGACTTCCACCCAGAAGCCCAAGTAAAAGGATTAGCAGGTTGCAATTTAATTGCTTTTATTTGCAACAAAAATTCAGCAATTTTCTGTTCAATCTCACTATTATTGTACATGGCGCAAAAATACAATATTTATATCAACCAAAAATGTTTAATTATAACTTCTAACAAGCCCAATGGGGCTTTTGGCCATCAACTTATTGATGATCAACACTTTGATTTTTTAACATTTTATAAAGCTTTGGGCAATAATCCCAATGCCAAATACTACCTAATTTGCGAGGATGCTAAAAATACTTTTAAAACTTTAAAAAGTAAACTAAGAGTTATTGAGGCGGCCGGTGGCTTGGTACATAGCGATGAGGATAAATACCTTTTTATCAAAAGAAATGGGAGGTGGGATTTACCGAAGGGCAAATTGGAACCTAACGAAAAAAAGAAAGATGCTGCCGTAAGGGAGGTAGAAGAGGAGTGTGGTCTAAAGATTAGGAAATTGGGCGATAAGCTTTTAAAGACTTACCATGTATATGAGATTAAAGGGAAACCGGTTTTAAAAGTATCGCATTGGTATGCGATGGAAGCCAAATCTAAACAAAAACTGGTCCCACAATTGGAAGAAGGCATTACCGAAGTAAAATGGTTTAAAAAAGAGGATTGGGGAATTATAAGAGCAAATACTTACGCCAATATTATGGATGTGATCGATGAGGATTAGGCTTTGATCAAAAATAATTTCACGTTTATAAATTGGCTTTAACCAAAAAATCCCCATCGTTGATATTCGATGGGGATTTTTTGGTTAGAAGGTGTTTATATTTCTATTTTTTGTTCTGTTGTTGTTGGCGCATCATATCTTCCATCTTTTTCTGCCAGCCGCTCTGTTTCTTTTTGGTCTCTGGCTTTTTCTTGTTTTCTTGTATTTGTGCGTGTATCTTATCATCATCTACAAACCTCCTGATAAAATATTGTTGCGAAAAAGTAAGGATGTTGGCACAGAAATAATAATAATTTAAACCTGCCGGGTAGCTATTTAAAACACCAAAGAAGATAAGCGGAGTAATGTAGCCTATGTATTTCATCTGGCCCTGGGCACCAGAAACCTGATTATTAAAATAGGTGTAAACCAAGGTAGAAATAGTCATTAAGATACACATTAAACTAATATGGTTTCCTAAAATGGGCAAATTAACGCCAAGTTTAAAGAAATCATCATAGGTTGATAGATCATGCATCCATAAAAAACTTTCATGCCTTAACTCAAATAAATTTGGGAAAAAGTAAAAGAAAGCGAGTATAAACGGCATTTGGAAAACCATGGGCAAACATCCGCCCAAAGGGTTTACCCCGGCTTGTTTATATAGCTTCAGATATTCTTGTTGTACCAAAGCTTGGTTGCCCTCGCCAACTTTTTTCTTTATCTCATCCATTTCGGGTTTTAGAACCCTCATTTTTGCCATGGATAAATAAGATTTGTAGGTAAAAGGGAATAAAACCGATTTTAAGATTATCGTTAACAATAAAATGATCAATCCGTAGCCTAGGCTTAAGCTTTCAAAGAAATTGAAGATGGGCAATACCAAAAACCTGTTGATCCATTTCAAAGGCCCCCAACCCATTTTAACCATTTTCTCTAGATCATGGCCTTGATCTTTTAATTGGCTAAACTTGTTAGATCCAAAATAAAAGCTCATGTCATAACTGTTGATCTCTTGGTTTTTATATGGCAAGCTCAATTTTGCGCCGTAAGCTTTTACCGCAGAACTGTCTGGCAAAGTAGCTATCTTAACTTCGGCTTTGCTAAAACCGTCTTTTGGGAACAAAGCAGCAGAAAAAAAGTGTTCTTTAAATGATACCCAATTGGTTTTACCTTTATCTAAAAATTTATCCTCATCTTTATGCTCGCTCAAATAATCAACCGTTCCATCTGCATTTTGGAAGTAGGTTGTAGAACCCATCCTCTCATTTTTGATGTCTTTTTCTTGTTGTAACAGCTTTGTGTTCCAATCTAAGACCAAAGTATTGTTGGTAATGATATTCTGGAAACCCTTAACATCTGCCTTAAACCCAACCTGATAAGCTTCTGGTGCTAAGGTGTAGGTATATTCTACAGAGGAGCTATCTGGGTTAAGCAGTTTCATAACTACCTTGCCGTTGCTAGCTTCTACCTTTTTAAAATAATTATTGGTTGTATTTGCAACTGCATTTACGCCTTTATATTCAAACCCAAAATTTGTTTCATCTGGGTTAAACAAGATAACCGGCTTACCTTGGTAGGTGGTTTCTCCTTTTACCTGTACACTTGCAATTTTACCGCCTTTGTTAGAGATACTGATTTTTAGGTTTTTATTTTCTAAAACCGTGAATTCTTCTTTGGTAGATGCAATGTTTTGTGCCGCCGTATCTAAATTGTTTTTTGTGCCGGTAATTTCAGCCTTTGTTTGCGTTGTTAAGGTATCTTTATTTGTTACGCCGATGTTTTTTGCCCTAGCTAAAGAGTCTTGTAGCAATTGTTCTTTTTTTACTTCCTCTGATGATGGCTTTAAAAGAAAGGTTGATCCAACTAATATAACTAATATCAGGAATAAACCTGTAAACGTATTTCTATCCATTTCGTGATTTTCTAATCTCCTTTATCAAAAATTAATTTTTCTTTTTTGTGTTTTCTAAGCAAGCGGCGACAAATTTAACAAAAAGTGGGTGAGGATTGGCTACTGTTGATTTTAATTCTGGGTGGAATTGTGCAGCAACAAAAAACGGATGGTTTTTTAACTCTACTATTTCTACCAAATTATTATCCGGATTAATGCCCGAAGCTATCATGCCGCCATCTTCATATTGTTTTAAAAATTTGTTGTTAAACTCATAACGGTGTCTGTGGCGTTCAGAAATTTTTGATTTACCATAGATATTAGCGGCCTTTGTACCTTTTTTAAGCTCGCAAACATAAGAACCTAATCTCATTGTGCCGCCTTTTAGGGTAATTTTTTTCTGATCTTCCATCATAGAGATCACGGCTCCTTTCTCTTCTTGGTCCATTTCTGTACTGTGTGCATTTTTAATTCCCAATACGTTTCTACCATATTCTATCACGGCACACTGCATCCCTAAACAGATCCCAAAAAAAGGAATCTTGTTTTCCCTAATGAATTGAATAGCAATGATCTTACCTTCGATTCCTCTGTTGCCGAAACCTGGGGCAACTAAAACGCCATCTAAATGGCCTAATTTAGTTTGGACGTTTTCTGGCGTAATACCCTCAGAATGTATGCACTCTACCCTTACCTTGCACTCGTTTTGTGCGCCGGCATGTATAAATGCCTCGGTTATTGATTTGTAGGCATCTGGCAGCTCTACATATTTACCAACCAAACCTATCTTGGTTTCTGATGTCGGGTTTTTTAGCCTGCCCAAGAAATCTTTCCAATGATCTAAGTTCGGTTCGTTTTTTAAGGGCAATTTTAATTTTGATAATACGGTTCTATCCAATTGTTCTTTCAACATCAATAACGGAACATCGTAAATCGTTTTTGCATCAACAGATTCTACAACTGCGTTAAGGTTAACGTTACAAAACAAGGCGATCTTTTTTCTTAATTCTTGTGATATATGATGCTCTGTTCTGCAAACCAGAATATCTGGTTGTATGCCGTATTCTAACAACATTTTTACCGAGTGCTGCGTGGGTTTTGTTTTTAACTCTCCGGCCGCCGCTAAAAAAGGCACTAATGTTAAATGTATAACAATGGCATTGTTAGAACCTACTTCCCATTTAAACTGGCGAACAGCTTCTACAAAAGGAAGAGACTCTATATCGCCAACGGTACCACCAAGCTCTGTAATAACAATATCATACTGTCCGTTTTGGCCCAAAAGGCTCATGTTGCGCTTAATTTCATCTGTAATATGTGGCACAACTTGTACCGTTTTACCTAAATAAGCACCTTCTCTTTCTTTATTGATTACGTTTTGGTAAATCCTTCCGGTGGTAATGTTGTTTGCTTGCGATGTTGGTACGTTTAAAAAGCGCTCATAATGGCCTAGATCCAAATCTGTTTCGGCGCCGTCTTCTGTTACATAACATTCGCCATGCTCATAAGGATTGAGTGTTCCCGGATCGATATTGATATAAGGGTCAAATTTTTGGATGGTTACGGTGTAACCCCTGGCTTGTAAGAGTTTGGCTAATGATGCGGAAATAATACCCTTCCCTAAAGACGATGTAACGCCTCCCGTAACAAAAATATACTTGGTCATGATGGATTTAACTATTAAATGCTTAAAGAAGATGCTTAAAATCTACTTTTTAAAGCTATTTGTACGGGGTTCAAAAGTAGGGTTTTTATTTAACTCTATATTACTTGTTGAGAAAATAGATTGCTGTGGAAAAGGAAATGTTACATAGAACAGACTTCAAGCGGTGTTTTCAGATGATCGGATTGATTAAAATGTTTTAGTTTTGCAGCATGAGTGAAATCTATAAAAGTCTGTTATTAAGGTATCAAAATTATTTTTTAGAGTTTTATCAGTTATTAGAAGATAAAGAGGCCACAAAACCAAAAGATCTGTCTAAAGCGGTTATGGTTAAGGGTTTTTTTGAAAGTTTACCAGAATTTGATGCCAATTTTGAGATAGAAATGTCTATCGCTACCCAGATGGAAGGCTTGAAAAGCGTTTGGACAGCGCAATTTAACGAAGATGGCTTTAGTGTGCGTTCTTATACCCTAGATGGTTTGGATGAGTTAAACGAGTGGTTTTTCCATTACCATGATGATATTAAAGAATACGAAGGCAACCTGTTTACCGATGGGGATTGGGACCTGTTTTTAGAGGAAATAGCAGAGATAGACAACCAAGGTTTAAAAGATGTTGAGATAGATTTTGTTTTTAATAATTAAGAAAACAAAGTATGGATAGCTAAATGGCAAGCATGGGTTGTGTGTTTTAAAATATGTTTTCTGCCGATTTTTCTTTCACAAGCCTTAAAAGTTTTTTTATGTTTTCATTTTCTGCAATCGAGGATAATTGGGGGAGCAACAGCAATAATTCTTTTTGTACCATCCTATCGTTTTTGCCATAATCCCATATTGGGATGATGGTTTCCAAAAAGATATGGTCAAAGCTTAATTCTTCTGAGATTATCCTTGCTTTACCATCTTTATTGGTAATGATGGTTTTAGAAAAATGTGCGATACGGTAAGCATATAATTCAAATAGCGAACGTAAACTTATAATTGCCGTACCAGGATCGTTAATTCCGGGGCTTAAGGCTTTTAAGGCAATTTCTGTAAGCTGCCTAAAGCCGTAAAAATAATTTTCTTCAATAGATTCTGATTTATGGAGAAACAGGCACTCGGCTATTTTTACTTTTACGTCTTGGGCTAAATCAACATCAACATTTGCGATAACCATGTTTTTTAACAATGGGGTGCCAGGTACTGCCACAATATCAACCATGCAGTTATGTTTATCGCATAAATGCAAAAGGCTATTTTTATCATAACCTTCATAAATGCCAGAAACTAACGCCTTTATTTTGAATTTTTGGTCTAAATTGATCGTAACCGCTGTGGTTTCTTCTAAAGGGCAGGCATCTTCCATTATCTCTAAGGTATTATCGTAAATCTTCTTGATAATTACGTTGTATTTTACGCTCTGGGTAATGTAATGCAGAAAATATATGAACAAGAAAATATCGGAAATGGTGATGATGATGAGCAAATAAATGCTTAAAGAAGGGATATATAGCCCAGAATTAATATCCCTAATGGTGCTCAATAAAAAAAAAGCATAAACAATGGTACCAATGTATATGCCCAAAACAATCTGTTGAAACCTATTACCGATAAGCTTATCCAAAACCCTGTTGCTCATTTGTGATGCTGCTTGGTTTAAAACGATCATCACCATAGAAAAACTGAAAACAGCTAAAGAAATAATACCTGCGGCAATAGAAGAAATTATGCTTCTAGCGGTTGTTGCATCCTTAATGTTAAGCCAATCTATAACAGATTTAAAATGTTTCCCTTGAGATGAAAAGTCAAAAGCCATCATCCCGATGGCTAATATCAAGAATAACAGACCAATAAGGGCGGGATAAAAAGAAATACTATTTAGGATATTATGGTATCGGTTTAAAAACCAAAATTTTAATTTACTTAACATATCTTTTAATGAAATAAATGATAAGCAATAATTTATCCAAACAAGTTATGGTTGTTAATTTAAACCTATTGTCTTAATTCATAAGTATAAACAGCCCTGCCTATGTTCCCGTTGGCATCGATCCCTTCAATGGTAATCTTGTAGGGGCCTTTATCATCACTGTTGTAAAACTCAAAACTTCCTTTTCCATCTTTATCTGTGATAACGTAAGGATTCCAATAAATAGTGGTGCGGTTATCTTGTGCTTGCAAGCTAGTTCTTGGGCCGGCAAATTTAGGGGTATAAAATTCTCTATCTGCAGAATATCCCCTGGGCTTATAGGTTAACACGTTAGTAGGCCCAAAAAGGTCTTTTAATTGTTCTTTTGTAACCGGCGTTTTCTTCAATTCTTTCATATTTATAGAAACTACGCCGCTGGTTCCATTTAATTTATTGATGCCAGTGAGGCCGTCGTTATTAAAAACCTCTATATTATCAATGGCCTTTGGATCTAAACTAGCAAGATAATTAACATCTACCTGTAAGCCGTTTACATAAATTTCTATCGGTACCTTTAAACCTTGGTTGTATGTTTTTGAAAGATAGAGTTGTTGATCTTGGTAAGTAAGGCCGGCTGCGCTTAAGCAATTAACCAAAAGGTTACAACCTTGAAATTGCGCCCCGTCTAATTGCCTATCGGCTATTGGGCTTAAACCTGTTAAAGCAGGATAGTTGGAATGGTCGATTTTTTTGGTGGCGGCAGCTTTAACTACAACTTCTCTTAACAAAAATGCGCTCTGATGCTCAATTTTGCTGCTTTTTAGATAAGTTTCCAATGCGCTATCGATATTTAGAACATCATCTGCAGAATTGATGTTTTTATAAATTGAGGGGAAGGCTTCCCCATCTACGTTTATCCTTAAATTTTTTGAATCGAGGTTGTTTCTGGCATTGATTACCACTTCTGAAGAATCTTTAAATATGAGGTTTTCAAATTTAAAATGGCCTTCTTTATCTGTGGTACCGGTGGTGTTAAAGTACTTATCTGGTATTTGAAACAATATTCTCCCGTTTTGTAAGGGAAGCCCATCGTTTTTTCTAATTGTGCCACTAATGGTTAGGCTGTTTTCTGGAAATGCAACAATATTTGGAGATTTATCTGCTGCTACGTCTTTATAAACAAACTTTACATAGCCTTGGGTAAGCATCAGGTTATCTAGGTCTGTTATTTTTTTAGGGCCAACATTTTTAAAGTAATAGTTGGGTTTTTCTATGTAACCGGCTAAATCAGAATTTAGCAAGAAATAACTCAGAATGGTTGTGGCCTTATCATCGTCATAAGGTACTTTTGCCTCGTTAATAACAGAAACTGCATAATTTCCAGCTGTCATATCCAAACCTCCGGAAGTTTGGATGCTCATTTTAATTTTAGACCGACTTTTATATGCAGGTAAATCTGGCCTAAGGGTTATCTTCATATCGTCTTTTCTTTGGATAAAAGTTAATCTTTCGCTCAAAGGTTCAAAGGCTTGGTTTAATAAGGATATTTGTAAAATGCCCGTAGGGAGTTTATCAACCGGGATGTTAATATTAAAATCTTTTACTCTTACAATGCTTTGTGCCGCATAAAACAAAGTTTTGCTGTTTTGGGCCGCAATATAAAATAACTGATTTTTATTGTTCTCTAAATAAGCATCGTTAGCTTTTATATGTATGTTAAGGCTATCTTTTTTTATTTCTGTTGAAAGGGTAATGCCGTTGCTTTTAACGTTTGGCAGGGGCAGGGTTTTTTGTTTTCCGTTAGGGAATTTAACATTTGCAAAATACTTTCTATCCTTTTTAGGGGTCATTTCAAAATTTCCTATACCAACGTGGCTTGGGCTTATAGTGGCTATTTCAATGCCTTGATCATCAACAATTTTACCGGTAAAGTTTGCCCCTAAGCCATCAGATCTTTGTGCTTTAAAAGCTACTTTGGTGGTTATGCCGTCTATTAGATCCCCACCTTCTGGGAAAAACTGTAAGTCGTACTCTAAAATTGCGGTTTTTAGCGGGAAAGTTGCCATTAAGGTTCTATTATCGCCTGCATCTAAAGAAGTTGTTAGGGTGCCGGTATTTAGCGCAACTTTATTATCGGTATTAAAATTGAAAAAAACCTCTCCCTTGGCATTGGTGGTTTCACGTCCTCTAGCCACACGTTCATAATCGGCAGTTACTTCCCAATTTACTTTCTTATCTGCCAAAACTTTACCGTACTCGTCTTTAAATATTATTTTGGTCTTAACGTTTTGAGATTTATCGTTTATGCTACCATCAAAATTAATCTGTGTGATCAAAGTTTTACTAAGTGCATTGCCAATCACAATATTTTTTTTAAAAAAATAGGCTTCCCCAAAGTTAAGCATCCATTTTGTGTAGGCCCTTAAATGATAGTTTCCTTCTTTAAAATTAGGATAAGGCAATAGGAAGCTGCCTTTGCCAACGCTATTTTTTATGGGGATTTTCAGGCTTTCTACAACAGAATCTTTTTGGTTTATTAGATCTACGTACAATATTTTACTGATGGGAGATGGCAAATGGTTTTCTAAGGTAACATAAGCCTTAAACCATATCGTATCGCCAACGGCATAATAAGGTTTATCAAAACTTAAATAAGTTTTTTCTGATGGGAAATCATAAGATTGCTTCGCCTTTTTATCGGCCAACTCTTTTAAAGTAATATTTTTAGTTTGGCTAAACCCACTAAAAGAGAGGATAATTGTTGGTATTAATATAAAAAAGAAGACTTTAAAGTTGTTCATCAGTTTGTATTGTAAGATCTTAAATTTAGTTTTAAAATTAAAAAAAACGATTTTTAAAAAACGATTTATACTTTTTTAACATTTAAAACAGATTATCGCATTTGTGGATTAACGAGCATCTTTCCAAAGGTTTATAGATAAGTTTGATTTAAAGGTTATATCCATCTATAAAGGGATGTTGGTCAATACCAGCCGTTTAGTTGATTGATGGGTATTAAAAATCTTGATCTTGGGTTCCAAAAAGTAAAACACATCATAAAATGTGTCAAAAATCGTGTTTTTTCTTTCTCTAATGCCTTAATGTTAAAGGTTGAGTTATTTAGCCAACTATTCTTTATAATTGAACCATTTAGCTAACTCTTTATAGGTTACTTTTTTACCGTACATTAAAATGCCAACTCTGTAAATTCTAGATGCTACCCAAGTTGTAAAAACAAAACCGATCACTAGTAAAACCATTGATAAAGCAATTTGCCATCCCGGTACACCAAACGGAATGCGAATCATCATGGCAATTGGAGAGGTAAACGGGATCATAGATAACCAAAATGACAATTGGCTATCGGGGCTATTTACGATTACGTTCATCCCTAGGATAAATGTAAATATCAGCGGAAGCGTAATGGGCAACATAAATTGTTGGGTTTCTGTCTCATTATCAACAGCGGAACCAACAGCGGCAAATAATGCACTATACAAAAGGTAACCTCCTAAAAAATAAAAGAAAAATGTAGAGAGAATGTAAGTAAAATTGATGGTACCTGCGGCTTGTAAAAAATCTTGGACCTTGTTATTTGATGAAGCGGCCTTTACCACTTCTTGATTTTGCGAACTATGGCTAGTTTGTTCTATTTTAGCTTTGCCATCATCGCTTTTAGAGAAATAACCAGATGCGAAGGTAGAAAGCCCCGTACTCAAGATGATCCAAAGCAAAAATTGGGTAAGGCCAACGGCACCAATCCCTAAAATTTTGCCTAGCATCAATTGAAAAGGTTTAACGGAAGAAACGATTACCTCAATGATCCTATTTGTTTTTTCTTCTATTACGCCACGCATTACCTGTGCGCCATAAATGAATAAAGAAAGATAGATCAAAAATGCGCTGATAAAACCAACAATAAACGTTGCGCCAATGCTGGCATCTTTTTCTCCATCGGCTGTTAATTGTTTGGCACTGATAGAAATTTTTTGTTTAGAACTGTTTAACACCGAGGTATCAATCCCTGCGGCAATCAGTTTCTTATTTCTTAAAATGGTTTCCATTTGGTTTTCTATATCGTCAACAACGGCAAAACCCGGTTTCTTCTCAGAAACTATCTCGGTATTGCCTGTTGAAGAATAATCTGAGGGGATATAGAGCAAATAGCTATTGTCTTTTTTTCTGATGTCTTTTTTTGCTTGTTCATAACCGCCTTTTAAATAACTAAAATTTAGGGTAGATGTATTGCTCAGCTGATTTTCAAAAATGCCTGATTTATCCAAAACTTTAAAATCTTTTACATTATCATCGCCCTTTTTTGTTAAGTAGCCAACAAAAAATATCATCGCGATAAATAACGAAGGCACCAAAAAAGTCATGATCAAGAAAGATTTCTTTTTTACACGGCTCAAATATTCTCTTTGTATAATGAGGAAAACTTTATTCATGATATGCTTAGTTTAACTGTTTAACTTTTTCAATAAATATCTCGTTAATGGTGGGTATCACCTCTTCCAAATAGGTAATACCAGTAACCGGTATTAGCTCTAAAAGTACATCGTTGGTGTTAAAACCTTCATTCAATTTAATCTTTAACTTTTCGCCTTCATCTGTTTTTTCTGCCGAGATTAAATTAAAGGTTTTAAGGTTAGAGTCATCAAAAGCTTTATTGGTCTCTAAGAAAAAGGTGTTATTTCTGTATGCGTTTTTGATAGATTTCACACTCCCATCCAATATCTTGTGAGATTTATGCAGCAAAGCGATGTGGTTGCAGAGCAGCTCTACGGATTCCATCCTGTGGGTAGAAAAAATAATGGTAGAACCTTTTTTGTTCAATTCTAAAATCTCGTCTTTGATGATTTCTGCATTTACAGGGTCGAAACCAGAGAAAGGTTCGTCTAAAATAATGAGCTCTGGCTCATGTAAAACCGTAGCCACAAACTGTACTTTTTGCTGCATACCTTTAGAAAGATCTTCCACTTTTTTCTTCCACCAATCCTGCATCGCCATCTTCTCGAACCAGAATTTGATTCTTTTACTGGCTTCTGATCGGCTTAAGCCTTTCAATTGAGCTAGATAGAGCATCTGTTCGCCAATTTCCATTTTTTTGTAAAGCCCGCGTTCTTCTGGTAAGTAACCAATTTTATTGATGTGGCTTTGGTTCAGTTTTTCCCCGTTAAAAAATATCTCGCCATCATCTGGCCCGGTTATTTGATTGATGATCCTGATCAAGGAAGTTTTACCGGCACCGTTTGGCCCAAGCAAACCAAAAATAGTCCCTTTTTCTACTTCTAGGCTTACATTATCCAAAGCCCTATGTTTGGCATATTCTTTAATTATACGGCTAACTTTTAACATAAAAATTGTTTTGTTTAACTATTAGAGACAAAATCTGTAAAATAATTACAATATAAACAGGTTCTAAGATAATTTTGGAATTAAAACATAAAATATTTCTTGCCCATGTAACAAAGATTGGAATTAATTGCCGAAATATTTTCTGAACCCTAAATTTAAGAAAGAAATGTTTTGCTGCTTTTAAAATTGTAAATGATGGTTTATTTACCGTTTAGAAACCTAAAAATTAGCTTTTTTAACATAATATTGCTGTTGATGCCCTATGTGTGAATTTATACTTTAGCATTCTTATCGTTAAGAATCAACAATTTAAAAAATTTAGGCATTCAAATATTCATCGCGATAAAAAACATTTATATTAACTTCGTTTTAAGCATAACCATCAAATTTTGCAGAAAATCCATAAAGACCAATATTTTTTAGAAGGCTTAATAAGTAATAACCATAAGGTTGTTCAAGAAATCTACGCTAAATTCTCAGATAAAATAAAGCGTCATATTTTAAACAATAATGGCTCTGTAGATGATGCGGGAGATGTTTTTCAAGAATGTTTGATAGACCTTTATAACCAAGCCAAATATAAAGACCTTAAGTTAAGTTGCCCTTTTGAGCCTTTTTTTTTACTGATGTGCAAAAGGAAATGGTTAAACGCACTAAAGAAAAAAGCAATTATACCGGTAACAAATAATGAGGAAGATTTATTAAACATTAGTGAGGATGTATTTTTACAGGCAGAAGAGTTGGAAGCACAACAAGAACAATCAGAATTATATCTAAAGATGTTTCAAAAGCTTTCAGAACGTTGCCAAGAAATCATTTCCTTATCGCTTACAGATCAACATCAAGAAAAAATTGCCGAAGATCTGGGCGTAACTTATGGCTATTTGAGGAAGAAAAAATCGGAGTGCATGGCCTCATTAATTTTAATGATCAGAAAGGAGCAAGGATAAACCATGGAAAACCAGAATTTAGAAAATATAATCCGTTACGTTAACGGGGAGATGCAAGCTAACGAAAAGGAGGTTTTTGAACAAGAATTGGCCACAAACATCAATTTGAAAGAAGATCTATTACTTTATTTAAACGTAGATAAAACCTTAAGGTCAGAATTTTCTAATAACAAAACCGACCGAGCGTTCAAAGAAAATTTAGTCAGCTTAAACCAACAATATTTTAAAGCAGAACAAAAACCTACGGCCAAAATCATCAAAATAAATAGGCTGTGGTATGCGGCGGCAATTTTAATAGTTGGTTTGTTGATTTGGGCACCTTGGAACCATGATATTTATGATAAATATGCCGATACTGAAATGGTTTCTTTTGCAGAAAGGGGAGCGGTAAACCAAGATAATTTACAGGCTGCAACCGATGCTTTTAATGCTAAAGATTTTAATAAAGCAAAAGGATTACTACAGCCATTGGTAAAAGAAAACCCCGATGATGATATGCTAAAGTTCTATTTAGGGCTTACTCAATTCCAAACAAAAGAATATGAAAAAGCAAAAAGTAATTTTACAACAGTAAACAAAAGAGCATCTATTTTTAAATACGATGCAGCCTTTTACATGGCCTTAACTTATCTTAAACAAGATAATAAAGCAGAAGCAAAAGTTTGGTTAAATAAAATCCCAAAAGATAGCGATGAGCATCAAAAAGCTAAAGACATACTGGATAATTTGTAATATAATAAGTCGTTAAAAGGCTTTTTTAAACAAAAAACTTACCCCAAAAAACCTATTAATTGATGATTATCGTAATTTTCTCTTATTTTTGCACCTCACAAAAAACACCCATTTGTATGGGTGTGAATTAATAAATTTTTAACAACTTATAAATCATATCGTAGATGATTAAAATTACCCTCCCTGATGGTTCAATAAGGGATTATGAAAAAGGAACCAATGCGCACCAAATTGCGCTTTCTATCTCAGAAGGTTTAGCCCGTAACGTTTTAGCTGCCGAAGTAAACGGAAAAATAGTTGATTCTTCCCTCCCAATAGAAGAAGATTCTTCTGTAAAATTACTCACTTGGAACGATACCAACGGGAAATCTACCTTTTGGCATTCATCTGCGCATTTATTGGCAGAAGCCTTAGAGGCTTTATACCCGGGAACAAAATTTGGTATTGGGCCAGCAATAGAAACAGGCTTTTATTACGATGTTGATTTTGGCGACAGGGAATTTTCTTCCGATGATTTTAAAAAGATAGAAGATAAAGTACTAGAATTAGCTCGTACCAAATCAGAATATAAAAAGGAAGCTGTTTCAAAAGCAGATGCCATAAAGTATTTTGAAGAAAAAGGTGATGAATACAAACTGGATTTGATCAAAGATTTAGAGGATGGAAAGATAACTTTCTACACCCAAGGTAACTTTACCGATCTATGCCGTGGCCCACACATCCCCAATACAGGTTTTATTAAAGCCGTAAAACTGATGAATGTTGCCGGTGCCTATTGGCGAGGAGACGAAACACGTAAGCAACTAACCCGTATTTACGGGGTTACATTCCCTAAGCAAAGTGAACTGACAGAATATCTTCACATGATTGAAGAAGCTAAGAAACGTGATCATCGTAAGTTAGGAAAAGAATTAGAGCTTTTTACTTTTTCAGAGAAAGTAGGGATGGGCTTACCAATGTGGTTGCCCAAAGGCACAGCTTTACGAGAAAGATTGGTTGGTTTTTTACAAAAAGCACAGCAAAAAGCAGGCTATGAGCAAGTAATCACGCCACACATTGGGCATAAAAATTTATATGTAACTTCTGGCCATTATGAAAAATATGGTGCAGATGCTTTTCAGCCGATTAAAACACCACAAGAAGGAGAAGAGTTTTTCTTAAAGCCCATGAACTGCCCTCACCATTGTGAAATCTATAAATTTAAACCGCGATCTTACAAAGATTTGCCAATCCGTTTGGCAGAATTTGGTACAGTTTACAGGTATGAGCAAAGTGGCGAATTGCATGGCTTAACCCGTGTAAGGGGATTTACCCAAGACGATGCGCATTTATTCTGCAGACCAGATCAAGTAAAAGAAGAGTTTAAAAAAGTGATTGATTTAGTGCTTTATGTGTTTAAGGCACTAGGTTTCGAGAATTACACAGCTCAGGTTTCTTTGCGTGATCCACAAAATAAGACTAAATATATTGGTTCTGATGAAAATTGGGAACTAGCAGAAAAATCTATAATTGAAGCCGCCGAAGAAAAAGGTTTACCAACCGTTGTTGAGTTAGGTGAGGCTGCTTTTTATGGCCCAAAACTAGATTTTATGGTTCGCGATGCTTTAGGTAGAAAATGGCAATTAGGAACCATACAGGTAGATTATAATTTGCCAGAGCGTTTTGAGCTAGAATATACAGGTAGCGATAATCAAAAACACCGCCCGGTAATGATACATAGAGCGCCATTTGGTTCGCTAGAGCGTTTTGTAGCCGTATTGATAGAACATTGTGCAGGTAATTTCCCGTTATGGCTTACCCCAGAGCAATTTATAGTTTTACCTATATCAGAAAAATATGAAGAATATGGTAAAAATGTTTTGGATTCGTTAAATAATTCCGATATTCGCGGCTTGATTGACTTCCGTGATGAGAAGATTGGTCGGAAAATTAGAGATGCCGAAGTCAAGAAAATTCCTTTTATGCTTATTATAGGAGAGAAAGAGATGCAAGATGGTACAGTTTCTGTAAGAAAGCATGGCGAAGGTGATATAGGGGTATTGAGTATTGAGGAGTTTAGCAATCATCTTCAAAAAGAAATTTTAATTAACTAAAAGGGAGGACAATCATTAGACCAAAATTGAATCCGAATAGAAGCAGAAGAACCACAGAACCAGCTCATAATATCAATAAGCGTATTAGGGCAAAGGAAGTAAGGGTAGTAGGCGAGGATATTGAGCAGGGAATTTACCCAATTGAAAAAGCGTTGGCTTTGGCAGACGAGCTAGATCTTGACCTAGTTGAGATTTCTCCAAACGCAAACCCACCGGTATGTAAGATTGTTGATTACAACAAGTTTGTTTATGAGCAGAAGAAAAAGCTGAAAGAAATTAAGGCCAATGCAAAGCAAACCGTAATTAAGGAAATCAGATTTGGGCCTAACACCAATGATCATGATTTCCAGTTCAAATTGAAACATGCAGTCTCATTCTTAGAGAATGGGGAAAAAGTGAGGGCTTATGTACACTTTAAAGGAAGAGCCATAGTTTATAAAGAGCAAGGAGAGATTTTATTATTAAAATTCGCACAAGCTTTAGAAGACGTGGGAAAAGTAGAGCTATTACCTAAATTGGAAGGTAAGAGAATGTTCTTAACAGTTGCGCCTAAAACAGGAAAAAATTAATATAAACAGGTTAAAACAAAAAGCATAATTATGCCAAAAATGAAAACCAATTCTAGTGCTAAAAAGCGTTTTTCGCTTACTGGAACAGGTAAAATCAAAAAAAAGGGTGCCTTCAAAAGTCACATCTTAACAAAAAAATCTACCAAGCAAAAGCGTAACTTAACTAAAACCAGCTATGTATCTGATGGCGATTTAGGAAACGTACAACGTATGCTTTGCATCGGAAAGTAATTATTTATTAACCAGGGATTGGGTCTAAGTATCAGTTGAAATATTGATCACCTCTTACCAAAAAACAATTAAATTATGCCACGTTCGGTTAACGCAGTAGCGTCAAGAAGAAGAAGAAAGAAAGTCCTAAATATGGCCAAAGGCTATTGGGGATCAAGAAGCAAGGTTTTTACCATTGCAAAAAATACTGTTGAAAAAGGTTTACAATATGCCTTTAGAGATAGAAAAGTTAAGAAAAGAGAATTCAGAGGTTTATGGATTCAGCGTATCAACGCTGCTGCCCGTGAGCATGGAATGTCTTATTCTCAATTTATCGGAAAAGTTGCCGGTAAAAACATCGGCTTAAACCGTAAGGTTTTGGCAGATTTGGCAATGAACCATCCAGCTGCTTTTAAAGCAATTGTTGATGCGGTAAAATAAATAAAAGGCTGTTTTAGGTATAAAAAAGGAACCCAATTTGGGTTCCTTTTTTTGTTAGGGTTTTCCCCAAACTACTATTTATCAATAATGTTCGATTTCATGGTAATTCCTAATGTAATATTAGTTAACAAATTTTGTTAACTTTTCTTTAAATTTATCTATGCCATCATCAGAAGCTATCCTCCATTTTATTTGGAATTACAAGATGTTCAATCCCTTGGGTTTAAGAACCACCAATGGGGAAGTTTTGCAGATCATCAGCACAGGAATTCACAATAAGGATGCTGGGCCAGATTTTCATCAATCAAAGATCAAGATTGGGGAGACTATATGGGCAGGAAACATAGAGATCCATTTAAAATCATCCGATTGGTTAAAGCACCATCACGATGTGGATAAAGCTTATGACAATGTGATTTTACATGTGGTATGGGAATATGATGTGGATATAAAAAGAACAGACGGCACTATCATCCCGGTTTTGGAGCTAAAGGATATCATCGATAAAAAGATAATCGATAACTATGATTTACTAAGGCAAAACAATTATTGGATACCCTGCGAAAACCAGTTGCCAAGCGTTGATAATTTTACCAAACAACAAGCTTTGGATAGGATGATGATGGAAAGACTGGAAGATAAGGCCAACATCATAAAAGAAATCTATCAATTTAACAAAGGTAATTGGGAAAATACCTTTTATATCACTTTAGCAAAAAGCTTCGGTTTTAAAGTAAATAATTTGCCATTAGAGATTTTAGCCAAACAACTACCGCAGAATATTTTGGCTAAGCACAAAAATAGTTTTTTACAGATCGAAGCATTGATCTTTGGCGTTTCTGGGTTATTGGATAAATATTTTATAGATGATTATCCAAATAAACTTAAAGTAGAATATGGTTTTCTTCAAAAAAAATACCAACTGAATAATTTAGAGCCCAGTTTATGGAAATTTTCTAAAACCCGCCCTGATAATTTCGCTACCATTAGATTGGCGCAGTTTGCTGCTTTAGTTTTTAAATCTTCTCATTTATTCTCAAAAATCATCGAAATAAAGGATAGAGCAAATTACTTTCAGTTGTTTGAAGATCTGCAAGTCAGTACTTATTGGAAAAACCATTACCTGTTTGATAAATTGGTGGATGATAAATCTGTTAATGTTGGCAAATCTAGTATCCAAAATATACTGATTAATGCAATTGTGCCATTATTGTTTTTTTATGGTAAGCAAGTTGGGAATAAACAATTTATTGATAGGGCTTTAGATATTTTAGAAAATATCCCACCAGAAAACAACGTTATCATTAAAGGATTAAAAGAAAGGGGCTTGTTGTTAAGTAATAGTTTTGATAGCCAAGCGGCAATCCATTTGAAAAAAAATTATTGTGATCAAAAAAAATGTTTAAATTGTGGAATTGGTTTAAAAATACTTAGCGCATAACACCATGTTAGATCGTATTTTGATTTTCTTTGAGCGTTACTCTTTTGGGGTTTGCACCTACCTAGGGGAAAAGTTTAAGATTTCGCAGACTAAAATCAGGTTGTTTTTTATCTATACCTCTTTTTTGGCCGTTGGTTTCCCTTTGGTATTCTATTTCTTTGCGGCTTTCTTTTTGGATATTAGAAACTATATCAAAAAAATAAGATTTCAGTTTAAAGAGATTTAAGCGCTCAAAATATCTGCTATTTCTGTAAACCCTTTTTCATTGGCAAGATCGGCGGGTAATTTACCACCTTCCATTCTGTTATCTACTTTAGCCCCTTTTTCTAACAGTAAAATTATTAATTCTACATTTCCGTTTTGGGCTGCAGAATGCAAAGGGGTAACACCAGAACTTTGCGAAACATTAATTAGGGCATGGTTTTCGATCAGCATTTTTGCGATACTTAAATTGTTTATCGCAATAGCAGAATGCAACGGGAAAACATTAAACCCGTTATTTGAAGGTAGGTTAACATCGGCCCCTTTTAAAACAAGGTATCGGGCAACTTCTTCTTTCCCAAAATAACAAGCCAAGCCCAAGGCCGTAAAACCATCTTCAGAATAATCGTTTATCTTTTCAGGATCTGTAAATAGGAGATGGGCAACCTCGTCAAATTTCCCAGATGCCGAAGCCTCAAAAAGATTGATATCTTTTGAGAACTCTAATATCACCTTTGTAGCGTTTGCTTTATGAAAATAGCAAGAAAGCATTAAAGGCGATACGCCGTGGGATGTTTGCAGTTTTAACAAAGAACTATCTTTATTTAAAAGATCCCGCAAGGCATTCTCATCATCTTTTATAATTAATTCTTCTAAATCGTTAGGGAGCATTACTCTAAATTAAAACAATAATCGCAATATTAAGTATTTGATAAAATAATTTGCCCAATTAATTTTTATTTATCAAAAAACCCTAATTCAAAATTAATCGAATTAGGGTTAACCATCAAAACCTAAAACATCATGAAAATAAATCCAAAATGAATTATATCAATTAACGAGAAATATCAAAAAATGGATTTTTAACGATTATTCGATTTTCGACAATCGATAACGGATGATAAAAAACTGTGCTTTAGATATTTAATGATTTTGTTGCTTTTTTGCCAACCATCAAATCTTTCTCATACGTTTAGGTACCTCTGTTAAAATCTCAATTAAAACAATTATTTTTAGCATCAAGCTAAGCATTAATTTATATTTGTTGGGTAAATTATTAACGAATGCCTGTTAGAGGAAACCAGTTTAAAAAAAACACCTTAAGGGAAGATGCACTAGAAGGAGCATCGCAACCCTTTAAGAAAAAAGTAAGTGAAAAAAGAGAAGGATTACCGAAATTCAACTTCAATAACGACAGGGCAATAAAGATTTTTGGCTTGTTTCTGCTGTTGCTGGCCATTTATTTTTTAGTATCGTTCACATCTTATCTTTTTACTTGGCAAGATGATCAAAGCTATGTTATAGATGCCAATGGAGGTTGGAGCAATCTTTTTAAAACTACGGCAGAGTTAAAATCTAATGGTGTATTAAACCCAAACATCCAAAACTGGACGGGTAAACTAGGTGCTTTGCTCTCTCATCAGTTTATGTATGAATGGTTTGGTTTGGCCTCTTTTATTTTTGTGTTTGTTTTCGTTATCATAGGGTATAGGTTGCTTTTTAAAGTGAAACTTTTATCAATACATAAAACCTTGGCGTACAGTTTTTTCTTGTTGATATTTATCTCTGTTACTTTAGGTTTTTTCCATTCTTTTATTGGAGATTATCCACATTATATAGAAGGAGAATTTGGTTATTTCTCTAACCTTTTATTACAAGCACAAATTGGTTCTACAGGGGCTGCGGTTCTATTGGTTTTTGCAGGTTTAACTTGTTTGATCATTGCTTATAACATAGATTTTAAGCTGCCAGAAAGAAAGCCTAAACCTATCACAGAGCATTTTTTAGAGGATGATGATGATATGATTGAGGATGAAGAGGAAGATGTTTTAGAGGATGATGAAAGCCAATCTTTAGAAGATCTTCAAAAAAACAGGTTGGTTAATAGGCCAACTTTAACCACCAACTCATTTGAGGTTGAAAACACCTTAGAGAAAGAAGAGCCGGTCTCTAGGGCCAAAGATGATTTTGATGAAGTTGTTAATAACATCAGTAAACCATCACCTAAGATAGAGGACCAAGAAGATTTGGCTTTAACGATAGAAAAAACAGAAGAAGAAGCCAAAGCAGATGAATTGGTAGAACAATTTGGGGCGTTTGACCCAACTTTAGAATTATCATCTTACAAAAACCCAACATTAGAGCTTTTGGAACAATATGGCTCTGGTAAAATATCGGTAGATACTTCAGAATTAGAGAGCAATAAAAATAAAATTGTTGAAACGCTCAACAATTATAATATAGAAATAGATAAAATAAAGGCCACCATTGGCCCAACGGTAACGCTTTATGAAATTATACCGGCACCAGGTGTTAGGATTTCTAAAATCAAGAATTTAGAAGATGATATTGCCTTAAGTTTGGCCGCACTGGGCATAAGGATAATTGCACCAATGCCGGGTAAAGGTACAATTGGTATCGAAGTGCCAAATTCTCATCCCGAAATGGTTTCTATGCGCTCTATCATCGCAACAGAAAAATTCCAGAACACCACTATGGATTTGCCCATTGCTCTGGGTAAAACTATTTCTAACGAGGTTTTTATCGCCGATCTTGCCAAAATGCCGCATATGTTGGTAGCGGGTGCAACTGGGCAGGGTAAATCTGTTGGTATCAACACTATTTTAGTTTCGTTGCTTTATAAAAAACATCCATCACAATTAAAGTTTGTATTGGTAGATCCAAAAAAGGTAGAACTTTCCTTATTTAAGAAAATAGAAAGGCATTTTTTGGCAAAGCTTCCGGGCGAAGATGATGCCATCATCACGGATACCAAAAAAGTGATCAATACCCTAAATTCTTTATGTATAGAAATGGATCAACGTTATGATCTACTTAAAGAGGCCGGAGTTAGGAATTTAAAAGAATACAATGAGAAATTTATAAAAAGAAAGCTTAACCCAAATAACGGACATAGGTTTTTGCCTTTTATTGTTTTAGTTATAGATGAGTTTGCCGATTTGATGATGACAGCAGGTAAAGAAGTGGAAACACCCATTGCCAGGTTAGCGCAGTTGGCTAGGGCAATTGGTATCCATTTAGTTTTGGCAACTCAAAGGCCATCTGTAAATATCATCACAGGAACAATTAAAGCCAACTTTCCTGCTCGTTTGGCCTTTAGGGTAACTTCCAAAATAGATTCGAGAACTATTTTGGATAGTGGTGGTGCAGATCAATTGATCGGAAAAGGAGATATGCTTTTATCAACAGGCAGTGATTTGATTCGGTTGCAATGCGCATTTGTAGATACGCCCGAAGTGGATCGTGTTACCGATTTTATTGGCGAACAAAGAGGATATGCCTCTGCTTATGAATTGCCAGAATATGTTGGTGATGATGGCGATGGTGGAAGTGTAAAAGATTTTGATCCAAACGATAGAGATGCAATGTTTGAAGATGCCGCCCGTTTAATAGTGATGCACCAGCAAGGTTCTACGTCTTTAATCCAGCGAAAGCTGAAATTGGGTTATAATAGGGCCGGTAGAATTATTGATCAGCTAGAAGGTGCGGGGATTGTGGGCCCGTTTGAGGGAAGTAAGGCAAGGGAAGTGCTTATTCCGGATGATTACTCATTGGAACAGTTGTTGGATGAATTGAACAAAAAGGATTAAAATGAAGAAATTATATGTAATGATGTTGGGCTTGTTTATGTTAACAGGCTTAGTTAATGCTTTTGCCCAATCAGATCCTGATGCAAAGGCAATATTAGCGGGGGTGAGCAAGAAATATAGGTCTTATAATGTTGTTAGGGCAGATTTTACCTATACATTAAAAAACCCGCAGGCCAATTTAAACGAATCTCAGGATGGGACTTTGCTAGTTAGATCTGCCCAAAACAAATACAAGGTTGAGGTTGGCGGCCAAGAATTGATTTCTAACGGGCAGGTACAATGGACTTATTTGAAAAACGATAACGAAGTCCAGATAAGCGAGATTGATAATAGTTCTGATGCCTTAAACCCCGCCAAGATATTTACCATTTATGAAAAAGGTTTTAAATACGTTTATTTGGGAGATACCAAAATAGCAGGTAGGGTTTACCAAAACATTGAGTTGGCACCATTGCAAAATAGGTCTTTTTCTAAAATTAAGTTGAGGATAGATAAGGTTAACAAACAGATTTCAAATATAGTGGTGAACGATAAAAACGGTAATGTTTATACCTATAACATCAAAAGTTTTACGCCAAACGTAAAAGTTACCGATACTACTTTTTCTTTTGATCCCAAGGCCCATCCCGGTGTTGATGTTGTAGATCTGAGGTAATTTGATAAATCATTCCAATCGTATTGTATCATTCCGTTAGCCAGCTGGCTAATCGGGATTTTAATAGCATGGAGATTTGTATTGTTGCTGATTATGCTTAGTTATTAAATACAATAGATGGCGGGCAGAATGAAATGTTAAAACATAATTCAAAAAATCTAATCTTTTTTCGCAAATTTGAATCAAATGGGCATCTCCTTTACTAACCATACCTTAGAGAAACTAGAACAACTGCTTAAAGAAGTGGGTTTTAAAGTAAGGTACGAAAAAGGAAATTTTAAAACAGGATCATGCCAGTTAGAAAGCAGCAAGGTTATAGTTGTCAATAAATTCTCTAATTTAGAGAACAAGATCATTTCTTTAATAGAATTGATCAAAAATATAGATTTAGATGTTTCTATCATCGGCGAAAAGCAAAAGGCATTTTATTATTCATTAAAGCAAACGGAAATCACATTTTGAAAGTTACTTTTTTAGGAACCGGAACTTCACAAGGTGTGCCCGTAATTGCTTGTAATTGTGATGTTTGCCAATCATTAAACCCAAAAGATAAACGCTTAAGGAGCAGTATTTTAATAGAATCTAAAGAGAAAACCATCGTTATTGATACTGGCCCAGATTTTAGGCAGCAAATGTTAAGGCAAAACGTACAAAAACTAGATGCCGTAGTATTTACCCATGCCCATAAAGATCATATTGCAGGTTTAGATGATATTAGGGCATTCAATTTTAAGCAGAAAGCGGCGATGGATATTTATGCAACCTCTGCGGTGCAAGAAGCCTTAAAGGTAGAGTTCCATTATATCTTTTCCGATTATAAATATCCGGGCATACCGCAGGTAAATTTGCACACCATTCATCATCAAGATTTTAACGTAGGCGATATTAAACTGAAACCCTTGGAAGTGATGCACTTTAAGCTCCCGGTACTGGGTTTTAGGATAAATGATTTTACTTACATTACCGATGCTAAAACCATCAGCGATAGCGAACAAGAAAAAATTAATGGAAGTAAAGTATTGGTAATCAATTCGCTACAAAAGGAAAAACACATTTCGCATTTCACGTTTGAAGAGGCTATTTTATTTGCACAGAAAATAGGGGCAGAGAAGACCTATTTTACGCACATAAGCCATAAATTAGGAAAGCATATTGATGTTTCAAAAGAACTCCCTGCCGCAATTGAGCTAGCTTACGATGGTTTATCTTTTGAAATCTAAAATTAGCTTTTTTCTTATTTTATTTAGTTCATTTACTATTTTAATATAGATCTACCATGTTTTTTACCTAAATTAAAGAATTGATTTATAGTCGGTTCCTTAGTGGTATGGTTTTA
This sequence comes from Pedobacter segetis, assembly GCF_016623585.1. GTDB lineage: Bacteria > Bacteroidota > Bacteroidia > Sphingobacteriales > Sphingobacteriaceae > Pseudopedobacter > Pseudopedobacter segetis. Next base: position 49,174 of record NZ_JAEHFY010000007.1, read on the forward strand.
GATTAATCTATAAAAAACTACCTATGCTATCTGTTAATTTTATCATCCTTTTATTGATTTCATGTTTGCCTATTCAATCTCTGCCTCAAAAAATAGATGAAGATGCAATTGTTGGTAAATGGATGAGCACTGAAAAAAATGTTGAAGTAGAGGTTTATAAAGTTAACGATGAATTTAGGGCAAAAGTAGTTTGGTTTGATGATACTGATGATTTAAGTCGCCCAATGGAAACTAGGAAAGATCTGAATAACCCTGATAAAAAGCTTAGGGACCATAAAATATTAGGTATGAATGTGCTTAAAAACCTGAGATTTAACCCAGAAAACGATAGATGGGAAAACGGTATTATTTATGATGCCAATAGTGGCAGGCATTTTAGTTCAGTAGTGTATTTTAATGATGATGGTTTGCTAGAGGTTAAAGGTTATTGGAAATTCGAGTTTTTATGCCAAACCGTAGCGTTTAGAAGGGTTTATTGATCGTTCATTCTTCTTCATTATTATTGCTCCAAAACATATTTTAAATTATCAAATAACCGCTGTATAAACCTTCTGTCATTGGTAACGATTTCTGCAACGCCTTTGCTTTCAAATTTAAAATCCAGTTTTTTGCCATAGTTTGTTTTTAAACCATTTGGAAAATTTACGGTAACTAAATAGGTTTCAATATTTCCATTTTCTGCCTTTTCTAAATTCGTAGTTAAGGAGATTGATTCTATTTTGCCTCTTAAAGAACCGAATTCCATATACGGATAGTTATCTAATTTCACGATAACTTCTTGCCCTATTTTTAGCTTTCCAGAACCATTAGCAGGTATTAATACTTGCCCATATGTTTTGTCGTTAGTTGGAACAATGGTAAATACTTGTTCGCCACTCTGCACAAACTGATTCTCTGTGTAGAATTTCAGAAACTGCACTCTCCCTTTAAACGGAGCTTTAAAAACATATTTTTGCTCCCAGATTTTTATATTGTCTTTTAAATCATTATATGCAGAAATAAAAGCAATACGCAATTGGTTTCCTTTCTCAGGATTTTGGATACTCAACTCTTGGATTTTTCCAACTGTTTGCTGAGTTGCTTGTTTAGCCTGGATTAAATTATTGCTGGCACTTTGTACAGCATCTTTGCTGTTGAGGTAGTTGACTTCTGCCTTATCAAACTCCGACTCACTGATCACTTTTTGAATCAATAATATCGAATCTCTTAAATAGAATTTTTTAGCATAGCCTAATGTTCTTTTGGACATCTCAAGTCTATTTGATAGCGTAGTAACAGCATCTTTTTGCTCTTTAATCAATGCGTTCAAATTTTCTTCTTGCTTATCGTAATAATGGTCTTGCTGGTAATTTAACAAATCTTGCAGCGCATTATAAAAAGCATAATATTTGATGTTCAGTTCTCCAATCGAAAAATCATGCGGAAGGTTTTCTTTAATTATTTTGATGTCAGATTTAATGGGGTTATACAGGTCTAACAGACTGTCAATTTTTGTTACTGCAAAGGGAGAAGTTGCGTTTTCTATATAAGCAATAATTTGCCCCTCTTTAACCTCTTCCATAGAAGAAACATTAAGCAGTTTTAGTTTACCGTTACTATTAGCTACCAATTTAATTGGAGACACATTGGAATTGATGGTAATTTGCCCTTGCAATATATCTGGATATTTGGCCAGCCAGCCAAAAGTGAGCAATAATATAAAAATGAAGGTAACGATAAGCCCTATCCATAATCCAAATTTTGTCGGCATCCGCTCAATAATATGCTGCACCTGTTCTGTACGTTGGTTCTGATGAAATTTTGATGAATCGTTTTCCATTATTTTGCAGGAATTTTATAAGTTTTTTATGCTTTATGGTAAATTCTATGACAAGGCTAAAGGAGTGTTTGGGGAAACTGCAGAGGTTAAATCCAATTGAGATTGAACCAACTGAAAGTATCTGCCTTTTTTCTCCATTAAAGTTTGATGGTTGCCAATTTCTACAATCATACCGTTTTGCATTACTACAATCTGGTCTGCTTTTTTAATGGTGCTTAATCTGTGGGCAACCACTATAACGGTTTTTTCTTTAAATACCTTGTCTAATGCCTGAGTGATTTTTTGTTCGTTTATAGTATCCAAGCTATTAGTAGCTTCATCAAAAAAAAGATAATCTGGGTCTTTATATAATGCTCTTGCAATTAAAATCCTCTGTTTTTGTCCACCACTTAAACCACGCCCTTGTTCGCCCATTTTGGTTTGGTAACCTAATGGCAAAGCTTCTATCTCTGCGGAAATGTTAGCGGTATCCAAAGCTTTTTTTAGTTTGGCATAATCAATTTTTTCATCATCTAAAACCACATTGTTAAGTATGGTATCGTTAAAAATTTTACCGTCCTGCATAACTGCGCCACATTTGTTTCGCCATTGGCGTAAACTGATATTGTTAACGTTCATATTGCCCATCTGTATTTCTCCGTAGGAAGGCTTATATAAACGGAGTAATAATTTTAGTAAAGTTGATTTACCGCTTCCGCTATCGCCAACAATTGCGGTAACTTTACCTTCTGGAATCATCAACCTTATTCCTTTCAAAATTAAAGCTCCTGCTGGCGTATATTGAAAACTTACGTTATTTAATATTAAGCTTTTGTTTTCTGGTAATTGTATAGGGTTATCCCCAACACTTTGATGCTCATCTTCTAATTGATGGATTTCATTTAAGCGTAAAAAAGAAATTTTTGCAAACTGAAAAGAGGTAATGAACTGAATAAATTGCACCACAGGTGCGTTAAGCATCCCGATAATAAATTGGGTAGATATCATTATCCCAAAAGTCATTTCCCCGTTTATTACCGCTTTGGCACAAAAAAAGGTAATAAACAAATTTTTTAAGTTGTCTATAAACTGTGCACCTAGGTTTTGAATATTGTTTACGTTTAAAACCCGCAAATTTACTTTGTACAAACGGGCTTGTATATCCTCCCATTTCCAACGTTTTTGCTTTTCGTAATTGTTAATCTTAATATCCTGTATGCTCCCAATAGTTTCTACCCAATAGCTTTGGTTTTTACTTACCAATTCAAAATATTCCCAATCCAGTTTTTTTCTTAATCTTAAAAAAGCCAGTACCCATAACACGTATAATATACTCCCAGTTAAAAATATAGCAAAAATGATGGTATTATAGATGAGCAGGATAACACCAAATACCAAAAATGTTAAGGTAGAAAACACCATGTTTAAGGAATTGTTCATAATAAAGCTCCTTATCCGCTCATGGTCTTGCGCCCTTTGCAAAATATCCCCAGTCATTTTGTTCTCGAAAAAAGTGATGGGTAACAGCATTATTTTTATAAGATAGTCAGAAATAAGGGCAATGTTTATACGGGCGGTAATGTGCATCAAAATCCAATCTCGCACCAAGTTGCTCAATAATATGCTTACATATATGGCTACGTTGGCAATCAATAAAATATTGATAAAATCTATATCATGGGTTTGTATGCCCACATCTATTACCGCTTTGCTAATGAACGGCAAAAAGCCTTGCAAAATGGTAACTATCAGCATTACCATAAACAAGTTGACAAAGCTTTTTTTATAGGGCGTAAAATAATTCAAAAAGTGGGTAAAGGTTTTTTGCTGGTTATTTTTTTCTTCTGCTTGCTTTTCATAAAAATCTGCCTGTGGGTTTAGTGCCAATAAAATTCCCTTTGCTTTATTGGTGGCTGTATTTTCATGTTTTATCCATTTCTCACAAAAATCATCTGCTTCAAATTTTAACAGGCCTTTAGCTGGGTCTGCTACATAAATTAAACCGTCTGTATCTCCGTTTTTTTTAAAAGTAGGCTTGGTTTTATAAACTACTACAAAATGGCTGTTATCCCAATGGGCAATGGCGGGTAATGGTATTTTTGTTAACAGCTCCTCTTTTGTGCACTTTAAGGAAAGCGAACGCAAGCCAATGTTTTCTGCTGCATGGCTAAGGTCTAAAAAGGATACGCCTTCCTTGGTAATGCCACATTTATCCCTTAAAAACTGGAGGGTATAAAATTTACCATAAAACTTGGCTATCATTTTTAAACAGGCTGGCCCACAGTCCATCATGTCCATTTGCCTATCTAAAGGGAATGTTTTCACAGATGATTAAATTTTTTTAAATAATTTGGAAAATAAAAAATTCTTATTTAATTTTAACGTAAATATAGATGAAAAATGAAGTTAATATTAATCTAAGAGCATTTTTTTTTTTTTTTGAGTTAACATTAGCGTTTTTAGACTATTTAAACCAAAATATAAATTAATCCATTAACAATTAAATTTATGAAAAGCAAAGCTAAATTGGCATTTGAAATGCTGGAGCAAGAAATTGAATTGATGAGTAGTGGCGAATTGGAAAATTTTATTGGTGGGAGTGGGATATATATAGATGGAGCAATAATAGATATAGACCAATATGGACACACTGTAGTTAGTTATGATGGTGGATGCAGTTATAGTAACTTAGGTGGTAATGTGACTTTTTATGGGAGTAGTAATACGGGTGGGTCTTATGATGGGTGGGATGCAATGAGCTTAATGATAGCCTCGGGAGGCACAGCGGCAACTTGGGCTCAATATGCTGCTGAAGTAGGTCTAGGTAGTGATGCCGCAGCGGGCTTCATTTCTGCAAGTCGATATTTTGTATATGCTGACATAGGATATAACGGATACGAATTATTAAGTGGAAATGGGAGTTGGGAGGACGCAGGTCAAATAGCTTTAGCAGGAGCGGTTATAGCTTCAGGCGGTTCTCTCGCTTTTGTTCTAGGTACAGGATTAGCAGGTTGGGAGCTTTATGAATATTATAGAGACCATCAATAGTTTATTATGACGATAAAAAAATATTTATTGATATGTTATTTTGTGTTTTATAATTACTATAGAAAAAAAGATAACAAATATGATAAAGAAAACAAAAACACTTGGTTGAGTGCTTTGATTGTTACAATGCTTCCCTTTACTATCGTCAATTTAACTTTATTTTTCTTTTTATTAAACTACCTTGGAATTTTTATTCCAGGAATTATTCAAGTTTTAATTTTAATATTTCTATCACATAGGATATTTTCCAATTTACTATTTAAAGTTTATGAGGTAAATAAATACGAAGGTGTTTCCCAACAAACAGAGATTGAACTTAACAAATATTCTATATTTTACCCTATATGTTTTTATGCTATTAGTATTATATTTTTTTTGATTGCAACCTATTTAAGAAATGGTTATATTATTAAAAGTTAAGGTCATAGAATATTTTTATAATAAAATTTCGTAATCGATCAACAGGACAAGTTCACTATATTGAGGGATACAGGGTTGCTATGGGAAGGAAAAGGGATTTTTTTTATGAGTATATCAACTTACTGCGGGGCAGGATGGGATGCAATAAATGTGATTCGAACTGGTGCGTCATATAGTCCTAATGGATTATTGGTGGGAGGTCTGCTTGCAATTATGGATCCTGTTTACCAGCAATAGCTGAATAATTACGTATTTAATTCGGGTGCTTACATGGGAGCTTCTGATCATCAATAAAAATGAAGTTACATGCTAAAAAAGTTGACAATTATCACTATATATGGATTTTGTCAACTTTAATTATCTCAATAGTAAATTATTCCCCATTAGAGTTAGGGTATTATTTTTATTTGAATTTAATACCTTTGATATTAGCAACAATCTATTTTAGAATTAAGGGTAAAAATATTTTTTCTACCAACAATAATTGGAGGATTTTAGATATTATAATTTTTATTATTTCACTTAATTTAATTCCAAAATTTTTCAATTTTATTTTCCCTAATATCTATATTAATAAGATTGATAGGATTACTTTCAATATAATATTTATTTTAGTATATATAGTATTTGTTAATAGATTTATTGTAAAAAAGCCGATCAACTATAACTTAATTTAGTTTGATAGTACATCTAGTAAAAAAAAACTCTAAATCAATGCCTCAAACTACTGTACTAATTCCCACGTATAATTGTGGTAAATATATTTTAGAAACCATTAATAGCATACTACAACAGTCTTATCAAGATTATGAAATATTAATAATTGATGACGGAAGCACAGATAAAACCTCAGAAATAGTATCTAGTATAAAAGATAACCGTATAGTTTATTTAAAGCAAAGCAAAAATTTAGGTATAGTTAAGGCATTGAACCTAGGGATCAAAATCGCTAATGGAAAATATATAGCCCGGATAGATGCAGACGATATTATGTTGGGAGACAGGCTGCAAAAACAAATTAATTTTTTAGAGCAAAACTTAGATTATGGAATGGTTGGTGGAGGTTGTCAAGTAATAAATGAAAAGGGTGTATTTCAGAGAAAACTAGAAATAACTACAGAAAACGATATCTTAAATATTGGCCTTTTATTTCGGAATCAATTTACACATTCTGCAATAACTATGCGTACACAGTTAGCTAAAAAATTGAAATATCAGCAAAAATACATCTATTGTGAGGATTTTGATTTGTGGACACGTTTTGCAGAGATTTCTAAAATTGCCAATCTACCTTATTATTTTGTTTCTTATAGGTGGTACTCAGATAACACTTGTCATACAAAACAAAAGGAGTTAAGAACAGCTTTGGCATTACTATTCGCCAGAGAGCTGGATAAATTAAAAATTAACTACAGCCCAGAAGAATTGATGATGCAAATGGCCGTAAATTTTGGCTTGGGTTATAAATTGTTTGTACAAAAAAACAAGCTTCAACAATTAAAAGATTGGCATAATAAGATATTTGAATCAGAAGTATTGAAAAATAGATTTGACGCAAAAGCTATTACCCATTTCAGGAATAATGTTTTGCCTCAAATAGCAGGATATCCCGTATTAAAAAAGGGAGACCATATAGAAAATAATCAGTTAGAAAATTATTTCAGTAATTTATAAGTGGTTAAAGTTAAAGCTATTTGGTTTTTCGGTTTATCCGCTTCGGGCAAAAGCACCGTCTCAAAAAAACTGTTTGAAGATTTTACAAAGAACAACATTAAATGCGCTCTTTTAGATGCTGATGAAATCAGGAACGGATTAAACAAAGACTTGGGTTTTTCTATTGAAGGTAGGCAGGAAAATATAAGAAGAATTGCAGAGTTATGTAAGTTGTTAATCAGTAATAATATCATCCCCATAGTTTCTGCAATTACTCCTTTACATATCCATCGAGATTTAGCGATTCAAATTATTGGTAAGGATAATTTAGTTTTCATATACACTAAATGCCCATTAATAATATGCCAAGCCCGTGACCCTAAAGGTTTGTATAAAAAAGCAAAAGCAGGGGAAATTAAAAATTTCACTGGTATTTCAGATGTATTTGAAGAACCAAATGAAACTATACAATTTGTAGAAACCCAATCAAAGGCCATTGAAGAAACTTTTAGAGATGTTCAAGCTATATTAAAAAAAGAGTTTACCAAATCCAATTCAAACTATTCCATTGCACCATATATCAAACATCAATGCTTATTTGTGCATATACCTAAATCTGGGGGAATATCTATAAATAGAAGTCTATTTTGTAATTTAGGCACTGGGCATACACCTATTTGGCAATTTCAAAAACAGCTTGGCGAACAAGCGTTTAATAATTTCTTTAAATTCACTTTTGTAAGAAACCCTTGGGATAGGTTGGTATCCGCTTTTTTGTTTTTAAAAAAAGGAGGACTTAATGAAGCGGATAAACTATGGAGCGAGAATAATTTAAAGGATTATCATGATTTTGAATCTTTTGTGAAGAATTGGGTAAACGAGAAAAACATCTTCAGCTATGTACATTTTATACCCCAACATTATTTTTTGTGCGTAAACGGAAGCAAACCTTTGGTAGATTTTATTGGTAAATATGAAAATATTGAAATCGATTTTAAATATGTAGCAGATAAATTAAATATAAAAGCACCACTTCAAAAATTAAACGTAAACGAAACTAAAAATCATTATTCTAATTATTATAATGAGGAAACAATATCGATTGTTAAAGATGTTTACAAGAGAGATATTGAATTGTTTGATTATAGTTTTGATTATTCATAATGTTTAATCCAACATTTATAGAATCAGAGATAGAAAAAAACCAGCAAGCAATAATTGCACTTTCAAAGGAAGCGCCAAATATTTTATTGGAACCCATAACTATTGGGGGAGGAAACATAGAACATTATTATCATTTTATTTTTGATTTAATGTTGCCCTTAAGTTTATTAATCAAAGCAACCAATCCAAATGTTGTTTTCCATCTTCATCAATTCGGCTTGTTTACAAATTATGCGGTAGAAATTTTTAAAAACCGAATACATATAATTCAAACAAATACTAACCTCCTTGAAGGAAAGAAAATGAATTTATTGGGGATGAATCCTAATAACATAAATATCCTAAAATTCCCTTATCAAATCTTAAAGCAGACTATTTTTTCTGCACTTAAAATTAAATCGTCAAACAAACCCAATAAAATATTGCTTATAGAACGACTTCCACCGGACCCCTATTTTTTAAACGACGCTAAAATAAAAGGTTCTGGTACTTCCAGAAGATCTATACAGAACCATCATGAGCTAAAAGAGCTTCTCAAATTAAAAATAAAGCCATCTTACGTTTTCGAAAATATACAGTTAGAGAAAATGTCTTTTAAAGAACAAATTCAAGCATTTGAGTCTTCTGTGATTGTTATAGGTCAACATGGAGCAGGTTTGGCTAATATTCTTTGGATGCAAGAGAAATCAACGGTGGTTGAGTTCGGTTTTGAAAATAAAACCCATTTTGAAAGGTTAAGTGTTGTAAAAAATCATGATTACTTTGGGATTAATCACATAGAAAGCCACATTACAATTGATTGTTCAGAATTTTTCAATTTGTTCTCTAACGATTTTATCATAACTAAATATTTTTTAAACGATTGATTTTCTTAATATTCACTCATTCATCATACTTAAAAAGAAAAAACCTCCTAAAACGTACATTACTCCATCATAAAAATCTCCCACATATCTTGGATTTTTCATTGGCAAATAAATTTCAAAAACAATAATTAAAGCTATGATAATGATTAAAATATTCCATTTAGATAGTTGATGATCAGGTTTTTGCAAAATAAAGCGCATCCACCACAAACATAATTGAGCTATAATTGGAACGGCTAATAGATCTATTAAATAGAATTGGATTGGCCAGTAGAAATAAAGGCCCTGCTTTGTACATATAAAAACAATTAACCAAATAAGGCTAAAAATCATCAACCATCTGTTTAAAAGCGTTTTCATGTTAAGTGCTAAGCATCCCAATAAGCCAAAGTAAAAATGCCATAAAAGCAATCAAAGCCGCCTGTGCAAAAACAAATGCTCTTCTAAATTTTCTCAGGTATTTTTTTGCAAATGCCGTAAACTTGCCATCTGTTGGCTTAACAAAAAAAATGTCGCTCTCTTCTTTTACCTCTTCGCTGAGTTTGTTTTCCAATTGCTTTATAAAAACATCATTTTGCAAAAACTCGTTACAATAGAGGCAGCGATCGTAGGTTTCGCCTCGCCATAAAGTCCATTTTTTGCAATGCGGACATTTTATCTCTCTTTTAACGCTCAATTAAATAAAGTTCTTGTTCGTGATTTTTTTTATACTTTTATTCTCAATAAACATTGGGTTTTAACATCAAATAATGGAAATCAAAAATAATAAAAAGACAATTAGGGCCTGGGCCATGTTTGATTGGGCAAACTCTGCCTATAACCTCGTAATTACCTCTACCATATTCCCTGCTTATTATACCGCAATTACTACTACAAGCAATAATAACGACAAAGTGTTTTTCTTTGGGTTTAAATTTGTGAACACGGCACTTTCTAATTATGCCTTGGCCGTGGCTTATCTGATTATCGCTTTTCTTACGCCTATTTTAACCGCAACGGCAGATTATCGTGGTAACAAGAAAACCTTTATGATGGTTTTTACCTGGATTGGGGCTTTGGCTTGCGCCGGATTATATTTTTTTAGACTAGAAACTTTAGAACTAGGTGTGGTTTTATTTGCAATAGCTGCAATTGGTTATTGTGGGGGGATTGTTTTTAGTAACTCTTATTTACCGGAAATTGCAACCTTAGATCAGCAGGATAAAGTGAGTGCAAAAGGTTTCGCTTACGGCTACATAGGTAGCGTAATTTTACAAATTATCTGTTTCGTTTTTGTGTTGATGCCCGATACTTTTGGCATTACAGATGCTTCTTTCCCTGCCCGATTATCGTTTTTATTGGTTGGGATTTGGTGGATCGGGTTTTCTTATATCCCATTTATGGTGTTGCCAAAAGCAAGCCCTAATTATGATAAGCTCGATAAAAAGAAGGTTGGTAGTGGTTTTGGAGAATTAAAGAAAGTATGGCAACAAGTAAAGTTGATGCCTGTTTTAAAATCGTTCTTATTGGCATATTTTTTCTATGCCATGGGCGTACAAACCATTATGTTGGTTGCCGCAAATTTTGGCGAGAAGATTTTACATTTAGGCACTTCTAAGTTGATCGCCACCATTTTGATCATACAATTGGTAGCGATTATCGGTGCTTATTTAATGTCTAAACTTTCTGAGATTTACGGTAATCTTAAAGTGCTTATTTTTGTGGTAATACTTTGGATCGGCGTTTGTGCTGCTGCTTATTTTATTGCCAATGAATATCAATTCTATATTTTGGCAGCGGTTGTTGGTTTGATCATGGGCGGCATACAATCTCTTTCTAGATCAACATTCTCTAAATATGTACCAGAAGGTACGCCAGATACCGCTTCGTTCTTTAGCTTTTATGATGTAACCGAAAAATTGGCTATCGTTGCGGGTTTGTTCAGTTTCGGCTTTGTTGAGGAACTGACCGGTAATATGAGAAATAGTGCATTAGGTTTAGGTTTGTTCTTTATAATAGGTTTGGTTTTACTTTTTACCACTTTGAAAAAAGAAAACCAAACCAAGCTTTTTTAAATTGATGCTATCAAAATTAAGCAGCGGGCAAAAACAGGTTTTGTTGCATATTTAAAAGCAAAAGAAATTGAAATTTAAGCTGCACCCCTAATAATTGCCAATAAAATCGCAATAACCGCAAGAACTAATAAAACATGAATAATTGCTCCTAAAGAATATACAAAAAAGCCCAATAACCAACCGATAACCAGCACAACTGCAATAATATAAAGTATAGATCCCATAATTTTTAATTTTTGGTTTAACAATATGGCTTTCGCCGATAATATTCCAAACACAAACATTATGCCTTTTTAATTTTTTATACATTAGGCCACTTATCGTCTATCATAAATAATGATGTTTTAATAAGATATTTGATTAATTTAACTTTCTAGATGTTTGAATTTTAGGGCATTTTTGCCTTTAACAAGTTTTAATAAAAATCATTTACAATATGAACTGGTGGATTTACGCATTATTAGCTGCTTTTTTTGCTTCCCTTACCGCTATTTTTGCTAAAATCGGGGTTACCAATGTTAATACAGATTTGGCTACCGCAATAAGAACGGTAATTATTCTGTTGTTGGCTTGGGCGATAGTGATCAGTAGAGGTGAACTGCGAGGAATTGGAGCATTATCTAAACATAACCTGATATTTTTGGTGTTATCTGGTGTTGCTACCGGCCTATCGTGGATATTTTATTTTAAAGCTTTGCAAATGGGAAAAGTATCTATGGTTGCACCAATAGATAAGATGAGTGTGGCACTAACCATTATACTTTCTGTTTTGTTTTTAAATGAGACTTTAACTATAAAAACAGCTATTGGAGCAGTTTTTATTATTATTGGAACCGTAGTTCTCATTCTTTAATCTTTAGCCGATTTCAATAATGTATCATTATAAGATTAATAATTAAGCCAGATGTATAATTGCAAATAATGCCACTGAGGCAATTACTGCCCAAAGTATAACACCTTGTATCAAAGGTTTAATTCCAACCGACTTTAAAACTGCTCTTGATAAGCCCGCACCAATCAGAAACAAGGTAACCGTTAAACCTATTTTCGCTATTTGAACAATAAAAGGAGAGAAACCTTGAACCACGGGAATGAAAGTGTTAGCGATCATTGCTAAAACAAACAGACCTATAAAGTATGGGATTTTGATTTTCTTAGATCTATTTTTAAAAATAAAAGTAGTTGCAAAAGCGATTGGGATTATCCATAAAGCCCTTGTTAATTTTACGGTTGTTGCAATTTGTAAAGCAGTTGCACCGTATTTATTTGCTGCGCCAACAACAGAACTTGTATCGTGTATGGCAATGGCGCACCATAATCCAAACTGGGTTTGAGATAAATTAAAGTAATGGCCAATAATTGGGAATATAAATAATGCGATAGAATTTAAGATAAATACAGTTCCCATGGCTACAGAGATTTGTTTTTCTTTTGCTTGCATCACGGGAGAAAGTGCTGCAATGGCACTACCACCGCAAATAGCGGTTCCGGCAGAGATTAAATAAGATGTTTTCTGCTCTATTTTTAAGAACTTTCCTAATGATAATCCTAAAATTAAGGTTCCAAATATGGAGAAGATAGTAAAGATTACACCTTCTTTCCCTGCTTGTATAGCGCTAAAAATATTCATCCCAAAACCTAAACCCACCACAGAAAATTGAAGTAAAATACTAGTTGCTTTTTGGTTTAGATGAATAAATGGATGGCCGATGGTTTGTGCCGTGATTAAACCTAAAAAAAGTGCCAATGGTGGAGAAACCCAAGGACTTAAACATAAAACCAATAAAACAATAAAAATGATTTCTTTGAAGGTATAATTAAATTTTAAGCCTTTATTTCTCTGTTGATCTACTAAACTTTCCATTATTTATTTTCTTTTGTTGGTACAAATTTCGATAAATAAATAGCTGTTTTTGAATACTAAAAAGTGATATTATATAACTATAAGTTATGGGTTAAAGCGAATTTTTTAAACACAGTAGCCAAAGAATTTATTTGTCCTTGTGGTTCTATAAAGTAAAATGGTCGTTTTATAATGAAGTTTTTTATATCGATTATTTTTAACTCGTTGTTTTTTAGTTCTTTAATAATAGCGTGGATAGAAATAAACGCAATACAAGAACTGTGTGCCAAGTAAGATTTGATACTTTCTATGCTTCCCAATTGCATCTCTATATTCAAATCATCCATTTTAATATGATGTTTATTGAGAGCATGTTCTATTACTTCTAATGTGCCAGAACCAGTTTCCCTTATCAATAATGGATAATTTTTTAAATCTTCGATTTTTAAAGTGTCTTTTTTTAGGGTTTCATCTTTGGCATTAACAGTTAACACCAATTCATCTTTTAAAAATTCTTGATAATTGATTTGGACATTTTTATTATGTCCCTCTACAATTCCCAATTCGATTTCTTTGTGTAGCAAAGCTTTTTCAATTTGTTCTGTATTGCCAGAAATCAGTTGGACTTTAACATCTTTAAATTTGTGGTGAAAATCTGCTAAAATAGGAGGGATGATGTATTGTGAAATGGTAGAACTAGCCCCAATCCTTAAAATGCCGCTATGTTTTTCGGCTAAAATATTCATTTCAAATTCCAGGTTTCTATATAGTTCAAAAATCCTTTCGGTATAACTTAACAAAACATCCCCCGCAGGGGTAAGGTTAATTCTATTTCCATTTCTTTCAAAAAGTTGGAGCTTAAAACCTGCTTCTAACTCTTGAATGTGCTTGGTAACGGCAGGCTGACTTATAAATAGCTCTTTAGCTGCTTTGGTAAAATTTAACCTTTTAGCAACCGTATGGAAAACTTTTAATCTAAAATCGAACATTTAGGAATTTGAAATGAAAGTTAATATTCAAATTTAGTTAATGGTTTCATCAATAGTACCACAAGTATCCATTTTCTCGCCCAAAAATGGATTTTTGACCTCTTTGGTTGAGCTTAACCAATAAGACCCATTTTTATACATTGGGCAAGTTATTTTATAAAACTTTTGTGATGGGTCAATTACTTTTGTAACGATGTAAATATCCTCGCTCAACATTTTAAAATGTTCACGCTGATGCTCAATTTTATCGGCATTTTCTCCAATATGCTCTGCGTTTTCTATCGCATCAGATTTAATTTTATCATAAGCAGATTTTTGTTCTGCATTCAATTTTGATTCGTCTAATGAACCAAAACTCTCTTTTAAAGCCTTTCCGGCATCGGCTGCTTTCGCACCATCATCATTTGCTAAAGCATCGCCAATGGCTAAGTAATTGGCCATAATTGGCGATTTTATTGCTACACTTTTCCCTGTGTTTGCTGATGTATTGCTTTCAGATTTCTTATCTGTTTGGTTACAAGCCGAAATCATGATTGTCGCTAAGGCCATTGTTAAAATTGATTTTTTCATTTTTATAAGTCATTAGTTAATTAGTCATTGGTTCATTAGGCTTTTGATAGTTGATTAAGTATTGGTTCATTAGGCTTTTGATAGTCTATTAGGCATTAAATAGTTCATTAGTCATTGGTTCATTAGGCTTTTGATAGTCTATTAGGCATTAATTAGTTCATTAGTCATTGGTTCATTAGTCTTATTATATGGAAATTAGATTTAGTTCCCATTTAATAAGGTCTTGCTTCTTGCTTCTTGTATCTCATTTAGTTCCCATTAAATAAGGTCTTGAATCTTGATTCTTGAATCTCATTTAGTTCCCGTTAAATAAGGTCTTGAATCTTGATTCTTGAATCTCATTTAGTTCCCGTTAAATAAGGTCTTGATTATTGATTCTTGTATCTCATTTAGTTCCCATTAAATAAGGTCTTGATTCTTGATTCTTGTGTCTCATTTAGTTCCCGTTAAATAAGGTCTTGATTCTTGCCTCTTGATTCTTGTGTCTCATTTCATCATTTTCTTCATCTCCCTTTTCCCCATAAAAAAGAAAACAACACTTGTTGGTATCAAAATGATATTTAAAACAGTACGGTAATCCCACACAAAAACGGTTTGATCTGTGATTGTTCCTGTACCATTTTGGGGAATTAATCCCATTATATCAAAACCGAAATCTATCATTAAAGCAGTTGCCAAAATGCTTACGCTAAGGATAATGAAAAGTGTGATCATGGCTTTATTGCCGTAATATTTTCTGTAAACCAACAACATGGGTAAGGTTACTAGATCCGAAAGGATAAAAGCAAAAACACCTCCGAAAGAAATTCCCCCATGCCATAAAACTGCTGCTAAAACAATATTGCCCACAGAGCAAACAAAGCTTAAAATGGCAACTATAATCCCTAAAACAGAGTTCCATAAGAGGATAACAACCTTCGGCAAATCTTGGTTATCGCTTAAAAAAACCTTGGTCCAGAATTCTTTTGGCACCACAACAGATAAAATTGCGGCAATGGCCACGCCAATTAAGATATCCTTTCCCACCATTTTTACATCCATATAAAAATGATGACTGGCCATTTTCAATTTCTCTTTTAAAGAACTTTTAGAAACGTCTTCTCCGCCGCCATGGTTGTGGCCGCCGGTTTCTTTGTGCTCTTTGATATGTTTATCGGCTTCTTCTTTAATTTTCTTTGGGAAAAAAGTAACGATTAACAACGCTGCAATTAAAATGAAAATGATGCCACCGGCTATCTCACCAAAAACAAAAGCTGTTCCCAATAAAGTGAAAATAACGATGAAAATCTCAAAAACCAGATTGGTACTTGCAATAAGAAAAGCGATGGCGTTTGTCCATGAAGCACCTTTGATGATCAACGTTCGCGACATAGAGGCAGCGGCATAAGAACAGGATGATGAAATGCCACCAAAAAAAGTGGCCAAACCCAAAGATTTGGGATTGTTTTTTCCTAGCTTATCACTAATGGTTTTGGTAGATATAAAAGCCCTAATAATTGCAGAAAGTATAAACCCGAATGATAGACCCCAAAAAATGCTCCATCCCATCTTCCCAAATTCTATTAAAATGTTTTCTACTGTTTTCATAATTTAATTTTTATTTCCATCATATTTGAGTCTTGCTTCTTGATACTTAGCTACATATTCATTCCGCTCATCATGTTGCCGCCTTTTTTTAAAACAAATTCACTTGTTAACAAATAAGCTCCGCTAACCACTACATTATCTCCAATCTTTATTCCGCTTTTTATAATGGTAGAAGCTTCGCTTTCATCTCCAATTTCTACCATCCGTACAGCAAACCTGTGCTTACCGGTTTCAATCCAAACATAATTCCCTTTTTCGTCTCTGATTACCGCATCGTTAGGGACAGATATTATTGCGCTTTTATTGGCCGAAGGGAATTTTACTTGCGCTTGCATCCCGGGCTGAAAGTCTCCTTTCAGGTTTGGGAGGTTTGCCCTAATCGTTAGAATTTGGGAGTTAGCATTTAATTGTGGGTTGATGAAATCGATTTTACTTTGGATGGGTGCATTAGCAAATCCCGAAACTTCAATTTGTATAGATGTTCCGGTCTTTAAGTCTTTAATCTCTGATGGATAAACATCTGCCTCTAACCATAAATTACTCAAATTTTCAATGGTCATTAAACCCATGCCTTCGGTAATATATTGCCCTTCTGTAATCGTCATTTCTGTGATTAAGCCAGTATCTGGCGCATAAACAGTAATATAGGGATCGGTTTTGTTTGCAGTTGATAATTGCTTTATCTGCCAAGTAGAGTAGCCATAAAGTGATAATTTGTTTTTAGCGGCCTCTGTTAGTTTTTTATAAATAGGTTCTGATGGGAAAGCATTTTCTTGTTTTAAGTTTAACAAATAATCTTTTTGTAAACTCAACAGATCTTCGCTATAAATCTGGAATAAAGCTTGCCCTTTCTCAATTTTTTGTCCCGCTTCTTTAAAATATAATCTATCGATGCGGCCGCTAAATTTGCTAGAAATTACTTGTATTTTGTTTGGATTGGTTACTATTCTGGCGTTCAACAATTTACTATGGTTAAAATTGCCGTTACCAACCGAAATGGTTTTCACGTTAGCTAACTCAATTTGTCTATCATTAAGTGTTAAACCATTGTTGTTGCTTTTTTGTTGGGTTATTTTTACCAAATCCATATTACAAATAGGGCAGGAGCCGGGATGATCTTCTACTATTTGTGGGTGCATTGGGCAGGTATATTTTGCTTCAACCAAAGCTTTTTCTGTTTTTTTATCCCCTTTTGAAGAACAAGAAATAAACAATACCCCAAAACAAAAAAGCAATAAGAATAAACTTAAATATTTTAATTTTTTCATCTTAATTTATTTTGATAAAACTTTCCGTATCGATTAAATAACTGGCATTATCTGCAATTTCATCCCCAACTTTTAAACCTTTTATGGTCAATTTTTTTCCATTACTAATCCTAGAAATTTCAACTTCTTTAGCTGTTAAAACATTGTTTTTTTTGATGAAAACAATACTTCTGTTTCCTAATTGATAAACGGCCGAACTAGGCACCCATAATCCTGTTTGGGCCGGTATAACTACTTTGCCTTTTAGTATTTCTCCGATCTTAAAAACATGGTCGCTATTATGGAGGTAAACCCTTAAAACGTTAAAATTCTGCCCTTCATTAAAATAAGGTTGTATCAAATCTATTTTTGCTTTTACTTTTTTATGGTTAGTAGAAATGGTAATACTTTCATCTTTTTTGATGGATGTAGCTTCGTTTGGGTTTGCATAAAACTCTCCCCAAACCTCGTTATCATCAAACACCTTAAAAAGTACGTCGCCAGTTTTAATATAAGCACCTTCTTTTAAGGCAATTGCCGTATTTTCTGTGGGCATATAATTTTGTTTATCTGTATTTGATGCAGCATCCATCACATAACCAGAAGCGTTACTAAAAACTGGAATACGATAATTGACCTTTCTTGTACTAATTATTTGATTGATCTGTGGTTCTTCAATTCCCAATAATCTCAATTTCGTTTTAGCCTGTGCCAATAGATCAACATCGCCTTTGGCTAAAAGAAATAAAAGTTCTTGTTGTGCGGCAGCCAATTCTGGGCTATAAATCTCCATTAGCTTTTGCCCTTTGTTCACTTTCTCAAAATTATACCTCACATACAATTTCTCTATCCTACCACCAACCCTAGCGCTTAGGGTTCTCATATTATTGGTGTTATAAGTTACCTTTCCGTTTAAAAATAAGCTATCGCCAAAACTTTGCTCTATAACTTTATAGGTTTTGATGTTGCTTACAATGTTCTCATTTGTTGGTTGTATCAAATTTGATAACGAAGCATCAACTTGCATTTTAACCTCTTGTTGATGCCGTAAAACCAAATCCATTCCGCATAGAGGGCATTGCCCCGGTTTATCTTCTACAACTTGCGGGTGCATAGAACAAGTATAAGTTTGCTCGATAGCTGTTTTTTTAAGAGATTTTTCACTTTTCTGCTCACAAGCACTTAATCCTAAAACCACCAGAAAGCATAAAACTGTCTTAAAAGCTAATTTTACCTTCCACCCTAAAGCTCTAACTTGCATATTAAATCTCCACATTTCTCTCATATTCTGTTTGTGTTTGGTAATACTCATTTAATAGCATTAAGTAATTCAATTGGCTATCGTTCAGTTCTTTAAATGCTGTTAAAACTGTATTTAGCTCTTCTTTATTTTCTTGATAATTTAATAAAAGCACTTCATAGCTTTTTTGCATAGCTGGTAAAATTTTATCCCTATAAACACTTAGTTCCATTTGCATGTGCATCAGATGTTTTTGCTGTGTGGCAATTAATCCTAATAAATTGTTGGTTGCGTTTTCTTTTTGATATTGCATGGCGGCAACCTCAAACTGATTGGCTTTTAATTTAGATTGATAAGATTTGGATGCCCAAGGCGCAATAGGGATACTCAAACTTCCCATCAAAGAAAATTGGTTTGGCCTGCTGGTATTATACGTTTGCATGTGGTTAAACTGGATGCTAAATTCTGGTTTGGCTTCAGTTGCGATCATTTTATTTTTTAGGTTTAAGCTGTTGATCTGCTCATTTACCATTTTAATGCTGCTTCTGTTGTTGATGGCTTCGGTCAAATCGTTTTGCATCATATAAGCCGTAAAAGATTGTGCAGTATCAATCAAAAAATCAATAGAATTATCTCTATTCATTAAAGTGTTGAGCTTAATTTTCCCAATATCTATTTTGGCTTTCGCCGATGAGATTTTATTTTCTGTCTCATAGATTTTAGCCTGCAAACTATATATTTGGGCTAATCCGGCTTTGTTATAGGTATATCTTATTTCTGCCAGTTTCTTTAAGTTTTGTAAAACTTGAAGGTTTTTTGTAAGATAATCGAGGCTTTTTTGGATCGTAAGCACTTCATAATAATTAGAGCGGGCCAACGCCCTTAAATCGTTAAAATTATCTGCGTTTAGTTGCTTGGTAATATTAGATTGTGCCTTTAAATAAGCCTCGGTGGTTTTAATCTTAGATCTGTTGGGTATTTTTTGCTCTGCCACCAACATTATAGAACCATCTTGTTGGTTTTCAGGTCTCGAAAAATTATTATAAGGGGTCATAAACGTACCAACACCAAGCATCGGAGCCATCCAAGCCGAAGCTCCACCTACCAAAGCATCTTGGCTTTTCATCTGCTCTTGGTAAACTTTAAGTTCAGGATTATTTGTTTTGATGATGCTGATCACGGAGTCTAAACTCAAAATATTTTGCGCAAATATTACCGAACTCATCAGCATCAGCGAAAGCGTAAAAATTATTTTTTTAGTGTACAACATCTAATACCTCCAGTTTTCCAAATTTTTTAAGTTCATATTCTTTTGTCATTAAAAATATCAATGGTGTAACCAATAATATATGTGTTGATGAGGTTAAAACCCCACCGATCATGGGTAAAACAATGGGTAGCATCACATCGCTTCCTACTCCGTTGCTCCATAAAACGGGTATCAAACCAAACAAGGCTACGCAAACCGTCATTATTTTTGGTCTCAACCTTTTTGCGGCACCCATTATCACGTAGTTTTTTAGGTCTTCCTTGGTAATGGTTTCTCTAGAGTTTCCTTTCTCTTTTACCAATTGTTGCATGGCATCGTTTAAGTAGATTACCATTACCACCCCGGTTTCAACCGCTATCCCAAATAGGGCGATAAACCCCACCGCTACTGCAATAGAGAGATTTACCCCATAAAAATAGACCATAAAAGCTCCGCCAATTAGTGCAAATGGGATGGTTACCAAACTCAAAAATGCTTCCCTTAAAGATTTAAAGGCTAGATAAAGCGCAAGAAAAATGATGATGAGTACAATGGGCAAGATCAATAAAAGCGTTTTTTCTCCACGGATCAAATTTTCATATTGCCCGCTCCATTCTATAAAATATCCCTTTGGCAAATTCAGTTCGGCATTTATTTTATCTATGGCTTCTTGTACCGTTGTTCCTAAATCACGATCCCGCACATTAAACATTACCGCCCCCCTCAATAAAGCGTTTTCTGAAGTGATCATTGGTGGGCCATCTGCAAATTTAAAATCAACCACGCTCGATAGCGGAATTATGCCGGCATCTTTAGAGTTTAGCGGAATTCGTTTTAGTTTTTCGATGCTATTCCTGTAATCTTGCCCTATCCTCAAAGAAATTCCAAATCGTTCTCTACCTTCAATGGTTGAGGCAAAGGGAACGCCCCCGATAGCTGCTTCAACTGTGGTATTTACATCATCCACAGATAAACCATATCTCGAAATCTCATCTCTTTTGATGTTCATTTCCAGATATTTACCTCCGGTTACAGGTTCTACGTATAGGTCTTTAACACCGTTTATGGCCGTTAGCTTATCTTTTATCTGATTTTCTACTTTATAGATGTCTTTTAGGTCTTGCCCATAAACTTTAATGCCTACATCTGTCCTTATCCCGGTTGAAAGCATATTTATGCGATTGATGATGGGCTGTGTCCAACCGTTTACCACTCCCGGGATTTGAAGTTTACCATCTAATTCTTCGATGATCTTTTTCTTGGTCATGCCCGCCCGCCACTGATCTTTCGGCTTTAGCTGGATAATGGTTTCGATCATGCTCAAAGGCGAGTTGTCTGTTGCCGTATTTGCCCTGCCCGCTTTCCCTAAAACTTGTTGCACTTCTGGTGTAGATTTGATGATTTTATCCTGTACCTGTAAAATCCTTTTGATCTCAGAGTTAGAAACATCTGGTAAGGTAACCGGCATAAAAAGGATAGATTGCTCATCTAAAGGGGGCATAAACTCCCTGCCCAAACTAAGAAGCAAGGGGATGCTAATTAGCAAAGCCAAAATATTAATGCCAATAGTTGTTTTTCTGTATCTTAAACAAGCCTTAATGGTTGGTTCATAAATCCGTTCTAAAAACCTGTTTATGGGGTTATGATGGTCTGGCTTAAAATTCCCCTTCATAAAAAAGGAGATGAGAACAGGAGCAAGTGTTACCACTAAAAAAGCATCTACAATTAAAATAAATGTTTTGGTATAAGCCAAAGGATGAAAAAGCTTACCTTCTTGTCCGCCCAATAAAAACACCGGTAAAAAGGAAGTAATAATAATTATAGTAGAATAAAAAACTCCTCTTGAAACCTGTTTACAAGCTCTTTCTATGATGTTTAAACGTTCTTTTTCTGTTAATTTTGTACTCATGTTTTTAATTATTTTGTAATCGGCTTTCAGTAATCGGTATTCGGTATTCGGTAATCGGTTTTCGGTGATCAGTAGTCGGTTTTCGGTAATCTGTAATCGGTATTCTGTAATCGGTAATCGGTTTTCGGTGATCAGTCAATCGGGTTGCAATTTTCCATAAAACAAGCAACCGATTACCGAATACAACTAACCCATAACACAAGCAACCGAATACAACTAACCCATCAATCAAGAAAATCCGAATACAGCTAACCCATAAAACAATCAACCGATATTTATTTACAAAAAAGCTCTGCTTTGTTAATCATAGAACCAATCATTTTACCCAAAGTGGCATATTGTTTCAATAAATCGTTTTTTATTTCATCTGATAAATACAAACAATCGTGGGCTGTTTCAATCCAATGTTGTGTTTCTTGTTGTTCTGCATCTCCATCAGTAAGTTTGCTGATAAAATGTTTTTCATATTTCCTTTTTGCCCAAGCTTCTGCTATTTGAGCTCCAACCGACCTTGATGACCTTCTGATTTGATCTGTTAGAGAGTACATTTCTTCTTTCGGAAATCTCTTAGTCAATTCAAAAATCTCTTTAGATAATTTTCTCGAAAGCTTGTAGCTCTCTAAATCACTAAATCTTTTTACGTAATCCATTTTTTAATTATTAATTTTTATTAATCGGTATTTTGTTTTTAGTTTTCTGATAATCAGTAATCGGTTTTCGGTGTTCTGTATTCGGTGATCGGTTTTCGGTAATCGGTTTTCGGTATTCGGTGATCGGTTTTCGGTGATCTGTATTCGGTATTCGGTGATTAGTCAATCCGGTTGCAATTTCCATAAAACAAGCAACCGATTACCGAATACAACTAACCCATAACACAAGCAACCGAATACAGCTAACCCAAAACACAAGCAACCGAATACAACTAACCCATAAAACAAGCAACCGAATACAACTAACCACCATCTAATTCCTCTTGCCTAATGGAAAGCTGTTTATAAGCGTTTTCACTCATGATAATTCCGTTATCTACAATTACCCCAATGGCTAAAGCAATTCCTGTTAAAGACATAATATTAGAACTGATACCGAAAGCATTTAACAAGATAAAACTTGCTGCAATGGTAATCGGGATTTGGATAATGATGCTGATGGCACTTCGCCAATGCAGTAGAAAAAGGAATACGATGATAGAAACTACAATCATCTCTTCGATCAGTGTATGTTTAATGCTGTTTATAGATTCTTTTATCAGTTTTCCACGATCATATACAATGTTGAATTTCATACCAGCGGGCAAACCTTTAGCTACTTCATCCATTTTTAGTTTAACACGATTGATTACCTCATCGGCATTTTCTCCCGTTCGCATCACTACAATCCCTCCAACCGCTTCTCCGTTTCCGTTCAGATCAAAAATACCCAACCTAGCTTTACCGGCCATTTGTACTTGGGCAACGTCCTTAATTTTTATTGGGATAGAATTATTTGTTTTAATGGCGATATTCTCAATTTCTTGGATAGATTTTAGATAACCCGAAGTTTTGATGATATAACCCATATCGCTCATCTCAAATTTTCTTCCTCCAGCTTCGTTGTTATTGCTGTTTACCGCGTCCATTATCTCTTTAATCCCCACTTTATAATAGTTGAGTTTATTAGGGTCAATAGTGATTTGATATTGTTTCTCAAACCCACCGAAAGAAGCAATCTCGCTTACACCATCTACATTCTGAAGCGCAAATTTCACATACCAATCTTGGGTTGCCCTTTGCTCGCCCAAATCCATTCCATCGGTTTGCAAAGTGTACCACAAAACATGGCCAACTCCGGTACCATCTGGGCCAAGTGTTGGGGTTACGCCAGTTGGTAAGCTTGCATTAACGGTACTCAGTTTTTCTAAGACCCGTGATCTTGCCCAGTAGTTATCTACACCATCCTTAAAAATGATATAAATAAAACTCATCCCAAACATAGAATTTGCCCTCACATATTTAACGTTAGGGATGCCTTGTAAGCCTGTTACCAATGGGTAAGTAATCTGGTCTTCAATAATTTGGGGGCTTCTGCCTTGCCATTGGGTAAATACAATAACCTGGTTTTCAGAAAGGTCTGGTATGGCATCAATCTTATTGGTTTGTACGGCATAAATACCGAAACCAAATAGTACAACCGCTAAAAGCAAAACCATAATTCTATTGCGTAACGAAACCGCAATTAGTTTTTCAATCATGATAAAAAAATAAACAATAAAGGATTTATCGGCGAAAGCCGATAATTAATTAGGGAAGAGAAATTGAATTAAATTCTAATTACGAAAATTTTGAAGAAGAAGGTAAAGCCCTTCCTTAAGGATTGGAAAGATAGAAACTTCTTTATGGTTTTCTTTTTCGGTTTCTTCTGAAGAGAAAGAGAATAATGAAGTAAAGTAGCTTTTGATAAAAACAAAGGTTTGTAAGAAACCAGTTTTCTCTTTTAATTTACTATCTATATTCTTATTATCAGCTTTGGCCACAACTTTATGGTTCTGGCAGCAAGGGTCTTTTTTAGTGATGCTATTAGGACAATCTTTTTTTGTATTTTCTTTTGCAGACATCATGCAATTTTCATGGCTATCTTGCAAACTTACGTTTGCCAATTTACCGGCACAATAATGTAAATTAACCGTTAAACCCGATGATGTGATGAACACCATAGCAGATAGTAAAACAATTAAACTGTGCTTTAAAAATTTCATTATTTCAAAGATATTTTTTTTTATTGAATAAATTAACGATTAACCATTTTTTTACAATTATCCCATTATATTTATTTTTCTAATAACTCGTTATATTAAAATCGTCTTTACTTAAATGTTATGAAACCTATAATTTAATTTTAAATTTGGCATCAATACCTTAAAAAGGCATTTTCCATTTATAAATAACGATTAATGAACAATTACACGATAAAAAGCTTAATTTTTTTAGCTGTTTTAGGTTTAAGCGCCTGTAACCAAGGTAAAAGTAAATCTTCAGAACAAACTGATTCTACAACAACCCCTATTAAAAACGCCATCGAAATTAAATTTAGTGGAGATACCTCTACCACAGGGATGGTTAAAATACCCGGCGGTACCTTTATGATGGGTGGCGATAACAACCAGGCCGATAAAGATGAATATCCTAAGCATAAAGTTATGGTTGATGGTTTTTATATGGATAGCCATGAAGTTACGAATGCCCAATTTAAGGCGTTTGTAGATGCTACTGGCTATATTACCACCGCAGAAAAAAAACCAGATTGGGAAGAATTGAAAAAGCAATTGCCTCCCGGAACTGCAAAGCCCGATGACAGCCAGTTAGTGGCGGCTTCCCTGGTTTTTACCCCACCAAATCATCCGGTAGATCTAAACGATTATTCGCAATGGTGGAGTTGGGTGCCGGGCGCAAACTGGAAACATCCCGATGGCCCAAACTCTGATATTAAAGGGAAAGACAATTATCCAGTAACACAGGTTAGTTGGGATGATGCCACAGCTTATTGCAAGTGGGCCGGTAAAAGATTACCCACAGAAGCCGAATGGGAATACGCCGCAAGGGGAGGGAAAGTTGATAAAATCTATCCTTGGGGAGATGAAGGTATTTCTGTTGGTAAACCCAAGGCAAATTCATGGGATGGAGCGTTTCCGAACGCCAATTCTGGAAGAGATGGTTTTAAGGGTTTGGCACCAGTAAAATCTTTTGCGCCAAACGGTTACGGTTTGTATGATATGGCGGGTAATGTTTGGGAATGGTGTAACGATTGGTATAGAAACGACTATTACCAAACGGTAAACAAGCCAGAAGGCGTTAAAAACCCTCAAGGCCCGGCAGATAGTTATGATCCCGATGAGCCTTATACACCAAAGAAAGTAGCAAGGGGCGGTTCTTATATGTGCAACGATAGTTATTGCTCTGGTTATAGAGTGGCAAGAAGAATGAAAAGTTCTTATGATTCTGGTTTGAGCAATTTGGGTTTTAGGTGCGTTAAATAAGATTTTGGTAGGCTAAATTGAGTTTGTGGCATCCAAAAACTTCAATTAATACTGCGCCAGTTGGCAGATATATCTTTTATGCCACTTGCTTTACGAATAAGGGCCAAAAAGCCTGCCCGAAAACAGGCTGGGATGTCGCTACGATCGTTAACACAAAAGGTATTTATTGATTAAAAAAATTTTATTTAATATTTAGGCCTGAGATTTATAATTTAGGCTTAAATATTAAATATTGAAAAAGCCCATACTAGTTATAAAATTTGGTTCTGCCTCTATTACAAACTCCAATCAAGAATTAGATGAGGAAGTAATCGCAAGCGTAGCCAAACAAGTTTCTTCACTCAATAAAATTTATAATATCGTTTTGGTATCCTCTGGTGCGGTAGCGGCAGGTAAAAAGAACCTAAAAAAGTACAAAGGAACTTTAAGCGAAAAAAAAGCAGCAGCAGCAATCGGAAACCCACTTTTGCTTCAAAAATATTCACAATATTTTGCTCCTTTTGATATTTGCATTGCCCAAAGTTTATGTGAGAGGCATCACTTTTCTAACAGGAACCAGTTTTTGCAATTAAAAAAAACCTACGAAGAACTCTGGAAAAGTAATATTATCCCCATCGCCAATGAAAATGACGTTGTAAGTAATTTAGAAATAAAATTCTCTGATAATGATGAATTGGCAACCTTAATTGCAGTTGGTTTTGGTGCAGAAATGATTTTGTACTGTACCTCTGTGCCGGGCGTTTTTGATGCCAGTGGAAATGTGATTAAGGAGATAAAATTGATAGATAAAGAAGCTTTATTATTAGCGAAAAAAGAGAAATCTAGCGTTGGTTTAGGTGGGATGACTTCTAAATTGACCTTTGCTAGGTTAGCAACCCAAATGGGTATTAAGGCTGCCATTTTTGGGATAAAAACTGAAAATGCTATTCTAAATGCTGTTATTGGAAAAACCGGAACTTTTTGTGCAGCTCAAAAAAGCGATATATCGGCCAGGAATAAATGGTTGGCAAGTGGTAGTTTAATTAAAGGTAAATTACAGGTAGATGAAGGGGCGGTTAAGGCATTACAAAACCGGCATAGTTTATTAGCGGTTGGAGTAACAAAAATTATCAGAAATTTTGATGCTGGTGAAGTAATAGAGATTTTAGACGCTAAAAAAATAGTGATTGCCGTAGCAAAAAGTAAAATAGATTCGGCAGTTTTAAAACACGTGGAAAGCAAACAGAATCTAGAAATCGCTCACGCAGATGACATTGTATTAATTTAAAAAATGGAAAACATTACGCAGATATTGATTGATGCTTCTGATGCAACATCGCAGATTAGAGTATTATCAGCAGTAAAAAAAGAACAACTCTTAAAAAAACTAGCTTCTAAATTAGAAGATAATCTCTCTCTAATCATTAAAGAAAATAAAAAAGACCTGGGTAGGATGGAGGATGGAGATCCTAAAAAAGACCGTTTACTTTTAAATGAGGAACGTATTTTAGGGTTAGCTGCAAGCGTTAGGGAAGTTGCTGTTTTAGAAGACCCTACCAATCAAATCATTTTAGAGAAAACTTTGGCAAACGGGCTTTTTATACAAAAAAAATCTGTTGCCCTGGGTGTTGTTGGCGTTATTTATGAGGCTAGGCCAAACGTAACGGTAGATGTTGCCGCTTTGTGCATTAGATCTGGGAATGTTTGTGTTTTAAGGGGTGGTTCTGATGCTGATGATACCAATAAAATTTTAATAAGCATCATTCAAGATGTTTTATCAGATTTTGGATTAAATAAAAATATTGTACAGCTTTTGCCCATTGATAGAAAGTTTGTAGAAGAGTTGCTTACCGCAGATAAATATGTGGATATCCTGATCCCACGTGGGTCGCAATCTTTGATAGATTTTGTGCGTAAAAATGCAAAAGTGCCAGTAATTGAAACCGGTGCAGGTGTTTGCCATACCTATGTAGAGGCTTCCGCCGATTTAGAAAATGCGGCGAAAATAGTTAGAAATGCTAAGGTTACCCGTCCTTCGGTCTGTAATGCTTTGGATACTGTTTTATTGGATAAATCTATTGCTGTAGATTTTATCCCAAAAATGGCCAAGCTTTTAAGAGCAGACGAAGTTGAGATTTTTGCGGATGAACAATCGTACCAATTATTAAAAAACATAGATTATCCCTTGCTTAATAAAGCTGAGGAAGAAGATTTCGGACGTGAGTTTTTATCGTTGAAATGTTCGGTAAGATTAGTAAATGATATTGATGAAGCCCTATCTCACATCAAAAAATTCTCTTCTAAGCACTCTGAAGCCATTATAAGTGAAAACCCAGAAAAAATCGAAAGATTTTTAAATGAAGTGGACGCTGCCGCAGTTTACGCCAATGCTTCTACCCGCTTTACCGATGGAGGCGTTTTTGGCTTAGGTGCAGAAATTGGCATCTCTACCCAAAAATTGCATGCCCGTGGGCCTTTTGCACTAGAAAAACTAGTGACCGAAAAATGGGTAGTTAAGGGAAACGGACAAGTTAGGTAGGTTTTAGTTCATTAGGCATTGGTTCATTAGTACTTGCAATGTTGTTTTGGTTCATTAGGCATTGGTTCATTAGTACTTGCAATGTTGTTTTGGTTCATTAGGCATTGGTTCATTAGTATTTGAAATGTTTGTTTTGGTTCATTAGGCATTGGTTCATTAGTATTTGCAATGTTTGTTTTAGTTCATTAGGCATTGGTTCATTAGTACTTGCAATGCTTGTCTAGTTTGAGGATAAAATATCTTGCATCTTATTTCTAATATCTTGTTTCTTGTCTCTTGTTTCTTGTCTCTTGTCTCTTGTCTCTTGTTTCTAATGTCTTGCATCTAATCAAAAAAGCTATCTATAATAATCGTTAAACCCTTTTTCAAAGTTTGAAACACTTCCAAATAATGTACTAAATATCTTTTCTTGCGGATAACCTTTCTTGTACATTTGCGCCATCTTAGAAATTAGGGAGCGGTCTGTTTTATTGAGGAAATAGATGATAGCGTATGAAGTGGTGTACAAATAATCTAGTTTCTTTTTATCTTGCCAACCGCTTCTGTTGTTTAAAAACTGTAATAGATTAAGTGGTTCCTCTTTTTGATATTGATATTTCATGCGCTCTAATCTATCAAACTGTGCAACTATTTGTACATCAAAGTTCTTTAATTGTAAGGTTTCTAAAAACTCTGCCAAACCTTCTGTAAACCATCTGGGATAATACTTAGAATTGTTTTTTAACAAGGCATGGCTAATTTCATGCAAAACAGTATGCAGGTTTTCTATCCCCTCAAAATAGATGTAAGATTGGTCTGTTACTGGGCTGTAAAAACCAGATTCGGTTAAACCTTTCATCCCTCTTTCTTCTAACAATGATTTAAAATCCCTCTTTTTGTTGTAAAGGTTCAAAGTGATCTTTAAACTATCGTTAATCAAGTTATCATAAAGGCCATTAAAAATTCTGGCTTCGTAAGAGGCCAATCGCTCAATTTTGGCCCTGTCTTCTGGCTTTAGCTCAAAACCAATGGTGTTAAAAGTTATTTTTTGGGCAAACCCGTAAGATGATAAAAAACATAAGATAGCAACAGAATATATTTTCCTCATCATCAATCAACAAAATGCTTTTCTATTCTTTTATCTGGTAAAAACCAGATTACCGCTACGGCAATATATAATAAAGATGCTATTAGGGGAACAAAAAATGAAATTGAGATACCCACGATGTAAAATATTGGGGATAAATATTCTTTATATTTATTTTGCAAGGATTTGCCTAAAACAGAATCTTTGGTATTTATCTGCAAAAGAAAGTATTCTAAGATGAAATAGGCAATTGCCGCCATTAGTAATATCAAACCATAAACTGCCAAAGTAAGGGGCTCGAAATTATTTTCCCCCATCCAAGCTGTGGCAAATGGGAACAACGATAACCAAAACAACAGGTGAAGATTGGCCCACAATACCTTACCATTGATTTTTTTTACGGCCTGAAAAGTATGATGGTGATTATTCCAATAAATCCCTACATAAATAAAACTTAAAACATAGCTGCCAAAAACGGGTATCAAAGGCAATAAGCCTTTTAACCCATATCCCTTCGGAACTTTTAACTCTAGCACCATTATGGTGATGATAATGGCCAACACACCATCGCTGAAAGCTTCTAACCTACCTTTATTCATTAGTTATTATTAGTTTTAAACTAGCCCTAAGCTTATATTTTTATCTAAATATCACAAAATTTTTACTTTAAATCTTTATTTTTTAAGACAATAAATCTCACTAATATTACTTTTATAAAAGTACCTATAAAAAATTATGATACATTATATCCTTTATCAGGGCATCGAGTCTGCTATCTTTAAAAAGCAAGAAAGAGGGATCGAAGTTCTTTTGGCCAAAGCAAGAGAAAAAAACAAAAAGTTGGGGATCACCGGTATGTTGTTGTTCATAGAAGGAACATTTATCCAATATATTGAAGGTAACGAAAAAGATGTTAAAGATTTATACCAATCTATAGTTAAAGATAAACGTTTGGCCACTATTAAGATCATAAGTGAGGGGAAATCAGAAAAACGTATTTTTGATAATTGGGATATGGCTTATGATAACTTTGGTTTAACAACCATTAATAAAATAGAAAAGATACACTACCCAGATGTTCAATCTTATTTAAAATCTTCATCTGCGATCAATTTGATAAAGTTAATGGTACAAAGAAAAATTATCTTTGAAGATTTAGACAGCTGATCTTTAACCCCTAGATAGACTTTTTGATCCCCTCGCTTATACTGTGCAGCGTGTTGCTGTCTAATGGGGTTCCTTCTGTTTGCACCAGCTCGCCATTTTTAGAAAATTTTACGGCAATTTTTTGGGTTTTATCGGGTAAGATGATGTCAAAATCATCAGAATTTTCTTGCTGGCTAACATTTGCAATCTGGCTTTTCACATCGCCCATTTTATGTATAGAAATATCGAAAGTTTTTTTCATGGCTTTATATTTCTTTAAATGCTACAATTTTAATACCGTTTAAACCGTATTAAAGTTATTCCTCAATTTTTTCTGTCTTAAATTTATGCGCATTTTCTGATGGTAAGATCGGGTTTTTTGATTCTTGGCAAATCGCATTTACAAGGCAAGCACCGTAATAAAATATAAAAGACGAATAAAAAATAAACAGCATTACCAATAATATTGCACCAGAAGTACCATAAATTTGATTGATGTTAGAATTTAACAAAAAATAGCGCATTATTAGTTTACCAAAGGTAAGTAAGGCCCCCGTAAATGCGGCACTTATCGTTACCGATTTCCATTTTGGTTTTCCATTGCCAATAAACCTGTAAGCGATACACAGCCAAGCTGCGGTAACTACAAAAAAAATAGCTTCGTTAATTAAATTGTTTAAAAAAGTAATCTCCCCAGAGAACTGTTTTTGCAAGAATAGCCTAATGCCCTCAATTATAAAGGCAATTATCAATAAAAGCCCACCAGAAGATATGATAGCCAAAGATTTTAACCTTTGCTTTAAATTAAACGCAAAACCTAGATCTTTATTTATCCTGATGCACCAAAGCTGGTTGATGGAGTTTCTGATAACAACAAAAAGCGTGGTTGATACAAAAATCAAGAATAACAACATGATGGCCGTGAAAAACCAATTTTCGCCAATTTTTAAGAGATTGATCAATATATGTTTGATCTCTATGGCACTATTCTCTCCAATTATTTGAGTTAATTTTTGGATAATGTTTCTCCCAAATTGTTTCCTGTTTAAAAAAACGCCAAACATTTGTAAGATAACCACCAAAATAGCAGGTATTGCAAAAGTGCCGAAAAAAGCCGTTGAAGAGGCGATCCTTAACGGATCATTTTGTTCTAAATTTTTAAAAGCTGCCTTTAAAATCTTCCAACTTTTGCTTAGTAAATCTTTTTTGATCATTAAAAATTATAATATATTGAATTTTAATCTATCCAGATGATGTTTGATTAAGTTCGATTCTTAAAAATACAGCTATTTGATCGATATTTATATATTAACCAACAATAGCACCAAATATTGATGAGCCCATTAACCTATCTTGAAAGTTATGAGCAATATTGCCTCTAAAAAACTCCATTACTTTAGATACATAAGTTTCTTTTTAACGAAACTTATGTATATTTGTTCAGAAATAATATTTGACAGAATGGAGAAACTTTTTGAGATTATTATTTTAGAGGAAGTACTGGAATTTTTAAAGGGCTTACATAAAAAGCATTCTGAGAAAATCTTATATAATATCAGAAAATCTCAAGTTGAACCAGACTCTGAACTCTTCAAAAAATTAAACAATGAAATTTGGTAATTCCGAACTTTGTATCAAGGACTTCAAAATAGACTGCTAGCTTTTTGGGATAAAACGTCAGAAAATCAAACATTTGTTGTATCTACACATGGATTTGTGAAAAAGCGAAGTAAAGTTCCAGACAATGAGATTCAAAAAGCCATGCAGACTAGGGAAAAATCTTTAATAGAAAAAGGACTAAAAAATAAAAAGAAATGAAAACATACACATTAGACGAAGTGCAGGACAGAATTATCGGGAAAATCGGAACTCCTGACCGTGATTTCTTTGAATATGAACTTCAAATGGGTTTAATTGGTAAGGCTATCAAACAGACAAGACAGGAACGGAATTTGACACAGGAAGAGCTTGGAAAGCTAATAGGGGTTCAGAAAGCGCAAATCTCCAGAATCGAAAATAACGCAAGCAACGTGACAATGGATACCCTAATGAGGGTTTTTTCTGCATTGAAAGCAAAGGTAAAATTGCATGTTGAACTTGCAAATCTGAATATAAATGTGGGCAAATAATACGGTTTATAATTACAAATTTGTATTGTAATGGCTTATCAGCATTACGTTATTCATCTCAATTAACTAAATTTATAGGGTCAGACGGGTTTGTGCAAGCAATGCCATTTCTGCACAAATTCGCCTATCATTACAAATATCAATGGTTAAAACTTTTAGCAAGCTGTTTAAAATTTGGTTCTATTGCTTGCCTATGAAGCTTTTATAGATGCTTTTTGCCAAAAGCGGGAAATTATTATCGAAATGATGGTCTCCGGGGATAAGGATTATTCTTTGGTGGTCTGCTTCAAATTTTCTTCTAACGGCTTCATCTTCGCTTTCCCCAAAACAAATTACAGATTTAATGGCGTTAATTTTTTTAAATTCTGCTAAAACATCATAATGATCTTCTGTATTATCTAGGTTAAGCATATCAGATATATGAATCTCAAAGTCTGCCTTAATATCTGGCGATAGGGAGAACAAACCAGATACATTGTTTTTCACTTCCTTTGGCAAACGATCGGCGATAAAAGGAATCACAGAAGCACCAAAAGAATACCCCGCAAGGATAAAGTTTTTTTGCTTTAAAGCATATTGCTCTTGTACGATTACTTTTAAAATGTCTAAAGTGGTTTTATCTGGTGTTTTTGCGTTCCAAAAATATTTTTGGGCATCAAGCCCTATGATATTGAAACCTAATTTTGATAGGCTTTCTGCATAAGATTGGTCAAAACTGGTCCAGCCGCCATCGCCAGAAAGCATGATGATGAAGGGGAGCTTAGTTTTCTTTTCAGAATAAATATGGGTTAATGGTAAATCGTCTATGTTTGGGGCATGATTGCCTGGCGAGAAGAAAATCTTTTTTGCGTTGTTTTTTTGGCTAAAACTAGGTTGCGATAGTATTTTATGATATGCACTATCAAATGCAGGCAACCAATGGTTTGCTAAAGAAAAACCATGGCCAACATTTTCTAACAGAACAAGCTGGGCATTCTTAATGCCACGCATAAATTTGATGGTGTTTTTATAAGGGCATTCTTGGTCTTTCTTTCCGTTTAGGGCGATAAAATACTCGTTAAAAGCCTTAATTTTATCCATATTATAAGATTTGTTTTTTACCAACACCGTTTGGGTTAAACCATTCCCTTTGCACAAGGGTTTTTTTATGATCAGATCCGGACTAAAACCGATAGCTATCGCACCTTTAAAGGTATTGGCCGGTGCTTGGGCTAAAATCCCATAGGCTAAAGTTGCGCCATAAGAATAACCTATTAAAACCGGTTTTTGGTAGCTATTAAAATGAAATTTCTTTTGGATCATTAAACTCAGGTTTTCTAGATCTGCTGCTGGGTAATAACAATCGGCCTTGCTTTTTTCTAGGGCATTCATGTAAAACTTGGCATCTATCCCTAAAACCAATGCGTTTTGGTGGCAGATGTTTTTTGCCATGTTAATTACCCCATGTTCCCAACCACCATCGCCAGAAATAAATAACGCTACCGAAGAAGGTGCTTTAGCAGGTATGTAAATTGTTATTTTTCCAAATCTGCCATAATAAATAGAGTCTATTTTTTGCGCTGTAACGTTTTGCTTTACGCAGATAAATAAACCAAATAACAAGATGTTTTTTAATTTCAAAATTTATAAACTTAATTTTTGGTGTTTTTAACCTTTGCTAGAAAAATTGATGTTAAAGAAATGTTTGGTATTGTTGTATTGATAGGTTAGCTTGAAATGGTGTACTTCTGCAATTTTATTTGAAATGGCTAAGCCAAGGCCGTTTCCTTTCTGGTCTTTTTCTATGGTTTTAGAAAATCTAGAGAACAACTTCTCTTCAGAAAAATTTAAAGCTGCACCTTCGTTAATAAAAATTAAGTCGTCATCATTTAATTGGATATTGATTATGGTACCTTTAGATGAATGTTGGATGGCGTTGATCAATAAATTTTGGATCAATTGGGTAAACAAACTTAAATTACCTTTTATAAAAACCTGCTTGGGCCTGTTAAATAAGATCTGCTGATATTTAGCATCGGCGAAGAAGCTCAAATGCTCAATTACCGCTTTTATTTGCTCTCTAACATCAATTTCTTCATCAAAATGGAACTGTTGGTTTTCTAATTTGGTAAGCAATAGCAAGTTTTTGTTCAAATCGCCCAATTTTTGCAGCACATAACTAATTTGTTCTACAATTAAACTTTGGTTTTTTGTTAGGTCTTTATCTTGTAAAAACAAATCGAGCTTGCTTTTGATGATAGCTACCGGCGTTTGAAGCTCATGGGCGGCATTTTCTGTAAATTCTTTTTGCAAATGATAGGTTTTCTCTGTTCTTGTGATCAAACTATTAACTTCCATGTTCAGATCATTAAACTCATCAATGCCTAATATTTCTTGATGTAAGGGTGTTTTCTTATCTAGATCGTAATTTTTTAAAAAGCTTAAGATTTTATTGAAAGGTTTCCATACCCTTTTACTAATGCTTCTGTTAACCAGTTGAAATCCGACTAATAAAAAGATCAATAATGTGATCTGCACCATTAATATGCTTTGTATCAGATCATCGTTTTCTAAAAGTGACACCTTAAAAGACACGTTATAGTATTTCCCAAAAACATTGGTTTTGGTTTCTAAAATCCGGTAACGTTCATCCTCCTTAGTTTCTGGGTTATAAAATTCTTTGGTAAAAGGGCCTTTCACAAAATTCTTAGGGTCATAGGTGGTAATTTCCACGTCATGGTCAACGTTTTTCCAAAGATCTAGATCAGCCTCGCTTTTTAACTGGCTAATGTATTGAGGGATCAGGTTGGTTTCTTTTTTTAAAGCCTCATCTGTTGATTGTAAAAACAGAGAGTTTACCACAAAATAAAAACAGGGGATGCTTAATAAAATGATAATGGCAGAAAGCCAAAAATATTGCCTGGAGCTGTAAGTAAGTAATTTCAAATTGCTAAACTATTTTGTAACCTGTACCATAAACCGTTTTGATGTAATCGCCGGCGGCACCCAATTTTTTCTTCAGATTTTTAATGTGGGTGTATATGATATCAAAGTTATCAAAATATAATGCAGATTGCCCACTTAAATGTTCGGCAATTGCATTTTTTGAAACAACTTTTGCTTTATTGTTCAATAAAAACAGAAAAAGCGCAAATTCTGTTTTGGTAATATCAATCTCTAAATTGTTAACAAATATGTTTTTTGAAGAAAGATCTACCTTTATTTCTTTATACCTGATGATGTTATTCCCTTGGAAATTCCGACGCCTAATTACTGATTGTATCCTTGCGCTAAGTTCTGCCAAATGAAACGGTTTAGAAAGATAATCATCAGCGCCTAGTTTTAGGGAGAAAATACGGTCTTCTACAGAGTCTTTTGCAGAGATAATGATCACGCCATCCAATTTGTTTGCTTTTTTTATTTCTTCTAATAAATCTAAACCGCTGCCTTTTGGTAACATTATGTCCAATAAGATACAATCGTAATCAAACATAGATATTTGTTCTCTAGCTTCTTCAATATCGGTGGCAACCTCACAAAAATAATCTTCGTTCTGAAGGTATTTAGCCATACTTTCTGCCAAATCCTTCTCGTCCTCAACTATCAGTATTTTCATTTTGTATAGATTTAGGTTTAATAAAGCTTAAGAAAGTGGGTAAAACTATCAATAATAAAGGTAAGGCAACCAAAAAACCACCTATTACGGCAATGGCCAAAGGTTGGTGTAATTGTGCGCCAGTACCAATTCCCAAGGCCAAAGGCATCAAAGCGATGATGGCACCCAACGCAGTCATTAATTTTGGCCTTAATCTGGTACTGATAGCAAAAATTAACGCTGGTTTTTGCTCCATTTCTAAGATGGCCTCATTGTATTGAAGATAAGTGAAAATGGCATTTTCGCCAATAATACCAACCATCATAATTAAACCGGTATAACTCCCAACGTTTAAAGGCGTATGGGTAAAAAACAACAAGATATAGCTTCCGGCAATGCCTAAAACCGCTATCAGCAAAATAATGGCCGCTACCCAAATATCCCTAAATAAGAACAACATTACCGTAAAAACCAGTAAGCTTGATAAGCAAAGTATCAATAACAATTCTTTAAAAGATTGTTGCTGCTCTGCATAAGAACCACCATAACTAATGCTATAACCTTTTTCTAACGATACATTTTTATTTATTTGTTGCTTAATATCTGTTACTGTACTGCCCAGATCGCGGTTATCTAAACGGCTGCTAACTACGCCCATGGTTTGCAGGTTTTCCCTTTCCAATTCTGCTTCTCCTTTATCTATCCTAATTTCGGCAAATTCATTTAAGGGTTTAACTTGGCCGTTGGGTAAAAATATTTTTGTATTTCTGATGTTTGATAGATCTTTGTTTTCTTTAGAGTTGATGAAACGGATAGGGGTGAGCTGCTGTTTATCATAAATGTTACCGTTTACATTTCCGTCTATGGCATTCTGAAGTTGATACTGGAAATCGCTTACACTGATGTTATACTTAGCCAGCTGATTAAAGTTGGGTAAAATGGTAATTGATGGGCCAGCGATAACGATACCGTCAAAAACATCTGCCGTACCTTTGGTGTTTTCTATTATTTTACTGATCTGTTTGGCATATTCTTGTATTTTTGATTGGTCTGGGCCAAAAACCTTGATTTCTATCGGTTGTACAGAACTCATCAAATCGCCCAACATATCACCGATAACCTGCCCAAAATCTATCCTTAATGCAGGCTGTGAGCTTTCTATCTTCTGTCTTATATCATCGATAACCTCACTGGTGCTCCTGCTCCTGTCTTTTTTTAATTGTATCAGATAATCGCCTCTATTGGGTTCTGTAATAAAGAAGCCCATTTGGGTTCCTGTTCTACGGCTATATGCGGCAACTTCTGGCACCTTAACGATCAGTTTCTCTGCCTCGTTTAGCATCCTATCCGTTTCTTCTAAACTGGTGCCTGGCGGCGAGTCATAATCCAAAACTATACTGCCTTCATCCATCTCTGGCAAAAAGCCGGTTTCTAATTTGGGCAATATCAAAACTACCGAGGCAATTAAAACAGCTATAAAAGCAAAGCTATAAATTGGCCTTGCAATAAAATAACCCACCCATTTTCGCTCTTTTACTTCGTGGGCATCTTCTTTTCCTTTTCGTTTTTTATCATCTTTTGTTAAAAGCAGATAAATAACGGGTAGTAAAATCCATGTTGTTAAAAAAGAACAGACCAAAGTAACGATCATGGTGTTTGTCATCACTTTAAAATACGCACCAGCCACGCCGCTCATCAAAACAAAAGGAAGAAAGATCACAATGGTACTGATGGAAGAGCCCACCATTGCTTTAAAAAGATATTTTATGGCCTTGTTAACCAAGTTTTTTGTAGCCTCGTTTGGGTGTTCTTCATGTGTTCTGTGGATCTGCTCTACAATTACGATGGCATCATCAATAATTAAACCTATGGCTGCGGCAATGGCCCCCAAAGTCATGATATTGAAGGTTTGGCCTGTAAAATAAAGTACTATTAAAGTTAAGGCTAAGGTAACCGGGATGGTAATTAAAATGGTTAAACTGGCTTTCCATGATCTTAGAAATAGTATGGCCACAAAAATTGCCAATGCCAAACCGATCCATAAACTATCGGTTACGCTTTTTACGGCATCGTTTACAAAATCTGCCTGTTCGTAATAGGGTTTTATGGTTACATCTGCGGGTAAAATGTTTTTTAACTGCGCAATTTTAGCGTCCATGGCTTTAGAAACATCTACTAAATTTGCGTTGGGTTGTTTTATTACGGCAATCAGTAGGCTTTCTTTGCCGTTGGCGTTAACCTTAATATATTCTTTTGCTTCATGGATTTCTATGGTTGCAATATCTTTTAATTGGATAGCCCTTTGGGCAGAATTGCTCACAACCAAATCTGCAAGCTGTTGTTTATCTGTGATTTGAGAATCGTCTAGGGTAAGGTATAATAACCTATAATCTGCTAAATAACCGTTAGATCTTACAAAATTGGTTTCGTTTAAAACCTGAGAGATCTTAGATGGCGTTAAACCCAAAGTCGCCATTTTCTCTTGGTTTAATATTACCCAATATTCTTTGGACTTACCACCGATAATACGAATATCGCTAGTACCTTCAACTTGTGAAAGAAACGGTTTAATGGTATATAAGGCAAGTTGTTTAAGCGCAATTGGAGATTTTTCTGAACTATTTACCGAGTAGCCAATGATGGGTAAAATAGATGGGTTCATTTTTTCTACCACAATGTTCACATCGGCCGGAAGGCTACTTCTTATCTGGTTTATTTTAGATTCAATCTGTTGCTTGCTCAGATCAACATCTGCTTTCCAATCTATAAATGCAGAAATCTCGCAACTCCCACGGCTGGTGGTACTCCTTATTTTGGTAAGGTTAGGTACTTGCTTAATGGCGTTTTCTAGCGGCCTAGTAATAGAAATTGTCATTTGGGAAACTGGTTGTTGCCCAGCATCTGCAATGATTTTTATTTTAGGAAAGGTAATTTCTGGAAAAAGTGCGGTTTGCATCTTCTGGAAAGAAAACACGCCGCCAAACAATATCAGTATAATTAAAACTAATAAGGGGCTTTTGTATTGATGGAAGAAAGCATTTTTCATTTCCTATCTTTTATTTTAAATCTATTTTTTTAATCCTCAACCTCGTCCTCAACCTCAACCTCGTCCTCAACCTCAACCTCAACCTCGTCCTCAACCTCAACCTCGTCCTCAACCTCAACCTCGTCTTCCTCAATCTCAACCTCGTCCTCAACCTCAACCTCAACCTCGTCCTCAACCTTCTACCTATCTAACCCTAACCAACGCGGTATCGGCCAAACCATAATTGCCGCTTTTTAAGATACGATCTTGGGGTTTAAACTCTGGCGATAAAATCTCTATCCTACCTTTACTCTCTATTCCTTTTTTTATGGGT
Organism: Pedobacter segetis; assembly: GCF_016623585.1. Taxonomy (GTDB): domain Bacteria; phylum Bacteroidota; class Bacteroidia; order Sphingobacteriales; family Sphingobacteriaceae; genus Pseudopedobacter; species Pseudopedobacter segetis. The sequence continues at coordinate 88,615 of NZ_JAEHFY010000007.1, forward strand.
GTTTTTACGGCTGTGCTATCGTTGATCATTTTCATCACCCAAAACCCCGTTTGGCTTTCATCTGTTAAAACACTTTGTTTTGGTAGGGAAACATGTGATGATTCTTTTTTTGTGATGGCTATGGTTGCGATCAAATTATTGGGGATATCATGGGATGAGTTTACCTTTACCAATACTTTTTGGGTTTGGGAAACAGAATCCAAACCGGGCATAATTTGCGAAACCACACCGTCTAAAATATTACCATCAGGTAAACTTACCTTTACTTTTTTGTTGTTAGCTAAAAGCTGATGATATTCATAAGGAAGGTTCATCACAAACCCGAAACTGCTTTTATCTGCCAATTCTACCAACATCTCGCCATCTTGTACATAATCTCCGCTTTGATGGTTTAATGCGGTAACGTAACCATTAAGTGGGCTTTTTACCACGTTCACTCCGGTAAAGTTGAAAGAATTATCTAATTTATTGATGGTATTTCCTAGGCTTTTGGCTTCTTTGGTCTTTAGCGTAAATAAAACTTTCCCTTTATTTACAAACTGACCGATTTTGATCGATGAAGATTGTATATAACCATTAATTGGGGCTTTCACGCTTATTTTTAACAAATAAGTTGATGTGGCATTTAAAACTATTTCTTCTTTTAATGGTATATTTTCTACAGAAGTTACGGTTACGGGCGTAATGGTTTTAACTTCATCGGCTTGGCCATTATCAGTGCTGTTACCTCCGCATGAAGATAAAATAAAGGCTAGAAACAACAGGTTTAAAAGAATTTTCATACTTATTTTAATGTAAAGTAATGTAACTGATTGATGGTTTGCAGCTGGTTAAGTTTGTTTTGGAGTAAACTGACCTCTGTATTGAGATAGTTGGAAATAGACAATAAATAATCCGTCATCCTGATATCACCGGTAGATAATTGCAGCTCGTTAGCTTTTATCAGGGTTTTAGAATACAGCAGCTGGCTATCTGCTTTTTTGATCAAATCGGCGTAAGCCAAAACCATATCTTTTAACTGTTTTTGCTGGATCGCAAACTGGTTCTGATAATATTCTTTGTATTGATATTGTGTTTGTTGCCGAAGCTTAATTTGTTGGGTGTTTAATTTGCGTAAGCCGCCATCATAAATTGGGATGCTTAAATTTAAACCAACAGAAAAACCGAAATTTTTATAATAATTTGATGGGAGGGACGATTGATATCCCCCGTCTGCAAAAACAGAGGCTTTTGGTTTATAGTTATAAGCTAATTGCTTTAAGGCATTGATGGTTCTTAAACTATCAATTGCGTATCGTTTTAAGATCAATGTTTCTCCAATGCTGTTTTCTTTGATCTTTTGGAGATTTAAGGGTGCCAATTGATAGCTTGTTGTATCTTTTATCCCGCTTAAAAGGTTAAGGGAGCTTAGATCGTATTTAAGTTGGGTCTCGTTTTGCTTTACCAAAAACAGTTGTTGTTCTAAAGCTACTTTAAATGTGAGGTAATCGGTTTGCTTAAATACCGATTTTTGAGTGAGCTTTTTTAATATGGTATCTTGTTTTTGAAGAAGGGATAATATTTTATAAGATAATTCTAAATTTTGCTGGCTGCCCCAAGCAGTTATATATTGTGAACTGATGCTTTTATAGATGTCTTGTGTGCTAAACTCTTTTTGTACGCCTAAACTATCTTTACTTAATTGTATGGCTGTTAAAAGTGTTCTTATTCTGGTATTTGGAGTAATCTGCTTGCTAACGGTAACTAGGCCATTAATCAATTGCCCGTTAGAAATGGCAGGATCGTATCCAAAGCCTTTAATAATAGGAGCGTAATATAAATTGGTTGCCGCAGAAACTTGAGGCCTAAGGCCAGCTTTGATGATAGAACTATCTAAGGTTAAAGATCGTAACTGATTTTGGTAATCTTTAAATAAAGCGCTATTGTTTTTTGCCTGCTGTAGAAAAAAATCTAGATTTTTTTCTTGGGCTTTTGTTATAGAATTAAATAACAACAGACATAAAAATGTATAAACAAATCTCATTGGTTCTAATTACGGCTTAAATTCTGAACCAATTCTGAAGATTTAGAGTTTAGTCCATCTAAACACCATTAAATTTACCGAGAGCACTACTGCACCTAACAAGAACTGGAAGGTATCGCCAAAAGGCAAAATATTTAATGAAATGATCCAGCAGGTAATACTCAAAATAGATAAAAGATATAAGAAGCCTGTGTAAACGTTAGATTTTACACGGTCGGCAGCTAATTTGTTTTTTTCAAATCGGTTTGAGTTTAAAATTGAAAATTCTCCCCCAAAATTTTCTTTTTTGTGGTTAAAATCAGAGTTGGTTAATGTTTTCATATCAGTTTGCTTTTATTTTCTATACGTAGTGTATGTTTAAACCGATACCAATACTATACCAAAAAAACAGAACTTATAACTTATTTTAAAACTTATCTGTATTTGACCATATTGTTAAACTTTGGGATATAGGTTTTCTCTCTATGCTTTTCTAGTTCATAAACTTTTTTACCTAGGTTTTTTAAAAAAGAAAGGCATTCTTTCTCGTTTTCAATACCGTCTTGTTTTAAGCTAACGCTCAAAATAAATTCTGCTTTATGTTCAAAATCAATAAAATAGGCATTATCAGTAATATAATCTTTGGCTTTTCCAGATGTATTAAATATTTTAATGTTAGGGTAATTATATTCTTTTTGATCGGCACCGTAAAACAGAAATTTACCTTGGTTTATAAAATAATCATTTGGTATTTTTTCTTTTGGGATATTGGAACCGCTTAATTGTGTGTATAAAAAATCATAATCATCTGGTTTTAAATTGAGTTGTTTTGTTGATGGATAACTTTCTGGGAAAATCAATTTTTTAATCAAATTATTTTGATCAGAAAGCTGAAAAGCGTTTTGGTTAGATACATCGATCAAATTATCGTTAAATTTTATCGGATAATTAAACTTATCGATTGATCGGCCTTTTTTGAATACTAATTTACCATCTTTAAAAAAATGGACCTCTGGGTTTTTCCTTGCGGCATCCATACTTTCATCTACCCCCAATCTGTGAACTATTTTAGAGTGCCTTAAATCGTAATATTTTAATTTTTTATTGATCTCTGTCCTATCAATAAAATCATAGAGTTTGTTAAAGGCATCATCGTCATTAAATAAAAAGCAGTTTTCTATACAATCAGAAAGGCTAATCTCTTTAGTTCCAAGCTCCTCGGTTTCTCCAATTTTCATTGGTGTGTATTTGTCCAGATAACCCAGGTCAAATCGGTTCAGTTTTTCGAGCGCAAAAATAGCCAATGGCAGTTTTACGCTTTCTCCGGGATAAAAATAATTCTTATCATCTAGCTGATAATCAAATGTTCTAAAATATGCCTTGTTTTTTCTATCCCTATTTATCTGGGTAAGGATAATTTGCAACTCATTCTTATTGTTCGGTTTTAGAAAGGCCTCAAAGATCTTTGGGTTACGCTCAAAAATCTGCTCTATGGGGTTAGGCTCTAAAGATTTCGCTAATTGATCGTACATGATGGTAAATTGCAATTAATAGGTTTAAGATCGGTAATTATAAATAATTTTTTTTTTGATTGCAATCTTACCAAATGAGATCAGAATTTCTTAAATGTTAGCTTTATATGACAAGCCTTTGCGGCAGAAAACTAAATTTGCGCTTCTAAGCAATTAATATGGTTAAGTTTGAAAAATTTACTTTAGAAAACGGTTTAAGGGTTTTGGTGCATGAGGACCATACCACACCAATGGCCGTTTTAAATATTTTGTACGATGTTGGCGCAAGGGACGAAAACCCAGAACAAACCGGTTTTGCCCATCTTTTTGAACATTTGATGTTTGGCGGTTCTGTAAATATCCCATCTTATGACGAGCCTTTGCAACGTGTTGGGGGCGAAAATAACGCCTTTACCAGTAACGACATGACTAATTATTACATCACGCTACCGGCCGTAAATTTAGAAACCGCTTTTTGGTTAGAATCTGATAGGATGTTGAGTTTGGCTTTCTCAGAAAAAAGCTTGGAAGTGCAGCGTAACGTGGTTTGTGAAGAGTTTAAACAACGCTATCTCAATCAGCCTTATGGCGATGTTTGGCTAAAACTACGCCCTTTGGTTTATAAAAAGCATCCATATAAATGGGCAACCATCGGCAAAGAACTATCGCATATAGAAGATGCCAAGATAGAAGACGTAAAGGCGTTCTTCAAAAAGCATTACAATCCTCAAAACGCAATAATGGTTGTTGGGGGCGCCGTTAACCTGGCCGAAGTTAAAAAACTGGCAGAAAAATGGTTTGCCCCGATTGATAAAGGTGTTAAATATGAACGTGATCTGCCGCAAGAACCCGTTCAAACTGAAGCTGTAACAGAGACATTAAGAGCAGATGTGCCCTCAAATGCCATATATAAAGTGTTTAAGATGCCGGGTAGGATGGAAGCCGGCTATGCCGAAACCGATTTGATGTCTGATATTTTATCCCAAGGTAAATCTTCTCGTTTATACCAAAACCTGGTACAACAAAACCCGGTTTTTAGCCAGATAAATGCCTATAATTATGGAAGCTTAGATACAGGTATGTTTGTGATAGAGGGTAAATTATTGCCGGGCGTTGATGTGGCTTATGCCGATGAGTGCATTTGGAAAGAACTGGAGATGTTGAAAACAGAACCAATTTTTGAGGACGAACTGACGAAAGTGAAAAACAAATACGAGTCCACAAAAGAATTTGGCGAGATGAGTTTGTTGGACAAAGCCATGAACTTGGCTTTTTATGAACTTTTTGGAGATGCCAACCTCATCAATACAGATATTGAAAATTATCTAAAAATAGCTACAGAAGATATTCAAAAACAAGCAAACAACCTGTTCAAAAAAGAAGCAGCCACCACTTTATATTATTTAGCCAATTAAGAAATGTTAAACAGAACGCAAGAACCTGTATTTAAGCAAATTGAAAATATAGATTTTATAAAAGCAGAAAAGTATTTGTTAAAAAACGAGATTCCTGTTTTTATCGTTAACGCCGGCGAGCAAGAACTGGTGAGGATAGAGTTTATTTTTAAGAATAAAGCATGGGAACTAGAGAAACCTTTGATGCCAAGTATAACCAATGCCATGCTTACAGAAGGTACGCATTCATTGTCATCGGCACAAATAGCCTCTAAAATAGATTTTTACGGTGCTTTTTTCCAAACAGATTATAATCATGATAGATCATCGTTAAACCTGTTCTCTTTAAACAAATACTTGGCAAATACTTTACCAATCATAAAAGAGATGCTAACGGGATCTATTTTTCCAGAGAAAGAATTAAAGATCTTATTAAGAAACCAAAACCAAAAATTAAAGGTTGGCCTAGAAAAAAACGCAAACATTGCCAGAAGAGCTTTTACTTCTGCATTATTTGGGGATACTTTATACGGTTACGCCAACCAGTTAAAAGATTATGACCAAGTTAAAAGGGAAAACCTTTTGGCTTATTATCAAAAAGTATATCAGCCCAAAAACTGTAGTATTATTGTATCGGGCAAAATAGAAAAATCTGTTTTAGCGCTTTTGGAAGATTTATTTGGCAATTGGGAAGGTTTTGCAGATAAAGAAGATTTAAAGGTAGATTTTAAAAGTTCTCAAGAAAAACTACACTATATAGAAAAACCTGATGCTTTGCAATCTGCCATCCGTATAGGCATCCCGTTCGTTAACCGTAAACACCCAGATTTTATTGGTTTGCAAGTTTTAAATACTGCCTTGGGTGGCTATTTTGGCAGCCGGTTAATGAACAACATCCGTGAAGAAAAGGGCTATACCTACGGCATTGGTTCTGGCATTGCTTCTTTAGAAAAAGCAGGCTATTTCTTTATAGCAACAGAGGTAGGTGTTGATGTTACACAAAACACCTTGGCCGAGATAGAAAAAGAGGTTAACCTATTAAAAACAGAATTAATTGGTGATGGCGAGCTATCCCTTATTAAAAATTATTTGATGGGAAGTTTATTGGGAAGTTTAGAAAATGCTTTTAGCCATGCCGATAAATTTAAAAACCTTTATTTCTTTGGTTTAGATTATGGTTATTATGAGAAGTATATCCACACGATAAAAAACATCACTCCACAACAATTAAAAGATTTAGCCAACCAATACTGGGATTATAACTCTTTTTATAAAATAATTGTGGGTAAAATGTAGCAACTTTTTTAATATCCCTAAATAGAGAATCTTATGATTTAAACTTAGTGTTTACGTTAAGGTTTTATTTCATTCTTTAGATGAAATACGTTAAAACCTTTTAACTTAAAGGTTAAATTTATATTTTAGCAGAGTGTACTTGTCTTAAAACTATAAAATGTTTGATCAAGATTTAAACTTAAACCTAAATGGATTACCCTTAACCGAAGAAGAATTTGCTTTTTACAAAGATTTATCGTTATTCTTCAATACCACCCAAGATCTATTGTGCATAGCAGATACCAATGCCAGGTTTAAAAGGGTAAACCCGGCAGTAATCAAATTGTTGGGCTATTCTGTAAAAGAACTTTTCTCTCATCCTATCAATTATTTTGTTCATCCTGATGATCAAGATAAGACCAATAAAACCAGAACAGAGATGTTTGGGGGCAAACCATTGCATAATTTCGAGAATAGGTACATTACAAAAAACGGTGAGGTAGTTTGGCTCTCTTGGACATCTGTTTACGCTCCAGAACGCCAGCTGGTATTTGCAGTGGCAAAAGACATTACGCTAAGAAAGAATATCGAACATGAAAAGAACAATCTTTACCATAAGCTAGAAGCGGTAAATAAAGAACTAGAATACTTTGCAAGGATTGCCTCTCATGATCTAAGGGCACCGGTTTCTAATATTTTGTCGTTATTTGATATTTTGGATGAAAGCAAAATAGACGACGAAGATTCTTTGAACGTAATGAGGCTGATCAAAAAATCTACAGAGAGGGTTTATTCTACCTTAGAGAAATATATTGATGATCTTAAAAACAAAGAAAAATTACATAGATTAAAGTCTGATCAAAACATCAAAGAAACCACACGATCTGTTATAGATTCTATAGAAAACATCATCAATAAAAGCAACGCAAAAATTGAGACAGATTTCTTAGCTTTTGATACCATCCCCTTTGATAAAGGATATTTAACCAGCGTAATCCTTAATTTATTAACCAATGCCATTAAATATGCCAGCCCCAACAGGGCTCCGGAGATTAAAATATTAACCAGATTTTTAGGTCATAAAAAGCAGTTAATGATTATTGATAACGGTTTAGGGATGGATATGATGCTGATCAAAAACAAGATATTTGGGCTAAACCAAACTTTCCATCAAAATAAAGACGGCAAAGGCTTAGGATTATTTTTGGTAAAATCACAATTAGAGGAGATGGGAGCAGAGATTGATGTGGAGAGCGAGGTTGACAAAGGTACTACCTTCATCATCACTTTTAATAACGGTTAAGCTTCCTCGGCTTTTAAAGCTTCTTGCAATAACAAATCTTTGTTGATAGGTACAACACCTACTTTTTCACAAACCAAGCCGCCCGCTAAATTACCTAATCTAGCCGCCAAAAAAATATCAGTCCTGGCCGCTATACAAGTAGCAACTACGCTTATTACGGTATCGCCAGCCCCAGAAACATCTGCTATGGTTCTTATATGCGCCGGCGTTAACTTATCCTCTTTATCGTTTATGGCGTAAATCCCCAATTCAGAGAGGGTAAGCAAAATATTTTTGGCTTTAATTTTTTCTTTTAAAAGCGTAGTGTTGTTTTTTAATTCGAGGTAGTTTTTAGGGTCGAAATCTACTTTTAAACCTTCTTTTAATTCTTTTAAATTAGGTTTAAAAACATCAACATCTTTATAAGATAAAAAGTTTCTTTTCTTGGGGTCAACAATTAAGGGTATGTTATTGGCTTTCGCCGATTTGGAAACCTCATCTATAAGGTAAGGAGTGATCAATCCTTTATCGTAATCCTGAAAAATGATAGCATCAATTTTTTGTCGCTCTAAAATCAACCTAAACTTATTTAAAACTAAATTGCTCTCTTCAATATTTATCTCTGTATCCGTTTCAGCATCAACCCTTAATATTTGCTGGTTTTGGGCAATTACCCTGGTTTTAACCGTGGTTTTTCTACCTACAATCTTAACCAAACTAGTGGCATCTATATCAGCGGCAGAAAATAGATCCAACAATTGCCTTCCTTCTATATCATCGCCCACGATAGCGCAAATAATGGGTTTTGCCCCTAGTGCTTTGATGTTTAAAGCAACATTTGCTGCACCGCCCAACCTTGCCTCTTTTTTACCCACAGAAACTATCGGTACGGGTGCCTCGGGCGAAACCCTATCTACCTTTCCAAACAAATAAGCATCCATCATCACATCACCTATAATAAGGATGCTTAGATCTTTAAAGCTATTGAAAAGGGATCTCATCAGTTCTTAAGGATTGATTTTTAAGGAGTGAATTATAGAATTATTGTTTTAACTATTTACATTTAATAGATGTCTGTTTTGTTATGCTTAAGAAAATGATGTTAAAACAAAAATCCCTTAAAAATAAAAGTTTTAAGCCAGAATGGAGTAGAAGGGGAGCGATGTGCTTTAAGCTTCCACTCCATTCAGTGTTACAGATGTCTCTGCGATTAATAAATATAAATTATTGATATTAACCGAGTTTAAGATCAATTTTCATGATCTTAAACTTCGTACAGTAAAAAAACATCATTACAAATAAGCGTAAATTTAGCATTACGCCTTTTGTCTTAAGCCTTATTTTAAATTGTTTAAAGCATTTGCAATGCGCTTGCAAGCTTCTCTCAACTCATCTTCAGAGGCAGCATAAGAAATCCTGATACATTTTTCGTTACCAAAAGCTTCACCTGTAACGGTAGAAACATGGGCGGTATTCAATAAATATAAAGAAATATCTTCTGCGTTATTTAAGGTTTTTCCATCAACAGATTTACCAAAGAAAGAAGAAACATCAGGGAAGAAGTAAAAAGCCCCATCGGGTAAATTAACTTTTAGACCATCTATCGCACTCAATAATCCGTGTACAATCCCCCTTCTCTTCAAAAAGGCATCACGCATTTCATGCACTTCTTTTAAGCCACCGTTAAGGGCTGCAACGCCAGCTTTTTGGGTAATAGAACAAGTGCCAGATGTAATTTGGCCTTGTAGTTTATCTGCAGCATCAGAAATCTCTTTTGGTGCCGCTAAATAACCAATTCTCCAACCCGTCATAGCGTAAGCTTTAGAAAACCCGTTTACCACAATGCAACGGTCTTTTACAGATGCAAATTCTGCGATGGATACATGGCCACCAATAAAATTGATATGCTCGTAAATCTCATCAGAAAGGATGTAAATATTTGGATGTTTTTCAAAAACCTTAACCAAAGCGGCTAATTCTTCCCTGCTATAAACGCTACCTGTTGGGTTACAAGGCGAAGAGAACATAAACATTTTGGTTTTTGGCGTAATGGCGGCTTCTAACTCTTGTGCCGTAATTTTAAAATTGTTTTCTGCCGTTGCATTGATGAAAACAGACTCACCCTCGGCCAACTTTACCATTTCTGAATAAGAAACCCAATAAGGCGTAGGGATAATCACTTCATCGCCAGGGTTTAACATAACCATAAGTGCATTTGCCAAAGCTTGTTTAGCACCGGTAGAAACAACTATCTGATCAAAGTTATAGTCTAGGTTGTTTTCTCTCTTTAGCTTTTCTGCAATGGCTTTCCTTAAATCTGGATAACCAGAAACAGGGGTGTAATAAGTGAAGTTTTTGGCCATTGCCTCTGCCGCCGCATCTTTGATAAATTGTGGCGTATGAAAGTCTGGTTCTCCAAAACTTAAATTAATCACGTTAATTCCTTTTGCAGAAAGTTCTCGGCCTAATTTGGCCATTTTAATAGTCTGGGATTCTGCCAGATTATTGATCCTATTAGATAAAATACTCATTGTTTACGTTGAGCCGCAAATATATAAAAATTGTTTTTCTCTGTTTAGATCGATGTGAAATTGATGAGTAATAATCGTATTTTTTATTTCTTTGAAAATGATTTTTCAATATATGAAGTTGATAAAAATGAAATTGTAGAAAAAGTTAGTCTAGCTTAATGACCTGAGAGATTGATTTGGTTTTTTCATTGGGAGTTTTAAAACGCCTGCCCGTATAGGCGAGCTTTTCGCTATATCTTTTTTGTCTTATCCTTCGACTCCGCTCAGGATGACAAAAAAAGCCTGCCCGAAAAACAGGCGGGGATGCCGTTCCAGTCGTTAACGCTTTACAAAGTTCAAAAAGATGTTTAATATTTTAATTATTGAGTTTATGCTAACAAAGCTGCAGCAATCAATAAATCTTCTTTAAAAGTGATCTTGATGTTGAATTCATCTCCTTTTTCCAGATGAATATCAAAACCTGCTTTTTCTACCACGGAAGCATCATCGGTAAAGGATTCTTGATGATCTTGTGAATAGGCTTTTTTTAATTGATGATATTGAAAAGTTTGCGGTGTTTGCACCAAATAAATCTCTTGCCTATCTAATGCTGTGGTTTTTCCGTTTGCAGATCTCCTGATAGAATCTTTTGATGATACGGCTGCAATTGCATTTCCTTTTTCTTGGGCCGTTTTAAAACAATTGTTGATGGTGTTTTGAGAAACCATCGGACGCACAGCATCATGTACGGCAATAATCGCGTTTTTGTCTTCTATCTTTTGTAATCCGTTTTTAACGGAATCAAACCTTTGTTTACCGCCGTAAACAATTTGATGTGGGCAATCAAATTGATGTTTTTGAAGAAGGTCTTTCCATCTTTCTTCATCGGCTTTAGCCAAAACTAAAATGATTATGGGCCTATATTTATTATGATGAAAAACTTGGATTGTGTGCATCAAAATAGGGAGGCCATTTACCGTTAAAAATTGTTTGGGTACAGGGCTATTCATTCTGTTGCCACTTCCCCCAGCAACTATTAGCACATAAAAAGTGTTTTGATCATCCATTTTGTAAAGTTAAAAGTTTAGGGTTGAAAGTTTATAGTGTATAACATTGAATAGTTTATAGTTTAGGCTAAGAAGTGGAAATCTATCAAACAAAAAAGACCGAGTAAATCGGTCTTTTTTGTTTGTGTTCTGTTTAATATCAGATGATCAACATGGCATCGCCGTAGCTATAAAACCTGTATTTTTCTTTTACGGCTTGCTCATAAGCGTTCATTACATGATCATAGTCTCCAAATGCGGCAACCATCATCAATAAAGTAGATTCTGGTGTATGGAAATTAGTTACCATGCTATTCGCGATACTGAAATCATAAGGAGGGAAAATGAATTTTGAGGTCCAATCGTTAACCGCTTTTAAGGTATGGTTGGCAGAAACCGCAGATTCTATGGTTCTCATAACGGTTGTACCCACCGCACAAACCCTCCTTTTTTCTGCCTTTGCTTTGTTTACAATGTCGGCAGCTTTTTGATCAATGATGATTTGCTCCGAATCCATTTTATGCTTGGTAAGGTCTTCTACCTCAACCTGCCTAAAAGTACCTAAACCAACATGCAGGGTTACTTCCGCAAAATCGATTCCTTTTAATTCCAAACGTTTCATCAGCTCGCGACTAAAGTGCAAACCTGCAGTTGGTGCAGCTACGGCTCCTTCGTTTTTGGCGAAAATAGTTTGGTAACGCTCTTTATCATCTGCTGTTGGCTTACGTTTTATGTATTTTGGGAGTGGTGTTTCACCTAAAATCTCTATGTTTTGCCTAAATTCTTCATCTGTACCATCAAACAAGAAACGGATGGTACGCCCTCTAGATGTGGTATTATCTACCACTTCTGCTACTAAAAGATCATCATCACCAAAATATAGTTTGTTGCCCACCCTAATTTTACGGGCTGGATCTACCAAAACATCCCAAAGACGCAATTCTTTATTTAGCTCTCTTAACAAAAAAACTTCTATGGTTGCACCAGTTTTTTCTTTATTGCCATATAAACGGGCAGGGAAAACCTTGGTGTTATTTAAAATCATCACGTCTTTCTCGTCAAAATAGTTAAGAATATCCTTAAAAATTTTGTGCTCAATTTTACCTGTTTTTTTATCCAAAACCATCAAACGAGATTCGTCGCGGCTTTCTGAAGGGGTATGAGCAATAAGAGATTCTGGTAGATGGAATTTGAATTGTGATAACTTCATATAAATTTATTCAGTAATTTGGAGCGCAAATTTAAGAAAAATATAATAAAATAATTAATGTGATTATTTTAAAGGTTTGTTGGTAAGAAAATGAAGCCAAACTATTACGGGCACTATTCAATTTAGTTCAATAAACAGGGTAAACTTTCTAAAATAGTTTAAGGACGTGTTTAGTTTAACAGACTAATTATAGGTAAACATATTTAACAATGAGCATCCCTATGATTATAAGAACTGCAAGGCAGATGATCACTTTATATTTACGGTAATAATAAAAAATAATCATGGCAAATAGCCCTAAACTTGTTATTAAAGCCGCTATCAAAAAAGGCTTTATTTGATTAAATGTTAAGCTTAGGGAAGAATAATATTGAAGCCTAAACGGTTCTGAGATAGTACGCACAAGGGCAATCAATATGATGATGGTTGCTATTTTCGCAATCTTTGCTTCATTTTTCATCCTTATATAAGCATTAGGTTTAGCAAAAATACTTACTCCCATTTAAAAACCTTTACGGCTACTGCGTATATCCCAATTCCCCAAATTAAAAGGATCAATATCTGATGATGCACATCCCACAAACCAGCACCTTCAAAAGCTACTTTTCTTAAAGCATCGTTAAGATAAGTAAGCGGCAAGGCTTTGCTAATGGGTTGTAGCCAGCTTGGGAATGCCGAGATTGAAAAGAAAGTGCCAGAAAGCAAAAACTGGGGCAATGTGATGATGTTTGCGATCGGCGGCACCATGCTCTCGTTTTTTGCCACCCCAGAAACTGCCAGGCCAAAACCTAAGAAAACAATTAGCCCCAAGGTAGAGAGTATGAGCATATTTATGACCGTGGTTACACCGTTGATCAATGTAAACCCAAAGGCATAATGACCCACCACAATGATAAAAATAGCGGTAAACAGCGCAAAAACAATCCTTGCAACAGCTTCGCCCAAAACAATGCTGGCTTTGGTTACCGGTGTGGCAAAAAACCTTTTGATTACCAATGTTAAACGTAAACTGATGAATACGAATGCAGTACCAAAAACGCCCGTACTTAGTAAAGCAAACCCTAATTGCCCCGGTAAAATGAAATCTATGGTTTTATATTCTCTGCCCCTTATGGTTGTTTCTTTCAATTCGGCAACGGGCGGGGGGGCATCATTTGCTTTGGCATTTATGGGTAAAATTACATTGCTTAAAACAGATTTTAATATGCTGCCTTTTTCTTTGCTGGCTTCGGTATATTTAACATTTACAAAATAGGCAGGCAAGCCTTTAGGGTTTTTTTGGATGTTTAGAATGGCATCTATTCTGCCTTTTTCTAAATCTTGGTCCATTTGTTTTTCATTACCATCTATAAACTTAATGACATCTATTTTGCATAAAGTTTTATAAACTGGATTGATGGTATCGCTATTGTTGGCTAAGCCTACATCAACCGTAATGCCCCCGCTACCTATAAAACCAAATACAACAATGAATATCAACGGAAACAACAGGGAGAAAACCACCGCTGATGGGCTTCTTAGAATAGATTTGAAACTTGCCCTAGCAATGGCCAAGGTTGCTTTTAGATGACTATATTTTTTTATCTTCATTTTGATGGGATTTCTAAATCGGTAATTAATCTTCTCTTAAATCTTTGCCTGTTAAATTGATGAATACATCTTCTAAATTGGCTTTTTTAACTTCTTTTTTACGCTCAAAACCAGAAGAAACCAGATCGTCTATAAATTGATCTGGAGAATTTATACCGATGATCTCGCCATTATCGATAAATGCTACCCTATCACATAAAATTTCTGCCTCGTCCATATAATGCGTGGTTAAAACGATGGTAGTGCCCGCCGATCTGATTTCTAAGATCAGGTCCCATAAATTTCTTCTGGCCTGCGGATCTAAACCTGTTGTTGGTTCATCTAAAAAGATGATTTTTGGCTGGTTGATTAAGGTTGTGGCAATGGAAAAACGTTGTTTTTGCCCACCAGAAAGCTCCTTGAATTTCGCTTTGGCTTTATCTGTTAAAGAAACCTTTTCTAGTAAAGAAATCGCATTTACCTCTATCCCGTAAAGGCCAGAGAAAAGTTTTATGAGTTCTGTAAGGTTAAGATTGGGATAATAACCGGCCGCTTGTAACTGCACACCAATGATATGCTTGATCTCGTTTGGGTTCTTGGCCAGATCATAACCGCCAATATTGATGTTACCAGAGGTTTTATCCCTTAGGGTTTCCATTATTTCTAATGTGGTGGTTTTACCAGCCCCGTTTGGGCCTAACAGACCAAAAATTTCTCCTTGATATACCTCAAAGCTGATGCTTTTTACCGCTTCAAACTTATCATAATTCTTTACCAAGTTCCCTACCGAAATAATTATCGATTTTTCCATGCCCAAATGTAATTGCTAAAGTTTATTTATGGTAAATTATAAAGGCGAAATTTGAAATTTAATGACGGGCGGTATCTTGCCATTGACTGGTTTCTTAAAACAAAAAAAGGCCACCTTTGCAGATCGCCTTTTTTAATTTGTTTTTAAGGAAATACTATTTTCCTATTTTCATTAATTCTATCTCAAAAATCAGGGTGCTGTACGGAGGGATGTCTTGCCCTGCACCACGCTCGCCGTATCCTAATTGGTAAGGGATATAAAAACGGAATTTAGAACCAACGGGCATTAACTGAACGCCTTCTGTCCATCCTGGAATCACGTTATCTAAAGGCAAGGTTAAAGGCTCGTTCCTATCATAAGAACTGTCAAACTGTTTCCCGTTGATCAAACTTCCTTTATAATTTACGGTAACCTCGTCCGTTGCTTTGGGCTTTGGGCCAGTTCCCATCGTGATCACTTCATATTGTAAACCACTTGGCAGGGTTACAACTTTTGGGTTCTTTTTGTTGGCTTCTAAAAAAGCTGCGCCAGAATCTTTTACTGCAGCATATTTAGATTCACTGATCTGCTTTAAGAAGTTATTGATCACTGTACCGGCTTGTTCATCAGTCATTTTTAATGTTTTATCAGAAAAAACATCATCCATGGCCTCACTTATCAATGCGTAGTTTAAGCTTTTTACGCCATCAGATTTTAAGCCCGAGGCGATTTTTAATCCAAAAGAATAACTGGCAGAATCTAATGCCGACATTGGCATTGTAGCAGCTGCTTCGGTGTTGTTTTTCTTTTTTTGTTTTTCTTTTTTGGTTTGCGCCGAGGCGAAAAATGTGCAGGCCGCCAAGCCTACAGTTAAAATTACTTTAGATACCATATGTTAAAAATAAATTGGTTGAAGATAGAAATTAGAAACGAAATAGCTAAATAAAGATTATCATCGTTCTTTTTTTGATTTTTTACTAAAATTATTAGCCAAATATATTATTTTTGTGCGATGGATAACCTGTACGCAATTGTTGATATTGAAACCACTGGTGGCCATGCCAGCGCACATGGTATCACAGAGATTGCCATTTATATCCATAACGGCAATGAAATTGTTGATGAATACCAAACCTTGATCAACCCTTTCCAAGAAATCCCGGTTTTTATCCAAAGCTTAACGGGCATCAGTAACGAGATGGTGAGCAAAGCGCCTTCTTTTGAAGAAGTTGCACCTAAGATATTTGAGCTTTTAGATCAAAAGATATTTGTTGCCCATAACGTAAATTTCGATTATTCTTTTGTAAACCATCATTTAAAAAAAGAAGGTTTTACCTTGGGAAACAAGAAATTATGTACGGTAAGGTTGGCCCGTAAGATATTTCCTGGTTTGCCCTCTTACAGTTTGGGCAAGTTAAGCAGGAGCTTAAACATCAGCATAAAAAACAGGCACAGGGCAGCTGGTGATGCTTTTGCAACCGCAAGCATCTTTAAGATGATGGTAGATGCAGATGATAAGGGTTACATTACAGAAGCATTGAAAGCCAAAGCCAAAGAAGAGGCCTTACCTCCGTTTATCTCTCGTAGCCAAATAGAAAGCATACCAAGGCAGCCAGGTGTTTATTATTTTAAGGATAAGAAAGACAAGATCATCTATGTTGGCAAAGCTAAGAACCTTTATAGAAGAATTTTAAGCCATTTCTCTAATAACAGTCCGAACAGGAATAAACAAGATTTTTTAAGGGAGATAAGGAAAATATCCCATCAGGTTTGCGGTACAGAACTGCAGGCCATGATTTTAGAGAACATTGAGATAAAAAGGTTGTGGCCGGCAAACAACAGGGCAGCCAAAAGACCAGAAAGAAGGTATTGTTTATATGTTTACGAGGATCAAAAAGGGTTTTTAAGGTTTGGCGTGGGTAAAAAGATAAAAAATATTAAGCCCACCTATTTGTTTAGCTCGCTTGCCCAATCCTATACCTTGGTAAACAATTGGTGCCAACAATACGGTTTATGCCCCAAATTATGTAACATCCAAAAATCTACGGAGGTGTGCAGCCATTTAGAAAACGGCAGTTGTTATTGTAATGATGAAGCTGGTTATTTAAGCTATAATGAAAAAGTAAATACCCTGATTACCGATCTTAGAAAAGAATTGCCATCGTTTATGATTGTTGATAGCGGGAGAAATACGCTAGAAAAAAGCTGTATCTTGATTGAAAAAGGTGTTTTTTACGGTATGGGTTATTTGAGGGAACATGAAGTACCCAATAGTTTAGAGAAAGCAAAATCGGTTTTGCAACCTTATCCTTCTTATCAGTTTATAGAAAAACTTATTTTTGATTTTGCTTTGCAGCATCCCCATAGGCAAATATTGCTCAATTAAAATGTACTTAAAATTAGACGTTAGTTGTTTTTATAATCCTTAAAATTTAATCCATTACCTGTTTTAATCGAGTTTTTATTTTGGCTTAATTTTTATATATTCATCAACAAATAAAATCCATTAAAATAATTCTCATGAAAAAATTAATTTACTTAACATTATCGCTTTTTTTATTAGTTGGAAGTGTAAACGTAGCATCAGCTAAAACAAACAACGAAACCAAACCATTAACAGAAAAACAACAGTTAGAATTAAAAAAACTGACCGATAGGGTAGAAGAGATCAGAAATATGGATAGGTCTAACCTAAGCCGTGAGCAAAAGAAAGAATTAAGGGCAGAATTACGGGCCATGAAAAAGGAAGCAAATTCTATCAGCAACGGTGGGATCTACCTTTCTGTAACCGCATTACTTGTAATCATCATTATTCTATTGATTTTATAAGACGCAAAAAAAAATTATTTAAAAACCGCACAGATTAAGTTTGGTGCGGTTTTTTTGTTGATAAAAATTTATTAATCGTAAATCGATATTTAATTTACCCGTTAAAAACTGGTATAATTAAGATGGGTAACAGTGATTTTATTTTATTAAAGTTAAGTTCAAACATTTAAAAATCATTTTGCCTTCTAAATTAAATTCTTTTATAGCATTACAATTTATTCTAGATATTTTTGCGGAAATGATACAACGATTATTCTATTGATATGCCAGTAAAAATCCCAAATAATCTCCCAGCAATAGAACTTTTAAAAGAAGAAAATATCTTTGTAATGAGTGATTTAAGAGCTGATATCCAAGATATTAGGCCAATGAAGGTTTTAATTTTGAACTTAATGCCCATTAAAATCACTACGGAAACGGATTTTGTGAGGTTGTTATCTAATAATCCTTTACAGGTAGAGGTAGAGTTTTTAAGATTAGATTCACATACTTCTAAAAATACATCAGAAAAGCATCTAGAAGAATTTTATAAAGGTTTTAGCAGCGTAAAAAACAATTATTATGATGGGATGATCATTACCGGTGCGCCCGTAGAACTTTTAAAGTTTGAAGAGGTTAATTATTGGAAAGAGGCTACCAAAATTTTTGATTGGGCAAGAACACACGTAACCTCTACCTTATACATTTGTTGGGCCTCGCAAGCTGCGCTTTACCATTTTTACGGTGTGCAAAAAACCGCTTTGGATAAAAAACTTTTCGGGGTTTTTAAACATACCGCCACAGAAAAAGGCTACCCTTTGTTTCGCGGTTTTGATGATGAGTTTTTTATCCCTCATAGTAGATATACCAGTATTTTAAAATCAGAATTTGAAGGTAAAAATGATATTTCTATTCTATCAGAATCTGAAGATGCGGGTATTGCTATCGCTTCTTCTAGGGGAGGGCGTGAGTTTTATCTTACAGGCCATTCTGAATATGCGCCACTTACTTTACATACAGAATATCAAAGAGATATAAAAAAGGGGATCAAGGCCGAATTACCCAAAAATTATTATAAAGCAGACAATCCTAAAAATGCACCGTTGGTTTGTTGGACAGGCCATGCCAACCTACTTTTTAATAATTGGCTAAATTATTTTGTTTATCAAGAAACTCCTTTTGATCTAAAAGATGTAGCGCATTTGGGAGATTTAAAGAACAATAATTGATAACTGGATAAAAACTTAACGTAGCGTTGATTTAGGTAGTTAGCAAGTTTTTATTTTCCAGTTTTTGTGATCAAAAATTCTGTTCTCCTATTGTTTGCCCTTCCTTCTTCAGTATCGTTATCAGACATTGGGGATGATTTTCCATAACCTTTATAGCTCAGTCTATCGGCACTTATTTGGTTGGAGATAAGATATTTATAAACCGCTTTGGCCCTGTTTTTGGATAGTTCTAAATTATGGGCATCATCGCCGGTATTATCGGTATATCCGCTTAATTCTATACTTACCTTTGGGTTTTCTTTCAAAAAATCGATGATTTTCTCTAACTCGGTTTTAGATTCTGGTTTTAGGTTATATTTATCGGTATCAAAAAATATATTTTTCAATATCACTTTTTTCCCTATCGCAATTTTTTGCAATGGTACTTGTAATAAAATGGGCTTGCCTACGGCATTTTTTATAACAGAGAAATTTCCAGAATAAAATAAGTAACCGTTCTTAGAAACATTTAATCCGTACTCCTTGTTCACTGGCAAGGTTGCCAAAAAGGAACCGTCAATGGCATCAGAAAGCGAGGTATGAATAGATTTAGCCGTTTTTAGATCGATAATTTCTATGACAGACTCTAATTTTTGCTTACTATCTGCATCAAAAACCACTCCTTTAACATAATTTACTGCTTCTGGCCTCAAATTTTGAGGTAAATCAAAAGAATAAATATCAAAGCCTCCGTAACCGTTAAAATTGTTGGAAGAGAAAAATGCTTTGGTACCAGAAGCATTAATGGTTAAACCGTTTTCTTCTCCGTAAGTATTTATTGGATAACCCAAGTTAGCGGGTTTGCCCCAATTGCCTAAACTATCTAATCTACTAATAAAAATATCTTTGTTTCCCATCCCTGGCCATCCGTTTGATGAAAAATACAATGTTTTGTTATCTGGGTGTATAAACGGCGATTGCTCGTCATAAGGTGTATTGATGTTTGGCCCCAAATTTTCTGGATCGCCCCATTTACCATCTGTTTGTAACTGGCTTTTCCAAATATCGTAACTACCCAAGCCGCCTTTTCTATCGCTCACAAAATAAAGCGTATGCCCGTCTGCTGATAAAGAAGGTTGAGACTCCCATCCCTTTGTGTTGATAGGGAAGCCTAAATTTAATGGCCTGCTCCAATCATTGCCTTCTTTTTGAGAAATGTAGATATCACAACGCCCGTATCCATCAGGCCGGTTACATCCCGTAAAAAAAAGGTATTGCCCATCAGGAGAGATACATTGTGCACCTTCATTGTAATTGGGTGTGTTGATATTTTTACTCAGATATTTTGCAGTAGTGTAGCCGGTATCAGTTTTAAAACTACGGTAAAAATCCTCATTCCTGTTTATCTGACGGGTAAATATAAGTGTGCTTTCATCTGCAGTAAGGGCAGCAAAATATTCTTCTTCTTTTGTATTTACGCCAGGCCCAAGGTTTTGTGGTTTAAAACTTACTGGATTTTTTATCGCATTTAATGCAAAAACACAATCTGCAATATATTTATCTGCTAGGGCAAGCTTGTCTGTTGCGGGGCTAGTTTTTTCTTTAAATAAGTTGTAATTGATGATGGCGCCTTCGTAATCGCCGGTTTTAAGTTGGCTTTCTGCAAAGTAGTAATAGCGATCTGGTGCAAAATTTGGGTTGATGGCAAAAGCCTTTTTATAAGTTTCTTTGGCGTTCAAATTATCAAACGTTACGCGATAAACATCTGCCAATAGCAAATATGCCTCAATAAATTTATCGTCTTGTTTAATTGCTTCGTTAAGTTCGTTTTCTGCTTCTTTAAAGTTGTTTAGATCTAAAAGATAACGGGCTTTTTCATAACTTTTTATTGCGGATCTACTGCTAACAGAATATTGGGTTTGTGAGAAACCCATTTGGCAAGCCA
This sequence comes from Pedobacter segetis, assembly GCF_016623585.1. GTDB lineage: Bacteria > Bacteroidota > Bacteroidia > Sphingobacteriales > Sphingobacteriaceae > Pseudopedobacter > Pseudopedobacter segetis. The sequence goes on from NZ_JAEHFY010000007.1 coordinate 109,165, forward strand.
AAATCAAAACGGTTAAGAAGCAGATAGGTCTCATTATTAGGTAATAAAAACTAAAACTATAAATATTTACGGAATATTTAAGAACTTATGTGTTTGTAACGAAATTTCCCACTTCGGATTGTTCATCACGTAATCAATTATTAAGGGTGTCATCTCTGCAGATTTAGACCATTCTGGCTGTAAATACAGTTTGCAAGTTGGCGAAACCATTGCTGCATATTCTTCTGCCCATGTAAAATCACTTTTATTAAACAAAATTACCTTCAATTCATTTGCGAAAGGGGCAATATCTTTTCGGGGGGCTTTAAATTTTTTTGGGGATAAACAAATCCAGTCCCAAAAACCAGAAAGGGGGTAGGCACCCGAGGTTTCGATAAAAGTCGCTATACCCGCAGTTTTCAATTGTTTGGTCAAATAATCGAGGTTATAAAGTAAAGGCTCGCCACCTGTTACCACCACTGCCTTGCCGGGATATTGTTTAGCGTTTTGTACAATTTTGTCTGCCGTAGTCAATGGATGTAAATTAGCGTCCCAGCTTTCTTTCACATCGCACCAATGGCAGCCCACATCACAACCTCCCAAACGAATAAAATAAGCAGCTTTTCCTGAATTGAACCCCTCACCCTGTATGGTGTAAAACTCTTCCATTAAAGGTAATAAAGAGCCGTCTTCGGGAATAATATTTTGTGTTTTCAAGCAGGCAAAGATAAGCCTATTTTGATAATCGGAGATTTATTTGTCAAATTAATGATATTTATATGAAATGGTTTTACATAGCATACGGTCGAAACTATGTACCCCGCGGTTTCAACCGTGAACCCAACCCACCGTTGAAACCGTGAACCCAACCCACGGTTGAAACCGTGGGCTATTAAACCCTTTCTAAAACTTTAACAATCATATCGGCCACAATTTTTTCTGGGTTTTTGGCAAATTGAAATTTAAGGCGATGGGCTAATATGGCATTGATCGATAAGGCTTGATGGCCCAAAGCATTTGCCAAAGCGTAAATACCTGCTGTTTCCATTTCTAAATTGGTAATCTTTTGATTATGGAGTTCAAAAGTGCTCAGCTTTTCTAGTAAAAGAGGCTGGGCTATTTTTGCCCTCACTTGCCGCCCTTGTGGCGCATAAAATCCCGGAGCCGTTGCGGTAATGCCCCGTGGCATATCGAAAGCAATTTTTTTCAACAGCTTTTTAGATGCTGATGTAAGGTATGGTTGTGAATTTAATTTTGGTAAATGTTGTGTAATTGCCTGTGCCAGATATTTATCCTCTATGGTAACATCTTGTACGTAATAATTCATCAGGGCATCTAAGCCCAAACCATGGCTAGAGGCCAAGATGGTACCTACTCCTATATCTTCTCTTATGCTGCCAGAGGTGCCCACCCTTATAATATTTAAACTTTTCAATTCGTTTTTAACTGTTCGGGTCGTAAAATCTAAGTTTACCAGGGCATCTAATTCGTTTAAAACGATGTCGATATTATCGGTTCCAATCCCGGTAGAAATTACGGTTATTCTTTTATCGCCCAGAAAACCTGTATGCGTCTTAAACTCTCTTTTCCCTTTTTTTATTTCTATTTTATCAAAGTGTTTACTTACCTCATCCACGCGATCTGGATCGCCAACGGTTATTATGGTATCTGCCACATCTTGTGGCAAAATATTGAGGTGGTAGATGCTACCATCGGGATTGATGATCAAGTCTGCTTCTGAAATGGTTTTCATAATGTATAAAGATATTTGAATTTTATCGTTTCGATTTTTTCTAATTTATCGATTATTTTATTTAAACCATACTGATTGATGGAGATTTCCATTTTACAAAGTGGACAGAAACTTTGTTCTAAATTGTTCTTAATAAAATGGATAGGCGAGGGCTAAAGATTTGTTCCTATTATCTCTACAAATAACTTAGGTTTTAAATAGCATTTGGTAAATTTAAGATGGCAATGGCCACCAAAGCTAATCCTAAACCTATGATGTTTAGCTTGCTCAATTTTTCTTTAAAAAGCCAAATGCCAACTATTGATCCTAAGGTAACCACCCCAATATCTAAAGAAGAAAACACCACCGATGGCCTATTGCTTTCTATCTGTAAAGCCTTGATGTAAAATAAGATACTCCCAAAATTGAAAAGCCCGAGAACAATACCTGCAAATGCGGCTTTAAGCTGAAATTTTAATTTCCCTGTTAAATATTGAACCAGTAAACTAGCAAAGCCCAAAAATGTAGCGATGGTAAAAATATAAACCAATGAAGCGGTAAAGGGTATGTCCTTTAATTTGGTAAGCAAATTAAGTAGCACATCAATGATCCCTGTACCAAAAAAAACGATTAAAGGATACCAATTAGCGCCGCTTTTAAAGTTGGTTCTGCCAGGAGGTTTTGAAGCATAAATGGCTGTAAGGCCTATTGCCAAGCCTATGATTTTAATTAAAGTAGGTGTTTCGGTAAATATCAAAAATGCAGAGAGAACTGGGATTATCAAAGACAACCTTTGTGCAATTGCAGTTAAAACGATACCCGATGTAGCAATGCTTTTCCCGATGAAATAGAAAATAGAAATCAATAAAAGGGCAATTATCGCATAAAGCAACCATTCTGTTTGGTTTGGAGCGGTTGATAAGTTTGGTTTAAATACGAAATAGCAAAATAATGCCGCAGTGGGATAATTAAAAACTATAGCTTGGTAAGCATTGGTATCGTACCTTTTAAAAAGTTTAAAATTTATGCTTACAATAACGCTGCACAATATGGCGATAAAGACATAAATCATTGTTTTAAGGGGTTTACAATGGTTAGTAAATCTTCTCCTATTTGTTCTTTATTGATGATTTTTCCCTCTAAAACGGGAGATTTAATCCCTTCTCCCCATAATTTTGGGGCAGTAAAAATCCTTGCTTCATCCCAAAGCTGGGCATCTATAAAAGACTGTAAAGTTTTGCTGCCACCTTCTATGATCACAGATTGCACATCCTGCAAATACAGTTGAAACATTATATACTGGGGTAAAAAATGCTCGAAATCTTCGATAGAGATATACAGAGTTTTATCATTTATATCGGTTAAAACATCATTAAAAACAAATGTTTTAGTACTGTTATCGAATAAGTTAAGGTTTTTTGGTAAACTTAGCTTCTGGTCTATAACCGCCCTAATTGGGTTTCTGCCACTTACCAACCTCACATTTAATTGAGGATCATCTGCCAAAGCAGTATTTTTACCTACCAAAATACAATCTTCTTGGCCTCGCCAAAGATGTACCAACCTTTGGGCTGCTTTGCCAGAAATCCATTTTTGCTCACCAATAGAGGGGGCAAAAAAACCATCTTGGGTTTGTGCCCATTTAAGGATAATGTATGGTCTCTGTTTTAAAACTTTGGTAAAGAAACGTTTATTTAACGCAAGGCACTCATTTTCTAAAATACCAGCAACCACATTGATCCCAGCTGCTTTTAACTTAGCAATTCCTTTTCCGTTAACGTTTTTAAAAGGATCTAAGCAACCTATTACAACGTTCGGGATTTGATGCCTGATGATTAAATCTGCACAAGGCGGGGTTTTGCCAAAATGTGCGCAGGGTTCTAGGGTTACATAAAGGGTTGCTTCTTTTAAAAGCTCGGCAGCATTTTTGTAATTCTCAAAAACCCGATCAATAGCATTAACCTCGGCGTGTGGCCCACCATAATATTGATGGTAACCTTCGCCTATAATTTTATCTTTATAAATGATTACAGATCCCACCATTGGGTTAGGGCTTACACTGCCCAAACCAAGTTTAGCTAAAAAAATAGCTCTTTTTAAAACTGTTTCATGCGTTATCACGTACCAAAGTTAATAATTACACACCATCGGTTTATCAAAACCTTTGTTATCGTTAAAATATGCTCAAATTATTACTTGCAACTGTTTTAAGCCTCCTTTTTTTAGGTTCTAATGATCAAGATCTAGAATCTAAAAAGGTGTCTTTTGATACCGTAACAGTTGTATTTAATAGGCTGCAATCTAAAAAACCTAGTGATGCCTTGGTTGATCGGCTTAATAATTTGGCAGAAGATGTTTTAGACAAAGATTACATCCAATCCTTATCCATTTCAAAAAAATCTTTAGCCATAGCAGAAAATTTAGGCTATTTAAAAGGACAGGCAGAAGCCTTGCATATTATAGGGTCTTCCTTTAATGCCAGCGAGAATTATACCATTGCTTTAGAGCAATTAGATAGGGCGGCATCAATTGCTAAATCTATCAATGACAGGCTTTTATTTGCTAAAATAAACAATACCAGAGGGCTTTTATTTATAAACATTGGGTATTTTAACGATGCTTTAACCGTTTTAAAACAATCTTTGGTAGAACTTAAACAAATTGATCCTAATCATCCGTTTATTGGTGCAGTTCTTCATAATCTAGGTTATTTATACCTTAACAAAAACAACAATGTTTTGGCTATCCAATTTTTTGATCAAGCTATAAACCATAATAGCCAAAATATAAATTGGTTGGCCCAAAATTATTTTGAAAGGGCGGTTGCCAATAAAAACTTAAGCAATTACGATCAAGCTAAATCAGATGCGATAACCGCTATCAGGCTATCAGAAAAGGCAGGTAATTTTGCGCTCACTGTACAAAACCTTAATTTATTGGGTACTATTTCTTTAAATTTTGATGAGTATAAAAAAGCCGACCAACTTTTGGATAAAGCTTTAGAACTTTCTTTTCAGCATCAGTTATTTAAAGAAAGGTTGTTGATCTACAAGTCTTTATCACGCCTTAACGAAAAAAGCCAAAATTATAAAGCAGGTTTTAATATAGAAAAAAGCTATAATAAACTTTATGATAGCCTTTTTAATAAAGAAAGATATAAGCAATTAGACGAGTTTAGGGTTTATTACGGAGCCAAACAAAAACAGAATGAAAACATCGCCCTAAAAAAAGCTAATCTGAACAAAGAAATTAAAATCCAGAATAAAAACTATTTTATTCTAGCTTTTGTATTCATCTTGCTTTTAACGGTTTACCTGCTTTGGCTGTTTTTTAAACGTGGCAAAAGGATGGATAACTATAATCATCTTTTAACCAAGCAAAACGAAGAGATAAATTTGCAAAAAAAGAAGTTAGAAGAATTGAGCCAATGGAAAAGCAAATTTTTTTCTATCATTTCGCATGATCTAAGGGGGCCAATTTTATCTTTAAAAGGAATGCTGTCACTTTATAACGATAAATTACTGAGCGATGATGACCTCAAGCTTTTCATGGCAGAGCTAAACAAAAATTTTGTAACCACCTCTAATTTGATGGATAATCTTTTAATGTGGTCTAAAAGCCAGATGCAGGGACAAAAATTGGCCAAGCAAGAGATAGACGTTTCTAAAATCACGGATGAGAATTTAGATGTATTAAAGCTAAAGATAGATGATAAAAACCTTCAGGTAGAAAAAGAAATAACAGATAGTTATGCTTATGCTGATGAAGAATCTATATCTATCGTGATTAGAAATTTATTGGCAAACGCCATCAAATTTTCTAATATAGGGGGCGTGATAACAATATCATCGCACAAAGAAAGCGACAAATTGATCGTTTGCGTAAAAGATAATGGTTTGGGAATGTCCGTAGGGCAGATTTCGATGGTGCTTAAGCATACTTTTTATACCACAGAAGGCACAAAAAACGAAAAGGGAAGCGGTTTGGGAGTACTATTATGTGAAGAATTTGTGCGTAAAAACGGTGGAAGATTTTGGGTAGAAAGTGAGATGGGATTAGGCAGTTCTTTTTACTTTAGTTTACCTTTGAAAAAATAATTTTCTATTGCAAGTAAATAAAACACATTTTAAATCGGCTTTAAAACACCTTTATAACAATAGCGAATCTGAAATTCTTTATCAAATGTTGATGGAGAATTTGCTTAGTAAACGTGTTTTTGATACTGTTGAATTGGACCAACAAAAGCATGAAATCTATCTCAATTATTTAGATCAGTTAAAACAAGAAGTCCCAATTCAGTATATTTTGGCCATAGCAGATTTCTATCAACTAAAATTTAAGGTAGATAAAAATGTTTTGATCCCACGGCCAGAAACAGAGGAGTTAGTGCATTTAATTATTTCTGATCATAAAAATAAAGCCGATTTATCGATCCTAGATATTGGCACAGGTAGCGGATGTATCCCTGTTGCGTTAAAAAAGAATATTACGCAGGCAAAGGTTTACGCCATTGACATTAGTGAAAAAGCTTTGGAAATTGCTAAAGAAAATGCTCTAATAAATAGGGTAGAGGTAGATTTTATATTAGATGATGCGCTGAATTTATTGAACCAAAAATACCCTAAATTTGATGTGATCGTAAGCAACCCACCATACATTGCAGCAAAAGAAAAGCAAGAATTACAAAAACAGGTTTTAAACCACGAGCCACATTTGGCTTTATTTGTAGATGATGAAAGCCCCTTGGTTTTTTATGATAAGATTGCTGATTTTGCCATTAACAATCTAAATAAGAACGGATTTTTATATTTTGAAATTAACCAGTATTTAGCTTTAGAAACCAAGCAATTAATTGAAAATAAGGGATTTAAAGTTGATGTTATTAAAGATATGAATGATAATTACAGAATTATCAAGGCTAGTTTCTAGGATGAAACTCTTTAATGGTCTGCTTTAAAAAATCCCTATCTAAATGGGTATAGATCTCTGTTGTGGTAATGCTTTCATGCCCTAACATTTCTTGTATCGCCCTTAGATCTGCACCACCTTCTATTAAATGTGTAGCAAAAGAATGCCTAAACGTATGCGGACTTATATTTTTCTGTAAGCCTATTTTTTGCGCCAGGTCTTTGATCAACATAAAAACCATTATCCTACTTAGTTTGGTTCCCCTACGGTTTAAAAACATAAAATCTTCTTGCCCTTTTTTTATTTCTTGATGATTTCTTACCGTTTGCCTGTAAATAGCGATATGCTTCATTGCGGTATCACCGATAGGCACCAATCTTTCTTTATTTCCCTTTCCAGAGATTTTAATAAACTCCACATCGGGGAAATAGTTAGATATTTTTAATTCTATCAATTCGCTTACCCGCAAACCGCTGCTGTACAAAGTTTCTAACATCGCTTTATTCCTGATGTTTTCTGGTTTGCTTAGGTCTAATGCCGCTATTAAGCCCTCAACTTCTTCAACCGTAAGTACATCTGGTAGTTTTCTCCTAGTTTTTGGTGCTTCTATTAGGGCAGAGGGGTCTTTTGTGATCAGATCTTCTATGATTAAAAATTTATAGAAAGACTTTATCCCACTGATCAACCTTGCTTGGCTTGTGGCCAACATACCCAATTGGTTAACCCATTGCAAAAGATCTTTTAGATCTTGAGTGGTTATTTTTAATGGAGCTATGCTTTTATCATGATAAATTAAAAACTGCTCTATTTTATCAATATCACGCAAATAAGCCTCAATAGAGTTTTTAGATAGCGAACGCTCTAATTTTAGATAATTTTTGAATGCTTTTTTTGCCGATTGCCAATCCACTTTTTGTTTTAAAAATTTAATGATAAGTTTGAGCGCATGAAGATACAAATTATCAACGGGCCAAATTTAAACCTTTTGGGCAAACGCGAACCAGGGATTTATGGTAACCAAGGTTTCGAGAGCTATTTTGAAGATTTAAAACGTAAATATACCGATGTAGATCTATATTATTTCCAAAGTAATGTAGAAGGAGAGATTATTGATAAACTTCATGAAATAGGTTTTTCTTTTGATGGTGTTGTGATGAATGCGGGAGCTTACACACATACATCTGTTGCCATAGCTGATGCCGTTGCCGCTATAAAAACACCCGTTGTTGAAGTTCATATCTCTAATGTTTATGCCAGGGAAGAATTTAGGCACCATAGCATGATGGCCAAAAATTGTAAGGGTGTTATCACGGGTTTTGGGATGATGAGCTATGAACTGGCTTTAAAGAGTTTTATGCCTTAACTCTTTTTTTATAAGTAAACAGATAAACAAAAACCGCACATAAAGCCATTATTGCAGAGGCGATACAGATAGATTGCCAACCTTGCCACTCCCATAATGCCAAACCAATTGCAGAACCCAGCGATGCCCCGATAAAGCTCATGGTCATTAAAACGGTGTTTAACCTATTTCTTGCCGCAGGGTCCAAAGCATAAACCCTGGTTTGGTTGCTTACATGAACCGCTTGTTGACCCATTTCTAACAAAATAATACCTCCGATAAAAACAAAAAGCTTGGCACTAAAAAAGTAAAATATAACCTGACTTATAAAAAGAATAATTAAGCCATAGCCTACGGCAATCCTTGGGTTTGCCTTATCTCCAACGCTACCAATTAACGGTGCTGTGAAAGCTCCAACAGCACCTACCAAGCCAAATAAACCTATTTTGTCGCTCTCAAAACTATAAGGTTGTTGGGCAAGCAGTAAAACCATGTTGGTCCAAAAAGTACCAAAAATCATAAACACAAAGAAATTGATGATGGAGCTTTCTCTTAAAACAGGCTCTTTTTTTATCAAGGTGGTTAAAGAACCCATCAGCTTTTTATAACCTCCGGTAAAGGTTGGGTGGTTTTTTGGAAAACGATAGTAAATCAACCCGATTATTATGGTACAGATGCAGGCTGCAATCCAAAACATTGTCCTCCAACCGTATAAATCGCCCACAAACCCACTTACAGTTCGAGATACCAAAATCCCTATTAAAAGTCCACTCATTACAATGCCAATTACCTTGCCCCTGTTTTTTGGTGCAGAAAGTTGGGCTGCCAACGGTAATATCAGTTGCGGAACCACAGAACTAAATCCTATAATAAAACAAGCAAGCTCTAAAACCCAAAATTTTGTTGCTATGGCAGCGCAAATTAAAGCTATAACGGCCAATATTGTGGTAAGTATTATTTGTTTCTTGCGCTCAAACATATCGCCCAAAGGCACCAAAAACAACAAACCAGCTGCATAACCAGCCTGTGTTAAATATGAAGTATGCCCAGCTTGTGCAGAAGAAATATGGAAATCTTTAGCGATCAAAACAATAAGAGGTTGGCAATAATAAATGTTTGCAACAATGAAACCTGTTGCCAAGGCCATTATAATTACGTCAGATTTTTTTAATTCCATAAAAAGGTTTAATTTTTCCTTAAGTTTTTAAACCTTTTATTTCCTAATAAAAAATAATCTATCACTATGCTTTTATTGTACATCCCAACCAAATTTGGGGTTTTACTAATGTCCCTGTTATATTTTATGGAATGGTTATAAAAAGCTTTTATCACATGTCTGTGTGCTTTAGAAACAGCAGCAGCATTTTTAAATTTTCCATCCACCAAAAATTTTATTATGGCCAAAAAGTCTAAACAGAACCTAAAGGGGATTAAAAAGTTTGCCCGCCAAGGTTTAATGTTCTTTTTTATTAGATAATGGTTGTTTCTAAAATTTAGGTAGGTTTTAAAAGGGCTTTCTGCGTTTAAGGTGCCTCCGCCAACATGGTAAACCATAGACTTGCCACAATACATTACTTTGTATCCTAAGTTTTTAACTCGCCAGCAAAGGTCAATCTCTTCCATGTGGGCAAAAAACCGCTCGTCCAAACCATTTACGCGTTTCCAGACAGAAGATTTTATAAACAAGGCACAACCAGCGGCCCAAAAAATCTCTCGGTTATCGTTATACTGCCCAACATCCTCCTCTACAAAATCAAAAATACGCCCTCTACAAAACGGATAAGCCCATTTATCGATAAAACAACCTGCTGCGCCAGCATATTCGAAATGGTTTTTGATTAAAAGCGAACGTATTTTAGGTTGTGCAATGGCAATTTTATCATCACTCTCCATTAAATCTATAACGGGTTTAATCCAACCCGTGGTTACTTCAACGTCAGAATTTAATAAGATAAAATAATCGGCCTTTACCTGTGCCAAAACTTTGTTATAACCTTCGGCGAAGCCAAAATTTCGCTCGTTTCTAATGATCTTTACCAATGGGAAATTATCCTTCAAGAAATTACAAGATTCATCTGTAGAGTCGTTATCGCCAACAATAATCTGCAGGTTTGGATAAGGGCAATTAAATACGGATGGCAAAAATTTCTCCAAGTAATTTTGCCCGTTCCAGTTTAGGATCACAATGGCTACGCTAGGTTGTTCCATTTGCCACCTCCTTTTTATATTTCCATCTTTTGTGCGACCATAGCCAGTAAGCAGGTTCTGCATTGATCCTATCCTCTAAAATCTTGGTGTGCTTTTTTGTTATTTCTAAAGTATCCGTTTTAGAAGGATCATCGCAAACCAATTTAAAATCGCAAGTGTAATAGCCTCGTTTTGCCAAAGCGACATCACAAAATATAATGGGCGAATTTGTAGATTTTGCAATTTTTTCTAAACCCATAAAAACCGCGGTTTCTTGGTTTAAAAAAGTAACCCATGCTTGTGAATCTCCATGTGCGGGCGTTTGATCTGTTGCAAATATAGTAGAGGTTAAATCGTTCTTCCTCCTAATTATTTCTTTTAAAGATGTTTTCATCCTTATCATCTTGGCCCCGCTTTTTTCCCTCGCTTTTTTAAAAAAATCATCAAAAAAAGCATTATTCAAGGGCTTGTAAATGATCAATACGGCAGCTTTCATTGCAATAGGGGTAACTATTGCGCTCCATTCCCAATTGCCATAGTGGCCTACGGCAGATAGGTAACTTTGGCTCTTCTCTTCATATTTTCTTAATAATTCTATATTACTGAAACTAAAGCGTTTCTCTATAAAGCTTGGTGGAGCAGAAATCATTTTAATGGTTTCTACAAATAAGTCTGCTAAGTATTTAAAAAACTTTTTTTCAATAGCCTTTAGTTCTTCTAGGCTTTTATCGGGGAAAGAGTTTTGCAAATTACTTAATACCACATGTCTTCTGTATTTGATCACATAAAAAAGAACGAGATAAATAAAATCTGACAATAGATATAGCAAGAACATGGGGAGCAGGGAGAGCAAGTACAAAAAAAATGCTGCAACATAAAAAAGCCCTCTATTTATCATTAATTTTACGGTGTAATATTATTTGCAAACATAAAAATTTTGAAATGGAAAAAGGAGCTGTATTTCCTTTGTTTTATCTACCAAATGTAGAATTTTTTAATACCCTACGATCTTATAGCGAAAATGGAATCTTTTTAGAAAATAAAGAACATTACCCTAAGCAAACCTTTAGAAACAGAACCGTTATTGCTGGGCCAAATGGTAAATTAGAGTTGAGTGTGCCCATAAAAAAAGGGCGTTTACAACATACACCATATAAAGATATAAGGATAAGTAATGACGATGACTGGCAACGCATACATTGGTTAAGTTTAGGAACAAGTTATAGAAGCTCGGCCTATTTCGAGTTTTATGAAGACGATTTCGCCCCGTTTTATCAACAAAAGTTCAATTTTTTGTTTGATTACAACCTGCAGCTTTTAGAAGTAATCCTGAAATCTATCAAAATGAAAGTTGATTATAAATTTACAGAAGAATACCATCCTCAGTATAATGATAAAGAAGACTTTAGGTCATCATTAAATATCAGAAAACCTAGTGCTTACCAAACAAAAAAATACCATCAAGTTTTTGAGGATAGAAACCCATATTTGAACAATATCTGTATATTGGATCTGTTGTTTAACCAAGGCCCACAGGCATCAAAGTTTTTTTAAATTAAATTATCAGTTTTGAAAATCCCTCTTCCGAAAATCGATATTTCTAAGATCAACATTACCCAGCACAGAAGGAGAAATAACCCAGGCGAGGTCCCAGGTACTTTCTTTATTAATGAAACTGCCTTACCCAGTAAGATTTTTGTTTATTCTTATAAAGAAGATCACTTAGAAGAACTAGCGGCAAACGATATGGCTGATGCCATAAACTTTACAAAAAATCATAGAGGTTATACCCATTGGATAGATGTTAAGGGCTTAGGCTCTCAAAGTGTTCTGGATTTTATCCAAAAAGAATTTGATGTTAATCCTCTAGTGATGGAAGATATAGTGCATACCCACCAACGGCCAAAAAACGAGGAATACGACCATTTTATGTTTGTGGTAAGCAGGATGTTAGAGCTAGACAAAGGGCTGCAACTCAAAAACGAACAACTTTCTTTTCTGCTTTTTAAAGATACCCTTATCAGTTTTCAGGAAGATTATGACGATGTACTGGACCCCGTAAGAAACCGTTTAAGAAAAAACGTGAATGGTAACATAAGGGTTTTAGGGCCCTCTTATATGCTATACGCATTAATGGATACCGTTATTGATCATTATTTTACCATCATCAATAGGTTAGGAGATGAGCTTGAAATTGTAGAGGACCATCTTTATCAAAAACCAAGAAAGCAATTGATGTACCGTATCCAAGGGGTTAAAAAGCTGATGATTACTATGAGAAGAGGATCTTGGCCAGAACGCGATAAGCTCAATGAGCTTTTAAAATCCACCAATCCTTTGATCAACGAAGAGGTTAAGTTATTTTTAAGGGATGCCTATGATCATAGTATCCAAATTATAGATCTGATAGAAAGCATGCGTGAAACCGCCACCAGTTTGTTGGATCTATACCTTTCATTGATGAGCAATAAGATGAACGAAGTGATGAAAACCCTAACCATCATCTCGGCTATTTTTATCCCATTAACATTTATTGCCGGCATTTATGGGATGAATTTTGCCTATCAAGACCCAAAAACGGGCGAAATATTGAAAGACAACATGCCAGAATTATACATGCACAACGGATATATGTATGTGATGATATTGATGCTTCTGATCGCTATTGCCCAAATATGGTATTTTGCTAGAAAAGGTTGGTTTAGGGATTAAGACTTTTTTTGGTTTCTTCCTATCTGATCAAAAATTTCTGTGATCTTATCCTTGTTGCTTTTAGAAACGCTTATCTTCTCTCCATCTTCCATTAAAACATAGCCACCGTCATTTCTGATGTACTTTTTTAGATATGCGGGGTTTATCAAATGAGATTGGTGTATACGTACAAAACCGTTCTTAAATAATATTTGCTCTACTTCTTTTAAGGTTCTACATATCAGATGCTTCTCTTCGTTTTTTAAAAAAAAATGGGTGTAACTACTTTCTGATTGGCACCTAATAATATTCTCTATTGCAATAAACTCTAGCCCATAGGTTGTTGGCAATGCTAGTTTCTTATTTTGCGCATTCCCGTTTTGCAAAGAATCTATCAGAAAATCAAATTGGTTTAACGTTAAATATTTTTGATTTTTACGTTCCCAAAGATCTATGCAATTAGAAAGCTCTAAAGGATCAATCGGCTTTAGCAAATAGCTAACGGCACTAAAATTAAATGCTTTAATTGCATATTGATCATAAGCGGTGGTAAAAACAACGTCGAATTTAAACTGGGATAAGCTATTAAGCAACTCAAATCCGTTTAGCCCAGGCATTTCAATATCTAAAAAAAGCAAATCAAAAGTGTTTTGCCTCAAATAATCTTGTGCCAATCTCGCATCGTTAAAAACAGCTATTATCTGTATGTTTTTGTTTAGGCCATCTATTAGCATTTGTAAAGACGCAGTACAATGCAGCTCATCATCTATTATTACAATACTGATCATAATTGTTTATTTTAAGCTTAAAATAATTTTTGTGCCATCTGGCAATCCGTTGGTTTCCATATCAACTATTTTCAGGTAAATCTTTGTTGTGGAGGTATTGTTAAAAAGGGCGATGCGTTCTTGGGTTAGCAGCATACCGTATGATTGATGTTTTTTGAATTTACTTTTCAAACTTTCTGATTTTTTTCGGCCAATGCCATTGTCTTCAATCAAAATTTGGCAACTTTTATCGTTTTCGTTTAGTGGGTTAATTCTAATATCTATTGCTTTTTCTGTACGGTTGCTATTCAGCAACCCATGCCAAATTGCATTTTCTATAAAGGGCTGTAAAAGTAATGGAGGCAAGTAAATCTCATTGGTATTTAGTTTTGGCGAAACGGTTATGTTATAGGTAAATTTTTCTTCAAATCTATTGGCTTCAATATCAAGGTATAACCGTAATGCCGTCAATTCTTGATTTAAGTTTATCTTTTCTTTTCGGCTGTTTTCTAAGATCAATCTTATCAACCTCGAAAATTTATTTAAGTAATTAACCGCCTTTTCATCTTGGTTGCTCATTACCAAATACCTGATGGAATTTAAGCTGTTGAACAAAAAATGTGGGTTCATCTGCGAGCGTAAAGCTTGCATTTCTGCCTCTGCGATTTTTCTCTCAAAATCTAGCTTTAGAGATGTCAACTTACGCTGTTCCATTTCTCTGTTAACTGCAATTAATTTTTGCGTTCTTTCGTTAACTTTTTGCTCTAGTTCTAAATTGGAAGATTCTATCAATTGTTTATTGATCTGTAATTGGTTGATGAGGGCAAGCTGGTTATTGTTCTTATCCTTCTCTGTTATCCTGATGCGGTATCCGATAGCAAGTGAAAAACAAAGAACTTCGGCCAGTATGCCTAATTGAAAAACATTTAACGAGTTTAGGCCAAGCGTTATGAATTGAAAAGATTGAAACCTATAATCAACAAAGGCAGCTAAAAAACCAGAGAATATGTAACAACTTACACCTACCAAAAAATAATTTAAGACCGGTGTTTTGACTTTTTTTGCAGCCCACACAACCAATATGATATTTAAAGGCACTAATATTATCCTTGTGATTACAAATAGCGTACTGCGCAATTGTAAGGGATAATAAAAGTACATCATAAAGAAATGCAAAACAGCATAGCATATATATACATATGAAAGTGATTTAAGAACTTTTACCAACTTCGGGTCGTATTTTTTAATGTCCAATAAATAAATCACAAAAAAGTGGTAAACCGCAAAAAACAAAAACTGGATCGGTTCATTGATATATATTCTGAAGAGTGGAAACTCGCCCAGCAAACTGCCTATATAGGTAATCCTATCAAGCCTCATTAAGGCATATATAATTGCTCCCAGTAAATAAAGAGAGTAAAAAAGATATATTTTATGATAGCTCTTTAAGAAAAGAAATATCATAAAAAAGAAAAGAAAACTTAATGAACCAATAAATACAATGGGTATAAATGTGTCTTTAAAAGAGGTTTGATAATATTTTAATATCTCTTGGTCAAAAGTATTGCTATCTTCTAAACTTAAATCTAAATCAGCACTATGGTTGCCTTTATTAAATACTTTAACAAAAATATTTTTTTTCTCGCCCTTCTTTATCTTAAAGGAAAAATAATAGGGAATATTTTCTATCTGTAAAACTGATGTTTTGTTAAGCGTACCTGCCCTACCTAAAAGAATTACGCTATCTTCTCGTTGCTCATAAAGTTCGGTGTAATCATTATTTCCACAATAAATAAAGTGAATGATGTCTTGGTCCAAATCATTAAAAAGCGGGATTTTAAACCAATAAGCTTTATCTTTTTCAATATTTATGAGCCGTTTATTAGAGGTAAATTTTGCTGCAAAAACAGTTTCTATACCCGTTTCTTTGTTAGTTTTTGCAAGCGATATTTGCTGAATATCAAAAAAATAATTAATGCCCTTTAAATTAGAAATTTTTAAACTTTCGTTTTGTTGGCAGCTTACATTGCTACTAATACATATAAAAAATATGACAATGAGAACCTTAAAGAACAATTTAAAACCCAGCCTAAAATTCACCTATTTTTAATTTTAAATATAATAGGTTCAAATTATAACGATAATTTTTAAAATCAAAATCAAATTCTTACGCTAAAGTGCCAAATACTTATTCAAATGGTACAAATACTTATCGCCTATTTTTTATTGGTTTTTTTGATGATATAATTGATCATCATTTAAAAAAATTAAATAAAAAAAAATGAAAAAATTTAATCTACTTTTTATGTTGTTCGCAATTATTATTTGCACCTCATCTACTTTTGCACAAGAAACTTTTAAACAAAAGCTAGAAAGAAAGCTTAAAGAAGCAAAAGAACAAAAAATAGATAAAACCATTGATAAAGCTCTTGGTAAAAGTGAAGAGAAATTAGACAAAGGGGTTAATGGAGTGCTAGAAGGCAAAGATAAAAGCAAAAAAGATAGGTCTTTAAATAGCGAAGGCAATCTTGATAACAACGCCGTAAACGACAAAGAAAACGTTACTAATACACAAAATAAGCAGTCGGTGCGAATTTCTGCTACCTCTAAATTCGATTTTATACCAGGAGAAAAAGTTTTGTATTACGATGATTTTTCCACTACCTCAATTGGTGATTTTCCTCATGGATGGAACACAAACTCCTCTGCCGAGATTGTGAAACTTACGGGTTCAGAAGATAAATGGCTTTTTATGACCAAAGACGGCTATTTCCAACCAATTATGGTAACCGATATGCCAGAGAATTTCACTTTAGAATTTAATCTTTTTAACAGATATAGGAGCAACAATATATTGAATTATCATTTCATCTTGGCAGCATCAGATAACCCAAAGAAAGATTTAAGTGAAGGCGATATGACCAATATGTTTAGGTTTAATTGGGCGGGTTGCATTGGCGAGGCAGGTTTTTATACTAATGAAAATGGAGAGAAAACAAATGAAAACGCAAGTTTAAACATTAAAGGATTAATGGGCGGAGGGGATAATTTTGAGACCCCAGTAAATGCTAAAATTTCTATTTGGAGACAGAAAACAAGGTTGCGCATTTATGTGAACGATGCAAAGGTATTAGACCTGCCGCAAGCTTTGGACCCTAAACTTAGATACAATGTTTTCAAGTTTGGCAGCAATTACATGAATTATTCTGATAATGAGAAAAAAGATGAGTTTATGGTTTCTAATCTGAGGTACTCCATTGGTGCGCCCGATACCAGAAGCAGATTGATTACAGAAGGGAAGCTGGTAACAAGAGGGATTTTGTTTGATGTTAATTCTGATCAAATTAAGCCAGAATCAAATGGAGTTTTAAAAGAGATAGCTGCTGTTTTGCAAGAAAACCCAACCGTAAAAGTAAAAATTATAGGGCATACGGATAGTGATGGTGATGCTGCTTTAAACTTAGATTTATCAAAACGTAGAGCTACTGCCGTAAAAGCTGCTTTAACAGATATTTTTGGAATTAGTGGCGACAGGTTTATGACTGATGGAAAAGGTGCTGCCGAGCCTACAGATCCAAATACCACCATCCAAGGAAAAGCTAATAACCGTAGGGTAGAATTCATCAAACTTTAATAATGGGTGTTAAACTGTTGCTCTTCATATGTCTCAATTTTACGCTGCATTTTCAAGATGATGATTTTGCAGAAACTTTAGCAAATACTTATTTGGTAGCTAATAAAAGTAATACAGGCATTACCAAAATAATTATTGATACTCAACATAAAAAGATAAAGGTTTGGGAAGGTTGTGTGCCAAAAGATTGCGATTGGGGAATAGTTTCTTATAAAAAAACGGGAGATATATTAACCGCATGGTACACCATGGGCGATATTAAGAAGCATATTAATCTAAACTTAAAACGTGATGATTTAATAATGGAGGCTGAGATTAAATATTATATGGATGAAAAAATAATTAAAACAGTGAACTATCAACTTAAATCACAAAAAAATAGATTAAAATAATCATGAAAAAAATTTACACAACACTATTTGTATTGTTAATTGCATTGGCATCCCAAGCTCAAAACTGGAACGGTTTATCTGGTACTTGGACACCCAACTCACCTTCCAATATATCAACATTCACCAACATCACATTTATTCAGCTACTTTCTGCTCAGCATATTAAGATATCTAATGTAAATAATGTACATACCGTTTTTGACTTGAAAACAATAGCAAACGGCGCAGAAACTACTGAACCTTTTGAGGTTAAAAAGTTATATGGTTATGATGCTAAAAAGATATTTGTTAGAATTTACAAAGAAAACAACAAATTAAGGGTGGTTAGAAAAATCTATGAATATGATAGAAACGGAACAATATTAAATAAAGCTACTGCTGATAGCGTATTGTTTGGATATGTAACCATCAAAGAACCAGGTCTTAATATTAATAAATCAAATGTTAACATTGTTGATAGCAGGATTACTCCAATTAATGATTTAGGAAATAACTTTAAAGCTAATAAAGCCTTTTATGGTGGCACAAAATATAGAATAGAATTTTTATCGCTTAACAATTTAAAAGGAGACGAAGATTTTGATACTGAAAAAGATTTAGAAATTCTTGGAGGTTTTAAATGCTTTGTTAGGGATGAAAATAAAAAACAAATTACCTCGCCAAAGCAAATCTACTTTCATGCTAGCCAAGTAGGGTCCCCCGTTTTATTGAAAGTAAACCAGCCAATTTCTTTAAATAATATGGCTATTGATTTTACAGTATCCCCCGGAGGTTTTTCTAAATGTGCACTACTGTTTACTGGTATTTTTCAAGAATTACATAGAAGTAAATATGATGGCGATTTTCCGATGACACAAGGTTATTATTTAAGGGACAACAAAGAAATAAAGACAGAAGAATTAGATTTCTCTAAAGCATTGGCTGGAGAAAATATGGTAGAAATGAATTTAAGACTAGAAAGAAATGGAAGTGGACAACCCACTACAATTGGTGTAAAACTTAAAATCACTAAAATAAATTAACTTATGAAAAGGTTATTCATAACATTAATAACTGTGCTTTCTGTATTGGGTTTAAAAGCCCAAACACAAGAAGAACTAGCCAAAGCTCAGCAAGAATACATGCAACAAATGGGCAAAGCGATGAACTGCGATACTTTGGCAAAAATCTTAAAAGCCAATTTTGATGCTATTGATAAATCTCGGTTAACCAAAAAGCAGTTGGAAGAATATAAAACCACCTTTGATGAGCAAATAAGAAACTGTAAAGAGTATTCAAAAATGGCTAGTGGGTACAGTAGCGCACAACCACCAAAAGACAAGTGGAAAAAAACGCAGGAAGCAAACAATGTAAATATGCCTAGCGGTGAAAAGCCACCATTTAACAGTATAGAAATTCCCTCGGCATATCAAATAACCTATCAAATAAAAGATGGTAAAGATGTAGTGAACTTGGATATTTTTCTTTCGGCAGAAAATGCAAATTATGGGGTAGTAACTAAAGACCCAGAAACTGGAGAAAACTTCTATTCAATTTTTAAAGAAGCCAATAAAAGAATGTATATGATTGGCCGAGGAACGGTAACGTCTTATGATTTTTCGAAATTTCAACAATCTGGGCAAAGCCTTACTCCAACAAAAGAAGAACTAATTAAATACAAACTAAAACCAACGGGTGCAATAGAAATCATAGCTGGCTATTTGTGCAAAGAGCTTGTAGGTAAAACCGATGATGGTACTATGCTGAAACTTTATGTAGCATACGGAATAAAATCTGGTTGTTTGGTAATGCCAGGTGCGAGATATAAAGTAGCAGAAAAGCCATTATATAAAAAGTTTTATGGAACTGATGAATTAGGTTTTTTTCTAAAAGCAGTAACTGTTTCTAATGAGGGTACAACAACATTGATAGCTAATACAGTCAAAAAAAATCCTGCTCAAGTAACTTTAGATATTAGCAAATACAATTATTTTGATGCTAGTACATTATTTCAAATACCAAAAAACTAAAACCTTAATTAAAAGAAAAAATGAAAATTATAAGAAAACTATTCACAATTATTACACTGTTTTCAGTATTTCAACTAAAAGCACAAAACCCTAATACAGATGGAATATACTCTACAAAGTTTGGAAACATAAGTTTAACAACTGAAATAAGCTCGGAATTTGCGGGCGGAACTATCTCTTATGGCGACTACAGAGATAATGGAACCATTACCGGCGCAATAAGTAAAGCAGGAAATGATGAAGTTTTAAACGGAACTTTTTTTAACGGTTCGTCCTTGGGGAAATTTATTTTTCGGCCATCCGGTGTCGATTTTTATAACAAAACCTTTAATCAAAGAATTACACGGTTAGTAGGTTACTGGGGATATCAAACTAATAATGATCTTTCTGAAGATAATAATGATAAATGGATAGCAGAACGAACAAAATTTGGTGTCGCAAATGTTAAAAATGAAACAAATGTTTGGTCTGGTAAGTGGAACACTACAGATGGCTCCATGCATTTGGCGCAAGTAGGAAAAAATATTACTGGCAGATATAAAGGTGTTGGAACAGTTACAGCTACTTATAATCCATCTACCCGCCTCTTAACTGGAACTTTTTTTAATCAAAATATCAAAAAAACCGGATACATAGAATTTTACTTTGAAGGAAATACTTTTAAAGGAAAATGTGGGTGGACAGCCGCCATGACAGAAGGAAACTGGGATGGAACAAAAGATGTGAAAAACAATAAAGAACTGTCTAAAATGACGGTTACCTCTACAACAAGTCAAGGATTAACTACAAATTCAAATTCTCAAAACACTTCTAAAGATGAATTATTTAAAATTAGAGTTAGAGCAGTTCAAGCGATTTCAATGAGTAATTCTATTTTAACTAATCCAGACTTATACGGATTCGCTAGGTTTGAGTTAAAGAAAATTACACCTAACCAATCAATTGATATTAAGTCGGTTGGTAATAAAAACAAATATATTTTTGAAACAACAGAAGATAACCCATTAATAAAAAATCAGATATACATTAATTTTCCCGATCAACCAACTTACTACAGAGATTTTATTATTTCAAAAAATGATTGGGAAAATAATAACATAGGTTTTGAATTAACAATTGGTCATCATTTAAAAACGAAAGAGTATGGTCAACCTAATAAAGATTGTGGTAAGTACCAAGAAACATTTAATTTAAAGAAATCGCAAGCACTAAATAAACAATATAAAATTCCAAATACAGATACTAAAGTCTGTTACCTCAAATTTTATATAGAAAAACTATAAACATGAAAAGTATCGCTTTCACACTCATCATATTTTGCTGATAAAAGAAAATTAAGATCCCCACAAATTAATCCATAAAGAAATGAAAAAATTATTATTAGTAATTGGCCTTTAATTAGGCTTCGCCAGATTAACTATGGCTCAAAGTGTTAACGGTTCCATCAAAATTAATGAACGATCTAAAACAGAAATCAAAATGGAAAGCGCTAATGTTGTAAACCTTTATGCCGCATTTAGGGAGAATAAATACCCTATTTTATTCAATTTTAAAGTAGCCGATGTCCCTTTAAATACTGATAAAAAGGAGGTAGTGATGGTCCAGTTTTTCACTACCGTAAAAAAAGACGGAAAAGTAATCGGAACGATTGAAAGAAGTCCAATCCCGTTTTTCCCTGGCGATATGTTTTTACCAGTAGAAACTTTTGATTTTATCGCCATTCTCTCAAATATTAAGGATAATAGCTTAGGTAAAATATCCGAAGTGCCAAAAGGAAACTATCAGGTTAGCTTAGAGGCAGTGGCAAGCGGCATAAAAGGTAAAATCACTCCGGCAACTTTTACGGTATTTTTTTAAAACCACCATCATGAAAAATATAATAACGTTGATTTTTTGTGTTTTTACAATTACGCCTTTTTTTGCGTGTACCAACAACCAAAAGCAAAAAGCTAATGAAAAGCTTGCCGCATTAAATCCATCAAAAAACATTGAGGCTAACGGTTGTTTATTGCAATATGCCACTAAGTATGAAGAACTGTTGAGTGTAGATAAAGCCGCAGCAATTACTGGTTTGGCTACAGCTGATGCTAAAACGGATTACAATAAATTGATGGATGACCCAACTTTTCAAAGTTTGACTTATAAATGGAAAGGAGACAGAAAGAAGAAAATAGAGATTAATCGAATGGTTGTAAATGTGCCATCCCCAAACTATATAAAAATCAGCGGGATGAAGCCTTTTACCATAGAGCTTTTTAGAAGGGATTACACAAAGAAAACAGAAAAGGAAATTGCCCAAATAAGTATAAAACTTGATAAGGCTTTTGATAAAGCATTAGACCAAAAATCAGAAAGCAAAGAAGCCAATAAAGCGGCTAAAAACATAGAAAGAACCGGAACTTCAAAAGCAAAAGCAAAAACTGTTGTCGAAAACATGAAACAATCTGGCCTTATGAAGATACTGGGAGCTTATGAGCCTGTAAACGGGCTGGGTGATGCCGCTTCTTGGAATACATTGGAAAAAAGATTATATGTACTGAAAGACGGGGTATGTTTTTATATAGAAACAGATTTGAGCGATAAGCCAGATATCAACAAAGAAAAAGCTATAGAAGCTGCAAGAGCAGTACTGGCAAAATGTAATTGAAACAAAAGTTAATAACCTATATTTTAAAAAGCATTAAAATTGAGCTTCAGTTTTGATGCTTTTTTATATCCTGATCCCATACCCAAAAAGGATAAAATTAGTACCCAAGAAACTTACCATATTTCTATTGTAAAGCGTTACCTATCTTTTAAATGAATAAATTGATCTCAAAACCGATCAGTTTAAATGAATTTTTAATAAATTTAGGTCATGAAATATACATTTACTATATTATTTGTTGCACTATTTAAATTGTCTTTTGGTTTTGATGTGATCGATGATTTAAGCAATGTGTTAAAAAATGGGGATATAAAAACCTTGTCCACTTATTTTTCTAACACCATAGAGTTATCGATAATGGATCAGGATGATATTTATTCTGCAAACCAGGCTAATTTGATACTCAAGGATTTCTTTACTAAAAATCCTCCTAGCGCAACCAAAATTATCCATAAAGTAGTGTCTAATGCCAACTATAAATTTGGGGTTATTGTTTACAATAGTAGCAAGGGTAATTATAGGATTAGCTTAGAATTAAAAGGTAACGGGAGCGATTTTAAGCTAACGCAAATCAGAATAGATGAAAATAAAAATTAATCACACAAGAAAATTTCTATTTTTGAAGCTTATATTTAACACCGTTGAAACAAGATTTGCTCTATAAATTTATCCAAAATGCTCTAAGAGAAGATGTTGGTAATGGCGATCACACTTCCTTATCTACTATCCCTTCAAACGCCGTTGGCAGTGCCAAGCTTTTAATCAAAGAAAACGGAGTAGTTTCTGGAGTAAAAATAGCGTTAGAGATTTTTAAAGCCGTTGATCCTAAATTAAAAGTAGAAGTAAAGATCAATGATGGCACACCTGTAAAAATCAACGACGTTGTATTTACAGTATCTGGAAACGCCAGGTCTATTTTAACGGCAGAAAGGTTGGTTCTAAACACCATGCAAAGGATGAGCGGTATTACCACCACCACAAGAAGGATAGTAGATTTGCTAAGCAGCACAAGCACCAAGGTTTTAGATACCCGTAAAACTACACCAAACATCAGGTTTTTAGAGAAAGAAGCTGTTAAAATTGGTGGCGGTGTAAACCATAGGTTTGGGCTTTATGATATGATTTTGATAAAAGACAACCATATAGATTATGCCGGTGGAATTGCAAATGCAATTAATGCTGCACACCAATATTTAAAAGATAAAGCCCTAGGGTTACAGATAGAAATTGAAGTGAGGGATTTTTTAGAATTGGGGCAAGTATTAGAAGTTGGGGGCATAGATCGGATATTATTGGACAATTTTAATTTTAACGACCTTAAGAAGGCCGTTAAAATAATCGATGGAAGATTTAAAACAGAGGCTTCTGGTGGAATTACCGAAGAAAATGCTTTAGAATTTGCCAAGTGTGGCGTAAACTATATCTCTATGGGTGCGCTTACCCATTCTGTAAAAAGTTTAGACATGAGCTTAAAAGCCATAGTTTAATTAACGATATTTTTTTATATGAATATTAATCCCTCATAGTACAATGATTTCTGTTTATTCTATCGGAGCATTAATTATTGCCTATTTATTTGGATCTATACCAACTGCCGTTTGGATTGGGCAGGCTTTTTATGGGATTGATGTTAGAGAATATGGTAGCGGAAACGCTGGCGCCACCAATACCTTTAGGGTTTTAGGAAAAAAAGCTGGCATCCCTGTAATGTTGATCGATATTTTTAAAGGATGGACGGCCACAAACCTTGCTTTTTTCATAGGTTTATCAGTAACCGGGCCAGAACATTCTGTACAATACGTTAACTATCAATTGGCATTAGGTATTGTTGCAGTAATGGGGCACCTATTCCCAATTTTTGCTGGCTTTAGGGGTGGTAAAGGTATTGCCACCTTATTTGGTATGATTTTGGCAGTCCACTTTCCCGCAGCTTTGCTTTGTGTTCTAGTATTTGTAATCGTTTTATTACTAACCAAATACGTATCATTAAGCAGCATTTCGGCAGGTTTTACATTTACTTTTAGCGTAATATTTATTTACCAAGTTTCTGTAAGGGCGATAGTGATTTATGGTATGGCAATTTGCATCCTTATATTAGTAACGCACCAAAAAAACATAGAAAGGCTACTTAGAGGAAAAGAATCTAAAGTGAATCTGTTTAAAAAGAAACAAATTCAATCTTAAAAATGATCCAAAAATTAAAATCGGCAGCTATAGTTTGCCTCACAGTATTTATGGCCGCCTGTTCTACAGTACCTTTAACCGGTAGAAGGCAAGCTAACTTAGTTAGTGATACAGAAATGCAGCAGATGGCTGCCCAAAGCTATAACCAATTATTATCCGATCCTTCAACAAAAGTTGTAAATAATACCGCACAAAGCAGGAAGGTAAAAGAGATTGGTGGCAAAATAGCTACAGCGGTAACCAAATTCATGAATGAGAACGGTTATGCAGATCAAATTGCGGGTTATAAATGGGAATTTAATCTGATAGATAGTAAAGAAGTAAATGCTTGGTGCATGCCCGGTGGTAAAGTTGCGGTTTATACTGGGATTTTACCGGTTACATTAACAGATGCCGGCTTGGCAACCGTTATGGGCCACGAGATTGCACACGCTGTTGCAAAACACTCTAATGAGCGTTATTCAAATCAAATGATCGCCCAAGGTTTAGGATCCGTATTGGGAGGTGCAATCACAAATTCACAAGCAGGTATGAATGTTTTCAACCAGGTGTTTGGCATTGGGGCACAAGCTGGTGTTTTATTGCCCAATTCAAGAAAACAAGAATCTGAGGCGGATAGGCTGGGGTTAACATTTATGGCAATGGCAGGTTATGATCCGGCAAAGGCCGTAGAGTTTTGGCAAAGAATGATGGCCCAAAACAAAGGTCAGGCGCCACCAGAATTTTTAAGTACCCACCCAAGTGATGCCACCAGAATTTCTGATATTAAAAAATACTTGCCAGAAGCATTAAAATATTATAAAAGGTAAATATTCTTTATGAATATCATATAAAAAGGAGATTTCTTGACTGAAATCTCCTTTTTTTTATACCCAAAATAGTAATATTAAAAATTTTTGTTAAAAAATTACCCCTTAAAAAATATAATTCGTCTAATTTTTATAATATTTTATTATTTATTTTTAATTAAACTCTAATTTTTATTGATAAAAATGAAAATTTTACAAATTTTATGATTTTATTGATATTTTTTATTCAAAAAACATTTTAATTTCAATTATTTATTAATTTTATCACAATAATTTATTAAATGATTAAAAAAAATACCCTAAACATTAAAAGTAAATGAAAAAAACACTAAAATTCAGAAACAAAACAACATTATTGGCAATATTTGCTATAATAATTGTTGTAATGGTAGTTTTTCTGCCAGATTTCTCTTTTGCGCAAGACCCAACGGGTGCTAAAACAGGAACAATCAACGATGTTGCCGCCGCAACTAGTGGCCAACCTACGCTAACTGAAGTTGGAGAGCAAGCCGGACACAATAAAATTGCCATTAACATTATGTGGACCTTAATTGCTGGTTTCTTGGTTATGTTTATGCAGGCAGGTTTTGCAATGGTAGAAACAGGTTTCACACAAAAGAAAAATGTTGCACACACCATGACCATGAATTTCCTTATCTACGCAATAGGTATGATCGGGTTTTGGATCTGTGGTTTTGCGATCATGTTTGGCGGAGGATTTAACCTTGGATCTTTAGGAGGGTCTGCAGGCGTTATTCCTTCAGAATATGTGGTTCATCTATTTGGTCATGATTTTGGAATTTGGGGAAAAGCAGGTTTTTTCTTGAGCAGCAAGTATTATGATGTAGGTATTTACACACTTTTCCTTTTCCAAATGGTGTTTATGGATACTACAGCAACCATCCCAACTGGATCTATGGCAGAAAGATGGACCTTAAAGTCTTTTATCATCTACGGGTTCTTTATCTCTATGATCGTTTATCCATTGTATGGTAACTGGGTTTGGGGCGGCGGATGGCTATCTCAACTAGGTGCTAACTTTGGTTTTGGTCATGGCCATGTAGATTTTGCTGGATCTTCTGTTGTACACATGGTTGGTGGTGTTGCTGCCTTGGCCGGTGCAATCGTAATTGGTCCTCGTTATGGTAAATTTGGTAAAAATGGCGAAGTAAAAACTATTCCGGGACATAATATCCCAATGGCAATGGTTGGTACCTTTATTTTAGCTTTTGGATGGTTTGGTTTTAACGCCGGATCTACATTGGCTGGTAGCGATCTTAGAATTGGTGTTATTGCAACAAATACAATGTTGGCTGGCGGTGCAGGTGCTTTAGCTGCATTGTTTTATATGTATATTAAAGGACAAAAAGCAGACCCAGGTATGATCGCCAATGGTATGTTGGCAGGATTGGTTGCCGTAACCGCACCATGTGCTTTTATCACTTCTCTTTCTGCAGTTATTATAGGAGTAGTTGCAGGTCTTTTAGTTATTGCAGCTATTTATATTATGGATCATAAATTAAAAATCGATGATCCAGTAGGTGCGTTTGCTGTTCACGGAGTTAATGGTGCATGGGGCGTAATTTCATTAGGTTTATTTGCCGATGGAACTTACGGTGATGGATGGAACGGCGTTAAAGGAAATGTTACAGGTTTGTTTTATGGAGATTCTAGCCAATTAGTTGCTCAATTGATCGGAACGGTTACTTGTATAGTTTTTGTATTTATCGTGATGTATGTTTTCTTTAAATTATTGAACAAAATTGTTCCTTTAAGAAGTAAAGAAATTGATGAAATTGAAGGTCTAGATATTCCAGAAACCGGAGTGTTGGGTTACGTAGATTAAGCTCATTAAATATTAAATAATTTCACTTTGAATTTTTAAAAGACTTGAGGAATTTCCTCAGGTCTTTTTTTTATGCAGTGGTATATCATTTATTAGCCAATACTTCTAAAATGGCTCGCGTTTTTAATAAACATTCTTCGTATTCTTGGTTAGCTTCGGCATGGTAGGTTATGGCGCTCCCAACATGAAATGATAAATATTTTTCAGAAGCATTATAAAGGATAGTGCGTATGATCACATTGAAATCGAAATCATCGTTATCAGAAAAATAACCAACGGCTCCAGAATACATCCCTCTTTTTCTGTTTTCATAATGTTCCATCAATTGCATCGCTTTAATTTTTGGTGCGCCCGTCATACTGCCCATTGGGAAACAACTTTTTATAATATCGATATTATTGATTTTTTCTTCAATCTCGCAGATTACTGTAGAAACCATTTGATGCACTTGTTTAAAACTGTAAACACCAAAAAGCTCCTCTACTTTTACAGTTCCTTTTTTAGCAAATTTTGTTAGATCATTACGTACCAGATCTACGATCATTACATTTTCTTGCCTTTCTTTTGGGTGCTTAAAAAGCCGGTTTTTTATTTCTATATCTTCTAAAATATTTCCACTCCTTTTGGCGGTACCTTTGATTGGTTGAGAGATGATTTTATTTCCCCTTCTAGCTAAAAAGCGTTCTGGTGTTGCAGAAATAATATATTTATCGTACCATTTAAAATAATTGGCAAAAGGCGTGGGCGATTTTTCATTTAGTTTTCTAAAAATCCCTAATGTAGAAATATCGCAATCATCGGCATAAAACTCCATACAAAAATTAGTCTCATAGATATTGCCTAAGCTTATTTCGTTTTTTATTTTATTAATATTGTTTAGGTATGCTTTTTTATCAAGCCTTGCTCTTATGTTAATGTTTTTATTGCTGCGCCCATCAGATATTTCGGTTTCATTGATCATTTTTAATACACTATCAGCATGATTACTTTTAATCTCTATTTTATCATTTTTAATGATGATGAGGTGCAGGGGAGCAAAGAAGAATAAATCGGGGAATTTGATGAAATCTGGGTTGTTAGAACTCAAATCTTCTGTTTGGTTTTTTAGATCGTAGCTAAACCCCCCAAAAATCCAGTTATCATTTTTTTCTCTAAATTGTTTTAACTTTTCAAAAGAGTTGGCTATTTCATCGCTTTCTGTTTTATCGGCGCAGCCAAAAGCAATTATTGCATCAAAATTAGAATAAGGATCAGCATAATTGTTAGAGTCTAAGAAGCAGCAAACATCAAAAGTATTGGCATAAGAAAGTGCTTTAATTTTAAACTCTGAAATGTTTGATGGGTTTGTTTGCATAAGAGCAAACAAAAATAATAATTAAAGAGGGTGTCTCAAAAATAAAATTTGTCATGCTGAATTTATTTCAGCATCCCATTTTAAGGTTAAAATGCTAATTGGGAACTTATTTTGATGAGATTCCGATTAGCCAGCTGGCTAACGGAATCTCATCTATTTTGAGACAACCTCTAGGTATTTAAACTTCAAGAAAATTATTTATTGGGTACAATAAGTACGGGGCATTTTGCGTGGCGGGTTACATTTTCTGCCACCGATCCCGATAAAAAATGATCAAAACCAGTTCGTCCATGAGTACCCAAAATGATCAATGAGGCTTCATATTTTTTTGCAATGTCAATAATCTCATGGGTTATATTGCCCATCAAGATAAATTCCTTTACTATCAATCCTTCGCCAAATTTTAAAACCATGTTTTCGAGCAGTTTTGCAGCGGCATCTTGCTGTACATCCATCACATTTGGCATAATAACCGCTGGGTTGCCTAAAATGGGATCACCGGTAACATTCATCACCACAGGCATTTCGCTAATGTGTATCAAAGCCACTTCGGCATGTAGCTTTTTGGCTAAAGCAAAACCGTAAGCTGCCGCCTTATAAGAAGGTTCAGAATCATCAACGGCTATCAATATTTTTTCAAATGAGCTTAAATTTTCCATCTTATTAATCATTTATGTTAATTTACACAAAATTCAGACCATCAAAACAAAATTTGATTACAAGTTTTTTATTTATATGGTTTAAGGTTTAGAGGCATATTAAAATTATCCTAGCAATGTTTATGAAACACAATACGGGGGTTTGTAACCTATCGGTTATACCATTAAGGGCAAATCCTTCACATCGATCAGAAATGATTTCTCAATTGATATTTGGGGATGTCTTTCGGGTTTTGGAACAAGAAAACAGTTGGTTAAAAATTGAGGTTTCTGATGATGGCTACCAAGGTTATATCAATGAAAATCAGATGGCTTTCGCCGATGATTTGCAGGTGGATAATAGAAACTTAGAAAACAAATTTTTAACTAGCGCACCTTATACCATGATATTGAAAGGAAACCTAAAAGAACCGCTTTATATACCTGCAGGCAGCACCCTGCCATTTTATGATAACGGAAAATGCAAAATAGGGAACGATATTTATCAGGTTACAACAGGAAATGTGTTTTTGCCAAACAAAGACGATTTTGAAGCAGATGTACAAGAGACCGCTAAAATATTTTTGAGCAGTCCTTATCTATGGGGGGGTAAAACGCATAGCGGGATAGATTGTTCGGGATTTTCGCAAGTGGTTTTTAAAATGTTGGGAATACAATTATTAAGGGATGCGTGGCAACAAGCAGAAATGGGTAAAACTGTCGATTTTTTAACAGAAGCTAAAGCCGGTGATCTTGCTTTTTTTGATAATGAGGAGGGTAAGATTATCCATGTAGGCATTATGCTCAATAACAGTCAGATCATACATTCATCTGGCAAAGTGAGAATAGATAGGATAGATAACCAAGGGATCTATCATTTAGAGAAGAATAGATATACCCATAAATTAAGGATCATTAAAAGGTTTGTTTAATACTTTTTTACGAGCATATATTGTAAAAAAAGAACTTAACCTTGGTAAAACATGATTTGAATTGTGTTTTTGTATCAATAACAGTACAAAAGATAAAAAACTGTTCAATTTTTATCAACTTAAAATAAGCTTTCATAAACCGCTAGATAATAAGGTCTTAAACCAATTGTTTTTTTATTGATTTATTTTGGTCTGTTCATTGGAGGGTGCATCCCGAACAATTAAAATGAAATGAACATGAAAAAAATAATGTTAGTAGCAGCCGCAATGGTATTTGCAGGTTCTACGTTCGCTCAAACAACAACATCATCAAGAACCACTTTTGGATTAAAGGGTGGGGTTAATCTTCCCAAATACAAGTATGTGAACAATGATGCCAATACATCATCAGAAACTAAAACAACCACAAACTTTAACCTTACGGGATATGCAGATGTTCCCATGTCGAGATATTTTTCTATACAACCCGGTATTTCTTTACAGGGCAAAGGGGCAAAGTATTATGAGAATGGGAACAATCAGGTAGAAGATAATGTATTGGCAATAGAAATCCCGGTTAATCTGTTGGCCAATTTACCTGCAGGTTTAGGTAGGTTTTATTTAGGTGCGGGCCCTTATGCAGGGTTTAACGTTGCGGGGCAAAGAAAAACCACTATTGGCAACGCAACTACCAAAGATGATTTGAAATTTGGTAATTCTAATTCTGATAATTTAAAGGCATTAGATTTCGGTTTTAACTTCTTGGCTGGTTATCAATTAAACTCGGGCCTTAATTTTGGGGCGGGTTACGGGTTAGGTTTAACCAATTTAACTCCAACCTCTACAAGTTCAACAAAAACCGAACAAAATAACAGGGTATTGTCTTTTACCGTAGGTTACGCATTTTAAGAAAATATATTTTAAAACAGAAAAGAGGCTTTCGCCTCTTTTTTTATGATTCAAATCATCCTGGTCTTATCTCAACATCGCCACAAAATCATCGAATAGATATCTACTATCGTGTGGGCCCGGAGAAGATTCTGGATGATATTGTACAGAGAAAGCTTTCTTTCCCTTTACCCTAATTCCTTCTATTGATTTATCGTTCAAATTAATGTGGGTTACTTCTACCTTGTCAGATTTTAAAACTTCATCTGCAATTACGCCAAAACCATGATTTTGTGAAGTTACTTCGCAATGGTCTTTAATAATATTTTTAACAGGATGATTTAAACCACGATGGCCGTTAAACATCTTCATGGTACCAACATCATTTGCTTGTGCCAATAACTGATGACCTAAACAAATACCGAACATCGGTTTATCGGCAGCTAAAATATCTTTCACGGTATCAATAGCATAAGGCATTGCTGCCGGATCGCCGGGACCGTTAGAAATAAAATAACCGTTTGGTTGCCATTTCTCCATTTCCTCAAAAGTGGTTTTAGCAGGGAAAACCTTAGCATAAACGCCTCTTTCAGAGAAATTCCTTAATATATTTTTTTTAACCCCTAAATCTAAAACTGCAACTTTTAAATCTGCTTTTTCATCACCAATATAGTATGGTTTTGTAGTACTTACCTGCGAAGAAAGTTCTAAACCATCCATAGAAGGTACTTCGGCCAATTTTTTCTTTAGCTCCTCAACATCTAAAATTTCTGAAGAGATAATTGCGTTCATTGCACCTTTATCCCTAATATGTCTTACAATTTCTCTGGTATCAACATCAGAGATCCCAACTATGTTTTCATCCTGAAAGTAATCTTGCAAAGATTGGTCTGCTTGTTTTCTACTAAATGGAATATTAAAGTTTTTACAAACCAAACCTGCAATTTTAATATTTTCAGATTCTGTTTCTACATCACTAATGCCATAATTACCAATATGTGTATTGGTTGTTACCATGATCTGTCCAAAATAAGAAGGATCGGTAAAAACCTCTTGATAGCCCGTCATGCCGGTATTAAAACAAATTTCCCCGGTTGTGGTGCCAATTTTTCCGGCTGCTTTGCCATAAAAAATAGTGCCGTCTGCTAAAAGAAGTATCGCCGGTAATTTGGTGTAATTTGCGTTCATGCTTTGTAAAGATTAAATTTTTGGTTTTTAAAAAAGAAGTAGGAAAGGGGGAGTTTTATATTCCCGTGAATGTTTGAAGAAAACAAGAAATGTTCAATACTCATCTCGGGATGCAAATTTATGTTTTTTTGCCGAATAGCCTAAGTATTATTTCAATTTTAAATCGGAATCATTTTTCTAACTTTGAAATCAAAACAGAAACAAACTTAAACCATTTTAAATGTCTGTTCATAAAGAAGTAAAAAGAGTTACCACCCATATTTTGCAAGAGATGAAAAATAGGGGAGAGAAAATAGCTATGCTCACTGCCTATGATTATTCTATGGCAAAAGTGGTTGACGAAGGTGGCGTAGATATAATTTTAGTTGGCGATTCTGCCTCTATGGTTATGGCTGGGCATGAAACCACCTTACCTATTACTTTAGATCAGATGATTTATCATGCTGCATCTGTTATACGTGGTACTACAAGAGCTTTGGTAATTGTAGATCTACCTTTTGGTTCTTATCAGGGTAACTCTAAAGAAGCCCTAAATTCTGCAATTCGCATTATGAAAGAATCTGGAGCGCATGGTGTTAAATTAGAAGGTGGGATTGAAATAGCGGAATCTATAGAAAGGATCGTAGCAGCTGGAATACCTGTTATGGGGCATTTAGGTTTAACGCCACAATCTATCTATAAATTTGGCACCTATACCGTTAGGGCTAAAGAAGAAGCTGAAGCAGAGAAACTTAAAACAGATATTAAAAGAATAGAGGCAGCAGGCTGTTTTTCTGTGGTGTTAGAGAAAATACCTGCACTTTTGGCAAAGGAAGTGAGTGAGAGTATCCAAATCCCAACAATTGGAATAGGGGCAGGGCAATACTGCAATGGACAGGTTTTGGTGGTAAACGATATGATTGGTTTAACTAAAGGATTTACTCCGAGGTTTTTACGCCAATATTTAGATTTGTACAATCAAATTAACGGTGCGGTGCAATCTTATGTTAAAGATGTAAAAGCAGGCGGTTTCCCTAATGAGAAAGAGCAGTATTAGTTAGTTGTTTAGTTGAAATAATTCATTAGTCATTGGTCCACTAGTATTTGCATAATTTTTTTATTGTTTTAATTGATAAATTAGTACAAATCATGGAAATCTTAGAAAAGTATAATTTAGAGATTAAAAAACTTTGTAATCAATACAAAGTGAAATCTTTATATGCATTTGGCTCCGTTTTAACTGATAATTTTAATTCTAAAAGCGATGTTGATTTAATTGTTGATTTCAATTCTATGGAAGTTGAGGAGTATGCTGATAATTATTTTGATTTTAAATTTGCTCTTCAGGATATATTAAATAGATCTATTGATTTGCTTGAAGAAAAGGCAATTAAAAACCCATTTTTTAAACAAAATGTTAATCAGCTTAAACAATTAATTTATGGACATTGAGATTAAAGCTTGGTTATATGATATTTTGAATGCTATTATTGAAATTGAAGGTTTCTTTTTAAATCAAACTAAAGATTTTATAAATTATCAAAATGACATTCGCACAAAAAGAGCAACTGAACGAAATTAGAAATTATAGGGGAAGCAATGAGTAGAATTCTAAGAAAAGACGATACACTTTCAATTTCTAGTTCTAGAAAATTAGTTGATTTAAGGAATAGGGTTATTCATGGTTACGATACGGTATCTGATGAAACTATTTGGGGAATTGTCTTTAGACATCTTCCTGTTTTAAAAATAGAAGTGCAGAATTTATTAAATGAATAGCTGTTTAACTTTCTAAAATCTCATATCTAAATCAATTAATGGAAGATTTCTATAAAATAACCGATCAAGATATTCTTTTTGAGGATAACCACTTGATTGCGGTTTATAAAAAAGCAGGCTGGATTGTGCAAAGCGATGAAACTGGAGACCCATCTTTGGATGAAATGGTAAAGACTTACATTGCCGAGAAATATAATAAGCCAAATGGTGCTTTTTTAGGAGTGGTACACCGTTTGGACAGGCCTGTTAGCGGGGTAATCTTATTTGCCAAGACTTCTAAAGCCTTAGAAAGGATAAACAAAATGTTTAAAGAGCGTGATATGCACAAAACATACTGGGCTGTAGTAAGGAAAGAACCCGCAAAAATGCAAGGAACTTTAGAGCATTGGTTGGTAAAAAACCCAAAAAAAAATATTACAACCGCTTATAACACAGAAATTAAGGGAAGCCAAAGGGCCGAGCTGAATTTTAAGGTTTTAGGTTTTTTAAACGAATATTATTTGATCGAGGTTGACCCCATCACTGGTCGGCCGCACCAAATTAGGGTACAGTTGGCTACTTTGGGAAGCCCAATTGTTGGCGATAATAAATATGGCTATCCTCGTGGGAGTAGGAAAAAAAGCATCAGTTTACATGCACTCCGACTAAAATTTATTCATCCTGTTAAGAAAGAAAAAGTAGAGATTTTTGCGCCATTACCAAAAGATGGTTTTTGGGAGAAATTTGAAGGTTTTTTAAGCTAAAAACTCATTAATTGCTTTCATCAGAATTTCTGGTTCTTCTTTATAAACCAAATGTTTAGCAAACGGAACAACCATTAAATTAGAATTTGGGATAAACTCGGCAACATCAAAAACAAAACTTCTTTGTATTACTTTATCCTTATCTCCCTTAATAATCAAAGTTTCTGATTTGATATTTTTAACATCCCCTGCGGGATAACTTTCTTTTTTAAACCACATTTTGTGCAACTGTTCTGTCAACAGATCAAAATTTGGTTCTGGGTTTAATTTTTGATATTGATGGTAAGGCTCAGGATTATTTTTTCTGCGATAATCTGCGTCTTCGTTTTTTAGCAATTCTTTGGTTGCCAACACATTACCATAATCCCATCTTGAGCTAATGGTAATTAGTTTATTGATTTTAATGTTACTGTAACAAGCTAGCCGGTAGCCAATTATCCCACCATCGCTAATCCCGATCATATCTATTTCAGCTAATTGTAAATGATTTAAAACGGCTTCTACATCACTTTGCAACAATTCATAACTCAGTTCTTTATCACCTAAAGTAGATTTCCCATGCCCGCGGCTATCGATAGCGATAACCCTGAAATCCTTTATAAGTTTAGAAACAATGAGGTTAAAATCTTCTAAATTCCCAAATGCGCCGTGTGTTAATAGGAGGGGGGTATTTTGGGGGTTACCTGTTTCCTCAAAATAGATTTTGGCAGTTTTATTTTCAATATAGTTTCCGTTGGTATGATCAAGCTCTTGCATATAATTTATTTAGCTAAAATCAATCCAAATAAAATTTCAAATGATATAATTTAGCAAAGTGTATATTAGAGTTTTAATTTTATGGAACCACAAAAATTTTCTATCACACAAAGAATAAAAAGTTTTAAATATGCTTTTGAAGGCTATAAATATCTTTTTAAAGAAGAACATAATGCAAGGGTACATTTGTTTTTCACAATTTTAGTAGTTAGTTGTGGGTTCTTTTTTCAAATCAATCTACTAGAATGGGTCTCTATATTTTTTGCAATTGGGTTGGTCATCGTTACAGAAATATTGAATACCGCAATTGAAAAATTAGCTGATTTTGTATCGCCAAATAAAAACATCAACATAAAAATAATTAAAGATTTAGCCGCCGCAGCGGTATTTACCAGCACTATTATTGCGGTAATTATCGGTGTTATCATCTTTCTCCCTAAATTAACCCAAATATTATAAATGAAAAAACAGTTTGAAATTTACAAGAAGACCAGGCTTTTCTTGTTAGATTATATAAAAGACCTTTCCACGGATCAGCTGAACCAAATTCCACAAGGTTTTAATAATAACATCATCTGGAACATCACACATTTGATCGCTACCCACCAAGGTGTTTGTTATGTAAGGTCTGGGCATCAATTAAGGGTTGATGAAATGATTTATAACAATTACAAAAACGGCACATTGCCTCAGCCGTTTGTAAATAGCCATCAAATAGAAAATGTTAAAGAGCTATTAATTAGCTCAATAGATGTTTTAGAAAAAGATTACAACGAGGGTTTGTTTGAGAAATACATTTCTTGGACAACCAGAACAGATGTTGCGCTAAAAAGCATAGAAGAGAGCATCAATTTTTTGCTTTGGCATGATGGTTTGCACCTTGGTGTTATAATGGCGATGAAAAAATTGGTTTAAAATATATGGCCCAAGATTATGATCTTAGGCCATTTAAAAAAAATATCAGTAATTAATTATTTCGATAAATAATGCACATCTGACAATTCCCTTAGCTTTTTAGCTGCCTGTTCTGCCGTTATATCCCTTTGAGGATTGGCCATCATCTCATAACCTACCATAAACTTTTTAACCGTTGCCGACCGTAAAAGAGGTGGGTAAAAGTGCATGTGCCAATGCCATCCTGGATTTTCGCCATTGTTTACAGGTGCTTGATGAATGCCTGAAGAATAAGGAAAAGAGGTCTCGAAAAGATTATCGTATTTAATGGTGAGCTTTTTAAGTATTTCTGCTAGGGCCAGTGTTTCTTCCTCGTTAAACTGATGCGTATATTGCACCTGTCTTTTGCTTATCAAGATACATTCATAAGGCCAAACTGCCCAAAATGGCACTAAAGCTACAAAATGTGCGTTCTCGCAAACCAATCTTTCTTTAGATTTTTCTTCTTCTGCTAAATAATCAGATAAAATACTTCGGTTATTCTCTTTAAAATATTTCTGAAATTGGATTTGCTCTTTTTCTGGTTCTACCGGAACGCTGCTTTGTGCCCAAATTTGCCCATGCGGATGAGGGTTACTACATCCCATAATGTCGCCTTTGTTTTCAAAAATTTGGATATATCTCATCCAATCGTTTTTAGCTAATTCTTGAAACTCTGTTTTCCATAGATTAATAACATCAACAATATCAGTTACATCCATCTGTGGTAACGTTAAATCATGACGTGGAGAAAAGCAAATTACCCTACATATCCCTTTTTCACTTTTGGCCTGCAATAATCCTTTTACGTTAACTATGCCATCTGGTGTATCTTTCAATAATGATGAAAAATCATTGGTAAAGGCAAATGGGGCCTTATAATCCGGATTGATTGAACCATCAGACCGTTTATTTCCAGGGCATAAATAACAGTTGGGATCGTAACTGGGCCTTGTGGTAATTGCATGAGCTTCAACCTTGCCTTGCCATGGTCTTTTTGTACGATGCGGCGAGACCAGGATCCAATCACCTGTTAAAATATTTAATCGCTTGTGCGGATGCTCTTCAAAACTAAATTCCATGCTTATTTTACTAAGTGTGTGCCTTCTTCAATTTGTGTGATGTAAACATTCATGCCAATGTTCATTTTGTTGTAATAAGCTTCTTTCATTCTCTTTACTATACCTTCTAGTTCTTCTTCCCTAACCAAAGAAATAACGCAGCCCCCAAATCCACCGCCCATCATCCTTGCGCCTAAAATCCCTTTTTCCTTTTTTGCACAGCTTACGATAAAATCTAGTTCGGGGCAGCTTACTTCATATAATTCGCTTAAACCGGTATGTGTCTCGTACATTTTCTGGCCAAAATCTTCTATCTTATTATCCTGCAGATCATCACAAGCAGCTAATAACCTGTTGTTTTCTTCCACTACATATTTGCAGCGATCATAGATGTCTTTACTTTCGTTTTTAAGGCATTCTTGCACCATTTCTATGGTTGCATCCCTTAGGGTAGTTACTTCTTGATATTTTTGTTGGATGATAGAAACGCCTTCGCCACATTGGCTGGTTCTCACATTATATTCTGACGATGCCAAAGAATGTTTTACCATAGAATCAAATAAAACGATCTTTATCCCTTCTAGCTCAAATGGTACGTACTCATATTTTAGAGAGCGGCAATCTAGTTTTACCACATGGCCTTTTTTGCCAAAAACACTTGCAAATTGATCCATGATACCACATTTAACGCCAACAAATTCGTTCTCGGCCTTTTGTGCTAATTTTACGATTTGCATCTTTTCTAAACCTAAACCATAAATATGGTTTAACGCAAAAGCTGTTGCACATTCTAACGCTGCCGAAGATGACATTCCTGCGCCCAAAGGTACATCGCCAGAAATAACGGCATTAAAACCACCCACTTTTTTATTGATTTTCAATAATTGCTCTACAATGCAAACCACGTAATTTGGCCAGCCTTTATCAGAATAAGCGCAGCTAGAAACCGTAGTAGTGTAAGATTCGTCTAAATCTGCAGCAACAATAAAAATTGTATCGTCGTCTCTTTTGGTAATGGCAATATAAGCGGCTTTGTTTATTGCGGCAGGCAAAACGTAACCCATATTATAATCGGTATGTTCGCCAATTAAATTAACCCTTCCTGGTGAGCGAACGATTAAGGGTTCTTCATTAAATGTTTTTTTGAAAACTTCTTTTACAAGATTTTGAGGATCTTTCATCTATACAAAAATTGCGTTAATAAAATAATGGTTTTATAAATGATTTTATTATTTAATGCTGCAATATATGTGATAAATAATTGTAATAATTGTATTATTATCTTTTAATGTTAGACTATTTTATTTATTTTAATAGTTTTAAATATCAGGTTTTAGATGGCAAAGAAAAAACAAGGTTTTGCGGGACAAAGGATCATTGATTTAAGCAGGGATGATATTAAAGAGTACCTATCAAAGCATCCTTCTTCAAAGAACGGTTATTTTACCAAAACCGGTTTTTTCCCCGATGCTAAATTTCAGTTTATAGAAGATTTTAAAGGGAGGGAAGATTATATTTTGATCTACTGCATAAAAGGTTATGGCGTGGCCAACATCAATTACAAAACATATCATATTTCTCCTGGAGATTTTTTTTTGATCCCTTCTGAAAATGCTTTTTCTTATTATGCAGATGACGTTAAACCTTGGAGTATTTTTTGGTTCTTTTTTAAAGGAGATGCTTTGGAGGAGATTGCAGATCTATACATTAAGTTAAACCATACCCATAAAGGTTATTTGCCCTATAATGAAGAAAGGATCAAACTCTTTAACAGAATTTACCAGTATTTAGAGCAAGGTTATGGAAGAACCAATTTAACCTTTATGAATATGTGCTTGCTTAATCTGGTTTCTTCTTTAGTTTTAGTTACCGATACCAAAAAGAAGAAGGAAGATAAGACGCAAGGGATCATCAACAGCAGCATACAACTGATGAAAGAAAACTGCGAAAAAAGTTTAAGCTTATTAGAAATCGCAGAAAGCGTAAGCATGTCTAGCTCACATTTTTCTTTGGTCTTCAAAAAAGCAACCGGTATTTCGCCAATTAACTATTTTAATATTATTAAAATCCAAAAAGCCTGCGATTATTTGAGATTTACAGATTTATTGGTTAAAGAAGTTGCTTTTAAAGTAGGCATAACAGATATTCACTATTTTACTAGGTTGTTTTCTAAAGTAATGGGAATAACGCCTTTTAAGTTTAAGAATGCCAAAACTTAGTTTAATTGTTTTTTGTAAAAATCAAGTATCGAGTTGTCTAGGTAATAGTCTGGAAGCAAAACCTTTAACATGGTTAAACCATTGTTGTAAGAGATATTAACCACACCGTTTAGTTTATCGGTACAGGTTTTAATGGTGTAAAGCCCCAGTCTTATGGTGTCCATATCGCCTTTTTTGTTTGCTTTCTTAAATAGCTCAAAGGCATTGTTTATTTCTATTTCTGAAAATTTTTGCCCGTTATTTTCTACCGTTAGGGAAAAGATACCGTCTTTATCAACAAAAGAATTAATTATGATCTTTGGTGAGATATTGTCGCTAAATTTAAAAGAATTATCAAAAATGTTAGTAACTATTGATTCAAAGATTTCTAGATCTGTATGAAACTTTTTTAAATCTTGTGTGGCTATCTTTATTTTAATATCGGGTTTGATATTAGTATATTTAGATTTTATTTGCTTCAATATGTGGTTTATTCTATCATAAACAGCAACTTCTTCAATTAAAACTTCTTTTGTTCTAATACTATTTACCAAAACCATTTTCTTTAGCATATCGTCCATCTTCTGAGATTCTACCTCTATCATTTCAACAATTTCTTGTTTATCATCCTCAACCTTGGCCAAAGAAGTAAGCCCTAAAATTCTGCATAAAGGCCCTCTAATATCATGTGAAGTGCTGTAAAAGAAAGATTCTAACTCACTGTTAACCTTAACAAGTTGTCTGTTTGCGTTATTTAACTCGTTGGTTCTTTGTTTTACCTCTTTTTCTAATTCGTTTTTATAATTCTTTTGGGTTTTGATATATGCTTCTTCTTTTTTAAGCACATCTTTTAAGAAAAGGTATAAAAAGAAACCAATAACAGAATATACAAGAACTATAAATAAGATGCTGTTGATCAAATCGTTATTCACATCTTTTAAAAATTCGTTAAAATTTTTATCAATTTGCACCACTGCCACCACCTGCCCCGATCTGTTTTTTATAGGTGCAAAAGAAGAAAGCCAAATACCGTTTTCGTCTTTGTATTCGTCTAAATCCCCACCTTTGTCAAAATTCTTGATCAATTCACTTGGGGGGTTGTGATAAGTATGTAAATAATAGGGTTTATTACTGGATGTAACCGCAAATAAAAACTTGTTTGGTTCATTAGATCTTACAAGGGTATATATAGGGCTGGTAATTTTTGATGATTTTTGTATGTTTTTTAATTGTTGGTGTATTTGGTAATAAGAAGAATCTTGTTTTGCGTTCTTAATTTGATCTTTTTTATTAAAATCTTTTGTGATTTTCTGTAGCTCATCGCCATCTATTTGTTTAGAAAGGATGCTAGCTATGGTGCTTAATTTAGCGAAAACGCCTTGTTTACCATTTTGTTTGTTTGTTTCATAAACATGAAAAGTGTTGTATAGCGCTAACACAATTAGGCATACATACACAGAGATAATAATTTTCAGTTTCAAAAATTTCATGCTATAACGAATAGATTAAAATTGTTTACGGAAATAAGGCGGTTTTAGTTTTCATAAATTGGTTTCAAATTAAATTGCTTAAAACCGTTTAACATCAAAACCAAAATTTTAGATGTAGTAATGCGTATTCTGAATTTAAGTGTAAACTTATTTTCATTTTTCTGTTTTTACTTGTAAATTTTGTTAAAAAACCTGTTTAATTATTAATTAACGCTTATATTTATCGGAATTAATTAGATTTGATTTAAAAGCCGAAATATTATATGTCAGAAACTGCAGAACTTAAGTTAGAAGGAAATGTGTACACGCTACCGATTGTAGAAGGTACAGAGAGAGAAAAAGCAATTGATATTGCTAAATTAAGAGATCAAACAGGTTTTGTTACGTTAGATAGCGGCTTTAAAAATACCGGTGCTACTAAAAGCGCCATTACCTTTTTAGATGGGGAAAAGGGCATTTTAAAATATAGAGGTTACTCGATTGAGCAATTGGCAGAAAAATCTACTTTTTTAGAGGTTGCCTACCTATTGATCTACGGCAATCTCCCAACTCAATCCCAAATAGATGACTTTCAGCACCAAATAAGCAGGCATACCCTTGTACATGAAGATATGAAGAAGTTTTTTGATGGGTTTCCGTCAAAATCGCATCCAATGGGTCAGCTTTCTTCTTTAATTTGCTCATTGTCTTCATTTTATCCAGAGTGCTTAGATCCACACCAAACCAAGGAAGAGTTTGATCTAACAATCATCAAATTACTGGCTAAAATGGCAACCATCGTTTCATGGATCTATAAAAAATCTTTAGGGCACCCGGTAATTTATCCAAAAAATAAATACGATTACGTTACCAATTTTCTGCACATGACATTTGGGCAGCGTACCGAAGATGTTGAAATTGACGAGGTTGTTGTAAACGCCATGAACAAGTTATTGATCCTTCATGCAGATCATGAGCAGAATTGCTCTACATCTACCGTAAGGATCGTTGGTTCTTCTGATTGTAACCTATACGCTTCTATTTCTGCAGGTATTTCTGCTTTGTGGGGGCCATTGCATGGTGGTGCCAACCAAGCCGTGATAGAAATGCTAGAAAAAATTAAAAATGATGGTGGCGATGTTGATAAATGGGTAAACAAAGCAAAGGATAAAAACGATTCTTTTAGATTGATGGGCTTTGGGCACCGAGTTTATAAAAACTTTGATCCAAGGGCTAAAATAATTAAGAAAGCCTGTGATGATATTTTGACCAAGCTAGGCATCAACGATCCAGTTTTGGGTATTGCCAAAAAGTTAGAAGAAGTGGCTTTAAGCGACCCTTATTTTGTTGATAAGAAATTATATCCAAATGTTGATTTTTACTCGGGCATTATTTATAGGGCACTGGGTTTCCCAACAGAAATGTTTACCGTATTATTTGCCCTTGGCCGTTTACCCGGGTGGATTGCCCAATGGAAAGAGATGAGAGAGAACAAAGAGCCAATCGGTCGTCCTCGTCAAATATATGTTGGAGAAAACGATAGAGATATTGTACCCATAGAAAAAAGATAATGATAGAAAAAGTCCTTAAAAAAGGACTTTTTTTTGCGTTCACTTTTCAGAAAGAGACGAATAACCGCCAACATTTTCTGATAATAAATCTATTGTGGATTTTGGTTTGCCATCTTTCTGGGAAGAACTATCGGCATCTAAACCCAAGTTTTCTTTTTTGGTTTTTTCTATTTGTGCTTTTATATTTTTCTTTGCTTTGGCAATATCTTTTTTGTCTTTCTCTGATTTTTTCATGGCAATTTTTTAAATTACCAATCAAATACCTTACCACAGGTTAATTAATTAAGGCCC
This sequence comes from Pedobacter segetis, assembly GCF_016623585.1. Taxonomy (GTDB): domain Bacteria; phylum Bacteroidota; class Bacteroidia; order Sphingobacteriales; family Sphingobacteriaceae; genus Pseudopedobacter; species Pseudopedobacter segetis. Next base: position 152,051 of record NZ_JAEHFY010000007.1, read on the forward strand.
AAAAATTCCCTCATCCTTAAAAATTCAGATTGTAAAGTTGCTTTAAAATGAAGAGTTTGATGGGTTATGGGATGCTCAAACTCTAATCTGGAAGCATGTAAAAGCATGGTATCCATTTTCCAATTTTCTTTAAATAGCTTGTTTTGTTTGTTGCAGCCATGGGGTCTATCGCCAATTATCGGGTGGTTGATATGGGCAAAATGCTTTCTTAATTGATGCATTCTTCCCGTCTCTGGTGCTGCCTCTACCAAAGAATACCTAGATGAAGCGTGATTTCCAAAAGCAACGTCAATCTCTGCTCTCTTTAAAGTCTTAAATCTGGTAAAAGCTTCTTGCATTGTCCCGTTTTCTTTCCTTAACGGATAATCGATTTCCATTTCATCGGGTGTAAAACCCCTTACGATCGCTAAATATTTCTTTTTTATCTTATTATCCCTAAACAAAGCCTGCAGCAACGCATTGGTTTCCTTATTCAATGAAAATAAAAGCAAGCCCCCTGTTTTTCTATCTAAACGATGGGCAGGCCATACGTTTTGACCAATTTGGTCTCTCAACAATTGAAGCGCAAATTCTTCTGCATCTCTTGCAATGGGCGATTGATGAACCAATAAGCCATGCGGTTTATTGATCGCGACCAAGTTTTCATCCTGAAATATGATTTCTAACATTAATTTGCAACGATAGGTAATTAAAGATAATGACTGTTGTTTTGCGAATTGATAATCAGCGGCTTTGTTTAAACGATATAGGTGCCCATGTTGATTATTTTATATCTGTTTATGGGCTTTACAATAATTAGAAATCAATCTTTTAGATAACATTTACTTCTCTTTCTAGATCAACATCAAATTTTGCTTTAACAGAGTTGATAATCGATTGTGATAAATCATAAACTTCGCCTCCGGTTGCGTTACCGTGGTTAACCAAAACCAAGGCTTGGTTTTTCCAAGTCCCGGTATTCCCAATTACTTTTCCTTTCCAACCGCATTGTTCTATTAACCAACCTGCGGCTAATTTAATGCCGCTATCAGTGATGTAATGTACAACATCCGGAAACTTTTTATGAAGCAGATCAAACTCATCTTTTTTTAAGATTGGATTTTTGAAGAAAGAACCTGCATTGCCTATAGTAGAAGGGTCTGGTAATTTTGATACCCTAATTGCAGAAACAACCCTTGAAACATCTTTGATATTTGGTTGATAGATCTCTCTTTTTTTCAATTCATCTTCAATAGCCCCGTAAGAAACATTAAGATAGGCATGGATAGAAAGTTTAAATTTTACAGATGTAATAATATATTTACCTTTTAGATCTTGTTTAAAAATACTTTCTCTGTACCCAAAACAACAATCTTTTTTTAGAAAAACCTTAAAACTGCCAGTTTTGATTTCAAAAGCTTCGCAACTATCAAAAACATCTTTTAACTCTACGCCGTAAGCCCCAATGTTTTGTACCGGAGAAGCACCAACAGAGCCAGGGATCAAACTTAAGTTTTCTATCCCTGCAAAACCCCAATCTACGCAGTAATTAACCAAACCGTTCCAAGCCTCGCCTGCACCGCTCTCTACAATTACTTCCTCGTGGTTGATACGATGTTCGATCCCTCTAATGTTTACCTTGATAACCAATCCATCAAAATTTTTGGTAAATAGCATATTACTGCCGCCGCCTAAGATTAATCGGTTTGTATGATGCCACTTAGCATCAGCGAAAAGCTCTGTTAATTCTTCTTTATGATTGATTTCGACAAAAAATCTAGCATAGGCCTCTATGCCAAAAGTATTGAAGTTTTTTAAAGAAACGTTTTCATGGATCTGTAGCATGAGTGGTTAATGGTTAAATTATAAAACTTTGAACGATAGCATAATTTAGCTAGTGTGCAAATTGATGAATTTTGAATGATAGCATAATTTGCGAATTTTTAACCAACCAATTAATTTATAGTCAGTTACTTAAAATATTTCTTACTTGCCACCAACAATCCAAACTCTTCAGAATCTTCTTTTTTTGTTGATTTATGATGTATTTTATGTGCCCGTCTTATCCCTTTTAAATATTTATTGTTGGATCTAAAAGCCTTTAACCGGTTATGGATAAACCAATCGTGAAAAATAAAATAAATGATTCCATAAATTGAAATCCCTGCGCCTACCCAAAATTTGTAGTTCAAATCTTTATGGCCGATCCATAATAAGCATAAAGCCAAAACCCCAAAACCAAGACTGAATATATCGTTCCATTCAAAAAAGCCATGCCTTTGTTGATGATGTGTTTTATGGATAAACCAAAGCGGGCCATGGAACAGGTATTTGTGCATTGCCCATGATAGCAATTCCATTACTATAATGGTTGCCAGAACGATAGCTATATTAATGAGGATTTGCATGGTTGATTAGTAGAGGGTCTATAGTCTAATGGTAAATAAACTATAGACAATAGACCACTAAATATGTATCGCCCTATTATCGGTTGCCGCTAGTGCTGCTTCTTTAAAGGCCTCGGTAAAAGTTGGGTGTGCGTGGCTAATTCTACCAATGTCTTCTGCGCTTGCCCTAAATTCCATGGCAACAACGGCTTCGGCAATCATATCGGCACAACGGGGGCCGATCATGTGAACGCCCAAAATCTCATCCGTTTCTGCATCTGCTAAAACTTTTACCAAACCATCGGTATCCATACTTGCCCTTGCCCTTCCGCTGGCTTTAAATGGGAAAGTACCGGTTTTGTATTTGCTTCCTTTTTCTTTCAGCTGTTCTTCGGTATAACCAACAGAAGCAACCTCTGGCCAGGTGTAAACCACACCTGGAATTAAGTTATAATTGATATGTGGTTTTTGCCCTGCAATGGTTTCTGCAACAAAAGTTCCTTCTTCTTCTGCCTTGTGGGCCAACATAGCACCCTTAATCACATCGCCTATGGCATAAATACCTTTTACAGAGGTTTCTAAATGTTCATTAACCGGTATTTTTTTACCGCGTTCTTCAAGCGTGATACCAATATTTTCTAAACCTAATCCTTCAGAATAAGCAGTTCTACCAACGGCAACCAAACAATAATCTCCTTCTAAAACTACTTTTTCGCCCTTTGGTGAATCTACAGTAACCGTAACTTTTTTGCCTTTAACCGTAGCACCGGTAACTTTGTGGCTCAGTAAAAATTTCATCCCTAGTTTGGTCAAAGATTTTTGAAGTTCTTTACCCAAAGTTTTGTCCATTGTTGGGATAATGGCATCCATAAACTCCACAACGGTAACTTCTGCTCCCAAACGGGCATAAACAGAACCTAACTCTAAACCAATAACACCACCACCAATTAAAATCAAGTGTTTTGGCACTTCAGTAAGGTTTAAGGCTTCGGTAGAAGTGATGATCCTTTTGCCATCGGTTTTTAAAAATGGTAATTCGGTGGGTTTGCTCCCAGTTGCTATAATTATATTTTTGGCGGTAATTTCTTGTTCGCCACCTTTTGTTGAGGCAATTTTAATGGTGTTTTTATCTTTGAAAGAACCCAATCCTTCAAAAGTATCTATCTTATTTTTCTTCATCAAAAAAGTAATTCCGCCAGTAGTTTGATCTACCACTTCATTTTTTCTTTTGATCATTTGTTTGATGTTTACTTTTACCTCTTTTACATCTATACCATGTTCTGTAAAAGTATGGGTAGCATTATGGTAATGCTCTGAAGAATCTAAAAGTGCCTTGGATGGGATACAGCCCACATTTAAACAGGTACCACCAAAAGTGGTGTATTTCTCTATAATTGCGGTTTTTAAACCTAGCTGAGCGCATCTAATAGCGGCCACATAACCACCAGGGCCAGAACCTATCACGATAACATCGTATTGCATTTTCTTAGTTTTTTGTTTGCGCTAAATTAAGGAAAAATTTAGGCTATAGAAGTTTGGTTTTAATTTAATTGATATAATTTTGGATGTTAATGATAATGGCGATTTTTACCGCACCGTAAATATGGAGCTAATTTGACATTAGGTTAATAGGGTAATGTGCATAAAAAAAGCTCAAATGTTTTTAAAACATATTGAGCCTTTTTTAGATCAACCAAAACTATTTTAACTCTATGCGCTTTTTAATAAAGAAACTTTATTATCCCTAATCTGTGGGATGTGGTTTCTTAAAAATTCTTTCAATTCCCATCTTTTTTTCTCATCGGCTATTTTATTAAGCTTTAAAACAACTTTTTCTTCTTCTTTGGTACTAAAAATAATTTCAGAAAAACGGGTTTCAAAATAATCTAGCTTGGTAAATTTTAAGCAGACTGTTTCGCTTTGCATCTGCTGCTTAAACCATATCTCATCATGGTTAATATAGATGTAATTTTGTTCTTGTTCTTTGTAAAGTTTAAAAATACTGATAGCCGCAACCAAAGAACACATAGATAAAATGAGATAAGAGCTTAATTCTGTAATGATTAGAGAGAAATTGAGGATGAGGGAAATCCCTGCCAAAACGGTTGCGGATAGTAAAACAGCATACCAACCATTTTTTGAAAACAGGCATTTATCACAATTAATGTAAATACTTTTTTCCATTTTTTACAGTTTAAAATTTTGTGGTTATCTCTTTCTACTTAAAATTAAATAAAAGGTTACATAATTATTCTTAATGGAAATAGGTAAAGTATTGAAGAATAAAAAGATGAGAAAATCAATCTAATTTTTTTTGTAGAATCTAAGCTAGCAATTAACTCAAAAGATAATCGGGCAGCTCTTCCAAAAATCTATAAGATTGTTTTTTGTAATCCATCAAACAGCAATAATGATTTATTCCATTGCTTACCATTAAATAATCTACCCTGTGGATCATGTTATAACTTGCGGCCTGATCAAATACTTTTTGATCTATTTTAACACTTGTAGCTTTGCATTCTACCAATACGTTAGGCTTGCCCTCTTTATCAAAAATTAAAATATCGGTTCTTTTTTGCAGTTTGTTAAGTTTTAGACCACCTTCTAATTTTATCAATGTTTTTGGGTATTTTTTCTCATTGATCAAATATTGAACAAAATGCTGTCTAACCCATTCTTCTGGCGTTAGCAACAAATCTTTTTTCCTTAGCTCATCAAAAATAAAGATAGAGCCATTTTTTTGGGAAAGCTTAAATGGATAATGCGGTAAGTTTAAAGGAACAGGTTTAAACATTTTGCTAAATTAAGCTTGAATTTTCAACATTCTAATATTTGAGAACTAATATTTTTAATTTCGCAAAACCATGACGGCAACAGAAATCATCAAAGACATTAAAGCCAAAAAGCTAAAACCCATTTATCTGTTGCATGGCGATGAAAGTTTTTATATAGATCTAATTAGCGATGCCATTGAAGAAAACTTGCTTTCTGAAGCAGAAAGAGGGTTTAACCAAACCATTCTTTACGGCAAAGATGCTGATGCGATGACGGTTTTAAACGCCGCCAAACGTTACCCCATGATGAGCGATTATCAATTGGTAATGGTTAAAGAAGCCCAAGATTTAAAACTAGACAAAGCTGCCGAGCAATTTCAGGCTTATTGTGAAAACCCTTTAAAAAGTACCATTTTAGTGCTTTGCCATAAATACGGTAAGTTTGATAAACGTAAAAAGGTTTTTAAAGTAATAGAAAAAAACGGGTTGGTTTTTGAATCTGCTAGTATTTACGATAATAAGGTCCCGGCTTGGATAGAAGATTTTATTACATCTAGAGGCCATCATATTAATCACAACGCCTCGGCATTGTTGGGAGAATATTTAGGTAACGATTTAAGTAAGGTTGCTAACGAACTAGAAAAATTGATGTTAAATGTACCTAAGGGGCAAGAGATAGGTACAAAGGAAGTTCAGGATAATATTGGGATCAGTAAAGAATACAACGTTTTTGAGTTGCAAAATGCGCTAACCAGAAAAGATGTGTTTAAGGCAAACCAAATAGTGAATTATTTTGAGGCCAATCAAAAGGCAAATCCCATGGTTTTGGTTATGGGGAATTTAGCGGGATATTTTACCAAGATTTTAAAATATCATTATGTAAAAGATAAATCGCAAGCCGCAAGAGAAATTGGTGTAAACCCCTATTTTTTAAAAGATTATGAATTGGCAGCGAAAAACTATCCCTTAGGGAAAACATTTGAAGTGGTTTCACTTTTAAGAGAGTATGATCTAAAATCTAAGGGCGTTGATAGCACCGGAAATACAGAAGCTGGCGATCTGATGAAAGAATTAGTTTATAAGATTATTCATTAGTTTTTGAGTTTAAAGTAGAAAGTTAAAAGTAGTAAGTTTAAAGTGCAATATCTGCGGGTTAGATACTCTTTTTTTAGTAATTGATTGCTTCATTTTTATTTTATGATAGAATAAATTTAAAAATCAAATTACAAAGGGATATCACTTTGGTTATCCAAAAAAATCAGCATTTAATCATATCGATAAATCCAATCCTTCAAAATTAAATAAAATGCAATATTTCCTCGTAAAATCAGAACCCTTTAAATACAGTTGGGACCAGTTTAATAAAGACAAACGTACTTTTTGGGACGGAGTAAGAAATTATCAGGCTCGCAATAACCTAAAAGAAATGAAAGAAGGCGATCTGGTGCTCTTTTATCATAGTAATGAGGGTAAGGATGTGGTGGGGATAGCAAAAGTGGTCAAAGAATTTTACCAAGATCCAACAACAGAAGATAAAAACTGGGTAGTGGTAGATCTGGAGCCGGTGCAATCATTAAAAAAACCGGTTACTTTGGCTACTATTAAGGCAGATGAACGCCTAAAAGATGTTTCTTTGGTAAAACAAGGCAGGCTTTCTGTTATGCAATTAAAAGCAGAAGAATTTGATAGGATCGTAGAATTGGGTTCTTAAAAAATGAAAAAACCGCTATTTTATCTTTTGATTTGTTTTGGTTTTTTAGCTTGCAACCATCCAGATTATAAAACTAAATTGATTGGAAAATGGAATTACGTATCTTACGAATACGCAAATAAATCTTTAGATAAACCATTGGCAGATATTACATTACAAAAGCCATCTATAGTTTTTTATCAAAACGGAAATGCCGAGATATTTTCTAGCGGTAAGGTTTTATCTAAAGGTACTTACTATTTAGAGGATAAAATAATCAGGTATGAGGAAGTTTTGCCAAACGGGCAGAAAAGAAAAATCCCATTTTTGATAAATGAGTTAAATGATAACGAACTGGTTTTCCAAACGATGGATTCGGAAACACTTATCATAACCGCCAAAAAAGAAAAATTTTAAGCTTCGTCTTTAAACTGATTGTTCAAACGCTCTAGATCGTCGATCATCTCTGTAAACTTTTTCTCTTCTTTGTTGATATAGATTTTCATCAAATAAAGATAACAAACGGCAAACCAAGCAATAGTTGCCCCAACAACCCCGATCATTAACCAAACGTTTAGGGTGTAAAAAAACTCTATAAAATAAATACTGATGCCCAAACCCAAGAATAAAGTATAGATTTTGTAGTTCCTGGTATGTTGTATATACCTAGATTTCCTAAACTTTTGTATAAATTGGATATGGTCTTTGGGTTTATCAAATAAGGTGTTGCTATCGGCAATATTTTTTAGGTTGATTATCTGCACAACAATAAAATAAATGCTGCAAGCCGCAACCATAATTAAGCCTAGGTAAGAAGTCCAAAAGTCGAAACTAAACGTAAACCATAAATAAACCACTATTAAAAAGGCGGGCAACATCAACAAAATCTCTTTCCAAAATTTTAGGCTCAGTTTCTCCCTGCTCTTTTTATATTGATCAATTATTTTTTGATGATCTACCTGTGGAGCGGTTTTTTGCTCGTTCCAAATGCCAACTAATGAATCAAAGTCTTTCATGCTGATTGTATAATTCGGTTAGCTTATGTTTAATCCTGTGTATTTTAACCCTCAAATTCCCTTCCGAAATACCAGAAATCTCGGCAATTTCTGGATATGGAACCTCATCCATTACCAATGTAATAATGATACGCTCATTTTCCTCTAATCTAGAAATACACTCATAAAGTGTTTTAACCTGTTCTTGTTTTTCCTTATCTTCTAATTCTTCTTCTCTGTTCTCGATGATATTTGGGGTAAGTTCGTCTTTTGCTTGTCGTTTTTCTTTTTTGAGATAGGTTAAGCAGGTGTTTACGGCAATCCTGTAGATCCAGGTAGAGATCATAGATTGGTTTCTGAACTTATCTAAATTTTGCCAAACCTTTAAAAAAGTTTCTTGTAGAAGATCGTTGGCACTATCACTATCCCCGGTATAACCAAAGCATAAATGGTAAATCTTTTTAGAATTAGCATCAAAAATTTCTTTAAAAGCCTGCTCTTGATTGGGCATTAATGTTTCTTTTTTTTGGTTTAGATAGGAGGATAATTCATTTGTTACAATAATAAATCAAAATACTTCAGTTTAAATATTTAACTTTTTACTACCAATCATTAAGAATCATTTTAACTTTTTAGACTATTCAATAATAAAAGACTAATGAACCACTGCCTAATGAACTATTTTAACTTTAAACTATTCAATCTCTACTAGCCTAAAAGATTTTCTCTTGCTCTTTAACAGATCTATCAAAGAATCAAATTGTTGCTGATAATCAAATTGTAAGTCTTCGTTTAGTTTTGGTAAAATCCTTTTAGCTCTCTTCAACTGTCTAAAAAGCAATAAAATTAAAGATTGTTGGGTAACCGTAACAATAGGGTGCTTGATAAATTCATCACAAAAACATAGTATAATATCGCATTCTTTATCTTTTTCGCCAATATATTTGATGTGCTTGTTCATAATCCTGATCAGTTTTCTCAACTGTTTGTTCACATAATAAATACTAGGGTGTAAATCATCAAATTCATTGATTATCAATTGCTTAATATCTTCTACATAAACTTCTTTTTTATCTTGATAAAACAATAAATAATGCAATAATTCTTTGTTTTCCGTTTTATATTTGGCCAATCGGAGACATATTTCTTTAACCTCCTGTATCTCTAAATGATTAAGTTCTTTTTTAAGTTCTGCTAATTTTGGGCTATCCATTTGCTTATCGTTTGCTCACTTCGGCAAATTAGTTACTTTTGTTAAATTCCCAAACTACATTTGAATGAGTCTTAAACGTATTTCATTAATCACCTTGGTCGCAATTTTTATTGCGGCATTTGTTACCAGCTTGCACCATTATCAAATTTTAGCAATTCCAGAAACTGCACTTTTAATTGTAAGATGGTTGGCAATTGGCTGTTTGTTGGTTTATGGATGGCATAAAAAATCGTTGACCTCTTGGATCCTGATTTCTATGGTTGTTGGTGCAGAAATTGGTCATGATTTCCCAGCTATTGCCATTAATCTTCAGGTTTTAAGCAAGGTTTTCCTTAAAATGATAAAGACCATAGTTGCGCCTTTGTTATTTGCCACTTTGGTTTTTGGGATCGCGGGCCATTCAGATTTAAAGCAAGTAGGGCGCATGGGTTGGAAATCACTGCTTTATTTTGAAGTGGTAACAACATTGGCTTTATTTATTGGATTGGCGGCCATTAATATTTCTAAAGCAGGAGTTGGTATTAAACCCCCTCCGATCATTAACGAGAGTTTAGAAGCTGTTCCGCCACAATCTGCAACAGATATCATTTTACATATTTTCCCAGAAAACATCGCAAAATCTATCGCCGAAGGGCAGGTTTTGCAAGTGGTAATTTTTAGTATCATCTTTGGTATTGCATTGGCGATGGTGCGTGAAGATAAACGCCGACCGATGTTAAGAGCTGCCGAGAGCCTCTCTGAAGTGATGTTCAAGTTCACAAACATTGTAATGTATTTTGCCCCAATTGGTGTTGGAGCTGCAATTGCTTTTACCGTTGGGCACATGGGCTTGGGTATTTTGCTAAACCTGTTTCAGCTCTTGGCAACACTTTACGTTGCATTGATCGCCTTTGTACTATTGATCTTATTCCCGATAGCATTAATTGTAGGCGTACCGATTAAAAAATTTTTACAGGCCGTTGCCGAACCTATTTCCATCGCTTTTGCCACTACAAGTTCAGAAGCTGCATTGCCCAGGGCCATGGAAGCCATGGAAAGAATTGGCGTTCCACGTAAAATCGTAGCCTTTGTTATCCCCACGGGTTATAGTTTTAATTTAGATGGCACCACACTTTACCTTGCATTGGCAGCGGTTTTTGTGGCCCAAGCTGCCGGTATGGAAATGAGCATTGGTCATCAGTTAGTCATTGTTTTTACGTTGATGCTAACAAGTAAAGGTGTTGCGGGGGTTCCACGGGCATCTTTGGTAATTTTGTTAGGGACTGCGGCATCTTTTAATTTACCGGTTTGGCCAATATTTATAATTTTGGGGATTGATGAGCTGATGGACATGGCCCGTACTTCTGTAAATGTTTTGGGAAACTGCTTGGCAACCGTAGTTATAGCTAAATGGGAAGGGGAATTTGATGAAAATGCAAATCACAAAGAAATAGAACAACTTTAAGATGAGTGATAAATTCAAGAAAATATTTTTGGCCTGTAGCATAGCTATTCCCTTTTTGCTTTACAGCATCTATTATTATTCTATCATGATAAAAAATGCACCCTATAAATTTTCTGAATTTGTTGGCGTAAATATAAAATCAGGATCAGGAAATCATTTGGATAAAACTTATTCTTCTACAAAACAAGAATATGAATACATCAATACCAGAGATTCATTGATCAAGGAAAAAGTGAAGCTTTCTAAAGATGATCTATTATACATCCATAGAAAAGCGGTTGATCTAGGATTATGGAATTGGCCAGAAAAAATGTTGGGAGATACTACCGGGAAAGCACCAAAATACTTCTTGGAGCTTGATTATCAGCGTAAAAAGAAAATCATAGAAATAGATGCGGCATACAATACCAACCCGAAATTAAAAGATGCCGCCATGGAACTGATTAAAACCGTTGATGGTGTGATAGAAGATGCAGCCGATAAGCAGAACAAATAGCAACTAAATATCAATTGGGTTTAAAGGTTTTATTGAGACTCAGAAACAATAGAGAATAAAATTAAAATAACTTGGGCGTTTTAACACGCCTGCCCGAACAGGCGGGCTATCCGCTATAGTCCCGATGAAAAATCGGGAGCTGCCGCTACTATCGTTAGCGCACTCTGCTATATAATATTTCTTATCATTATTTCAAATAAACCGTTTTGATGTTCACAAATTCGTGAATGCCAAAATTGCTCAATTCCCTACCAAAGCCCGATTGGTTAATTCCGCCGAAAGGCAATCTTGGATCGGATTTTACAAATTGATTTACGAAAGCGCTACCAGCTTGTAATTGTTCTTTGGCAATTTTTTCTCCTTTCTTTAGGTCTCTGGTAAAAACTGCAGAACCTAATCCAAAAACAGAATCATTGGCAACTTTAATGGCCTCGTTTACATCTTTTACCGTGATGATCGCTGCAACAGGTCCAAATAGTTCTTCATTATAAGCGGGCATCCCTTTTTTTACATTGGTAAGTATGGTTACAGGATAGAATGCGCCTTTGCCTTTGGGGATTTCCCCACCTAAAATACATTTAGCACCTTTAGCAATAGATTTTTTAACCTGTTCATGTAATTCGTTACGTAAATCTTCTCTCGCTTGCGGCCCCAGATCTGTCTTTTTATCCATCGGGTTGCCCATTAATTTATCGGCCATTTTTTGTTTAAAGAGCTTAATAAATTCTTTTTCTATAGGTTTAACAACAATAAACCTTTTGGCAGCGATACAGCTTTGTCCGTTGTTTATCATCCTAGAAGTAACACAAGTTTCAGCAGCTTTTTCTAAATCCGCATCTTTTAAAATGATATATGGATCGCTACCTCCCAATTCTAAAACACATTTTTTTAATACCGAACCTGCTTTTTCTGCAACTTTTTTCCCCGCTTGTGTACTTCCTGTTAAAGTAACTGCTTTTATAAACCTATTTTCTATGATTGGATTAACTTTTTTACCACTTACCAATAAAGTTTGAAATACATATTTTGGAAAACCAGCTTTTAAAACCATTTCTTCTATCGATAAAGCACAGCCGCTAACGTTAGATGCGTGTTTTAAAACTCCGCAATTACCCGCCATTAAGTTTGGTGCTAAAAACCTAAAGACTTGCCAAAATGGAAAGTTCCATGGCATTATGGCTAAAACAACTCCAATAGGCTCAAAAGCGACAAAACTTTTAGAAGCATCTGTTTTTATAACCCTATCTTTTAAAAAGTCTTCGGCATTTTTAGCATAATATTCACAAACCAAGGCACACTTCTCAGCTTCGGCTATACCCTCTAAATATGGTTTTCCCATTTCTTGGGTCATCAGCTTTGCCAAAACCTCTTTTTTAGATTTTACCACTTTTGCCAGTTTCAGCATTAATGAAGAACGTTCTTTAAAAGAGCTATCCTTCCAAACCAACCAAGATTGATGGGTTTGAGCAATCTTTTTTTCTATTTCTTTAGAGGTGTGTTCTTTATAAGTTTTAATGGTTTTTCCGTTAAACGGATTGGTACTTTTTAAAGTCATGATTTTATTTATTGATAAAATGATTTTTATTAAGATTTAAAACGCTTAATTTTTTATCTTAACCGAGCATGGGATTTAAAAGAAAAGCGCAATTAGCATACCGAAAAGCCAATTTTGGTATTATATTCAAAGAACTATTTTTTATAGTTGCCGGAATTATAGCCGCAAGCTTTGGCCTTAAAAGTTTTTTACTGCCCAATCATTTTTTAGATGGCGGGGCAATGGGCATTTCTCTTTTGCTAAATGTTAAAACCGGATATTCTCTGGGCGCATTGGTGGTTTTGGTCAATATTCCATTTGTTTTGTTAGGCTTAAAGCAAATTTCTAAAATGTTTGCCTTTAAAACGGTTTTAGCTATTGCCGGCCTTGCTTTAATGGTTTCTTTTGATTTTTATCCTATCGTTACCTCTGATAAATTACTGATTGCCGTATTTGGTGGATTCTTTTTAGGAGCTGGAATTGGCTTGGCGATTAGGGGAGGGGCGGTAATTGACGGAACAGAAGTTTTGGCACTTTTTATTTCTAGAAAAATAAGTTTAAGCGTTGGTGATATTATATTGGTATTCAATATTTTGATTTTTGGTGTTGCAGCTTATATCATCAATATAGAAACAGCTCTATATGCTATTTTAACTTATTTATCGGCCTCTAAAACAGTAGATTTTATCATCCATGGTATAGAAGAATATATAGGTGTAACCATTATCTCATCTAAAAACGAAGAAATAAGGAAAGTAATAACCAAGGTAATGGGAAGGGCCGTAACCATTTATAAAGGAGAAAGAGGTTTTATCAGTGATACTAATCCTGACGAGGTTAACCTTAAAATCGTTTTTACCGTAGTTACCAGATTAGAAGTTTCCAGATTAAAGAACCTGGTTAAAAACATAGATAAAGGAGCTTTTATTGTAATGCACACCGTTGATGATACTTACGGCGGGATGGTAAAGCAGAGGCCTTTGCACCAATAATTTCTCAATTATGAAACTTGATAACCCCTAACTAAGAAACCATCTTTAAATTAGATTTTTTATGTTCCAATGCTTTTTTTAAAAATCTCATAAGACTTAAAGATTATCGTTAACCTGTTTTTTGTTTAAAACAACCAATTACCAAAATATCTTTTAACAAATAGGGGTAGCAATGGTTCTAAAGGTAAGGTTTACCCTTAATCTTAAATTTGTTTTAGTTGATGGTAGCCTATGGAGCCAGTATGTTTGTGTGGTACCTTTCATAATTAAAAGACTTCCGTTTTCTAGAATTAGTGCTACTTTATGTTTGGTTTCTTTGTTTTTAAAAACAAATTTACGTTCTGCACCAAAACTCATTGAAGCAATGGCTGCGTCTTTTTTTAGATCTGTTTCAGCATCGCTATGCCAAGCCATTCCTTCTTCTCCTGTATGGTAAAGGTTTAAAAGACAAGAGTTAAAGGTTTCTCCGCTTTCTTTTTCTATCAATAATTTTAGTTCTAAAAGTTCATTTGTCCAAGGCAGCGCATATTTTGTAGTTTTAGAATAAGTATATCCAAAAGGTTTTTCTCCATACCATGCTACTTTTCTTTTGGTGATAATCTTCTTACCAAAAATGATGGCTTCATCGTTTTTCCAATCAATAGTTTCCAAGAGTTTGTTCAAATAACCTTCGGCCTGCGCTTTGCCCATTATTTTACCATAATAGTTTACGGTACCTTGGTAAGGAAGCAGATTTTTAGATTTATCTAATGTTTGTTCAAATAAGTCCATTTTTATTTAATAGCTATCATAAACTTTCAAAATTGGTAATTGCGCTTTCCCAACCAATAATGGCTTTTTTTCTTGTGCTACCCCACATATAGCCACCAAAATTGCCAGTAGATTGTATTACCCTATGACATGGAATTAACAATGCAACCGGGTTGCTGCCAATTGCTGTGCCCACAGCCCTAGATGCCGTTGGTTTATCAATTTGATGGGCAATATCCCCGTAAGTTGATAATTGCCCCATAGGTATCTTTAAAAGAGTTTCCCAAACTTTTAGTTGAAAATCTGTCCCTTTTAAATGAAGTTTAATTTGATGGAGGTTTGTCCACTCTTTTTGAAAGATATGTAAGGCATTTTGTTGTAGCCTATCTAGCTTTTTTTTGAATACGGCGTTTGGGAATTTAAGCCTCAAATTATCAATTGCTTGTGTTTCATCATTCTCAAAAGCCATATAACAAATCCCTTTTAGGGTAGAGGCTACAATTAAAGAACCAAAATTACTTTCAGTAAAACTGTAACTGATCACCAGATTCTTACCTCCGTTTTTATATTCTGCGGGTGTCATCCCTTCTATATTTATAAATAATTCGTGTAAACGGCTGGTACTTGATAAACCTGTTTCATAAGCGGTATCAAATAAAGTGGCTTGTTTTTCTTGTAATATTTTTTTAGCATGTTATATATTGATGTACTGAAGGAATTTCTTAGGGCTTGTACCTGTCCATTCGGTAAATAAACGTTGGAAATGATCGGGACTTAAATTTATTTTTTCGGCTATTTGGCTTAAACTAGGTTGGTTTTTGAAGTTTTGGTTGATAAAATCTATTGCTTCAGCAATTCTTTTATAGTTGATGGTTGCCTGTGTTTCCATTTTATTGAATTTTGATAAGCCGAATATCCAAAACCTTTTAAGTTATTAAAATCCGAATTATGCGGAATTTAATATCTGATGGCTTTTAAATAACCTTAGATATTTCAATTGAGTAAATCAATGAACCATAAAAAAAGCAAGAACATTTGGATCCTTGCTTTTTATTACATATTCTCTTAAATCTATATTCTCAAAAATTACTGCATCAAAAACTTAAAGTTCGCAATATTTTTTAGTGAAATGCCAGTTCCTCTAACAACGGCCCTCAAAGGATCATCTGCAACGTGTACGGGCAATTTTGTTTTAGAGCTTACACGCTTATCCAAACCTCTTAATAATGCGCCTCCGCCAGTTAAATATATACCGGTCTGATAAATATCGGCAGAAAGCTCTGGCGGTGTAATTTCGAGTGCCTTTAAAATCGCTTCTTCAATTTTAGAAATAGATTTATCCAAACAATGGGCAATTTCTGTGTAGGAAACGGTAATTTGTTTTGGTACGCCTGTCATCAGATCACGGCCTTGAACCGCAAAATCGGCAGGGGCATCTTGAAGTTCTGGAAGGGCAGAACCCACTTCAATTTTAATCCTTTCAGCGGTACGATCACCAATCATAATATTATGTTGGCGACGGATATAATTTACGATATCAGAATCGAAATTATCACCAGCTACACGTATAGATTGATCGCAAACTATCCCCGAAAGGGCGATGACGGCGATTTCAGTAGTACCACCGCCTATATCAATGATCATATTTCCCATTGGTTCTTCCACATCAATTCCAATACCCACGGCAGCAGCCATTGGCTCGTGGATCAAATAAACCTCTTTTGCGCCAGCTATTTCTGCAGAATCCCTTACGGCTCTTTTTTCTACCTCGGTAATACCAGAAGGGATACAGATTACCATTCTTAAAGAAGGAAAAAACCAACCTTTACCACCATTGATCATCTTTATCATTCCCCTGATCATATATTCGGCAGCATTAAAGTCTGCAATAACACCATCTTTAAGCGGGCGTACGGTTTTGATGTTTTCGTGGGTCTTGCCTTCCATTTGCATGGCTTGGCGGCCAATAGCGATAACTTTATTTGTTGTTCTATCAAAAGCAACGATAGACGGCTCATCTACCACTACTTTATCGTTATGGATGATTAAGGTATTAGCTGTACCTAAATCTATTGCTATTTCTTGTGTAAACCAATTGAATAAACCCATTTATAGATTATGTTTTTGTAAAAGTATGATCTTTATTCTAATTCTAAACAAAAAAATATTGTTTAGGACTATTTTTAATGTTTAAAATGACGCACCCCTGTTGTAACCATAGAAATGCCTTTTTTATTGGCCATATCTATAGAATCTTGATCTTTTATAGAACCTCCTGGTTGTAAAATTGCCGTAACCCCAGCCTCTGAGGCCAACTCTACGCAATCTGGGAAGGGGAAAAAAGCATCAGATGCCATTACCGCCCCTTTTAAATCGAAACCAAAACTTTCTGCTTTTACAACGGCTTGTTTTAAAGAATCTACCCTTGATGTTTGCCCAACTCCACTAGCAATTAATGTATTGTTTTTTGCAAAAATGATGGTGTTAGATTTTGTATGTTTTACCAATTTATTGGCAAAATAAAGATCGTTTAATTCTTGTTGTGAAGGAGATTTTTCGGTAACCGTTTTCATCAGTTCTGGCCCTTCAACCGTATTGTCTTTATCTTGTTCTATCACGCCGTTTAACAAAGTTTTAAATAATTTATTAGGAAGAAGAACGTCTTTTCTTTTTAATATGATACGATTCTTTTTAGAAGTGATTACTTTTTCTGCTTCTTCAGAATAAGAAGGGGCAATTAAAACCTCAAAAAACAGCTTATTTATTTCAGATGCAGTTGCCTCATCTACTTCGCCATTGCAGATCAAAACGCCACCAAAGGCAGAAATTGGGTCGCAAGCTAGGGCGTCGTTCCAAGCATCAAATAATTGAGGCCTTGATGCAACACCGCAAGCATTGGTATGTTTCAAAATGGCAAAGGTAGGTTCTGTAAACTCATCAATTAAAGCAACTGCCGCATCAACATCAACCAAATTATTATAAGAAAGCTCCTTGCCGTTCAGCTTTTCAAACATCGCCTCTAAATCGCCATAGAAGTAACCTTTTTGATGAGGATTTTCGCCGTAACGTAAAACTGCAGCTTTTTGCTCGCTTTTTTTAAAAACGGTTAAGGCATCTTCATCTTTATTAAACCAATTAAAAATCGCGGTATCGTAATGTGATGAAATATTGAAGGCATTTCTAGCAAATACTTTACGTTGCGCTAAAGTAGTTTCGCCATTTTGGGTTTCCAATAAATCATTTAGCGCATTATAATCATCTTTAGAAGCAATGATTACCACATCTTTATGGTTTTTTGCCGCAGCCCTAATCAAAGAAATACCGCCAATATCAATCTTTTCTATGATGTCTTGTTCTGAAGCATCGGATTTTACGGTTTCTTCAAACGGGTATAGATCAACAATTACCAAATCAATCTCGGGGATTTCATATTCGGCGATTTGCGCTTCGTCTCCTTCATGATCCCTTCTTGTTAAGATACCACCAAAAACCTTTGGATGCAAGGTTTTTACACGGCCACCTAAAATAGAAGGATATGAAGTTAAATCCTCTACCGGGATAACATCTACACCTAAATCTTTAATAAATTTTTCTGTGCCACCAGTAGAGTAGATATTTACTCCTAATTTGTTTAGTTGATGAATTATCGGTTCTAAATTATCTTTATAATAAACAGAAATTAAGGCGTTTTTGATTTTTACGGGTTGGCTCATTTAAAATTTTTTATTAGAAGCCGCAAAGATAGAAAATTCAGTTGTTTTGTTTAAAATTAAACGCAGTTTTATCATTGTGTTAAAAAATTTATTGATATGCCGTTTGGCAAATCATCAGGTTTTTGGTGCAAATAATTCATCCCTATCTCACAATAGATAATAACGTTTGGGATCTGTTGGCAAAACATTAAATTTGCACATCAATAGAAAATCATGTCAGAAGAATTAGAACACGTAAAATGCCTAATCATAGGTTCGGGGCCGGCAGGCTATACAGCTGCCATATATGCCGCTAGGGCAGATTTAAAACCAGTAATGATTACTGGGATGCAAATGGGCGGGCAATTAACACAAACCACAGATGTAGAGAATTTCCCAGGTTACCCAGGTGGCGTAATGGGCCCAGAAATGATGGAAGATTTCCGTAAACAAGCAGAACGTTTTGGAACCGACATCAGGTTTGGATATGTTTCTAATGTAGATTTTTCTGGCCCAGTACATAAGGTGATAGTTGATGAAAATACCACTATTTTGGCTGATACCGTAATCGTTTCTACAGGTGCAACCGCAAAGTGGTTGGGCTTGCCATCAGAAGAAAAATATAATGGTTTTGGGGTTTCTGCCTGTGCGGTTTGTGATGGTTTTTTCTTTAAAAACCAAGATGTGGTAATTGTTGGGGCAGGAGATACCGCTGCAGAAGAAGCTACCTATTTGGCTAAACTTTGTAATAAAGTAACCATGTTGGTGCGTAGAGATGAGTTTAGGGCTTCTAAAGCAATGGTTAATAGGGTTTTAAAAACCAAGAACATAGAGATTTTATATAACTCTGAAACCAAAGAAATTTTAGGCGATGGTAAAGGCGTAACCGCTGTTAAGGTGGTTAATAATGTAACAAGAGAAGAAACCGATGTTCCGGCAACGGGTTTTTTTGTTGCCATTGGCCATAAACCTAACACAGATATCTTTAAAGATTGGTTAACTATGGATGATGTGGGTTATATCATTACCCAACCAGATTCTACTGCAACAGAAATTGAGGGTGTTTTTGTTTGCGGTGATGCGCAAGACAAGATTTACCGCCAAGCGGTTACCGCGGCTGGTACCGGTTGTATGGCTGCTTTAGAAGCGGAAAGATATTTAGCCGCTAAAGAAGACGTTGAAGCATAATTATATTT
This sequence comes from Pedobacter segetis, assembly GCF_016623585.1. GTDB lineage: Bacteria > Bacteroidota > Bacteroidia > Sphingobacteriales > Sphingobacteriaceae > Pseudopedobacter > Pseudopedobacter segetis. The sequence goes on from NZ_JAEHFY010000007.1 coordinate 171,193, forward strand.
TATAATGATTAAAGAAAGGTTTGGGTTTTGCTCAAACCTTTTTTATGGATTTTTAAATTATCCATTTTTTTGACATTCGACCCCGATGGGGTCGTTAAATTCTTTATTGTTTTCTATAAATATTTGAATCCTACGGATTCTGGTATAGGTTAAATATGTTGAAATTCTTAAAATAAGCTTTTTTTCCACTTAGAACGTTATTTCTAGTGTTAGTTCGCAAAACTTTCATTATGATTTAAAACGGCATAATCTTTTGGTTTGATTGACATGATTGTTGAGCATACCACTTTGTTATAAATATTTGAATCCTACGGATT
>NZ_JAEHFY010000008.1 GCF_016623585.1 Pedobacter segetis
TTTCTAATAAAATTAACCCTGTTTGTTTTTGGTTTGCAATTAAGCAAAGCAATTAACTAGCAACTTGAATTAATTATCAAAAAATACCCAAAAAATAATGGGTAAAGCTTCTTTTTAAAATTTATAGCGTATTTTTTGTTTTAGATCTCTGCGCAAATTATTTGATAAACTTTAATCAGGCTCTTTTTTTTGTTTCAAAAAACAAGTCTCTAATGTTCTCTAATGTTAGAACAATTTTTGTTCTATACCAATTAACTTATAAAGAACAACAAAAAGCCTGCAATTGCGTAACTTTACAATATGTGGTACAATAATATTCTAGAAACGATCGGGAACACTCCTTTGGTAAAGCTCAATAAATTAACCAAAGATATAGAGGCAACTGTTCTCGCTAAAATAGAAACTACCAATCCTGGGAATTCTATAAAAGACAGAATGGCCATTAAAATGATAGAGGATGCTGAAAGAAATGGCAAATTAAAACCCGGCGGAACCATTATTGAAGGTACCTCTGGAAATACCGGAATGGGCTTGGCCATCTCAGCCGTAATAAAAGGGTATAAATGTATTTTTACAACCACAGATAAGCAATCTAAAGAAAAAGTAGATGCTTTAAAAGCATTTGGTGCCGAGGTAATTGTTTGCCCAACAGATGTGGAACCAGAAGATCCCCGTTCTTATTATTCGGTTTCCACACGTTTAGAACGAGAAACACCAAATTCTTGGAAACCAAACCAATACGATAACCTTTCAAATTCTGCGGCACATTATGAACAAACAGGGCCAGAGATTTGGGAGCAAACCGAAGGGAAAATTACACATTTAGTAGTTGGGGTGGGTACCGGGGGTACAATTTCTGGAACCGGAAAATATTTGAAAGAGAAAAACCCCAATATCAAACTTTGGGGGATTGATACCTACGGATCGGTATTTAAGAAATATAAAGAAACAGGTATTTTTGATGAGAAAGAGGTTTATCCTTATATTACCGAGGGGATAGGAGAAGATTTTTTGCCCAAAAACGTGAATTTTGATTTGATCGATAGGTTTGAAAAAGTAACTGATAAGGATGCTGCCTTAATGACAAGGGAAATTGCCCGTAAAGAAGGAATATTTGCCGGTAACTCTGCCGGTGCCGCAATTGCCGGTTTGTTGCAGTTAAAAGAGCATTTAAAGCCCCAAGACTTGGTAGTGGTAATTTTTCATGATCACGGCTCGCGGTATATGGGAAAAATGTTTAATGACGATTGGTTAAGAGAACGCGGTTTTTTAGAAGATGAAAAGCTTACCGCAAAATCTATTTTAGCCAAAAGAGAGCCTCAAGAAATGGTTACCATTGATAGTGAGAAAACCGTTTTAGAAGCAATTAATACCATGAAAGCGTTGTATATCTCTCAAATACCCGTTACACAAAAAGGGATGGTTATTGGGCGAGTTACAGAAAGCGATATTTTAAATGCCTTGTTAGAAAATCCTGCTATAAAATCATCTAAGGTATCTAGCATCCAAACGGCGTCTTTTCCTTTTGTAGATCTAAATACGTCTATCGATAAAATATCTGGACTGATAAATAAGGAGAATTCTGCAGTTTTGGTAGAAGATATTGACGGGAAAATAGAAATTATTACCCAATATGATATTATTGGGGCTATATCTGGCTAAAAGCAAGTCAATTTTTTCGAAAGATTTAGCAGGCACCTAATTTTTGGTGTTTGCATTTTGTTTTTTAATTGATACCTTGTGGCTAGCAATACAGAGTAGAAAATGAAAACACTTAAATCATATTATTTATTTGGAATGTTTATCATTTTGGCTGCCCATACAGTAATTCTTGGTACGATGTTGGCTAATGAAAAAAAAGTTAAAGCAAGCGAGGATAATAAAAACAACAATGTTTTTTACCCTAAAAACAGTATAAAATTATATCCCAGCAATGATAGATATACCGATTCCCTTTTAAAAAGGCATCAGGTATTTGTAAAAGAATTTGTACTAAAGTAGTAAAATACTGGCTCACATCAAGATCTTGAATTCTTTTTATTTAAAGATGATTGATGTGAGCCTTTCCATCAGTCTAAGTTTTGCTCAATCGCAAATTTTACCAATTCCGCAGTATTCTTAACCTCAATTTTTTTGATAATATTATTTCTGTGCGTATCTATCGTGAAAGTAGAAAGAAATAGCTTTTCAGCGATTTTTTGATATTACATAAAGTAGATTTTTTCTGCATAAATAGAAAACACCCATTTTTTACTTGAATTCAAGCTTCGATTTTACTCCCTTGAAGTTTTATTAGAATGCTCTTACCATCAAATTGTGGCATATCCAACTCTATGACAGCAATATCTGCGGTTAAGTTGCAGATATAATCTATTAAAGATTAACATCATTAAAAATAGCTTTAACGTTTAAATCCCCATCATCATTAAGGAGATGTTTGCTAAACCTTAAGCAAATAGCTTATGGTCATCCATAATAACAATATTAATCACGAGGCTGCTTTAAGGTTTAAAAATATAAGCCTAACCCGATCAGCAGGTAATTACAAATTATTTTCTTTAGCGGTAATTTCTGCAATATCTAACACTTCTATTTCTTGTTCTTTGTTAAAATGCTTTACGCCATCGTTCATCATGGTCATACAGAACGGACAACTAACTGCCAAAACGTTTGCTTTAGATTCAAGAACATCTTCCATCCGTTCAATATTTACATCTTTTTTACCATTTTCTGGTTCTTTAAACATTTGTGCGCCACCCGCACCGCAGCACAAACCGTTAGATTTACATCTTTTAAGTTCTACCAAATCGGCATCTAAAATCTCTAATGCTTTTCGGGGTGCTTCATAAACACCGTTTCCTCTCCCTAAGTAACATGGGTCGTGAAAAGTTATTTTTTTCCCTTTAAAATTCCCACCTTCTGCTTTCAGTTTTCCATCATTAATCAGTTCTTGGATCAATTGCGTGTGATGGATAACTTCATAATTACCGCCTAAGCCCGGATATTCATTTTTAATGGTGTTAAAACAATGCGGGCAAGCGGTTACTATTTTTTTAACATCGTAACCATCCAAAACTTGGATATTAACCATTGCCTGCATCTGGAAAAGGAATTCGTTTCCTGCTCTTTTTGCTGGATCGCCAGTGCAACTTTCTTCGGTACCTAAAACGGCAAATTTAATACCTACATGGGTTAATATCTTAGCGAAAGCCTTGGTAATGCGTTGCGCCCTTTCATCATAACTACCAGCACAACCAACCCAAAAAAGTATTTCTGGTTTTTCTCCGGCGGCCATCATTTCTGCCATTGTTGGTATTTTTATAGTTGAGTTCATTGGTTCACTATTATTTAAGTTAATCAGTAAAAAAGTTCGTTTATCACTATTGAGATGAGTTTATTTGTTTTTAGTTATTTGCTTTAACGATTGGAACGGCATCCTTGCCTGTTTTTCGGGCAGGCTTTTTTGCCTTTTATCATTTATCAAATGGCAATAGAGATATAGTGTAATCCGCCAGCTGGTGGATAAAACGCCCAAATTCTATTCCTTTTCTGCCCAGTTTAATCTATCTGCTGGAGAGTATTTCCATGGAGCCCCATTATTTTCTACATTAGAGAACATGGCGTTCAAACTGCCGGTTACCTTAGATTCTTCCATTACCGCATACCTTCTCAAATCTATGATGATAGAAAGCGGATCAATATTTACAGGGCAAGCTTCTACGCAAGCGTTGCAGGTAGTACAAGCCCAAATTTCTTCCCTAGAAATAAAATCATCTAACAATGTTTTGCCATCATCATAACCTTTGCCATGCTTTTCTGTGTTTTTGCCCACTTCATCTAATCTGTCTCTGGTATCCATCATAATCTTACGAGGTGAGAGCAATTTGCCGGTTTGGTTTGCAGGGCAAACGGAAGTACACCTGCCGCACTCTGTGCAGGTATAAGCATTCATTAGTTGCACCCAATTCAAATCTTGCACATCCTTTGCCCCGAAACGTCCGATAGCATCTGCTGGAGGAGGCGCAAAAGAAGGGTCTAGCATGGCTTTGACCTCATTGGTTACGGCATCCATATTATTGAATTTGCCTTTATTATTAAGGTTGCTGTACCAAGTATTGGGAAATGCCAAAATGATATGGAAGTGCTTTGAGAAAGGTAGGTAGTTTAAAAAAGCCAATATGCCTAGGATATGGAACCACCAGCAGCTTCTTTCTATTATTTCTAAAGACGATGCCGAATTGGGCAACAAACCAACTAAAAAACCAGAAATAGGAAAGCTGCCCGCTTTAATATAATGAGAGTAACCCAATATTTGTAATTTATGATCGGCGGCATTCATGGTTAAGAAAGCTAACATTAACAATACTTCTATCAATAAAATATAGAGGGCATCTGATTTTGGCCAAGCTGTCATTTCTACCCCAGAGAATCTTTTTAAGCCAATTATTAGCCTTCTGGCTAAAAACACCAGTACCCCAATTAAAACTAGCAAGGCTAAAATCTCGAAAGAACCGATCAGGAAATTATAAAAACCGCCCAAAAATGAGAATATGCGATGTGTGCCAAATATCCCATCGATGATGATTTCTAATACTTCTAAATTGATGATGACAAAACCAACATATACAAATATGTGCATGATCCCTGCCACAGGCCGAACCACCATTTTACTTTGGCCCAAGGCTATTTTAGCCATTATACGCCATCTTTCTTTAGGGTTATCTGATCTATTGATGCTTTTCCCTAAGTTGATGTTGCGTATGATTTTTCTGACTTGCAGCGTAAAGCATACAACGGCAGCAATAAATATTAAAGAAAAAATAATTTGGCTTATCATATATTGGCTTTATGGGTAGCTAAGATAAAGAAACAAGATTAGAAAATTTACTATGCAAGCATAATATTTTTTATTTAATTCAAAATTAGCATTAGTATAGAATTTAATTGGTTGATTTTTAATTAATTGAGTTTTTGCTTGTTTTGAAGCCGTGATTTTTGATAAAAGAATTTGCTTTTTAACAAAAAGAGCCTACATTTGCAATCCCTAACAATTACCATTAGGGAATGGTAGGGTGCCTTAGCTCAGTCGGTAGAGCAAAGGACTGAAAATCCTTGTGTCGCTGGTTCGATCCCAGCAGGCACCACAAAAAAAGCCTCAATCGTTAGATCTGGGGCTTTTTTGTTGGCCTCTGTTATTCCCATAAATTCCATTTTACCGTGTTTTCAATTTTAAGCTTTAGCAAAACTTTATCCTTTAAAGGGGAAAAAGAAAGGTATAATAACCACTAAAATTGCCATTAATATAAAGGTTAAAATACCCCCAACCTTAACAAAATCAAAAAATTTGTATTTGCCTGGGCCATATACCAAAATACAGGAAGGTTCAAAAGGGGTAAGCATAGATACCGATGCGGAAAGCATAATGGCAATGGCAAAAGTGAGTGGGCTTACACCCAATTGGTGTGCAGTTTGTAAACCGATGGGCAACACTACTAAAGCCGCGGCAGCATTACTTAAGGGTTGGGTAAGTAACACGGTAAGGATTATAAAGCCACTTAAAATACCATAAGTGCCCATAGGTTGGAAAATAGCGATGATATAGTCTGCAACAAATTTATCTGCTCCGGTTTTTGTCATGGCAATTCCAAAGGCACTCATCCCACCAATTAAAACCAGCAAACGCCAATCTATATCATCGTAAATTTCTTCTGGGTTTATGCACCTAAAGGCCACGGTTAACAATGCGCCTATCAAAAATGATATAGATAAAGGAAGCATGCCGGTTGTACCTAAAATTATGGATAAGGCGAAGAACAGAAGTGTAAAGATCCCTTTTCTTTTTAAGTGAAGGTTTGGTTTATAATCTTCTAAAATAATAAAATCGTCTTCGTTGGTCCTTATTAGATCTATGCTTTCTTTTTGGCCTTGTACCAAAATTAGGTCTCCAACCTTTAGCTTTAGTTTACCAATTTTTTCACGCATGGTTTTCCCTTTTCTGTAAATGGCCAAGATCCCCAGGCCGTAGCGTTGCCTAAAATTGATGCGCTCTATAGTGTTTCTTAAAGTTTCGGATCCCCCAACTACCATTAATTCGGCTAGATGCAATTCGTTTTCTTCACTATCTAGGCCTAATAGATCTGCTTTAATTTCTACACCTTCTAGATCTTTTATCTTTAGAAGATCATCAACATTTCCTTTGATTAAAACTACGTCGTTTACATTTATCTTGGTAAACATATTGGGGACAAAATTCTGTTTATCACGGATGATAGAAACAATCGTAAAACCTTGTTTCGAGATATCAGAATCTGCTATCTTTTGCCCTATCATTGGCGATTTTTCTAAAACTACGGCCTCGCTCAAATATTTTCTTACGCTATAATCATCCTCTAGATCTTCTTTAGAATTAACTGGCAACAAACTTTGGCCAATTGTCATCATATATAAAATGCCAACGCCTAAAAGTACGAGGCCGATGGGTAAAAAATCGAACATTCCAATTCTTGGTAAACCTTGCTCGGCGATATAGCCGCTTACGGCAACATTGGTAGAAGTGCCAATTAAAGTACAAGTGCCACCCAAAATAGAGGCAAATGATAAAGGCATCAGCATCTTAGAAGGGGCAATGCCAGACATTTTAGACATCCCAATGGTGGGATTTAACATTAAGGCGGTTATTGTGGTGTTGTTCATAAACCCCGAAGTGAGGGCAGAAACAATCATCACAAAGAATAAGATAAGCTTTGGCGAATGTTTCTTGAAATTTACCAATCGGGCTATAAAAGTATCAATAACCCCGGTTTTCTTTAGCGCACCAACCATAATGAATATGGCGGCAAGGATGATGATGAAATCGCTAGAAAAACCATCAAAAGCTTCTTGTGGCGTGATGATTTTGAAGAGGCATAGCGCAATTAGGATAAAAACGGTAACCACATCAACGGTTACTATTTCTGTGGCAAAAAGGATTATTGCTAAAACTAATAATCCTAAGACTATGGCTATGCTCATGTAATTCTAAAGATTTGAATTTTGATTTAACAATTAATAAACCATAAATCAAAAAAAAACCCAAAACCGATTTAAAATATTGATTTTGAGTTTTTTATATTTTATCCAAAACGGATAAATTTCAATCTTAAGTTATACTTTATGTTCTTGGTGATAAATCACTAGATCATCAATAGGGGTGCGTAAAATCTTACCCATTTTCATTCCGTACTCTAGGGCGGTTTCTTCTAAAACGTTTCTAAAGTTATAAGCAACAGAACCTATGCAATTAAATTCGTAATCTTGGTAGTTGGGGTAATGGCTCACTAAATTCTCGAAAAAATCTTTAAATGATGTTTTTACTATGTTTCTAGAGTACTCTATATTTACCGTAATATCATAAACAAATTTGCTGAAACTTGCGCAAAATCTATTGGGCAATGGTTTTTTATAGATAGCTTCTAAAATATCATCCGGGGTAAGCTTAAAGGTTTCCCAAAAAGAATCCCTAACGTTTTTGGGCATATAACCCCTTAAATAATCGCTCAATAATTTTTTGCCGATGTAACAACCGCTTCCCTCATCTCCTAAGATATAGGCTAAAGAATCTATGTTCATCTCTAATCCTTCCCCATCATAGATACAAGTATTTGTGCCGGTGCCTAAAATTGCAGCAAAACCCCTTTTGTTCCCTAGTAATGCTCTTGCTGCGGCCATTAGATCGTGGTCTATATGTACTTTTGCTTTTTTAAATATAACTTCCATCGCTTTGGCAACAACTTCTGCTTTTTCTTCATTATGTACACCTGCGCCATAATAATGCACCTCTGTGATTTTATCTATGGGTAAATCTGAAGGCATATTTTTATTCATAGAATCTATAATATATTCTGTATCAGAAAAATAGGGGTTATAACCTTCGGTATGAAACATTATTTTTTTACCGCTTTCATCAATTAAGCACCAACTTGTTTTAGTGGAGCCGCCGTCTGCTATTAAAATCATTTTAAATTTATTAGGTGGTCTAAATTAACAAAATCTTCTTATTGTACAAATTACACTAAGTAGGTTTTTTTGTTTTATCAAGATATAAAAAAAATCTCTTTTTAGATAAAAAAACTTGATTGGGCATTTGTTGCGATCTTTAGTTAAAAAGGCATTGGTTTAATCCTTTTGCTAAAATATCCCTTCTCAATTTTTTTCCTATAAAAACCAGTTTGGTTTCTCTTGTTTCATTATCCTGCCATTCATCCCCATCAATAAAAACCGGTGCGGCTTTTACTGATTGTACGATTAATCTCTTGGTTAAACCTTCAATATTTAATATCCCTTTTATCCTATAAAAAGAGCCTCCTTGTATAAATAGCATTACCGTTAAATAATGCCTCAATTTTATCAGATCAAAGCTTTCTTTAATAATAAAGCTTTGTGAAGCGATTTCGTTGTGGTGATTTTCTAGCTTTGCAGCAAGGATATTTGGTTTTTTTGATGAGCCGATGCCCAAGCGAAAAGGATTTTTTACTTTTTCATAAGCTTTTAAATTTAGCAGTTCTTTTGTATCGATTTTGGCAAAATCTGTAAAAGCGGTTGCCGCAAATGGGTTAACCTGTTGTATAATCTTTTTAACATTATGGATAAAACCCTTGTCAAACTCTGCACATTTATTAAACACCATATAATCTGCAAAAGCAATTTGTTTATTGGCTTCCTCATCAACACCCAAAACATCCAAAACGTTCTTTACATCTACCAAACAAACCGTCCCGTCTAATTTAAAGGCAGTTTGTACGTTAAAATCTTTCATAAAAGTTGCTGCAACGGCACTTGGATCTGCAATACCCGTGGTTTCTATAATTAAATGGTCGTAATGGTATTTTCCGGTAACCAGCTTGTTTAAAACCTCAAACAAATCTCCGTTTAACGAGCAACATATACAACCATTAGAAAGTTCGAATATATTCTCATCGGTTTTTATAACCAGCTCACTATCAATATTTATTTCTCCAAACTCATTTTCAATTATCGCAAATTTGATATTGGGGTTTTCTTTGATGATATGGTTTAGCAGGGTGGTTTTACCCGCACCCAAAAAACCAGTTAAAATAGTTACGGGAACTTGTTTAATTGCCATTTGCAAATATAGCATAGCGCATTAGAATACAGATCAATTAATTTTAGTATCGTATAGCCCTCAACTAAAAATTATTTACATTTGGAGTTACCTATATAGCAAATATGCCCAATATTAAACCTTTTAAAGCAATTTTACCTCCTCAAAACAAAGCGGCAGATGTTGTGATAGGGCTAGAGAACTTAACAATTTCATCTGCAAAGGTAATAGGTGCCTTAAACCCCTCTAGTTTTGTGCATTTATTGGTCCCAAAGATTGAGAACTATTATTTGCGAGGCTCTAAACAAGAGATAGCATTTAAGAAAATAGCAGAAAACTTTGATGATTTTATCCAAAACGGAACATTAGTGAGAGACCGTACAGAATCTATTTATATTTATGCTAAAACTTATAAAGGCAAGACTAAAACAGGGATCTGGGCAGTCTCTAACATAGAGGATTACCTTTCTAACAATATCAAAAGGCATGAATTAACACGCATAGAACGTGAAAAAGGTTTAGTAGAATATTTGCAGCAAACTGGTTTAGATGCAAATCCGGTTTTGATTACCTATGCTAAAAATGATGATTTAGACCAAATTATAGAAAAGGAAAAATTAAAACCTGCTGATCTAGATTTTTTTATAACTGATGAACAGCATCAAATCTGGAAGGTCTGTGATAGCGATATTGTTCTTGAGATCCAATCAATTTTTGCACAAATGCCAGCAACTTATATTGCTGATGGGCATCATAGGGCCGCAGCGGCCTGCAGCTTTGGCCAGCAGCGTAGGGTATTAAACCCTAAACATCAAGGCACAGAGGAATATAATTATTTTTCATCAGTTTACATTAGCGCTGATCAGTTAGAGATCCTCCCATTTCATCGTTTCCTGAAACTAAACCATCTATTTGACCATATAGAAATACTTGAATTTCTTAAGGCAAATTTCGAGATCAAAGAGATAGATAAACGGGATATCATCCCCAAAAAAGAACATTTAGTTGGGTTTTACTATCAGCAAAAAGCTTATCAGGTAAATCTAAATAGTTTTTTAAACAAAAATATTTTGCATGATTTGGATGTTAGCCTTTTACAAGAATTGATCTTGAAGCCACTATTTAACGTGGAAGACCCACGTGAAGACGAAAAGCTTTATTTTTTGGGAGGCAAAATAGATATAGAGCTTCATTTGCAAATGATCGATAGCGGAAAATTTGATCTGGCTTTCTTCCTTTATCCAACTTCTGTAAATGATCTGATACAAATTGCTAATTTAGGGGGTACAATGCCACCAAAATCAACTTGGTTTGAACCTAAATTTTTAGCAGGTTTGGTAACGCATGAGATTGATTAATCCAAAGACTTTAATAAAACCCAATACCTATAAGCAATTAAAGCTTGTTCAATTTTGGTAAGTTTTAAAGGGTCTTTTTTAGAAAGTTTTGGTAAAACTTTCTTATTTAGGTTGTTAAGGGCTTTAAAAACAAACTTCATAACAGCTATAGTTCAAAAATCATTCCTTTTTTAGGGATAATAACCTCCAAATTTTTCTCCTCTAAGCTTTGTTTTAAAGCATCCATGCTATCGGGATCGCCGTGTACCAAAAACACTTTTTTTAGATAATTATTTGGAATAGCGGTAACATAATCAAGTAAATCTTGATGATCGCCATGGCCACTTAATAGATCGGTTTTTTTGATGGTTGCAAAAACAGAAAGCTCTCTCCCATTGATATTTACGATGGAATCTCCACGCAATAATCTATGCCCTAAGGTTCCCTTTGCACAATAACCGATAAAAAAAATGGTTGCATAAAAATTTTGGATGTTGTAAAACAAATGATCTTGTATTCTCCCGCCTTCTAACATCCCTGCAGAGGAAATAATGATGCAAGGCTCAAAATGATCAGAAATTTCTTTGCTTTCTTTTAATTCTTTAACATAGCTGAGGTTTTCAAACTCAAACCCATCGCCTTTATCTTTATAAAAAGAACGGGATTCTTGGCTCACAAATCTGTGGTGCTTTCTATAGGTCTGTGTGGCCATGGTTGCCATTGGGCTATCAACAAAAACAGGGATGGGGGGCAACTCTCTATCGGTAAAAATTTTGTTTAAAGAAAACACCAAAGATTGCGTACGCCCAACAGAAAACGCAGGAATAATCAATCTGCCTTTTTGGGCAATACAAGCTTCTTTAATAGTTTTGATTAAAACATCCCTTAACTTTTCTTTATCAGAATGTAAACGCCCACCATAAGTAGATTCACATACTAAAAACTGCGTTTCTGGCAAATATTCTGGATCGTTTAAAACAGGATAGTCCTTTCTGCCAATATCGCCTGTAAAGGCAATGGTTTTAGTTTTTCCGTTTTCTGTAATGGTAAAATGGGCCGCTGCCGCACCCAATAAATGCCCAGTTGGTATCAGCTTAAGCGTAATGTTTTTATTGATCTCAAAAGCTTTATTAAAAGGGATGGTTATAAACCTTTCTGCGGTATCATTTACGTGTTTTTGTAAATAAAGAGGTTGCACATTATTGAAAGCCCTGTTTTTATTGCGATGGAATTTTCTGTGACGCTTAGATTTGTCCTGCTTTCTCATAAAAATATTCACAGAATCTGAAAGTAATAGTTGGGTTAGATCTGCAGTGGGGTAGGTGCATAAAATCTGTCCCTCAAAACCGTTTTTTACCAAGGTTGGTAAATTGCCGCTATGGTCTATATGGGCATGGGTTAAAACCACAACATCGATATCTGAAGGATTAAACGGGAAATTTTCGTTTTGGCCCAATTCTACGCCGCCCTCATAATCAAGGCCGCAATCAATCAAGATCTTATAGCTATCTATTTCTAAAAGGTGCATACTTCCCGTAACTTGTTCGGCAGCACCCCATACGGTTAGTTTCATTTTGGTATTTTAAAAAAGCATTACAATTTTAGAAATCAAATGTTTTTGTAAAGCCGCATCAGGTCTTCGGCAATTTTTTCTTCCCTAAAGTTTAAAGCATATTCTTTGCCCTCTAAGATCATTTTTTCTTGTAGTATTTCATCGTTCCAAACCTTTAAAATGGCTTTGGCTAATTCGGTTTCGTTATCTGGGGAAACATAAATCGAATGGTTTCCGCCAGCTTCTTCTAAACAAGAACCTGTAGAGGCAATTACGGGTATTCCGCAATTTAGAGCTTCTAAAATAGGTATCCCAAAACCTTCAAAGCGTGAAGTATAAATAAATATCTTGGCTAATTGATAAATGCTAGGTAAATCATTAAAAGGTACATCACACAATATCTTAACCCTATTTTGCAATTGATTTTTTTCAATAAAATTGTTGATCGTTGTAAAATACCCTGTTTTTTTCCCAATTAAAACCAACTGAAAACTCTTTGGCAATTGCTTCAATGATTTTAATATCAAGAGTTGATTTTTACGTTCTTCTAAAGTGCCAACGCATAACAAAAAATCAGTAGGCAAATTGTATTTTACGGTAATTGTTTTTTTAGCTTCCGCTGATATTGGCTCATAAAAAGCAGGATCACAACCTTGGTAAATTACCTTTATTTTTTGCTCATCCGTACCAAAAAAATGGATGATGTCTCTTTTTGTTTGCTCGCTTATGGCGATAATCTTATCGGCATTTTTACAAGCAGACCGAAATTTAAGACCATAGATTTTTCTATCCAGATATTTAAAGTAGTGAGGAAAGCGCAAAAAAATAAGATCATGTATGGTAACAACAGATTTGATATTTGCTTGCTTTAAACCTTTAGGCAATTCATGGCTTAAACCATGGTATAGTTCAATTTTATCTTTAATCAAATCTTTTACAACGCCTTTGCTACGCCAATAAGATCTTAGAAAACTGATTGGCGCAGTTCTGATGCGCACATTTTTTAAACCGAATAAAACACTTGTCCGTAGGTTGTTAGCGGCTTTTGGTGCGTAAAGAAAATATTTGTTTTGAGGTTGATGATCAGACAAAGTTTTGATCACAAAACGAGCATAATTACCCAAACCAGTAAAATTTTGGAAAGCCCTTTTAGCCTCAAATCCGATTTTCATGTATTTTATGGAGAAAGGTAAAAGGTTTAAGATCTAAGGCGTTCAAAACCTTAAACCTTTTACCTTACACCAAATATCTTATTTAAACTGCCACATTATGCTCTCTTAAAGCATCGTTAAGTGAGGTTTTTTTATCTGTTGATTCCTTTCTTTTCCCGATGATCAGGGCGCAAGGCACTTGGTACTCGCCGGCAGGGAATTTTTTGGTATAAGAACCAGGGATAACAACAGAGCGTTCTGGCACTACCATTTTATGTTCTATCGGTTCTGGGCCGGTAACATCAATAATTTTTGTGGAAGCTGTTAATACTACGTTTGCGCCTAAAACCACTTCTTTCTCTAGCCTAACGCCCTCTACAACAATGGCCCTAGAGCCTAAAAAACAGCCATCTTCTATAATAACAGGTGCAGCTTGCACAGGCTCTAAAACGCCGCCAATACCAACGCCACCGCTCAAATGTACATCTTTGCCAATTTGCGCACAAGAACCAACGGTAGCCCAAGTATCAACCATGGTTCCGCTATCTACATAAGCACCAATGTTTACATAAGAAGGCATCATAATTACCCCTTTTGCCAAATATGCGCCATAGCGGGCTAACCCATGCGGTACAACCCTAACGCCCGTTTTTTTGAAATCGGTTTTCAATTTCATTTTATCATAAAAAACAAAAGGGCCAACCTTAATCTCTTCCATCTCTCTGATAGGGAAGTACATGATTACGGCTTTCTTGATCCAATCGTTTACATGCCAAATGGTGCCTACCTTTTCTGCAACCCTAAGTTCGCCAATGTCTAATCTATAAATTATGCGTTCTATGGTATCAATATATTCTTTAAAATTGAGCAGGTTTCTATCGTCCCATGCTTCTTCAACGGCTTTTTTTAATTCGGCTATCATGCTAATTTTTTGTTTTGGTGCAAATTAAAGGTTTTTTTGCCAATGAAGGGAATTTTGCTTTATTTTTGGATGCAATGGCAGAAAAATTAAGGATCGATAAATATTTATGGTCGATAAGATTATTTAAAACACGTTCTTTAGCTACCGATGCTTGTAAAGCAGGAAGGGTTAAAAAAGAAGGCACCAATATAAAGCCGAGCCATGAAGTAAAAGTTGGTGAGGTTTACCAGGTTTCTAAGGCCATAGAAAAGAAAACCATCAAAGTTTTAGAATTGTTGCCAAGCCGTGTAGATGCAAAAAAAGCGGTTTTGGCTTACGCCGATTTAACGCCGCCAGAAGAAACCGCAAAATATAAATCGATGTTCCACTCACCGGTATTAAAAAGAGATAGGGGCACCGGAAGGCCAACTAAAAAAGACCGCCGTGATATTGACGAGTTAAGTGATGGTTTTTTTGGGGATGATGAAGATTAAAAAATGTGATATAATAAACCTGTGTTTTGGGCGCAACCGTGATGAAAAATTGGGGTGGGGCTATACAATCAATCTTTTTGTTAGAAACAAAAAGCCTGCCCTAAAAACAGGCGGTGATTTCTGCTGCTATCCCTTACGTAGTAAAGCTTTCCATAATTTTTAAACTTAATAACGCATCTTTTAAAGAACAAGGATTTTCTTCTTTGCCCAAAAAATGCTTTACTGTTTTCTTAATCATATTTTGTTGTATATGATATGGGTTTTCAAAACTAAAAACTTCCGTTTGCCCGTTTTTTACCAAAGCCATTTCATTACCAAAGAAAGAGAATATTATTTTCCCCTGGCTCCCAATAATCTCACATTGTTCAATCTCATTATCAGGATGAGCGTTAAAATTCCAAATCCCATTAAAAACAATATCTTTTTTAAAAAGCATTTGCCCAATGGTTACATCATCAGCAGCGGTTTTTCTGGTCTGGTTTACAGAAAACCCAAAACTCTTTTCTGGGGCACCAAATATTTGTACCAAAATATCTAGTTGGTGCGGAGCCAGGTCATAAAACAAACCACCGCCAGAAATCTCTGGGTTCAGTCGCCAATTTTCATCTGTTTTGGCGATCATCTCAGAATTGGGTTTTTGCAAAAGTTTTAAATCTATCAGCCTAACATCGCCAATTATTTGATGATCAATAAGTTCTTTTAGTTTTATAAATAGGGGTAAAGCTCTTCTATAATGAGCCACGGTAACTTTTTTGCCAGTTTGTTTTTCTACCTCGATCATTCTGTTTAATTCTGCAACATTTAACGCTACTGGTTTTTCTATGTAAACATTTTTACCGGCCTTCATCGCTTGTATGGCAAATTCTTTATGAAAGGATGGGGGTGTTGCTATATAAATCGAATTGATTTTATCATCATTCATCAGATCATCAGCGGAAGCGTAAAATTTTTCTATTTGATGCCTCTTGGCGTAATCAGCAGCTTTTTCTGCATTGCGGCGCATTACCGCTTCAATTTTAGAATTGGCAACCTTGTTAAAAGCCGGGCCGCTTTTTACCTCGGTTACATCGCCGCAACCCAATATTCCCCAAGTTATATTTTCCATGTTTTGTTTTTTAGTATCAAGATTTGAGTATCTAGTATCAAGATGATGAAGCGAGAATTAAGAATCAAGATTCAAGTATCGAGATTCAAGAAGAAAATAGATTAACCTAAAACTTTGAACTTTCAACCTAAAACCTTATACCTTCAACCTTCAACCTAAAACCTTCAACCTTATACCTAAAACCTTCAACCTAAAACCTTATACCTAATAATCCACTTTATTCACGCATTTCTCCCATAGATTAAATGCTTCAATGGCTTCGCTTGCGAGAATTTGTTCAGATTTCAATTTCCTGTCTTGAGGTTTTAAATCTAACTCATCGTAGATAAAAGCATCATCAAAACCAACTTTTGCGGCATCTCTTTTTGTGTTTGCATAATACATTTTATCTAGCCTGGCCCAATAAATTGCACCTAAACACATTGGGCAGGGTTCGCAGCTGGTATAAATAATGCAGCCTTCTAAATTAAAAGTGTTCAGTTTTTTACAGGCCAACCTAATTGCCGCAACTTCTGCATGGGCGGTTGGATCGTTTGTAGTGGTAACCGTATTAGCGCTTTTGGCAATAATTTCTCCGTTTTTTGTAATCACCGCCCCAAATGGCCCGCCTAGGCTTTTTTCTACATTTTCATGTGATAGCGCTATGGCCAACCTCATAAACTCTTGATGTTTTTCCATAATTAAAATTCAAAAAAAAAGCCTAGCTCTTGCTAGACTTTTAAAATTATCAGCTACAAAACTATTTTTTTTCTTTTTTGTAAGCCTCGTTTAAGCCAGCAATTACTTCTTTGGTAACGTCTAAGCTTTCATCGGCAAATAAGATGGTACTGTTTCCTTTAGAGTAAGTTAACACCATTTTGTATCCTTTATCCTTTGCATGTACCTTTAGGTATTCGGCTACTTTATTGTACAACTTTTCGTTTTCTTGTGCTTCTTCATTTTGCAAGGCAGAACCCGCATTTTGTTGGTAGGTTTGTAATTCTTGTTGTTTACGGGCCAAGCGTTGTTCTGTTTGCTGTCTCTGGTCGGCACTCATATCTTTAGCACCTTGTTGGTAAGCCGCAACCTCACGTTGAAATGCCGTTCCTTTATCTTTTAAATCTGCTTCTGCTTGTTTAGATTTTCCTTCAAACTTAGCTTTGATCTCTTTAAAATATTCATAATTGGTTAATAACGAATCGGAATTAACATATACGATACCACCTGTGGCACTTACTGCATTTTCTTTTGCTTCGGGTTTAGAAGCGTCTGCTGTTTTAGGCACTGGTTTGTTACAAGCTGCAACGGCTATAATTAAAGTTAATCCTACACCAGCCTTGCCAATTTTTAAAAAAAATTTATTCATTTGATATTTTGATTTTGCGCAAATATAATCATTTGTTCAATAGTTCATTAATCAATAGTTTATTAGGTAAATCGAGTAGGTTGGGATAGCAATTGAGCTAACTTATTATAGAAACCTTTCAATACTACGTGGTAAGAGCATAATAACATCGCTAAGGCATAAATTATTAATGGCAACAAATGATGGCCATAAAAAAAGGCCCTAGTTTTTACCAGGGCCTTTACCAATGCTTTTGAAAAATTATGCTAATTGGGTATCCAATTTACCAGCTAAAACAGATTTTGGTACTGCCCCAATTTGCTTATCTACAATTTCGCCGTTTTTAAAGAACAATAAAGCAGGGATATTGCGAATACCGTAGTTCATAGATATTTGAGGGTTATGATCTACATTTACTTTCCCAACAACGGCCTTCCCATCATATTCTTTAGCTAATTCTTCTACAACTGGCCCAACCATTCTGCAGGGGCCGCACCATTCTGCCCAAAAATCTACCAGTACGGGTTTATCTGATTTTAAAACTAACTCATCAAAGTTAGCGTCTGTTATTTCTAATGCCATGATATAAATTTTAAAAAATGATGTTCAAATATAACGCCATTAGTTTAACCCACCAAATAGATAAAAGCGATTTACAAATAGTATTAGACTATTGTTTTTGGCGCAACCTTTGATTTATTTGATCTAAATTGCACATCATTGAACAAATACCTAAAACTAAGTCTTAAAATATTTGCCTGGATCGTAGGCTCCATCATTGGGCTTTTTCTGTTGATAGTGGTGTTGATACAAGTCCCTGCTTTTCAAAACATCATCAAAAACAAGGTGGTAACCTTTTTAGAAGGTAAATTTAAAACTCCCGTAAAAATTGATAAGATAGAAATTGGCTTGCCTAAAAAGTTAGTGCTTCGCGGCTTTTACTTTGAAAGCCAAACCAAAGATACCTTGTTGGCCGGGGATAAATTGGCGGTAGATATTTCATTGTTCAAAATACTGGACAATCAAATCGAGATCAACTCTCTAGACCTAGAAGGCATTGTAACCAATATTAAAAGAAACCAAGATTCTGTTTTCAATTTTGATTACATGATAAAGGCTTTTGTGAGCGGCCAAACCAAACCTGCCGCACCAACCGATACTTCGGCAGCCATGAAGTTTTCTATCAATAAAATAAATCTCGATAAAATTAGGGTTCGTTTTAATGATGCCATCACCAAAAATAATGTGGACGTTTATTTGAACCATTTTGATACCAACATCAAAAAATTTGATCTTGATAGCATGGATTTTAAAATCCCTAAAATCACTTTAAGCGGTTTAAATGTTAAGTTAAAACAAGGGTTAGTGGCGCAAACTGCAAAAATAACCGTTGCCGTGGCAGATTCTGCGGCTTCTTCGCCAGATTTGAAATTGGATATTGGCACAGTTGATCTGCAAAAAATTGTTTTGGCTTACAACAATGCAGGTTCTAAGTTGATCACCAATTTAAACCTTGGAAAATTACTGGTCAATTTTAACCAGATCAATCTTAAAAAACAGTTAATAGATATTAAATCTGTTGAATTTACCGATACTAAAGGTAATTTGATTTTGGGCAAAGAAGAAAAAGCAGCAGTAAAAAATGCAATCTCGGCCGGTACTTCTGCCCAAGCAACAAACGCTAATTGGAAAGTAAACCTAAACAACGCCGATTTCAGTAATATCGCTTTCGCTTTTGACGATATGAATGCCCCACGCCAAAAGAAAGGAATGGATTTTATGCACTTAGATCTAAAGAACATCAATTTAAGTGCTGATAATTTTTATTACAGTTTAGATACCATTTCTGGCGGTATCAATAAATTTACGATGCAAGATAAAAGTGGTTTAAATGTTCAGGAGTTAAAAACCAATTTTTATTACGGGCCTAAAAATGCTTTCCTTAAAAATCTATACTTAAAAACACCCCAAACTTTATTGAAGGATGAAATAATTGTTAAATATCCTTCTGTTGCGGCATTGTCTAAAACCCCTGGAGACCTGTACATAGATGCCAACATCAACGGAAGTAAATTGGGCTTTAAAGATATTTTATTGTTGGTGCCAACATTATCTACAACTGCCCCTTTTAATACCATGCCCAACGCGGTAATGCGTATCAATAGCAAAGTAATTGGGAAGGTTAAAGATTTACATATCCCTAAACTAGAGATTTCTGGCATCGGGAACACGAGGATTGCGGCAAGTGGCAACATTAAGGGTTTGCCCGATGTTAATAAAGCTTATTTTGACTTACAGATCAAAGACTTTAGATCTACCGCAAAAGATATCAATGCCTTTGTGCCAAAAGGAACTATCCCCACTAATATCCAATTGCCATCTTCATTTGGTGCGAAGGGATTTTTTAAGGGAGGTATCGATAATTTTAATACCAATTTGGCTTTGGCAAGTAGTTATGGATCTGCCAAAATTAAAGCAAGTTTTGATCAGCGGGTTAAGAACAGCGAAAAATACCAGGCTGTTGCCGATATTAATAATTTTGATGTTGGTAAATTGATAAAGAATGATTCTATCGGTAAAATCAGTTTAAGAGCCAATATAAAAGGCATCGGGCTTGACCCAAAAACTGCCAACGCTACTTTAAACGGTACACTGATAAAAGCCGAATACAATAAATACACCTATAAAAATTTAGCATTAAAAGGGAATATCGCAAACGGTTTGTTTAAGGCTGCCGCCGATATGAAGGACCCCAATCTTTATTTTGATTTAGCTGCAAACGGCAGTTTTACAGGGAAATATCCGGCTGTAAAGATGAAATTGAACTTGGATAGCGTAGATCTAAAGGCATTAAACTTATATAGCACCCCGCTTAAAGTGAGGGGTGTTGTTGATGCTGATATAAAAACTGCCGACCCCAATTATTTGAACGGAAGTATTTATTTGACAAAATTACTGATCGCAGACGATAAACAACGTTATCAATTAGATTCTGTGAAGGTAATATCATCGGCTACGGCCAACAAAAACAGTTTAAAGCTTACTTCACAGATTTTATCTGCAAGTTTAGAAGGCAAATATCAGTTGACCGAGGTAGGAACTGCTTTAAGCAATACGATATCTAAATATTACGATACCGGGACTTCCACTACCAAACCCGATACTTTAAAAGCGCAACAATTTGCTTTTACATTAAACGTATCAGACGATCCTATTCTTTATTCTTTGGTGCCATCATTAACCAGGATACAACCTATTGCAATAAAAGGAAGGTACAACAGCAGAGGCGATACCTTGACGGTAAACGGTACCATGCCTAAAATTATTTACGCCGGGAACACCGTTACCAACGGAAGATTAAATATTAAAACTGATAGTTCTGCTTTAAAATATAGTTTGTTGTTTGATCAGATTAAAAGCGCTTCGTTACAATTGAATAAAACAAGTTTAACTGGCCAGCTTAAAAACAACCTATTAGATTATCGTTTACAGGTATTGGACAAAGCCGATAAAGAGCAATATTTAATTGCCGGAAATTTAAAGGCATTACCAAATAGCGATAGCGAGTTTAGGTTAAATTTAGATGGTTTAAAATTGAACTATCAACCTTGGAAAGTAAGTAATGATAATGTGATAAAATTTGGTGCAAACGGGATCAATGCCAATAACTTTGTGCTTAGCAATGCGGGTCAGTCTATAAAAATACAATCGCAACAAACATCGGCAAACTCGCCTTTGGCCATAGATCTAAGCAATTTCAAGATAGAAACCATCACCAACATCATTTCAAAAGATTCTTTATTGGCGGGTGGGGTTATCAACGGGAATATTGTAGCTAAAAATTTAGCTGCTACACCAACTTTCAATGCCGATTTGAACATCAAGGATTTCAATTTTATGACGGATACCGTTGGTAATGTTGCCGTAAAAGTGAACAACAATACTCCAGACGTATTCAACGCCGATGTTGCCATTACCGGTAACGGAAACCAAGTAAATTTAACCGGTTTATACAACACCAGCAGCAGTAGTTTTGATATGAATTTGGATATGCAAAGGCTAAACCTTAAAAGCATACAAGGCTTTACCTTGGGCAACATCACGGATGCCAAAGGTTTTTTAAACGGTGCTTTTACCATAAAAGGAACTACAACCGCACCGCAAGTTTTAGGGGATGTGGCTTTTAATAATGCCGCTTTTAGGGTAACCCCGCTAAATTCTTATTTTAAAGTTGGCACAGATAAGATCGTTTTTAATGGGGATGGGATTTTGTTTAATCAATTTTCTTTGGCAGATTCTGCCGATAATAAACTATCGCTTAACGGAGCCATTTATACCAAAACATTCACAGATTTTAGGTTTAACCTAGAGGTTAAGGCAAAAAACTTTATGGCCGTAAATTCTACCGAAAAGGATAACGACCTTTATTATGGTAAACTGTTTTTTGATACCAAATTGCGCATCAAAGGAGATTTGAACAACCCTTTGATTGATGGGAATTTGAAAATCAATAAAGACACTAAACTTACCTTGGTGCTGCCACAGTCTGATCCGGGCATTGCAGATAGGGAAGGGATAGTAGAATTTATTGATCAAGATGATCCAGCGTTTAACAAAGCCTTTGTTTTACCAGATTCTTTAAATAAAACCAAGGTTACCGGGATCAATCTATCCATGAACATAGAAGTTGATCCTGAGGCAGAGCTAACCGTGGTAATAGATAAAGGGAACGGAGATTTTGTGAAATTAAGGGGGCAGGCTAATTTAAGTGCCGGCATTGATCCATCTGGTAAAATAAGCTTAACGGGTAAATATGAATTGCAAGAGGGTTTTTATGAAATGTCTTTCAATTTTATCAAACGTCAGTTCCAGATCCAGAAAGGAAGCACCGTTCTTTGGACGGGCGATCCACTATCCGCAAATTTAGATGTTACCGCAATTTACGTAGCTGAAACCGCACCCATAGATCTAGTTAGCGATCAGTTAGGTTCAGAAAATCAAGCACAAAGAAATACCTATAAGCAAAAACTGCCTTTCAATGTGTTATTGATGATGAAAGGCGAATTATTAAAGCCCGAGATTTCTTTTGATGTTACCCTGCCAGATGGTAATTATAATGTCCCAACAGATGTTCTATCAACCTCAAGAACCAAATTGGCGCAACTAAGGGAACAACCTTCAGAATTGAACAAACAGGTTTTTGCACTTTTATTATTGAACAGGTTTATTGGCGAGAATCCGTTTGCAAGCGAAGCAGGTTCTGGCGGGGCGCAAACTTTGGTAAGGCAAAGCGTAAGTAAAATTATCTCGCAACAATTGAATGATCTTGCCGGCGATTTGATCGGCGGCGTAAACCTGAATTTTGATTTGCAATCTACTAATGATTACTCAACAGGGAACCGCCAAAACAGAACCGATTTAAACGTTGGGCTTTCTAAAAGTTTGTTAAATGATCGGTTAAAAGTAACCATTGGCAGTAGTTTTGGATTAGAAGGGCCGCAACAAAGCAACCAAAAATCAAATAATATTGCTGGCGATGTTTCGGTAGATTACTCGTTATCTAAAGACGGTAGGTATTTGCTGAGGGCTTATCGTAAAAACCAATACCAAGTGGCGTTACAAGGGCAAGTGATAGAAACAGGCTTGGGCTTTATCATCACTATGGATTATAACAAGTTTAAACAACTGTTCGAGAAATCGAAACAACAGAAAAAAGATAAAGAACAATAAAACACAGAGGGCAAATAACATGAAATTTAAGCAAATTATATACACCATAACTTTAGCTGTATTTATTGCCTCATGTAGCAATACCAAATATTTGCCCAAAGGCGAGTTGCTTTATGTGGGCGCAAAAATAAAGATAGAAGGAGACAGCGTTACCAAAAGAGAGAAATCTATTTTGGATGCAGAACTTGAGAGTATCTTAAGACCTCGCCCAAACTCTTCCATTTTAGGTTTACGCCCAAAATTATACATCTATAACATCACCAAAACAGACAAGAAAAAAGGATTGAAACATTACCTAAATACCAAGCTTGGGCAAGCCCCGGTTTATTTTTCTAAGGTAGATTTAGATTATAACGTAAAACTGATTGAGAACAGGTTGGATAACAGAGGTTATTTTAAAGGAAAAGCAATTGCAGATTCTACCTCCAAAAACAAAAGGGCAACGGCTATTTATACCGTTACACCAAATTTCCAATATAAAATAAGGAACGTAAAATACCCAACAGATTCTAGCAAATTAGGAAAAGCGATTACCGCTTTGAAGGAAAGCAGTTATTTTAAACCCGGCGAACCTTATGATTTGGATAAGATCAAGGCAGAAAGAACAAGGATAGATGCAAAATTGAAAGAACAAGGTTTTTTCTACTTTGGCCCAGATTATTTATTGGCGCAGGTAGATAGTACGGTTGGTAAACATCAGGTTGATATTATCCTTAAAGTTAAAAACCAAACTCCGCAGCAAGCGGCAAACGTATATACCATAGGCAATATTTATGTTTACCCAGATTATAGTTTAAGAAAAGATAGCGCACAAAAAAACTTGGATTCTGCCACGGTTTATAAAGATTTGATCATAGAGGACCCAAAGAAAAAATTTAAACCCCAAATTTTTGATAGGGCTTTACAGTTTAACAAAGGCGATATTTATAATAGGACCAACCATAACCTTTCTTTAAACAGATTGGTAAATGTGGGTGCTTTTAAATTTGTGAAAAACGAGTTTAAACCATCAGATTCTTTAAAAAGCGCTTTAGACGCTTATTATTATTTAACGCCTTTGCCCAAAAAATCCATCAGGTTAGAGCTTTTGGGAAAAACAAATTCTGCCAATTATACAGGTTCAGAAATTAACCTGAATTGGACAAATAGAAATGCTTTTAGGGGTGCAGAGCAACTTACCGTTACCGCTTTTGGTGGAATAGAGACCCAAGTTTCTGGGCAAAACAGCGGTTATAATGTTTTGCGTTTTGGTGGTGATGCAAGCTTAACCTGGCCAAAGTTCATCACTCCATTTGTTCATTTTAATTCGGTAGGGGCTTATACGCCAAAAACGGTGGCAACTTTAGGTTTCGAGTATCAGAACAGGGCTAAATTATATTCTTTAAATACTTTTAGAGGTTCTTTTGGTTATTTATGGAAAGAAAACACCAGAAAAGAGCACCAGTTAAAACTAACTGAAATTACTTACACCAACTCTTCTAACATTTCAGCAGAATACCAGGCACAGGCAGATACGGTGCCAAGTTTGCAAAGGGTAATTGATAAGCAATTGATCTTTGGCCCTTCTTATAGCTATACTTATACCACAACTGCCGAGGCACAAAGAAAAAACACCGTTTACTATAAAGGCCAAGTAGATTTGGCAGGTACCCTAGCAGGTTTAATTAATAAGGGAGATGTTTTAAATGGAGATACTTCAAGGATATTTCAAGTACCGTTTAGCCAATATGCTAAAGTAGAAAGCGATTTTAGGGATTATCTTAAGATTGGATATAAATCTACCATTGCAACTAGGATCATTGCTGGTATAGGTTTGCCTTATGGTAATTCTGGGCAATTGCCCTTTATCAAGCAATTTTTTATAGGCGGTACAAATAGTTTAAGGGGTTTTAGGGCAAGGTCCATTGGCCCCGGCACTTTCAAAGAAAACGTAGATGCGAGTTCTTTTTTGCCCGATCAATCCGGAGATATAAAATTAGAGCTAAACGCAGAATATCGTTATGATTTCACATCGATATTTAAAGGTGCAATATTTACAGATGCAGGTAATATCTGGTTATTAAATGCAGATGCGGGCAAACCCGGCGCAAAATTTAGCAATCAGTTTTTAAGTGAATTAGCTGTTGATGCAGGGGCCGGTTTAAGGTTAGATCTATCTTTCTTAATATTAAGATTAGATCTAGCGTTTCCGTTAAGGCAACCTTATTTGCCTAAAGGGGATAGATGGGTAATCAATGATATTAGATTTGGCGATAAAGCATGGAGAAAACAAAATTTAGTGTTTAATTTGGCAATCGGATATCCTTTTTAATTAACTTATTTACTTTCTTTTTTTAAATTTAAAATTGGCTCACCTTCTCGACAACCCTATTTATAACGCTTTAATTTCTAATCATACCCAATTTTCTGGTGCAATTGAAGGCCCAATGTTTTACCAAAGAGATATAGCTGCTTTTGCCGGGATGCAAACTTATGATGAACGTAGTTTTGCCAAGCTTTACCAACAATTACCAGAATTCTTTGTGTTATTTCATCCGGCAGAGTTAAATATTCCCCAACAATTTAAGCTTACCAGAAAGCTAGAAATGCGTCAGTTTGTTTATGATCATTCATTTTTGCCTAAAGGCGATGATTTACCGATCGTAGATTTGAAACAAGATGATGTACCAAAGATGATAGAACTGGTAAACCTTACCCAACCTGGCCCGTTTTTAATCAATACCATCGCCTTAGGTAATTACACAGGTATTTTTAAAGATGATAAATTGGTAGCCATGGCAGGTCATCGTTTTCATCCATTCAATTATGTAGAAGTTTCCGCCGTTTGTTGCCATCCAGATCATTTGGGGAAAGGCTATGCTCATGCAATCATCAGAGAGCAGATCAAAAGGATTTTAGCTTCAGGTAACATTCCGTTTTTACATGTAAAAAAAGATAATTATGGGGCTATTAAACTTTATGAGAAGCTGGGGTTTAAAGAAAGAACCAAAATGAATGCTTATGTGATAGAGAAAATCTAAGGAGTGATCAACCCTTAGAATTAAACCGTTTGTATCCAAAACTTTTTTATGGATGATCAATATAATTTTTTCTGTTTTAAAGCAAGAAACAATTTTTATTCTTGATAGCTTACAAATTGGATAAAGCAAACCCCTCCAACACAAATGGCAAAGCCCTTGATTGGGCATTTCTATATTCTTTAAGTTTACTTAATGTTGGTAAGCTACCAAAAGAAATGTTACCCTAATGACCGATTAAATTTCTCAAAAACACATTAATTATTAATTTTGTGAGCTTCATTAAAAAACTATAATGAGCGATCAAATCAAACACGAATGCGGTATCGCATTCATCAGATTGTTAAAACCACTATCATTTTACCAAAAAAAATACGGCACATCTCTTTATGGCCTAAACAAGCTGTACCTGTTGATGGAAAAACAGCATAACCGTGGGCAAGACGGTGCTGGTATCGCTACCATTAAATTAGATGTAAAACCCGGTAACCGATATATCAGCCGCCATCGGTCTATGGAGAAAAATGCCGTCCAGGATATTTTTTCTTATGTGATGCGCAAGTTTGCCGCTATAGAAAGTGAGCATCCAGAACTTCTGAAAAATGCCGATTGGCTAAAAGAAAACGTAAGTTTTACAGGCGAGGTTTTATTGGGGCATTTAAGATACGGTACGCATGGTAACAACAGTATAGAAGCCTGCCATCCGTTTTTGCGCCAAAATAATTGGATGACCCGTAACCTGATGATCGCTGGTAATTTTAACATGACCAACGTTGATGAGCTTTTACAGCAGTTATATGACCTTGGCCAACACCCAAAAGAAAGAGCAGATACGGTTACCGTTTTAGAGAAAATAGGCCACTTTTTAGATGATGAAAACCAGTTCTTGTTCAATAAATTTAAAAGAGAAGGTTATGATAATAATGAGATTTCCCAATTAATTGGCAATCATTTAAACGTGAACCGGATTTTACAAAAATCTGCAAAAACTTGGGATGGCGGTTATACCATAGCAGGTATTTTTGGCCATGGTGATGCCTTTGTTTTGAGAGACCCGGCAGGTATTAGGCCCGCATATTATTACCATGATGATGAAATTTTTGTAGCAGCATCTGAAAGGCCTGCCTTGCAAACCGCTTTCAATATAAAAATTGGGCAGGTTAAGGAAATAGAACCCGGTCATGCTTTGATCATAAAGAAAGATGGTACCATCTCTGATGAGGTGTTTAGGGAACCAGTAGAAAAGAAAGCTTGTTCTTTTGAGAGGATTTATTTTTCTAGAGGTAGCGATGCCGATATCTATAAAGAGCGCAAAAAATTAGGAAGGCTGCTTTGCCCTAAAATATTAGATCATGTTAACCATGATTTAGAACATACCGTATTTTCTTATATCCCAAACACCGCCGAAGTTTCTTTTTATGGACTGGTAGAGGGTTTACACGCTTACACCAAAAACACACAAAGAGATGCTTTGGTGCACAGTAGGGATAACCTAACAGATGAGGAACTAGACCGCATCTTGAGAATAACCCCACGGGTAGAAAAACTGGCCATAAAAGATGTGAAGATGCGTACTTTTATTACGCAAGATGCAGAACGTAGCGATATGGTTGCCCATGTTTACGATACCACCTACGGCCTGATAAAAAGAGATGTGGATACCTTGGTGGCCATGGATGATTCTATTGTACGTGGCACAACCTTAAAGCAAAGCATATTGAGGATTTTTGATCGCCTTGGTCCAGTAAAAATAGTTATTGTTTCTTCGGCACCACAAATACGTTACCCAGATTGTTACGGGATCGATATGAGTAGGATGGGAGAGTTTGTGGCCTTTGAGGCAGCGATCTCTTTATTGCGGGAACGTAAAATGGACGATTTAATCACTGCCGTTTATAACAAATGTAAAGACCAGGCCAATGCCCCAAAAGAGGAAGTAATCAATCATGTTAAAGAGATTTACGCTCCGTTTACACCAGAAGAAATCTCAGATAAGATTGCTCAGATCATTACCCCAAAAGAGATTTCCGCAAAAGTAGAAGTAATCTATCAAACTTTAGAGGGTTTACATGAAGCTTGTCCAAATCATTTGGGCGATTGGTATTTTTCTGGGGATTACCCAACACCCGGAGGAAACAAAGTGGTTAACCGAGCTTTTATGAACTGGATGGAAGGTAAGAACGCAAGAGCTTATTTATAATCAATTGGATAAATAGTTAGTTTTTTCTAAGCATTAGGTAATTAACATTTGTTTGGTGATAATTTTAGTATTAACCCAATATTATCACCAAACAAGTTCTTTGCTTTTGCATCTTGATACTTGGCTCTTAACTACTTTTTATTAAACAATCCGTTATTGTTGATCCATTCCAAACCGTAAGATTTATCATCTGTGGTAATGTCTAGATCGCCATCATTATCTACATCTTGTACCCTAACCCAGTTAATGTAATTTGCTGAAGCATCGCTATTTCCTGATAAGGCAGTTTTGCTAACATCCTCAAAGCTATTTCCGTTATTTTGCAATAACTGTAAATAATAACCTTTATAATAAGGTTGTGATCCTCCACCATCACCGGTACGGGTTAGCAATAAATCTATTTTGCCATCTTTGTTATAGTCTATAAAATCTATATCCAAAACAACTCCAAAACCCTCTACCTTGGGTAAGTTTGCCATTCTATCGGTAATATAATTACCACTGGCATTACCC
Source organism: Pedobacter segetis (assembly GCF_016623585.1). GTDB lineage: Bacteria > Bacteroidota > Bacteroidia > Sphingobacteriales > Sphingobacteriaceae > Pseudopedobacter > Pseudopedobacter segetis. The sequence continues at coordinate 28,425 of NZ_JAEHFY010000008.1, forward strand.
AATAAAACCATGCTTTTTGCGCCCAATTGCTCGTTGCCTGCATTTACTAAATCTAAATACCCATCTCCGTTAATATCATATAGTTCAGATACAAAATACCTTTGGTTGTAAAATGAATTTGGGTAAATATCACTAGCGTAAGTGAAGTTGCCGTTACCATCATTTAGCATAAACTTACTGGTTGATTGGTTGGTGGTTACAAATAGGTCTATATCTCCATCGTTATCAATATCCCCAGCGGTTACAGAACCGTAATATTCCGGTTTTAATCCCAGATCCTTGGTTTCAAACTTCCCGTTTCTGTTCATCAAAATTTTGATCGTCTCGCCAGAGAAAGGGCTTTTGTCAAAACCTGTGCCGGCAATAACAACATCTAGCCAACCATCTTTATTCAAATCGGCAACTATTATTTTTTTAGCGTTTAACATTTTTGGCGCACCGCCAGTAAAAACGCTCTGGTCTTTATCAAACTGAAAGGTGTTATTCTTAAAATATTCCACATCAACACCAGAATTTCCGTAAGGGTTTGCGGCAGCGGCAATAATATCCATGTCGCCATCCTTATCAAAATCGGCGTAGGCCCTAGCTACGTAAGATTCTTTGGTATAACCAGTTTTAAAAATAGTAGTTGGTATGGCATAAGATAGATCAACGTATAAATTATTATTTACATAGTTTTGATAAGACGTTGTGGCGTTTATGTTTTCATTAGGGGTAATCCCGATTGAGATTACGCTAGGGAAATATTTTTGGGTAAGCTTGTAATTTTGCGCCAAAACAGTAAAAGCTATGCTTTTGGTTAAATCTATCGGTGTCTTATCGCTTATTAATTCTACATCCCCGATCTTCAACGTGGCTTTATCAGAGATTTTGAAAGAGGGGATCATACTGCTAAGGTTAATTCCCTTTGGCATTGCGATGTTTACATTTTGCCCCTCAATAGTTGCGCTGTAATCTTTATCTAAACTTGGGTTATTAACCTTTAAAAAGCTCAATTCTATTAATTGCTTTTCAGATGAGTATGGAGAAACCCCTGGTAATTGTTCTGTATTACAGGCCGTGACCAAAACGGCCATCATAAAATATAAAAAGTAAAATTGCTTTTTCATTTTGGGTAATTTTTTGTGCTTAATGGATGATATAAATTTTATTGTTGGGTGTTTGTACGATGATCCTGTTGATTTGGTTACCTCGATAATTTCCGACACAAAGATTGATTATCGGTTAGCTGGGCAACCGTTAATTGCCTTTTGCCCCTGCTTATTATTTTCTCCACAAGTTTCTATATATGCGGGCAAAAGCGTATTTTTACGGGTAAGACTTAAATAGAAAATGAGCGAAGAAAAAGAAGACAAATCAAATTATTCTGCCGATAATATACAGGTTTTAGAAGGTTTAGAGGCAGTACGTAAACGCCCTGCCATGTACATTGGCGATACAGGTTTTAAAGGTTTACATCACTTGGTTTATGAAGTTGTTGATAACTCTATTGATGAGGCCTTAGCAGGTTATTGTACGGATATATTCGTAACCATACATAAAAATAATTCAATTACCGTAAAAGATAACGGGCGTGGTATCCCAACGGCCATGCACACCAAAGAAAAACGATCTGCACTAGAGGTAGTGATGACGGTTTTACACGCCGGCGGTAAGTTTGATAAAGATACTTATAAGGTTTCTGGCGGTTTACACGGAGTTGGGGTAAGTTGCGTAAATGCACTATCTACGCTTTTGGTTGCCGAAGTCCATCGTGAAGGGAAAATATTTAAACAAGAATACTCTTGTGGCAAGCCATTATATCCCGTAAAGGAAATCGGCACCGCCACTGATAGCGGTACAATTGTAACATTTACCCCAGATGATTCTATTTTTACACAAACTACAGAATACAAGTTTGATACCTTGGCAGGCAGGTTAAGAGAGTTGGCTTATTTGAACAAAGGTATCAAATTAACCTTAACGGATGAGCGTGAGACCAACGATGATGGCTCTTATCTTTCAGAGTTTTTTTATAGCGAAGGTGGGTTGAAAGAGTTTGTAAGATATTTAGATGATACACGCACTCCTTTAATCCCAGAAGCAATCTACATTGAGGGCGAAAAAAATGGAATACCGGTTGAGCTAGCTTTTACCTACAACAATTCTTATAGCGAGAATGTACATTCTTATGTAAATAACATCAACACCATTGAAGGCGGTACACATATTGCCGGATTTAGGCGTGGTTTAACCCGTACCTTAAAATCTTATGCAGATAAATCTGGCTTATTAAAAAATCTTAAGATAGAGATCACGGGAGACGATTTTAGAGAAGGTTTAACTGCGGTTATATCCGTAAAGGTACAAGAACCACAATTTGAAGGGCAAACCAAAACTAAGTTAGGAAACAACGAAGTTACCGGAGCCGTTGATATTGCGGTTGGAGAAGCCTTAGGTAACTTTTTAGAAGAAAACCCAAAAGAAGCAAAGCTGATAGTTGGCAAGGTGATACTTGCTGCAACAGCAAGGGCGGCCGCCCGTAAGGCCAGGGAAATGGTACAGCGTAAAAACGTGATGGGCGGTTCTGGCTTACCGGGGAAATTGGCCGATTGTGCCAACAAAGATCCTTACGCTTGCGAGCTTTACCTTGTGGAGGGAGACTCGGCAGGTGGCACTGCAAAACAAGGCCGTAATCGCGATTTTCAAGCTATATTGCCTTTAAAAGGTAAAATCTTGAACGTAGAAAAAGCCATGGAACATAAAATCTACGAAAACGATGAGATAAAAAATATATTTACCGCATTGGGCGTAAGTATCGGTACGCAGGAAGATGATAAAGCTTTAAATCTTGATAAATTAAGGTATCATAAAATCATCATCATGACGGATGCGGATATTGATGGTTCCCACATTACAACTTTAATCTTAACTTTCTTTTTTAGGTATATGAAAGATTTGATCGAGTTTGGTAACGTTTATATCGCCGCACCTCCTTTGTATCAAGTTAAAAAAGGTAAAGATTTTGAATATTGCTGGAACGATGCTCAACGTGATACCGCCATACAACGTTTAAAAGGTGCAGGGAAAGAAGATAGCGTACATGTACAACGTTATAAAGGTTTGGGGGAGATGAATGCAGAACAATTATGGGAAACAACCCTAAACCCAGAAACCCGGACATTAAAACAAGTTACCATAGATAATGCTGCAGAATCTGATCATATTTTTTCTATGTTGATGGGCGATGAAGTTGCCCCTCGTAGAGAGTTTATAGAGAAAAATGCAAAATATGCCAAGATTGATGTTTAGGTAAACATTTCGATCGCATAAATCAAAAGTCAATCTTTTAATTAAGGTTGGCTTTTTTTGTTTTCAATGGTATAACATTTATCATCAACAAAAAAAGCCATTTCCCTTATCAGAAAATGGCTTTTAAATAAAATCTATTTAGATTAGATAGATTTGATGATATCCCTTAATCCTAAATCTTTGATAATCGCTCTGTATCTTTCAATGTCCTTTTTGTAAAGGTAAGCCAACAAGGCTCTTCTTTTACCCACCAGTTTTTGTAAAGACAATTGAGTGCCAAAATCTTTTCTGTTTTGTTTTAAATGTTCTGTTAGGTGTGCAATCCTATAAGTGAATAATGCAACCTGGCCTTCGGCAGAACCGGTGTTTGTTTCAGCACCTCCGTGTTTTGCGAAGATTTCTTTCTTCTTTTCTGTACTTAAATACATTCTTGAATAATATTAAAGTGTTAAATAAATAATTAATAAGGCTGCAAAAGTACAATTATTATTTATTAATCAAAAGTATTTATTTGGCAAAGTTATCTATATCCAATGTCCAATCATAAGGGCCGTAGGTAATTTTAGGGTCACTATTCTCTGGTATTAATTTAAAATCTTTTAAGATAGTTTTCTGACCAGATTTTCCGCCAAAGTCTCCCCTAAAATAACTCATTAACACGCTGCTTTCCACCTGGTTTTTCTCTTTATAGTATTTTGTATGATCTGTTAAATAAGCTTTGGCGGCATTTTCTAATTGATCGTATAAGCCGTCTGGTTTATAAACCCTCACAGGCGGGCAACTTTTTGCACCACAATTAATGGTAAAATGGATACGGAAATCCCTATCATCTACCCTTAAATGACGTTCAAAGGCAGAAGGTAAAATTTTACGTATATATCCTAAGCCAAATTTATACTGTGATTTACGTATCATCCCATTTTCTATATCGTCAAAGCTTAAAGTATGGCCAGCAATCTTTACTTGTTTTTTAGCAAAAAAAGCGTTCCTATCTTTATACTGGCTTTTATCTTTCTTTAAAATGGCAATGATATACCCATTGTAAACATTGATCCAAAACGATTTTCTATTGGCATCATCAGGTAAACCTTTTCGTAAATCCTCCTCACTTACGTTGGCAAACTTATCCTGGATATCTTTAACAGATCTACCGGCCTTTAGATCCTCTACCATTTTCTCTGATAAATCGTTATACATAGTAGATTTCACATCTGCATTTTTAGGCTTTTGTGGTTTCTTAATCCCACAGCTTGCAGCAAATATAGAGATGAAGGTAATCAGCGTTAAAGTTTTCATTTTTGTTATGTTCATGATTTTTATTTTAAATCTTATTTTATTTAAAAGACGTAATTTATGTTAGTTTAGATTTTTAATTGATTGATTTATCGATAATTTTTTTTCTTTAAATTAATCTACTTTACAAGATTTATGTTTTTAACCGTTATCATACCAACCTTTAATGAAAGTGAAAATATTCAAGAACTGTTACTCCATTTACAAGAAATAAGCCACAGAAATATAGAAATAATTGTGAGCGATGGAGGCAGCACAGATGGGACCCAAAAGCTTATAGAGCAACATCAAAACGTGATTCTTTTAAATTCCCAAGAAAAAGGGAGGGCAAAACAAATGAACGCCGCTGCAAAAGTAGCAAAAGGCGATGTCCTTTATTTTGTACATGCCGATACCTTGCCACCCAAATCTTTTTATGAAGATATAAAGTATTGTTTAGCAGAGGGTTTCCCGATTGGTTGCTATCGTTTTAAGTTTAATTCTGATAAAAGGATATTAAAGGTTAACGCATATTTTACCCGTTTTGATAGGCTAATGTGCAGGGGCGGCGATCAATCATTATTTATTACCAGAAAATTATTTGATGAACTAAACGGTTATTGTGAAAACCATAAAGTAATGGAAGATTACGATATTATTAGGAGGGCCAGAAAAAAGCATCCATTTAAGATTATCCCAAAAGACGTAATCGTTTCTGCCAGAAAATATGACTATAACAGCTATCTTAAAGTCAATTACGCAAATTTTGTTGCTTTTATGATGTTTTATGCAAAGGTAGATCACGATAAAATCATCAAATTTTATAGAAAAACGTTAAACCATAAAAATAGCGAGCTGAAATATTGATTTATGAAAAAGAAAATTTGTGGCATTCAGCAGGTGGGCATAGGTTATGGCAACATCAAAGAATCTTGGAGGTGGTATCGTAAATATTTTGGGATGAATGTCCCCGTTTTTGAGGATACCGCCGAGGCAGCTTTAATGTACCAATATACCGGGAACAAAGTTCATCAGCGTTATGCCATATTGGCCATGAATATGCAGGGAGGAGGAGGTTTTGAACTTTGGCAGTTTAAAGACCGTAAGCCGGTTGATAATTACAACCCGATAAAAATCGGGGATTATGGCATCAACATCGTTAAAATAAAAACTAAGGATATTTCTAAAACGTATCATTTCTATCAATCTGAAGGGCTTGATCTAAAAACAGGGATTGTTAAATCGCCAGAAGGGAAACTCCATTTTTATTTGATGGATCCTTACCAGAATTTATTTGAGATCGTAGAAAGCGATAACTGGTTTTCTGTAAATGACGATTTAACAGGGGGAACTTGTGGGATAACCATTGGTGTTTCTGATATTGATGTTTCTTTAAAATTGTATAAAGATATTTTAGACTATGATGTGATAGTTTATGATAAAACAGAAAGTTTTGAAGATTTAGGATCGTTAAATAAAGGCGATACTGATTTTAGAAGAGTTTTATTGAGGCACTCTAAAGAAAATACAGGAGGGTTTAGTAAACTATTTGGGCATACAGAAATTGAGCTGATAGAGAGAAAAGATAAAGCCGGGACTAAAATATACCAAAATAGGTTTTGGGGAGATACAGGCTATATACACGTTTGTTTTGATGTTATCGGGATGAATTTGTTGAAGGAAGAATGTGCCCTTGCCGGATTTGATTTTACCGTTGATAGCCAAAACAGTTTTGATATGGGTAAAGCGGCAGGTCATTTTTCTTATATCGAAGACCCAGATGGCACTCTGATAGAATTTGTGGAAACCCATAAAGTACCGATCTTAAAGAAATGGGGTATATATCTAAACATGAAAAGAAGAAATAGGGACAAAAATTTGCCAGATTGGATGGTAAAATTATTGGGCTTAACCAAGGTTAAAGACTGATTTGGGCTGAAAGCATAAAGCCAAATGCTTAAAGCAAAGAAGTTAGCGCAATAATTACAACAGATTTATCAATACCTTAATTTCTGTTCTAAGTTTGATAAGTTCGGGCATTTTTTTACTAACCAAAAAACCTTGAAATGATAATTTTTTATAATCAGATCTTGTAATATAAAAGATTATGATCATTAGCGCCATCCACTTTAAACCAAAAAAGCAATAGGTAATAAACAAAATAATTGGAACATAAATAATGTAAACAAACATTCCAAAGATCATCCTTACAGCGCCTTTAAATTGCAATTGTTTAATTTTCTTATCTATCAAACCAGAGATCAAGGTTGTTGGCAAATAATGTATCGCTTCCCCCAAATAATAAAACGGTATTGATAAAAAAACAAAGAATTTATTTGTTTTATTGTACATAACCATCATTTCATCGCTAATTTTAAGGGCGTTTATTTGGGCAAAATAGAAAGCGGTCTTAATTTTCAATTCATTAAATCGCTCAATGTCTTGCTCTTTGATCTCGTTTAATCTTTCAATTAATTTTAGTTGTGAAGAAACAAAACCAACTTTTAGATCGGTTAGGTTAATTTCTAATGCTTGTTCATAAAACCTGTCCTCGCCTTCAGGTATTATCAACATATCGTTACTGATGCCTTCAATAGTTTTGGATAATAAAACTTTAGAAAAGGATATATAATCGTTTTGGGTTTGTTCTTTAATAATTTGAATAGCTATTGGCTTTTGAAACTTTAAAGATACTTGGGAATAAAATTCTAAAGGTTTAGAGTAATTGATGGTTACAGGTAAAACCTGCAAATCTGTTTTTTTACAAGCAAAGGCCATTTGTAAAAACCCGGCCTTAAAAGTTCTCAAACGTTTCTCTACCACGCAATTCCCTTCCGGGAAAATTAAAATCGCACCGTTATTCTCTAAAATACTTTGGCACTTATCAAAAATCGCATCGTTGTTTTTAAGCACTTCCCTGCCGTCCCTGATCCTATAAACGGGCATCATATTTATTTTACCTAAAAACCATTTTTTAAAAGGTGTATTAAAAGCATCGGCCCTGGCCAAAAAATGAAGTTTTCTTTTAAATATCACGGCCATTAAAATAGCGTCCATAAATGAATTTCCGTGGTTGGCACAAATAATCAAAGGTTTACTTGGGCTTACGTTTTCATAATCATAAACCTTTATTTTTTTGAAATAAAGCTTGCAGGTAATTTTTAAAAGATGGTAAAAGAAAAAATACGTCATATATTAGGGCTTAAAGCTAACATTCTTTTAATTTTATATTGCTAAAAATTAATGGTTATTGATGAAAAAAGAGGCTATCAAAACATATTTTAAACAGAATTTTAAACTTGATCAAGAGAAAAGAGATTACCTAAAAATTCATGCTAAACGTTTTGAAACTGTTTTAAACATCTTAGGCCACCAAGAATTTAACGCCATCTTAGATATTGGCCCTTCTTTTTTGAGCGAATTGTTGTTTCAAAAATTTGGCAATAGGTTAACGCTGTTAGGCTTTGATGGGGAAGAAAGCGAGGGTGGGCATTTACCCAGTTCTTCTATTTTGAACAAAACAAAACTCATCAAACAAGATCTTAATTTTTTTGGGCCCAAGGCCGATGTTTTTAAAACCTATGATCTGATTGTTTGTGCCGAAGTGATGGAGCATCTTTATACTTCCCCATTTCAATTATTTGATAGTTTGAGCAGCCTGTTAAACAAGAACGGTCTATTGATTATCCAAACGCCAAATGCCGTGGCTTTAAGAAAACGCTTGGCTATGCTTTTCGGGAATAATCCTTTTGAGATACCACGGCAAAACTTGCAAAACCCAGGGCATTTTAGAGAATACACGGCTAAAGAATTGATCAACTTTGGAGAATACGGGGGTTTAGAAATAAACAGAATTATTTACGATGAATATTTTGAATATCCATCAGTTTTATCAAAATTTTACCGTTCCTTTAAAGCCATCATCCCCAAAAAAATGAAAAGCGGTATCACCATTGTATATAAGAAACCATGATCCCAACTTACAGCAGATTTAAAACAGAACATAAAGTTAGGCCCGATGATATCGATATGTTTAACCATGTGCACAACAGCAAATATTTTGATTATGTGCTAAATGCCCGTTATGAGCAAATGGAGCTTTTTTACGGCATGAGCATGGAAAAATTTTTGGAGATGGGTTTTGGCTGGGTGGTAAAAACTGTAATGATAGATTATAAAAGGCCATTGGGCTTAGGCGATTTTTTTATTGTTGAAACCGGTATTCAAAGCATCAACAGGAAAGGTTGCCGTGTTACTTTTGAGATTACCAGTAAGAAAACAAAAAAAACCAATACAGATGGCTGGTTTGATTTTGTGATGATTGATCTTAAAACCGGTAGAGGGGTAGAAGTGACCGAAGAAATGGTTAAACTTTACAGTATCTGATCAAATAAATATTTAACCTGGGCAAGGGTTTTAACGCTGCTATTTGGCTTAGCGGTGGAAGCGGCATCTTTTTTACCGCCAATTGGCGGTAAAAAAATATAGCGGACGACGCGACCCAGCTTTTTTTCTAAGCTGGGGAAGCCCCAAATTAATTTCGGTAAGCTTTTTGATAAAATTATTTAAAAACCAATTATGGAAAACCCTAAAGGCCCAAAAGACTTAAAGAATAATGCAGGCGATGTGAAAATAACTAATGTCGATGATAAAACTGTAAATAAAAAAACAGAAAATGTGCATGAAGCCACCAATAAAGAAGAGTGGGCGCATGATGTTAACGAGCAGTTTGGTGATGATTTTATTTTACCAGAAGATGAGGACGATGTGAGAAATTAATTCAGATCTTTATAAAATATCACTGCTTCTTTACCCTCGCTAATGGTGTAAAAGTGTTTGGCATCTTTTGTAAAACCTATCGCTTCGCCTTGTGGCTCTGGTTTGTAAGGTATTATTTTATAAGGTTTTTTGATACAATCTATAAAACTTTCATTAGTTTTTCTGTTCCAATAAAATATATTACCATAAGATTTAATTAAAACCTGGGTCCCGTCTCTAGAAATATCCCCGGCAGTAATCCATTTTAAATGGATAACTCCCGGAAAAAACAAAGTTGCTTCTTTTTTTAATGTGGTAGGTTTATTAGGTGGGGTATCTATTGCTGCAGAATAAACTTTTACGCTATCCTCTCTTTTAGAAACGATATAGATTTTTTTATCCAGTGGGTCAATCATCAAGCATTCTGCATCTTTTGGCCCATCTGGATATTTCAATTTTATTTCTTTTGCATTTTTGATATCGATTTTATCTTTGGTCTTATGCGTATTTGGCTCTTCAAATTTATACAAGCTGATGTACTCACGTTTAGCTTTATTATCGCCAATATCTCCTACAAATATTTCTGGTTTACCATTTTTCGCATGGTATAATGCAATGTCCTCACAATCTTTAACGTCTTTATGGTAATCTATCGTAGTTATTTTTTCTCCTTTATTATTGATGAGGTAAACATAACTTTTGTCGCCGCTATCATTATGCACCCACAAAAGATCATCGCTTTTAGTAGAAACAACCAATCCCGAAAGCTCGTTGATGTTTTTATCTTGAAGATGATATTCTTGTGCGTAAGAAAAGGTTGCGGCAAAAATGGAAACGATAAAAAATAGATATTTCATAATTAAGGGATTAATTTTATTCTGTTAACTTAAAGCACCTAACACCAAATTTGTTTAAAAATTCTACGCCTTCATCATTTGGTAAACCTTTGTATTCTGCATAAGAATGTCTAAACATCACCTCTTTTATCCCCGAAGAGAGGATCAGCCTTGCACAAGCGATACAGGGAGACAAGGTGGTGTACAAAGTTGCGCCCTGTATTTGTGTGCCGTTTTTTATACCATATAAAATAGCGTTTTCCTCGGCGTGTAACGCCAGAGAACAACTGTTTCTAGAATCTCTTGGGCATCCTTTTTCTGGCCATTCCTCGTCGCAATTATGGGTGTTTGCAGGTGGGCCGTTGTAGCCAATAGAAATTATACGGGTATCTTTTGTTAAAACTGCGCCCACTTGGTTTTTTACGCAATGAGAGCGTTTGGCCAAATCAGCGGCCAAATTCATGTATATCTGGTTAAAACTCAAATTCATGTGATAACATTATTTTCTGATGTTGCGCAAAGTAACCTATAAAAATCAATATTAAAATCTCTAACATTTAAAATTTATCATTTCGATGATTGATAGAAACATCCCTCAAATTTCTACGTTTTAAATAAATATCTATGTTTTTGCTTCTTAAAATTGCATATTCGCAATGAAGGGATACCAATAAATTATACATGCTAGAACTTATAGTTTCGGGAATTGGATTAGGGATTGTGTTGTCTTTCTTAACAGGCCCCGTATTTTTTGCCCTTATTAAAACAAGTATAGAAAAAGGATTTTACGCTGGGGTTGCACTTGCAAGTGGGGTGGTAATCAGTGATTTTATATACATGACCATTACCCTTTTTGGTACCTCGCTATTAAGTTTTGAGAGTACCTACCGTATGCCAATTGGCATTTTGGGAAGTGCCATTTTATTGGGTATTGGTTTTTACTACTTATTCAAAAAAATAAAGATAAACTATAAAGATGAGCCATCTAGGCTAAAGCATGCCGGTTATTTTTTTAAAGGGTTTTTCATGTGCATTTTTAATCCTTTTATCCTTTTGTACTGGATCAGTGTTTCTAGCGGCGTATATTCTGTATATGGCGAACTTACCAGCAAACAAATAATCCCTTTTTTTGGTGCTATATTGATTACTCTTTTTTCTATGGATAGCCTAAAAGCTTACCTAGCCCACAAAATGAGATATAAGATAAAAGAGAGGAGCTTGCAAAACCTAAATAAGATCGCAGGTATTATCATCATTATTTTTGCGCTAAAGCTGATTTACAACCTTATTTTTACGCATACGCTGATATAGATATATCTATAACTATTGCCTTTTGTTTGAAAAGCTCAATAGATATTCTTTACAGCGATAATTTAAGAAGTTGGGAAATTTGTTATTGTGGCTAACATCTTCTTTTGATCCAGCAAAGCCGATTGATAATTTTCGCTTTTTCCGTTGATGAACAAACAGGTTTTATCTTTTATCAGGTTGATCACTTTCTCGTTAAGTTCTGGTGGTACGGCAGGGCAGCCAAAGCTTCTTCCTAATCTACCTGTTTGTTTGATAAAGTTTTCGCTTACGTAATCTGCCCCATGCACTACAATGGCTCTTTCTCTTGCCAAGTCATTGATCCCCTTGTCTTGTCCATCTAATTTTAGAGATAAGCCATGTTTCCCAAAATAGGTTTCATTGGTTATAAAAAAACCTAGGCTGCTTTTATGCGATTCTGCTTGGTTAGAAAACTCGGTAGCCAAATCATAACCGCTTCCTTGCCCATGCGCTACATAAGTGTTCAATAAAAGTTCTTTATTCTGTAAATCTACGATCCACATTCTTTTAGAAGTACTTGCTTGGTTAAAATCAATTACGGTTAAAATCTGCTTATCTTCATTTAAGGCATGGCTATTTTTTAAATTTAAAAAACCGATCAGTGCTTTTTCAAATACCGGCAAGGCTAAATTAGCCTCTTTTAAGCCTGCTTTTTCATAAATATCTGTAACGTAATTAGAAAACAGGATGTCTTTATGAAGAATGGTGCCAGTAGAATCTAACTGCGTGATTTCGTCTTTCGATATACCTAAAATGGGATCCTTAGCGGTTTTCCAACTGATGTTTAAAAAGGTAAATAATAGGATAATGCTTAAAACGCTAGTAATGGAATAAACTTTTAATCTTTTTTTTCTTTTGAACATAAAATTTGTTTTAAAAGGGTAGAAGATGGGTTGTTTGTTTATAAATACGATAAAATAGGATTAGTAACCTTCTAAACCTTTATCATGACATAAATCAAACATCCCTAAAAAATTTAATGAATTTGGTTACTAATTCTTTATTCTTAAAAAGAGAGGTAAGGGTTGATGATGATCGATGTTTATTCCTTCGTAGATGGATTTTAGAACATCAAAAATTTTGTTTAAAACGATGTGTATTAAAGTCATAAGAAGAGCTGTTATTTAAACCTTTTTATTATACGTTTAAAATCGGCCTTTATTATAAACTTAAAAATGGATCTTCAGATCATCATGGTGATGATTTTTTGTTCCTTCTTCTCTGTTCTTCCTTTTAGAGAACAAAGCCAGAAAAAAAGCTATCAAGCTCAATTCTAGCAGGATAGTTCTAACTAAAAGAGAGCAACCAAATGAAGCGATCACATTGATTAACGATCCTATCAATAAAGTAAAGATTAAAGCCCTGTATCGGTACATAAAATTAAATTTAACTTTATACTCTACGATAGCTGTCTTAGAAGGTTACATCAATTTAATTTTTGATCTAAATAGATTTTTCAAAACTCAAAATAACTGCCCTAAAATTATAGTTTCTATGATTTATAAATAAAAAAAGGTAAAAAAAAGGACATATTTTTGCCTTCGTTTACCTTTTAATTTCGATGCTTATAAAGTTTCTCTAATTTGTGGTCAATAGATTTTTCCAACTTACTAGATTACCAATTATCTGCTGTAAATCTGCAATGGCAACCCTTTCTTGCTCCATACTATCGCGATGGCGTATGGTAACCGTGTTGTTATCTAATGTTTCATAATCTACGGTAATGCAAAAAGGAGTACCAATGGCATCTTGCCGGCGATAGCGTTTGCCGATAGAATCTTTCTCGTCATAAGCCATGTTAAAGTCAAGCTTTAGTTGATCCATAATTTCACGGGCTTTTTCTGGTAATCCGTCTTTTTTGGTTAAAGGTAAAACAGCCGCTTTGTACGGCGATAATGCAGGGTGTAGTTTCAAAACAGACCGAGAATCTTGCTTTTCATCTGTGCTTAAATCTTGCTCTTCAAAAGCGTTAATCAAGGTTACTAGAAAGAAACGATCTAAACCAATAGAGGTTTCTATTACATAAGGCACATAATTGCCATAAGGCTTATTGGTTTGGGGGTTTACTTCTGCATCAAAATATTGCATTTTTTTGCCAGAAAATTCTTGGTGCTGGCTCAGATCAAAATCTGTTCTTGAGTGTATGCCCTCAACTTCTTTAAAACCAAAAGGGAATTCATACTCAATATCTACGGCGGCATTGGCATAATGCGCCAATTTTGCATGATCATGAAATTTATAGTTGGAAGGCTCTGTGCCTAAAGCCAAATGCCATTTTAAACGCGTTTCTTTCCATTTGTTATACCATTCCATTTCTGTACCGGGGCGAACAAAGAATTGCATTTCCATTTGTTCAAACTCACGCATACGCATAATAAACTGGCGGGCAATCACTTCATTTCTAAAAGCCTTGCCAATTTGTGCAATCCCGAAGGGGATTTTCATCCTGCCAGATTTTTGAACGTTTAAAAAGTTAACAAAAATACCCTGGGCCGTCTCTGGGCGTAGGTAAACTTCTTCGGCACCTTCTGCCATGGCACCAAACTGGGTGGCAAACATCAAATTAAATTGGCGTACATCTGTCCAGTTACAGGTTTTAGAAATTGGGCATTGTATCTTGTGCTCTTCTATCAATTCTTTTAACCGTGGCAAATCTTCCGCTTTAAGCGCATTATCCATTTCTGTTTGTAGGCTTTCGGCTTTTTGTACCTCTCCTTCCGTTTCATAAGCAGAAATCTTTTCTTCTAATAATTGATCTGCCCGGTAGCGTTTGTTAGAATCTTTGTTATCGATCATAGGATCGTTAAATCCGTCCACATGGCCGCTGGCTTTCCAAGTTTTTGGGTGCATAAATATCGCTGCATCAATGCCCACTATATTCTCGTTCATCTGTACCATGGCTTTCCACCAATAAGTTTTGATGTTGTTCTTAAGTTCGGAACCTAGTTGCCCATAGTCATAAACGGCACTTAAACCGTCATATATTTCGCTGCTTTGGAAAACAAAACCGTATTCTTTAGCGTGGGAGATTACATTTTTGAAAATTTCTTCGTTATTATTTGCCATGATGCTGCAAATATAGCATAGAGTTGAATGTTTGCTAAAAAATGAGGATTTATTTTAAAGAAAATAGTTGATTAAAAAGAAGTCCTTGTTCCAGAACTGATGCTTATCATGCGGCTTAAACCGTTGTAAAAACCTATGTCATAACCTTGAAAATCAATACCTATATCAACAGAAGTTTTATTGAAACCAAAGAACTCGTCATTGCTTAAAGATGTGCTTACGCTAAAGCAATCGGTATAGGTAAAATCGCTAGATTTTGGATTGAGAGGGAAAACCCAACTTAATCTATTGCTTAAAGATTGCGATGCCGTTAATGGGTTTTTACCTATTCTTTTAATTTCCATTTCTGTAGATGGCCCTGCAAATAAAGATAGCCTGGCCCCTTTGTTAACAGGAGATTTTATGAAAACGGCATTAATTTGCGGACCTGCATATAAATGGTTTGCTATCTTTTTGTTATAACCAAAATTTACGCCCATTAATGTTTTTATGCTGGTTGCAGACGATAAAGTAGCCACATTGATGTCCAAACCTACAAATACGTATCCGCTTTTTTGATCAACCGTTTGGCCGTAAGAAGAATTAAACCCGAGAAAAAAAAAGAATAAAATAACCGGTTTTAGAAGGTAAAATCTTATTTTCATACAATAGATATTTGGCCATTGTACGTTAATGGGTTATGTTAGGTTATATAAAATGTTTTATTTTAATCTAATTTTCTGGCCTGCCTAAGGCCTTTCCCTTAAGGTAAAGTTGCTCTTCTTTCTCTGTCTTCTTTTTCTCTTCTAAAGTGATGGTTTCTTTGATCAGGTTTTTCATATCTGGTTGCCCGGCATCTACCCAGGCAGAGTACCAAAAACTCCCCACGTCTAAAATAGAGCTGCGCATTTGCCTTTCTACCATGCCATTCAATGCGTCGTGGTATGCTTTGGCGTATGCGATAGAATATTCTTTAATTACCCGGTTGTTGCGTTCGTTAAAAGTATATTTCCTATCGGCGGGGAAACTTTTGCTAAGGTTTTTTTCTATGGTAAGGGTAGAATCTAGCATTGTGTTGGTATGCTCCACAATGTCCCAAGCCTTATTTAAAGGATCATTGATGTATTTTGCCTTCCCTACAAAATAATCATAATCATCTGCAAAAAGTTCTGGCAACCTGCTTTCCCACAAACCATGTATGCCAACTTGGTTGGTCATTTGTCCGTTATAATTTTCTGATGTATGCAAAGGCACATGGGCATCTGCAATATAATGCCCCAGATTATCAGAATATTTTAGTATCAGAATAGAATCCCTATTTTTAAAGGCATAAACCAATTTGGTATAAGTTCTTTGTATTTGCCAAGGAACAATTCCGTAAGCATATAAAGTGTCTTCAGATAATTTTGCGGCCGCTTCTTTCCAATTTCTAGGGATTACCTTAAAAGGCTCTTTGCCGTAATGGTCTGCATCTAAATAATGTCTCGGGGCCTCTAAAGAATCGGCATAACGGCGTTTATCGGGATCAACCGCATGTTCTGTAATGTAATTGATGTTGCTTTTGTAAAAGCCTATCAAATCGCCCGGGAGGGTAAAAACCGCCAATCTATTGATCCTCATATGGGCAAAAAAGCCCCAAGAAGAAAAAAGCATTAAACAAGGTATTAAAAGCAATAAAAAGCAATTTCTAATTTTCATGTTATAAAATTAAACTAAGCTATTCATATATCGGACAAAAAAAGCATTAATTTTTTTTAATTTTCAATTTGTATTTAAAATTATTCAACCTATATTTGCATCCCCTAATAAAGGGATATTAATCAAAGGAATAAAAAGCTTACAATGGCAAATCATAAATCGGCATTAAAAAGAATCAGAGCTAACGCTACTAAACGTTTACGTAACAGGTATCAAGCAAAAACTACCAGAACTTTTATCAAAAGGTTGCGTAATGCGGTTTCTAAAGAAGAAGCAATTGCTTTATTGCCAAAAGTTACTTCTATGCTAGATCGCTTGGCAAAGAAAAATGTAATCCATAAAAATAAAGCAGCTAATAATAAGTCTAAACTTACTAAGTTCGTAAACTCTTTATAGGTTCTCAAAAACATTTTAAAAAAGCAGGATTCTTAAAAGTGTCCTGCTTTTTTTATTGCAAGAATTTGGACGTTTACGCCAGCCGGCGGATGGCTAACCACAATAGTAACGATGAAAAATCGGCGGTCGGTGTTCCTGTTTTTATGTAAAGTTATTATTTAAAACCAAGAACCCCCTAATCCGCTACTTTAAAATCCCCGTCTTTTTATCTACCTTGGTTTATGGATTTCCCTTACCAACAGAAGTTTACCATAAAAGCTTGGGCAGAAGAAGACAGGCCAAGAGAAAAGCTTTTGCAACACGGCAGAAGAACACTATCCGATGCAGAGCTGATCGCCATTTTAATTGGTTCGGGTTCTACAACCGAGTCGGCGGTAGAACTCAGCAAAAGAATTCTCCATTCTTGCCAAAACGATATTAATTTACTCGGCAAATTATCGGTACAGGAACTTTGTAAGTTTAAAGGCATCGGTGAGGCCAAGGCCATTTCAATTATTGCTGCTTTAGAACTGGGGCGAAGGAGAAAAGAAATTGAATTGCCGCCCATCCAAAAAATAAACACATCTAAGGATATTTTTAATGTGCTATTGCCTTATTACAAAGATCTAACGCATGAAGAGTTTTGGATCTTGATCTTGGCAAAATCAAATAAGTTGACACATAAGATCCTGATCTCTAAAGGTGGGCAAGCCGGAACTATCGTTGACTCAAAAATAGTTTTTAAAGCAGCTTTAGATAATAATGCGGCCAATATTATTTTGAGCCATAACCATCCTTCGGGTAACCTAAAACCTAGCCAAGCCGATATATCTTTAACAAAAAAACTGGTTGCGGCGGGTAGGCTAATGGATATTGGTGTTTTGGACCATGTGATCATCACTGATGATGGTTTTTATAGTTTTGCAGACGAGGGCATACTTTAGCTAATTAATTGTATTTTTGATTAGAGATTTTATTATGCAATTCTCAGATTTAGACTTAGACAAAACATATTCTTATGCAGATTATCTTAAATGGAGGTTTGACGAGCGTTTGGAATTGATCAAAGGTAAAATCTTTAAAATGACACCTGTGCCTAACAGATTTCATCAGGATTATACAGGTTTTTTATATTATTCTATTTACAATTTTTTAAAACATCAATCTTGTAAGGTTTACATTGCGCCTTTTGATGTTCGTTTCCCGAAAGAATCTAAGTCTGATAAGCAAGTTTATACCGTGTTACAGCCAGATATTTGTGTAATCTGTGATTTATCAAAGTTAGATGAAAGAGGTTGCATTGGTGCACCGGATATTGTAATCGAAATTCTTTCTCCTGGCAACAGTAAAAAGGAGATGAGCAATAAATTTGATGTTTATCAAGAACATGGTGTAAAAGAATATTGGATGGTAAGCCCGATTGAAAAAAATTTAGTTAAGTATATTCTACATCCCGATGGTCTTTTTTATGCCAATCGTCCTTTTATAGAAGGGAATGTCTTAACAACAGCAGTTTTGCCTGGCTTTGAATTAAAAATAGAAGATATTTTTAACCAAGATTAGTTTCTTAGAATGAGACAGGTTTTAAATGCTTTCCTTCTTTCTTGTCGTTTAGCTTTGATAACTTTGCGTCTCTGCAGTTAAATAAATTGTTTTAATCAGGGTTTATAGGATGTTGAGATAAACAGGATTTTAACGTAAAAATATTTTATCCATCTAGCTGTGTGAAATTTGAGTCTTCAGCGGTTAATAAAAAATGTCTTAATCTAGAGTTATAGAATTTAATTGTACTAGAATAAACTCATCATCCACCTCTGTTTTTTCTTTGCAAAAACTCTGCAAGCTCCTGTGGTTGCTCCAAAATCCAATCTATTTCTTATTTTTGCCTTTCAGAATAAAATTACATGAAGATTTCCTATAACTGGCTTAAAACCTTTCTAAATACAGATAAAAACCAAGACGAAATTTCTACGATACTCACTGCAATAGGTTTGGAGGTAGAAAGTTTAGATAAAGTGCAAGCCATACCCGGTGGGTTAGAAGGTTTGGTAATAGGTTATGTTAAGGAATGTACCCAACACCCCAACGCAGATAGGTTGCGCATTACAAAAGTTGATATTGGCAGTGGAGAGGATTTACAGATCGTTTGCGGCGCACCAAATGTAGCCGCTGGCCAAAAAGTGGTGGTTGCCACAGTAGGTTGCGATGTACACCCAACAGATGGCGAGCCTTTTAAGATCAACAAATCCAAGATCAGGGGCGAAGTTTCTGAAGGGATGATTTGCGCCGAGGATGAAATTGGCTTGGGCAAAGGGCATGATGGGATTATGGTTTTATCAGAAGATGCGCCGATAGGAACTTTAGCCAAAGATTATTTTAAACTTAACGATGATTTTGTTTTCGAGATTGGTTTAACCCCAAACAGGGCCGATGCAGCCTCACACTTAGGTGTTGCCAGAGATTTGGCGGCTTATTTAAAGACCAATATCATCAAACCTTCGGTTGATGCTTTTAAAGTTGCAAACCAAAATAATAAAATTGAAGTTGAGGTTTTGGATGTAGATGCCGCTCCAAGATATTCTGGCGTAACCATTTCTGGCGTTACCGTTCTGGATTCTCCAAAATGGTTAAAAGAAAAGTTAGCTTTAATTGGCTTGCGCCCGATAAACAATATCGTTGATATTACCAATTTTGTGCTGCATGATCTTGGGCAGCCTTTACACGCTTTTGATGCCGATGAAATTATCGGTAAAAAAGTAATCGTTAAAAAATGTGCAGAAGGCACAAAATTTACCACTTTAGATGAGGTAGAAAGAACGCTTACCGCTGATGATCTGATGATTTGCGATGCCGAAAAACCGATGTGTATTGCCGGCGTTTTTGGTGGGGTAGGTTCTGGGGTAAAAGAAAGTACCAAGAATATATTTTTAGAAAGCGCTTATTTTAATGCGGTATCGGTAAGAAAAACCTCTAAAAGGTTTGGCTTAAAAACAGATGCCTCTTTCCGTTTTGAAAGAGGTACCGATCCAGAAATGACAGTTTTTGCGTTAAAAAGGGCGGCTTTTTTGATCCAAGAAATTGCAGGTGGGGAAATCAGTTCCGATATTTTTGACCATTACCCAAATCCGGTTGCTCCATTTGAAGTTGAGCTGACTTTTGACCGCGTTCAAAAACTGATTGGGAAAGCCATTCCTAAAGGGGAAATTATTTCTATCATCAAATCTTTGGATATTGATATCATAAAAGAAACTACCGATGTACTTTCATTAAAAGTACCAACTTACAGGGTAGATGTTACCCGCCCTGTTGATGTGATCGAAGAGATATTGAGGATTTATGGTTATGATAACATCGAAATTCCCCAAAAAGTGAATGCGTCTTTGAACGTTTCGCCAAAACCTGATAAAGAAACCCTACAAAATACCATTGCAGATATGTTGACTGCAAACGGTTTTTATGAGGTCCTGTCTAATTCGTTAACAAAATCTTCTTACTCTAAAGATATTGATAAGGCCGTTAAAATTTTAAACCCCTTAAGTTCTGATTTAGACGTGATGCGCCAAAGTATGCTTTATTCTGGTTTAGAAGCGGTTGCTTATAACCAAAACCGAAGAACCGCCGATGTGAAGTTTTACGAGTTTGGCAAAACATATCAAACAGAAAACGGAAAGTATAAGGAAGCCAACCATCTTGCTGTTTTTATGAGTGGCAAGGCCGAGGTAGAACAATGGAACCAAACCGGTAAAACAATCGGTTTCTATCATTTAAAGGCAGTTGTTGATGGAATTCTGAAAAGATTGAACATTGATAAATTACAATCCGATACTATTGAAAGTGATGGTTTTTCTTACGGGATTGCTTACAGAAAAGGTGCTAAAGCATTGGTTAGTTTTGGTGCGGTAGCTCCAAAAGAACTGAAAAAGGCCGATGTTTCCAAACCTGTTTTTTATGCGGATATTGATTGGGATATGTTATTGATGTTGGTAAAAAACAATAAAATAAGCTATCAAGAAGTTTCTAAATTCCCAGCGGTAAGAAGGGATTTATCTATGTTATTGGATAAGGCCGTTAATTTTGAGGATTTAAAACGCATTGCCATAAAAACCGAAAAGAGTTTATTGAAAGAAGTAAACGTTTTTGATGTTTACCAAGGTGATAAATTACCTGAAGGAAAAAAATCTTACGCTTTGAGTTTTATCCTCCAAGATGAAGAGAAAACCTTAACAGATTCACAGATTGACGGTATTATGAAAAAATTAATTGCTAACTTCGGTAAAGAGGCGGGAGCGGAGATAAGATAGATTTTCGCAGAAGACTTAAAGGTGTAAGTTCTAATGCTCATTAATGATTTATTGGTTAGAATTTATAAATAAATAACAGATTTATATTGCGACAATATAAGGCGTTAACGATAGGAACGGCATCCTTTTTTTGCTCTTGTCACTTAGCAAATAGCAAAAAAAGATATAGTGGATAGCGTGTTAAAACGCACAAATAATTATAAAAACTAAAGATTAAAAGTGAAGATAATATACTCTTCTCAATTGAAAATAGCTGAAAAAGCGAGTATTAGAAAAGTAGAAAGCTTAATTTTATTATTTCCGAAACGAAAAGATAAAACCGATAATAAAAACAACAAAAAAGAAATAATAATATCAACCAACAAAAAATAAAATTCAAATAAAATAAATGTCTGTAATTGCTAAGAAATTAGATCAGGTGTTGGATCGCACCCAAAAGCTGGTAGATTTGTCTAAAGCTTTACAAGAGCATAACGACTTGTTAAATCTGGAAAACGAGAGCTTGAAAGTAGCCTTGGAAACCAGTGAAAATAAGCGAAAAGATCTGGAAGAAAAGCTGCGGGTTTTGAAGATAGCAAAAAGTTTAGAGGGAACTAGTGAGAAAACATTTGACATAAAGCAAAAAATTAACGAATTTGTGCGGGAAATAGATAAGTGTATTGTATTGCTTAATAAGTGATACATTGTGAACCTAATGCTAAGATGGGAGAAATCTCGATAAAAATAAATATTGCCGACCGTGTTTATCCCTTAAAGATCAACATGGAAGAGGAAGAAGTGGTGAGGAGAGCTGCCAAATTGATCAATGACCGTATTAAAGAACTTCAAGAGAAGTATGCGGTTAAAGATAAACAGGACTTGCTTTCTATGTGTGTGTTACATTACGCCTCTGCAAGCATACATGCAGAAAAGAAGGCGAGTAATGAAGATACGGATGTAGCAGAGAAGGTTTACCAATTAGATAGCTTGTTAAACGATTTTTTTACCGACGCAAAATAACGTTCTTTATATAAGCATATAAGATCTAACCGTGTTAGATTTTAGGTTTCACTATTAAAAAACTTAACACTTCGATATAAAGAAGGGTTACAAAAGCATCATTCATTTGGCATTTGCCATCTGTTTACGGCTTAAACCCTAAACGTGATCGATAAGTTTACGATACATGAGGTCTAAAATTTAATGCGGTTTTTTTTTACAATTTTAATTACGATTTATGGAAATATTGATTTACTTGATTATTGCAATAGTGGCCCTAGGGCTAGGTATTGTGATAGGAAGATTTTTATTAAGACAACTTTTGAAGCAGCAGGAAGTTGCGGCGCAGAATAAAGTTAAAAAGATTTTAAGGGAGGCAGAAAGCAAGGCCGAGATACTAAAAAAAGACAAACTTTTAGAAGCAAAAGAGAAATTTTTGCAAATGAAAGCCGATCATGAGCAAGAGATCAACCAAAAGAATGTTGCCGCCGCACAGCGGGAAAACACTTTAAAACAGAAAGAACAATCTTTAAACGCAAAGATCGATAATGCTGCAAAAAGAGAGCAGGAATTAGAAAAAGCAAAGGAAAATTTCGAGCGACAAGCCGAGATCTTAAAGAACAAACAAGAAGAGGCTGAAACATTAAAAAGTCAGCATATTGTACAATTAGAGGCTATTGCTGGTTTATCTGCTGATGAGGCAAAAGAGCAATTGGTATCAAATTTAAAAGAAGAAGCCCGCACAAACGCAATGGCATCTATTAAAGATATTGTTGATGATGCAAGGTTAACAGCCGCAAAAGAAGCCAAGAAAGTGGTTATACAAACCATACAACGTACCGCAACAGAATCTGCAATTGAAAATACAGTTTCTATTTTTAACATAGAGAACGATGAGATCAAAGGAAGGATCATTGGCCGCGAGGGTAGAAATATTAGGGCCTTAGAAGCTGCAACGGGGATCGAGATTATAGTTGATGATACGCCAGAAGCAATTATCTTATCGGGATTTGATCCGGTTAGAAGAGAGATTGCCCGTTTGGCGCTGCACCGTTTGGTAACCGACGGGCGTATCCACCCGGCCAGGATCGAGGAAGTTGTTGCCAAAACGCAAAAACAGATTGAAGAAGAAATAGTAGAGATCGGCGAACGTACGGTTATAGATCTTGGAATACATGGTTTGCACCCAGAATTGATCAGGATGGTTGGCAGGATGCGTTACCGTTCTTCTTATGGCCAAAATTTGTTGCAACACTCTCGGGAGGTAGCCAATTTTTGCGCAACCATGGCATCTGAGCTGGGTTTAAATGCTAAAATGGCAAAAAGGGCTGGTTTGCTCCATGATATTGGTAAAGTGCCAGATGATAACCCAGAATTGCCTCACGCAATTTTAGGGATGCAACTGGCAGAGAAATATAAAGAACATCCCGAGATTTGCAACGCCATTGGTGCACACCATGATGAAATTGAGATGACTTCTATGATCTCGCCAATTATCCAGGCCTGTGATGCTATTTCTGGGGCAAGGCCGGGCGCAAGACGTGAAGTGGTAGAAAGCTACATTAGAAGGTTAAAAGAGCTAGAGAGTTTGGCGTTATCTTACCCCGGTGTTGAAAAAACCTTTGCCATACAAGCTGGTAGAGAATTACGTGTAGTGGTAGAGAGCGAAAAAATAACCGATGCGCAATCAGAAATCTTAGCGGCCGATATCTCTAACCGCATACAAACAGAAATGACCTATCCTGGACAGATTAAGGTAACCGTGATTAGGGAAACCAGGAGTGTAGCTTACGCTAAATAAAGAAATATATTTGAGACAGTAGGTTTGAGAACTTATTGCTATCTTTAAAAATAGATTTTGAAATTATGGACGCTACATTAAAATTAAAAGTTTCAGAGATTTTTGTGAGGTATAAATTTTCAAACGAAGATGCTGGTTTTATTTCTGAAGTATTGGATGAGATTGATGATAGGCAACATCAAAAATTTGAAGTAAGCAAAGAATTATTTCTTACTCAAAAAGATAAAGTCGAATTAATTGATAGGATACAAAAAGCAGAAATTTCTCTGTCAGATAAAATTACTAATGTGCATAAATCAATTTTTATAGTTGGTTTAGTTCAGTTTTTAGCTATTATCGGTTCTGTATTGGCTATCTTCAATTTTATGCTCAAATAATCACTTTCCCTAAATATTTTTAAAAGCGATGGTTTTTCATCGCTTTTTTTGTTTAGTTAGATCGCTTAAATCTTTGATTTTTAAATTAATCGTATTCAAGAAAGTTTCATAACATTCATACAGAATCCTATGTCTCAAACGATGAAGATAATCAAGCTCAATTTCAACATCAATGCACATAAATTTAATATTACCTTTGTTTCGGTTTCAATTATGCTAAAAAAGTTAAGAGATAATATGAAAATAGAAGAAAAAAGAAAAATAGACATCCTTTTCGATAAGTATTCTGAAAGTCATCAAAACCCGACCAATAAAATCATCCATTGGGTTTGTGTGCCATTGATAGTTTTTAGCATCATCGGTTTAATTACCGCTATCCCTTTCCCCCATATAGCTTTCTTAGGGAAATACAATATGTTTTTAAATTGGTTTTCTTTGGTAATGGCAGCTACTATTTATTATTATTTAAGGCTTTCGCCGATATTATCTTACCTCATGCTTTTCTTTTTTGCAATTTGTTATTTCTTTATTGTACAGTTAGAGCATTTAGAAAAAGCCGGTGGGCCAGATCTGTGGCAGGTAAGCTTAATTATCTTTGTTTTAGCCTGGATCGGGCAATTCATCGGGCATAAAATTGAGGGAAAAAAACCTTCTTTTTTGGATGATTTGAAATTTTTATTGATCGGGCCGCTTTGGCTGATGCACTTTATCTTGAAAAGATTGAAAATCAGCTATTAAAGTGTATAATTAACGTTAAATTAACATTGTAGTGATGGTTAATTAATCTTTACATAACAAGCCCGTAACATTAGCCTAATACTTTTGCAGCAACTAAAACATGCAAAAGTGAAACAAAAGTTCTTTCTAAAATCTATAAAAATCAGTATTGTTCTAATTTTGATTACAACGTCTGTTTTTTCGCAAACAGGCAAAATTGCGGGTAAAGTAACCGATAAAAAAACAGGTGAAACCTTAATTGGTTTAAGTATTGGTATTGAAGGGACAAATAAAGGCAGCGCTACCGATGTGGAGGGTAGGTTTGTTATCCCTAATCTTATTCCTGGTAAATACAATGTAACTTTTAGATACATAGGTTACCAAACCAAAAGCATTACTGGAGTAGAAGTGAAATCAGGTGCGGTAACAAGCTTAAACATTATCATGGAAGATGCTGCTACGCAAGCCTTAAACGAAGTTGTGGTAACCGCTTCTTACAGAAAGGCTTCTGTTGGGGCTTTGTATGCACAACAGAAAAACAATATTAGTATCTCAAGCGGCATCTCATCAGACATCATTAAAAGATCGCCTGATAAAAACACCTCAGAAGTTCTAAAAAGAGTAAGCGGTGCATCAATTCAGGATAATAAATTTATAGTAGTTAGAGGGTTATCTGATAGGTATAACTCTGCCATGCTAAATAATGCCGTGTTGCCAAATACGGAAGTTGATAGAAAAGCATTTTCTTTCGATATCATCCCTTCAAATTTAATTGATGCAATTGTAGTTAACAAAACCGCATCGGCAGATATTCCGGGTGATTTTTCTGGTGGTGTTGTTCAGGTAACCACTAAAGATTTCCCCGATTCAAAGTTCCTAAATCTTTCATTAGGTACTTCTTACAACACGCAATCAACTTTTAAAGATTTTTTGACCGCTCCTAAAAGCGGAAACGAAATTTTTGGTTTTTATGATAAAGGCAGGGATATTCCTTCAAGCTTTCCTTCAAAAGCCGAGTATTTGGCTTTACCGAGCCAAGGGCCAGAGCGATTTGAACTTTCAAGAGCTTTTAAAAATAATTGGGGCTACAATAATGTAACTTCTAAATTAGGGCCAATTTTCCAGGCAAATTATGGGAACAGCAAGATTTACGATAACAATAATAAATTCGGGACGATCTTGTCTCTTTCTTATCGCTATGACGAGCGTTTAAAAGACGTTAACCAAATAGCTTACACAGGGCAAAACGTGGGAGACAAGTTTAATGACCAAGTTTATAGCTATAATACCAATATCGGCGGGCTGGCAAACTTTGCGTATTCATGGGGGAACAACAAAATTGCCCTAAAAAATCTATACAATAGAGTTTTAGAAAGTCAATTTACCAATAGGATCGGTGTAGATGAAAGTAGTCAGCCGTTTTCTAGAACTGCGAATTATTTATTACAGCGTTCATTGATTAGCGACCAGCTTAGCGGCGAACATTTGCTTTCTGAAGCAAGAAAGGTAAAATTAGATTGGAACCTTAACTATGCAAATACAGATAGGAAAGAACCTGGGTTTAAAAGGATGGAATATTCACAGGGTATAGCTTCGGTGCCAAACGGATCTTCTGATCCAAGATTGGGGGGTAACTTTTCATCGCTATTAAATGAAAACTCTTACGGAGCTGCAACAAACGTTGTTTTTCCTGTAAAATGGTTTAGAGACAACAATAAGCTAAAATTCGGATATTTTGGCCAGCTAAGAAAAAGAAACTTTAAAGCAAGGGTAATAGGTTTTATTAAGGATGTTAATTTTGATGATAACGCTGCATTATCATTACCGCAAGATCAGATATTTGCTGCCGATAACATCAGGCCTAAAGGTTTTGTTTTAGATGAGATAACAAACGGGAGCGACGCCTATGATTCTAGATCTTTGTTAAATGCCGGTTATGTAATGTTTGATGGCTTTGTGAAGGAAAAATTAAGGGTGGGGGCAGGTGTAAGGCTTGAATCTTACAGGCAACAACTTACAAGTGCCGATAATTCATACACACCTATTATAGTTGATACCACCTACGTAAATGTGCTTCCTTCTGTTAACTTGATCTATAATTTAACAGAAAAATCTAATTTTAGGTTATCTGGGTCAAAAACAATTGGAAGGCCAGAGTTTAGGGAAATAGCGCCTTTTTCTTTTTACGATTTCAATAAAAATATTTCTGTACAGGGAAATTCTAAACTAAAACAATCAAGTACTATCAATCTAGATCTTGGATTTGCAACCTATCCCAACAACGGAGAAACATTTTCTATATCGGCGTTTTTCAAAAGTTTTGATTTGCCCATAGAGCAAACTTTGCAATTGGGCACCAGCGGGCGTACGGTTGGGTATTCAAATGCTAAATCTGCCACGCTTTTTGGAGTAGAAGCAGAAATCAGGAAATCTTTAGGTTTTATTGGCGACAGATTTAAAAACATAACATTTA
This sequence comes from Pedobacter segetis, assembly GCF_016623585.1. Taxonomy (GTDB): domain Bacteria; phylum Bacteroidota; class Bacteroidia; order Sphingobacteriales; family Sphingobacteriaceae; genus Pseudopedobacter; species Pseudopedobacter segetis. The sequence continues at coordinate 55,676 of NZ_JAEHFY010000008.1, forward strand.
GCGCAAATGCCTCATATATCAAATCTAGAGTTGTTGTATCAAAGTTGGTAAATAAAGATGGTTTTAGACCGCTTCAAGGCCAGTCGCCATATCTGATAAATACCGGTTTACAATATATTTCGCCTTCAATTAATCCCTTTGGCCTTAGTTTATTGTATAATAGGATAGGGAAAAGGATTTATGCCGTAGGAAATGTCCTAGATGGGGATATTTATGAGAACCCACGTAATATTTTAGATTTCCAACTTTCAAAAAAGGTGGCTAATTCTAAAGGAGAGTTTAAGATAAATTATAGCGATATACTAAACAATAAAGGTATTTTTTATCAGGATGCCAATAAAAACGGAAGCTTTGATAAAAATTCTGATTATATAAATATCTCGGAGAGATATGGATCTAGTGTGTCTTTGAGCTTTGCCTATACTTTTAAATAAAGCTTAACATTGGCTTAACCAAAAGTAACAGGTTTCTTAATCTTAAAATAACCTTAAGGTAATTTAGCTAGGATATTTTTACAAAAAAAAACAAAGACGAAAAAATGAAAAACTTTAAATCGAAAATTTTCTTAGCCTCTGTAATCGGGATCTCTGTATTTGCATCTTGTAAAAAAACCTCAAGTGGTGGCGACCCAGTAATCATAGGTGATAATTCTGAAAGTTTAAATAGTTCTTTCTTTGAGAGAGTGAATTATAAAGGTGCTTTTGGTAATACAGACTGGACTTCTGGTTGGGCTAATTACAATCCTCAGAATACTGATTATCCAGCTACAAATGCAACATTATCGGGAAATATAACTACAAACACCACTTTAGATGCTTCTAAGGTTTATTTATTATCCGGATTTGTTTACGTAAAATCTGGCGTTACCTTAACTATCCCGGCAGGTACTATTTTAAGAGGCGACAAATCTAGTAAAGGAACCATCATTGTACAACAGGGTGCTAAAATTGCTGCCGAAGGTACAGCCTCTAAACCAATTATATTTACTTCAAATTTGGCAAAAGGTTCAAGGTCTCCTGGTGATTGGGGAGGGGTTATTTTATTAGGTAAAGCACCTAACAATATACCAGGTGGTGTTGGCGTGATTGAAGGAGGGGTAAACGTTACTACCGAAGGTAACCATGGTGGTACAGATCCTGCGGATAACTCTGGGATTATGAAATACGTTCGTATCGAGTTCCCTGGCATCGCTTTTCAACCAAACAATGAAATAAATGGATTAACGTTTGGCTCTGTTGGTACGGGAACCACGATAGATTACGTTGAAGTTTCTTTTTCTGGTGACGATTCTTATGAATGGTTTGGCGGTACGGTTAATTGTAAGCACCTAATTTCTGTTTCTAATGTAGATGATTCTTTTGATTTTGATAACGGCTTTGTTGGTAAGCTGCAATTCTGCGTAGGCCAAAGAGATCCCCAATTAGCAGACCAAGCAGGGCAATCCAATGGTATCGAATCAGACAATTCTGAATCTGCTTTTACCACAACACCAAGAACTCGCCCGGTTATTTCAAACATGACCATTATTGGCCCGGTTTCAAGTTCAGCGGCTTTGGCTTCGGTTGATCCAAAACATGAGCATGCAAATCTTTGGAGAAGGGGTTCTAAAATGATCCTAGGAAATTCAATCTTTATAGGTTTCAAATACGGTTTAAATATTCGTGATAAGGAAACCGGAGATGCTTTAACCGATGGTTCATCTTTGATCACCAATAATATTTACCAATCTTATGTCCCTAATTTAGATATAATCGCATCAGGTTCAATTCCTTCATTCGCTTCGGTTGATCTATTGAAATCTTATTTTACTTCTAAGGGTAATTTGAATATAAACGAGGCTACTTCCCAGACTTTATTAAACTCACCTTTTAGTTTAACAGCACCTAATTTCACATTAAAAACAGGTTCTTCTGCTGCCACCGGAGCGAAATTTAATTAAGTTATAACAGTAATTTAAAATACAGGGAAGCCAAACGGCTTCCTTTTTTTGTTGTAACAGAAAACTCAATCTATAATTTGGAAATGCAATCACTAACCACCATTTCTGGTTTTTTACCGGCATCTATAAAAATCACATCGGTTTCTTGAGATGATGGATTTTCTAAAGCTTCTATTTGGCTGTGCAACAACGAGGAAGGCATAAAATGATCTTCCCTATGCTTTAAACGTTTTGCAACCTCTTCTTCAGAAACATTTAAAAATAAAAACCGAATGTTCCCAGCCTCTCTCAATAAATCTCTATAAGCAACCTTTAAGGCAGAACAGCTTAATACAAAACTTTTTTTAGCAACTATTTTAGCAGATATTTTTTCTTTGATGATATTTAACCAAGGCCATCTATCACTATCATTTAAAGCAATCCCAGATTTCATTTTATCGATGTTCGCTTTTGGGTGAAGATCATCGCCCTCCATAAATTCGATAGCTAATGCTTTCGCCAACATTTTGCCAATTAGCGTTTTACCACTTCCAGAAACACCAATAACGATAATATATTTTTCTTTTTCCAAACCTTAAGCTTTATCTCCCAACCCCAACCCCAACCCCAACCTCAACCTCAACCTAAAGATTCTTCCCTAGTTTCTCCAACATATCGGTGGGTACGCTTTCAAGATCTAAAACCAAAAATCCGTCTAAACAATCAGAAAATTTGGGGTCTATGTTAAAGCAGATTATTTTTGCATTTAATGCGATATATTGCCTCAACAAAACGGGCACTTTGATGTGCGATGTTTCAATCTCGCCGATAAGGCTATCTAAATTTTTTAAAGAGCTACTGCTCGCCGTCAAAATATCGGCATCTATTTTAGAAAAATCTACCTTAAATTGTTTACGGGGTTTTACCATTTGCGCCATCTCCGCATCAAAATGATTGCGATAAATAAAGTTGACAATCAAAGATTTTGAGAATTTACTAAAAGCATTGCTTATAGAAACCGGGCCGATCAGATATTTATATTTCGGATTATCGATCAAATATTTTAAGATCCCTTTCCACAATAAAAATAAAGGCAGGGGGCGTTGCTGATACTCTTTTCTGATCCAAGACCTTCCCAATTCTAAACTTTGCCTTAAAATTGGGTAAAATTGTTCTTTGATCTTAAAAAGCTCATAAGTGTAAAACCCTTTTTTCCCGTAGCTATAATAAATCTCATCGCCTTTACCAATTCTGTAGGCACCTACGATCATTTTTGCCTCAAAATCCCATATAAATAGATGGTTATAGTAAATGTCATAAGCATCCAGATCTGATGATTTATTGGTTCCCTCGCCAACTTCCCTAAAAGTAATTTCTCTTAACCTACCTATTTCTTTGATGATATTGGTAATATGGATGGTAGGGGTTATAAAAACCTCGTAGTTTTTCTCTGTCCAAACTAGGTAGTTTTCTCTTAGGTTTTCTACTTCGCCTTCAATCAGTTCTTGTGAAATAGGCTCGGCCAAATCATCAGGTTGTTTATTAACCTTAAAAAGGTTCTGGTGATTAAAGATCTTTCTTTCATTTTCTAAACCGGCACCTAAAGCATAGGTTTTAGCCCTTAAATAGGCTAACATGCTGGTATTGTTGGTATTATCCGGAATGTCGTTAAAAGCTATTGGCTTCCCAATTCTTACTCTAATGGTATGTCCTTTTTTATTAAACAATTCAGAAGGTAATTTTGCGGTTCTTAAAGTTGGGTGTATCAATGCCAATAGGTTAAATAACAAGCCGTTGTTGCCGTGGAAATAAATGGGCAGCACCGGAGCCTTTGCCTTGTTAATTATTTTGCCCACTACCGGGTGCCATAGTTTATCTGTAACTTGTTGTTGGCCCAATTTATACGTAGAAACTTCGCCCGCGGGGAAAATACCAATAGGAGTGCCCGATTTTAATAAACCCAATGTGGTTTTAATACCACTGATGCTTGATGAATGCTCTATATTTTCAAAAGGGTTTACCGCTACAAAAAAATCGCTAAGGTTAGGGATCTTTTTGAGGATAAAATTGGCCATTACCTTGGCATCTGGCCTAATGGTACACAAAACCTTAATTAAAATAAGCCCTTCTATTCCTCCATAAGGATGATTGGCTATTGCAGTAAAAGCACCCTCTAATGGGATGTTTTTCCAATCGTTTTCGCTAATTTCTACTTTAACGCCAACTAATCTAAGTATTTCATCTACAAACTCAACACCTTCAAAGTTCTCGGCTGCTTCAAAAGTATCGTTAATGTCGTTTATCTTCATAATCTCCATCAACAATGAAGCAAGCCCGGGCATTCTTAATTTATTTAGCTTGGTTGCTTTTGCAAATTCTTCTGAGGTAATGATCTTCATTAAAAAAAATTGAGCTAAAATTGGTCTTAACTAAAAGGTAAAAATACTAGATGATCTTCAAATTTAAACAAATTAATTTTTTTACTTCATAACTTACTTATTTATAGGATTGTTGGTACATTAGGAAAAATAAAGCACAATTTAGTGAATAAAAAAGTAAAAGGATTTTTTGAGTTTACGCCCGGCGAGATGAGAGGCTTGGTAGTTTTTCTTTTTGTAATGGCACTTTTTTATATTACCCCCTATGTTTGGGAAAAATTTACCTATCAACCTGTAAAGGTTACGGTAGAAAATTTACGGCCCCAAATTAAAGAGATAGAAAAATTTAAGGATAAAAACGATCTATATAGTAATGATGGTGATCATGCCGAAATAGGAAAGCATAGAGCAGATCTTTTCAATTTTAATCCAAACAACCTATCCGTACAAAATTGGATGAAGCTTGGTTTATCAGAAAAACAGGCAAACAGTATAAAAAGCTATGAAGCTAAAGGCGGTAAGTTTAGAAGCAAAGCAGATGTTAAAAAGATGTTTGTGATATCGGCAGAAAAGTTTGAGGAAATAGAACCTTATATTAAAATCCCTGAAGATCAAAACACCGTAAAATCTTTTGATTATCCCGGTTCTAAACCAGCTTATCCACAAAAACATAAACAAGGTGTAATGGTAGAAATCAATACTGCCGATTCTACCACTTTAACAACTATCAGCGGGATAGGCCCATCTTTTGCATCACGCATCATCAAATACAGAAATAAATTAGGCGGTTTCATAAATATCAACCAATTAAGAGAAGTTTATGGCCTAGATTCTCTAAAATTTGAACAAATTAAGCCACAAATAAAGGTTGATGATAGTAATCTCACTTTTATTAACATCAACGAGTGTACTTTTGATGGGCTTAAAAATTTCCCATATCTCAATTATAAGCAATCTAATGCCATCATTGCCTACAGAAAGCAGCATGGAAATTATAAAAACGCTAATGATTTGAGTAAGATTGTAATCCTAAACCCAGAAATAATCCAAAAAATAACGCCATATCTCAAATTCTAATGTTAGAAAACCAAATTAAAAATGCCATCAGAGACATTCCAGATTTCCCAAAGCCGGGTATCATATTTAAAGACATCACCCCGATTTTAAAAGACCAAAAACTTTGTACCGATATAGTTGATGCCTTGGTAAAACAAACCCAAGACCTAGATTTTGATGCAATTGCAGGTATAGAAAGCCGGGGTTTTTTATTTGGATTGATGTTGGCAAACAAATTAAACAAACCTTTTATCCCGATAAGGAAAGCAGGGAAACTGCCTTTTAAAACCATCCAACAATTTTATGATTTAGAATACGGTACGGCAACCATAGAAATCCATGAAGATGCTTTTGAAAAAGGCGCAAAAATCCTAATCCACGATGATTTATTGGCAACTGGAGGAACCGTTGTGGCAACCTCACAACTCATAGAAAAAATGGAAGGTAAAATTGCAGGCTATTCTTTTTTGATCAGCCTAGATTTTTTGAACGGAAACGAAAGATTGGAAAAATATTCTGAAAATAATTTATCGCTCGCCCGCTATCAATAAAATACCTTTAAATAATATCCGCTAAATATTTAGACTAAAAACCAAATCGGCTTTAATTCGTACATAAAATTGATACAAAGAATTACCTAATTTATAGGTACTTTGAGGGTTAACCAAATATTTTATGACCGATAATAAAGCACAACAAGGATACAATTTTACCCAATCAGAAAGCCAGACCATGATTGCCCAAATGGTTAGGGACTTTGCCCAAAAACATATTAAACCCCACGTAATGGAGTGGGATGAGGCACAAACTTTCCCCATAGAGCTTTTTAAAAAACTAGGCGAACTAGGATTAATGGGTGTTTTAGTGCCAGAAGAATATGGCGGTTCTGGCTTTGGTTATTTAGAATATGTAAAAGTAATAGAAGAAGTTGCCAAAGTTTGTGGCTCAATCGGCTTATCGGTTGCGGCACATAATTCTTTGTGTACAGGGCACATTTTAACCTTTGGCAACAAAGAACAGAAGAAAAAATGGCTGCCCAAACTGGCTACTGCAGAATGGATCGGGGCTTGGGGCTTAACCGAAGCAAATACAGGTTCTGATGCCTTGGGGATGAATACCACAGCGGTTTTACAAGGCGACCATTATATTGTTAACGGCTCTAAAAACTGGATTACCCATGGTAAATCTGGTAACATTGCCGTAGTAATGGTGCGTACCGGAGAAAAAGGAGATTCTAAAGGGATTTCTGCAATAGTTATTGAAAAAGGAACGTCAGGATTTTCTGCAGGTAAGAAAGAAAATAAATTGGGGATGAGGGCTTCAGAAACCACAGAACTAATTTTTGATAATGTAAGAGTACCCAAAGAAAACCTATTGGGCAACCAAGGAGATGGTTTTAAGCAAGCCATGAAAATATTAGACGGAGGTAGGATCTCTATTGCCGCACTTTCTTTAGGTATTGCAAAGGGAGCTTACCAAGCCGCTTTAGATTACTCAAAAGAACGCCACCAATTTGGCCAGCCCATTTCCAGTTTTCAAGCAATTGCTTTTAAACTGGCAGATCTAGCAACAGAGATAGAAGCATCAGAATTGTTGATTTATCAAGCTGCCGATATGAAAAACAGAGGTGTAAACGTCACTAAACAATCTGCCATGGCAAAATATTTCGCCTCAGAGGTTTGCGTAAAAGCGGCAACAGAAGCCGTACAGATATTTGGTGGCTACGGTTATACAAAAGATTTCCCCGTAGAGAAATACTATCGCGATAGTAAGCTCTGTACCATCGGCGAAGGCACAAGCGAGATACAAAAAGTGGTAATAGCCAGGGAAATATTAAGATAAATTTGAAAAGCAGGGGCTGGCTTTCATAACAATGTCAGTCCTGCTTTCCCTCCAAGTCCGCTCGCACTCCCCTGCGGGCTTTCCGTACAATCAGGTTTATCAACTTCTGCCATTACTTTTTAATAAAGGTTAAAAAACTAAGATTTTTTGATTTTATACCTTTACCAATAGAAACCGCTTTCCTTTAAAACATTTTATTTTTCTTTTGAAGCTTTAAATCAAGTAATTTGCATCGAAATCAAAATAAAGGAAACCATCTCCTTAGTAAGATACAATTTTAGCTTTTACAGGATATAATTTAACCCCATTGAAAAGTAAAGTAAGAGAAAACCTGAATAACTCTTTTGGTAAGATCAAAGATGATTATTTCAATTTTAGCCAAATAGAAAAGTATTTCAGAAAAAAAGACCAAACAGGAGCTTACCAAGTTTTAAGTGATAAAACCTGTAACGATCTAGATTTTCAAGATCTATTTATAACCTTAGATAGAACAACCTCCAAAGTTGGGCAGCAATATTATTATCATCTTTTAAGAACAATCCCTCAACACCCATCAGAAAAAATAAAGACTAGAGAAGAAATACTTTATTTATTAAAAGAACGCCCAAGTTTTAGGCTAGATGTGCAGATGCAACTCTCCAAACTAAAAAACGATAACTCTTTTTATATCAGCAACTTATTTCAAGATCAACACATAGAACGGCCAAAATGGTTTCCCATGGTCAATTTATTGGCCTTTACCAGTTTGGCCTCTTTTGTTTTGATGTTCTTTAATGCACATCTGTTTTTTGTTTTCTTAGCTACTTTTATCATCAATTTAGGAGTGCATTATTGGAATAAAAGCAATCTGAACGCTTATTTAGCCTCATTGCCTCAGTTACTCAACTTGCACCAAGTAGCTTTCACATTGTTTAAGAACAGTAATTTCCAAAAAATAAACCTCAACCTTCAGCAAGCGCTCAATTCGGTTGGGGGTCTAAAAAAACGCATGATCATTTTTCGTATGGAGAATAATGTTCAAGGCGATCTTGCGGTAATTGTTTGGGCTTTTTTAGAACTCTTAAAAATAATGTTTCTGTTGGAACCTATGATGCTTTTCGGTATTTTAACCCGTTTGGATAATAAGAGAAAAGAAGTAGAAGAAATTTTCGACTTTGTTGGCGAGATAGACAGCTTATGCGCCATAGCATCGTTAAGACACGGTTTAGGGTGTTTTTGTATCCCCACAATTATCCCTAATCCTCAAATTTTGGCAAATGAGATTTATCATCCCCTCATTAAAGACTGCGTAAAAAATAACATTGCATTAACTGATAAATCTATACTGTTAACGGGTTCTAATATGTCGGGGAAATCTTCATTTATCAGGGCAATAGGAATCAATGTTTTAACCGGATTAACGTTAAACACCTGTTTTGCTAAAGATTTCTCCATGCCTCGGCTCAAGCTTTATTCGGCGATAAGGATAAGCGACGATCTGCTGAACGATAAAAGCTATTATTTTGAAGAAGTGCTTTCCATAAAAAAAATGATAGAAGAAAGCCAAGACACTGAGCCGCATCTTTTTTTGTTAGATGAGATTTTTAAGGGCACAAATACCGTTGAGAGGATAGCGGCGGGGAAAGCTGTTTTATCCTATCTTGCAAAAAACAACAACCAAGTTTTCGTCTCCACACATGATATTGAACTAGCAGATTTACTGATAGATGAATACGATCTATATCATTTTAGTGAAAGCGTTGGAAATCAATCCGTAGATTTTGATTATCAAATCAAAAAAGGGAAACTCATCAACAGAAATGCCATCAAAATTCTAGAGGTCAATCAATATCCAAAAAGTATAATTGACGAGGCCATTTCAATTTCTCAAGCTTTGGATCAAAATAAATTTAAGGAATAAGACTATTCGTAATATTCAAGTTTTTAAATAAATTTGAGTATGAAAAAAAACAGACTTAACTAAACGCGACATCAAATTCTTTTTTTTAGGTATTCTTTTTACATTTATTATCGGAGTTATTCTAAATTGGACCTATTTTAAAGAAGGATTTAATGAAGGTTACAATTACGGCCGCTCATTCTCGATCAAAAAGTAGCACTTTTTTAAACTTTGTAAAACCTTAACTACCAAAATCTTTTCTCATTAACAATAATTGTTCTATCTTTGCAGCCCCAACAGAATTTTAAAAAGGGATAGAAAGGTGGTATTTAATAAATGATCATTATCAATGTAAAAGATGGCGAATCAATTGACAGAGCATTAAAACGCTTTAAAAAGAAATTCGAGAAAACCGGTGTTTTAAGAGAACTTCGTAGCCGTCAAGCTTATGAGAAAAAATCTGTAGCTCGCCGTATGGAAGTGAAACACGCAATTTACGTTCAAGGAATGAACCAAGAAGCATAATCTTTTTAGATTATTTCTTTCAATATATAAACTATTTGTATATTCACTTTTAGTGAATGTGCAAGTAGTTTTATGGTTTTAGAGCGTTTTTACAATTATCTACAATATGAAAAAAGGTATTCTAAACATACCTTAATTGCCTATAAAACAGATTTACAGCAATATTCCCAACACTTAACCTCTTTAGAAACAGATATTTTACAAGCAAACCATCACTTTATTAGGGCTTGGATGGTAAGTTTGATGGATGATGAGATGGACTCCCGTTCTGTGAACAGAAAATTATCTGCTTTACGGTCTCTTTATAAATTCCTGTTAAAAGAGAGTTTGATTGAAGAAAATCCAATCATCAAAATAACGGCGCCCAAGGTTGCCAAAAAACTCCCAACTTTTATCAATGAAGATAAAATAGCACAATTATTAGATGCAGACTTTTTTGAGGGTTCTTTTGCTGGGAACAGGGATAAACTGGTAATAGAGATGCTCTTTGGTACCGGTATTAGATTAAGCGAGCTCATTGGGCTAAAAGTTAAAGATTATCTCCCAAAAGAAAAAACCATTAAAGTTTTGGGTAAACGCAATAAAGAAAGAATAATTCCTATTCATCTATCGTTATCAAACTTATTAGATCAATATCTGGCCTTAAAGGCAGAACAAGTTTTTTCTGGGAATAACGAAACATTGATCGTTACCAATACCGGATCGGCGGTTTATTCTAAATTTATATACAGGTTGGTTCAAAAATATCTAACTTACGTTTCAACGCAAAGCAAAAGAAGTCCACACGTTTTACGCCACTCTTTTGCTACTGCGCTGCTAAATAAAGGAGCAGATATTAATGCAATTAAGGATTTACTGGGGCACTCAAATCTTGCGGCCACGCAGGTTTATACCCATAACTCAATAGAAAGACTAAAATCAATTTACAAACAAGCTCATCCAAAGGCTTAAAAAAGGAGGAAAAATGAAAATTGGAATTCAATCTATCCATTTCAATGCTGATCAAAAGTTATTGGCATTCATTCAAAAAAAGGTAAACAAGTTAGATCAATTTTATGATCAGATTATCAGCGGAGAAGTTTATCTAAAAGTGGGGAACATTTCTGAAGAAACGAATAAGACTACAGAGATAAAATTAATGATCCCAGGGAGTACCTTATTTGCAAAAGAAGAGTGCAAGAGCTTTGAAGAAGCCACAGATTTATGTATTGAGTGTTTGAGGAAGCAAATCAATAAACATAAAGATAAAATCCGCTCTCATGAAAATAGCCATAAAGATTTAGCAAATCAACCGGTTTCAATTTAATTAGCCATAAAAAATATTGGCAACAATTATCAAAAATCAGTGAGTTAAAAATTCATTGATTTTTTTTTGAAATAAATTTTGTTCAAATATTAATTTTCGTAGTTTTGCAGTCCCTTAGGCAAAAGAGAAAAAGGGGCGTAAACAAATAGTTCATTAAAGTAATAAAAAAAGCCTCCTTAGCTCAGCTGGTAGAGCAACTGACTTGTAATCAGTAGGTCATTGGTTCGATCCCGATAGGAGGCTCATCTAGATGGCCTGAGTGCTTTTTAGAGATGGGGGGATTCCAGAGCGGTCAAATGGGACGGACTGTAAATCCGTTACTTCGGTTTCGAAGGTTCGAATCCTTCTCCCCCCACTTGGATAATGATTGAAAGTTAAATTTTTCAACGGTAGAAACATTCTATCATTACAAACTTCACTATTCAACAATTAAAAAAGCGGAAGTAGCTCAGTTGGTAGAGCGATAGCCTTCCAAGCTATAGGTCGCGAGTTCGAACCTCGTCTTCCGCTCATTTGAGCTCCTTTAAAAGAGCGTTTTGTGGTTTAAAAAGTTCTCTTAAATAGTTCTTAGATTTCTAATGGACTATTTTATTATTGAACAATACGAACTAAAAATAAGCCGAAGTAGCTCAGCGGTAGAGCACTTCCTTGGTAAGGAAGAGGTCGTGGGTTCAAGTCCCATCTTTGGCTCAAAAGGTAATAGATAGAATTAAATATAAAAATTAACCTAGTAATAAGTATAAAATCATGGCAAAAGAAAAATTTGACCGTAGTAAACCACACCTTAACATCGGTACAATCGGTCACGTTGACCACGGTAAAACTACATTAACTGCGGCTATCACTAAAGTTTTAGCAGATGCAGGTTATTCAGAAGCTCGTTCATTCGCTTCTATTGACTCTGCTCCAGAAGAAAAAGAAAGAGGTATCACTATCAATACGGCCCACGTTGAGTATTCAACTGCTAACCGTCACTACGCACACGTTGACTGTCCAGGTCACGCGGATTATGTGAAGAACATGGTTACTGGTGCTGCCCAAATGGATGGTGCTATCATCGTGGTTGCTTCTACAGATGGGCCAATGCCACAAACTCGTGAGCACATCTTGTTAGCTCGTCAGGTTGGTGTTCCTTCATTAGTTGTGTTCATGAATAAAGTGGATATGGTTGATGATCCAGAATTATTAGAACTAGTTGAAATGGAAATTCGTGAATTATTATCATTTTACGATTTCCCAGGTGATGATATCCCGGTTATCCAAGGATCTGCTCTAGGTGGATTAAATGGCGATGAAAAATGGGTAGGAAAAATCTTGGAACTAATGGAAGCTGTAGATAATTACATTCCAATTCCTCCACGTTTAACAGACCTTCCTTTCCTAATGCCAGTTGAAGACGTTTTCTCAATCACAGGTCGTGGTACAGTTGCCACAGGTCGTATCGAGAGAGGTGTTATTAACTCTGGTGAAGCTGTTGATATTCTAGGTATGGGTGCTGAAAACTTAAAATCTACGGTAACCGGAGTTGAGATGTTCCGTAAAATCTTAGATAGAGGTGAAGCTGGTGATAACGTAGGTTTATTGTTACGTGGTATTGAGAAAACCGATATCCGTCGTGGTATGGTTATCTGTAAGCCGGGTTCAGTAACTCCTCATACAGATTTCAAAGCCGAGGTTTACGTATTATCTAAAGCTGAAGGTGGTCGTCATACACCATTCTTTAACAAATACCGTCCTCAATTCTACTTCAGAACTACAGACGTAACCGGAGAGATTACATTGGCAGAAGGTGTTGAAATGGTAATGCCGGGTGATAACGTAACAATTACCGTTAAGTTGATCAACGCAATCGCAATGGAAAAAGGCTTACGTTTCGCTATCCGTGAAGGTGGTAGAACAGTAGGTGCTGGCCAGGTAACCGAAATCTTAAACTAATCAGTTTTAAGAGTTAAAATAAATGAGTACTTAGGGAATTTTTCCCTAAGTACTTTTTATCTAAATAAAAGTCTTGGTCTTTATTTAGAGATTAAAAAAAACGGGAATAGTTCAACGGTAGAATAGAGGTCTCCAAAACCTTTGATCAGGGTTCGAATCCTTGTTCCCGTGCTAACGAGATAATAAGAATGGCTGGTATTGCAGAATATATAAAAGAATCTTATACAGAGCTAACCGAAAAGGTTACTTGGCCTACTTGGAGCGAACTTCAAAATAGTGCTGTTATTACCTTAGTGGCTTCTTTAATTATTGCTTTAATCATTTTAGCGATGGATGAATCTGCCGGTAACTTGCTAAAGTTAATGTACAAATCATTTGCATAATATATAAACAATGAGTGATCAGTTGAAATGGTATGTTGTAAGGGCGGTAAGTGGGAAAGAAAAAAAGGTTAAGCAATATATTGATGCAGAGATAAGTCGTTTAGGTCTTACTCATTTGGTTCCTCAGGTGTTAATACCGATGGAAAAATACTATCAAATGCGTGATGGTAAAAAGATAGCCAAAGAGAGAAATTATTATCCTGGATATGTTTTAATAGAAACGGCTTTAAATGCAGAGCTAGAGCAAATCATTAAAGCCGTAAATAGTGTTATCGGTTTTTTAGGAGATAAGGCCGGCAATGCAGTTCCTCTAAGACCTGCCGAAGTAAATAGGATTTTAGGCAAGGTTGATGAAATGGCAGAACAAGGCGAAACCATGAATGTGCCTTTCTATGTAGGGGAAAACATCAAGGTTATGGACGGCCCTTTCAACGGTTTTTCTGGGGTTATTGAAGAGGTAAACGAGGAAAAGAAAAAATTAAAAGTTATGGTTAAGATTTTCGGACGTAGAACTCCTTTAGAGCTTAACTATATGCAGGTAGAAAAAGAATAATCGGATTTGAGATGTTAGATTTGAGAAATGAGACTTTTTGGTTCTCAAATCTCACATCTCTCTACTCATATCTATAAAAATCTTAAATGTTACAAATGCTTCCACATTATTAACGTTGAGAAATAAATAAATAAAAAATGGCAAAAGAAGTCAGTGCGTTAATCAAATTACAAATAAAAGGAGGGGCTGCAAATCCATCTCCACCGGTTGGTCCTGCATTAGGAGCAAAAGGTGTGAACATTATGGAATTTTGTAAGCAGTTTAACGCTCGTACCCAAGAGAAAGCAGGCAAAGTACTTCCTGTTGTGATTACTGTTTATGCAGACAAGTCTTTCGAATTTATCATTAAAAATCCACCGGTAGCTATCCAATTATTGGAAACGGCTAATTTAAAAAGTGGATCGGCAGAATCAAACCGTAAAAAAGTTGCCAAGGTTTCTTGGGAACAGGTAGAAGCGATCGCTAAAGATAAGATGTCTGATTTGAATGCTTTCACAGTAGAATCTGCCATGAAGATGGTTGCTGGTACAGCCCGCAGTATGGGAATAAACGTTACAGGTGATGCACCCTGGACAAATTAATTAACACATTAAGTAAAAGACAAGTGGCAAGATTAACAAAAAATCAAAAGACGGCACTTTCCAAACTTGAAGACGGTAAAGCTTATTCTTTAAAAGATGCAGCTGCCTTGGTAAAAGAAATAACCACCACAAAATTCGATTCATCAGTAGATATTGATGTTCGTTTAGGTGTAGATCCCCGTAAGGCCAATCAAATGGTTCGCGGTATCGCAACTTTGCCACATGGTACCGGTAAAACAGTTCGTGTTTTGGCTTTAGTAACTCCTGATAAGGAAGAGGAAGCAAAAGCAGCAGGAGCTGATTACGTAGGTTTGGATGAGTATATTGCTAAGATTGAGAGTGGATGGACAGATGTCGATATTATCGTTACTACACCTAGCTGTATGGCTAAGGTAGGTAAGTTAGGTCGTATTTTAGGCCCTCGTAATTTGATGCCAAATCCTAAATCAGGTACCGTAACCATGAACGTGGGACAAGCGGTAACAGATGTTAAGGGTGGTAAAATCGACTTTAAAGTTGATAAAACCGGTATCATACATTGCTCAATAGGTAAAGTATCTTTCCCATCTGATAAGATTTATGAAAATGCTTTGGAAGTTCTTCAAACCATTTCTAAATTAAAACCATCAGCTGCAAAAGGAACATATTTTAAGAGTATCAACATCTCTTCTACTATGTCTCCAGGAATAAATATTGAAACTAAATCAGTAGCGGGAATTTAATATTATGAGAAAAGAAGAAAAACACGAAGTTGTTTCTGCTTTAACCGAGAGAATGAAAGAATCTGGTAATTTTTATATTACCGATACCTCGAGCCTTACGGTTGCAAAAATCAATAATATTCGCCGTAAATGTTTCGAGAACCAAATCGGAATACAAGTAGTTAAAAACACCTTAATCAAAAAAGCTCTTGAGCAACTAGAAGGTGGCGATGTAACTCCTTTATTCGATGTTCTTAAAGGTGCCTCCTCTATCATGTTCTCAACCAATGCTAACGCTCCGGCTAAGCTAATCAAAGAGTTGAGAAAAGGAAAAGAAGAGAAACCAGTTTTAAAAGCAGCGTATGTAGATTCGACTGTTTTCATAGGCGATAACCAATTAGAGGCTTTAGTTAACCTTAAATCAAGAGAGGAACTTATTGGCGAAATCATTGGGTTATTACAATCTCCGGCGAAAAATGTTATTTCAGCATTATCGTCTGGCGGAAACAAATTGGCAGGGATTGTCAAAACTTTACAAGAAAGAGAAGGTTAATTCAAACACCTTAAGTTTGATAGTAAATTATTAGTAAAAAATTAAAAATTAAATATAATGGCGGATTTAAAATCGTTTGCTGAACAATTAGTAAACTTAACTGTTAAAGAAGTTAATGAGTTAGCTCAAATCTTAAAAGATGAGTATGGTATAGAGCCTGCTGCTGCTGCAGTTGCAGTTGCTGGGCCAGCTGCTGCTGGTGGCGAAGCTGCTGCTGAAGAAAAATCAACTTTTGACGTAATCTTGAAAGAAGCTGGTGGTTCTAAATTAGCGGTAGTTAAATTAGTGAAAGACTTAACCGGTCTTGGACTAAAAGAAGCTAAAGATTTAGTTGATGGCGCACCAAAAGAATTGAAAGCTGGTGTTGCTAAAGACGAAGCAGAAGCTTTGAAAAAGCAGCTTGAAGAAGCTGGAGCTGTTGTTGAGATCAAGTAATTTATTACCCTCAATAAAAAATAGCCATAAACTCCTTCGCCAACCGGCGAAAGGAGTTTACGGCTTTTGGTGTATATCACCAGTACAATGCTGAATACAGATTCAGTTTTTTAATCGAATTTTCGGTTTAACTAAAATTTAAGACCCTTGGCAAACAAAAACAATCAAAGGATAAACTTTGCTCAAAGCAAGCATGTGTTAGATTATCCTGATTTTCTGGATGTACAAATCCAATCGTTCAAGGAATTCTTTCAGCTAGAAACAACCTCAGATAACCGTCATACAGAAGGTTTATTTCAGGTTTTCGCTGAAAACTTCCCGATTTCTGATTCAAGAAACATTTTTGTTCTCGAATTTCTTGATTACTTTATCGATCCACCTCGTTATGACATTCAAGAATGTATAGAGCGTGGATTAACTTACAGCGTTCCATTAAAAGCAAAACTTCGCTTATCATGTAATGATGAAGAGCATGAGGATTTTGAAACCATCGTACAGGATGTTTATTTGGGAACTATCCCTTACATGACTCCCAAAGGCACTTTTGTGATCAATGGTGCCGAGCGTGTTATCGTTTCTCAGTTACACAGGTCTCCAGGTGTATTTTTCGGCGTAAGCCGTCATACCAATGGGAGCAAGCTATATTCTGCCCGTGTTATCCCTTTCAAAGGATCATGGATAGAATTTGCAACCGATGTGAACAACGTAATGTACGCTTACATCGATCGTAAGAAAAAATTCCCGGTTACTACTTTATTGAGAGCGATCGGTTATGATTCTGATAAGGATATTCTTGAGTTATTTGACCTAGCTGATGAGGTTAAGGTTAGTAAATCGGGATTAAAAAAATATATCGGTCGTAAATTGGCTGCCAGGGTTTTAAAAACTTGGGTAGAAGATTTTGTCGATGAGGATACAGGAGAAGTAGTTTCTATCCCTCGTAATGAAATTATACTAGAGCGTGAAACTATTTTAGAAGATGATCATATTGATATGATTGTTGATGCGGGCGTTAAAACCTTGATCCTTTCTAAAGAAGATAGCAACTCTGGAGACTATACGATTATTTACAATACGTTACAAAAAGATACTTCCAATTCTGCAAAAGAAGCGGTAGAACATATATATAGGCAATTGCGTAACGCCGAACCACCTGATGAGGAAACCGCTCGTGGTATCATCGATCGTTTGTTCTTCTCGGATAAGCGTTATGATTTGGGCGATGTAGGTCGTTACAGGATCAATCGTAAATTAAAGATGGATACCCCAGTTGAAACCAAGGTTTTAACCAAGCTAGACATTATTGCGATTGTGAAATATTTGATCAAATTAATCAACTCTAAAGAAGATGTGGATGATATTGATCACTTATCAAACAGAAGGGTAAGAACCGTTGGTGAGCAGTTATATGCGCAATTTGGTGTTGGTTTAGCCCGTATGGCCAGAACAATCCGTGAGCGTATGAACATCCGCGACAACGAGGTGTTTACACCAACCGATTTAATCAATGCTCGTACCTTATCATCTGTTATCAACTCTTTCTTCGGAACTAATCAGTTATCTCAATTCATGGATCAAACCAATCCATTGGCAGAGATTACTCACAAACGTCGTTTGTCTGCATTAGGTCCAGGTGGTTTATCACGTGAGAGAGCAGGTTTTGAGGTTCGAGACGTTCACTACACCCACTATGGTAGGCTGTGTACTATTGAAACTCCGGAAGGGCCAAACATTGGATTGATTTCATCACTTTGTGTCCACGCAAAAATCAATAACCTAGGTTTTATCGAAACTCCTTACCGTAAAGTTAATGATGGTAAAGTTGTTGTAGATCAGCCGGTTACTTATTTAAGTGCGGAAGATGAAGACGGTATGACTATTGCGCAAGCAAATGCACAATATAACGATAAGGGTGTTTTTGAAGAAGATAAGGTAAAAGCAAGATATGAAGGCGACTTTCCTGTAATCGATCCTGAAAAATTGGATTACATTGATATTGCCCCAAACCAAATTACTTCAATTGCAGCTTCATTAATTCCTTTCCTAGAACATGATGATGCGAATAGAGCATTGATGGGTTCTAACATGCAGCGGCAAGCCGTTCCTTTATTGCGTCCTCAGGCTCCTATTGTTGGTACAGGTTTAGAAGGTAGGGTTGCTCGCGATTCTAGAACATTGATCAATGCAGAGGGTAACGGAGTTGTTGAATATGTAGATGCCAACAAAATTACCATCAAATACGAAAGAAATGACGACGATAGATTGGTTTCATTTGAAGGCGAATCTAAAAGTTACGATTTAATCAAATTCAAAAAAACCAACCAAAGTACTTGTATCAACTTAAAGCCTATCGTTAAAAAAGGCCAAAAGGTAGAAAAAGGACAAGTATTATGCGAAGGTTATGCAACACAAGACGGGGAATTAGCATTGGGTATCAATTTAAAAGTTGCATTCATGCCTTGGCAAGGATACAACTTTGAGGATGCGATCGTAATCTCTGAAAGAGTTGTTTCACAGGATATATTCACTTCACTTCACATTGAAGAGTTCGAACTAGAAGTTCGCGATACCAAACGTGGAGAAGAAGAATTGACACCAGATATTCCTAACGTTTCTGAGGAAGCTACCAAAGATTTGGATGAGCATGGAATCATCAGGGTAGGTGCCGATGTACAAGAAGGTGATATCTTAATTGGTAAGATTACTCCAAAAGGAGAATCAGACCCATCTCCAGAAGAAAAATTATTAAGGGCAATCTTTGGTGATAAAGCTGGTGATGTTAAGGACGCATCTTTAAAAACTCCTCCATCTATTAAAGGTGTTGTTATCGATACAAAATTATTCTCTAGGGCAAAGAAAACCTCTAAAGCCGAAGAGAAGGCAATGATTGAAAAATTAGACGCTAAACATGAGAAAGCCGTAAGAGAGCTTAGAGAAAGTTTGGTTGATAAATTATTCACTATCGTAAACGGTAAAACTTCTCAAGGAGTTTATAATGTGTACAAAGAGCTATTAATAGCTAAAGGTGTAAAATTTACCCAAAAGATATTAATGGAATTAGATTATAACCACATCAACCCTACAAAGTGGACTACTGATGATGATAAAAATGATCTGATAAAAATCTTGTTGCACAACTTTGGTATCAAAACCAATGAAGAATTGGGAGCATACAGAAGAGATAAATTTGCGATCAGCGTAGGAGATGAACTGCCATCAGGTATTGTACAAATGGCTAAAGTTTACGTTGCTAAGAAACGTAAGCTTAAGGTTGGAGATAAGATGGCAGGTCGCCATGGAAATAAAGGTATAGTTGCTCGTATCGTAAGAGATGAAGATATGCCTTTCTTGGCAGATGGAACGCCAGTTGATATCGTTCTAAATCCATTGGGTGTACCTTCTCGTATGAACTTAGGGCAAATTTACGAAACTGTTTTGGGTTGGGCAGGTAAAGAATTGGGAATGAAATTCGCAACGCCAATTTTTGATGGTGCTTCTCATGACGAGGTAGAGAATTACGTTAAGCAAGCAGGTGTACCAGAATCTGGAAGAACTTATTTGTACAACGGACTTACCGGAGATCGCTTTGATCAACCAACAACCGTAGGTATTATCTACATGCTGAAATTAGGTCACATGGTTGATGATAAGATGCATGCTCGTTCAATAGGGCCTTACTCATTAATTACACAACAACCATTAGGTGGTAAAGCACAATTTGGTGGTCAGCGTTTTGGTGAGATGGAAGTTTGGGCTTTAGAGGCATTTGGTGCGTCAAACATCTTGCAAGAAATCTTAACCGTAAAATCTGATGATGTTGTAGGAAGAGCTAAAACTTACGAAGCAATCGTAAAAGGCGAAAACTTACCAACTCCAGGAGTTCCAGAATCCTTCAATGTATTGGTTCACGAACTAAGAGGATTAGGATTAGATATTACATTAGACTAAAATGGGTTAAAGGTATAAGGTATAGGGTTTAAACCTTATGCCTTAAGCCTTAAGCCTTTTAACCTTAAAAAAGAATATGTCTTACAAAAAGGATAGTAAAATAAAAAGTAATTTCACTTCAATTACCATCAGTTTATCTTCTCCAGAAGCAATTTTAGAAAGATCAAGTGGCGAAGTGTTAAAACCAGAAACCATCAATTACAGAACTTATAAGCCAGAACGTGATGGTTTATTCTGTGAAAGAATTTTTGGCCCGGTTAAAGATTATGAATGCCATTGCGGCAAATACAAAAGAATCCGTTACAAAGGGATTGTTTGTGACCGTTGCGGGGTTGAGGTAACTGAGAAAAAAGTACGTCGTGAGCGTATGGGACACATTAACTTGGTAGTTCCTGTTGCACATATTTGGTATTTTAGATCTTTGCCCAACAAAATTGGTTACCTTTTAGGTTTACCAACAAAAAGATTAGACCTTATCATATACTACGAAAGATATGTAGTAATCCAGTCTGGTATGATGACAGATGAAGGAATCAATTATATGGATTTCTTAACAGAGGAAGAATACCTTGATATTTTAGATAAGTTGCCTAAAGACAATCAATATCTTGATGATAAAGACCCTAATAAATTCATCGCCAAAATGGGTGCAGAAGCATTAGAAGACTTATTGAAGAGATTAGACTTGGATCAACAATCTTATGATTTGCGTCACCAAGCAGCAAATGAAACTTCTCAACAACGTAAAAATGAGGCTTTAAAGCGTCTTCAAGTTGTAGAGGCTTTCCGTGGTGCTAAAACACGCATAGAGAACAACCCAGAGTGGATGATTGTTAAAATCGTTCCTGTTATACCTCCAGAATTACGTCCATTGGTACCTCTAGAAGGTGGTCGTTTTGCTACATCGGATCTAAATGATTTATACAGAAGAGTGATCATCCGTAACAATCGTTTAAAAAGGTTGATGGAAATTAAAGCCCCAGAGGTAATCTTGCGTAATGAAAAGCGTATGTTGCAAGAAGCTGTGGATTCATTATTCGACAATTCACGTAAAGTGAATGCTGTTAAAACTGAAGGTAACAGGGCCTTAAAATCTTTGTCAGATATCTTAAAAGGTAAACAAGGTCGTTTCCGCCAAAACTTACTAGGTAAACGTGTGGATTATTCTGGACGTTCTGTAATTGTGGTAGGGCCAACCTTGAAACTACACGAATGTGGCTTGCCTAAAGATATGGCCGCTGAGCTTTTCAAACCGTTCATTATTCGTAAGATGATTGAACGTGGGGTAGTTAAAACAGTAAAATCTGCGAAGAAAATTGTTGATAGAAAAGACCCTT
Organism: Pedobacter segetis; assembly: GCF_016623585.1. Lineage (GTDB taxonomy): Bacteria > Bacteroidota > Bacteroidia > Sphingobacteriales > Sphingobacteriaceae > Pseudopedobacter > Pseudopedobacter segetis. The sequence continues at coordinate 77,006 of NZ_JAEHFY010000008.1, forward strand.
TGGTTTGGGATATTTTGGAGAATGTTTTGAAAGGACACCCAGTTCTTTTAAACAGGGCACCAACATTACACCGTTTAGGTATCCAATCTTTCCAACCAAAATTAGTAGAAGGTAAAGCTATACAATTACACCCATTAGTTTGTACTGCGTTTAACGCGGATTTTGACGGTGACCAGATGGCAGTTCACGTACCACTAGGTAACGCTGCAATTTTGGAAGCCCAAATTTTGATGTTAGCTTCCCACAATATTTTAAATCCGGCTAACGGAACTCCAGTAACAGTACCATCTCAAGATATGGTTTTAGGTCTATACTATATGACCAAGGGCCGCAAAAGTGAAGAAGGGAACGTTGTAAAAGGAGAGGGACAAACTTTTTACTCTTCTGAAGAAGTAAATATCGCTTACAACGAAAAAAGAATTGATCTACATGCTTTCATTAAAGTTAAAGCACATATTAAAGAAAATGGTGCCTTAGTAGAGAAAATTATCGATACAACTGTTGGAAGAGTGTTGTTTAATGAGGTGGTGCCTAAAGAAGTTGGTTACATTAACGAATTATTAACCAAAAAATCACTACGTGATATCATTGGTGAGGTGGTGAAAGTTACAGGTATGGCGGGTGCGGCTAATTTCTTAGACGAAATTAAAACTTTAGGGTTCCAATCTGCATTTAGGGGTGGTTTATCTTTCAATTTGAAAGATTTGAATATTCCGGATGAAAAACATACCCTATTGGAGCAAGCTCGTAATGAAGTTGCCGATGTAATGAACAATTACAACATGGGTTTCATCACTAATAATGAGCGTTATAATCAGATCATAGATATTTGGACACGTATCAACAATAGATTAACCTCTCACGTGATGACGCAGTTAACCAATGATAACCAAGGATTTAACTCTGTTTACATGATGTTGGATTCTGGGGCCCGTGGTTCTAAAGAGCAAATCCGCCAGTTATGTGGAATGAGGGGATTGATGGCAAAACCGCAGAAATCTGGCTCGGGTGGTGAGATTATCGAAAACCCGATCCTTTCTAACTTTAAAGAGGGCTTATCGGTATTAGAATATTTTATTTCTACCCATGGTGCCCGTAAAGGTTTAGCGGATACGGCTTTAAAAACCGCCGATGCGGGTTACCTAACCCGTCGTTTGCATGATGTAGCACAAGATATGGTAATTAAACACCATGATTGCGGTACATTAAGAGGCATGTTTACCACTGCATTAAAAGATCAAGAGGATATAGTTGAGCCATTATATGATAGAATTTTGGGTCGTACTTCTTTGCATGATGTTTATGATCCAGTTACGAACGAATTATATGTTAAAGCAGATCATGATATTACAGAAGAAATCGCAAGAAAAATCGAAGACTCTGCTTTAGAAGGGATCGAAATACGTTCTGTATTAACTTGTGAGGCTCCAAGAGGGGTTTGTGCTTTATGCTATGGGCGTAACCTTGCCTCTGGTAAGCCAGTTCAAATGGGAGAAGCTGTTGGTGTAATCGCTGCCCAATCAATCGGAGAGCCTGGTACGCAATTAACATTACGTACTTTCCACGTTGGTGGTACTGCATCTAACATTGCTGCTGAATCTCAAATAAATGCAAAATTTGATGGCGTCATAGAATTTGAAAACTTAAGAACAGTTACTAAACAAACAGATGAAGGTTCTATCGAAGTTGTGTTGGGGCGTTCTGGTGAGTTTAAAATTACCGATGCTGCATCTGGAAGAGTCATCATGACAAACAATATCCCTTACGGGGCATTCCTCTTCGTTAAAGAAGGCGATAAGGTTACCAGAGGCGATAAGATTTGTTCTTGGGATCCATACAATGCGGTTATCATTTCAGAATTTACTGGCAAGGTAGAATTTGAGGCCGTAATTGAAGGTGTAACTTTCCGTGAAGAATCTGATGAGCAAACCGGCCACAGAGAAAAAGTAATTATAGATACAAGAGATAAAACTAAAAACCCTGTTGTCAAAATCGTTGATAAAAAAGGTGGTTCTATAAGGGAATATAACGTTCCGGTAGGTGCCCACGTTGCTGTTGATGAAGGTGATGAAGTTAAAATGGGAGAAATATTAGTTAAAATCCCTCGTACAACCGGAAAAACTAGGGATATTACGGGTGGTTTGCCTCGTGTAACTGAATTATTTGAAGCTAGAAACCCTTCTAACCCTGCCGTTGTTACCGAGATTGATGGAGTTGTAACTTTAGGTGGTATCAAACGTGGTAACCGTGAGGTAACTATAGAATCTAGAGATGGGCAGGTTAAGAAATACTTAGTGCCTCTTTCTAAACATATCTTGGTACAAGATAATGACTTTGTGAAAGCGGGTATGCCGTTATCTGATGGTGCTATTTCTCCTGGAGATATTTTATCAATCAAAGGCCCAGCGGCGGTTCAAGAATACTTAGTGAATGGTATCCAAGAGGTTTACCGTTTACAAGGTGTGAAAATTAACGATAAGCATTTTGAAACCATCGTTCATCAAATGATGCAGAAAGTGCTGATTGAAGATGCGGGAGATACTATTTTCTTAGAAAAACAAGCTGTTGATAGATTTGATTTCTCTATTGAGAACGACGAAATCTACGATAAGATGGTAGTGGAAGATGCGGGAGATTCTAACCTTTTAAAAGAAGGCCAAATAGTTTCTGTACGTAAATTACGTGATGAAAACTCGCAATTAAAACGTAAAGATTTGAAATTGGTTACGGCAAGAGAGGCAAGAGCAGCTACTGCAAGCCCAATGTTGCAAGGTATCACCAGGGCTTCTTTAGGAACTAAATCTTTCATTTCTGCGGCATCTTTCCAAGAGACAACCAAAGTGTTGAACGAAGCTGCAATTGCTGGTAAACGTGATCATTTATTAGGCTTGAAAGAGAACGTAATTGTTGGGCACTTGATCCCTTCTGGTACAGGTTTACGTGATTACGAAAGAATCATTGTTGGTTCTCAAGAAGAATATGATAAATTAATGGCTTCTAAAGAAGAAGAGGAAGAAGTTGAAGCTTAGTTTTTGATGTAAGAAATTAGAGACAAGACTAATTTCCATACTTAAATTCAAAATATAAGGTCTGCAAGAAATTGTAGACCTTTTTTATTTCTTTTTTTGGTATTTTTACATTAAAGTTTTAAAAATGACTTTTACAGAAATACAATTATTTCAGATACTAAAAACTAAGCTTGGAGAAAAAGAAGCTGAGCAGTTGGTGTCATTTATCGAAACTAAAGTCAAAGACGAGTTTGATGCCAAAAGAGATTCGTTAGCAACCAAAGAGGATTTAGTGAATACAAAAGCAGAAATCATCAAATGGATGTTTCTATTTTGGATTGGTCAGATAGGAGTAACATTGGGGATAATTTATGCTTACATCAAAAATTGATATTCTAATCCACAGGCAGTTTATCGATCAGAATACCCATGATCAAATTGTTTATCCTATCTCAATCTTCATCGCTTACACCTCTTCTGATTACTGGCATTCCTAATATCTTGTACATATCATCAATTTGGTTAATGCTACCGTTTACCAAGTTACTTAAGATAACAATGGTAATGTCTCTTTTCATATCCCTTAAGAAGATATGGCGGAAACCATGCCACCAGCCTGTGTGATAGATTACCTGCTCATTTTTGGTAGAATCTACAAACATCCGCCAGCCTAAACCATACCCAAAATATTGATTTTGTAATTTACTGTGAGGTGTGTAAGCAGAATCTAAAGTTGATTTTTTTAGTAATAAACCATCCCTTAAAGCCCTATCAAATAAAAATAGATCTTCTACCGTAGAATAAACTCCCTTATCCCCGGTAGGGCCGTCTAAAAAATTTTGCCTAACAGATCTTCTCCAAACCCTATCATGGCCCACCACATCAACAGGTATTTTTTCATATTTAGCAGTACTGTAAATTGCGGTATGTTTCATCCCGGCAGGGTTAAAAACATTTTGTTTCATAAAAATATCAAAGTCCTCACCACTTATTTTTTCTACAATTGCGGCCAATAGCATAAAATTGGTGTTGTTATAATGAAATTGCCGGTTAGGCGGGAAATAGGGGGCCGGTTTATATTGAGCGTAAAGTTTAATCACATCTTGGTTAGTCATCGCTTTATACTTGTCTTTCCAAATGCCATCAGTAAAATAAACATAGTTATTTAAGCCTGATCTATGGCTCAGTAGCATTTCTATGGTAATGCCTTTGTAAGGAAATTCGGGATAAAACTCATCAACTGTTTGTGATAATTTCAATTTTCCACGTTCCATTAACATCAATACCGCTGTACCCGTCATGGTTTTGGAAATGGAAGCCAGTTGGAATTGCGAACCCATTTTTAGAGAATCGCGATGAAGATAATCTGCCCAGCCAAAATGCCCTTCATAAATTATTTTCCCTTTTTTTGCGATGAGTACATTCCCGTTAAAATTCCTTTTTTTATGTATATCGGTAAAATATTCATCAAGTTTTTTATCGGCCTTTGCCGGATTATAAATTAATAGAAGACTATCTCTTTTGGGATCGATTTTATTTTCTTCAACTTTTTGTTTTGAACTACTTGAAGAGCAGGCTGATAAAAATAAAGGAATTGAAAGAAGGAGAATCGGCAGCTTAAATCTGATCATTTTTTGTTTTTGATTGTAACGAAGCGGAAAATTATAAATTATATCAGGATATAATTAAAGGAGTTTTAAACAATTTTAAAACGTATCGGTTATGTTGCAAAAGCATAAAATTTTTATTTTCTCTTTTTGCGTTAACGATTGAAGCGGCATCCTTTTTGGCTTTTTCTGCCAAAAAGATATATCCGCCAGTTGGCGGAGTTTTAAAACGCCCAAATAAAAATCGCTCTACAACAATAAAATCTTTAATAAGATAATTACCAATTGTAAAATCTTAATTTAGCAATATCAATAAAAATCATAATAAAAATGGAATACAGGATAGAACACGATACCATGGGAGAGGTTAAAGTTCCCGCAGATAAATATTGGGGGGCCCAAACCGAACGATCAAGAAATAACTTTAAAATTGGGCCAGAGGCCTCTATGCCTAAAGAAATTATCCATGCTTTTGCGCATCTAAAAAAGGCAGCTGCCATGGCCAATACAGAATTAGGGGTTTTAACCGACCAAAAAAGGGACTTAATTGCCAAAGCCTGCGATGAGATTTTAACCGGCAAGCTTGATGGGCAATTTCCATTGGTAATTTGGCAAACGGGATCGGGTACACAATCTAACATGAACGCCAACGAAGTGATAGCCAATAAAGCACACGTGATGAACGGTGGGTCTTTAACGGATGATAAAAAAGTTCTGCATCCTAATGATGATGTTAATAAATCACAATCATCTAACGATACCTTCCCAACGGCCATGCACATTGCTACCTACAAACAAGTGGTAGAGATCACTTTGCCCGGTATAACTTTATTGAGAGATACATTAACCAAAAAATCTGAAGAGTTTGCGAAGATTACAAAAACCGGCCGCACCCATTTTATGGATGCAACACCACTAACCTTGGGACAAGAATTTTCTGGTTATGCACAACAATTAACAAATTCTATCAAAACTATAAATAACGCTTTAGAAGCGGTTAAGGAATTAGCGTTGGGTGGTACAGCGGTTGGTACGGGATTAAATACGCCAAAAGGCTATGATGTTTTGGTTGCTAAATACATTGCCCAACTTACAGGTTTGCCATTTATAACGGCTCCAAATAAGTTTGAAGCTTTAGCCGCACATGATGCCATGGTAGAAATGTCTGGAGCTTTAAAAAGGGCAGCAGTTTCATTGATGAAAATTGCCAACGATATAAGGATGTTAAGTTCTGGCCCACGTTGTGGAATTGGGGAGATCATCATCCCAGATAACGAGCCAGGTTCTTCTATTATGCCGGGCAAAGTAAACCCAACACAGCCAGAGGCATTAACAATGGTTTGTGCACAAGTGATGGGTAATGATGTTGCGGTTTCTATCGGTGGATCTACTGGACATTTTGAATTAAATGTTTTTAAACCCGTTATTGCTGCTAATGTATTGCAATCTGCCCGTTTAATTGGCGATGCCTGCGTTTCATTTAACAATAATTGCGCTAAAGGAATACTCCCTAATTTGCCAGAAATCCAAAAACATTTAGAAAATTCTTTAATGTTGGTTACGGCTTTAAACCCTCATATTGGCTACGAAAATGCTGCCAAGATTGCTAAAAAAGCGCATAAAGAAAACAAAACTTTGCGTGAAGCAGCGGTTGAAAGTGGCTTGCTTACTTCAGAGCAGTTTACACAATGGGTTAAACCAGAGGATATGGTTGGCTCTTTAAAATAATCTTTATTAATTTTTTTATAAAGTATAAATTAAAACTTACGAGCTTTTTAAGCTTCGTAAGTTTTTTATTGTAAATATTATTATGAAAACCCACTATTCTCTTTTCATTTCTTTATCGGCTTTATTGGTAGCCTGTTCCCCAAAACCTTATCAAGAGGCAAAAAAAATCCAAGAAGAAAAAGTGCAACAGGTGGCACAGAAAATGGACGTTAATTTAGCTCCAGTTTTGGTTGATTCCCTTGGAAATACCATTCCTTCAAGCTATATCCCTACGGTAAATTTCGGCAGTCGTAAACCAGATTTCGTTATCATACACCATACCGCACAAGATTCTTTGGCACTTACCATAAAAACCTTTACGTTAGAGCGCACCCAAGTAAGCGCACATTATGTAATTGGTAGAGACGGGCAGGTGGTACAAATGTTAAACGACGAATTAAGGGCCTGGCATGCCGGCCTAAGTAAATGGGGAAACAACGTGGATATGAATTCTTGTTCTATAGGGATAGAATTGGATAATAATGGATTAGAACCTTTTTCTGATCCACAGATAAATAGCTTAATGATTTTACTCGCAAAACTTAAAACTACTTACAACATCCCAACGGCTAATTTTATTGGCCATTCTGATGTAGCCCCAAAAAGAAAACAAGACCCAAGCATTCTTTTCCCTTGGAAAAAACTGGCAGATAATGGTTTTGGCCTGTGGTATAAAACACCAGATATGCCCCCGTCTGCAGATTTTGATATAGAAAACGCATTAAGGAGGATTGGTTATGATACCAGTGATTTGCCTGCAGCAATCATCGCTTTTAAAAGGCATTTTGTACAAATAGATTTAAACCCAACAATGGGCGATTGGGATAAATGTGTGTTGTACAATCTTTATAAAAAGTATTAGATTAAAATTTGGTCGATCTTTTTGTAATAGAAAATTGCCATTTTTCTGTTACCCATTAGCATCTAAAATTATTTAATTTTAAATTGCTTATCCTCAAATAATCAATATGAAAAAATATTTACTCGCCATTTCTTTTTTTGCCATTATTGCAATTTCCCAAGCGCAAGAACTAGGTAAACTTACGGTTGATAAAATTATGAGAAACCCCGTTTGGATGGGAACTTCGCCAACGGAAATTCAGTGGAGTGCAGATAGTAAAACCATTTATTTTCAATGGAACCCAGAAGCGGAGGGTAAAAGTTCAACCTATTTTATTACTACTTCAAACCTCAATCCACAAAAGCTAAATAAGCAGCAAGAGAAAAATTTACCTTCATTTACGGGGGTTTTAAATAAAGCCAAAAACCAAAAATTATACGAAAAGAACGGAGATATTTTTCTGTTGGATATTAAATCAGGAAAGTCTAAACAACTTACCAACACGATAGATAGGGAAACGGGTGTTGCTTTTAATAATGATGAAACTGCAGTTATTTATCAAAAAGGGGATAATCTTTATCAGCAATCATTATTGAACGGGGAGTTAACTCAGCTTAGCAACTTCACAAGAAATAGGGATAAACCAGAACCAAAATTAAACGACCAAGAAAAATGGTTAAAAGATGAGCAGTTTTCTTTGTTCGATATTCTTAAGAAAGAAAAGAAAGAAGAACTTGAAAACACTTTGGAGACAAATTTTAAGAAGGTAAAAAGACCCAAACAAATCAATATTGATGAAGCTTTATTGAATGGTTTGCAACTTAGCCCAAACGGAGATTATATTACCTATCGGTTGATAAAAAGAGGAGAAGGTAAAATAGCAAACGTTCCTGATTTTGTAGATTCTACTGGTTTTACAACTTCAATAAGCACACGTACAAAAGTGGGTGCGCCGCAATCAACTTCCGTATCTTATATATATGATATTAAAAAGGAGACCGTTATAAAAATAAATACCACAACTATTCCGGGTATTAAAGACCTTCCAGATTATGTAAAGGATTATCCAGCACAACTCGCCGAAAGGCAAAAGAAAAATACCGATAGGGCAGTAAATATTGGCATACCAATTTGGAACCAAAAAGGTACAAAAGCAGTAGTAGCTATCTATTCTCAAGATAATAAAGACCGTTGGATAATGGAGTTGAACCCGCAAAATGGCACTTTAACTTTATTGGATAGGCAACGTGATGAAGCTTGGATCGGTGGCCCTGGCGTTGGTGGTTCTTATGGCGGGGGCAATTTAGATTGGATCGATGATGAGACCATTTATTTCCAGAGCGAGGCTTCTGGCTATTCCCATATTTACACTTTTAACACCCAAACAAAAACAAAGAAACAAATTACCAGCGGTAATTGGGAAGTTCAATCTTTAGACCTTTCGGCAGATAAAAAAACTTTTTATTTTACCGCAAATATAGCGCATCCGGGCATTATCCATTTTTATAAAATACCTGTTTCTGGTGGAAATTTGATTAGGCTTACGAGTATGAAAGGTGCAAATGAAGTAAGCCTTTCGCCAGATGAAAAATATTTGGCCATTAGATATAGCTATTCTAATAAACCATGGGAATTGTACCTTCAAGCTAATAAGGATGGAGCAAAGGCACAAAAAATCACGCACTCTACCACAAAAGAATTTGAATCTTACCCGTGGCGAGATCCAGAAATGATCACTTTCAATAATCGCTACGGGACAAAAATTTATGCCCGTTTATATCAAGCAAGTAATCCTGATGCTGCAAAACCTGCCGTAATATTTGTTCACGGGGCGGGTTATTTGCAAAATGTCGATTATAAATGGAGCGATTATTTTAGGGAATATATGTTCCATAATTTTTTGGCCGATAATGGCTATACCGTTTTAGATATTGATTATACCGGAAGTGCGGGCTATGGCAGAGATTTTAGGACTGGCATTTATAGGCACATGGGCGGTAAAGATTTAACCGATCAGGTTGATGGCGCAAAATTGCTGACAGAGAAATATGGGATTGATCCTAAACATATTGGTATTTACGGCGGTTCTTACGGCGGTTTTATTACCCTAATGGCCATGTTTACCCAGCCGGGTGTTTTTGCTGCCGGAGCGGGCTTACGGTCTGTTACAGATTGGGCACATTATAACCACGGTTATACTTCTAATATTTTAAACGAACCTTATAACGATGAAAAAGCATATCAGCAAAGTTCCCCAATCAATTTTGCCGATGGTTTAAAAGGACATTTATTGATGTGCCATGGTATGTTAGATTTGAATGTCCATTTTCAAGATATTGTGCGTTTAAGCCAGCGTTTGATAGAATTAAAGAAAGATAACTGGCAATTGGCCGTTTACCCAATAGAAAACCACGGGTTTGTAGAGCCAACAAGTTGGCGAGATGAATATTCTAGAATTTATAAATTGTTTGAAGAGAATTTAAAGAATTAAGGAGCTTTGAATTTATTGATGGGGCCATGGATTAATATAAGTCTGTAAATCATAAAAATCCCATCAAACTTTCCAATTTCATGCCCCTTGATCCTTTTACCAAAACCAAAGCATCTTTTATTTTTTGGTTTTTTAAATGATTTTTTGCCTGTTCTGTAGATTCAAAAAATTTTAGGTGCTGATCATCCCTTTTTTGTTGGAAAAAATATTTCCCGATGAATATAATCTCGTTAAATTGATAGGACAAGGTTTTTACTATCAAATTTAGATGTTCTAATTCTGTTTCAACACCTAACTCAAACATATCTCCCAAAACCAATATTTTTTTATCGGCTTTAAGCTGATTAATGTTTTCTATGGCCACCAACATACTGCTGGGGTTGGCGTTATAAAAATCGCAAATAACGGTGTTATTTTTGGTTTTTACGATTTGGGAACGGTTGTTTTGAGGTTGATAACACTTTATTCCATTGTTTATTTCATCGGGCGAAAACCCAAAAATTAAGCCTATTGCGATACCGGCTAAAATATTCTCGAAATTATAAGCACCGGTTAACCCGCTTAAAACCTGATGGCTTTTGTTTTGGTAAATCCATTTGATACCTAAAAAAGGTTGGTTAGAAACCAGTTCGCCAAAAACTTGGTTATCTGTACCTTTACCATAAAAAATTTTGTGGTTAATATTTCTTTGGGCAGCCATTTGGGTAAGCGCATCACTATCTTTATTGATAAATGCCGTTCCGTTGGTTTTTTCTAAAAAATCATACAGCTCACCTTTACCTTTTTTTATGCCTTCCACACCACCAAAGCCTTCTAAATGAGCTTTGCCGATATTTGTTATTAGGCCATAATTAGGTCGGCATATTTCGCAAAGCATTTCAATTTCTTTTTGATGATTTGCACCCATTTCAATTATCGCAATTTCATGGGTTTTGTTTATTTCAAGCAGAGTTAAGGGTACGCCAATATGATTGTTAAGGTTGCCAGAAGTTGCCAAAGTGTTAAATTTTTGGGAGAGGATGCTATTGATCAACTCCTTTGTGGTTGTTTTACCGTTAGATCCTGTGAGGCCAATTACCGGAATAGTCAGTTGTTCTCTATGATGTTTGGCTAGTTCTTGTAATGCAATTAAGGTATCATCAACTAAAATATATCGATCATTTTTTTTATAGATGGGATTATCAATCACAGCATAAGCAGCACCGCTTTCTAAAGCAGTTTGGGCAAAGGTATTTGCATCAAAGTTCTCTCCCTTTAAAGCAAAAAACAGGCAATCTTTAATTATTTTGCGTGTATCTGTACAAACCTTCGGATGTGATAGATAAACTTGATATAAACTCTTCATAAATGATAAATATAACTTGTAGAGGTTAAAAATAATTAATGTTTCTGAATATGGTTTGCAATCTGTAAAGTAAAAATCATTAAATTAATTTATTTCGTAGCCATAATAGAAAAATTTACTAACCATCATAAAAAATTGGTTAAATTATTGCTATTTTAAAGATATTAAGTTAACACTTTAAAGAATAATATGAATTTTGATAAAGCCTATAACCTGTTAGTTGGTAAGTTACAAACTTGGTTTGCCGAAACCGTTAAATTACTACCAAATATTGTTTTAGCAGCCGTAGTATTGGTAATTGGGGTATTTGTAGCCAAGCTGATTAGAAAATATTCTTTTAAAATAATACAGAAATTCTCTTCTATACAAACTATCAATAAGCTTTTTTCTTCTTTCATGTACGTGATTTTTATACTGATCGCCATATTTACGGCATTAAATATAATTGGTTTAGATAAGGCCGTAACCACGGTTTTAGCGGGTGCTGGTATTTTGGGTTTGGCCTTGGCTTTTGCTTTTCAAGATGTGGCGGCTAATTTTATGTCGGGTATCTTTATGTCTTTTAGGCATCCTTTTGATGTTGGCGATTTGGTAACCGTTAATGATAAAATGGGAAGGATAGAAGCTATTAATTTAAGGGATACCACGTTAATTACCCTTCAAGGTCAACGTTTGATTATCCCTAACAAAAGCGTGTTTCAAAATTCAATAGAGAATTTTTCATCTACAGGTAAAAGGCGTTTAGATTTTTCTATCGGTATTTCTTATGGGGACGATTTAGAAAAAGTAAGAGGTTTAGTTGTAGCTTGTTTAACCGATTTAGAGTATAGATTAAAAGAAAAAGAAGTAGAAGTTTATTTTGATGAATTTGGCGATAGCTCCATCAATTTTAAATTGAGGATCTGGCTTAATTCTGTAGAACAAGCAGATTATTTGAATGCCAAAAGCGAAGCAATTATCTTGATCAAGAAAGCCTTCGATAATAACGACATCATGATCCCATTCCCGATAAGGACATTGGATTTTGGAATTAAAGGTGGAGAAAAACTATCTGAGATGAAGCTGAATTTATTGAACAGCGCTAAAACTTTAGATAGCAAATCAATTAAAGAAGATTAAAATTCAATTAAACGATCGGTTTTCGAGGTTATAGTTTAATCCTCAAAATTGCCCCTATGGTAAGGATACTAGATTTTAGCCCATTCCATTCTTTAATACGCTCAATAGTTGTATTTTCGAATCGTTCTGCAATGGCAGAAAGCGTGTCTCCGGCTTTTACTTTGTAAGCAATGTAACTTGGCTTTTTCTTTATGGGTTGTTTTACCTCATCAACAGGTTTGTTAACTACCAGTTTTTGCCCAATGGCGATGGTGTAATTTGGCAAATTGTTCCAAACCTTAATATCCTGAACTTCCACATCATAACTATCAGCAATTTTATTGAGGTTTTCTCCTTTTTGTACAATATGCGTAATTGTTTTAAAAGGTTTTGTGGGTTTTTGTATGGCATCTATAACTTTGATACTTTGATCTTCATCCGCATTTAATGCGTCGAAAAAGTGGGTATAATCGTTATAGGTCAATTTTGGGATCACCAATCTTTTTGGGCTTTCTTTGGTTCCGTTTATCAGTTGTTTTTTATAAGATGGATTTAAGTTTTGAATATCTTTTTCATCTAAATTTAATGCAGAAGCAATATTATCAAATGATATGTACTTGTTAATGTAAATAGAATCTGTTTTTAAGATATTATCATCGTCATTTATCATTATTTGTGGATGCCTGCTATAATAATTCATAATGTAATTTGCGGCTATGAACGCAGGGACATAATTTCTTGTTTCGCTGGGTAGGTAACCTTGTATTTCCCAAAAATTTCTTGAGCCTCCCGCTTTTTCAATTGCTCTGGTTACGTTTCCTTTACCACAATTATAAGAAGCCAAGGCCAATAGCCAATCGCCAAGCTCATTATAAGCATCCCTTAAATAGGCAGCGGCAGCATAGCTAGCGGCAATAGGGTCTTTACGCTCATCAACATAATTATCGATATTTAATCCATAAACCCTGCCCGTGGTGTACATAAATTGCCACATACCCGTAGCGCCAACCCTAGAAACAGCCATAGGGTTCATAGATGATTCGATAATGGGCAAATATTTGAACTCTGACGGTACCTGATAAGCGGCTAATGCTTTTTCAAAAATAGGAAAATAGTACTTTCCTAAATTTACCATGTGCCCAACTTCTTCTTTTCTCTTGCTTAAAAATATATCTATATAGGTTTGAACGTAAGAATTGTAATCTAGAGGAATGGAAGCATGAAGTGAATCTAAACGATACTTATAAACTAGGTTGGGATTATATTTAAAAAGTTCTAATTGAAGGTTAACATTTGCCGGGTCAAATAAGGTATCGGTTTTAATGAGTTGTTTAATGAGCCTTGCTTCCTTTGCGTTAAGCTTGATCTTTTTTAAGGTATCTGATTTAAAAGCAAAGGTTGATAAGTTTATTAAAAAAATAAAACTGGTGGTTAGCACAACAATTTTTCTCATTTTTTAAGCTTTAAACCGATGCAAATGACCGGAGAAATTAATATTAAATATGTTTAGCAAAAGCTAAAAGTTCTTCTTCTTTAAATCTTTTTCCAATAATTTGCATACCAATCGGTAATCCGCTTTCGGTTTCTCCCGAAGGTATGGATATGGCTGGCAAACCTGCTAAAGATGCCCCAACCGTAAAAATATCTGCTAAGTACATCACTACGGGATCGGTAATTTCTTCCCCAATATTAAAAGCGGGTGTTGGTGTAGTGGGTGTTATAATAAAATCATAATCCTCTAGAATATGATCCATTTTTTCTTTGATCAACCTCCTTGCTTTTTGTGCTTTAGAGTAATACGCATCATAATAACCGGCACTTAAAACAAAAGTTCCTAACATGATACGCCTTTTTACTTCTTCGCCAAAACCCTCTGATCTGGATTTTTTGTAGGTGCTTATCAAATCTTTGGCATCTGGGCTGCGATAGCCATAATGTACGCCGTCATATCTTGCTAAATTTGAGGATGCTTCGGCAGTTGTTAAAATATAATAAGTTGCCACAACGTGGTCCAGATATTCAAATGAAACGGGTTTAACGGTATGCCCGTTATCTTTAAGTTTTTGGAGCTGGGCGAGGATGTTATTTTTGATTTCTGGGTCTAATCCTTCAGAATGGAGGGTTTCTTCTATGTAGGCAATTTTCTTTTTCCTTTTATCATCTAATAATTTTGAGTATTCAAAAACTTTTACATTAGAAGAGGTAGAATCATGAATATCGTTACCTGCTATAACCTCTAAAATTAAAGCGGCATCATCAACAGATCGTGTTATTGGGCCAACCTGATCAAAAGAAGAGGCATAAGCTACAACACCATACCTAGAGACCCTTGAATAAGTTGGTTTAAGGCCTACAACGCCACAAAAAGCGGCAGGTTGCCTTATAGATCCGCCAGTATCAGAGGCTAAAGACGCAAAACATAAACCTGCTTGTACCGCAACGGCAGAGCCTCCAGAGGAGCCTCCCGATACTTTTGTTTGATCGGCAAAGTTTTTTACGGGGCCAAAAAAACTAGTTTCGTTAGATGCGCCCATCGCAAACTCATCGCAATTTAGCCTACCGATGATAATGGCATCTTCGTTTAAGATCTTTTTGGTTACCGTGGCAGAATAAACCGCTTGGTAGCCTTCCAAAATTTTAGAAGAGGCCGTCATCTCATGGCCTTTAAAAGAAATATTATCTTTTAAGCCAATGATCATCCCCGCTAATTTTCCGGCTGTACCATCATCAATTTTCTTTTGGATCTCTTCTGCCCTTAAAAGGGCTTCAACCTTAAAAACCTCTAAAAAAGCATTAAGATGGGCATATTGTTCAATTCTTGAACAATAATGTTCTACCAAATCAATAACCTTGATTTGTTTGCTTTTAAGAGCTTGCTGTAAATCTGAGAATTGAGAGTATAACTGGATTTTTTGTGTAACCATTCTATAAAACAAAACCTTGAATCCCCGAAATTAATAATTTCAGCCATTCAAGGTTAATAGAACCCTAAATAAATCAGGATTAATTAAATATTTTTCGTGTTTTCTTCAGTTTTATCTACTGGTTTTTCATAATCTGATTTATCGACACCATTTTGGGCATCTTTAAATTCTTTTACGCCTTTTCCCATTCCTCGCATTAGTTCTGGTATTTTTTTACCACCAAATAAAAGCAATAATGCCAATACGATCAAAATAATTTCTGGAGCACCTAAACCCATTTTTTTATTTATTTAAATTGTTTATAAATTTTGTTTTTCTTCTGGAGTTTTAACGGTTTCAATTGTTTCTCCGTTAGGTAAAACTTCCGTTTTTTGAGCTTCTACACTTGGTAGGGCTTCTTTATGTTCTGCTTTTTCTTCTCTTTTCAATTCTTCATCAGCCGTAAGCTGATTGATGTTTCTGTGTATTTCCCTTTTAACATCATCAGAGGCATCTTTAAACTCCCTAATCCCTTTTCCTAATCCTCTGGCTAATTCGGGTAATTTCTCGCCTCCAAACAGAAGAAGGACAGCAAATAAAACCAAAACTATTTCTGGTGTGCCAAGGTTTAAAAACAGTAATGTATTATGTAACATTTTTTATTTATGCTAAGACGGTTCAAATATAATTCTTTTATTTTTATATCATTAACGTTTATATGATGATAATAGTTTTAGTTAGGTGCCAACCAATATTTTGGATCTTGTTCTACCAATGAATTGTCTGATTTGTATAAATGAAATTCAAAATCGCCATCACTACCGGCTGTACCTATAACTTGTTTTGTGCTAATTTTCTGGTTCTTGGATACACTTACTGTTGCAAGGTTTACGTAGGCTGTGAAATATTGCCCATGTCTTACCAAAACAGTGGTAGAGCCTGCCACATCGGTTATTAAGGTAACCGTACCTTCAAAAACAGCTCTGATATTTCCTCCGGCGTTTGTTCTTAATTTCCAACCGGTATTTTCAACCACCACGTTTACGCCATATTTCTCTCTCCCTGCATACTGGGTAACTACTCCACTGGCAACTGGCCAAGGTAGCCTGCCACGGTTATTCACAAAATCTGCAGATAACTTGGCGGCCTCCGGCGTTGCGTTTAAATAAGAGCCTGTTTTTGCTGCCGGGGCTTCTTTTCCCTCTGCTTTTGCCTTTGCGGCTGCAATCCTTGCTTCTTCTTCTGCTTTTTTCCTTGCAATTTCAATTTCTCTGGCGATGGCCTGTTTAATGGCCCGATCTAATTTTTGTGCATCCCTTTGCTTTTTGGCCAGGTCTTGTTTTAATTTTTTTTCTTGTGAGGTTAAACTGCTTACTGCTTTAGCCTGTTTTTGTTGCGCCGTACCTAATGTGTTTTTTTCTTTCTCTTGATCATTTAATAAATGATCTTTATCTAATTTGTTTCTGTTTAATTGTGCTAATTTATTTTTGATGGCGTTTTGGGTATCTTCTATGTATTTGGCCTGCTTTTGCCGATATTCCCCAAATTGCTGCAAATATTTCATCCGTTTGTAGGCTTGGTTAAAATCTTTAGCCGCAAAAATATACATCAATTTACTGTAAGACCCTTGGTTTTTTTGTGCGAACCTGATCATGGCCGCATAATCTTTTTTAAGTTGGGTAAGTTGTGCCTGTAAAGACCGTACTTGGTTAACATTGTCGTTAATTTGCCCATCTAGCAACCTAATTTCTGAGTTGATGGTATTGATCTTTTCTTCTTTTAACCTTATTTGCGCCCTTAGTAGATTTAATTGTTTTAAGGTAACTTTTTTATCTTTTGAAGTCTTGTTCAAGATATTATTGGTCATTTCAATATCTTTGTTCAACTGGGCTTTTCTTTTTTCTAGTTCAGAACGTGATTGGGCAAAAGTTTGGGCACCTAAAAATACCAGCAGCAGAATTAGAATAGATTTGAAATACTTCATTTTGGCAAAGGTATTTATTTTAGTCAATCACTGAAAATCTTTTGGGCACATTAAAAGGAAAATCTACCGGTTGGTTCAGTTGTGTTTTATCATAATCCATTACCAACGTAATTTTTTTATTGCCAGCTTGTGATGATAAAGTGCTTGTTTTTGTTACCAATTGATTTAAAATCTCTTGAAATGCTGTAATATTTAACTCTAATTTTTGATTATGCAGCTCAGAAACCAAAATAGTTGATTTAGGTTTTAGATTTTGATCAAGCCCGATTTGATAGATCATTTGATTGGTTTGCCCCGTTAAAGTAATGGCACCATCTTTTTGGTTGATGCTGGTTTTATCATTTAAGGCAAAAGGTAAGCAGTTGCCCACCAAAACCGCTTCTAAAGCGTTATAATCTATATCATCGTTACTAAACTGATGGATAAAAGCAAAAGGTTTTTTGATGTAATTGTTATTGATACGGTCCATTATTTTTAAACTATCGGGCGTGATCAATGCCCTTGCCGCTTCTAATCCCGCAATGTAGGTAACAGATACCCAAATACCCTCTCCTTTTTTTATCCTGATGTTTAGGGTAACATCAAAACTTTTATCATTAATGGTTAAAGCAGTTGCAGCTTTGGTCGTAAAGGTCGAAAAATCTGCCTGTTTTGCATCAATTTTAGAGAAATCTGCTTTTAAGGTTATAGCATTTGCAGATTTAGCTATCAGGTTTTTCTTTGATTTACAAGAGAAAAGTAATATTGCGATAAGCAGCAATATGATATTATTCGATATATTTTTTCCCATCTATTTTTTTCTGAAGTAGCGAGTTTTTACTATTTAGCAATAAGCTTTTTTTCCAATTGATCAAAGCATTGTTTACATCGTTCAATTTATAATAGATATCTCCTAAATGTTCAAATTGTAAAGCACTTTTAGGATTATTCTCTATGGCTTTTAGCATCCATTCCTTTGCATCTGCATATTTTTCTAGCTTAAACAATATCCAAGCATAAGTATCTTGAAATGAAGCATTGCCAGGCGCTAGTTTATTTGATAAGGCCGACATTCTCTCTGCTTTTGCCAGATCATCATTTCTTAACGATAAATAATAAGCATAATTATTTAAGGCGTAAGTGTTTTTTGGTTCTATTGCCAATGCTTTTTCATAGGCATTGGCAGATTCCTTATATTTTTTTTCCGATTGATAGGCATCTCCGAGGCCACTATAAATTTGTGCTTTAATGCCCGCATTATCAATATCGAAATTTAAGGCGTTGTTAAAATAATTGATGGCCTGGCTGGCGTTGTTTTCTTGTAAATATCCAAATGCGGTGTAAAAATAAAGTTGATATTGGTTTGGGAAATACGATAA
This sequence comes from Pedobacter segetis, assembly GCF_016623585.1. Classification (GTDB taxonomy): domain Bacteria; phylum Bacteroidota; class Bacteroidia; order Sphingobacteriales; family Sphingobacteriaceae; genus Pseudopedobacter; species Pseudopedobacter segetis. The sequence goes on from NZ_JAEHFY010000008.1 coordinate 95,408, forward strand.
TGCTTCTTCTCCTTTAGCCACTAATCCTTTGCCATCATTAAAATATAGCTGAATCCTTAATAATTGATCCCAAATGGCATATATGTTTTTATTTAGATCTAAAGCTTTTTCATATTGCATTTGCGCCAATTTATAATCTCCTTTTTGATAAAGGACATCGCCATACAAAGAAAAAGATTTTGGATCGCTTGGATGTACTTGGGTTAATATCAAAGATAATTCCTGTGCTTTTTTTAAGGCTAAAGTATCAGGAAAGGAGTCAAAATATTTGATGATGATTTTTACTTTTTGATCTATCCCTAAACTTTCTTGTTTAAATGCCGCTTTGATTTCCTCAAACGCCTCATCTGTTTTCTTTTGCGATTCTAATATTTGTGCGATAGCAATTCTTGTAAAAGGATTGTTGCCATCTATTTCTTTAGCCTTTTGATAAACGGTTAAAGCTTGATCGGCCATGTGGTTAGAGTAATACAGATCACCTAAAAACAGATAATACCTTACATCTGTTGGGTTGTTTTTTATCAGTTGCCCTAAATCGGCGGAAGCCTTACTAATATCTCCCTTCTTAAGATAAATGCGTTGCCTGCCTTGTAAAACCTGATCTGTTAAACCAACCTCTTTTTCCAGTTTGTTATAAAGCGTTAATGCCTCATCGGCCCTGCCCATCATAAACAAAGCATTTGCTTTATCAAAACGATATTCTGTTTTTAAGGGGGCTAAATTTATCAGCTCATCTAAAGCATAATTTAATAATGAAAAATCTTGTAGTTGCTGGTAGATGTTGGCGTTTAATAGCCAATACCATTCGTTATCTGTTTTTATGGTTACCGCTTTTTGGGCGTAATCTTTGGCTTGGGTTAAATCTCCTTTCTTAAAGTAGATCATCCCCAGTTCATACAGGGCGAAATGGTTTGCGGGGTATATCTGTAATATCTGATTAAAATAATCTATGGCCAAGGTTTGGTTTTGCACCACTTTTTCTCGCAAGCCAGAATAAAAAAGTTGGGTAACCTTGTTGCTGTCTTCTGGTGTAAGCTCTTTACCTGTAATGATAATGAGCTCTTGCTTTTTGTTTTTTTGTGCAAAAGCAGAAAATACTGATAGGAATAAGAAAAAGAAGAAGATTTTCTGCTTGCCCATTTTATTATTTAACGCCCGTATGTCCGTAACCGCCTGCGCCACGCACAGTTTCAGATAGTGAGGTAACTTCTATCAATTCTGCGGTTTCATGTTTTGCAATTACCATTTGGGCAATGCGGTCCCCGTCTTTAATGGTAAAATCTTCATTAGATAAATTAACCAGCAAAATACCTATTTCGCCTCTGTAATCTGCATCAATTGTACCCGGAGAATTTACTAAACCAATACCGTGTTTATAGGCTAAACCGCTTCTTGGCCTTATCTGTGCCTCATACCCTAAAGGCAATTCTATAAATAAACCTGTGGGTATCAGTTTTCTTTCTAATGTTTTTAAAGTTACATCAGCTTCTAAATTAGCTCTAAGATCCATACCGGCAGACGCTTCTGTACTGTAACCAGGGATTGGATGTTTTGATTGATTGATGATATTTATCTTCATAAACTGGCAATTATTTTTTTTATTTGATGACGTTCAAGGTATAAAATTATTAATCCAAAAATAACGAAAAGGGCGTTGCCCATAATTAGGTCTCTTTTGAAATACACAAATGAAAACCAAACTATAACGATAGAAGAGATTAAATAGGCAACATTTTTTTTGAGATGGTAAGGGATGGCATAATTTCTTTGCCCAAGAATATAAGATAAAACCATCATGCTGGTATAAGCAATTAAAGAAACCCAGGCCGAGGCCATATATCCATAAAACGGGATAAAAATAAGGTTTAAAATGATCGTAATGATTGCCCCCGCACCAGAGATATACAAACCATATTTTGTTTGATCGGATAATTTGTACCAGATAGAAAGGTTCATGTAAATACCCAAACTCACATAGCCAAAAAGCAAGATAGGCACCACGTTTAAGCCCTCCCAAAATTCTTTACCGATAAAATGTTTTAGTATTTCTACGTTGGCAACTACCCCAACAAATATCAAACTGATAACCAAAACAAAATAGTTCATAATGGTGGCATAGGTTTGTTTGGCGTTTTCGTTTTTGGCATGTGAGAAAAAGAAAGGTTCGGCACCTAGCCTAAAAGCATTGATAAAAATACTTAGGAATATGGCTATTTTGCAGCAAGCACCATAAATACCCACTTGTGCCTCGCTAATAGATGGGGGTAATAAATGCCCCAAGAATATTTTATCCAGATTTTCATTAACTATGAAAGAAAGGTTTGCCACAAAAATAGGCAAGCTATATACAAGCATTTCTTGTATCAGCTTTTTCTGTGGCCTAAACCTTAATTTTATTAATTCTGGGACAAGTAAAATTATGGTTAAAGAACTGGCTATTAAATTTGATATAAAAACATAGCCCACCCATTTTTGCCTATACCACCCAGCAAAAAAATTAGCTAAAGGAAGGTTGTTTTTTATGATAAAAGGGATGGCGAAAATAAAGAACAGGTTTAAGCAGATAAAAGTGATGATGTTGATGAGTTTTAGAGTGGCATATCTCCCCGGTTTGCCATCGGCCCTTAACCTTGCAAACGGGACAACGCTTAAACCATCTATCACCAATATCACCAAAAAAAACTTGATGTATAAAATATAATCCGAGAGGGGGGTTGGCCTGCCATCTTGTATCCAAACGGCAATGGGATGTATAAATGTAAAGCAGGTTACCAAAAATAGTGCGCTCATGATAGCAATCATCATAAATGTATTGCTGTAGATCACCTCTTTTTGTCCTTCCTTTTTATTAAGGTACCTAAAAAAAGTAGTCTCCATACCAAAAGAGAGCAAAGCGTTTAAAATTGAAGCATAGCTGTACATTTCTGTAAAAATGCCATAAACCGCCCTAGAATAAACTTTGGTATAAATTGGGGTCAGAAAAAAATTTAATATGCGAGAAGCAATGGTACTTACCCCATAAATAGCCGTTTCGCCTGCAAATTTTTTTATTGTTGACAATATTATTTTTTTAGGATGTTAAAATTCTGATGATTTTGCACTTCAATTTCTTCCACAATTGCATCATCTACACGGGCATCATCAGGGCCGTATTTGCACCAATCTAAAAAATCTTGCATAAAAATGTCTTCGCCTTCGGCTTCTATTAACACAGAACCATCTTTTAAATTTTTTACAAAACCTTTTACACCAATTTGATCGGCAACGGCTTTGGTGCTTGCCCTAAAGAAAACGCCCTGCACCCTGCCAAAAACTGTTATTCTTAATGCTTTCATTTTTTATGATGGTGTTAAAGCTATCGATAAAGATGGCAAAAATAGGATTTTTAAAATTTAGGAATGAAAGATAATATTAACAGCAAGAAATTAGATCAATTTCTTAAGCGTGGTAGCTTCGCAAATTTCTCCATCTTTTAAATTTTGCAATAAATTTAAACCTGGGGTTTTTCCTACTTCAATGCTGCCCATATCGGTTTGTAAACCTAAAAACATAGCACCATTTAGGGTTGCCCATTTCAATATATCGGCGGTAGCAAAACAATTGGTGTTCTTTTTCAATATTTTCATTTCGCTCAAAATATCCAAACTATCATTAGATGCCAAACTATCAGTACCTATGGTAATGGGAAAATCGGTTTGTTTAAAGAAATCTAAAGATGGTAAAGTATTTTCTATGTATAAATTTGCGCTTGGGCAAAAGGCCCAGAATAGCTGTAAATCAAATCTTTTGGTCAAATAAATGTCTTTTAAACTGGTAAAAGTGTTGTGTACAAATAATATGTTTTGCTTTTTGGGCAAAAAGGGGACAATAGATTGTATTGCGTTTTTTTGTTTTGCTTTAAAAGATTCTGCATTAATGTTCAAATCTTTGAAGAAACCGATAAAAGGGCCGGTCTTAGTCATGAATAATTCTGTCTCGTGTTTGCTCTCTTGCAGATGAATCGATATTTTATTTTCTTTCCCTTTACAGTATCTTCTCAACTCTTTTATCAACTCTATAGAAATAGAATATGGGGCATGCAAGGCCAAAGAAGCAGGGGTTTTGAACTGATTTTTTAAAATAGAAGCATTTTGCATAATTTCTTTAACTTTTGCTTCTTCAATACCGATCATTTCTATAAATGTATGGTACCTTATTTTGCTTTTATGCTTGATCTCTGCAGATATAGCTTGGTTAGAAATATCGCCAACGGCAACGATACCGTTTTTCCACATCTCTTCATCTGCTTTTTGTATGGCAGAAAGGATAATTTCTTCGGGGTAGTTTCTGGTAAGTATCACCTCTTTTATAAACTGTATCAGCCCGGTTTTTTGCTTTATTTTTTGATGAAGGTGGGAAAGTTCTAAGTGGCAATGGGTGTTAATGAATCCCGGGGTAATGATACCCTCATATCTTTCTATGTTGGGGTCTAAAGAAATCTTTTCATCTGTTATGGATAAAATTTTTCCATGATCATCGGTTACTACTATCCCATCAGGGATGATATCCCCGGTTATGGTGTAGATATAATCTGCTTTGAAGCGCCTCATTTATCAATCTTGTGTAATGGTAAATAGGTTTTAGGTTTACTTGTTTTAAAAAAACCTAGAAACTCAATTTATCTAAAAATATTTAATGGGTACTATTTAACAAAAAAAGGTCAATTTATTGACGATAAAATTTAAAATTTTTGCGCCCCGTTTAATAATGCTAATTTTGCGCATAGTTTATGGAAAGCATTGTAAAAAAGGATATTAGGGGTTTAGACTTAAATCAGTTAAAAGAAATTTTTGCACAAATGGGCGAAAAATCTTTTAGGGCAATACAAGTTTATGAATGGCTATGGAAAAAAGCTGCCCGTGATTTTGATGAGATGAGCAACCTTTCTAAAGATTTAAGGGAACAGCTTAAACTTCATTTTGTGATCAATGCCGTTAAAATAAACAGTACTCAGTTTAGTGCCGATAAAACCATAAAAAACACTTTTTCTTTACATGATACCCACTTAATTGAAGGCGTTTTGATCCCCACCACAGAACGGATGACCGCCTGTGTTTCTTCACAAGTGGGCTGTAGCCTAACCTGTAAATTCTGCGCTACGGGCTATATGGAAAGAAAACGCAACCTAAACGCCGATGAAATTTACGATCAAGTAGTTTTAATCAATAACCAAGCGATAGAGAATTACGGCATCCCGCTTTCTAATATCGTATATATGGGAATGGGCGAACCCCTTTTAAATTACGCCAATGTATTAAGATCTATCGATAGGCTTACATCGCCAGATGGTTTAAATATGGCCTCTAAAAGAATTACGGTTTCTACCGCCGGCATTGCTAAAATGATCAAAAAATTGGGCGATGATGAGGTAAAATTTAATTTGGCCTTGTCTTTACATGCAGCAGATGATACAAAGCGCAACGAAATTATGCCCATAAACGAGCAAAATTCTTTGCAGGCTTTGGCCGAAGCTTTAAAGTACTTTTATGCAAAAACCAAAAACCCCGTTACTTATGAATACATAATTTTTGATGGCGTAAACGATAGTTTGACCGATGCCATGGATTTGGCCAAGTTTTGCAAACATGTACCTTGCAAAGTAAACATCATTGAATACAACCCTATCTCGTTTGCAGACTATACCAATGCCGATGTAGATAAAACAGAGATTTTTGCCAATTATCTAAAGAAACAAGGCATCAATACGCACCTTAGAAGAAGCAGGGGCAAAGATATTGATGCCGCCTGCGGACAATTGGCAGTAAAAGAAACTCAATAGCATCATGTTAGCATCTATAAAACAATATCTAAAAGATTTTGATGCACTATTTTTCCCTAGGGTTTGCCAATCTTGCGGCCGCTCTTTGGTAAAAACAGAAAGCTGTTTTTGTACCATTTGCATTTATCAATTGCCATATACCAAATATCATCTTGATCAAAATAATAAACTAGCCAAACAGTTTTGGGGAAGGCTCGATATCGCATCGGCGGCAGCTTTTTTATACTTTAACAAAGCGGGTAAAGTACAGAACATGATGCACCAGTTAAAATATAACAACCAGCCCCAAGTTGGTGTAGAGTTGGGTAAAATGTACGGGAAAGAGTTGGTTAAAGAGTTTCATTATAATAATATAGAAGCAATAATACCTGTTCCGCTGCATCCCAAAAAGTTTAAAAAGAGGGGTTATAACCAAAGTGAACAGTTTGCCATTGGCCTATCAGAAATAATGAAGATACCGGTTTATAACCAAATTCTTTACAGGGATCTAGAGAAAGAAAGCCAGACAGGGAAATCCAGAACTTTGCGTTTTGATAATATGGAAGCCGTGTTTAAAGCAGAAAAACCAAATTTGGCGTTAAATAACATTTTATTGGTTGATGATACCATTACAACCGGAGCTACCTTAGAAAGCTGCGCCCTAGTTTTACAAAGCATCGGAATAAAAAAGATAAATATTGTGGGGATCGCTTTCACAGAATAATTATATTAGCCCATATTTGCCAGAAATGAGAATTACTCTTTTATCTTTTTTAGTTTTAAGCCTTTTTGTTCTGTCTTGTAGAAAGGATGATAAAATTGATACAGGTACCAACCTTAGGCTTCAATTTTCTACAGATTCTTTACTTTTCGATACCGTATTTACCAGTAGCGGCACAACAAATAGGGTGCTTAAAATCTTCAACTATAATAAAAACAGCGTTGTGATCTCTGATCTAAAACTTGCAGGTGGCGCAAATTCGCCGTTTAAAATTAATATAAATGGCGTTGCCGCCGATGCTTTGCAAAATATAAAAATTAAGGGCAATGATTCTATTTACGTATTTGTGAAGGCCTTTATTGATCCAAATAATGCAGATTCTCCTTTTTTGGTAGAAGATGAGTTGCAGATTACACTTAACGGAAACGAACAAAAAATACCGATCGCTGCCTACGGGCAAAACGCTGTTTATTTGAACAAAACGGTAATTGCTACCAATACCACATTTTTAAAAGGCAAACCTTATATCATTTATGATTATGCAATAGTTAACCCAAATGTGGTTTTAACGATAAACCCGGGTGCCAGGCTTTACTTCCATAAAGACGCAAAAATACTTGTTTCTGGTACTTTGAATGCCTTGGGGGCATTAACCGATAGCATCACCTTTACCAGCGATAGAACAGAAAGGATCTATGACGATGAGCCAGGGCAGTGGGAGGGGATCCATATATTAAAACCTAGCATCAACAATAAAATAAATTATGCGGTTGTAAAAAATGCCTTGGCGGGTATAAGGGTAGATTCTTTGAGCAATAACGCCAATCCAAAACTCCTGCTTAGCAATTCTATAATCAAAAACCATGAAGTTGCCGGTGTGTTAGGCTATACCGCCAGTATTACTGCCATCAATAATTTAATGTACAATTGCGGCCAATATTTGGTTGTAGGTTTATACGGGGGCGATTATAGGTTTTATCAAAATACATTGGCAAACTTTAATTATAATTTTCCTCGTAAAACGCCTTCGGTTTATTTTAATGATAATTTGAATGGCGATGCCAATAAAGTTTATGCGCTAAACACGCAATTTTACAATAATATCATTTACGGAAGCTTAAACAAAGAGCTAGGTTTTGATAAAATCGGGAACTTGGGTTTTGCACTTGATTTCCAAAACAACGATATTAAAACCGATAACCAAGATTTGGGTACTTCTAATATTTACAATAGCGATCCTTTATTTTTAGATTCTAGGAGAGAAAATTATCAGATAGTTTCTAATAGCCCAATTAACGGTTTGGGAAAAGATCTAACATCAAATTTTTATTTTACCGATTATTTGAGTAAAGATTTAACCGGGAAAAATAGAGTTTTTCCCTCATCTTTAGGGTGTTACGAAAAGTAAAAAAATATTGTTTTTTTTTGAAACCTTTAAGTAACCCATCTCGTAAAAATACATGAGAGCGTTAATTTAGATTAGAGAAAGCGGAGTTCTTAAAGGACTTCGCTTTTTCCTTTTAAAGGATTTTTGTAAACCGATAATTTAGGACCTGCTTAAACAGATTTTAAAGCAAAAGATCTTATTTTCTTACCTATCGCTTGGCATATCGTTTTCACGATCAACCTTTGGCCTATCGGCTCTATTGGCTAAATCCCAGGCTGTAAAGAAAACCAGTTGGGCTCTTTTTGCCAATAAGGGGAAATTGATCTTCTTAACCTCATCGGTTTTTTTATGATAATCTTCATGTACCCCGTTAAAGTAAAAAATAATCGGGATGCCATGTTTTGCAAAATTATAATGGTCAGATCGATAATAGAACCTATTTGGATCTGTTGGATCGTCATATTTATAATCTAAAGTCATATTTGTATAAGTAGCATTGGCTTTTTCATTAATTTCTTTTAGGGTAGAACTTAACTTATCAGAACCGATCACATAAATATAGTTAGCAGAATCTGCCTTGCCTTTGTATAACTCGCCAACACGTCCTATCATATCAATATTTAGATCGGCAATGGTGTTTTTTAATGGGAAAACAGGGTTTTCAGAATACCATTCAGAACCTAAAAGGCCTTTTTCCTCGCCCACTACTGTCATAAATAAAATGCTTCTTTTGGGGCCTTTGCCTTCTTTTTTAGCTTTAGAAAAAGCTTCGGCAATTTCCAAAACGCCCGTTGTACCCGATCCATCATCATCTGCGCCATTGTAAACATCGCCATCTTGGCCAATTCCCAAATGATCGTAATGGGCTGTAACCACTAAAATCTCTTTTTTAAGTATTGGATCAGCACCTTCCAAAAATCCCAAAACGTTTTTTGCTTCTAGCGGGTTTAATGTGCTTTGTATATCTATCTTCAAATCAGAAAAGAACCCAAAAGTTACAGGTTTGGCAGTTTCTTTTATCTTATTCTTTAGATCATCAATGTTTTTTTTAGTAGCGGCCATTAGATCATCAATTTGCTGTTTACTAAAATATAGGTTTGGCGTATTTTCTTTTGTATCCTCTTTACCTAATATTAAAATAGGCCTATCAAAATAAGACGCATAGCTTTGCATTCTTTCTATATCTTCACTTAAAGTGATAATAGCTATGGGGTTTTTCGCCTTTATGGCATTTATCTTTTTAGTTCGGCTGGTTGTCCAATCAGACATTTTTGTGGTACCTGTTATTAAAGATTTCCCATCTATGATGGGTTCGCCGGTTAAAATAATGGCAACTTTGCCTGTTAAATCTGTTGCGCTTAAATCATCATATTTATCTGATGCAATGCCATAGCCAACAAATACAAACTCTTTATAATCTGCTTTGGTATCATTAAAAGTGCCAGGTAAAATATAGTAATCTTTTAAAAATTTTAGCGGTCTGCCGTTTATCCAAAGGTTTCTTTGTGCTATTGTTCTTTCTTTTAAATCTAACATCTGAAAATAAGAAGAACCATTTACAGGGCCTTTCAAACCAAGATCTTGAAACTGACTTTTAATATAAGCTGCTGCTTTTTGTGCACCTGCTCTGCCGGTTTCACGCCCTTGCATATCATCTGCCGCTAAAATGTTTAATCTTACAGCAGCATCTTCTTTGGTAATTGTTGCGGCATATTTCATCGCGGTTTTATCTTGCGCATTTGCCCATGCAGCAAAAGCTAAGCACCAGATGATCAAGATCTGTTTTTTCATTTAAGTTATGTTTATGTTATCGGTTATATTTAATGTTAACCTCAAATGTATCATATTTTATTTGACGGTTTTGTAAAGATTTTAATAGGAAATTTACAGGCTTTTTACTTTGAACAATACGGCTAAAAAAAATCGGTAAAGGTTATTCTGCCTTTTACTTCAAATTAATTTTATGCTTTAAGATGAATAGTTTGGTTTTTAAGATTTTAGGCAAGCGATTTATTTACCTGTTGGAACAATTTTTGGGCGAAGGGTTTCATCAATTATACCTAAAAATTAATCTAAGATATAGTAAACAATGATCGTAATCTCACATTCAAAAGGATGGAAAATAATTAATCAACACGCTCATGGGCTTTTGGCCGCCATGTTAGCTTATCAATACGATATAGATTTACCCAATGAAATCATTGTGCCTACGCTTATTGCCATTGCAGAGCATGATGATGGGATAGCGGAAACCGCAGATGATAAAAGCCTCACCGATGCAGGCGCACCTCGCCATTTTATGCTTAGCAATGAGTCAAAAAAATCTAATTTAAAGCAGCAATTTAATGTGATGGAAATAGCGAGTTCAAAAAGCCAATTAAATGCGCTATTAACCTCTATGCATATTAATTTTTTGTTTGGGGATAAAGAGGAAAAGGATAAAAAACTAGAAAAGTTCTTAAATGATCAAGATATAAACAGAAAGCGTATTTTAAAAGATCTAAACATCGATAAGAAATATGCCGAGCGATTATACCGTTTTGTAGAATGGTGCGATGCTTTTTCATTGCTTATTTGTATGGATGAGATACAGCCCGAAGGCCGAAAAATGGAAATATCCCGAAGCCCTGATGGCGATATGAACCAGGTTTTTTACAAAGGAAAAAATGAAATTTGTGTTGAACCTTGGGTATTTAAAAACAATAATTTCAAGGTTTTTTACGAATATAAAGTTGTAGAACAGCTTAAATTTAATTCTATTGAAGAGTTTAACAAAGTTTTTAAAGAAATACCTGTACAAAGAGAAGAATTTACTTTTTCAAAATAGACAAGGTTTTTTTATTTTAATTAAACTAGGGTTTTATTGCCTTATATCTATTAATGTTTTTCCGTAGATTTTTTGGTTTTACCTAAAATAAACCTCGCTATGGCAAACAATACAAGTTTTCAATAACCCTAATTATTCTAAAATTTTAAAAAAGAATTTTTTTTGGCTACAAAAAAGTGCCGAAACGTTCAAAATGGCAGGTATAACCATTCGGTATTCTTTTTAGGTAATCTTGATGCTCTGGTTCTGCGGGCCAAAATTTGGTAAAAGGCTCTATTTGGGTCACTACTTTACCGTCCCATCTTCTAGCGTCATTTACGATTTTTATTACTTCTTCGGCTATGTTTTTTTCTTCTTCATTTTGGATAAATATAGCCGAGCGGTAGCTAGAACCGATATCGTTTCCTTGTTGATTGATAGTTGATGGATTGTGTATCCTGAAAAAATAATCCAATATTTTCTTGAAGCTCGTTTTTTCTGGATCATAGGTTAACTCAATCCCTTCGGCATGGCCCGGATGGTTGCGATAGGTGGGGTTTTCGTTCTCGCCGCCTAAATAACCAACTTCGGTATCTAAAATGCCGGGCTGTGTTCTAAATAGATCTTCCATTCCCCAAAAACAGCCGCCGGCTATGTACGCTTTTTTCTGATTTTCCATATTTTTTACTTTGTTTTTTATAAATGATTTTGTTACCTAAACCCCTTTTTTTACGTGAAGTTTTCTGAAAAAGCCAACGCTTTTTCTTTGGGCATTTCACATTTTTTTAAAAAGATTTCGATTTTTTTTTGTGAGATAATAGTTTAAATGGTAAAATTTTTCCGCCCAATTCCTCGTCAAATATTTTGATATTTCTACCATCATTGAAATTTGCCCTGCTTAACCCTTATTTTTCTTGATGATTTTCAATAAAATAATCTAATATAAGGCTTTGATTCTGCAACCTCCATATCAACCTAAGAAACCAACTAATTATCAAATTTGTTTGTAATGTTTGGTAAAATCCTTTTTTATCATTTGTAATTTAGGAGAAATATACCGCTCGCAAAAAACACCTTCTTTATGTTTTTTATAGTAGTTGAGTTGCTCTTCTGTATTTAATCTAAATTGGCAAAAAGGCAAGGATTGCGTAATAATCCGTTCGCTAAAATCGATTTGATTTTCTGTAATCAACATTTGTACTTTTTCGACTTTTTCATCAAATACATAAACTGCAGAACGGTACTTTTCTCTAAAGCCATGTTTTTTTGTGGACGCATGGATACGAAGATGTATGCTGATCAACGTTTTGATAGAAATGATATTGGGATCGAAATAAACAATTACCGCTTCAGAAAAAGAATGGTTTGGGGCAACAGAGTTTATCCAACCTTGATCTACTTTTTCAACACCTTTTAACGATAGAAAGTAAGCCTCGGTACACCAATGGCAGCCCCCTCCAAAACCAATTTTTTCAATCATTATTTAAACAATCCAATAAATCTTGTAAATCTAAGCGGTTGGTAAACATCTCCAATAAGCCGTCTTCCGTTTTAGGCCAAAGCTCTTTTGGTCTGTCCCAATATAATTCTACTCCGTTTTCATCAGGATCGTTAAGATAAATAGCTTCTGAAACACCATGGTCGCTTGCGCCTGTTAGCGGGTAATTTGCTTCTACTAAACGATTGAAGACAAAAGCTAAATCTTTTCTTGTGGGATAAACTATTGCGGTGTGATATAAGCCTACACCTTGTTGGGGTGCAGGAGGAAAACCCTTACTTTGCCAAGTATTTAAGCCAATATGGTGATGATAGCCTCCTGCAGAAATAAATGCGGCTTGGTTGCCATACATCATGGTTAGTTCAAAACCCAATAAATCACGGTAAAAAGCTAAAGAGCGATCAAGGTCTGCAACTTTTAAATGGATATGCCCAATTCTGGTTTGATCGGGGATGGTGTATTTTTCTGGCATTTTTATTACGCTTTTATTAATATGTGCTATTATTAGTAGAAGTGTTTAAGACCGTTTGTAAGATCAATCATCGATTGAATTTTAAACAACTATAAATTTATTTAATTTGTTTAGGTTGTTGGTCTTTGAAATAAAAAAATTAGCATCATTTAGGTAAAATTTGATCTAATGTAACAAAACCCCCAATGAGATGATGTTTTACAAAGTTAAAGTTATTTCAATTTTCTTCGCAATAGATAATGCTTTACAGAAATTTAGGTTACACTCCCTTATAGCGATCAATAAACATAAAATAATATTGGCCGTTATGTTACTTTAAACAGTTTTGTATATGAAAAGTAGGCGGTTTCGAAGCACAAAACTTTCGGTTAAACACAAAGTTTGATACGAGCTATAACCCTTGATTTTATTACTATTTCGTCTATTTTTTATATACATTGTTAGCGGTTCCTTGTTATTTCTTTCGTTCGTATCATTTCAGTTTGTCTATTATTTCGGTTTATTATGGATATTATTTGTCAGCATTATTGTCCTTTGCATATTCTAAAATGTCGGCAGGTTGACAGTTCAGAACTTCGCAAATGGCTTCCAACGTACTAAAACGAATTGCTTTTGCTTTTCCTGTTTTCAAAATTGAAAGATTGGAAAGTGTTAATCCTACTTTTTCTGAAAGTTCGTTTAATGACATTTTTCGCTTTGCCATCATCACGTCTAAGTTTACGATAATAGGCATAGCTTAAATGGTTAAGTCGTTTTCAGATTTCATATCTACTACATTTTGCAGGAGCTTTTCAAATATTGCGGCAGCTGTTGCCACTACAACAGAGGCAAAAGTAGTTACAATACATATCGCAAGAAAACCCGCTGGGTCGTCCTCTTTATTATGAGTAAACCTTATGATTAGTCCTGCTACCATAATAAAAACGCTTAGCACAATAGCACAAATCTTGATGCTCTTTAACGTTTCGACAGCATTTGGTGAGAATATTTTATTTTTTCCGATGTAGCCAAGTAATTTGAACGCCTTATACAATGCGACAAAAAAAGCGATTGATGTTGCATAACCATATAAGATGAATGGGTCGGTATAGATACTAATCAAATTTAAGTTTGTGGCTCGTCCTTCTTTTGACGGCATAATAATTAAAAACAACAAGGCAACTATGCCGATAAGCACAAGAACTGCTTTGAGAAATATTATTGAAAATCGTTTCATTTTTTTTGATTTAAAATATTATGCTAAAGTAATAAATATTTGTTGTAAAACAATAAATGCGATTTATTTTTAGGAATTTTTTTATTTTAATTTAATCTGGAAATTTGGAGGTTGAATTGCCTGTATGGTGTGTCGTTCACAATGACCGCTAACATTAAAATAATGGCATTTATGAAAACAAAAAAAGGAATCTGATTAAAGATTCCTTCCTTCAAGATCAATACCAAGACTGATATTAATCGCCCGCTGCTTCTTTGATAAACTTACCGGCTTCTGTAAACAGCATATCTTTACCGTTCACTTCTGCTTCATACTGCACCTCGCCATTGGCCTTGGTAATTTTTGCAGCCTCTTTGATTTTTGCGCCTTTGTGCATTTTCATCACATTGTCTGTTACCACCTTTGGCAATTCAGAAACTTTGATCTCCATTTCCTTTTCTAGAGAAGTTCCATTAGAGGAATAGATTACGCTCATTTCATGCCCCATCTGTTCAAAGCCGGCTTCGTAATTTGCGCCCTCTTTTTCCCATTTTACTTTGGTGCCGGGGTACTCTTTGTTAAAACTGCTTTTTACGGCATCGGGTACTTTTACTTGTGCGCAAGCGGTAGCACTAAGTGCTACGGAAGCTGCGATCGTTAAAATCAAATTTTTCATAACTATTTTTTTTGTTTACGATAAATGTAATCGTGAAATCTGAAAACATCTTGAAGAACCAGTAGCGTTTTGCTAAAGAGCTATTCGGTTCTTAAGTATTATGGATTTGATATGCTTTAATAAAGTTTCTGTTATTAGATTTGGCTAAGTTGCCATAAACTAAAAGAATATTTAAGAAAGGTACTTTCCAACTATCGGCATCCTACGGCCCATGCCAAATGCTTTTGGCGAAACCCTTAAAATAGGAGGGGTTTGGTATCTCTTAAACTCTGCTTTGTTTACCATTTTAAGTATCCTGTTTACCAAAGCCTCATCATAACCATCTTTAATAATGGCCTTTGAGCTTTTTTTCATCTCTATGTATTCAAATAAAATTTTATCCAAAATATCATAATCTGGCAAAGAATCAGAATCTTTTTGATCTGGCCTTAATTCCGCAGAAGGTTGCTTAATAATGGTATTAATAGGTATAATTTCTTTTTCCCTATTGATATATTCACATAACTGATAAACTTGCGTTTTATAACAATCTCCAATTACAGAAATTGCCCCGCACATATCCCCATATAAAGTACCGTAGCCCACGGCAGATTCACTCTTATTAGAAGTGTTTAGTAATATATAGCCAAATTTGTTAGACATCGCCATTAATAGTAAGCCCCGTGATCTAGCTTGAATGTTTTCTTCGGCAATGTTTTGCTCTAAACCCTTAAACTCTTCTTTTAAAGTATCTTCAAAAGTTTCGGCAATGTTTTTTATAGGGATAACCGTACTTCTACATCCTAAGTTCTTAACCAGGTCTTCGGCATCTTTTATAGAATGATCAGAAGAATATTTAGAAGGCATTAGAACAGCCATCACGTTATCTGCACCCAAAGCTTCACAGGCTAAAGCACAAACCAAGGCCGAATCTATCCCGCCAGAAAGGCCCAAAGTTGCTTTAGAAAAGCCAGATTTTCTGAAATAATCTTTAATCCCAAGAATTAAGGCATGGTAAACCTGCTCGGTATCCGAGGCTCTTTTATCTTCTTTGTTTAAAATAATAGCACTTTGTATCTGTTCTACATCAAAAACCTTAATATCTTCCTCAAAATATTTTAGTTCCGAAACCAAATCCCCAGCTTTATCAAAAACTAAAGAGCCTCCATCAAAAATGAGTTCTGTTTGTGCACCAACATGGTTTACGTAAAATAACGGCAAATTATATTTTCTGCAGTTTTGCGAAAGTATAAAGATTCTTTCTTCATCATGGTTATACGCAAACGGAGAAGCGGCGATATTGATCATAAGATTTGGTTCTTCTTTGATCAACTCATCCATGGGGCAGGTTTTATAAAGCGGGTTATCTCCTAAATTCCAAAGGTCTTCGCAAATGGATAAGGCAATTTTATGCCCTTTATATTCTATACATTTAAACTCGTGGGCAGGTTCAAAATATCGATATTCATCAAAAACATCATAAGTAGGCAATAATGCCTTTTTTACTATTTGTTTGATTTCACCGTCGGCAATAAAAAGTGCGGCGTTATAAAGGTCTTTTCCTTCAATTACTGGGTTAACAATGGGTAAACCAATAATGCAAGCCATATTTGTGGTGGCTTTTGCAATTTCATCGGCAGAAGCCATGCACAATTCTATAAATTCTGGATATTCTAAAAAATCTCTAGGAGGGTAACCGCAGATGCAAAGCTCGGCAAATACAACCAAATCAACACCGTTTGCTTTTTGCTGGTTTATGGTATCGATAATTTTTTTAACGTTTGCCTCAAAGTTACCAATATGGTAATTCAATTGTGCTAAAGCTATTTTCATCAAGTATTAAAGGTAGGTTAAAAATAAACCGCAAGGGTTAGACCAATATAAGAGCTTTTTAAAGTACCAGATCCAGATTTAATATCGGTAAAGCCGTTATCAAAAGTAAGGCCCCCGGCCAATTTTGTTTTTTCGCCAGCGGCAAACTCGGCACCTGCGCCTATAATAAGAGAAGCCCTATAAAAAGAAATATTTTTATAGATATCCACATCTGTTTGTACAGGTTCGCTGCTTAGGCCTTTAATATCTTGTTTAGCCC
This sequence comes from Pedobacter segetis, assembly GCF_016623585.1. GTDB lineage: Bacteria > Bacteroidota > Bacteroidia > Sphingobacteriales > Sphingobacteriaceae > Pseudopedobacter > Pseudopedobacter segetis. Next base: position 112,031 of record NZ_JAEHFY010000008.1, read on the forward strand.
TAACATTAAATGCGTTACCTAGCCCAAACTGGCCAAAAAACTTTAGTCCGTTGGTTTCAGACGTACATAGTTTAACCGTCGCAGGAATTTCTATATATTGCAGTTTGTAGATTTTTTGCTCATTTGTTGCCGTTTCTTTTGTTTGGCCATTAATGGTTGTTAATTTTAACGCTGTACTAAAAGCATAATTTTGGGCAAAATAAAAATCGCCCAATAAACCATAAGTGAAACCAGCTCTTAGGCCGTCGCCATCAACCCCTTGTATGTCTGATTTGATGTAGCCAAAAGTTGGATGAGCGGTTAAACCCAGTTTAAAACCCTTAAAAGTATCTTGCTGTTGTGCAAAAATCAATGTTGTACCTAAGCAAAGTACAATAGCTAAAAATATCTTTTTCATAAAATGAGATTAATAAATTGCGTTAATTTGTGATGATGAAAACTATTAATTGCGCCAAAATTACTCTTTTTTTTATAATATCATTTTTGATGATGGCTTGTCAGCGGCAAAATAGAATTGATACCAGTAATATCAACATAAACCTTACCATAGAAAGATTTGATCAAGACCTATCTGATATAAAAACTTCTGAGTTGTACCAAAAATTGCCCCAACTCAAAAAGAAATACGGTAATTTTTATAATGATTACTTTCAGAAAATCCTAAATGTTGGCCCAACTGATAATGGGCAATATATTGCAACGGTACAACAGATTTTAGAAGGGAAACCATTTAGAGATTTGCAAGAAGAAACCAACCAGGTTTATCCGGATATGGATAAGCAAAGGCCAGAGCTTACAGAGGCCTTCAAAAGGATAAAATATTATTATCCAGAGTGGAAAGTACCCAAATTAATTACCTATATATCTGGTTTTCAAGTGCAAACGCCAATTGGCACAGGGTATGTAGGCATTGGTTTAGATATGTTTTTAGGCAAAGATTCTAAATTTTATCCCGCATTGGTAGAAACCGTACCAAGATACATCAGTAGAAGATTTACGCCAGAAAATATTACACCCAGAGTAGTTGAGGTAATAACAAGGGAAGATCTGTTCCCAGAGTTGGATAAGGATAAGAGTTTACTCGCCAAAATGGTTTACAATGGCAAATTGCTTTATTTTATGAAGCAGATACAACCAGAGATAGCAGATAGTACTTTAATTGGTTACTCTAAAAAGCAAATGGAATGGGCTAATGATTTTGAATCTGATACCTGGGCTTATTTTTTGGATCAAGATTTATTGTACGAGACAGATTATTTTAAGATCCAGAAATATATCTCTGAAGCTCCGTTTACCCCTGGTTTAGGAGATAAAAATGATTCTGCCCCAAAATTGGGTTTATATATTGGATGGCAAATAGTCAGAAAATATATGGAAGAAAACCCAAAAGTTACCTTGAAGCAATTGATGTTAGAAAAAGATGCCCAAAAAGTACTAAGATTGGCAAAATACCGTCCTTCTAATAAATGATCACAAAATGAAAATAGGAATAGTTTTAAGTGGAGGAGGAATTAGAGGAATAGCACATCTGGGTGTTTTAAAAGCTGTGAAGGATAAAAAAATCCCTATTTCTATGATTACCGGTACAAGTGCCGGTGCAATTGCGGGAGCTTTGTTTGCCAATGATATTGATCCGTACCAGGCTTTGCAAATATTTCAAGAAACAAAACTTCTGAGATTTCTTAGGCCGGCATTTCGCTCTCCGGCTTTGTTAAGCTTAGAATCTACCATCCCATTGTTTAAAAAATATTTACCCCATGATTCTTTTGAAAACCTAAAAATCCCTTTAATAATTACTGCAACAAATTTTAACAAAGGAAAGCTGGTTTATTTTAAAGACGGAGACCTAATAAGAAAAGTATTGGCCTCTAGTTGTATCCCGGGGGTTTTTAACCCTATCATGATCGAGGGGGAGTATTATGTTGATGGCGGCGTATTAAACAATTTCCCAATTGAGCCCCTTTTAAAAAATTGTGATTTTGTGATTGGCTCTAGTTGCAATCATTTGCCAGAACTTGATAAGTTTAGGAACATTAAACATGTTTTTGAAAGAGCCGCAGTACTTTCTATCAATTCTGATATGGAAGAAAAATTAAAAGGGGTTGATTTTTTAATAGAGCCAAATGCACTTGGCGAAACAAGCTTATTTGATACTAAGCGAGCAGAAGAGATTTTTTGGCTTGCCCATGAAGAAACACTTAAGCGGATAGACGAACTAAAAAACCAGATCGAGATAAAAGAAAAAGGCGTTATCCCTAATTAACGCCTTCAAAATATTTACCAGTTTGTTAATTAATCTTTTAAAACCCTCATTACCCCGCTAATCGCAATTGCTGCACCAATAATGGTAATAGCCCAGCCGATCATATCAACCAACATAGAGTGATAAACAAACTGCTTTACATAAATGCCAAACAATCCAATAAATACTCCAAGGATAATGATCTTATAATGCGAAGGGTTGTTTGCGTTTACCATCTTATTTTAAATTGATTTGTTCTGCAAAAATAAAACTATTGTTGAAATAAGCCCCATAATTTCTAAAATCTTTGAGATAAAAAAACAAAACTGTATCAATATTGCTAAAGCCCACGTAATTATGTTTGATGTTAAAATTAAGAATACCCTTTCTGTTCTGTATTAGTCTGGTTTTAGCCTCTGCTTGCAAACAATCAGAAAAATTAAACAATTGCGCTAATGTAAGATGTGCCACACCCCTTATAGATTTAAGATTGAAGTTTGAGGATAAGCAGACCGGCACCGACCTGTTGTTTGGTTCAAATAGCAAATACCGTTTAAAGGATATTGAGATTTATAGCACAAGGTTAAAAAAAGATATTGATTTTAAAGTGGATAGTTCGGGCATTAAGCAAACATCTATTGCTTTAAGCATTACAGCTTCTGATGAGCTTAATATTTCTTTGGGTAAACTTAAAACAGCTGTTTTAAAACTGGAAACCAAATTTACCAAAACCGATTGTTGCGGAACTTTAGAACTAACAGGATTAGAAGTAAACAATTCTGTTAATTCTTTTACTAATAACGGCCCTACACTTATTACCTTAAAAATATAGCTGCCTATATTAATTGATTGACCCTAAAGCATCCATCTGCAAAAGCAATGGATGTTTTTTTTGGCATTGTTTTTTCTTTTTTTAATAAAGGAGAAAAAAGATATGGCTAAATATTCTAAAAAGGCTCAAGAAAAGATAGGAAAGGTAATGGGCGAATTTAAAGACGGCAAATTAAAAAGCAGCTCTGGCGATAAAGTTACAGATAGAAAACAAGCAATTGCAATCGGGATTTCTGAAGCTAAAGAGGAAGGATTAAAAGTTCCTAAACAGAAGAAAAATTAGGTTATTAAAAACAAAACCTCCACTTTTTAAAAGTGGAGGCTTATCCCTTTGTTTAAATGTTTTTGTTATCCATTTGATAATGCCGCGGCACCACTTACAATTTCAGAAAGTTCTGTTGTAATTGCGGCTTGCCGGGCTTGGTTATAAGCCAATTTTAATTTCTTTAATAAATCACCCGCATTATCTGTTGCTTTGTCCATTGCGGTCATTCTAGCACCATGTTCAGAGGCATGTGAATCTAAAACTGCTTTATATAACTGAAGTTTGATGTTTTTAGGGATCAATTCTTCTACAATCTCTGCTTTTGATGGTTCTAAGATATAATCTATTTGATTACTAGAAACCTGTACCTTTTTTTCTGCCTTTGGCACTGGCAAAAGTTGCTCAGTGGTTAAAATTTGTACAGCAGCATTTCTAAATTGGTTATAAATTACCTCTACTTTATCGTATTTTCCATCAACAAAACCTTGCATTATAGATTCTGTAATTTTAGAAACGTCTTCAAAATGTAAATGATTGTAAATATCGTTATTGTTTCCAATCATATTATATTTACGCTTTTCGAAGTAATCTTGCCCTTTTTTACCAATAGCTGCAATATGTAGATTTCCGCTCTTATGAAAAGCACTATATTTTTCGGCAATCAGGTTGTTGGTGGTTTTAATCACGTTCATGTTAAAAGCACCAGCCAAACCACGGTTAGAGGTAACAAGCACCACTAAAACGTTTTTAACTTCACGTTCTTGGGTGTAAACAGAAACGCCATCTTCTAAACTGGCAGAAAGATTGGCTAAGATCTCTTTTAATTTATTGGCATAAGGGCGCAATTGAATAATAGCATTGGTAGCTCTTTTTAATTTAGCCGCCGATACCATTTTCATGGCCTTGGTAATTTGCTGTGTAGAACTTACCGAAGATATCCTGATTCTTACTTCTTTTAAATTTGCCATTTTCTAGTATTGAGAATTGAGTAGTTAGTATTGCGATTGAGAACTCAATACACTATACGCACTACTCAATACTAAAATTAATATTTCGCTGATAATTCCTTAGCAACAGTTTCTAATACACTGGTCAGGCTATCATCAAATTTACCAGCTTTTAAAGCCGCTAAAACTTCTGGATGACGTTGTTCTAACTGTGTTGTATATTCTGCTTCAAATTCTTTTATCTTGTTAATGGGTACATTCCTCATCAGGTTTTTAACACCTGCATAAATTATAGCCACTTGTTTTTCTACCGTAACAGGGGAGAATTGGCCTTGCTTTAGGATCTCTACGTTTCTAGCTCCTTTATCCAATACCAATTTAGTAGAGGCATCCAAATCAGAACCAAATTTAGAGAAAGCCTCTAATTCGCGGTAACTTGCTTGGTCTAGCTTAAGCGTACCTGCAACTTTCTTCATCGATTTAATTTGAGCGTTACCACCCACACGAGATACAGAAATACCTACGTTAATTGCCGGGCGAACACCTGCGTTAAATAAATTAGATTCCAAAAATATCTGCCCATCTGTAATAGAAATCACGTTAGTTGGGATATAAGCAGAAACGTCGCCTGCTTGGGTTTCTATAATTGGCAATGCGGTTAAAGATCCACCACCTTTAACTATACTTCTGATAGACTCTGGCAAATCGTTCATTTGTTGAGCGATAGAATCATTCTGGTTGATTTTTGCAGCTCTCTCTAATAAACGGCTGTGTAAATAAAACACATCACCCGGGTAAGCCTCACGTCCGGGAGGGCGTTTCAATAATAAAGAAACCTCTCTGTAAGCAACGGCTTGTTTAGAAAGATCATCATAAATGATCAAAGCTGGCCTTCCGGTATCACGGAAAAACTCACCAATAGCAGCACCTGCAAATGGAGCATAGAATTGCATAGGGGCAGGATCGGCCGCAGAAGCAGCAACAATAACCGTGTAAGCCATTGCACCTTTTTCTTCTAACGCCTTAACAACGTTGGCAACGGTACTTGCTTTTTGCCCAATGGCAACATATATACAAAATACAGGTTGGCCTGCATCGTAAAATTCTTTTTGGTTGATGATGGTATCTATACAAACCGCAGATTTACCCGTTTGTCTATCGCCAATAACCAATTCACGTTGTCCACGTCCAATCGGGATCATCGCATCAATAGCTTTGATACCAGTTTGTAATGGTTCTGTAACCGGCTGACGGTAAATTACGCCCGGGGCTTTACGCTCTAAAGGCATCTCGTAAGTTTTTCCGGCAATTGGCCCTTTCCCATCAATTGGCTGCCCTAGGGTATTAACCACACGTCCGCACATACCCTCACCTACATTAATAGATGCAATACGTTTTGTACGCTTAATGGTATCGCCCTCTTTGATCTCATCAGACTGGCCTAGCAAAACCACCCCAACGTTATCTTCTTCCAAGTTTAAAACAATACCTTGTAAACCCGATTCAAATTCAACCAGCTCACCAGCCTGTACTTTTGTTAAACCATAAACACGGGCAATACCATCACCAACTTGCAGTACGGTACCAACTTCCTCTAATTCAGTTTCTGACTTAAAGCCTGACAATTGCTGACGTAAAATCGCTGAAACTTCATCTGGTCTTACTTCTACCATCTTTTTTTATTTAAGATTTTTTATTTTTTGAAAAACTAATTTCTGTAATTATTAACTCAATCCGGCCCGGCTATTCGCTCATACTCCACATGGCATTGTTCACAGGCCGGTATCCGCTGCTATCCGGTATATTAAACTTAGGCAACCATCTTTTTAGAAAACTCCTTTTTAACCCTCGCTAAACTACTTGCAATACTGCTGTCAAACTGTTTATCGCCAACGGTCAAAATAAAACCACCTATAAGGCCTGCATCAACAGATTCTTTTAACTTAACCTCGCCACCGGTTACCGCTTTCACTTTCTCTATTATTTCTTTTCTAGCCGTATCATTTAAAGGTGCTGCCGATATAATTTTAGCCGTAACAATATTTTTGAATACGTTATATTCTCTTAAAAACTCTTTTGCAACACCGTAAATAATCTCGGCCCTACCCTTATCAACCACAATCTTTAAAAAGGCAGCGGTAACCTTATGGATCTTATCTCCAAAAACCCCTTTTATGATGGCGTTTTTTTTGCCCAGCGGAATGATAGGGTTTTTCACAACCGCTTGTAATTGTGGGTTCTGCTTTAATGTATCCACAAAAAGTTGCATATCGCCTTTGATTTCCTCTAGCGCTTTCTGTTCTAAAGCTAAATCTAAAAGAGACTTTGCATACCGTGATGCTACTTTAATTTCTGACATATCTTTTAGTTCATTAGTTGAAATAGTGCATTAGTCTTTTTACTGATTACTTGTTTTACAGATTACCGATTACTAAAAACCGATTACCGACTACATTTCACCAAAATACTAGTTTAACTTCACATCCTTCAACAAGTCTCCTACCAAGGCATCTTGTTTTTGTTTATCGTCAAATTGCTTGCGTAAAACTTTCTCTGCAATATCTAAAGATAGGCTAGCTACTTGGTTTTTAACTTCCCTCAAAGCAGCAATTTTTTGGTTATTGATCTCTATTCTTGCTTTTTCGATCATTTTTGCACCTTCTTCTTGCGCTGCATTTTTTGCATCGGCAACAATTTGGTCTTTCAATTCTTTAGCTTCTTTTAAAATCTCATCACGCTCCACTCTAGCTTGTTTTAATAAAGCTTCGTTCTCGTTAGATAAACGAGCCATCTCTTCTCTTGCTAAATCTGCTTTATTTAAAGCATCTTCAATTGAGAGCTCACGCTCATGAATGGCACCTAATACAGGTTTCCAGGCTAACTTTTTTAATAGTACTATAAGTATCAAAAAAGAAACTGCTGTCCAAAAAACCAATCCAATACTTGGGGTTACTAAATCCATCTTATTGCTATACTAATTTTATGTTAATCATTTTAAAAACCAGAAATGCAACCAATCGTTACATTTCTGGTTTAATTCTTAAGCTCCTACGTTGTTACCTAAAAGAGCTACTACCACACCAAACAAAGCAACACCTTCTACAAGGGCTGCTGCGATGATCATAGCAGTTTGAATTTTTGAAGCAGCCTCTGGCTGACGAGCAATACCTTCCATTGCTTTTCCACCAACTTGACCAATACCGATACCTGCACCGATAACTGCTAAACCTGCACCAATTGCAGCGATTGAACCTACCATAACTGTTTTAATTTATATATGATTGTTAAACAAAATGTTTCTAATTAATGATGATGCTCTTCTACCGCCATACCTATAAATAGGGCGGCAAGCATCGTAAAAATAAAGGCCTGTAAAAAGGCAACCAATAATTCCAGAACATCCATAAAAATTACAAATGAAATAGAAACAGGGGCCATGGCCAATGTCTTAAATATAAATATCAATGAGATTAAACTCAATACTATAATATGCCCGGCGGTTATGTTTGCAAATAAACGGATCATTAAGGCAAAGGGTTTAGAAAATATACCTATAACCTCTACTACCCACATGATGGGCAATAACCAAAAAGGAACGTCTGGTTTAAATATGTGCCCCCAATAATATTTGTTGCCGTTGATGTTCACAACAATTAAGATAATTACCGATAGAACCAGGGTTACGGCAATGTTACCGGTTACGTTTGCGCTTCCTGGGAATAAAGGCACTAGGCCCATTAAGTTATTGATCCAGATAAAGAAAAACACGGTTAACAACAAAGGCATAAATTTCTCAAATTTATAGCCAATATTAGGCCTCGCAATATCGTCCCTAATAAAAATGATTATCGGCTCTATCCAAGATTGTAAACCCTTTGGGGCTTTCCCAATTCTATTTTTGTAAGAATTTGCAACTTTGGTAAATATCAAAACCAGAACGATAACAGATATGAATAATGCCGCTACGTTCTTTGTGATTGAAAAATCGATTATTTTAGAAGAGACCTCTTCATTAACTTTACCATCATTGCCTAAAACAACAATGTGTTCTTCTTCATTAAGATAGGTGTAGTTTTTCCCTTTATAAGGGATAGCTTCATGATGCTCATTAAGAAGATTGGCAGAAGAAAAAATCTCTAAACCAGAAGGTGTAAATAAAATAACGGGTAACGGAATAGAGGTATGCCCCCATAGATGCCAACTGTGCGAATCGCCGATGTGTTCTAAAATAACAACTGTTGGATCAAATTTCTCGCTTTTCTCTTCATGTGTTCCCGTGGTTACTTCTTCTTTAACCACCTCTTGAATATCTTGATTTTGTTGGCGGGCATAAGAATTAAACGATAAAAATAGCATGGAAAAAGCGAATACAGCCTTTATTGATGAATTTTTATAATTTAAAAAGTGGCTAAAATCCATTTATTACGTGTTTTTTACTTCTTGATTTGGTGGCGCAAGTTACGTAACAAACAATAAATTTCAAAGGTTGTAAACAATAAATAAACAGAAAAAAAGTTGAGCATAAATAAAACACTATCTACCTTGATTTTTTGCGTGTAAATAAGGATAAACGCCAATGTTAAAATTAAGCGTATTACAATGGCCCCTAGCAAAATGCTGCTTTGCTGATCGCCGCCTTTTTTTAAGCCTATGTAAGAGAACAAATAAACCAATAGCGTAATAAATGCCATGTAAAAAAAAACCACCCAAAAATGCGGTATCAAAAAATGGTTTGGAAAATATAGATAGTCTATGGTCCAATAACCCAATGCCGCCAAAATAACCAGCATTATATAGAGAAAAGAAAAAATTTTAAGTGTCAATGTTATTTTAAAGCTTTAAAAACAAAATATAAGGAGATGGCAACCCCTAACAAACTAAAGCCTGCTGTGTAGTAAGGGGTTTGGTTTTGCGTACTTTCATCAATCTTGTAGCCTATAAAAGTAAAAACGCCGATAATACCTACCATTTGAAACCCTAGGGAAGAATATTTGGCATATGAATTAAGCCGTTGCCTCTCTTTTTCCGATTGCTTCTGGTCCATTAAAAATTGGTTTGTGAATAGATTTTGTTTGTGAAATCCCGGTTTGGCACTGGCCTGTTAAATTAGCGCCATTTTCTACCACCAATTTATTAGATGAAATATCGCCAATTAAACTTGAAGTTGCCTTTAAGAACAATATTTCTGCGGTACAGATGTTGCCATTAACCTTCCCGTTAATCTCGGCACTTTCAGAATTGATGTTCCCGATCACTTCGCCCGTACTACCTATTACAACTTTGGCTTTAGAGATAATATTCCCTTCAATTTTACCATCAATCCTCACATCCCCTTTGGTGTTTAAGTTCCCTTTAATTTCTGTACCTAAACCTACAATATTGATAGAGCCTGCCTTTAGTTCTTTATCGGTAATTTCAGTTTTTCTGTTTTTAAACATGTTTATTGTTTTAAAATGTCATATAATTCTTTGGGTTAACGGCCGCCCCGTTAAACCAAAGTTCAAAATGAAGGTGCGGGCCAGTAGAAAACTCACCAGTGTTTCCAACGATAGCTATTACCTCACCTACCCTCACAAAACTCCCCACCTTTTTCAATAGTACAGAACAATGTTTATATATTGATAAGAGGTTATTGCTATGCTGTAAAACAATTACATAACCTGTTTCTGAAGTAAAGTTAGAAAACACAACGGTTCCTTCCAAAGTTGCTTTGATGTTTTCGTTTTTCCTTGTGGCAACATCGATCCCGTAATGCTGCTTTTTAGGATCAAAATCTTGGGTTATTTGCCCTCTCAACGGGCTAAAAAAAGTATATGAGGCAATCCCTGTTTTTACTTTGTCATTGTCATCGTTCAAATCAAATTTCCCCTCAGATTCTATCATTTTTCTTAGGTCTTTTTCCTCTTTAGAGATTTTCTGATTTAAAACTATGCTATCCGTTGCTTTTGAATTATCGGTTTCTGGTTTTTTTGGTTGTTTGGTGCCAATGTTTCCATCAATTACATTTTTTAGATTTTTCAAATAAGCATCGTTAGCTTTTGCCAGTTGTTCTAAAGAATCTACTTTAGAATAGGCAGCAACGATGTCTTTTTTTGAACTTGCATCCGTAACCCCTGTCAAATATTCTTTTAAGGGAGTAAATCTTATAGTGGTAATGGTTAGAAATATGAATAAAATGGCAAAAGCCGCAGCACCAATAATTAAATACCATAATGAAGCATTAAATGAAGCTTTCTCCTCAAAAGTATCGTCATTTAAAATGACCAATTTGTATTTCTCTTTAAGCTTTTCTATGAGTTTTTTTCTCTTACTCATTTATTGGGGATAAAAATCTTATCTTAATTAATATCTTTAATTCGTTATTATCGGCAATATAAAATAATTTTGCCCGTATTAAATTACAACGCCTAAAATTAAAATATTGAAAATATCACAAAAGGGATTTCTTGTTTTTTTGAGTGTGTTATTTTGCATGATCACAATTAGTTGTTCTTCTAAAAAGAAAAGCGGTAAGAAAACTAAATTTATGAAAAATGTAACGGCGCATTATAACATTTATTTTAATGCCCGCGAGCAGCTAAAAGAAAGTAAACTAACCATAAGAAACTCAAGAGAAGATGATTTTAGCCAAACCTTGTCCATTTTCCCATTGCCAGACGAGTCATCATCTGCAAATGAAGAAGAAAACCTTAATACCGTTATTACTAAAGTTAATAGAATAGCGGTAGAAAAATATGATAGCAAATGGTTAGATGATTCATTTTTGTTGTTGGCTGAGGCTGAGTACCTAAAAAGGGACTTTTATAACGCAATTGAGTACGATAGCTATGTAAGCATTACTTTCCCTGATGAGAAAAAGAATAAAATTGCGGCTTATTTGGGGCAGGTAAAAAGTGATTTTGCGCTAGACCTTAACGATGAGGCAGATTCTGTTTTAAAATTAGCTAAAGCCTTAAATTTTAAATATCAACAAGATGAATTAGAGGCTTCACAAGCAGAGCTTGCGTTACGTAAAAACAACCTACCAGAGGCTATTGACCATCTTTCAAAAGCCGTAGGGCAAACCAAAGAAAAATATCTAAAAACAAGATGGAGATATATTTTAGCACAATTGCAAGAGAAAAACGGACAACCCGATAAAGCAGCCTTCAATTATGATAAAATCGCAAAAAGCAATGCGGCCTTTGAAATATCTTTTAATGCCAATTTATCTAAAATTAGGATTACGGAAAACCAACAAGGAAAAGAGTTTGATAAGATCGCTACTTTAAAAAGGTTATTAAAAGAAGATAAGAACCAAGAATTTAAAGAGCAAATTTATTACCAGATCGGAAATGCCTACGCAGACAAAAATGACTTGGCAAATGCCGATCTTTTTTATTCTACTTCTGCCCATACGGTTCCGGGTACGGTTAAGCAAAAAGGCTTGAGTTACCTTAAATTAGCACAGATCAATTTTGAGCAATTAAAGGATTACAAGAAATCTCAGCTCTATTATGATAGTACTTTGCAATATTTGCCTAAAACCTATCCGGGCTATAACGAGATAGCCGTTAAAGCAAACAATCTTCAATATTTGGCAGATAGATTAAACATTATAGACGATCAAAAAGAACTGTTGCAACTTTCTAATCTTTCTGAAGATGATCTGGCTAAAAAATTGGATCAGAAATTTGTAGTGAAAACAGCTTTAGACCCAAATCAAAACAGTATTGTAAATAGCGGGGCTTTAACAAGCATACAAGATTTTTCTGCCTCTAACAAAACAGCGGGCACTTTTTATTTTTATAATAATGCGGCATTAAGCCAGGGTTTATCATCGTTTAAACAAAAATGGGGAAACAGAAAGTTGGCGGATAATTGGCGTATTAGCGATGTGAGCTTGCCAACAGAGGCGGCAAAAAACGGGAATTATCCCAGTAACCTAGGAACCGGGGTTGATGCAGATATTTCTACCATTGGCGAAAATGTAGATTCTTTGAAAGCGAGGTTTATCAGAACAATTCCTTACAGCCCTTACCAAAAGTTTCAAGCTAATAATAAGATCGCTAAAGCCTTGTATGAGATTGCCGGTTTCTACAAAGATGTTTTGAAAGACAATTTGGAGGCTGTAGAAGCTTATGAAGCTATCGTTTTAAATTATCCCAATCAAGAAAATGCTGCCAGTATATATTATCAACTATATAGATTAACGGCCGCTATGGATAAAAACACTTCTGAAAAATATAAACAAGAACTGTTAGAAAAATATCCAGGCTCTATATATGCCAAAACAATTTTGGACCCAAATTATGGTAAAGATGCCGAACTTTTAAAACAGAAAATCAAAGACTATTATGATGCTGTTTATGAAACATACAAACTAAAGAAGTACGATGAGGTATTAAAAAAAATAGATGATTTAAAAGCTAAAGTTGATGACTTTAAAGAGATGGATGCAAAATACGCCTATTTAAAATCGTTGGCTATTGGCCATACACAAAAAGCACCCGTATTTTTGGCTAGTTTAAATGAAATAGCTACCAACTATCCTAATGATGCTGAGGTTACACCAAGGGTTAAAAAGCAGATCAGCTTTATTGAGGCAAACCAAACAGCTTTTAATTTAAGACCTACCGCTTTGATAGATCAAGACGGAAATGACTATTTATTAGATCGACCTGTTTTTGTAGATATTCCTAAAATAGAGGATAAAAAACCCGAACCTATTAAAGTTGTTGCCGAAGCAAAAAAAGTTGATGAGCCCAAGCAGGAAAAGCCAAAAGTAACAGAACCCAAAAAGGAAGAACCTAAAGAGGAGATAAAACCAGTAGAACAGGTTACGAAAATTGAAAACCCGGCAATAGCAATTCCCAATAACGAAGTTGGTAAAGAGGCTCCAATCGTTCCTGAAGTATTAAAACCGGTACCGGTAGCAGAAGAACCAAAGGTAATAGTGCCAGAAAAGCCCAAAGCTATTGAGTTTACGGATAATACCAGGCAGAAATACTTTATTGTGATAGATATTTCTGACCCAAAACAAAATATTGCCCAGCCGTTTTCTAAGCTATCTCAATATTTTTATTCTAAATTTGACCCCTCATCTGTAAGGCTGGTGATCAGGGTTGTTGGAGGTACAGAAAAGTTTATCATCATCAGTGGCGATTTTTACACCCAACAAGAGGTACAAACTGTTTCTGATGATCTAAACAGTAGTTTGCCTAAAATTATGGAAGGCCAAACAAACCTTTATCAAAAGTTTGTGGTGTCTGAAAGTAATTTAAAGCTTTTGGTAAGTAAGGATGCCATTGATCAGTACTTAAAATTTATTTCGAAATAATGCAAAAGAAAGAAACACTAACCAATAGTGATATACAGAGATATACCGGGATTTTTTGGAAGACTATTTTAGGGTTTTTTCTGTTTTTCACTTTGATCATCTTAGCTACTAGTTTTGGCTTATTTGGAGAACTGCCGTCTTTTAGAGATTTAGAAAACCCAAAAAGCAACCAAGCATCCATTATTTATACCGCTGATAAAAATGAGCTGGGCAATTATTTTGTTCAAAATAGATCTAATGTTCGCTATCAAGAGATTTCTCCCAATGTAATTAATGCTTTAATTTCTACAGAAGATGTGAGGTTTAAAGAGCATTCTGGGATAGATTTTAAAAGAACTTTTACCATCTTTTTTTATAATTTAATCGGTAAAAAACAAGGTGGAAGTACCATTACACAACAATTGGCTTTAAATTTATTCTCTGGCGAACCAAGGGCAAAATCTGCTTTTAAGCGCATACCTCAAAAACTAAGAGAGCTAATTGTTGCAATCAAATTAGAGCGTAACTACACAAAAGAAGAAATAATTACCATGTACCTTAATACGGTAGATTTTGGTAACAACTCTTATGGTATTAAAGCGGCAGCCCACACTTATTTTAATGTCTCGCCAGCAAATTTAAGCGCCTCCCAAGCTGCAACCCTAGTGGGTATATTAAAAGGTGTCACTTTGTACTCGCCAACCAGAAATCCAGAGCGTTCTTTAGGGCGCAGAAACTTGATTTTGAGCAAAATGGCCGATCAAAATTATATCACTCAAGAAAATTATCAGACATCAAAAGCACTCCCTTTAGATTTGCATTTTAGGCCAACAAACCATAACGAAGGTTTGGCAACCTATTTCAGAACAATCTTAAAACAAGACATTCAAAAAACCTTTAATGATCTATCCATTACCAAGGCAGACGGAACCCCATATGATCTAGATCGCGATGGCTTAAAAATTTATACCACCATAGATTCTAAGATGCAGAAATATGCGGAAGAAGCCCAAAGGGATTATATGAAAGATTTACAGAAGCAATTTAACGCACATTGGAAAGGTAGAAATCCTTTTAAAGGTAATGAGGCATTGTTGATCCAAGGGATGAAAAGATCAGATAGGTACGCCGCTTTAAAAGAAGCCGGTAAATCTGATGAAGAGATAAAGGAAAGTTTTAATACACCGGTAAGCATGAGCCTTTTTACCTGGAAAGGCGATATTGATACCACCATGACCCCGATGGATTCTATAAAATACTATAAAATGATCTTGCGTAACTCTATGATGGCAATGGACCCCAAAACCGGGGATGTGAAAGCCTGGGTAGGAGGGATAGATTACGAGCATTTTAAATACGATCAAGTTAAAATGGGTACAAGGCAAGTTGGCTCAACCGCAAAACCTTTTACTTATGCCGTAGGCATTCAGCATGGTTATTCGCCTTGTTACGAGGTAAATAATGTGCCATTTACGGTAACAGGTTATGGCGAACCTTGGACACCAAATGGCTATGGGTCTATTCCCGGCATTTTAACACTGCGCAAAGCATTAGCAAATTCCCAAAACTATATTACTGCTTGGTTAATGCAGCAAGTTGGCCCCACAGAAGTTGCTAATCTGATTAAAAGAATGGGCATTACATCGCCTGTGCCACCTTACCCTTCAATTGCGTTGGGATCTTTTGAAGCCTCTGTTTATGATATGACTGGTGCATATAGTGCTTTTGTAAACCATGGTGTTTGGACAGAGCCAACCTATTTAACCAGGATCGAGGATAAAAACGGAAATGAATTATATAGCCGTAAACCTAAAGTTGTACAAGCCTTAAATGATCAACATGCTTACGTAATGACCTATATGTTAAAAGGGGTTGTAGAAGAAGGAACCGGTGTGAGGTTGAGGTATAAATATGGTTTAACAAACCCGATCGGGGGTAAAACAGGAACCACACAAAATAACTCTGATGGTTGGTTTATGGGGATTACCCCACAATTGGTTGCAGGTGTTTGGACAGGTTGCGAGGATAGGGCCATCCATTTTAGGACCACAAACTTGGGCGAAGGGGCAAACACCGCATTGCCCATATTTGCGCTTTTTATGAAAAAAGTTTATGCCGATCCTTCTTTAGGGATAAAAAAGGGAGACTTTGAGCCACCAAAGGGCGGTTTAAATATCACCTTAGATTGTAACCAATACCAAGCACCTAATCAAAATCAAGGCAATGGCAACCCTAAGTCAACCGGTTCAGATTTAGATGAACGGCTAGGGTTTTAAAAAATATTAGTATTTGCTAAGACTGTTTTGCGAAATTGTCATTCCGAATTTATTTCGGAATCTCATCAGAATAAGTTCTCACATTGTCTGCTAATCTGCAATTGAGATACTGAAACAAGTTCAGCATGACAAATTCTATATTTGAGAATACATCCTTTTTATTTTTGTAGATCTTATGTTCGATTATAAAGCTGCACTTAAAAATATCCCGCATAAACCAGGTGTTTATCAATATTATGATGCGCACAAAGAATTGATCTATATCGGCAAGGCCAAAGATCTAAGAAATAGAGTTGCTTCTTATTTTAATAACGATACCTACAAGGTAAACGCAAAGACAAAGGTTTTAGTAAGTAAGATCAATCATATCAGTTTTACCATTGTTGATACCGAGATTGACGCTTGGCTATTAGAAAACAGTTTGATAAAGAAGCACCAACCTAGGTACAATATCATGCTGAAGGATGATAAAACCTACCCATGGATTGTTATCAAAAACGAAAAGTTTCCACGCATACAATGGACCAGAAGGCTGGTTAAAGATGGCTCGAAATATTTGGGCCCATACCCATCTGTTAGTATGATGCACTCTATTTTAGGTTTGATCAAAGAAACCTACCAGTTGCGTACTTGTAGTTTGCCCTTAAATGAGGAAAATATACTGGCCGGAAAGTTTAAGGTATGTTTAGAATACCAGATCGGCAATTGTAAAGGGCCTTGTGAAAACCATCAAAATGAAGAAGATTATAATCAATCTATAGAAGAAATCAAAGATATACTTAACGGTAAAACGGGGCAGGTTTTAAAGCAGTTAAAAGATAAGATAAATGAGGCTGCTAGTGAATTAAATTTCGAAACCGCCCATCACTTACAGCGTAAATACGAACTTTTAGAGAAATATCAGAGCAAATCTACTGTTGTAAACTCTTCTATCACAGAGGTGGATGTTTTTAGTATCGCATCTGATGAGAAGTTTGGTTTTGTAAATTACCTAAAGGTGATGCATGGTACCATCATCCAAACCCAAACCATAGAGATAAAGAAAAAATTAGACGAGTCTGATGAAGACCTGCTTTCGATAGCCATTTCAGAATTTAGGTCGCGTTTTCAAAGCCAATCGAAAGAAATCATAGTCCCTTTTGAAATGGATATAGAAGATGAAAACGTAAAATTTACCGTACCGAAGCAAGGGGAGAAAAAGAAGCTTTTAGAACTATCACAAAAAAACGTATTGTTTTTTAAAAAGGATAGGATAGAACAATACGAAAAGCTAAACCCCGATCTAAGAACAGATCGTTTGCTTACGCAGATGCAAAAAGATCTGAGGTTGAGCGAACTTCCAAGGCATATAGAATGTTTTGATAACTCCAACTTTCAAGGAAAATACCCAGTTTCTGCCATTGTAGTTTTTAAGGATGCCAAACCATCAAAGAAAGATTACAGGCATTTTAACGTAAAAACTGTTGAAGGCCCAAATGATTTTGCAACGATGGAGGAGGCTGTTTTTAGAAGGTACAGAAGAATGTTAGAAGAAACATCGCCATTGCCCCAACTTATTGTTATAGATGGAGGGAAAGGGCAATTATCATCTGCTGTAAAAAGCTTGAAACTTTTGGGTATTTATGATAAGGTTGCGATAATTGGTATTGCCAAACGCTTAGAAGAACTATATTATCCGGGCGATCAATATCCTTTATATTTGGATAAAAAATCAGAAACTTTAAAGATCATCCAACAATTAAGGGATGAGGCACACAGGTTTGGTATTACCTTCCATAGAAAAAAAAGAGACCAAGGAACATTAAAAACAGAACTAGAATTAATTACCGGAATAGGTAAAACATCGTCAGAAAAACTATTGAGCCGTTTTAAATCGGTAAAAAAAATAAAAGAAGCAACAGAAAAAGAGCTTTTAGAAATCGTAAACACTAAACAAGCAAAAGCGATATTGGATTTCTTCCATCAAAAAAGCCCTTCCGAATAGAAAGGGCTTTCTTTTGGGTTTTAGTAGCTTTATTGTTTCCACATATCTTGTTCATATTGGATCAAAGATTTTTTAATCCGATCAGATTCTAATAACTTATCCAAACCCGATTTTAAATCTGGTCTTGTGGCTAAGCTATTACCCTCTGGGTTAGATTCTTCTACAATTACGCTAGAGAAATATCTTAACTGAAATACATCGTCAAAAGTATATCTGATTTTTTCGTTAGGATGATAAACAGTGAATTTGCATAGATAATCCCTTACGGTTGGGTAATTTACCCAAAATAAAGGAGTCATATCTGCACCTACTTCTCCCAGTTTTATTTGTGGATCTGCCAAATTTTTATTTTCTGGACTTAAAGTAGCCAAAATATTGTTTCCGGGATAAACGATACCCATTGCAATGATAAAAGATTTGAATTCTGATCTATTGGTATCAAAATACCAATCTTCAATTACCCTTAAAGCTAATTTTGAAGTTACCTTCATGTCTCCGTACTGCCTTGGGCCAAAAGAACCAACTTTACTATCTAAGATACCTTTTAAGGCATCTGCTTCTTGTGGTATAGGTTCTTTTAATTGCCCAACGTTTTTATCCCATTGTTGGTAAGCTTCAATTTTGAAACCATCCACGCCCCTCATTAAAACATCTATGAAATTCTTTTCCATATCTGCCGGCACTAAATATCGGTTTGCTGGATCTGCAAAGTAAATATCCCTAATGATCCTTTTGGCAAAGATAACATCATCACTTTTTACGCGAGGCAAAGCAGGGGCGCATTTAACTTCTGATTTGCCCATATCTTTTTCCCTCGCAGCTTTATCTTCTTCAGATTGTTGGAAGATGGAATAAATAGGTTTTACTTGTTTTTTAATAGTGTCTGCCGTACCACTTGCTACCGGAGTAACGGTTGGGTTTTGCGCAAATGCAAAACTTACAACAAACATTAGCGTTAAGTAAATTAAAATCTTTTTCATAATTAATTTGCTGAAACTGATACTACATTATCTAATTTTCTGGTTGTGTTATCTTCGCCATGTGCTTCAATATTCTGAAACGTAACAATATCCCCAGCAGTTAAAGTATTCATAATCCTTTTGATATCGCTAGTAAAACTACCGTCTGATGATTGAAGGATGATAGGATCTTGTCTGTATTTAGAAAATAGAACGGTAAATTTTGTTACGGTAAATTTTAGGTCAAAATCAAAATCTTTCAGTTCTGCCTCTAATCTATTTGTTGATTTTAGCGTAGATAGAGGAACTCTACCAGAAACCTTACCCGCAAAAGTTGCAATTGGATCTGGTACTCTTTTTACCCTAAATTTTGTGGAACCCAAAATTTGGTTTTTTCCTTTTTCTATTTCTGCAGAAACGGTAACGGTTGCCTCGGTTCCACCGTTAACCTTCACAATATAACTTCCGTTAGCTCCAGAAATAGAACCACCACTAATGCTTACTTTTAAATTTTCTTTAGGGATACCTGGTGCCGATACCGATACCGGATTGGCAACTCCCATATAAAAAACGTTCATTTTATCTGGAGAAACAACCGCAGAAGGCCTTGCTACTTGATATTCTATAGGATCGGTTGTGAAAGATTTGATTTCTCCGCTTGTAGGATCTTTAAAAGAAACGGTACCTGTCCATTTATAAACACCTTCTTTTGTGCCACCAGATTTATATTTGCCCACGCCACCTTCGTTAGGTAAAGTAGCTCCGTTTACGGTTGCGGTAATAGGAATGCTAGAACTACCAGCGGTTAAAAACACATCGGCTTCATAGGTTTGGCCAGCTAATATATAGCTGCTTTTCGCAACCGCAACAGCTCTGTAAGAATCTACCACACCACCACCTGTTGTTTCTTGGTATAATTTGTTAATTACATAAGCTTCCGCGTTTTTTGCATCGTTTTGAAACTTGGATAAAAGGGTAATAGTTGATGTTAATGGTTTTCCTTCGCCAAAATTATAATCGGCCCAAGATTGGCTTGTACCTGTACTTTTGTTTATTTTGGGCCATTCTAGTTCTAAACCGATACCTTTTGGGCTCTGGCCTATCAAGGCACTTAATTTTTTAGCAGCTTCTTCTATTTTTTTCTGTAAAGCATCGCCTTTTTTACCTTCTACCAGTTCTTTATGGGAAATACCCAGGTCGTCTCTCTTTTTTAAATCGCCATTGGCATCTAAACCATCGGTTTCTTTAATTAATTCTTGTTTTACTTTTTCAATTTCTGCAACAATACCGTCGCCTATGTTTTTGGCATCTTTTGCTTTATTGTAGTTTACTTCTGCTTTTTTTGGAGCGTTATCATAATAATTCTTGAAAAGCGTCATGATAAACTTTAAACGATCGTTCATGTTATCATTACTTTTTTCTAAACCATCTCTTACTGTTTTAAAGGCATCCAATACGGTATTACTTACGTTTAACGCTAACATTGCCATTAGCACCAAATACATAATACCGATCATCTTCTGCCTTGGGGTTTCCTTACCGCCTGCCATATCTTAAATCTTTAAGCTTGTTTAAATAAAATAATAATGAGTTAGTTAAGCTCTAGGTTGGTTCATGGCAGAAAGCATATTGCCATAAACAGCGTTTAAGCTTGATAGATTTTTTGATAGCTTAGCAACTTCATCTTTAAATTGCTTAGAATCATCCATCGATTCATTAAAATTAGACATGGTTTGTGATAAGTTAGCGTAAAACTTATTCATGGATTTTAAATGTGCGCTAGAATCTTGTAATTCTAATTCGTACACAGCATTTAATGCAGAGATATTTTTACCCAAATTACTTATTTGGTTATGATATTCTTTAGATCCGGTAGAAGCATTTGCAATTTCTGTAACGCCCGCCGTAGCTTGATCAAAAGCAGTACTTAAGCCAGAAGCTTTAGCAGAAGCGGTTTTTACGTTTGCCGCAAACTCATTGGTGGCAATGGTAGCATCTGCAGAATTAGAGATAGCACCTACTTTATTGCTGAAATTTTCTAATCCTTCTTTAATTTTGGCTACAACATCATCACCAACTTTTAAATCAGGGAAACCGCCGCCAGCAGAACCTTTTATCTCCAATTCGTTCAGTTTAACCGGTTTATTCATATCTATTGGGTTTCCTACAAAATCTTCTGAAAGTTGAGGATATACTTTTTCCCAATGAGGATCTTTATGTGGAGGTACAAAACCCATAATAAAGAATAATAATGCTTCAGTACCCAAACCAATACCAATGATCATCTCGCCCCCAGGTAAGTGGAGGATTTTAAACATTGCACCGATGATTACAACTGTTGCGCCCCAAGATATAATTGCATCAAGGGTTATTTTGAATTTCTTTTTTTGAGCCATTTTTTGAACGTTTTGATTTTTGTTTTATCGTGTTATTTATTGTGCTGTTAAGTGTTTAAGGTTTCATTCTTCCTGGTTTGTCTTTGATGTCTCTTCCCAAGAAAGGGGTTACACACCTAAAACCGATAGAAGACCTTGCAGAATCTGGATACTCGTAAGATTTTGCGGAATTTTGTAGAAAGTAGCCTATATCTTTCCAAGAGCCACCTTTTACAACTCTTTTCTTGTTATAGTCTGGATCGCCTTTTTTTACTGCTTTATTAAATGAAGGGTTAATGGTACTTACATAAGCGGTTGCTGCATCGCTGTAAATAGAACTTGTCCATTCTGCAACGTTGCCCGCCATATTGTAAAGTCCGTAATCATTAGGGAAATAAGATTTTACGTAAACTGTAAAGGCTCCCCCGTCATCAATATAATTACCCCTTCCCGGTTTAAAATTGGCTAACAAACATCCTTTGGCGTTTCTGATATATGGGCCTCCCCATGGGTAACTTGTTTGCACCCTGCCACCTCTAGCGGCATATTCAAATTGTGCCTCTGTTGGCAGTTCATAGTCTAATCTTTTGTTGGTAAGTTTTTTAGAGTCTTTATAAGATTCATTTAACCTGGATCGCCAGATGTTAAAGGCATTTGCTTGCTCCCAATTTACGCCTACAACAGGGTAATTTGCGAATGAAGGATGAGAAAAATATCCTTTCGCCATTGGGTCGTTTTGGGCGTACGTAAAATCAGATATCCAAACCAAGGTATCAGGGTAAACATAAGTTTCTTCTTTAACGATGAACTCATCTCTGCCAACAGAAATCCCATTTTTGTTTAAATTAGGATCCCTTGCTCCCCTGTATGCAGCGGCTTTTTTGTAATCAACCCAAGCATATTCATATTTTAATTGCTCTACCTTTAATTCTTTTTTATTGAAAAACTTTTCGTTGCCATCATAATACATGGTTTTTTCTAGTTTATCTTTCAATGTTTTATCGCCCCACAAACCTTTTTTAGAATTTACAGCTTTCCAATTGATGTAGGTACTTGCTTTACCGCCTTTAGATTTTAAGAGGTATTTGGCGGGTTTGCCAACTTGGTAAAAAGCAATAGAATCTCTAACCCAGTTAACAAACTGCTTGTACTCACTGTTAGATATCTCGGTTTCATCCATGTAAAATGCAGATATGGTAACTTGTTTGTTTTGAGGGAACTGAGAAATGGTTACATCTTGATCTACTTGGCCCATAACAAAAGTACCAGCTGGGATATAAACCATCCCGTAAGGTAATTCTTGCTTAACCGTTTTGGTTTTAACACCAACTAATTCTCCTCTTCCATCTCCTTTTCCACAACTAGAAAAGGCAATAGAAATCAATATCAGAGCTGATACGTATAAATTCTTCATGTGCTATACAAGTTTTATTGTGTTTTTCTTGTGTAAAAAACGTGTCTAATATACAGAAATTCAACATTTTCAAATAAATTATTTTTCAATTGTAAATTAATCTGTTAATGGTTTACGAAAAACATAAAAATACAATCTTAAAATTCTCATTTCAATACCAACTACTAGGTATTTTTTGGTTTGAATTTTTAGTCTATTACGGTTTGGTTTTATAAAAGTTTCAAAAAAAAAGCGACCTCTAGTTCAGGTCGCTTTATCATATTTCTTGTATGCTACTATTTGATAGATTTTATATACTGCTCTAAAGCCATTGTCATGGATGGTGCTTCTGGCAATGGAGCGGGGATATCTAAAATTAGGTTAGCATCTAATATTGCTTGCTGCGTTGTTTTCCCAAACGCTGCAATCCTGGTATTATTTTGTTTAAATTCTGGAAAATTAACGAATAATGACTGCACACTAGAAGGACTGAAGAAAACGATGATGTCATAAAACACATTTGCAAGATCAGAAAGATCTGATACAACCGTTTTAAATAGTACCGCTGGCGTAAAATCTATACCCTGTGCTTTTAATAGGGTTTCTGTAGATTCTGCGGCAACATCAGAACAGGGGTATAAAAATTTTTCTGCACCGTGTTTTTTCAATACCTCGGCTAAATCTCTTGCTGTTTGTTTGCCAAAAAATATTTTACGCTTTCTGTACTGTATATATTTTTGCAGGTAAAGTGCTATAGATTCTGATAAGCAGAAATACTTCATATCGGTTGGTACTTCATACCTAAGCTCTTCGCAAACTCTAAAATAATGATCGGCTGCGTTTCTACTGGTTAGGATAACAGCAGTAAAATCAGATAAGTTTATTTTATCTTTTCTTATTTCTTTTCCTGGTACACCCTCTACATGAATAAAAGATCTAAAATCTATTTTCAAATTTAAAGATGCAGCTAGATCAAAATAAGGAGATTTTTCCCCTTCGGGTTCTGGTAAGGTTACAAGTATGCTTTTTACTTTAGTTTTTCTCTCTTCCAAATTAATTGCCATATTCACTATAAACTAGTACTAATTGTTTTTGCGATCAAAATAATCGGACAAATTTCAAGAGCGCAAAGATAAAGAATTAAATAAAATTTTGATAGCCTGTAATTTAATAAAATTTTAATCGCGATCCTTGCAAACTGCACACCTATTATCCCTAAAAATATAATCAATAATATATTTGAAATCATATTTCTATTAAAGTTGTTGGTTAGTATCAAATAGAACGTAATTGGCATCAATAAAAAAAGAGAATTAAAATAACTTAGATAGATCAAATTTAGGTAGTCTTTTACCAAACGTTGTATTTGAAATAGAAAACCTATAAATCTTAGTATAAATATCTTTATGGCAAAAAATATAAAAACCAATCCGGATATCACCAAATAAGTTTCTATGTTTTTGGCAGGTGCAGAACCTTTTATTTTATAAAGCGAAATACAGATAAAGAGGCCAAGTGTTAGGGAAAACAATATATATAAGAAAAAAAACTGCCAAGATACCAAAGCATTATCTTCTTTATTGATCTGGGCAAGGGTTCTGGTATCAAAAAAAGCCTTAAATAATAGCGTGATCTCTTTTGAAAATATAGCTTTTAATATCCCAAAGCAAAGTAAGATCAGCATAACTGCCAATAAAAACCAAATTGGCCCTTTGTTTAAGAAATGGCCGAGGCCGTAATTAGATTTAACTATTTTTATGTTTTTGGGCAATGAGAGCAAATACGGGTCTGTTACCAAGTTATCAGCTATCAATTTATCAAAATAAGGGTTTGCCCTTTTTGGATCTGGTTTTAAATAATGGTTGGTAACAGAATCCCTAACAAAGTTTTTTCTTGCCAAAGCAGCCGAATCTATGATGGGATAATATGTTTTTTGGTGTTTTAGGGTGGTATCTAAATTATTGGCCAAAGAATCTGGGATGTTTTGCGCTAAAACTGTTTGTTGGTAAAACAAACAAAACAAGATTAAAATAGAGAAGCGCTTCATTTAAAAATAACTAACAATACCAAAATGGATCTTTCCTTTCTGCAAATCTAATGGATTATTTTTTTGTTTCCCTAAAGCATAGCTTAAAGATGCAATGCCAACCTTGGTTTGAAACGTAATGCCAAGCCCAACCCCTAAAGGATAATCTGTTGAGCTTTTGTTCACAAATTGCTGGTTGATATAAGCTTGATCATAAAATATATTGATGAAAGAATTTTGCTCTATCAAATATCTAAACTCTAGGGTTTGGATAGAAAAGCTATTGACGTTAAGTGATTGCTCATCAAAGCCCCTCAAAGTTTTTGCCCCGCCAATTCTAAAAGCCTCGTTTTCGAACAAGTTTTGCCCTGTTAAGATCGCGGCATTATTATGTAAAAACAAAACAGACCTTAAACCAGTTTTTAGGTAGTATTTAAGATCTGCCTGTAATTTGAATTGCTGGCTGGTTTGTGCGGTAAAAAAATCTTCGGGCCTAAAGTTTTCTGAAGGATTTATTTTTCTGCTCCCAACGGCAGCTTGTAGCGTTAAATCATAACCTTTTAAAGGCGTAATCCTATTATCGAGTTTCTTATAATTACCCGCAATACCGTAAAAAGTAGATTTTATGTTGGCAAAATTTGGGATAGAAGAACTAGTTAAACTATCGGTAGCAACTTGGTTGCCCTTAAAGTTTTCTATAAAAAAGCTCAGTTTTTGGGTAGTGGTAAAACTATAATCGAAGCCTAACCTTGTGTTGAGGTTTAAAAAACTGCTATCCTGCTTAAATAATTGAAAATTGGCGTTTACCCCCAACTGGCTTTTAAATATATAAGGATAAGCTAAGTTTAAGGCCAACTCTTGCGATTGTGCAGGTAAGCCTCTGTAATTAAAATCGATAGTTTCGCCACTTTTTAAGGCGTTCTTTAAATTAAGCTTAAAATCACCGGTTATTTGAATTTTGCCGGTTTGCGAATTAGGTAAAAAACCGATAATCCCATCAAACTGGTTGGCGTTTTGCTTATCTAAAAACAGATTAATAGCGGCTTTTTCGCCATTAAAAACCACCTCGTAAGTTTTGGGGACACTCACAAAAGATAAATCCCTTAATCTTTTATCAATGTTTTTAACTTTTTCCTCGTTATAATCCTGCCCTTCTTTTATCCCAAGATAAGCGTTTAAAAAACCGCTGTTCAATTTTGCAGAACCTATCAGCCTTATGGTATCGATGCTAATGTTTTTATTGGGGATTATAAATAGTTGCGCCTTAAAATTTTGTTTAAATGCCTCTAAACTATCTAAATAGAGTGCGGCAAACGGATATCCGTTATCTTCATAAAAACCTAAGATAGTATGATATAATTTTTGGAAATATTTAAGTTGCAAAGGCTTTTCTTTTTTGAACTGATCTTTTAAACCAAGCTGATAAACCAATTCTTGGGGCACATTCCCGTTCCCTAAATAAATACCTTCATATATTTTTCCGGTCGTTATTTCGGCAAATAAGGTGTCGTTTTTAAAACGATGATCGGTTAATCTTAAATTGAAGTAGCCATTTAATTTTAGCGATCTGATCTGGCTTTTAAGATCTTTGGCCGCAGAAAGCGAGTCTGGAAACTGCACATTGCCACGTTCAATTTTTTTTGGTAAACCGTTAATAACTAAGGTTATATTTTTTGTTTGGCTTACGCCGATTTGGGATGCAAATAAAAATATGGTTATAAAATAGAACCTGAGCATATCAACAAAAGAAACGATAATTTTCGAAAATTGGCTTATCCGTTTCGGTTATAAAGCGTTTGTAAAGAAATAAAAGATCTATTTCCTTACTTTTGC
The DNA here is from genome assembly GCF_016623585.1 of Pedobacter segetis. Classification (GTDB taxonomy): domain Bacteria; phylum Bacteroidota; class Bacteroidia; order Sphingobacteriales; family Sphingobacteriaceae; genus Pseudopedobacter; species Pseudopedobacter segetis. The sequence continues at coordinate 138,460 of NZ_JAEHFY010000008.1, forward strand.
CAAATGGCAGGCATCTATATTCATGTTCCTTTTTGTAAACAAGCCTGCCATTACTGCGATTTTCATTTTAGCACTTCCTTAAAATACAAAGATGAGATGATCGGTGCCATCCACAAAGAGATAGCACTTCAAAAAAGCTATCTAAATGATCAAAAAATAGAAACCATTTATTTTGGCGGCGGCACCCCATCTTTATTAAACACCAATGAAATATCCAGATTGATAGCCACAATCCAAACCAATTTTGAGGTTGATAAAACTGCCGAGATTACTCTAGAAGCCAATCCTGATGATTTGACCATCGAAAAGCAAAAAGACTTGAGAAATACACCAATTAACAGGTTAAGTATTGGCGTTCAATCTTTTTTTGATGAGGATTTAAAATGGATGAACAGGGCGCACAAAGCTCAAGAAGCAGAAACAGCCATTAAAAGGGCACAAGATTTTGGCTTAGAGAATATCACCATAGATTTAATTTATGGCTATCCGCTTTTAAGCGATGATAAATGGAAGCATAACATTCAAAAAACTTTAGATTTCGATATTCCCCATATTTCTTCGTACGGCATCACGGTTGAGCCGCAAACAGCTTTAGCAACATTTATCAACAAGGGAAAACAAAAACCGATGGATGAGGCGCAAAGTGCTGCACAATTCCAAATTTTGATGGAAGAATTGACTTCAAATGATTTCGAACATTACGAGATTTCTAATTTCGCAAGGCCAAACCAATATTCTAAACACAATACCAATTATTGGCGTGGCGTACATTATTTGGGAGTTGGCCCTTCTGCACATTCGTTTAACGGCAATAACAGGCAATGGAATGTAGCCAATAATGCAAAATATTTGGCCGAAATGTTAAAGGGACAAATCCCCTTCGAGGTAGAAAAACTAACCTTAGAAAATAAATATAACGAATACATCATGACAAGCATACGCACACTATGGGGAATAGATTTATCAAAAATTACAGAGAACTTTGGGGCAGATCAAAAAAATAATTTAATGGCTTGCGCCGAGGAATATTTGGATAAAAATTGGTTGGCTTTGGCCGATGAAAAATTGATTTTAACGCATAAAGGAAAACTTTACGCAGATTTGATTGCATCAGAATTATTTATTTCAGAAAATGGATTTCAAGAATAAAATTGTTTGGATCACGGGCGCTTCTTCTGGTATAGGCGAAGCTTTGGTTTATTTATTAAACCAAACAGGGGCAAAATTGATCATATCATCAAGAAGAGCAGATGCACTTTACCAAGTAAAGCAAAAGTGCAAGAAAAACCCCTTAGATGTACATGTTTTGCCATTGGATCTAGAGCAAACCGAAACACTTTTTACTAAAGCAGATGACGCTTGGAAAATATACGGCAAAATTGATATTTTGATCAATGCGGGTGGAATTAGCCAACGCAGCACCGTTTTAGAAACAGAAAGTGCCGTTGAGCAAAAAATAATGAACATCAATTATTGGGGCACCGTAAATTTAAGCAAGGCATTGCTACCAAAGATGATAGAAAAAGGCAGTGGTAACTTAGTGGTTTTAAGCTCGATAGTTGGGAAGTTCGGCACACAATTCCGCAGTAGTTATGCCGCCTCTAAACATGCTTTAGAAGGTTATTTTGATTCTTTACGTTGCGAAGTTTTTGATAAAGGAATTCATGTAAATATTATTTGCCCGGGTTTTATAAAAACCAATATCACCATTAATTCTGTTACAGAAAACGGCAAAAAATATGGAAAGATGGATCAAAACCAAGAAAACGGGATGACGGCTAGTGATTGTGCCCAACAGATTTTAAAAGCAATAGATAAAAACAAAGAAGAGGTTTTGATAGGGGGTAAAGAAACTTATGGCGTTTATCTGAAGCGATTTGCCCCGGGCTATTTTTCTAAAATGATCAGAAAGCGGAAGGTTGTTTAAGCGTTGAATTCCACCAATCTTAAATGATCTAATTTTGGGTGTAAACGGGCTTTCTATTTATTGAAAAAAATATTGATCGTGTTGGGTAATAACTACAAATCGCATTTTTTTATTAAATCCAATACTTCTTTTTTTGTGATTGAATCCTCTTCTGATTTATTTAAAATGGTAATTAATTGGATAGTAATAGAATTCGCTTCTTCATTAATTAAATAAGTTATAATTCTAAATCCACCGCTTGTCCCTTTCCCTTTTGATGTATCCGCTAATCTTATTTTATAAATATTAGATCCATAATTAACGCCTAAATAAGGATTTTCTAGAAGCTGATCTTCTAATTTTAACAAGCTAATAGAAAGTGTTTTGTGTTTTTTTAGTAATGATTTTACTTTACGTTTGAATACAGAGGTTGCTAAAACCTTATTTGCCATTTAAAATTTCTTTAAGTGTGTAGCCTTCTTTTTTACCATCCCTTATTTGTTTAGCTTCTAAAAAAGCTTCCTCTAAATCTTTTAAAACGGTAAGTTTGTTTACTTCTTTCTCTGAAATAATTTCTCCGCCAATTTCTTCAATAAACTTCTTAACAGTACTTTTTAAGTTATTGGGTATGTTAGCTATTATAGTAGTCATAATCAAAAATAAGAATCTATTTCCAATTAACATTAACAAATTGTTAAACTTAATATTTTTTCATTTTTCTAAAATCCAAGCTTAATTTTTCTGCGTTAATCATCCCAAATAAAGAAAACTAAAAAAATGAAAAAATTATTCGTAGCAGCATTTGCCTTAGTAGCTATCGCATTCGCACCTCAAGCTTTCGCACAAAAAATGTCTAACCCAATGGTAGGTGGTGCAGAAATGTACCCAACTAAAGATATTGTTGATAATGCGGTAAATTCTAAAGATCATACCACTTTGGTTGCGGCCGTTAAAGCTGCCGGTTTGGTAGAAACCTTAAAAAGTGCTGGGCCATTTACGGTATTTGCACCAACAAACGAAGCCTTTGATAAATTGCCTGCAGGTACAGTTGCAACTTTAGTAAAGCCAGAAAACAAAGCTTTGTTAACTAAAATTTTAACCTACCACGTTTTATCTGGTAAATACAGTGCAAAAGATATTATGGCTGCCATTAAAAAAGGAAACGGAAAAGCAACTTTTAAAACTGTACAAGGTGAGGATTTATACGCATCAATGGATGGTAAAAAAGTTAAACTTTGGGATGCTAAGGGTGGTACTGCTTACGTTACTATTGCAGATGTAAACCAAAAAAATGGTGTTATACACGTAATCGATTCGGTTTTGATGCCAAAGTAATTAAGGTTGACAATTAATTTTAAGAACCGGTTTCTGATTAGGAACCGGTTTTTTTTTTGTTCAAATTTAATATTGGTTTTTCCTTAAAGTTATAAAGCTATTGATTCAAAATCTTCTTTTTTGCTATCGATATCTTATGAAATGATAAAGGATTTGTTAAACCTTTACCATCGCCCTTTCTAATCTATCATTTATGGTTTTGCCTAGGTTATTATTGGGGAAACGCTCTGCGATGATCACATCAAAACCCTTACTGTCTAGCTTATGCAGAGCGGCATATAAATTTTTTGTGGCCTCTTTTAAATCGGCAGAAGCAGAGAGTACAATTTGATGGTCTTCATTAACAGATGCTAAAGCTTTGTTAAACAACAAAAAGCCTATTTTTTTATTTGGGAATAGTTTTAAGTCGTCTAAGATATGATCTGTTAAATGAAGTAATGATCTAGGGGCATAATGTTTTAAAGCCATGCCAGGGGCTTCTGGTTTTTTTTCGTTTTTGTTGATGATTTTCACTTTTCCAACAACCGCCTCTATATCTTCTTGGGAAATAGCGCCGTACCTGTAAACGATAGGTTGTTCGCCATCAAAGCCTATAATGGTAGATTCTACGCCCGATTTACAATGGCCACCATCTAAGATAACCTTTAATTGTTTCCCAAAATAATCTTCTACATGTTTTGCAGATGTAGGGCTTATGCGGGTATATGGATTGGCGCTTGGGGCGGCCAAAGGGAATTCTAGCTGCTGCAATAGCGCAAGGGCAACCGCATGGTTGGGGATCCTTACCGCTACGGTTTTATTTCCAGACGTTATATAATCTGGTATGATCTCTTTCTTTTTTAATAAGAGCGTAAGCGGGCCGGGCCAAAATGTTTTAGCTAATTTTTGTGCCGAGGTCGGTATATCCCTTGCAATATTATCCAAACCCTCTATAGATTTAATATGCACTATCAGAGGATTAAATAATGGCCGCTTTTTAAGTTGGTATATTTTTTTTATCGCGGTTTCACTAAATATGTTTCCGGCTAGGCCATAAACTGTTTCTGTAGGGAAACCAATTATATCATCGTTATTTAAAACCGCTATCGCTTTTTTTAGATCAGTACTTATCATCATGATAATTTTGGTAAAAATTAGGCAAAAATCTTAAAATCAAAGCATCATTTTTTATTTATATTTGTTATGCTTTCAATAAAATGTATTTATGAATTATACGTTACACCAATTACAGGTATTCTTAAAAATAACCCAAACAAAAAGCATCACAAAAGCGGCCGAAGAATTGCATTTAACGCAGCCGGCGGTTTCTATACAGCTCAAAAATTTACAAGATCAATTTGCCATACCGCTAACAGAGGTTGTAGGAAGACAACTTTACGTAACTGATTTTGGAAAAGAGATTGCGCAAGCAGCAGAAAACATATTGAATGAGGTTTATGCCATAAATTTTAAAACTTTGGCTTTTAAAAACCAATTAACGGGCAGGTTAAAACTATCTGTGGTTTCTACGGCTAAATATGTGATGCCTTTTTTTCTTACCAATTTTTTAAAACAAAATGAAGGTGTAGAATTGGTTATGGATGTAACCAATAAAGCTAAAGTGATAGAAAGCATAGAGAAAAATGAAGTTGATTTTTCTTTGGTTTCTATATTACCAGAGCAATTAAAAATAGAGTCTGTGAGCCTAATGAAAAACCAATTGTACTTGGTTGGCAACACCGATGAGTTATTTGATAGAGAAATTTACGACATTGATGTATTAGAGCAGCTGCCATTAATTTACAGAGAGGCTGGCTCTGGCACACGTTTTACCATGGAACAATTTATTAAGGGCAACAACCTACATGTGATCAAAAAAATGGAACTAACTTCTAACGAAGCGGTTAAACAAGCTGTAATTGCTGGGTTGGGTTATTCTATTATGCCAATTATTGGTATCAAAAACGAATTAAAAAATAACGTACTTCAGATTATCCCCATCAAAAGATTCCCTATACTATCAGAGTGGAACATGATTTGGTTAAAAAACAAGAACCTATCGCCCGTAGCAAATGCTTTTTTAGAATTTGTAAAAACCAATAAAGAGCAAATTATGAGAGAAAAATTTGCCTGGGTTAATGATTATCCCAAAATAACCGGAAATTAATTTTTGGGCTGGTAAAGGTGTACATCCCTTTGTGGGAAAGGGATAGAAATACCTTCTTTATCGAACGCTTTTTTTACCTCTTCTTGTTTAGAAAGATAGATGTCCCAAAAATCGGCATTACTGGCCAAGGCCCTGCAACGTATGTTTACAGAGCTATCCCCCAAACTATCAACATAGATATAAGGCGTATCGCGGTCAAGTATTCTTTCATCGGCATAAATCACATCTTTAATAATTTGTTTTGCTTTATCAATATCATCATTGTAACCAATGCCAAAAACCCATTGCATTTTACGGGCAGGCTCTGTACTGTAATTGATGATTTTGTTATTGTAAAGATTACCGTTTGGCAAAATAATGGTCTTATTATCAAATGTTTTTAAAACCGTGTGGAAAATCTGTATTTCAGAAACAGAAGCAACCTCGCCCTGCGCCTCAATTACATCGCCCACTTTAAAGGGCTTAAAAACCAATATTAAAACGCCTCCTGCAAAATTTGCCAAACTACCTTGCAAAGCTAAGCCTATTGCCAAACCGGCCGCCCCTAAAATTGCGATGAAAGAAGTCATTTCTATTCCTAAAGTGGAGAGTACGCTAAAAATCAACAAGATCAGTAAACCGTTGTGTACTAAACTTTTTAAGAAAACAGTTAAAGAAGGGTCTATCTCTTTTTTGATCAATAAGTTACCAAATGCTTTAGATAAAAACTTAACTATTTGCCAACCAATAAAAGCAACCAATACGGCTTTCACTAATGTGATACCAAAATCTACCCCTTTTGTTGCTAAAAACACTTTTGCTTGATCTAAGAAATTCATATTTTAAAATTTGTTATCGTTAATTTTAGAATATAGTACAAAAACTCTGCAAAAAAAACAAAATTGAGGTAAATTATTAAGCTATAGAGAGGAGAGGGCCTCTAAAATGACCTTACAGGCAAGCTCAATCTCTTTTTTGTTTATGATCAAGGGCGGTGCTATGCGCAGTGCGGTATCGCAATGTAAAAACCAATCTATGATTATGCCGTTTTCTACGCATTTCTTGCTGATGGTTTCAACCTGTTCAAAAGAATCTAATTGAATGCAAAGCATTAATCCTTTACCTCTTATCTCTTTGATTTTTGGATGGGTTAGCAAAGACCTAAAAAGTTTTTCTTTTTCTTCAACATGAGCTATTAAATTTTCTGATAAGATTGTTTCTAAAGTGGCTAAACCTGCCGCACAACTTACCGGGTGGCCGCCAAAAGTGGTAATATGCCCTAAAATGGGATTGTCTTTTAGCACATCCATAATACTTTTTGAAGCTATAAAAGCACCTATCGGCATTCCGCCTCCCATACCTTTGGCCATTAACAAAATATCTGGTATTACCCCAAAATTCTCGAAAGCAAATAATTTTCCGGTTCTGCCAAAACCAGTTTGTATCTCGTCAAAAATCAATAAAGCACCTGTTTCATTGCATTTCTTACGAAGTGCTTTTAGGTAATCTTTATCAGGCACTCTTACCCCCGCTTCACCTTGTATGGTTTCTAAAATAACGGCGGCAGTTTGGCGGGTAATAATGTCTAAATCGGCGTAAGCATTAAGTTTGATAAAACTAATATCTGGCAAAAGCGGACGATAAGCTTGCTTATATTCTTCGTTCCCCATTACGCTTAAAGCACCTTGTGTGCTGCCGTGATAAGAGTTTTTAAAAGATACGATATGAGAACGATTGGTATATTTCTTAGCTAATTTCAATGCACCTTCCGTTGCCTCTGCCCCAGAATTTGTAAAATAAACAGATGATAAGCTTTGGGGTAAAACCGATGCCAATTTTTGTGCGTACAAAACTTGTGGAGCTTGAATATATTCGCCGTAAACAGTTACATGAAGGTATTTATCAACCTGATCTTTGATGGCCTTTACCACCTTTGGGTGCCTGTGGCCTAAATTGCTAACCGCAAAACCAGAAACAAGATCTAAATACTTTTTCCCGGCAGGGGAATACAAATAGCAACCCTCGGCCTTCTCAATTTCTAAAAGGCGTGGAAAGTCTGATGTTTGTGCAGTATTTAATAAGAATAATTGTTTGTGACTAAGCATGTGGTGCAAAGATAATGGTATTCATTTATAATGATGATTTAGCTTATCAATTTCTAATCATATCCGGTTAATCATATTTTTCGATAACTTTGTAATCTTTTGAAAGATATACTTTTGATCACTCCGCCTTTTACGCAATTAAATACGCCATACCCTGCAACGGCATATTTAAAAGGTTTTTTGAACACCAAAAACATTTCTGCATTTCAAATGGATTTGGGGATGGAAGTAATCTTAGAGATATTCTCTAAAAACGGATTGAAAGATATCTTCGATTTTTCTAAAAATGCAACACATTCTGATAACGCCAAACGGATCTTTGCCTTAAAGGACGATTACCTACAAAATATTGATGAGGTAATTTCTTTTTTACAGGGTAAGAACCAAACTTTTGCAAGGCAAATTTGCACCCACGGTTGCTTGCCGCAAGCTGCCAGGTTTAAAGCCTTAGATGATCTAGAATGGGCTTTTGGTAATATGGGTGTGCAAGATAAGGCAAAGCATTTGGCAACTTTGTTTTTAGAAGATATATCTGATTATATCATTGAATGTGTTGATGAGAACTTTGGCTTTAGCCGATATGCCGAACGTTTGGGCAGAAGCGCAAACCAATTTGACGAACTTTACGAAGCTTTAAAGCAACCACCAACTTATATAGATCAGATCACTTTAGGTTTATTGGATAAAACCATCCGAACCGTTAATCCAAAACTGATTTGTTTTTCTGTTCCTTTTCCAGGGAATTTATACAGTGCCTTTAGAAGCGCAAAAAATATCAAAGCAAAATTCCCAACTATCAAAATTGCAATGGGTGGTGGTTTTCCAAATACAGAATTAAGGGGTTTAAAAGATAAAAGGGTATTTGAGTTTTTCGATTATATCACTTTAGACGACGGTGAGCTACCCATTGAGCTTCTGGTAGAATCTTTATCAAAACCTATTGAAACGCATCTGTTTAAAAGAACTTTTTTAATGGAAGAGGGAGAGGTTTTTTATAACAACCTTTCGTTAAGAAAAGATTATAAACAAAGCGAATTGGGTACCCCAGATTATTCTGATTTACCGCTCAATAGTTATATTTCTGTTATAGAGTTGGCAAACCCAATGCACAGTTTATGGAGCGATGGCCGTTGGAACAAGCTTACCATGGCACATGGTTGCTATTGGGGCAAATGTACTTTTTGCGATGTTTCTTTAGATTATATCAAACTTTATGAACCTATTGCGGTCAGTTTATTGGTTGATAGGATGCAAGAAATTATTGCCCAAACCAAAGAAAATGGTTTTCATTTTGTAGATGAAGCTGCGCCACCCGCCTTAATGAAATCTTTGGCCATTGAAATCATCAAAAGAAAGTTAAAGGTTACGTGGTGGACAAACATCCGGTTTGAGAAAAGCTTTACCAAAGATTTATGCGTTTTATTAAAAAATTCTGGCTGTATTGCGGTTTCTGGAGGTTTAGAGGTTGCTTCTGATCGGTTATTGGCCTTGATACAAAAAGGGGTAACGGTTAAACAAGTTGCCCAAGTTACCAACCATTTTACCGAAACCGGGATAATGGTGCATGCTTATTTAATGTATGGCTATCCTACGCAAACGGTGCAAGAAACGGTAGATAGTTTAGAAATGGTAAGGCAAATGTTTGAGTTGGAAATCCTACAATCGGGTTTTTGGCACCAATTTGCTTTAACGGCCCATAGCCCGGTTGGTTTAAGCCCTGCAGAATATGGGATAATCCCCGAGCAACAACCCATCGGCTTTGCCCATAACGATATACAATTTAAAGATAAAACGGGCATCCACCATGATAAATTCAGTTACGGATTAAAAAAATCGCTCTTCAATTATATGCATGGGATCTGTTTTGATTTGCCCCTACAAGAATGGTTCGATTTTAAGATTCCAAAAACTACCATTAATAAAAACTTTATAGAAAATTCTTTAATCTTGGATGATAATTTGGGTACAAAACCCAACTCCAAAGTTGTTTGGCTGGGCAATGATCCAGAAGCAAGCTATTTTACAAAATCTAAGAAAGGGAATTCTTGGGAAATGATCCAGCTCATTTTTAATGATAAGAGAGCCAGTTTTGAGATAGCTTTGGATAAAGACAAAGGAGATTGGCTGGTAAAAGCTTTAGAGAAACTATCTGTTTACCAAGAAAACCATTTAACATTTCATCAGCTTAAAGCTGATTTTGAGAGCGACTTAGAAAATTTCGAGTTGTTTTGGCATTCAAAACCTATTAAGGTTTTGAGAGAAAACGGATTGTTGCTTTTATAGTTTTAAACAATCCCCATTCTGTTAGAATCGAGTTTGATCAAGGTAAAAAGCAAGATCGTAAAGCTCAACAAGGATGATCCACCATAACTTATGAACGGAAGCGGGATACCGATTACCGGCATCAAGCCAATTGTCATGGCAATGTTCACAAAAAAATGGCAAAAGATAATGCAGGCAACGGCATATCCATAAATTCTGCCAAAGGGCGCCCTTTGCCTTTCTGCTATATGAATGATGCGCAACAGTAAGAAAACGTATAATCCGATCACTATAAAGCTTCCTATAAAGCCCCACTCTTCGCCAACGGTGCAAAATATAAAATCTGTACTTTGTTCTGGCACAAAATCGAACTTTGTTTGAGTGCCTTGCAAATACCCCTTGCCGATTAAGCCACCAGAACCGATAGCTATTTTAGATTGGTTAACATTGTAACCAACGCCTCTTAAATCGCTTACTTTCCCCAAAATTAGATCTATCCTTACTTTTTGGTGAGGTTTAAGAATATGGTTGTAAACAAAATCTACACTAAAAACAAACAGCAGGGAAAGTATAAGGCCAGATAAAAACACGGTTATCATTTTCCTGTTTTTTCTAAATTGATAGGATAAAAAAGCAACCAGAAGCACCATAACCATGATGATGTATAGTTTTGGATAGAGCAGGGTAAGTATAAAAAGCAGCACCATTATAAAGCCGCCGATCAAAAAATACGGCGATAAACCTTCGCGGTAAAGCACAAAAATTAATGATATAAACACCAAGGCAGATCCTGCATCGGGCTGTAATATGATGAGCAATATAGGGAAACCTAAAACGGCCAAAGTTGGCAATAAGGTTTTAAGTTCTGATATTTTGGTGTTTACAACGCCTAATTGCCTTGCCAAAAGCAGGCTTGTTGCCCATTTTGCAAATTCTGAGGGTTGAAGCCTAAAGCTCCCGATCGGTATCCAAGCTTGGTTTCCTCCCACATTTCTCCCAACTACCAAAACCGCCATTAACAGTAAAATGGTTATCCCATAAAAAACAGGCGAAAACGTAAAGAAGAATTTAGAATCTAGCAATAAAATAGCAATTGCAACAATTAGGGCAACTATTATATAGATGAGTTGTTTACCAGAATTACTTGTTAGGTTGATGATGGATTCATCTGCATTATAAACAGCCGCATGAATGTTAAACCATCCAATAGCCATTAAGCAAATGTAAAGGAATATGGTAATGTAGTCCACGTTAAAGAAAAAACTTCTGTTTTGGTTGCTCATCTTATTTAGTGGATGGTTTGCTTTATGATAGAAACGGGTTTTGTGCTTTCCATTTTAATAGGGATGATGGTATCTTTTTTAACCGATGGTTTGTTATACAGTTTTTTTTGCCCCGGCAAGAGGTTTGCATTAAGTAACCTATCCATATAATATTTTGGCCGGGTAATGCTGTCCCTCAAATATTTCTCTATCATTAAGCTTGCGATAGGGGCACTCCATGTTGCACCATAGCCTGCGTTTTCTACCACAACGGCTATCGCAATTTTAGGGTTTTCCCTAGGTGCAAAAGCTACAAAAACCGAGTGATTATCGCCATGGGGGTTTTGTACCGTACCTGTTTTGCCACAAATCTCTATATCGTTTATTTTAGCATTGTATGCTGTACCGTTTGGGGCATTTACCACATTGCTCATCCCTTGTATCACAGGATCGAAATATTTAGCTTCTATACCGGCATCGTTTCTTATGGTATATTCTTCTTTGATTATTTTTTTATCGCCTATGGCTTTAATTAGATGTGGTTTATAGTAAAAACCCCTATTTGCAACAATAGCCATTACGTTTGCCATTTGCAATGGTGTGATCCCCAGCTCTCCTTGCCCAATGGATAAAGAAATGTTAAAGCTCGATGTCCATTTATCGTTTTTAAATCGTTTGGTATAATAATCGGCAGTTGGTATCAAACCGTTTCTTTCTGCGGGCAGATCAATACCTAAGGCATTGCCGATCCCAAATTTCATTACCATGTTTCGCCACCTTGTGTAGGCATTTACAGGCCTTAGCCCAGAGTGGTCTATCATTCTGCTAAAGGTATTACCGTAATAGGTATTGCAAGATTCTTCTATAGATTGTTCTAAATTTATGGTTCCATGTACGTGAGTACAGCCCATCCAACCGTTTCTACCGTATTTATAGCCTCCGGGGCAATTAAAATAAGTGTTTGCATCTATAACGCCCATTTCTTGGGCAACAAGTGCGTTAATTACTTTAAAGATAGATCCAGGAGGGTATTCTGCCTGTATTGGCCTAATGAACATGGGTTTAAATGGGTTGTTCAACAATTTCATGTAATTGTTACCTCTTTCACGGCCAACCATCATGTTGGGATCATACCCAGGGCTACTAATGGAAGCTAAAATTTCTCCGGTTGATGGTTCTATGGCTACTATACTGCCAATTTTGTTAACCATCAAACTTTCGCCGAACATTTGCAGCTTTTTATCTAAAGATGATATGAGGTTATCTCCGGCAACGGCGGTTGTATCGTATTTTCCATCAAAAAAACTCCCTTGATCACGGTTGTGAACATCAACCATGATGTTTCTTACTCCTCTTTGCCCACGTAGAAGCTCTTCATAAGATTTTTCTATCCCCGTTTTACCAATGTAATCTCCTTGGCTGTAAAAACCATCGTACTTTTTTATCTCTCTATCATTCACTTCCCCAATGTAACCAAGAAATTGCGCAGCGGTAGAGTCTGGATAAAACCTTACCGATCTGTTTTGCACATAAAAACCCGGGTATTCAAAAAGTTTCTCTTGAAAAGCGGCGTATGTTACCGCAGATAATTGTTTTTGAAACAGAGAAGCCCTGTATAACGAATAGTTTTTGGCTTTTTTAAAGGCTTTGTCAAAAGCTGGTTTAGAAATCTTTATCAGTTTACAAAATTCTAAGGTATCCATTTCTTCAACCTGCCCAGGGATAACCATCAAATCATAAACGGGTTCGTTTTGTACTAAAACTTTACTAAATCTATCCAAAATAACTCCTCTAGCGGGATAGATGACCAATTTTCTCAATACATTATTATCGGCCGATAGCTTATAACGATCATCAACAACCTGGATGTAGTAAAGCCTGCCTAAGAGGATGAGCGCAACTAAAATGAAAATTCCTTGGATGATATACCGGCGTTTGAAAAAGCTGTTCATTTACGTTGTTTCTTTCTAAAGAAAACCAATTCTGTGATAAAAATTAAAACCAATGTAAATAATGAACTAATTAAAACCCGGCTTAGTATGTTCGGGATCTCAGAAAATTTGAAAACCTCAAAATTTAAAAGAAAAAAATGATGGATCAGCGTTAAAATGAGCGCATAAAAGAAAAACCATCTAAATCCCATTATTCCTAATGTTGGTTCGGGATCACTATCATAATTATCTTCTTGTACGGTTACCCTAATGATCACTGTTCTAAAAAAAGCCATAATCACACAGGCAGTGGCATGTAAACCTAAAGTATCGCTAAATAGATCCACAGAAATCCCTATCAAGAATGCCAGTAAAAATAACAGCCAATTTGGTGTTTCAAACGGGAGTAAGAGGATAAATAAAATATAGAGATAAGGAACGTTTAAACCATAAATTACCATGTTCTTTAATAAAAACACCTGTATCGCAACCAATACCACAAAGCGTAAAATATTTACTAATATCCTAATCATTAACGCTCTCCTTATTATCCAACTCTAGATCTTGTTGTTCTGTTTGGAAATTGTTCTTTATAACATATACATATTCTAGCGCATAAAAATTGGTAGAAAGCTTTACAGAAATATCTAAAAAACTTCCTCCGCCCTTTACGCCAGCTTTTTCTACCGTACCTATCAATATCCCCTTAGGGAAAATAACGCCTAAGCCAGATGTTACCACCTTTGCTTTAGGTTTTAGATTAAGTTGGTTGGGGATGTCTGTTAATGTTACCAAGCTTGGGTCTTTTCCTTCCCAGATTAAAGGCCCAAAATAAGGTGTGCCCTCAATTGATGATGTTATCCTGGTGTCTTCATGCAAAATGGATTGTATGGATGAAAAGTTTTCTGATACGTTCCAAACAATGCCAACCACACCATTTGGCCCAATTACGCCCATTCCTTTTTTTATTCCTTCTTTGCTTCCCCTGTTTATTGTGATATAGTTGTTTCTTGCTGTAATGGATTTATTGACAACTTCGGCCAAAATATACTGGTATTTTACTTTGTTAATGGTATCATCAACTGTTTTTGTTATCAGGCTATCATCCAAAAAAGAAGACTTTAATTGGTTTCTCAAATGTGCATTCTCTTTGGCCAAACTATCATTTACCAAAGAGAGGTTTAGGTATTTATTTATGATGTTTACTTTTTGATAAATACTGCCAATTACCTCGTTTGAACTGTTATAAACACTTGCCCTCTGGAAATCGTTGTTTTTTACCAAAAGCGTGATGGAAATTACCAGGTAAATGATCAAAAAGAAAAAGGCGTTAAACTTACTGATGAACCTCCAAAGATTTAACATTGTTTATTAAATATTTTTGAAGTGTGAATAATCAATGGATTTAAAATGCACCTTAAATCATTTGAAGATTTATTCTTAAATATTTGATTTTTAATGATTTGAAATTTAATATTCATGTAAGGTGTTGGTCATTATCACATATTTACTATGCTTTTTTGATCGTTGCAAAGATATAGAAAATAGATTAAGAATATAAATTGCATCATACTCCAAACCACTTATTAATAGCAACAATTTATTATTTCTTAACTACTTCCCCCTCTTTCTTAGCGCCCAACAAACCTAAGCTCATTACAATGCTAGTAGCTAAAATAATCAAGAAGAGTAAACCGGTTTCTACGCCGTTTATCCTCATTTCTTTTGGTAAATTGTAAAATAATAAAATGCTGATCAGCCCTCTTGGCGTGATAAAAACAGAAGGGGAGAGCGGCATTTTGGCAACAAATTTTAGATAAAGCAGCCTGATGAGGTAAATTGCCCCTAAAATTAGCAAACCATATTGTATCAAGGTAAAATCTTGAAACTGCTCTATAATAATGGTAAACCCAAATATCACGAAGAAAAAAGTACGGATGATAAAGGCACTTTCTGCAGAGAGTTGATGTAGTTGTACTAAATCTTTAGAGATATTAGGGTAGATAAAATATTTTCTGAAAAACGGAATTCTAATTTCGTCTGCATTATTTAAGAATAGGCCAAAAGCCAAAACAATGATCAAGGCAGATAAA
This sequence comes from Pedobacter segetis, assembly GCF_016623585.1. Lineage (GTDB taxonomy): Bacteria > Bacteroidota > Bacteroidia > Sphingobacteriales > Sphingobacteriaceae > Pseudopedobacter > Pseudopedobacter segetis. The sequence goes on from NZ_JAEHFY010000008.1 coordinate 153,479, forward strand.
TGGAAACTTTGCCCGATGGCATAAACCAAAACCAAAATAGAGATGATGAGAAAGAACTTTACATGATGGCTGATCCTACCGATAAGGTATAACAGCAGCAAACAAGAAAGCATTGCAAATAAAATGATCAACACTAGCTCTATCCCTAAATTGGTAAAGGCAGCAATATTGTAGGTATCATTGCTGATGGCAAAATTGAAAAGGATAATCCCCGCTATATCAGAAAAGGAAGATTCATAAATAACAAACTCCCTTTGTGCCTTATTGATACTACTTACAGAAGGTATGGCAATGGCCGAACTGATGATACTGAACGGGATGGCATTGATAAAACAAAGATAATAAGAATAGGAAGTAACCTGATGAAGTATGAAAGTTATTGCGGCTACGGTTACCAATAAAATAATAACCGCAGAGAAAAATGCTTTTTTGATCAGCTTATTTTTATCACTATCGTACTTTAGGTCTAATGCACCTTCAAAAACAATAAGTATAAGGCCTACGGTGCCCAAGGTGGGCAATATCTTTAAAAAATCAAATGTTTCTAATTGAAAATAGGTAACTATTTGCTTTAATCCGATCCCTAAAAAAAGCAATAATAAAACAGAGGGGATCTTTGTTTTTTTAGAAATCATGTCAAACAGGTAAGAGAAAATCACCAGTCCGCTAAGAAGTATTAATATGGTATATGTAGTCATAAAATATCTGCTACTGCAAATGCTAAGATAAACGAATTTTAGGATTATGATGCTTATATTTTGATTGCAGCAATTATCTAATGGTTATAGAATTGGATTTTAAGTAATTAATAATTAAATTATTTTCTTAAATTTGCTTACTTCACGCCGTCTGGTCTTAGAGGGCATTGTTTCTTTTTAAAAATCAAAAAAATATTATGCACTGGATAGATGCCAGCATTTTTATACTTTATATGATAAGCCTTGTTGCTATCGGTTTTCACTTCATGAGGAAAAATCAGGATGCTGATGATTATTTTGTGAGTGGAAGAAACATGACCCGCTGGCATATTGGTCTTTCTGTGGTTGCAACTGATGTTGGTGGGGGGTTTTCTATAGGTTTAGGAGGATTGGGTTTTATGACGGGGCTTTCAGGTTCTTGGATGTTATTTACCGGTTTAATTGGTGCATGGTTAAGTGCCGTTATCCTTATTCCTAAAATTTATAAGCTAGGAAGCGAGAGCAAATTCATGACTTTCCCTCAAGTTTTCAATCACTTTTTTAATAGAAAAGTTGCTTTTATTGCGGGCATTATTTCTGCAATAGGGTATTTAGGTTTTACAAGTTCGCAAATATTAGCAGGCGCAAAACTGGCTTCGGCATCTTTTGATGGATTAAGCATGACCACAGCTTTGTTGATTATGGGTGGCATTACCGTTGGCTATACTGTTTTGGGTGGTATGAAAGCAGTAATTTATACTGATACCATTCAATGGATCGTATTAATTGGCGGATTATTTTTTGTTGGTTTACCCTTAGCCTATTATGCAGTGGGCGGTTATGAAACCATTACCCAAACTTTAAGACCAGAATTTTTCTCTTTGACCAATGTATCTTGGCAAACCGTTGTTAATTGGACAGTAACCATTATCCCTATTTGGTTTGTGGGGATGACACTCTATCAGAGAATTTATGCCAGTAAAAGCGAAAAAGAAGCTAAAAAAGCTTGGTTTATAGCTGGGCTTTTTGAATGGCCAATTATGGCTTTTATGGGCGTTTTGTTAGGATTGTTTGCAAGAGTAGCAGCAGAAAATGGAATGTTTGCCGGTATTGGCTTCGCTACTGCAAATGCTATGGATCCAGAAATGGGTTTACCCTTATTATTGAAACAAATATTGCCCATTGGTTTGTTGGGCATCATGATGTCGGTTTATTTTTCTGCGATTTTATCAACGGCAGATAGTTGTTTAATGGCTGCATCAGGTAATGTTTTAACAGATATAATTTCTGTATTGAGGAAAAAGCCTTTAAACGATGGTCATCTTTTGAAGCTTTCCCAATTGTTAACTTTTGTTTTAGGTATAATAGCTATTGTTTTAGCCTCTATGATGGAAAATGTACTTAATATGATGCTTTATAGTTATGCGTTTATGGTTTCGGGTTTGTTAATTCCGTTGATAGCGGCGGTATTTTTTAAGCAAACAAACTCAAAAGCAGCTTTGATGGCAATGCTAGGCGGTGGCTTTACTACCCTATTTCTTACTTTATTTATTAAAAACCTGCCATTAGGCTTAGACCCAAACCTGTTTGGGATTACGGTGTCATTATTGTTGTTCTTCATAGGGTTAATGGTTTTCCCACAAAAAAAACCAGCCTTAAAAATTAATTAAATGGAATTTAAGATCATAAATAAATCAACAAAAGAAGATGAAAGCTTTAGCAATGATGCCATTGCATCGTTTTTAGAACTTCATTTGGGCCGTTACGGCGATAAAAAAGCCGATATTTTAAAATGTATTGCTTATGTTTTCGATAAAGGAGGTGCAATTACTTTAGCTATCGATAACCAACAGATCATTGGTGCGGTTGTGATCAACGAAACCGGGATGAAAGATTACATCCCAGAAAACATATTGGTTTATATTGCCGTACATGAAAACCAGAGAGGGAAGGGCATGGGCAGTAAATTGATGGAAAAAGCCATAGAAAATGCTAAAGGAAGCATTGCCTTGCATGTGGAGCCAGATAACCCTGCAAAAAAATTATATGAGCGTTTAGGCTTTACCAATAAGTATTTAGAAATGCGTTTAAAACGATGAATCTAGTTTTAGATCATCTTGTATCTGTAAGAAGGCACTTGCACCAAAACCCCGATATTTCTGGTTTTGAAGAAAAAACCTCGGAATTTCTTTTAACGGAATTTATAAAGTTGAACACTTCAGAAATTATTGAAAAAATAGCGGGATTTGGCTTTTTGGTAGTTTTTGATAGCAAAATTGAGGGCGATTCTTTATTATTTAGGGCAGAATTAGACGGTTTGCCTATCCAAGAAACTTCAGAACTCCCTTATAAATCTACCATAAATGGTAAAGGGCATCAATGCGGGCATGATGGGCACATGACCATTTTATTGGGGCTAGCTTTGTTTTTGACTAAACATCCCATACAAAAAGGTAAAGTAAGTTTGTTGTTTCAGCCTGCAGAAGAAACCGGAGAGGGCGCAACCGCGGTTATCACCGACAAAAAATTTGCTAATCTTAAATTTGATGAGGTTTTTGCGCTCCATAATTTGCCCGGATATGATTATGGAGCCATCGTGGTAAAAGAGAATGCTTTTACGGCCGCCGTAAAAAGCATGGTGATAAAACTAGAAGGCAAAACCGCACACGCCGCCGAACCAGAAAACGGAATTAACCCAGCTTTGGCTGTGGCCGATATTTTGCAAAAAGTAGAGGCTTTAAACTTTAACCATCCAAAGGATGATAATTTTAAACTAGCAACCCTGATCTATGTAAATATCGGAAGCATGGCTTACGGAGTCTCTGCTGCCGATGCAGAGCTACATTACACCACCAGAAGTTGGAGCAATGAAAATCTGGATGATCTGGTATCCGATATTTTAGATATTGTAGCCAGCGTTGCTGCAAATCATCGGCTTAAAGCCAAACACTTTTTCTTAGAGAATTTTTACGCAAACATTAACGATAAAAATAGTGTAGGTATAGTAAGAAAAGCAGCCGATAATTTGGGTTTGCAACTTTTAGAAAATGATTTCCCTTTTAAATGGGGAGAAGATTTTGGGTATTTCACAAAAAAATATAAAGGGTGCTTATTTGGTTTAGGTGCAGGTAAAGAGCATCCCGCACTACACCATCCCGATTATGATTTCCCCGATGAGATTATAGAAACCGGGATAAATATTTTTAAGGGCATCATCAAAGAAAGGTTAGGATAAATGTTTGAAACATCAGCTTTAAGCATCAGCAGTTCTGCATATCAAAACAATATAGCTTTTATAAAAAAGCGCTGTGGCGATGGCGTACGTTTTTGCAGCGTGGTAAAAGGGAATGCTTATGGGCATGGCCTGGTGCCTTTTGTGAAGATGGCTTATCAAAACGGAGTAGATTATTTTGCGGTTTATTCATCAGCAGAAGCTTTTGAGATAAAAAATGCACTGCCCAATGCCGATTTAATCATTATGGGGATGACGGATGAAAACTCTTTGAATTGGGCAATCTCCAATGCTGTAGAGTTTTTTATTTTCGATTTTGAAAAACTAAAATTGGCTTTAAAAATCGCTTCTCAACTAAATAAAAAAGCTAAAATCCATATAGAAGTAGAAACAGGGATGAATAGGACCGGTTTTTTAATCAGCGAATTAACTGAGGTTTTTAACTTTATAAAACAACATTCAAACTTTATTGAACTAACTGGTTTTGCAACTCATTATGCAGGTGCAGAAAGTTTGGTAAACGATTTTCGGGTTCGGGAGCAGATTAATTTATTTACCGAAGCGCAAAATCTGCTGTTACAATCGGCCTTAAAGCCCAAATATATTCATAGTGCTTGTTCTGCCGCAATGATGAACTACCCAGAAACCATCAGTAATATGGTAAGGATCGGGATCATGCAATATGGGTTTTGGCCAAATGAAGAAACCTTGATCAGGTATAACGGAAATAGTAGGGAAAATGACGGTACTTTAAACCGTTTGATGAGTTGGAGCAGTAAAGTGATGACGCTTAAACGAATAAAAAAGGGCGATTACGTGGGTTATAACACCAGTTTTCAGGCTTACGCCGATATGACTTTAGCCGTAATACCAGTTGGTTATGCTTATGGCTATAGCCGAAGTTTGAGCAACAGCGGTAAAGTTTTAATAAGAGGAGAGGAAGCACCAATTTGTGGTATCGTAAACATGAACGCACTCTGTGTAGATGTTTCTCATATTGATGATGTTAAGATTAACGATGATGTTATCTTGATTGGCTCTCAAGCAGGCAAAACCATTTCTGTGGCATCATTTGGGAATATGAGCGATCAGCTGAACTACGAATTACTTACCCGTTTACCTTATGATATCCCAAGAACAATATTAGATTAATGGCATATTTAAAATTATATAAAGAAAAACTAGCGCACAATTATTCGATGCTAGAAAAATGGTTTACAGATAATGATGTGGAGTGGGGAGTTGTGTCTAAATTATTGTGCGGCAATCAGTTATATTTGCAAGAATTGGTTAAACTTGGCGTTACCGAGTTTCATGATACCAGGATAAGCAACTTAAAGATGATCAAAAAGGTGGCACCAAAAGCCCAAACGGTTTATATCAAACCGCCCGCAAAACGGACTATCCCAAGCATTATCAAATATGCAGATGTTAGTTTTAATACTGATTATACCACAATCAAGATGCTAAGCGCAGAAGCGGTAAAGCAAAATAAAACGCATAAGATCATTATCATGATAGAAATGGGCGATCTTAGGGAAGGTGTGGTTGGCGAAAATTTGTTGGATTTTTACGATCAAGTTATCCATTCGCCAAACATAAATATTGTAGGCTTGGGCACAAACCTGAACTGTTTAAACGGCATCTTGCCATCGCAAGACAAATTGATCCAACTGAGTTTGTACAAACAATTGATAGAGGCAAAATTTAATATAAAGATCCCATGGATCTCTGGCGGAACAAGCGTAACCGTTCCGCTATTGATAAAGGAGCAATTACCAAAACAAATCAATCATTTTAGGGTGGGAGAGGTGTTGTTCTTCGGCCTCGATTTATTTACCAACCAAACCATAGTTGGGATGAACAACGATGTTTTTAGGTTATATACCGAGATTATAGAACTGTATGAAAAGCCCAAAGTGCCCTCCGGCGACCAAGGTTTTAACGTAGCCGGAGAAACACCAAATTACCCAAAAGAAGATTATGGGAAACATTCTTACAGGGCCATTTTAGATATAGGTTTGTTAGATTGCAATCCTCAATATTTGATTCCCGATGATGAAAACATTACCATAATTGAAGCAAGCTCTGATATGTTGGTGCTAGATGTGCATCAGAATGATGCGGGTTATAAAGTTGGGGATACCATCAGCTTTAAGCTAAAGTATATGGGCGTTTTAGGGATCATGAACTCTGATTATGTGGATAAGGTTTTAGAGTAGATTACATTTTTGCTTAAATATCCCTATGCTCCCCTTCGACTTCGCTCCCCTTCGACTTCGCTCAGGGGCAACACCTCCTTTAATTGTTCATTAAATTATGAGGTTTAACGTTGTTTAAAATATATTAACCTTCATCATAACAATGGTAATCAGCATGATGGAGGTGCGAGGGCAAGAGGTGTTCTGATTCAAAATCTATCTTTTCTTCAAGATCAAACCCGCTTCTTTAGCCACCACTTGGCCAGAAATTATTGAGGGGGGAACACCTGGGCCAGGAACGGTTAATTGGCCGGTATATAAAAGATTATCGATTTTTTTAGCTTTCATAGATGGTTTAAAAAAAGCTGTTTGAGATAAGGTATTTGCCAAACCGTAAGCATTTCCTTTAAAAGAGTGATAATCGTTCACAAAATCATTCATGGCGTAGCTGCGTTTTACAATTTCATGCCCACGTATGGTTTGCCCTGTGATTTTCTCAAACCTATCCATCATGATCTGATAATATTTCTCCCTCAATTCTTCGGTATCTTTTAATCCGGGAGCTAAGGGGATTAAAAAGAACAAGTTTTCTTTCCCTTCCGGAGCAGCATCTAGATCTGTTTTAGAAACACAAGAAACATAGAATAAGGGTTTACTGGGCCATTGTGGTTCTGTATAGATCTCTTTTGCGTGTTGGTCTAAATCTTCATCAAAAAATAAATTATGATGTTGTATGCCTTCAATTTTTTTATCCAAACCGATATAAAATAGTAGAGAAGAAGGCGACATTACCCTGCTGTCCCAATATTTTTTATCGTAATTCCTGTATTTTTTCTCTATCAGGTTTTGTTCTATAAAATGATAATCGCCAGCGGCAACCACAAAATCGGTTTCAAAATTACCTTTAGAGGTGATCAGTTTTTTGGCCGTTCCGTTCTCTATTTCAATCTTTTTAACTTCTGTATCGAGCATTATTTTTACACCTTGGCTTTCTGCAACCTTTACCATGGCTTTAACAATTTCATACATCCCGCCCATGGGGTACCAAGTTCCCAGGGCTAAATCTGCGTGGTTCATTAGGCTGTACATAGCCGGGATTTTTTGTGCCGTTGCACCTAAAAACAGTACCGGGAATTCTAAGAGTTGTATGAGCTTCGGATTGGTAAAATACTGGCGTACATGTTTACTCATGGGTTTCAACATGTGTATCCTTATGCTTTCTATCAATAACCTAATATCTATAAACTCGGTAATGGAGTGGGAAGGCCTAAAAACATAATCGCCCATGGCAGATTTATATTTATAAGCCGCTTGATCCATAAATTTTCTTAAACCAATGCTGCTCCCTTTTTCATATTTTTCAAAAAGAGCTTCCAATTGTTCCATATTGGCAGGGATATCCATAAAATCATCCTTGCCAAAATAAACCCTGTAACCGGGGTCTAATCTTTTTAGATCATAAAAATCGCTTACTTTTTTCCCGAACAAGGCAAAATAATTCTCAAAAACATCGGGCATCCAATACCAGCTTGGGCCCATATCAAAGGTAAAACCCTCACTTTTCCATAACCTGGCCCTGCCACCTGCTTGGTTATTTTTTTCGATGATGGTAACGCCATAACCTTGCTTTGCTAAAACCGCCGCCGCTGCCAAACCAGAAAAACCCGAACCTATGATATGTACTTTAAAATTTTGTTGCATGTTCTTAAAATCCGAAATTAAAGATTTTGTTTGTAGCTTTTGAAAACAATTTGAGCTAAAAAACCTTAATTTGCTAAAAAAACGTTTAAGCCTTTATGGATCTTTATAATGAAACCTGTTTAGAGTGCAGTAAAATCATTACCAATAAATACAGCACTTCTTTTAGCTTGGGCATAAAGGCGTTTCATCTAAGATTTCAATATCCTATTTACGCTATTTATGGCTTTGTGCGTTTTGCCGATGAAATTGTAGATACTTTTCACGATAAAGATAAGGCGTATCTTATTAAAAAATTTAGGGATGATACCCAAGAAGCCATAGAACAGAAAATAAGTTTAAATCCTGTTTTACAATCTTTTCAAATAGTAGTTAATAAATATCATATTGAGTATGAGCTGATCGATGCCTTTTTAAGATCTATGGAAATGGATTTGGATAAAACCGCCTATACCGATGAAAGCTATAAAGAATACATTTATGGATCGGCGGAAGTGATTGGTTTAATGTGTTTAAGGATATTTTGTGAGGGCGATGATGCCAATTATCAAAAATTATTGCCAAAGGCCAGGAGCTTAGGTTCGGCATTTCAAAAGATCAATTTCTTAAGGGATATCAAAGCCGATTTTGATGAAAGGGGACGCACTTATTTCCCGAAAGTAGATTTTAAGAATTTCTCTGAAAAAGATAAGCAAGAGATTGAAGCAGACATTAAGGTAGATTTTGATGATGCTTTTGAAGGCATAAAAAATTTGCCAAACGGTTCTAAATTAGGCGTTTATATTGCCTATTTGTATTACTTAGAACTATTTAAAAAGATAAAAAATACGCCCGCAAATATCATTTCTAATAAGAGGATTAGGGTTTCTGATAGCCAAAAGTTAATTTTGATGGCCCAGGCTATTGTAAAAAATAAACTAAACTATGTTTAGGTATTTCTCGTTAATGAAGATACCAAACAGCAGAAAATGAAAAATTTATTCATCATATTATTGATTACCGTTTCTAGCTCTTTATTTGCACAAGCAAGTAATCTAGATCAAATCCGTGAAGATTATATTGCATCTATTAATGATAGCGATATGGCCGATAAATTATGCAATCAATTAGAAGAAATTAAAAATCCTAGTGCTTTGATTATGGCTTATTTGGGTTCTGTACAGGCCATAAAAGCAAAACATGCTTGGAACCCGGTAAGCAAGATGAGCTATCTCAAAGAAGGTTTTGGAACTATTAACAAAGCCGTAGCAAAGGACCCCAATCAATTAGAGGTGCGTTTTTTAAGGTTTAGTCTTCAATATTATGTGCCTGCTTTTTTGGGTTACAGTAAGAATTTAATAAACGACAAGAACAAGATCATATCTATTTTAAGAAATGCCCATACCTCTAAATTAGATGTTGATGGCGATATTTTGAAAAACATGGTCAATTTTATGATCGATAGCAAAAAATGTAACGCCGAAGAGATCGCCGTTTTAAAGAAGGTATTAGTTTAAACTATATGGATAAACATTATACCTATTTATTGATCAATGTTCTAACCGTTTTATTCCCCATTTTTTTATCGTTCGATAAAAAAGTAAGCTTTTTTAAAAAGTGGAAATTTATTCTTCCTGGGATGTTTCTCTCTGGATCGCTCTATCTTTTATGGGATTATTTGTTTACTATTAACCAGGTATGGTCCTTTAACCCCGATTATATTTTAGGCATTAAATTTTTTGGCCTTCCGCTAGAAGAAATCCTATTCTTTATTACCGTCCCGTTCGCTTGCATTTTTATTTACGAGTGCTTGCTTTGTTACTTCAAGCTGTATATTTCGAGAAACATCAGTAAAATGATAAGTTACATTTTATTATTGCTTTGCATTGTTTTAGTATTTCTTTATCACGATCGGTTGTACAGCCTGATCAACTTTAGCACTTTAGCCATCATCTTGGTTTTTACTTTATTGAAGGATATGAAATTGGATATGGGTAAATTTTTTGTTGCCTATCTGGTCTCATTGATCCCGTTTTATATCGTAAATGGTATTTTAACCGCTATACCCATTGTGAGTTATAATAATGCAGAAAATATGGGTTTTAGGGTGGGCACCGTCCCTTTTGAAGATCATTTTTATTCTATGTCTTTGATATTGTTAAACCTTATTTTCTTTGAATATTTCAGGAACAAAAAAACACATGCAACCGCTTCCTGAATATACCAGATCTCAACTCGCTTTGCGAAACGGACAAGATAAACCCCAGATTTGGGTGGCTTATTTAGGCTTTATTTATGATGTGGGCGAAAGCCGGCTATGGCGAGATGGTAAGCATTACGAACATTGGGCAGGGCAAGATTTAACCGATGAACTAAAAGATGCGCCACATACCGAAAAGGTTTTTGAGAAGTTTGTAAAGATTGGGGTTTTAAAGAGCTAAAAGCTTAAGGTAAAAAGCTCGATTATTCACAATTGGAGGTGTGCTACCCTGATTGGAGTGGAAGTGAACATTACCCAGAGCGAAGCCGAAGGGATGCTGCCCAGAGCGGAGTGGAAGTGAACATCACCCAGAGCGAAGTCGAAGGAATGCCGCCCAGAGCGAAGTCGAAGGAATGTCACCCAGAGCGGAGTCGAAGGAATGTTACCCAGAGCGGAGTCGAAGGAATGTCACCCAGAGCGGAGTCGAAGGGGGGGCGTTAGGCTTTATGCTTCTAATCCGCTCAGCATAACAAACTGTTCTGCTTTATGCGGTTTTAACCATGTTGGTTAGTTTCTTCACTAACCTTTAATGGGGGAATTTTGTTTCTTGTGAAAACGGAGAAAGTAGCAGAACCAAATATTTTGTTTGCATTTCAAAAAATAAAAGCCGATTTGGGATTACCAAATCGACTTTTATTAAATTAGATATTTGCTTTCAGCCTTAGGCTTTAAGCTTTCTGCCTAACTAACAATATTGCTCAAAAGCTCCGATCAAATTATCGGCAATCATTTGTGCAGGGCGGCCTTCAATCTGATGACGCTCTATGATATGGACCAATTTACCGTCTTTAAATAAAGCCATAGATGGTGAAGACGGAGGGTAAGGCAACATATGGTTCCTTGCCGCATCAACGGCATCTTTTTCCATTCCTGCAAAAACGGTAATCAACTTGGTGGGTTTTTTAGAGTTGGCAGCGGCAATTTTTGCGGCGGGGCGGGCATTTGCAGCAGCACAACCGCATACAGAGTTTACAACCACAAAAGTAGTCCCTTCGCTTTCTATGGCTTTGGTAACATCTTCCGCATTTTTTAAATCTTCAAAACCGGCACTGGTTAAATCAGTACGCATTGGGGCAACTAAATATTCTGGATACATCTTTATTAAAATTAAAAGTAAAAAGTTGATTGTTAAAAGTTTCTAAACTTATTACATTCAACAGCACTACAAAAGTAAAGTATTCAATTTTGTTGGGCAATTGTACTTATCAAAAGGATGTCATAAATGTGTTCTTGTTAAACTAAATTTTGATTAAAAGGTCTATCCGCTTAAAATAATCATCGCTTATCATGATATTTGGATTATTAAAATGATAAAAATAGGTGCCTCTGTTAACAATGCGTTTCATCAGAAGATTTTTTTCTTTTGCCTGTTTGCCGTGGTTATTTCTTCGTCTGGTTGTGCCATCCTCAATAAAAACAGGGTTACAAAAAACAGGGGTATCCCAAAGGCCGATTTTGATCTTCCCATTATCGTATATCCTACCAAAGTAGAAAACACCAAAACAATGATCGTTTTCTTATCTGGGGATGGCGGTTGGTTAACTTTTGATGATAATTTAGCGGTGGCTTTTTCTGAGAATGGATTTAATACCCTTGGTTTTAATTCTAGGTCTTATTTTTGGGATAAGAAAACGCCAAAACAAATAGGTAAAGATCTATCTGCCTTAATACAGGTTTATCTTAAGAATTTTGATTGTAAGAATGTGGTTTTATGCGGTTATTCTTTTGGTGCAGATGTTGTACCGTTTATTTATAGCAACCTAAACCTTAAAGAAAAAATCAGGGTAAAGTCTTTGATATTACTATCGCCTTTTGCTTCTACAGATTTTGTGGTTTATACTGCCGATCTTTTAAATTTGGGAGGCGATAACCGTAAATTTAAAGTTGCCAAAGAGGTAGAAAAAATAAGGCTACCCATTAGCTGTTATTATGGTAAAGAGGAAGAACCAAAACCTTTAAGTGGCGTTAATAAGAGGCGTTTCCATTTATATGAACTAAACGGGGGGCATAAATACACCGAAGATGCTATCCCTACCATCGTGAAAAACCTTATCAAACATTATGTGCGAAAAAAATAAAATTAAGCTTATCAGTAGTCTATTAGTGTGTTTTGTTCTGTTATTTTTTTTACGATCAACGGCTCAAGATAAATTGCCCGATTTACCCCTTAAGCTATTAAAAAGCACTGGCAATAAAGCGCTTGTGGTTTATATCTCTGGAGATGGCGGCTGGAACGATTTCTCTACCCAATTGGTTAACGGTTTAAACAAGAACGGATTGGCTGTTTTGGGTTTGGATAGCCATAAATATTTTTGGAGTAAAAAAACGCCCACTAAATTTGCCCAAGACCTGCAAAAGGCCATCGTTTACTATCAAAAAGAATGGAACAAAAAGGACCTGATCATTATAGGCTATTCTTTTGGTGCCGATGTTGGCTCATTTTTGCCATCAAACTTGGACCCATCTTTAAAAGAAAACATCCAATCTATGGTGTTGCTTTCGCCTAGCTTTTCTACTTCATTTGAAATTAAACTGATGGATATGTTAAATAGCGGAGGCGATTCTAATAAAGAAAAATATAAGGTTTACCCAGAACTTTTAAAAATCGCTTTTCCGGTAACTTGTGTTTTTGGTAGCGATGACGATAGTGATTTTAAACCGGCATTAAAGGAAACAAAAACTATCCATAAAATAATAATCAAAGGCAACCACCATTATAACGATGATTTTTCTTTGGTATTAAGGACGGTTTTATTGAGTGTTAAGTAATTAGTATCAAGATTTGAGAGCAAAGATGCAAGAAACAAGATGCAAGATGCAAGAAACAAGAGTTAAGAAACAAGATGCAAGAGTTAAGAAACAAGAGTTAAGAAACAAGAGCCAAAATTAATATACATCCTAACTGCGCACTATTGACCATCAACTATCAACCATTGACTAATAAACTGACAACCAATGAACTCATTTAACTTCCTTCAGAAACCCTTTTTAAAGCAGATGGCACTTGGAAAAGATGGTAATTATGATTGTAAATGAGGTATTTCTTTTCCCACGATGGATAAAATTTCTCTTTATACTTTCTTAGGCCTTTAAAAGCTCCAAAAGCCCTTAAGTTTTCATAAGCGTATTTGATGGTTTTCTGCGTTATGTTTACGTTTTCCATGCCGCTCATTGGTGCTAGGCCCATATTTACAGATTTAAAACCTTCGGTTTGTAAGTAAATAAAAGTTTTTGCCAGTAACATATCCAAAACGCCATTTGGTGCGTCATTAACTTTCCTGATCAGATCATAAGTAGCTTCTCCGGGCGCAAAATCAGGGATGATATTTAAGAAGGCATATACTTTTTCTTCTTGATCTTCTATGGTTAAAATAGTTTGGTGCTTTAAAATAGAAGTATCAAAGATACCTTGGGTAAAAGCAACTTCTTTTTTGCCCAATTCGGTTAACCAATTATCAGATACCTTTTCTAATTTTTGTAGTAAGCCATCTTTAATGGGGGCTTTATAAACCTTAAAATCATAACCTTCTGAGCTTAGCCTGCTTATAGCGCTTCTGGTGGTTTTCATTTTCCCACCTTCTAGTTTAAAGGTCTCTAGATCTAAAATAGCTTCTTCACCAATAGGTATCGCTTTTTTCTTTAATGATTTATAAAGATCCAAAGATTGGTGCGGAACACGGTAATAGGTGCTTATAAAGCCGTTTTCTTCGCAAAAAGCCTCAAATAATACCAGCATATTTTTTCTTTCCTCATCATTGATAGCTACGGGGTTTTCTAAAACAACGGCAAAATGCCTGGTTAGCTTAAAGCTGATAAAAGCTGTCCTATCGTGATTAAAAAACAAGAATTTATCGGGATAGGTTTTAAAATAATCTAATGCAGAAACGCCACATTTCTTTAAAATATCCTTTGCTTCTTCAAACTCTTCTGGCGTATTATAAGGCTTAGAAAAATAAGGGCTCAGCAAACAGTAAAGCAAAAACAATATCACACTGCCTCCTGCTACATAAATGGAAATTATAAAACGGGCACCAAATTTTGTTAGCGGTACAATGGTTTTATCATCAAACAAAAAGAAAATTTTTAATACAGATCTAAAGGCATTTATAAAAGTGAAATCTATACCAAAATGGCGTTTATCTATAAAATAAAAACCTAAGACACCATAAGCTATAAAAGCTATAACGGCATAAAAAACTATCCAGATATTAAAATAAGCAAGTTTAGGATGTGGCTTTAGCTTATAAGAACCTTTGGTGTAAATTAAGGCAGCTGCCGCCACAAATGCCAATATGGCCTCTTCATAATCAGCGGCCTTTAGTAAATGGCCAATTACAGAAAACAGGGTAAGAGATAATGCCATGTACCAAGCTCTTTTAGAACCTTGTAGCAAGAAAACGCTCAGGATAACCAAAATTAGCCCGAAGATTAAAACCATAGAGTTGCTGGTTACTATTAATTCTTCTGGTAATAAGTTTTTCACTAACCTTAACCTGCTGGGTATTGCAGGGCTAATGGCCGATATGATGTTGACCACGCCCAAAATCAGGATGATAAAGGCAGGCAGGATCCTTAATAAGATGTTATCTTTTTTGGTAATAAAACTTAGGATACCGGCGATCAACGGAAGCCAAAACTCGAAAAACCTAAATAATAGGGTAATGGTAGCTGCGGCAATTATAGGGAAACCAAATTGTTGTAATACTAAGGTAAGGGAAACTTCAATTGCACCCAAACCCCTTAAAAACGGAGAGGCTATCAATAAGATCACCATTACGATATAACCAATTATGGCTGCCGGTAAACTCGCATCGAAACCTAAAGCCAGCATACAAATATAGAGGTGTGCAATGCCAATCAGTTCGATCAAAATAGAAGTTGCCAACGTGAGGTAAAAGTTTTTCCTGTTGATTTTTTCTTCCAACATCTCATCCATCATAGAAACAGAGGATGGTTTTACTTTAGATAGCCACTGGTAGGCCTTCCCTTTTTTAGAGATCGAGTAGATAAGATAGATGAAGAAACCAGTCAATACCAACAAAAACACAAAGCCAAGAAGTTCTGCAAGGCCTAACTTGGTAAAAAGCAATGCTATGCCCAAAACCGGTACAGCCACTAAAACCACAGATAAAATGCTGCAAAAGCCAAATATGGTACTTGCCAAATGTATCTGAGACTTGGTAACCCCTTTGTTTTCTATATCTTTTGTGAAAAAGGCCAATGAAGAAAAGCCCCCTGCGGGTAAAAAAACGCTCACAAAATTCCGCTTTAAAAAAAGCGTGATAGCTAAAAAGAAAGAAAGCTTTTTATTTAAAGATTTAAAGCTAAAAACATACATTAAGCCTTGTACGGCTATGTAAATTAACGTAAGCAAGATGCCTATGATAATATAAAACGGGCTGCAATAAGCTAATTGATCTTTGATTTTCAGCACTTCTATATGCTCATGCCTGATAAAGAAAATGGCCATCCCGATCATGAAAATGCCCAAAACCAATTGCCATAAAAATTTGTTGTAAACCAGTTTGGATAAGAAATCTTTCGCTTTGATCATGGGTATAATTTCAATCGCAAATTTGCGGTTTTTTAATCAAAAGGTTTAAAATATTTGATCTTATTGTAAACATTTTGTTGGATTTGTTATTTATCGAAATAAAAAATAACGCATCTCGTTTCAATCTACTTAAAAATTGTTAATATTAAAATCTAAAATAAAAACACAGATAATATGTTTAAAAATAAAATAAAATATCTTTTCATTGCCCTTGCTCTGGCCATGGGGCCATTCATTAGCGAAGCACAAAATCTAACTTATAAAGCCAATTGGCAAAATCTAGATCTTGTTTCTGATACCACTTTTGGCATTAGTACAGAAAAAGCCTATCAAGAGCTTTTAAAAAACAAGAAAGCGGTGAATGTGGTAGTAGCGGTAATTGATGGCGGGGTAGATATTTCTCATGAAGACCTAAAAAGCGTTATCTATACCAACCCTAAAGAGAAGTTAGATGGTAAAGACGATGATAAAAACGGTTATATAGATGATATTAACGGTTGGGATTTTTTGGGTGGCCCAAAGGGCGATGTTGAGTTTGAGACCTTGGAACTGGTAAGGCAGATAAGAGCATTAAACCCTAAATACGAGAACAAAAGTACCGATAGCCTTTCTAAAACAAATGAAGCCGAGTATCTGAAATACCTAAATATGAAAAACGAACTGAACCAAAAACTGACCGAGGCCAAAAATAACCTCAACGGCATTTATGGTTTTAAAACCGTTTTAGAAAACATGGTAAAGAAAATGGGTAAAGAAAACCCTGCTTTAGCAGATTTTGAAGCTTTTGAACCAACCGAAAGGGGCGAAGCACAAGTAAAAAAAGTGATGTTGAACGTGATGAAAGAAGAGCCAGATTTCGCAACATTTAAGAAAGAACAAATAGATGCCGCTTTTGATCATTTTAAAGAACAAGTAGATTATAACTACAATATAGATTACAATCCAAGGGATATTGTTGGGGATGACGAGAACGATCCTAGACAAAAAATCTATGGTAATAACGATGTAACCGGCCCAGATGCCTTACATGGCACACACGTAGCCGGAATAATTGGTGCCAATAGAGATAACAACCTTGGTATAAAAGGGGTTGCCAACCATGCTATTATCATGTCTGTAAGAGCTGTGCCCAATGGCGATGAAAGAGATAAGGATGTTGCCAATGCCATTAGATACGCTGTTGATAATGGCGCAAAAGTAATCAACATGAGTTTTGGTAAGGGATATTCTCCTCATAAAGATGTGGTTGACGATGCCGTAAAGTATGCCGTTTCTAAAGATGTGCTTTTGGTGCATGCTGCAGGTAACGATGATATGAACCTGGATCTAGAAAGCAGCAAGAACTACCCTAACAGGATCTATGCAGATCAAACGGGTACCGCTGCTCCTTCTTGGATAGAAGTTGGTGCTTCTGGGCCAACGGATGATGCCTCTTTGAAAGCAAGTTTCTCTAATTATGGCAAAACAAGTGTAGATGTTTTTGCACCAGGAGAACGTATTTATTCTACCACCCCAAACAGTACCTATACAGAAGAAGACGGCACCAGTATGGCATCGCCGGTTGTTGCTGGTTTGGCTACTTTAATAAGAAGTTATTTCCCAAAACTAACGGCCCCAGAAGTAAAAAACGCAATCATGCAATCAGTTGTGAAGGTAAACCACCCTGTAGAACTGATGATAGGAAAAGATAAGAAAACTGTTCCGTTTAGCGATCTTTGTATTTCTGGCGGTGTGGTTAATACCTATAATGCCATTAAATTGGCAGAAAGTATGGCAAAAACTTCCGCAAAGAAATAATGGCACAAAATTGGTTTTTGATTTGATAAATCAAAAGCCATGAGTAAAACGAAGCACAAAGAAAAAAAGAAAGAAGACCCTTGTTGGAAAGATTACCACCAAGTAGGTACCAAGAAAAAAGATGGCAAAAAAGTGCCTAATTGCGTACCCAAGGATAAATAGCAAAAGAAGCTGTTCTAGGATGCGAAGAACAGC
>NZ_JAEHFY010000009.1 GCF_016623585.1 Pedobacter segetis
TTAGTTGTAGTAAACCAAATTTCTCATTTTTGATGCTTACTTTTTTATTCTTTAACTAGCAACTTGAATTAATTATTGATTTTGTAAAACATCAGATCTGCGATACTCACTGCCCTTTGCTTTGCATCATTGGCCGTTTTACCAACAAAATTTTCTTCAATGGTTTCAATAAATAAGGTTTTCCATTTATTAAACATCTCTTGGGTTAGCTTAATTTTTTGGTTTAACTTAAAATGTGTATCCATAGGGTTGCCCTTATAAACTGCTTTACTTAAAAGAGTAGCTTCCCAAAATGAGTACATAATGGGCAGGTGATGATCCCAATCTACTTTCGCAATATCGTTAAAAACGGGACCCAATAATTTATCGGCCGTGGCCTTATCATAAAAAGAATCTACCATTAACTTAATATCGAGATGCGTTTCAATATCTTTTTTCATCAGATCAACTTTATGATAAATTTACATTTTTAATGTAAGCGTTAACTTATTGTAATCAATCAAGGCTTTATAATCCATCAAAATATCGCCGCCTAAAACTCCTAGAACAGGTGGAAGGTTCAACTTTTCATAAGCAAATTTAATGGCAGATAAATCAAACACAGGTGCTTCATAATCACTAATTAATAAATCTCCCAAAGTCATCTGCTTACAAATAACATAATATCTTTCCATTGTTGTTGTACCCAAACCTATGGCATGGTGATCTGGGACATGGATAATTTGATCTTCTGGCGCAAAACCAGAAACTATCTCCATATCAAATGCAGATTTTGATGCACCTGTATCCAAAACGGCCTTAAAAATTTGCCCAAAAACAACAACTTCCACCAAAAGGTGGAAGCCATCTCCTTGAAGATCAACAACTTCTAAGGGTAATATATATTTTGGCATTAGATCAAATTAGAATCTGCCAAAACTTGGTTCATTGCCCTCACGGCATCTGCGCTTTTGTTAAACTGCGCCTGCTCATCTGCAGATAATTTAAAGTCGATTATTTTTTCCCAACCTTTTTTACCCAAAACAACAGGTACAACCAAAGAAATATCCTTTTGTCCGTACTCGCCATCCAAAGCAACGCCACAAGAGATCAATTTTTTCTCGTCACGTACAATAGATTCTACCATTGCAGCGGTTCCCGCACCTGGCGCATACCAAGCAGATGTTCCTATTAATTTGGTTAAGGTTGCCCCACCAACCATAGTTGCGGCAACAATTTTTTCTTGCTGTTCTTTGCTTAATAAAGAGGTTACCGGCTTACTGTTCCAAGTTGCATGGTGGATCAAAGGAATCATGGTGGTATCCCCATGGCCGCCAATTACAACAGCATTAAGATCTAAAGGGGAGCAACCCAATTCTTGACTTAAATAATATTTAAACCGGGCAGAATCTAAAGCCCCGCCCATTCCTAAAATTCTTTCTTTTGGTAATCCTGATGTTTTAAGCGTCAAATAATTCATGGTATCCATTGGGTTAGAAACCACAATGATGATGGTATTTGGAGAATGCTTAAGGATGCTTTCTGTTACAGATTTAACAATACCAGCATTGGTTCCTATTAATTCTTCACGCGTCATCCCCGGTTTACGTGGCAAGCCAGAAGTGATCACAACAACCTCAGAATCTGCTGTTGCGGCATAATCGTTTGTTACGCCTTTTATTTTGGTATCAAAACCACAATAAGAAGCGGTTTGCATCATGTCAATAGCTTTACCTTCGGCAAAACCATCTTTAATATCTAATAAAATTAACTCTTCGGCTAATTCTCTTCTGGCAATGTTATCAGCACAAGTTGCACCAACGGCACCCGCCCCAACTACTGTAATTTTCATGATCTATCTTGATTTTATATGATAATTAATAAACTTCCCGAAGTTAAGTAAAGCAATTTTTAAATAAAATTTTAAAATGGATTGATTGTCAATTTTTATTACATCTTGTATTTACAATAACAGGTAATAAAAAATTGTCATTAAAAGGCAATACAAATCTTTTTGATACTATTTTTTATAAAATCTATTAATTTTGCCTCGATAGAAATACGCAAAACCATAAACAATAGCGTATAAAAAGACCTATCCAGCCATTATGGGTTTCATTTTAAACAAAGTTGATACGGTTGATACCATTTCTCCAGAAGATTTTAAAAAGAATTACTTAGATAAACGCAGGCCGTTGGTTATTAAAAATCTAACCAAAAACTGGCCAGCCAATGAAAAATGGACTACAGAATACTTGAAATCCGTTGCAGGTGATGTTGAGGTTCCTCTTTACGACAATTCTAAAGCAGATCCATCCAAACCCATTAACGCCACAGCCGCAAAAATGAAGTTTGGCGATTACCTTGATCTGATAAAGAGAGAGCCTACCGAGCTGCGTATTTTTCTTTTTAACCTTATGAAACATGTACCATCTATGAAGGATGATATCGAGATACCTAAAGATTTAATGGGAGGCTTTATAGAAAGTATGCCGGCCATGTTTTTTGGCGGCTCTAATTCGGTTACTTTTTTACATTACGATATAGATTTGCCCCATATTTTCCATACCCATTTTGGCGGGAGAAAACAGGTAATTTTATTCGAGAACAAATGGAAAAGACGTTTGTATTGTCTTCCAAATGCAACTTATGCCCTAGAAGATTATGATGTTTTAAACCCCGATTTCGAAAAGTTCCCGGCCCTAAAAGGTGTAGAAGGCGAAGAGGTTTTTTTAGAACATGGAGATACCCTGTTTATGCCAACCGGTTATTGGCATTGGATGAAATACCTAGACGGATCATTTTCTTTAAGCCTTAGAGCTTGGGATAAATCAATTGTGAGAAAAGCACATAGCGTTTATAATTTGGCAACAAAAGGCGGTATAGATAGCTTGATCAAAATGGTTTTTAAAGAAAAATACGCTAACTATCGCGAAAAATTGGCTATTAAAAGAGCAGAAAAAGCTTATAAAGAAAATAGACTATAAAATAATTAGAAAAGCAAAGCTGGTGCTATTAATTTACGGTAGCCCGGTGCTCTGCTATATTTTTTGCCCCAATCCACAAGCCTCATGCTGCAAAAAGATGCCGCTGCCGCCCCGGTTTATTTACCTAGGTTCTCTTAAATAAAAAAACAAGAAATCATTTTTTTTTTATCATATTAGTAAAAACTAAATCTTAAAAAATATGAAATCAAAACTACTAATCATTTTTTTCTTAACGGTAAGCGTTCTTTCTATACAAAGTTGTAAGAAAGATAACAGCAATGCACAAATTTCTTTAACTGGCCGTTGGGATGCAACCAATGCTACAATAGAGGTGTTTGAGAACAATGTCTCTAAACAAAAATTAAATCAGACTGCCTCAATCGGAGATTTTTACCTAATTTTTGAAGGCAATAATGTACAGCTTTACACCAATAGCCAACTAGAAGAAGAAGGATCTTACACTTATGATCAAACATCAAAAGTATTAACCATAAAATACGGCGTTAATGATTCTGAAACATTGCAATTATCAAAAGTTACAACAACCTCTTTTTCATTGATACAAGAAGATTCAGTAACTAACGGTACAGTAACTACCAAAACAGTAAGCGAAGTTGCTTTCAAAAAACAATAGCAAAGCAATAAAAAATTCAAAAATCTGCTTTAGGGCAGATTTTTTTTTGCCGCTTTTCCCTAAAACATTTACAAGCCACAAACATGATATTTAATTAGCATTATGTATTTTTGCTTTTATGATAGAACTCCCCGTTATCCCAGCAAACCAAATGCAGCGCAAGCCAGATTGGTTAAGGGTTAAGTTGCCCGTTGGTAAAGAGTATGCCCATGTGCGTGGCTTGGTTGATGAACATAAGCTACATACTATTTGTGAGAGCGGAAACTGCCCTAATATGGGCGAATGTTGGGGCGCAGGAACAGCAACATTCATGATCTTGGGAAATATCTGCACCCGCTCTTGTTCATTTTGTGCGGTTGCAACGGGTAGGCCTTTGGCGGTAGATTTAGATGAACCCAACCGTGTGGCAAACTCTATCAAATTGATGAATGTTAAACACGCCGTAATTACATCTGTAGATAGAGACGATATCAAAGACGGTGGATCTATTATATGGGCAGAAACCATCAGAGCAATAAGAAGGGAAAGCCCACAAACCACTATGGAAACATTGATCCCGGATTTTAGAGGGGTTTGGGACAATCTTTATCGTGTTTGCGAAGAAAAACCAGAAGTGGTATCCCACAACATAGAAACCGTGAGAAGGCTCACAAAAGAAGTAAGGATACAAGCCAAGTACGATAGAAGTATGGAATGTTTAAAACGTATTTCAGAATTTGGGCTAAGAACAAAATCGGGCATTATGTTAGGTTTGGGAGAAACAGAAGCCGATGTTTTAGAGACCATGGCAGATTTAAAAGAAGCGGGCGTTCATGTACTAACCATAGGGCAATACTTGCAGCCCACCAAAAACCACCATCCCGTGGTAGATTGGATCCATCCAGATCAATTTGCATTTTATAAAGAAAAAGGCAGAAATATGGGTTTTAAATATGTAGAAAGCGGGCCCTTGGTAAGATCTTCGTATCATGCTGAAAAACACCTATTTGATTTTTAAAAATTCTGATTACCTTAGACCAATTGTGATAAATACAAAACGAAAATTTTTAGAAGAACCCGATTTGATCCTTGCCTTGCAGCAACGCAAAAAATTGGGTGCAGATGCCCTATATGAAATGTACTCTGGTTCATTATTGGGAATTGTACAAAGGGTAATTGCAGATAAAGAAATTGCAGAAGACGTTTTACAAGAAGGATTGGTAAAAATCTGGAATTCTATCCAACAATACGATCCCACAAAAGGCCGATTGTTTACTTGGATGGTAAACGTAATGCGCAACCTTGCAATAGATAAGGTAAGATCCAAAGATTATCGTAATCATTCTAAAAACCAAGACTTAGAAAATCACGTTAATTCAATCGACGAGCGTAGAAACTCCGAGTACAAACCTGAGCATCTTGGTGTGAAAGATCTTCTCCAAAAGTTAAGACCTGAGCAAAAAGTGATTGTAGATATGATCTATTTTCAAGGTTTTACGCATGTAGAAGTTTCTGATGAATTAGCCATTCCCTTAGGTACGGTAAAAACTCGTTTAAGGATGGGGATTATTGAGTTACGTAAATATTTTAAATAAATTGGAAAACATTAAATCATACATCGAATCGGGCATTTTAGAACTTTACGTTCTCGGAGACCTCGCCGCTGATGAAAGATCAGAGGTAGAGGCGATGTCTAAGCTGCACCCTGAGGTAAAAGCCGAATTGGGGCAGATCGAAAGTGTTATGCAGAGTTTAGCTGATAGCTTGCAGGTATTACCATCTGAAAAAGTTAGAACCGGGTTCTTAAATTCGATTTCATTTTCTGATGAAGAAGAAATAATTGCCCCTGTTGCAAAACAACAAGAAGCTAAGGTTGTAGCTTTAACTAAAAATTATACCAACTTTTATAAATATGCTTTTGCGGCAAGTGTAGCTTTACTTTTAGTAAGTTTGGTAGCGATCATCAGTCTTAACAATAGCTTAAAAAACTCTAAACAACAAATTGCGGCTTTGCAATCTAGTAACCAAAGTTTTGCCAATAAGGTTAATTATTTAGACCAACAAGTAACCAAAACCACTAGTGCATTGGATATTTACAGTAACCCCGATGTAAAAATGGTGAAATTAGAAGGTACGGCAAATGCAAAAGGCGCTAAAATAATGGTTGCTTTTAACCCTAAAACAAATAAGGTTGGTTTAGATATGAAATCTATGGATATGCCCAAAAACGATGCTGATCACCAGTATCAATTATGGGCCTTGGTAGATGGTAAACCAGTTGATTTAGGTGTTTTTGATATAGAAGGCAACCAGATTGGTTTCAAGAACATGAAAGAAATTAGTAAAGCACAAACTTTTGCGGTAACATTAGAGCCGAGGGGTGGGAGCATAAACCCTACAATGGATAAACTGATGGTTATGGGTAATATTTAAGGAATTAACCATTCACTCTTAAAGCCAGATTCTTTTCTCCAGAATCTGGCTCTTTTGTTAATATCCTTTTCTAAAACTAGCCAATCAATCTCCATAATTTTATTGATTATTACTGCAAAGTTTTGATAAAAATCTTCAGTATGTTGGCCCCAATTTTTTTCTAAATAATTACTGGGTTCTAAGCTTAAAGAAGATGGTGCTTTTTTAGAGGCGTAATCTTTTCTGTTCTGTACTCTAATTTTATCCCAATAATTTTTTGATAGATCGGTTTGATGATGAATAACGGCTTTGGCTTTAATTCTGATCTGCTCTGCCTTCTCTGCATCGTAAAACAAAAAAGAAACTTGATCATTGTTTTGGATTTGCTCTATTTTTGGGGAACGATAATCGGTATAAAAAACCAGTGAATTGTTTTTTTGATCAAAATCCCTAAGCACAATGGTCCTCAACTCTACCTCGTTGATGTTAACGGTTCCTAAAACCGGGAAATGAAACTGACTTTTAGAACTTGTGCCTTCTTTTAAATATCGTAAGCAGTTATTCAAAATATCATCCAAATTTAGTTCCATAGTAGTTTAATAGATTTTAAGATTTACTTTACCAATAATTCCCTCAAAATGTAAGGCATATTCTTTATCAAACTAGTTGCGGGCACTACGTACATTTTTTGTGCTAACTGCTCTCCTGCAAAACCATGGCTAAAAACGGCCAATTGTACCGCTTTCTCTATAGAATAGCCTTGAGAGATCATCCCAGTGATTATCCCTGTTAAGGCATCCCCCATTCCACCACTCGCCATTGCCGGCGAACCTGATGAATTGAAATAACAAATACCTTGCGGGGTAAATATCATGGTATATCTGTTTTTTAAAACGATATAAATCTGATGATCAACAGATTTTTTAAGGGCGGTCTCAATCCTTTTCCACCAACTATCATGTGTGCCAAATAACCTATCAAACTCTTTCATGTGAGGCGTAAAAACAGAGTTTTTTGGAACAGATTTTAATAAATCTTGATTTTCGCCAATCATATTTATCGCATCCGCATCAATAACCATGGGGTTTTTAAAATTCTTTAAAACAGTTTTTAAAAGGCTCAAACTATCATCATTGCTACCCAAGCCAGGGCCAATCCCTATCACTTTAAATTTATCCCAATCTAAATTGCCCAACTTTTCTTTATTGGTAAACATCGCCTCGGGCACTCTTGCATTTAAGGCTCTTAACCCCGTTTTGGGAATCATTGCAGAGGTTAAGCCTGCCCCACACTTTACGCAAGCTTCACTAGAAATTAGGGCCGCCCCCATTGTTTCGTCGTTACCTGCAATGATAAGGGCATGGCCCAACATTCCCTTATGCTCAAAAGGTTGCCTTGCTTTGATATAATTTTGAACATCGCCTTTCCAAAACCAATAGTATGGCGATGAGGTGCTTTGGATATAATTTTCGTCTAAACCGATGTTAACCACCTTCCATTCTTTTATGTAAGGACTAGAAATAGGCAATAAAAAATTGAGCTTAGGCCTTTGGAAAGTGATTGTTAAATCAGATTTTATGATTATATCATTAAATAATTCTCCCTCACAGGGCATCCCGGTTGGCACATCTACCGCAATCTTATAACCCGAAAACTTGTTGATTTTCTTGACCAGCTTTTCCCATTCTTTTTCTAACGGTTTGTTTAGGCCAGAACCCAATAAAGCGTCTATCAGAATATCACACTCTTGATATTCTATATCTTCTGCGGTTTTGAAATAAAATATTGAAGTATCCTTTAATTGCAAACGTTCTAGGTTAAGCTCAAAATCTTCTGTAGATTTTTCAGAAATTTCTGCTATAAAGATCTTAACGAACGTATAACCTTCATCAATCAACAACCTTGCAATTGCTAAACCATCTCCCCCGTTATTCCCTTTCCCACAAAAAATCAAGATCTTTTTTTTACGATCACTTAATTTTTCTATAAATAGCTTTACAAATGCTTTTGAAGCTCGTTCCATCAATTCTGAAGAGCGGATTGGCTCATTGATAACGGTGTAATGATCGGCCTCTTTTGTTTGTGCCGCAGTGAGTAGCTTGAGCATATAAAAACGTTAGTTATCTGTAAAACAACAAATTCTGTGCTAATGTTTTTAATACCTAAGCGTTTTAGGTATATTTGATTTAAAATGCGATCGAACTCATTATTTAAAGGAAGTTTAACCACTATCATTTTAACCTTGTTAGAACAAAATGAGATGATGTATGGATATGAAATTACCCAAAAAGTAAAGGAAATAGCTAACGATTTAAAAATCACGGAAGGTGCGTTATATCCTGCACTTCATAAATTAGAGGGCGATAGCCTATTAACTGCCAGTTTTAAGAAAGTTGGTAACAGAACAAGAAAATATTATAAACTTACAGAAAATGGCAAAACAGAATCTGTAAATAGATTAAATGATCTTAAAGATTTTGTGGAACAAATGCAATTGATTTTGAACACTAAATTAACTACTCAATGAAAAAAGATTTAACAGAAAAACAAGTTGCCCAACTTTTTGAATTTACCCGCAAGCATTATGTAGAATATTATGATGTTCAGGTAGAACTGGTAGATCATTTAGCAAGTTCAGTAGAATACCAATGGGAGCAAAACCCAGAATTAAGTTTTGATGCTGCTTTGCATAATGTTTTTAGCGGTTTCGGTATTTTTGGGTTTGGAGATATTGTTGAAGAGAAAGGCAAAACTGTTTGGAAAAATCAATGGAAATTATGGTACATAGAATTTAAAAGTCAGTTTAAATTACCAGCATTGCTAAAATCTATTTGTATTTGGCTAGTTTTATTCATGTTGTTAACTTTTTTTGATGCGTTTGCCAGTTGTGTTACTATTTCAGTTTTCTTGTTAATATTGAGTTTGTATTTTTTGATTTCTGAAAATAGAACCATCAAAAAAAGCATGGATAAAAAATTGATATTGATTACCCATAGACATACCTATATTTCATTCAGTTATATTCCTTTATATCTGATGCAGTTTTTTGGAGATTGGATTACTTCACAAAATCATTTTTTAATTACCACCTTGTTTACGATTTTGACCTTACTCATCTTATCCTATAAAAGCACTTCTGAAAAAATATTCTTAAAAGCAAAACAAGAATATCCGGAAGCATTTAAAAAATTGGCGTTAAATTAATTTTTAAAAGAACTTTACATTGCAAAGCATTAAAACAAAAAATAATCCCCGAGAAATGAAAAAGATAATCCCTCTCCTAATAATTAGCTTATTAATTTTAAACGGCTGTAAAGTACATAATGAAAGTAATAATTGGTTAAAGAAACAAGCTATTTCCACAGGTTTAAAACCTCAAGTTTCTCACCTTACAGATCAAGAAGAATTTGCTAAACAATACAGGGCAAATAAAATGGTTTGGGATAAAGCCTTTGAATGGATGAAATCTCAGGATTTAGAAAATTTGGCTGTTGGGAAATATCCCATTGACGGAGAAAACGCATTTGCTAGCATCACAGAAATGGTTGATAAACCCTTTGAAAAAACAGGATGGGAATCGCATAAAAAATATATTGATCTACAATATATTATTTCTGGCAAAGAAAAGATTGGTGTGGCACCTGCTGCAACTGCTGAAATTATCCATCCGTACAATGCCGAAAAAGATGCTGCAAACTATAAGATCGATGATGCCATTTATGATATTGCTACCCCGAAAGAATTTTATTTGTTTTTCCCAGAAAATGCGCATCGCCCTAGTATTAAGGTAAACGATGAAAAGGTTAAAAAATTAGTGATAAAAATAAGGGTCGCAGAATAATCTGCGCCATTATTTAATATCCAAATAGTTTTAAAATCATTTTGGCCTTTTGTAGGTTATTTTAACATTTCCTACCCCTTCCTTATCTATACCAATTTTACGGGCCGCCTTTTTAGAAAGGTCTATAATTCTACCGGCAACAAAAGGCCCTCTATCATTAATTTTTACCTTTACAGATCTGTGGTTTCTTAAGTTAGTTACCTTAACCTTAGTGCCAAAAGGTAAAGTTTTATGAGCAGCAGTTAGTTTAGAACTTCTAAATTTCTCTCCAGAGGCTGTTCTCCTGCCATTAAATTTATCGGCATAATAAGAAGCTTTACCTGTCTGCGAAATTTTTGGGGCGCATGAAATTAAAGCGAGAGATAAAAAGAGTATCAGGTATTTGATCATAACCGAATTTTTTAAGAAGGATTTTTATTAAAATAAATTTTAAAATCAAAAACTGGTTAAATTTTGTAAAGCTTCTTCTTTAAGATTAAAAGCTTCGGCCAGTAGTTTGTAAGAATTAAAGCGGTCTGATTTATTTTCAGTAAACGTAGAAATAATCACTTCATCCGTATCAAAATCTTCACAAATTTTAGAGATTTTTACTTTCATTTCTTGCGGAGAACCCACCGCCATTCTTTTTCTATTATGCAAAACCCTTTGCCATTCTTGTGCGTCATATTCTTCATCTTCAATATCATCGTAAGAGTATATGGTATTGAATTGGCCTCTCTCAAAGCTCAACAAGCGGTAATCCATTAAAGCTTGTGTCCTTTTTACCTTTTCTTCATCATCAGAACAGAAAGCAAAAATACCTACGCTTGTTTGTGGTTGTTTTAATTCTGCCGATGGAATAAATTTCTCTTTATAATTTTTAATGGCTTCTGCTGCACCAACAGGATTAATGAATTGTGCAAAAGAAAGTGCCATACCAAAATGTGCGGCTAATAATGCGCTTTCTCCGCTAGAAGTTAAAATCCACAGATTTGGGGCGGTGTTAATTATCGGAATTGCTTTCACACTATTTTGGCTGATGCCTTCCAATGGCTCATCATTCAATAGATTTTTTAAATCCTTAAGCTGTTGAATATAATTTTGGGGATTAAAATCATTTGACGGATTAAGCAAATGAGCGGTTAATCTATCTCCGCCTGGTGCCCTTCCCATTCCCAGATCAATTCTCCCCGGATAAAGAGCTTCTAAAACCCTAAAGTTTTCTGCGACCCTCAAAGTACTATGGTTTGGCATCATCATCCCACCCGAGCCTAATTTTATATTTTTTGTTTCTGCACCTAAACGGGCAATCATAATTTCTGGCGAACCTGTTGCCAAAGTTTTTGAGTTATGATGTTCGCTCAGCCAATATCTGGTGTAACCTAGATCATCTGCAAGTTTTGCAAGTTCAATGCTTTCTTGTAAAGATTCTTGCGCATTGCTGTCTTTACGGATCGGCGTTTGATCAAGAACACTAAGCTTTATATTTTTCATGGTAAAACAAAGATAGCGAACATATAACGAGCCTAAAATTTAAAATGGGCTTTGTGGCTTTTTTTTGACTGATGAATATGTGTTACCGATTATGGATTTTCCCAAGATAACGGAAGAAAGGTTTTAACTAGGATAACCTGAGTTTCTTATGCCGGATTGCAGCGGCATCCCCGATTGAAATGAGGGATATAGCGGAAAGGTACTGTCTTAAAAAGCAAATCATTTTTTTATATATTTTCTTTAATTTTGCAACAATGGAAAGAGGACTTTAAGCGATTCGTTGTACTGAAGTTCATCTTGTGTAGTGCTGCTTAATTGCGGCACTATTTTTTTACTTTCTCTTTCAGAGAAAAACGGAAAGAGGTCCTTTTGCTCATCATTACCCGAAATCATCTTTTCCTCATGTTCTCCGCTATAAGGTAAATCATTCTTCCATAGAGTATACATCACTATCAAAAGCTTTTTCTGAACCGCCACATATCCCTTCATCTTTATTTTACTCCTATCATAAACTCTTTGGTATAGTCTCTTAAAAGGGGTTTCATCAAATCTTACAACGTTTAAAGCCGGCATGTGCAGTATTCTTCGAATTCGTCCATTCCCCTTCTTTGAAATCTTCGTTCTGCCCACTCTTTTCCCTGATTGGTTCTCTACCACATCATAGCCAGCATAACTCACCAGTTGCGACTGATTGGTGAACAACTCAAAACCGTTCGTCTCTGCTATGATGGTGGCTACACTCAATACATCAACTCCTTTGATCAAACAGATATGCTCTACCTTTCGCTTAACCTCTTTATTGCTATCTATATGCCTAACAACCTCTTTCTTTAGACTCTTTACTTGTTTATCAAACAGGTCAATACTTTTCTTCAGTTGTTTACCCACTTCTTTAGAGGTATAGCCGCTGTGGCTCAATGCGTGTAACTGGTTCTGAAATACCGTCTTGATTTCCTGGGTACTTTGGTAATGCCTGGTCAATAACCTCAGCTCATAGTTATACCTACCGATAGGTTTCCATTGTTCAAAACGATGTCCGATACACATCATCGCCAGTCCCCTGGCATCTACACCATCATTCTTTGTCTTTAACCCCAGGGCCTGCATGTACTTGCTGGACTTATTGGGCAGTACCACAAATACCTGCTGTCCTTGTTCCGTTAGCCATATGGCCAATCTTTCGTGGTAAACGCCCGTGGCTTCCATCAGTATCTCTACTGCCGTGTCTGTTTTGCTGTGCTTTGTTAACCACAGTAAAAACTCTTTGAAGCCGGACAGCGTGTTGCCAAACTTTCTTGTTCCCTTGATCTTTGATCGTAGCTTCACATCTATGCTCAGCATACATACATCAAA
The DNA here is from genome assembly GCF_016623585.1 of Pedobacter segetis. Lineage (GTDB taxonomy): Bacteria > Bacteroidota > Bacteroidia > Sphingobacteriales > Sphingobacteriaceae > Pseudopedobacter > Pseudopedobacter segetis. The sequence goes on from NZ_JAEHFY010000009.1 coordinate 12,659, forward strand.
CTTGTCCTTGGAAATGTCTACACCGATGGTGTATTTGATTAAATGGTCCATAGTCTTTATCGATTAAAATCAAAAAAACCAAGCTTCTCTTCTACAGTCTTTGCTCATCTTCATTCAAGATAGTTTTTATGAAAACCTCTTTGGGTACTGTTCAGACTCTCAAAGAAAAAACCGTAAGGGGCGTGCCTTTCACGTCAACATCGATAATAAAATCGTGTCTTGCCGGACTAATGAATTCCCTATCGGTTTTTAGTCTCTTTTATTCAAATGTAAAGATATGAGCAGGACTAACGATATAAATCGCGAATATGGGAGTTCATCCAAAAAATTGAGGCAAACTTGATCGCTCGTTACCATAAATCAAAAAAACCGCTCTCCAAATAAGGAAAGCGGTTTTGTCTTATGTCTTGATTCTAAAATCTTGAATCTAAGAAAACTATTTTCTGTTCTTAAAGTACTTAAAGTCTTTACCAATAAATTTTGCTTGCTTGCCCAATTCTTCTTCTATACGCAATAATTGGTTGTATTTAGCGATCCTATCAGAACGTGAGGCAGACCCTGTTTTTATCTGTCCGCAATTTAAAGCAACCGCCAGATCTGCAATGGTTACATCTTCGGTCTCGCCAGAACGATGTGACATTACCGTGGTATAATTAGCTTGTTGTGCCATAGAAACCGCATTTATGGTCTCTGTTAAAGAACCGATTTGGTTTACTTTTACCAAGATAGAATTTGCGGTGTCGTTATCTATCCCTTGTTTCAATTTCTTTACATTGGTTACAAAAAGATCATCACCAACCAACTGAACTTTATCGCCCAATCTTTCTGTCAATAATTTCCAACCGTCCCAATCGTTTTCATCCATGCCATCCTCGATAGAGATGATCGGATATTTCTCTGTTAAAGAAGCTAAATAATCTACCTGTTCTGCGCTAGTGCGTTTTGCCCCATTTGGGCCTTCAAATTTAGAATAATCATAAATTCCATCTTTGTAGAACTCAGAAGAAGCACAATCAAAAGCCAAGCAAATATCAACCCCTGGCTTGTAGCCCGCTTTTTCTATCGCTTTCATAATGGTTTCTACCCCATCTTCCGTTCCTTCAAAAGTTGGTGCAAAACCTCCTTCATCACCTACGGCAGTAGAAAGACCCCTGTCATGCAATATTGCTTTTAGGTTATGGAAAACCTCTGTTCCCCAGCGCAAAGCCTCAGAAAAAGAAGAAGCACCAACCGGCATGATCATAAATTCTTGAAAAGCGATAGGCGCATCAGAATGCGAACCACCGTTTACGATATTCATCATGGGGATGGGTAGAGTATTTGCGTTTACACCACCAACATAACGGTACAAAGGTTGATGACTTTCTTGTGCCGCAGCCTTTGCAACCGCCAAAGAAACGCCTAAAATAGCGTTAGCCCCCAAGTTTCCTTTGTTTTCTGTTCCATCAAGATCAATCATTAACTGATCTATGGCATTTTGTTCAAAAACATCAACACCTCTTAAAGCCTCGGCAATTTTTTCGTTTACATTGGCAACAGCTTTTAAAACGCCCTTGCCCATGTAAACAGATTTATCCTTATCGCGAAGTTCTACCGCTTCCCACTGCCCCGTAGAGGCACCAGAAGGCACAGCCGCTCTTCCTAAAATTCCGTTTTCGGTTATCACATCTACCTCAATGGTAGGGTTTCCTCTGCTATCGAGGATCTGTCTTGCATGCACATCAAGAATTAAACTCATTGTATTTGATTGTTATCTGGTTTACACTTAGTGTTAAAATTACACTAAATTACAAAATTTTGTTTGTTGCGCAAATATAATATATTAAGGTGGAAGGTTTGGGGGTAAAAGGTTTGGGGTGGAGGGTTTGGGGTGGAAGGTCTGGGGTGGAAGGTCTGGGGTGGAAGGTTTGGGGTAAAAGGTTTGGGGTGGAAGGTGGACGGGAACTAAAAGCCGGATTTAATGATTTGAAAAGGTGCTGTTTTCGCATTTAACAAACGGTAGTCCCGCTATCCGTTCATACTGCACAAGGCATTAGCCACAAGGCCGGTATCCACTGCTATCGGGTTTAGAAATTTTGGTATGTCGATATTAAAAAAGGTAACGCTTTTTTTGGTGCTATTTTTGATTTCCATCTATCCAAGAACTCAGAATTTTTTATGTAAACCAATCAACTAAAAAAATAATAATGAAAAGAAAAAGAATATCAGATAAAATGGAGAAAGCCTTAAATGATCAAATGACAAGAGAGGCTTATCAAGCGCAAATATATCTTTCTTACGCATCTTGGGCAGAGGTTAACAGTTTTACAGGTATCGCAACATTCTTATATAAACATGCCCACGAAGAACGCGAGCACATGTTCAAATTCTTAAAATACATTAACGATCGTGGCGGAGAAACAAAAATCGAGGCTATAAAAGCCCCACCGGCAAACCCCGCAAATATCGGCGATTGCTTAAATAAAGTTTTAGATCATGAAATCGGTAATTCTACACATATTGATAATATCGTAAACCTAGCTCACCAAGAAAAAGATTGGGCATCATTTAATTTTGGGCAGTATTTTGTAAAAGAACAAATTGAAGAGGAAGCATTGATCAACGGTTTGTTAGACAAATATGATCTGGCATCTTCAGATAAATCCAAGAACGTTAATTTTTACCAACTGGATAAAGATTTAAGCGCAGCCTCGCAAGAAGGGACCTTGCCGAGGGAAGAAAACTTCTAAGGTTTTAATGATCTTAGATTTAATCTTGGTACTCTATTTGGTGTTAAGATAAGTATGGAAAAATTATATACAGCGGTTGTTACCGCAAAAGGCGGCAGAGATGGCCATATAAAATCTGATGATGGGATTATTGATATGGACCTGAAAGCCCCAAAAGCAATGGGTGGGGAAGATGGATTTCCGAACCCAGAGTTGTTATTTGCTGGTGCTTGGGGAAGTTGCTATTTAGGCGCTTTAGGTTCTATCGGCAAGCGTGATTCTGTTGATGTTAGCAAAGCAACGGCAGAAGTTCATGTAAGCTTTAACCAAGAAGGAGAAACTTCTTACCAGCTATCGGCACAATTAAATGTTCACATTCCCGGAGTTGATTTAGATAAAGCCCAAAAAATGGCAGATGCGGCACACAGGGGTTGTCCGTATTCTAAAGCAACCAAAGGAAATATAGATGTTGTTGTAAAAGCCGTTTAAAAGCTTAAAGTGAAGGGCAGAAAGCCGCTTACAATTATCATAATTTTGCGATAAATAAAATCCCAACTTAAAAAAGAGATGGGATTTTTTTATTTACAATTTATGGGTTCAAAAACAAATCCATTCTCGAAATTAATGGGCGCTCCCTTCTTAAAATAAGTTCTTCCTAAATACATTTCCAATTCTCCAGAACCTTGAACTAACTCATCGCCTCTTTTCAAAAAAACCTGAGGGTTTTTATAATCCGCTCCCTTTAACTTAAAGGTATAATCAACAAATAAAGTATCGCCCTTAAATTCTCCGCTGATGGTGCCTTTAGAATCGTCTTTATCTTTAAAATTGAAAGCTAGTTCACCTACAACTTTAGCATCCTTTTGATCAAAACTTAAAGTAGCGGTATCTGTGTTGCTTATTGCTCTATAACAAGAGGCCGTTTGCTTGTTAAAGGTGGCCAAAGAATCTTTTGCCCCAGATCTTTTATTGTTAGAATTGCAGCTCGCCAAAATAAGCAAACTTAGGGGAATGGCTAAAATTGGAGTTTTTTTAATGATCATATACTTTGGTTTTTAATGATGCCCTAAATAACTTAACTTATTACGTTGAAATATATTTTATCAAAATATATTTTAAGCCCTGATTTTTAGGGGCAAACTTTCAATATTGGCTTTTTTACTAGCATTGATGTTTTTTAATTTTCTAAAACTACTTTTTAAAATTATGTTTGTTTAAGAATTATGTCTTCTATAATTTAAACCAATTTATTAATCCCAATAAAATAAGATATGAAAATTATTAAGCATTTAGTCTTGAGCGGCATCTTAATATCGTCAATTTTTTACACCGCTTGTAACCAAACTTCAAAGAAAAAAGAAAATGATGGCGGTTTAGCTAGCATGAAATTAGATAGTGCAAATTTTGATACTACCATAAACAACAAAAAAGTTAAACTTTATTATTTAAAAAACAATAATGGGATGCAGGCGGCAATAACCAACTTAGGTGGGCGCATAGTTAGCCTCTTGGTACCAGATAGCAGCGGCAAATTAATAGATGTTGTTGATGGTTTTGCGAGTGCAGCAAATTATCAATCATCTACAGAGCCTTATTTTGGTGCAACAATAGGGAGATATGGAAACAGGATTGCAAAAGGCAAATTTACCATAGATGGCAAAAATTATCAATCATCTTTAAACAATGGCGTAAATATGCTTCACGGGGGTAAAAATGGTTTTCAGTACCAAGTTTGGGATGCACAGCAACCAAATGATCAAACCATTGTTCTAAAGTATCTTTCTAAAGATATGGAAGAAGGGTTTCCGGGCAACTTAAATGTTAAAGTTACCTACCAACTAACTGATAATAATGAGGTTAAAATGGATTATGAGGCCACAACAGATAAAAACACCATCGTAAATCTTACCAATCATGCTTTTTTTAATTTAAACGGAGAAGGCAGTGGTACCATCTTAAACCATCAGTTGCAAATTTTCGCAAATGAATATACCCCGGTTGATTCTACATTGATACCCACTGGTATAGCACCTGTTAAAGGAACTCCTTTTGATTTTACCACCCTTACCAAAATTGGGGACAGGATCAACACAGATAATCAACAATTAAAAAACGGACATGGTTACGATCATAACTATATCTTAAACGGGACTAAAGGTTTAGGGATGACACATGCCGCCACCGTAATTGGAGATAAAACAGGCATAGTGATGGATGTTTTTACGCAAGAACCAGGTATGCAATTTTATAGCGGCAATTTTATGCAAAGTAAAAACAAGCTTAAAGGAGGTGCAACAGATGATTTTAGAACTGCTTTTGCACTAGAAACACAACATTACCCAGACTCGCCAAATCATCCCGATTTTCCATCGACCCAGCTTAATGTTGGCGATGTTTATAAAACAGAATCTATCTACAAATTTTCTACAAAGTAGCAATTCTAGCTATTTCAAATCTTAATACACTTGCCAAATTGATTTGGCAAGTGTTATTAAAACATTGTTTACAACCCTCCATAAAAATGTTTCAAACCGTTATTATCCGATAGTTATATCAATAAAAAACTGGTTAAATTACCCTCAAAATCCCAAAAACGGCTTTAATAAAATCTGAAGGATTGATAAATAATGATGATCGTAACCATTTCGATAGAAAATGAATAACCCTGCTAACCTAAAAAGAAAGTATCGATGGGAATAATCCTAAAACTATAATCACAAAAGAAATTAACCCTACAAAAACAACTAATAAATTTGAAGTTTTATTTGACTGCGTTTCATTTTCTGCCTTCTTCATGAATAAATTAAGCGGGATCTTCAAATAAAAGAAAAGAGAAATAACAGTTGTTAAAGCAGCTGTTGCCAACAAAGAAGCAACCCAAACATCGGCGTAAGCCAAATTGATCAATGAAGAAAAAACAATAAATTTTGCGATAAAACCAGCCGTTGGGGGCAAACCTGTTAAAGAGACCATCAAAACAACGATCATTATAGCCAGAATTGGCACCAACTTCCCCAAACCTTTATAACCTGAAATAAGCGTGGCCCCAAATTTATTTTCTAGATGGGCAAAAGACATTAAAGTACCAACGTTCATCAACATATAAATACTCAGATAAAACAACAAAGCTTTTAAGATGGTTGCTTGCGGCAATAGAAATAGCATCAGAATAAAACCGGTATGCCCAATGGAAGAATAGGCCATCATCCTTTTAGGGTTATCTTGAAATATCGCAACGGTGTTTCCCAATATCATAGAAGCCGCAGCGACTATCAAGATGATTTGAGGAAAAACAGAGTTTTGAACTCCTTGCAAAACAGGTATCATCAAATATAAAAGACCAAAAACGGCAATTTTTGGGGCTGTTGTCAAAAACGAGGTAACGGAAGTTGGTGCTTCTTGGTAGGCATCTGGTGTCCAAAAATGGAATGGCACAAAAGATAGTTTAAAACCAATGCCAACCATAAATAACACAATTGCCAGGGTTGTGCCACCTGTTCCAATTTGGTTTAATCCGTTAACCAAATCGTTTCCGTAAAGATCCATTGTGCCGGTAAAACCATAGATCAAGCTAATACCGTAAAGCATAATTGCCGATGCAACCGCACCAAACAGAACGTATTTTATCCCAGCTTCTGCCTGTTTATTTTGATAAGCATTATAGCCCACCATTAAGTAAGAGGCCAAAGAAATCATCTCGATAGAAAGATAGAACATCAATAAATTAGCCGAGGAAATCAAAAAAAACATTCCTAAAACGCTACCCATAAAAATGGTAATGAAATCGTTAATGCCTTTTGGGTTGTTTTTTAAACGCTCATCTTGGTAAAAGAAGATCAGGCTTAAAGCCGATGCAAAAAGCACAACAAACTTAAATAGGATACCTGCCTTTGTTAAGCTAAACATGCCATTAAACAATAGCTTACTCCCATCAAAATGGGTAATTTGAATAATAAGGAAAGCAGCACTGATCAACAATGTCAGCATCGCAGTTATAAAAACAATCACTTTTGATTTTTTGACAAACAAATCCAAAAGTATCACCATCAAAAATCCAATGATAATCGTCCATTCTGATTTTAACTGCGGGATGGAGTTTAAAATATCATTGGTAGATTGGGTAATGTTTTGCATTTATGATTTTAAAGATTTACAATGGGCAAAGATAATATTTACTTTAAGCCAAACTATTTGCATATCTTTTTTTTCTTATCTTTAAACAACATAATAATTAAAATGAACACAACCTATCATTTAACATCTGCTCAAGAATTGAATTCAGATATTTTAGAAGCCATAAAACTGACTTATAAATCTAAAGCAATAACTATTACTGTTGAAGAAGAAGAAGATTTTAAATTAACTTCAGAGATGAAAGAAGTTTTGGATAATAGATTATTGGAGCCCGATGAAGAATATTTAAGTTCAGAAAATTCTATTAAAAAATTGAATTTAAAATATGGATTATAAGGTCTCTATTTCTCCAAGAACTCAAATGGAGATTGAAGACGCAATCGATTTTTATTCTATCAATAGCGATTTAACACCAAAACAATTCATAAAATCATTAAATGATGCTTACAATGCTTTATCTATAAACCCATTTTATAGAATTTGTTATAAAAATATAAGAAGTTTAAAATTAAAGAGGTTTCCTTATTCGTTATTTTTCATCTTATCTGAGGAAAAACATTCAGTTAAAATTATAGCTTGTTTTCACAACAAATTAAACCCTAATAAAAGACCAAAATGATTTTTTATTAAAACATCATTTAAACAACATTAAAAACTGATTTACAGAACTGCTCATCACATTAAAGGCTAATGATGGCATAACCCCTAGAATTAAAGCCAATGCCGCAAGCGGTGTAAGTGTGATGATTTCTCTCCAATTCAAATCTTTCAATTGTGCTTTCCATTCTTCCTTTTTTAATCGCAATGTTCCAAAGAACATTCTTTGCAATGTCCATAATAAGTAAGCTGAACCTAATAAAATCCCAAAAGCGGCTACCATGGCCATCCATCTTGGTAATAAACCATTTATTGCTTGCGAACTAAATGCACCTATTAAAGTAAAAGCTTCGGCAATGAAGGCAGAGAACCCTGGCAAACCTAAGGAAGCAAAAAAAGCAATCATCACAAAACCTGTGAATTTGGGCATTTGATTTGCCAATCCTCTAAAATTATAAATATCTCTATCATGCACTCGGTTATAAATCACACCGACAATAAAGAATAGCATTACTGATAAAAATCCGTGGGAAATCATTTGCATCATGGCTCCGTTTAACCCTTCGGCAGTTAAAGAAGCAATTCCTAAAAGCACAAAACCCATGTGAGAAACGGAAGAATAAGCTATCAATCTTTTTAAATCTCTTTGTGCTAAAGCATTCATTGCACCATAAATTATAGAAATAACGCCCAATAATCCAACCCACCATGATAATGAAGCTGCAACATCGGGGAAAATCCCAAAAGCGATTCTAATTATCCCATAACCACCAACTTTTAACAATATCCCCGCAAGGATTATAGAAATTGGAGTTGGGGCTTCTACGTGTGCATCGGGCAGCCAAGTATGAAAAGGAAAAACCGGAACTTTTATCGCAAAAGCAATAAAAACGATGATAAAGCCGACATACCTTGCAGAAAAACCCAATATCTGTGCATTTGCTAATCGAGAAAAAATTGAACCTGCAGAATAATTTGCTGGATCCATGGCATAAACCATATTGAAAGTATGGTTTCCTGTTGTTGGATCGGTAACCGAAAGGTATAAACCCGCGATTACCAATAACATAAATATAGACCCAAATAATGTGTAGAGAAAGAATTTTATGGCTGCATATTCTCTACGAACGCCACCCCACATCCCAATCAAGAAATATAAAGGCAACAGCATCAACTCGTAAAAAATGTAGAAAAGAAATAGATCTAAAGAACAGAAAACACCAATTATTGCAGTATCTAACAATAGAAAAAGGGCAAAATATCCTTTGAGATTTGTTTTTATTTCCCATGATGATAATACGGCAATGAGCATCACTAAAGCCGAGAGCCAAATTAACCCGATAGAAAAACCATCCACACCTAGTAAATAATCGATCTGCAAAACACCAAAAGAACCTACATCTAAACGGATCCAATCTAGTTTTTCTACCCATTGGTATTGTGCCAAGTTATTTACCCCGGCAAAAGAAACGCCTGTTTTAAATTGATAATAAAGCCAAGAAGCAATGATCAATTGCGCTAAAGAAACCACCACCGCCAAATATTTAAAATAGGCGGAAGTAGATTTTGGCATCAGTAAAATGATAATACCAAAAACCAAAGGAAGAAATATGAGTATGGATAATACGCCCATTAAATCACTATTTTAAAAATCATGAAAGTTAAAAACAAGAGCAACATCCAAATAAAATAATGTTGCAATTTACCGCTTTGCATTCCTCGCAACCAAATCCCTAATCTGCCCACTAAAAAAGCCACGCCATTTACCAGCCCATCAATGATATTTCTGTCCAGCCAATTGGCAATTTTAGAGAATTTAAGGATGATATCGCTTGATAAATGTACCGTTCCATCAATAATTTTTCTATCAAACCAATAGAAATATTTTGCTTTCCATAATACAATTCTCATCAAAAAAACATCGTAAAAAGAATTAAAATACCATTGATTATAAGATAGTTTATAAAACCAAGTAGCTTGAAAATTGATAGCGATTTTTTGTTTTGCATAGATCAAATGTGCCAAAAAAATCAGGGCCAAACTCATCACATTAATATAAAGTGGCACCATTAAATGGAACAAACCTTCATTATGTTGCTGCAAATTAAAACCATGATATACCCAAGAACTATCTAAATTTAACGGATTGTAAGCAAAAAATACCCCGAAACAGAAAACAGCTAAAACAATCACCGGAATCGTCATCCATAGATTTGGATCGTGGATATGCAATTCTTCCTTGGCTTTATTAAAAATTTTAGGCAACCTAAAATCCCCAAAAAACACCTTGTAAACCACTCTAAAAATATAGAAAGTGGTTAGCCAAGAAGTGATGGAAATCATCAATGGAAATAACCAATAAATGCCGCCCCGCAAATCTGCCCACTCAAACACGCTCACTAAAATTGCATCTTTAGATAAGTAGCCAGAAGTAAAAGGCAAACCAGAAAGTGCCATGGCCGCGATAAAAAATACCATTCCTGTAACAGGCATCAACTTTCTTAAACCGCCCATATTATCCATATTCTGTTCATCAAAATCAAGCGAATGTTTTTCTTTAATGTGATGTAATTGATGGATAACGATCCCGGCCCCCAAAAACAACAAACACTTAAAAAAAGCATGGGTAATGAGATGAAAAATTGCCGCCGCATTATCTTGCACACCAACCGCTAAAACCATAAACCCCAATTGGGAAATGGTAGAAAAAGCCAATACCTTTTTAATATCGTTTTGTGTGAGCGCAATAGTTGCGGCCATAAATGCGGTAAACAAACCTATTGTTGCTATGCTTACTAATACCACATCGTTAAACAAAGGAGAAATCCTTAATAAAAGAAAAACCCCTGCAGCTACCATTGTTGCAGCATGGATCAATGAAGAAACAGCGGTTGGGCCTTCCATGGCATCGGGCAACCAAGTATGTAATGGAAATTGTGCCGATTTTGCGATTGCACCCGAAAAGAAACAGAACCCTGCAATACTTAACCAATATTCTGGCATGGTAGCGAAAGGCGAAACCCACAACCCATTTTTCACAAAAGAAGAATCTATTAAACTGCCCGAACCAAAAAGCGTATCAATATCTAAAGTGTGGAATTGTGAAACCATGATCATAATCCCGATAAGGAAACCTATATCTCCTATCCTGTTCATGATCATGGCTTTTTTATTGGCCTGCACAGCTTTTTCTTTAGTAAACCAAAAACCGATCAGCAAATAAGAAGAGAAACCAACCAGCTCCCAAAAAGCATATAAAATAAAAAGATTATCAGCCATTACCACACACACCATGGCAAAGCAGAATAAACTTAGATAAGCAAAATAGCGATACTTGAGCTTGTCGTTTCTGATATATTCTACAGAATAAATATGGACCAAAAGTGCGATTAGCGTAATTAGTAAAAGCATGATCACGCTTAAATCGTTCAATAAAATACCGACATCAATTTTTACGTTTCCGATGTTTATCCATTGAAATGAATAGTGTAAAGTATGCTTTTTCCAAAGATGGAGGAACAGGATAATGGATGAGATAAGGGAAATGCCAATAGAGATGATCCCAAATGCAGCCGCCAGTTTTTTAAATATCAATGAAAAAATAAATGCCAAAAATGGGGCTGTGATTGCCAAAATTGCAATATTAAAAAGCTGGTTTGAGGTAAATATTTGTTCCATTTAGCCTCTTAAAGTGTTTGCTTTATCAGGGTTTATGGTTTTTACCCTTTTATATAAATTCATGATGATGACCAAAGCAACCGCAACCGCAGCGGCGGCCAAAACAATAATGAACAAGCCAAAAACCTGGCCTGTGTTATCAATTTTATCATACTTGCCAAAAGCCACCATATTCAAAATTGAAGCATTGATCATCAATTCTATACCCATTAAAATTTGGATTGCATTTTTACGGGTAATCACCGCAAATAATCCCAAAGAAAATAAGGCTGCACTTATGAAAAGGAAATGTTGGAGTGGAATCATGGTTGATAGTTATCCCAATATTGCTTAGGTGTAACAATCAAGGTTTTTTTGTAATGAGAAAAGGTAAAATCGTTACTATTCCCCGTGATAATATAATCTGCCTCGCAAGCATCTGCTAGTTCTAAAATCATATTGTCTTTTTCATCTTTAATCAAATTCAATTTTATATTAGGAGTGTAGAATTTAGCTTGTGATAGAATTTCTGTAAGAATAATGTCTGCTCTATTATAGAATTCAATAAACTTAGAGAATTTTGGTCTGGCTAATACTTCATAATATTCTTCTACCAATTCATCTGAAACACAAAGATTAAACTTGTTCTCAATGAATAAATTATTCATAATTAAATTAGGATAACTTTTTTGAATCAAAGCAGAAACTAACACATTAGTATCAATTATTACTTTTTGCATTATATCTTACTGCTCTAACTTCACTACTAATTTCTTCCATACTCATATTTGACAAACCGTACTTTTCAGCTAATTCAACACTTTTGCTTAAATTTTGCTTATTAAGTTCCCTACTTATTATTTCTAATAAATCAGAAAAAGATATTTTTTCGTCTTTTAATCCAAATTTATTGTACTCAATATCTGAAATGGCTATGTTTAACGTTTTCATAATTATCTTTTCTTAATCAAATTTACTAAAAATGTTTAACGTATAATCTATCACACCTTTGGCTGCCTCCTTGCAATGTTTGCCGCCCCAACCAAAACCATCATTAATAAAATAGAAATCATTTCTAAAGGCAACAAATATTTGCTCATTAAATTGATACCTATATTTCTTATCGTATTGTCCGAAACTAAAATCATGTTTCCATTTGCTTTCGCCGATGTTATCCAATCTAAATTTTCAAAATCGATTTGAAATAAAACATATCCCAACAAAAACATAAAAGCTATAGCAATTAAAGCTGCGGGTAATCTATTTGCAGATAATAAACCAGATGGTATTTTTTCCATTCCTTCTAAAGATTCTTTAGATGAAAGTAAAAATGCAAATAGTAACAACACCAAAACGCCACCAACGTAAATTACCACTTGTGTTAAAGCTACAAAATCTGCCAAGGCAAAAACATACAATCCTGCAACAGAAAATAAGGTCACAAAAAACATAAAAACAGAGCGCACCAAATGCCTGCTCAATACCACATAAGCACCGCTTGCCAATGCAATAAAAGCTAAAACATAAAATATGACTTGCTCAATTCCCATTATTTATCCTCTTCCATTTTCTTTAAGGCAGCTGCCTTAGCGGCTTGTCTCTCTGCCAATTGTTGCTCTAGTTCCAAACGTTTTTGGGCAGCTTCGGCATCCGTCATGCTGGCAAATTTATAGTTCAGATCAGAGATGTGAGTAACGCTTTTATCGTATTCTGCCGTCATGATGATACATTCTGTTGGGCAAACCGTGGTGCATAAACCGCAATACATACATTTCGCCATATCAATATCAAACTTTGGTGCATACAAACGTTTTACCGATCCATCTGAAGTTTTCCCGATCACATCAGTAGCCTTAATACTCTCAATATCAATACAATCAACCGGGCAAATCTTCGCACAAAGATCACAAACAATACAATCATCGATCACCACATCTAATTGGTAACGCCCAACCTCTGGTACCGGTAATTTCTGATGCGGATATTGGACCGTGGCAATTCCTGCTTGTTGCCCAAAATAATTAGCCTCGTTTATTCCCTTCACTTTTTTAGATTCTGAGGCAGCACCAAAATGTTTCAGCGTAAGCGCCAAACCCTTCCATGCAGTACGTAATCCGTTAAAAGCTTCTTTGATCATGTATTTTGTTTAATTATTTGGGGTTTTAACACTCCGCCAACTGGCGCATATATCTTTTTGCCCTATTCTTCGACTCCCTCTTCGACTCCGCTCAGAGTGACAATACTCTGAGTGACAATGCTCAGAATGACGAAAAAAAGTAGCCACTTCAATCGTTAACCCACCTTTCAAACGTTTTAAAAATTTAGTCATTAACCAACTTGCCTTCCAACTCTGTGAGCTCTGCGTCCTCAGCGGATAGCCTTCGACTCCGCTCAGGCTGACAATAAAATCAATCTCCACAAACCAGAAACAACCAAGCAGGCAAAAGCCAATGGTGTTAAAACCTTCCAGCAAAGCGTCATCAATTGATCTACACGTAAACGTGGCAAAGTCCACCTGATCCACATTTGTGCCGCAACCACCAATAAACATTTTGCCATTACCCAAAAAATACCCCAAAAAGTTCCTGTGGTATAATCGGCCAAATGCAAACTCCCAATATTTGGTAAAGGTGTGTTCCATCCTCCCAAAAATAAAGTAACGCCCAACATGGCCACTAAAAACATCATCGCATATTCTGCCAAAAATATAAATGCGAAACGTAAACCTGTATATTCTGTGTGGAAACCACCGATCAACTCACTTTCTGCTTCTGGTAAATCAAAAGGTGCTCGGTTACATTCTGCCAAGGAAGCTATAAAATAAATAACATAGGCCACCAATAAATGCGGGGCTTTAAAAACATTCCAAGCCAAAACACCACCAATATGGTTAACGTTTAAAAAGCCTAAAAATTTAATCTCTTGAGTTGCTAAAATACCTTGGTTATAATTGATGACTTGTAAATCTAACGATTGGGAAATCATCACTGCAGAAATAATGACAAAACCAATCGGGATTTCATAAGAAACCATTTGCGCCACCGATCTTACCGCACCCAACAAACTATACTTGTTATTAGAACCCCAACCTGCCATTAAAATTCCCACTGCTTCTACAGAAATAATGGCAAAAACATAGAAAACCCCAATATTCATACTGGCAGGCACCAAACTTGGCGCCCAAGGCAAGGCTACAAAACCCAAATAAACAGCCACAAAAATAATGACAGGCGCAATGGTAAACAGCACTTTATCCGCCAAAGCCGGAACAATGTATTCTTTTTGGATAAGTTTCAAAATATCAGCAGCGGTTTGTAGCCAACCGTATTTTCCAACTTCCATTGGCCCTAAACGATCTTGGATAAATGCAGAAATCTTCCGCTCGGCATAAACGCTCACCAAAGAAAAGGTGGCAATAAAGCCAAAAATAGCAATAGCAACCAGAAAATAGATGAGGTAAAAATTCAATCCTTAAACCGTTTTTTTTTGAATAGCAAATCTAAGGAATTTGAATGGGGTTTTGAGAATGTATAGTAAATTAGTAGAGATTCTTTAGCGCAGAGCCCCTAAAGTCATAGCGAGGTCTCTCGAAGAGAACCTTGCGTTGCCCAAACGCAGAGTCCCTAAAAAGGAGACTTAAAGTCATAGCTGGGTCTTGCCCAAGCAGAGTCCCTAAAAAGGAGACTCTGCTTGGGCGAAACGCAGCAAGTCCCTAAAAAGGAGACTCTGCTCGGACGCATTTTAAAAAAACCGACGATTATTCATCGCCGGCCTTTCTTGATTTAGGTTGGTTGGTATTAGTTTCTTAAATATTCTTGGCCAACCAATCGCCAACTGCGTTGGTTCCGTAAGCTTTGTTTTTTCCTGATAAATCTTCAGTTACAATTCCATCAGCCAAAGATTTGTTGACCACTTCGCGAATTGCATCCGCTTCTGCTTGTAGGCCAAAAGCATCTTCTAACATCATTGCCGCTGATAAAACTGTTGCCAATGGATTCGCAATATCTTTTCCTGCTGCTTGCGGGTAAGAACCATGGATTGGTTCATATAAAGAGGTATGTAAACCTTTAGAAGCAGAGGGCATCAAGCCCATAGAACCTGAAATTACGGAAGCCTCATCAGTTAAAATATCTCCAAATAGGTTTTCGGTAATCAATACATCATAAGAATTTGGCCATTGCACCAAACGCATGGCTACGGCATCAACAAATTCATAAGCAACGGTTACTTCTGGATAATCCTTTTCCATATCTTGTACGGTTTCACGCCATAAACGGGAACTTTCCAACACATTGGCTTTATCCACACAGCATAATCTCTTGCTACGTGTCATGGCCAATTCAAAACCTAATTTAGCCAAACGCTGAATTTCTGCCCGGGTATAAGTACAGGTATCAAAAGCGGTATTTCCATCGTCTTTTCTACCTCTTTCACCAAAATAGATGCCTCCTGTTAATTCACGTAAAATGATTAAATCTGTACCTTCTATCCTTTCTCTTTTTAATGGAGAGTTATCGATTAAAGAGGGGAAAGTAAAAGTAGGCCGAACGTTGGCAAATAAGCCCAGCTTCTGGCGCATCTTCAATAATCCTTGTTCAGGTCTTACTTTTGCCTTTGGGTCGTTATCATATTTTGGGTGACCGATGGCTCCAAAAAGTACCGCATCTGCAGCTAAGCAAACTTCATGGGTACTATCCGGATAAGGTTCGCCGCAATCATCAATGGCGCAAGCACCAGTTAATGCCGAAGTCCAGTTGATTTCATGTTTATATTTTACCGCAATGGCATCACAAACTTTAACCGCTTGTGCAATTACTTCTGGTCCAATTCCGTCTCCTGCAAGCAGGGCAATGTTTAGTTTCATTCTTTTTAGTATTGAGTATCGAGTATAAAGAACTTTGCAGGTTTGTTACTTTTTCTCTTAAATTTTTATTTTATCGTTATATAATTGTCTTACTTCTTGATTCTGCGAGGCATCTTGCTTCTCTACTCTTAATTCTTGGCTCTTACTCTCCATAATATTCAGCATCTTCTCAGTAGCTTTAATGGCGCAAACGGTTTGGTCAGAATCTAAACCACGGGTGGTAAAAGTTTTTTCCTCTGTTTTCCATGTAATTATTGTTTCGCACAAAGCATCAGAACTACTTCCTGGCGCAATGTGAACCACATAATCAATTAAAGCGGGAAGTGTTTTACCTTGCGATTTGTATAAGGAGCTTAATGCCAGCATAAAAGCATCAAACTGTCCATCGCCTTGGGCGTGTTCCTCAAATATTTCTCCATTGATTTTGATGGCGATGGTGGCAGAAGGGCGTAAACCTTTTGAATGGGACAGCACATAAGATTCTACCTTTATTTTGTCTTGATAGGCATGGCTGGCCAAAACATCAGAAATGATATACGGTAAATCGTCCTGCGTTACCGTTTCTTTCAAATCGCCCAATTCGATCACCCGTTGGGTAACTTTCTTGAGGTCTGCATCATTCAGCTTTAAGCCCAATTCCTGTAAATTCTTTTCGATGTTAGCTTTGCCAGATGTTTTCCCCAAGGCATAAGTACGCTTTCTTCCGAAACGCTCGGGCAATAAATCGTTAAAATAAAGATTCTTCTTATTGTCGCCATCTGCATGTATGCCGGCAGTTTGCGTAAACACGTTTTCTCCAACAATAGGTTTATTTGCAGGGATGCGAACGCCAGAAAAAGTCTCTACCAATTTGCTCACCTTATAAATAGAAGATTCTTTTAATCCAATTTCTACATCAGGCAAAAAATCATTGATAACGGCAATTACGCTAGCCATCGGGGCATTTCCCGCTCTTTCTCCCATGCCGTTCACGGTTAAATGCAGGCCATCAACGCCTGCTTTTACGGCCTCTAAAGCATTTGCGGTTCCTAAATCATAATCGTTATGGGCATGAAAATCGAAATGCGTATTTGGATATTTAGCCTTGATGTCTTTTAAGAAAATGTATGTTTCATCAGGGGTTAAAACACCCAAGGTATCTGGCAACAAAATCCTTTCTATGGGCTGGGTAACTAAAAAATCGAGGTATTGAAAAACATAGGATGGCGAGTTGCGCATCCCGTTGCTCCAATCTTCTAAATAAACATTGGTTTTGATACCCTTTTTAACCGCCAATTCAATAACATTACTGATTTCATCAAAATGCTGCTCTGGGGATTTCTTTAATTGATGTTTTAAATGATTGAGCGAGCCTTTTGTCAGTAAATTTTGAACCTTCACGCCAGCCCGTAGCATCCAATCAATAGAAACTCCATGGTCCACAAAAGTCAAAACTTCAACTTTTTCTAGATAGCCGCTTTTTGCTGCCCATTTACTTACGGCCTTCACGGCTTCTAGCTCGCCTTCAGATACTCTTGCCGAAGCAATCTCTATCCGATCAACTTTTAACTCTTCAAGCAACAACTGAGAAATGGTTTTTTTCTCAGAAACAGAAAATGAAACACCCGAGGTTTGTTCGCCATCCCTTAGCGTTGTATCCATAATTTCTATTTTCCTTTTCATCCAATGAGCGCTTTAAATGAATATTAAATCGGAAGTTGCGCCGCAAATTCCTGTATTTCTGATTTCATGTTCTGCAGATAATCAATATCGTCAAAACCGTTCATCATATTGTCTTTTTTATACGAGCTAATGTCAAAACTTTCTTTTTCACCAGTGGCCAAAAGGGTAATGGTTTGTGCCTTTAAATCTATTTCAATTTCCGTTTCAGGGTTTTTATGAACCTCGGTAAAGATATTCTCTAAAAAAGCAGGACTGATCTGTACCGGCAAAACCCCGATATTTAAGCAATTCCCTCTAAATATATCAGCAAAGAAACTAGAAACCACGGCTCTAAAACCGTAATCATAAATTGCCCAGGCAGCATGTTCCCTTGATGAACCTGAACCAAAGTTTTTACCTCCCAAAAGGATTTTACCTTTATAGGTTGGGTTGTTCAATACAAAATCGGTTTTAGGAGTACCGTCCGTATTGTATCTCCAATCTCTAAATAAATTATCTCCAAAACCTACACGTTCCGTTGCTTTTAAGAAACGGGCTGGGATGATCTGGTCGGTATCCACATTCTCGATAGGAAGTGGAACCGCTGTACTTTTTAATATTGTAAATTTATCGTATGCCATTATTATCTTGTTAAATGTGTTAATCGCTAAAAGCCTAAAGCTAAAGGCTAAAAGCTTTGCAAGGTGCTTTAAGCTTTTTGCTTTCCGCCTTCGGCTTAAAGTAATTCCCTCGGATCGGTTACTTTTCCGGTAACTGCTGCAGCTGCTGCCACAAGCGGGCTTGCCAATAAAGTTCTTGAACCTGGACCTTGTCTTCCTTCAAAGTTTCTGTTAGAGGTGCTCACCGCATATTTACCAGCAGGGATTTTATCATCATTCATGGCCAAACAAGCAGAACAGCCCGGCTGGCGCAACACAAAACCTGCCTCCGTAAAAATATCCAATAAACCTTCTTCCTTAATTTTTGCTTCAACAATGTGTGAACCCGGTACCAACCATGCAGTTACATTATCCGCTTTTTTACGACCTTTTACAATAGATGCAAAAGCCCTAAAATCTTCAATCCTTCCGTTGGTACAACTGCCTATGAACACATAGTCAATCGGTTTGCCAATCATATGGTCACCCTCATGGAAACCCATGTAGTTTAAGGATTTTTCATAAGTGCTTACGCCACCCTCTACAGAACCTGCATCAGGGATATCTTTAGAAATTCCTATTCCCATTCCCGGGTTGGTACCATAGGTAATCATTGGCTCAATCAGCGAACCATCAAAAGTATATTCCTTATCAAAAACTGCATCATCATCGGTTTTTAAAGTTTTATAATAAGCTAAAGCTTTATCCCAAGCCTCCCCGTCAGCTGACGGGGAAAATTCCCTTCCTTTTACATAATTGATGGTGGTCTCATCCGGGGCAATCATCCCGCCACGGGCACCCATCTCGATAGACAAATTACAAACCGTCATACGGCCTTCCATCGTCATCTCTTCAAAAACTTTTCCTGCATATTCAACAAAATAACCCGTGGCACCAGAAGTTGTCAGTTGGGAAATAATGAACAAAGCCACATCTTTCGGCGTAACACCATAACCCAAAGAACCAGTAATATTGATCCTCATTTTTTGTGGTTTAGGTTGCATGATACATTGGGTAGCCAAAACCATCTCCACTTCAGATGTCCCTATACCAAAAGCAATTGCCCCGAAAGCTCCGTGGGTAGAAGTGTGCGAATCGCCACAAACAATGGTTGCGCCCGGTTGTGTAATTCCGTACTCTGGCCCTACTACATGCACAATTCCGTTTTTTTGATGCCCCAATCCCCAGTGCGAAATGCCG
This sequence comes from Pedobacter segetis, assembly GCF_016623585.1. Classification (GTDB taxonomy): domain Bacteria; phylum Bacteroidota; class Bacteroidia; order Sphingobacteriales; family Sphingobacteriaceae; genus Pseudopedobacter; species Pseudopedobacter segetis. The sequence goes on from NZ_JAEHFY010000009.1 coordinate 32,119, forward strand.
TATTCGTTACTGTTGCTCTCCAAAGCTTTCAACTGGTTTGCAGAAAGCGGGTCTTCAACCGGTAAGTGCTGGTTGATTGTTGGGGTATTATGATCTGCCGTTGCGAAGGTACGCTCTGGATATAAAACCTTGATTCCACGACTTTTCAATCCCAAAAATGCCACCGGACTGGTTACTTCGTGTATCAAATGACGATCGATAAAAAGCACATCTGGCCCTCCTTCAATCTTGCGGACTACATGGCCGTCCCACACCTTGTCAAATAATGTTTTGCTCATCTTATTTTGTTTTTATTCTTTTCTGTCATTAACGGATAATCCGAGGATTATCCCTACATGATAACATAATTGTTTAATTTTTTTTGGCGTTTTAACACTCCGCCAGCTAGCGGGGAACGCCCTAATCATTATATTTCTTTCAATCCTTTCGGTCATGCCGAACTCGTTTTGGCATCTTATTATATTATTAAGCTTTATTTATGAGATGCTGAAATAAATTCAGCATGACAAAACCTTATATAAACTTGTTCTCCTTACCCACATCCTTTCAATCATGCCGAACTCGTTTCGGCATCTTATTATATTATTGAGCCTTATTTATGAGATGCTGAAATAAATTCAGCATGACAAAACCTTATATAAACTTGTTCTCCTTAACCACATCCTTTCGGTCATTTCGAACTCGTTTCAGCATCTTATTATATTATTGAGCCTTATTTATGAGGTGCTGAAATAAATTCATCATGACAAAAACTTATATAAACTTGTTTACCGCATCCAGATAAGCATTGGCCGATGCCTGCACAATATCCGTACTGAAACCGTACCCGTTATAATTCTTATCTAGATATTTGATCCTCATGTTCACTTTGCTCACATCGTCGCTTCCGCCTTCAATGGCATCAATATGGAATGCTTTGATACAAATTTCTTTTTCTAAAATAGAGTTGATGGCTTTAATGGTGGCATCAACCGGGCCATTACCTGATGATGTTGCCTCGAACATTTTGCCGTTAATATCCAATTTGATAATTGATGTTGGGATCAATGGATCGCCGCACATTACCTGCAATAACTTAACGGTTACGCCTGCTTTGTAATTGCGCTCTGTGCCATCGCTCATCAAAGATAATAAGTCATCGTCTTTTATTTCTTTTTTAGAATCGGCAATAGCTAAAAAGCGTTCGTAAACATCGTCTAAATTGATTTTTTCTGACACGTAACCCAATCTTTCTAAATGGTGTTTTAAGGCATGCCGCCCGCTTCTGGCCGTTAAAATAATCTCAGATTGGTCTATTCCTACATCTTCTGGATTGATGATTTCATAGTTTTCACGATGCTTTAAAACCCCATCTTGGTGGATGCCCGAACTGTGCGCAAATGCGTTTTTACCCACAATGGCTTTGTTTGGCTGCACTGGCATACGCATCATGCGGCTTACCATTCCGCTCAATTCATAAAAATGTTTGGAGTTGATCTGGGTGTGCTTATTTAAGGCTTGATGGGTTTTTAAGATCATTGCCACTTCCTCCAAAGATGTATTTCCTGCTCTTTCCCCAATTCCGTTAATGGTACATTCTGCCTGCCTTGCACCGTTTTGGATACCTGCTATGGTATTTGCTGTTGCCAAACCTAAATCGTTATGGCAATGAACAGAGATAATGGCTTTATCGATATTGGGAACGTGATCCATTAAATATTTGATTTTTGCCCCATATTGATCTGGCAAGCAGTAACCGTTTGTATCTGGGATATTTACCACGGTTGCACCCGCAGCGATAACGGCCTCAACCATTTGCGCTAAAAAAGCATTATCTGCCCGTCCGGCATCTTCTGCGTAAAACTCTATATCCTCAACAAATTTCTTCGCATATTTTACGGCATCAACGCCACGTTGTAAAATATCCTCACGGGTACTGTTAAATTTGTATTTGATGTGCATATCTGATGAGCCGATACCAGTATGGATACGCGGTCTTTTGGCGTATTTTAAAGAATCAACAGCAACATCGATATCCTTTTTATTGGCCCTGGTTAAAGCGCAAATGATAGGTTGTTTTATTGCTTTTGAAAGTTCTACCACGCTGTTAAAATCTCCGGGGCTTGATACCGGAAAACCCGCCTCAAGGACATCAACACCCAAAGTTTCCAGTCGCAAAGCGATTTCTATCTTTTCAGAAGTGGTCAATTGGCAACCTGGCACTTGTTCGCCATCACGTAAGGTAGTGTCGAAAATGTAAATTCTATTTGGGTCGTGTAACATATCAGCCTTACCCCACAGCCCCCTCTCCTTTTGGTAAGGGAGAGACTGGGAGGATTTTGTTTGTTTTTATAATACCAATTCAAAGTGCTCTTGCACTTTTTCTTTTTTAATCTCTTCTATCAATTTAACTTTGCCTTCTTCCAAAAAGATCCTTTTTTCTAAGCAAGAAGGAAGCTGCGATTCATAATGGCCAACATAAATCACTGTTATTCCGTTGGTGCACAGCTCATCAATTAATTGATTAAAATATTGTGTTTGTTGATGATCTAAACCTTGGCAAGGTTCGTCTAAAATCAATAATTCTGGATTTTTGATGATAGTCCTGGCCAATAAAACCAAGCGCTGTTTCCCCAAAGGCAGCGTGTTAAATAGATCGTTCTTGTTTTCGGTTAAGCCAAAAAATTTGATCAATTCATCAACTTCAATGGTTTTAGAATAGGGTAAGGTTTTAAATAAACCCAAAGAATCATATAAGCCCGAAGCGATACTTCCCCAAACGGTAGAGTTATTATCAAAATACCAATGAAATTCTGGCGATATCAAACCTATATGCTGTTTAATGTCCCAAATGCTTTCGCCGCTTCCCCGTCTGTTGCCAAATAGATAGATTTTATTGGCATAAGATTGTGGATGATCGCCGTTAATCAAACTCAATAATGTTGATTTACCAGAACCGTTTGGGCCTTGCAATAACCATTTTTCGCCTGCTTTTACTTCCCAATCGATATTCTTCAATACTTGCTTTTCGCCATAGCTGATATTTACATCAACCATTTTGGCGATCAACTCTGACGAATATTTTGGTGCTTCTCTTAAAAACCTTGGAATTTCGCCCAAGCTTCCATTTGGCAAAGCCGATATTTTAAAAGCTTCATTTGCGATAGCCAATCTCCCATCTTTTATTTCTGCAAAGCGGTTGATGCAAGAAGGCAATGCTTGGTCATTTGATATTAAAACCAACTGAACGCCACCAGTTGCTGCATCATCCAATAGAATGTTTAGGTTTTCACGAGAGGCCGAATCCAAACCTGTATAGGGCTGGTCGATGATCAAGAATTGAGGTTTTAGCCATAAAGCCTTTACCAATTGCAATTTCTTGTGTTCCCCGCTTGATAATTGGATCAACTGTGAATTTTTTAACCGCTCAAAACCTAAAGCGATCAAAATGGGTTCAGCATCGGCGAAAGCCAAATGATTTTCTTTGCCAAAATACATTAATTCAGCATTTACGGTTAAAGTCTCCTTAGCCTGCTGACTGGTGTATCTTTGTTGGTAATAGAAGTTGGCAACACCTTCCAGATTTTTGAATTGATACCAACTATCCACTAATAATACCTTTGCGGGTAGTTTACTTTTATCATCAAAATTGATTAAAATTTCTCCCGAATATTCTAACAAACCAGCAATTGCTTTGGCTAAAGAAGTTTTTCCGCTTCCGCTTGCACCATATAAAACCCATTGCTCTCCGTTTTGGATAGCCCAGCTCAAATCATCAAACACCAAATTGCTTTGGTATTTGAGATTTAAATTTTGGATATGAACAATAGATTTTTTCATTTTATTATTTATTTGTCAGGCTGAGCGGAGTCGAAGCCTACATTTCGACTCCGCTCAATGTGACAATCTCCTAAGCCGTTTTAATCGCTTTCATGGCCGTCATCGCCCTACGCAAAACTGCCCCTACTTTTTCTACCTGGTGCGTACGGATTGTCTCGTTCACTTCAATCAGTTTTTTATTGTCCACGCCGCCATCTTTGCCTTCATTAAAGTTTTTGCCTACTAAATCGGTGCCTACTTTCTTCATGAAATCTTTTAACAGAGGTTTACAAGCCTGGTCAAATAAATAGCAACCATATTCTGCCGTATCAGAAATCACACGGTTCATTTCGAATAATTTTTTACGGGCAATGGTGTTGGCAATCAATGGGGTTTCATGTAAAGACTCATAATAAGCAGATTCTGGTTTGATGCCTGCCTGTACCATAGTTTCAAAAGCCAGCTCCACACCTGCTCTTACAAAAGCTACCATCAAAGTATAATTGTCGAAATACTCCTGCTCGTTGATTTTTACATCGCCGGCCGGGGTTTTTTCAAAAGCGGTTTCTCCGGTTTCCGCTCTCCATTTTAATAGGTTTTTATCTCCGTTTGCCCAGTCTTCCATCATGGTCTTGCTAAATTCTCCGCTCATGATATCATCTTGATGCTTTTGGAAAAGCGGACGCATGATGTTTTTTAATTCTTCTGAAATTTCAAAAGCTTTGATCTTTGCAGGATTGCTCAATCTATCCATCATGGCAGTAATACCACCTTGTTTTAAGGCTTCGGTAATTACTTCCACACCATATTGAACCAGTTTTGAAGCATAACCGGCATCAATCCCTTTCTCCATCATTTTATCGAAAGATAGGATAGAGCCCGTTTGCAATAAACCGCAAAGAATGGTTTGCTCGCCCATTAAGTCTGATTTTACTTCTGCTACAAAAGAAGACAATAAAACACCCGCTTTATGCCCACCTGTACCCACGGCATAAGCTTTTGCTTGCGCTAATCCTTTTCCTTGTGGGTCGTTCTCTGGGTGAACGGCAATTAATGTTGGTACTCCAAAACCTCTTACATATTCTGCCCTTACTTCACTTCCCGGGCATTTTGGGGCTACCATAATCACGGTAATATCCTTACGGATTTGCATCCCTTCTTCTACGATATTGAAACCATGAGAGTAAGAAAGTGTAGCTCCTTGTTTCATCAAAGGCATTACCGCTTTTACAACAGCGGTATGTTGTTTATCTGGGGTTAAGTTGATCAAAATATCTGCAGAAGGGATCAATTCTTCATAGGTACCTACCTTAAAATTGTTTTCTGTGGCGTTTTTCCAAGAATCTCTTTTCCCATCGATTGCCTCTTTACGTAAAGTGTAGCTCACGTCCAATCCGCTATCACGTAAGTTTAAACCTTGGTTTAAGCCTTGCGCACCGCAACCTATAATGACCAATTTTTTGCCTTTTAAAGCATCTACGCCATCGGCAAATTCGCTGCTATCCATAAATTCGCAAACACCCAATTGGTTTAATTTTTCTCTTAATGGTAATGTGTTGAAATAATTTGACATTTTCTTTTTGTTAAATAGTTTATTGTCCTTGGTGTATGGACTAAAATTACATGGTAAAAACTTTTTGCCCTTTGTTCAAATACTCGTTCTCCACTACATCTTCTCCTGGTTCCAATCTTTCAAATTCACGAAGCTTTGCGTGGAAACCATCGCTATCTTTAATAATGGCTACTCTGGCACTCCTTACAAATTCAATAAGGCCGTATTGCTGCAATACATTTACCAAGGCATCTGTTTCTTCACGGTGGCCAGTTGTTTCAAAAACAGTATAATCTTTACGGATCACAACCGCTCTTGCGCCATATTCGCGAAGCAAACGTTCTACGCTCACATGTTCTGCAATCACATCTGTTGGTACTTTATAAAGTGCCAATTCTTGCCAAATCACATCATCATTGGTATTAAAATAAACTTTTAAAACCTCCACTTGCTTCTCTAGCTGGCGGGCAACTTTTTTTACTACCTCCTCGGTTTCTGTTATCACGATATTGAAGCGGTGGATACTTTCTACCTCAGAAGGGGAAGTATTTAAACTCTCCACATTCAGCTTTCTCCTGCTAAAGATAATGGCGATTCTATTTAATAAACCAATCTGGTTTTCGGTATAAACCGTGATGTTAAATTCCTTCTTTTCTATTGTTGATTCCATTTTTATGTGATTTGAAGGTTTATTTTAATCTGATTTCACTTACGCTACAACCTTGCGGCACCATCGGGAAAACATTATTTTCTTTGGTTACCATCACTTCTAAAAGATAGGATCCTTTATGGTTGAGCATTGTTTTTAATGCTTCTACCAAGTTTTCCCTTTCAGAAACTTTTTGCCCTTCAATGTAATATCCCTTGGCAACGGCAACAAAATCTGGGCTGGTAATGTCCACAAAAGAATACCTTCTTTCGTTAAATAATTCTTGCCACTGGCGCACCATGCCCAAAAACTGGTTGTTCAAGATCATGATTTTCACATCGATACCGCTTTGCATAATGGTGCCCAATTCTTGGATGGTCATTTGGAAACCACCATCGCCAATTACAGCAACAACGGTTTTATTTGGCGCACCAAATTTGGCACCAATTGCTGCCGGAAGGGCAAAGCCCATGGTACCTAAACCGCCACTGGTAATGTTACTTCTGGTATGGTTAAATTTCGCATATCGGCAAGCCACCATCTGGTGCTGCCCAACATCTGTAACGATAATCGCATCGCCATTGGTTAGGGTGTTTAATTGGTTGATGACCTCGCCCATGGTTAATTCTCCACTTGTTGGGTTACATTCTGCATTAATTACTTGGTCAATTTCTTTTTGGGTGTATTCTCTAAATCTCGCCAACCATTCGTTATGTGATTTTTCATCTATCAATGCCGTCAAAAGTGGTAAGGTCTCCTTGCAATCTCCCCAAACAGGAACGGTAGCTTTTACGTTTTTATCAATTTCGGCAGGATCGATATCCAAATGGATCACCTTTGCCTGTTTAGCATATTTGTCTAATCTGCCGGTTACGCGGTCGTCAAAACGCATTCCAATGGCAATCAGCACATCACAATCGTTGGTTAAAACATTTGGGCCATAATTGCCATGCATACCCAACATCCCAACATTTAGAGGATGATCGGTTGGGATTGCGCCAACCCCTAAAATAGTCCATGCAGCTGGGATACCCGATTTTTCTACAAATGCCTTAAACTCTTGCTCTGCATTTCCCAAAAGCACCCCTTGCCCAAAAAGTATAAAAGGTTTTTTGGCACTGTTGATCAAGGCTGCAGCTTGCTCCACATAAGATTGGCGAACAATTGGGTAAGGGCGGTAGCTTCTAATGTGTCCACATTTCTGATAAGCTTCCGTCTCTATTTTTTGTATCTGCGCATTTTTGGTAATATCAATCAAAACAGGGCCCGGCCTGCCAGATTTAGCGATATAGAATGCCTTTGCCAAAACTTCTGGTATTTCAGAAGCATCCGTTACCTGGTAATTCCATTTGGTTACAGGCGTAGTGATATTGATCACATCTGTTTCTTGGAAAGCATCGGTGCCTAAAAGTGAGGCGAAAACTTGCCCAGTAATGCACACCAATGGTGTACTATCAATCTGTGCATCGGCAATTCCGGTAATTAAATTGGTTGCCCCTGGGCCACTGGTTGCAAAAACAACCCCAACTTTACCTGATGTACGGGCATAACCTTGGGCAGCATGGGTTGCACCTTGCTCATGGCGTACCAAAATATGGTTCAGCTCTTTTTTGAAATCATAAAGCGCATCATAAATTGGCATAATGGCACCTCCGGGATAACCGAAAATGGTGTCCACACCTTCTTCAATCAGTCCTTTTAATAAGATTTGAGAACCTGATAGTTCCTCGGTTTTAACTGATCCTTGTGCTTGTTTATCTTTTAATTCAAGTGTATCCATCACTTTTTTGTTTGTTTCTTTTTATTTTGGCGTTTAACACTCCGCCAACTGGCGGATATACCTTTTTTGTCTTATCCCTCAACTCCCTTTTCGACTCCCTCTTCGACTCCGCTCAGAGTGACAAGGCTCAGAGTGACAAGGCTCAGAGCGACAATTATTAGGATGACAAAAAAGCCTGCCCGAATTACGGGCGGGGATGCCGCTGCTATCGTTAACGCTGCCTATCGCAATTATATTGATAGCCCAAGTGGCTCTCCCTACATATTTGCGAAATGTCTATGGTTAAACAATTTAATCTTCATCCGTAACACAACCCTCAGTTGCGTTTTTAACCAATTTATAATATTTATAAAGCACCCCATTTTTTACCGGTGGTTCTGGTTTTACCCAAGCTGCTCTCCTTTTTGCTATCTCATCATCGCTTACCATTAAGTTAATGGTATTGGTTATTGCGCTAATCTCAATCAAATCATTGTCTTGGATAATACCGATGTTTCCACCTTCTACGGCTTCTGGTGTAATATGCCCTACTACAAACCCATGCGTTCCGCCAGAAAAGCGTCCATCTGTGATTAATGCTACCGAAGCACCTAAACCTGCACCATAAATAGCGGAAGTTGGTTTAAGCATTTCTGGCATTCCCGGTGCGCCCTTGGGGCCTGCATTTTTAATTACCACCACATCTCCAGCTTTAACTTTCCCTGATGATATGCCCGCGATCAGTTCAAATTCGCCATCAAAAACACGGGCCGGCCCTTTGAATGATTCTCCTTCTTTACCGCTTATTTTAGCTACCGCACCTAAGGTGGCAATATTGCCATACAACATTTGTAAATGCCCGGTTGCTTTGATCGGTTTTTCTAATGGGCGAATAATATCTTGAGCTTCAAAATCCAAGTCTTTTGCATCAGCAACGTTTTCTGCCATTGTTTTCCCGGTAACGGTGATACAATCGCCATGTAACAAACCTTTTTTCAATAAATATTTCATGATGGCAGGCATGCCCCCCATGTTGTGCACATCTTCCATCAAATATTTGCCGCTCGGTTTTAGATCTGCAATTACTGGTGTTTTATCGCTGATGTCTTGAAAATCTTTTAAAGTTAATTTCAATCCAACAGATTTTGCCATGGCAATTAAATGCAGAACAGCATTGGTAGAACCTCCCAAAACCATCACTATGATCAAAGCATTATGAAATGCTTTTTTGGTCATGATGTCTTTGGGCTTGATGTCTTTTTCCAGTAATATCTTGATGTATTTACCTGCTTCCAAGCACTCGTTTTTCTTTTCCTCGCTCAAGGCGGGATATGAAGAACTATAAGGCAAACTCATTCCCATAGCCTCGATGGCTGATGCCATCGTGTTTGCAGTGTACATCCCTCCGCATGCACCTGCACCCGGGCAAGCGTTTTCTATCACACCTTGGTAGTCTTCATCAGAAATATTGCCTGCCAGTTTTTTTCCTAAAGCTTCAAAAGCAGAAACGATATTCAGTTCTTCCCCTTTGTAATGACCGGGATGGATACTTCCGCCGTAGATCATGATGCTTGGGCGATTTAAACGACCCATTGCCATGATAGCACCCGGCATATTTTTATCGCAACCCGGCAAAGCGATAACGCCATCATAAAAATGGGCTGCACAAACCGATTCTATGGAATCTGCGATTATATCTCGAGAGACCAGAGAGTAACGCATCCCCGTGGTACCGTTGGTAAGCCCATCACTAATCCCGATGGTATTAAATGTTAAACCGACTAAATTTTGGCCCCAAACACCTTTTTTGGCGATTGCCGCCAAATCATTAAGGTGCATATTGCAGGTATTGCCATCGTAACCCATGCTTGCAATGCCAATTTGTGCCTTTGATAGATCTTCTGTGGTTAAACCCAAGCCATACAACATGGCCTGTGTTGCCGGTTGGGTTTTATCTTGTGTAAATGTTTTACTGTATTTATTTAATTCCATTTATATAATGACTTCAAAACTTAATTTATCTAACACTAAACTTTTATATACCCTTTGTATGCTAGAGCCAATACTATCGGCGAAAGCCAAAGGGTATCCATGATCATCAATTGATTTTAAACCTATAATTTCTACCGCTGTTCCACAAAGAAAGGCCGCATCTGCATTTTTAAATTCATCCGTAGTAATATTTTTTTCTATCACTTCAATATCTAATTGTTCTGCAATTTGAATTACCGTTTTACGGGTAATACCAGCCATTATATTTCCTTTTTGTGGTGTATAAAGCACTCCATCTTTCTCTATAAAAACATTTGCAGAGGTTGATTCTGCGATAAAACCGTTCATATCCAACAAGATTGCTTCATCAAAACCTCTACTTTTTGCTTCTGTGATCGCTAAAACAGAATTCAGATAGTTCCCAGTTATCTTAACATCAACCGGTGCGGCTTTTGGGTTTGTTTTTTCATAAGTAGAGATACAGGTTTTTAAAAGATCGCCACCGTAAAAACTATCCCATTCCCATGCCATCATCAAAATATGAGATTTGGTATCGCTTACCATATCCATGCCCTCATCTGTAAATACAAAAGGCCTGATGTAGGCGTTTTGTAAATTATTTTCCTCTAATAATTTATAGGCATCTTTAATTAAGCTTTGAGTATCCCAATTAAAAGAGATGCTGATTTTTTCACAAGATTTTTTTAGCCTTTCAAAATGCTCTTTTGCCTTAAATATCTTTGTTCCGTTACCGGTGGTGTAAGATCTTAATCCTTCAAAAGCACCATAACCATACTGCGTAGTTTGGCTTTTATAGTCCATACTGTTTTCAGCGTCGTTTTTAAACGAACCGTCAATATAAATTATGTTACTTTTTGATAATTTCATCTAAAACGAATACCTTTTATATAAAAAACGCCTTCTTGTTGGGAAGGCGTTTAGAAATTTCTTTTTATTTTAATTTACACACGCCACTTTCTTATTGCCAATCAGCAGTAAGCTATTAATTATGATAATTATGACGTTTTGCATTTTTGATTTAATCTTAATTTTTGATATTCTCAAGATAGGGTATCGATTTGACGCATACAATACTTTCTAAAATAAATCTCAAAAAAAATATAATTTCATTTTTTTGTTAACCGCAAAATATAATTCTAAGTAATTTTCTTTGTTTAAGCTTATATTTCCAATTATTTAGACTAAACAACGATTTGGTTTTCGGTATATTCTGTTATGCTTACATAATAAACCTCGAAATTCTTCTTAAAATTCTTTGCGCAGCGAAAAAACTAAAAAAACGGTTCATAAAAAAACCAGCTTTTTGGGCTGGTTTAAAATATTTTAAAAGGATAAGGTTATTTTTCTTTTACACCCTCTGCTAAAACAATAACTTTATTATCGATCACTTCTACAACCCCACCTTTTGTATAGAATTTTTGTTCTTTACCGGCACTTCTAACGATAACCTTACCGTTATCTAAGATAGATATAATGGGAGCGTGATTATTTAAAATCTCAAAAGATCCTTGCGTACCCGGGACGGTAACAGAGGTTACCTCTCCTTCAAAAACTTTCTTATCTGGTGTTAAAATTTCTAAATTCATGTTCGAGTTATAAGTTATAATTGATAAGTAATAGGTTTAAAGTTCTGTCTTATCACTTTAAACCTATAACTTTCAACTTTTTAAGCGTTTGCTTCGGCTAATAGTTTTTTACCTTTTTCTATGGCTTCTTCAATATTACCTACTAAGTTGAAAGCACCTTCTGGATATTCGTCAACTTCGCCGGCCATGATCATGTTAAAACCTTTGATGGTGTCTTTAATATCAACCAATACACCTTTTAAGCCCGTAAACTGTTCTGCAACGTGGAATGGTTGTGATAAGAAACGTTGAACCCTTCTTGCTCTTGATACGGTCAATTTATCTTCTTCGGATAACTCATCCATACCTAAAATAGCGATGATGTCTTGCAATTCTTTGTAACGCTGTAAAATTTCTTTCACGTTTTGTGCGCAAGTATAATGTTCATCGCCAACTACAACCGGAGTTAAGATCCTTGAAGTAGAATCTAAGGGATCTACTGCCGGATATATGCCCAATTCGGCAATTTTACGAGAAAGCACCGTAGTTGCATCTAAGTGGGCAAAAGTTGTTGCAGGAGCCGGATCGGTTAAATCATCTGCTGGCACATATACTGCTTGTACAGATGTAATAGAGCCTCTTTTTGTAGAAGTAATACGCTCTTGCATGGTTCCCATCTCGGTAGCCAAAGTTGGTTGGTAACCTACTGCTGAGGGCATACGGCCTAATAATGCCGAAACCTCTGAACCTGCTTGAGTAAAACGGAAAATGTTATCTATAAAGAAAAGGATATCCTTTCCCTGACCATCGGCTTCGCCGTCTCTATAATATTCAGCAATTGTTAATCCTGATAAAGCTACACGAGCCCTTGCACCGGGAGGCTCATTCATTTGCCCGAAAACGAATGTCGCTTTTGAATCTTTTAATTCTTCCTTATCTATCGAGGTTAAGTCCCATCCACCTTCTTCCATAGAATGCTTAAATTTCTCGCCATATTTGATAATTCCCGCTTCTATCATCTCCCTTAAAAGGTCGTTGCCTTCACGGGTACGTTCACCTACGCCAGCAAATACAGAAAGGCCATCATAAGCTTTTGCGATATTATTGATCAGCTCTTGGATTAGTACGGTTTTGCCAACACCGGCACCACCAAATAACCCAATTTTACCCCCTTTTGCATAAGGTTCTAATAAATCGATAACTTTAATACCAGTAAATAGGATCTCGTTTTCTGTAGAAAGATCTTCAAATTTGGGAGGTAAATTATGGATAGATTTTCCTTTAGAATTATCTACATTTTCTAAACCATCAATAGCGTCTCCAACTACATTGAAAACACGTCCTTTGATAGCATCTCCAACGGGCATTTTGATTGGCGTACCGCTATCAATCACATCCATGCCCCTTACTAATCCATCGGTAGAATCCATGGCGACAGCTCTTACCCTATCTTCACCCAGGTGTTGTTGTACCTCTACGATAATTTTTTGTCCATTTTCTTTAGTAATTTCTAAAGCGTCAAAAATTTTTGGGAGTTTTGCACCTTCTGCTGCAAAGCTTACGTCGATAACCGGACCAATGATCTGGGCTATTTTTCCAATATTTGGCATATATTAATGGTATTTTATTTAAAATCTCTTGTTTATTAGGCTTTTAAGACCTTTCAAATGAGTGTGCAAAATTACGTTTTATTCGCTAAAAACAAACATAATTTTTAAAATGTTTTGATGTTTTTTGAAGCACCTTGTTTCAAAAGGCTTTAGAACACAATCACACAAAAAAATGATGCGTTTTATAGAGTGTTCTTTTAAAAGTATCGTTAAGCTTTTTCATCAAAAGAATATTGATCAAAATTTTTCGCTAATAATAAAATAGAATTATTATGTTAGCGGCAGATTTATTATGTTTGCATAGCAAATCCCAATTAACCAATTATTTTTAAATAAATAACAGATTTATGATAAAGAAACTACTGCTTGCAGCTTGCATTGCGATGCCGGCTACCATTTTTGCACAAGGTTTTCAAGTTAACCTACAAGGGCAAAAACAAATAGGAATGGCTGGCGCAGGGGCCGGAACAGCCATGGATGGCGCTACCCTATTTTTTAATCCTGGCGCAATGGTTATGCTTAAAGAAAATCAGATCAATTTAGGAGTTAGCCCTTTATTGTTTAAATCTGCTTTTTTGAAAGCTGGATCTAACCAGGTAGAGCATAACAAAAACGAGGTTGCACCTCCCTTTGAGGCTTATGCGGTTTTTGGTCCAAAATCTGGAAAAATTAAATTTGGGATTGGTGCTTACACGCCATTTGGCGGCCTGGTTAATTGGGGAAACCAATGGTCTGGAAAATATTCTTTGATTTCTTTAAACCTAAAGGCAATTTATATACAGCCAACCATAAGCGTTAAGCTTACAGACAATATTGGATTGGGCGCAGGCTTTGTTTACAACCATGGTAGCGTAAATTTACAAAGAGCGATCCCAATTACCAAACCAGATGGAAGCGACAGTAAAGCCACTTTAGATGGTTCTGGCGAGGGTTACGGCTGGAATGCAGGTATTTATTTTAAAACTTTATCTGGCGTAACCATAGGTATTGTTCACCGATCTAAAGTTGATACTAAATTAAATAATGGAGATGCTACGTTTGACGTACCAACGGCTTTGCAAGCCGGTTTCCCAACTAAGTTTAATTCTTCGCTGCCATTACCAGCAACTACATCCTTAGGTTTTGGATTTTATCCATCACAAAAAACCACCATCGCTTTTGATGCAAATTGGGTACATTGGAGTGTTTACAAAAACCTAGAGTTTGATTATGATAATAATGCGAGGGTGGCTGATACAAAATCACCAAGAAATTATAGTGATGGAGCATCATTGAAACTAGGTATCAACCAACAACAAACAGATAAATTGGCGTTGAGAGCTGGGGTTGGTTATGCTTTTACCCCCGTGAAAGACGGTTATGTAACTCCCGAGGCTCCTGATGCAAATAGACTTATTTTATCTGCCGGTTTGGGATATAATTTTACTTCAAAATTCAATTTAGATCTATCTTTTTTATACGAAGGGATTGAAAGCAGAAAGCAAACCAATTTAGAGTCTAACCTTTCGGGTACTTTTAAAACCAATGTTTACATTCCTGGGATTGGATTATCTTATAAGTTTTAATTACTATTTAGCTAAAAAAAATGAAAAAATATAACTCTTTAAAATTGTTGCTTGCTGGGCTAATACTGATTACAGCTGCATGCGATACAAAAATAGATGCCCCAACCCTTTCTAAGGGCAGCGCAGACTTCACTAAATATATTGCCGTTGGAAACTCTTTAACTTCTGGTTATGCAGATGGTGGTCTTTATTTAGATGGTCAATTAAACTCATTCCCTAGTATTATTGCCAAGCAAATGAAACTTGTTGGTGGCGGTGCGTTTAATCAGTCACTTTTTGATGATGCCCATTCTAACGGCTCGGGTTATTTAAGTTTGGGAGGTTTTAACCCAAACGGCACACCTATATTAAATCAAGTTACTGATAAGTTAGCTTACAGAGATGCCATGGGTCATTTTATAAAATTTACTGGGGACATAGAAAATTTAGGAATCCCGGGTATGCGTTTAGACCTTGGGGCCGCAGCACCTACATTTAGTGCCCTAAACCCCTATTTTGAAAGATTATTACCAGATGCACAAGTAGGAAACACAACTTATTTGAATTTTATAGCAGGAAGAAGCCATACTTTCTTCTCTTTTTGGTTAGGGAATAACGATGTTTTGGGTTGGGCAACCAATGGAGGGGTAGTAAATAACGACCCAACAAAAGCTTTAACGTCTAAAGCAAACTTCACAAATTTATATTCGGCGTTTATAGGCACTTTAACAGCCCAAGGGCAAAAAGGTGTGGTAGCAACCATTCCGGATGTAACGGCTATTCCTTATTTTAATACGGTAACTGTTTCTGCTATAAATGCTGGTTTAAAAGCAAATCCACAAACAGCAAATTACAGTTTGGTAATCAATGCCTTAAACCCGGCAACAGGCTTACACTCGCCAAGATTGGCAACCTCTGCTGATCTGATAATTTTGACTTTTAACACCGCCTCAATTGGCGTAAATGGTTACGGGTTAAGCCCGCTAAACCCGATAAAGGATGAACAAGTATTGGATAAAGACGAGGTTGCCATTGCTAAAGATTATGTAAATAGTTACAATACCTCTATTAAAACCATTGCAGCTGCCAAAGGCTTGGCGGTTTTTGATGCTTATGCTTTCTTAAATCAGTTTAAAGGGGCAGGTATTTCGGTTGATGGGGTAGCAGCAAGTTCATCTTATATTTCTGGTAATGTATTTTCTTTAGACGGTGTTCATTTAACGCCATTTGGATATGCAATTGCCGCTAATGGTTTTATCAATAGCATTAACAGCACTTATGGGTCAACGATCCCAACCGTAAATACCGCAGATTATAGGTTTGTAAAATTCCCATAATTTTTTGGTTAATATTTTACTAAAGGATTTGATTGGCTTCAAATCCTTTTTTTGTTTTTAAGCGATAGAGAACTTTTTAAATACTACCTCTAAATTTTTTGATTAATTTGGCACCGATGAAAAAAGTTTTGGTAACAGGTAGTAACGGTTTATTGGGCCAAAAATTAACCCAAAGGATTTTATCTAAAAATGATTTTGAGCTAATTGCTACCGCAAAAGGAGAAAACAGGTTTACCATTAAAGAAGGCTATACCTATGAAGAGATGGATATTTTGGATTACGAAAGCCTAGATAACGTAATTGGAAAATATTTGCCCAATGCGGTTATCAATACCGCAGCCATGACAAACGTTGATACTTGTGAAACAGAAAGAGAGGCTTGTTGGGCTTTAAATGTTACCGCAGTACAAAATTTAATAAAAGCTTGTAAAAAGCATGATGTACAATTGATACATCTTTCTACGGATTTTATTTTTGATGGTGCAAATGGCCCTTATCTAGAAGATGCAGAGCCAAACCCTGTTTCTTTTTACGGAGAATCTAAACTGGCCGCAGAAACTCTATTAAAAAATTCTGATATTAAATGGACGGTTTTGAGAACCATTATTGTTTATGGGATCGTTAACGATATGAGCCGTAGCAACATTGTACTTTGGGCAAAAGGAGCGTTGGAAAAAGGCAACCCAATCAATGTGGTAAATGATCAATGGCGTATGCCTACTTTAGCCGAGGATCTAGCCGAAATTTGTTTACTAGCCGCCCAAAAAGAAGCACAGGGCGTTTACAATGCTTCTGGAAAAGATATGATGAGCATTATGGAATTGGTAGAGCAAGTTGCAGAATTTTATCAACTAGATAAAACATTAATTAACCCAATTAGTTCTTCTTCATTAAACCAGGCTGCTAAACGGCCGGTAAAAACAGGGTTTATCTTAGACAAATCAATCAAAGAATTGGGTTATGAACCACATTCTTTTAGAGAAGGAATGGCAATTATGCAAAAGCAGGTGGAGTTGTTAGGATCTTAAGTTCTATAGGTTTAAAGTGGAAAGTTCAAAGTATTAAGTGTTACCAATAGTTCAATATTTGATCTATTAATCAAAAATCGTTTATTCATTCAAAATCAAAATTATATGTTATTAAAAGTTGGCGATAAAGCCCCAGATTTCAAATTGTTTAGTTCAGAACTCAAAGAAGTTAGTTTAAAAGACTTTGCGGGGAAAAAAGTTATATTACATTTTTTTCCGATGGCATTTACAGGTGTTTGTACCACGCAATTATGCACCATGAGGGATAACTTTGGTTTTTACGAAGGCTTAGGTGCGCAGGTTTTGGGCATTTCTGTAGATTCTCCTTTTACGTTGGCTAAGTTTAAAGAAGACAATAACTATCAATTCCCGCTCCTTTCTGATTTTAACAAGGAAACTTCACAAGCTTATGGTGCTTTTTACGATGAATTTGTTTTCAATTTAAAAGGTGTTTCTAAAAGAGCTGCATTTGTAATCGATGAAAATCAAAAGATAATTTATGCAGAAGTATTGGAATCTGCCGGAGATCTTCCTAATTTCAAAACAATTGACGATATTGTAAATTCATAAATAAAAACCTAAAAATGGATGGCTCTTACGGCGTAATTTTTATTATCATTGGTAGCGTTGTAGCACTTTTCTTTGTGCTATATATTTTACCTGTTAACTTATGGTTTACCGCACAATTATCAGGTGTAAAAATAAACTTACTTAATTTAGTATTAATGAGGTTAAGGCGTGTACCCCCTTCATTGGTTGTTAACGCGTTGATCACATCAACAAAGGCAGGCCTCAACCTTACCTCTAACGAGATTGAGACGCATTATTTGGCAGGCGGCCACGTTAACAATGTAATAAAATCGCTCATATCTGCCGATAAGGCAAACATACCCTTAGATTTTAAATTGGCAACCGCCATAGATCTGGCAGGTAGGGATGTTTTTGAAGCGGTACAACTATCGGTTAACCCTAGGGTTATAAATACGCCACCTGTTGCGGCCGTGGCAAAAGACGGGATCCAACTAATAGCGAAAGCAAGGGTTACCGTTAGGGCAAATATCAACCAATTGGTTGGTGGTGCGGGTGAGGAAACCATTTTAGCAAGAGTTGGCGAAGGTATTGTTACCACCATAGGCTCGGCAGTAAGCCATAAAGAGGTACTAGAAAACCCAGATAAAATATCTAAAGTGGTATTATCTAAAGGATTAGACTCTGGGACCGCTTTTGAGATTTTATCCATTGATATTGCGGACATTGATATTGGCGATAATATTGGCGCAAAATTACAAACCGATCAGGCCGAAGCAGATCTAAAAGTAGCTAATGCCAAAGCGGAAGAACGTAGGGCTTTTGCTGTTGCTTATGAGCAAGAGATGCGAGCAAAGGCACAAGATGCAAGAGCAAAAGTTATTGAGGCCGAGTCGCAGATACCTTTAGCGATCTCTGAAGCATTTAGAAACGGGAACCTTGGAATTATGGATTATTATAAGATGCAAAATATCCAAGCGGATACGGATATGAGAGAATCTATCTCTAAACCAACCAACGGAAATAAAGACAAGAAGTAGATTTTTTTTCTTAAACTTTAACAAGAGCGGCAAATAAAATTGCTGCTCTTTCTGTTTGTACAGAATATCTTCAGAATTGTTTTTCAATTTCAAAGCATAATGAGAAAACTAATCTTTTTATTCGCCATTTTAATTTGTACAATAAATTTCACTATTGCGCAAAGCTTAGATTCTACCAAAATCAGTACGGATAGGCCATTAACCATAAAAAAAACAGGTTTTCAATGGAAAAACCAAGAATATCTAATTGCGCCAGTAGCATTTATCACTTATGGTTTTTCTTCTTTGGCCAGTACAGAGGTTCGCGAATGGAACGTGGATATTAGAAATGAAATTGTAGAAGACCACCCCACTTTTCATACTTCGGCAGATAATTACCTTCAGTTTTCTCCTGCGGTTGCAACCTTTGCCCTAAAGGCCGCTGGTGTAAAAAGCCAGAACGATTTTTTTGGCTCTATAAGGGTTTACAGCATATCAACGGTTTTAATGGCCGGGACGGTTCTTGCCGTAAAAAAACTTACCGGTGAATTAAGGCCAGATGGCAGTGCCAATAATTCTTTCCCCTCTGGGCATACCGCAACAGCTTTTGCCGCTGCAGAGTTTATGCACCAAGAGTTTAAAAAATCATCTCCTATTTTGAGCTATAGCGGTTATTTGGCCGCCGCCGCAACGGGCACCTTGCGCATGTACAATAACAGGCATTATTTGGGAGATGTTATTGCCGGGGCAGGTGTAGGCATTTTAACCACTAAAGCAGCCTATTGGATAAATAACAAGGTTTTTAAATCCCACAAAAGAAGTCATCATCAATCTTTTTAAAAGCAATCAAAATAAATATTAGCTTTGGGTATGAGCATTTTGGAAGATAGAAATGACGTACCCTCTAAAAAGAAGATTTTTTATAACGTAAAAAAACCGCTTAAAGAGTACCTTCTCAAATACGATCGTGAGATCGATATCCCGGTAAAGTACTCGGATATGTTGCGGTTTAACCTCTCTACACCCTTATTAGATAAAAACGACAAAGACACCTTATGGCAAACCGTTTATTATGACGAGGCCGAAATGGCAGAGCTTTATCCGGGATTAAAATATATCTATGCTTTGATGAACGCTTCGGGAAGGCTGGAGGTAATGGACCATCTTTCTGTATCGAGGATAGATTATTGTTCTTTTGGCAATTCTAAACCTTTTAGGGTACGTATCATCAATCGTTTAAACGATAATTACGATCATTTTTATGTGAAAAGAGCAGATGCCTCACGTGTTTACGGTTTGGAGCTAGAACATATTTTATCGCCCAACAGGATAAATTACATCACAGACTCTGAAACTTTGATAGAAGAGCATATCCCGGGTTTGCCGGGCGATGTTTTTGTGGATGATTACATCAATGATATTAAGTTTAACCAAACCCGTATCAGTAAAGAATTTGTGAAATTTAACGAGCGCTGCTTTGTGCGCCTTTTGGGCGATATGCGTTCTTATAACTTTGTGGTAGATATTACGCCAGATATCGAAGGGAACCAATACCGCATAAGGGCGATAGATTTTGACCAACAATCTTACGAAGGCAAGTTGAAGTTGTATATGCCCCAGTATTTTAAAGAGAACAACAATCTGGTTTTTTTGGGGATGGAATCTATCAACGAAAAATCTATGAAACAATATCAACAAGAAGAAAGAAGTATCATCAGCCACAGGGTTAAGTTGGCCCGCTACCGTTTAAAAGAGCTTTTTGAAGCTTCTTTAACCGATGAGATTGCACCTTTAGAAAAAACTTTAGCTCTCGGAAAAGAACTGGCCGTTTATCATAAAAACAAAAAATTTACTAAAATTAGGCACATGGGGCGGATGGTTAAAGCCCATATTTATGCTTGTTTAGAGAACAAGAAATGATCAAAAGGTTTTTGAAAGGCATTTTATCCCCAAAATTAATCCGTTATTTTTCTGAGTTAAAGAACAAGGGGAAATCTGCCGAAGCACTATTTACAGAAATATACCAAAAAAATTATTGGGGCAAACCGCAAGGAAAGAACAGGTTTTTTTCTGGCACAGGAACAAGCAATGCTAACACCAACTTATATATCGCTTTTCTAATCGGTTTTATCAAAAAACATCAGATAAAAAATGTATTTGAAATAGGTTGTGGGGATTTTACCATAATGGAAAAAGTTTTAGGCCAAGTGGCCGTGAATTATGTTGGATCAGATGTGGTAAAGCCTTTGATAAACGATTTGAATACGAGAAACCTTAACAAAGATCAAAATTTTATTTTTATCGATGCGATTGAGGATGAATATCCCGATGCAGAACTTTGCATTATAAGACAGGTTTTGCAGCACTTAAATAATCAACAAATAAAATCGATTTTAGAGAAAACCAAAAAATTCAATTACGTTTTGGTTACAGAACATTTGCCTTTAAATCCTGAAGTTAAAAATGGCGATAAAAATATTGGTGGATATATTAGGTTGCAAAACAAAAAAGCTTCTGGGGTTTATTTGGAAGAAAACCCTTTCAATTTAGAAATCGAAAATGTAATTTCTTATAGAAATGATGATTTAGGCTTCGATAAAAAGAATATCCCTGCCATTATGCGAACAAGCTTGATCAAAAACGATTCGCTACGCAGGAATAAACAAAAACAGGTATAAAAGTCGTTTTTCATGGTTAATCTCAAAGTCAAAAGTTTCATGTTTTAAAAGCTCTTTTTTGATGGCAGAACAACCCCATTCTAATTTCAATTCATAGGCGAAATTCACTTTACCGTATCTATCATCCTTAATTAAATGTGGCTCTAAACTTTTTAATATCGCCATTGGGCCGCCGCCGTCTGTATTGTTCAGATCAACCAGAACTTGTGAAACAGCATTATTAACCTCTGGGTTATCTATGGTATATTTGAACAAGAATTTGCCGAGATCGAGACTTCCGCATTTTAACCTCTCGTTGTCTTTTTCTGAAAATGATATTCCGTTTTTTATGATAGATGTTTTCATTTTTAAAGGCTAAAAGCAGGGTGCAAAAGGCTTAAAGCTTATTTGCGAAACTGCATTAATGATTATGTTAATTTATAAATACAAGCTTGGTAAGGCTTCAAAACATTTCTTTTTATTATATTTCCATAGTTTGAAAGAATCAGTTCGGCTTTAGCTAATTCAAAATCTATATTAAAATTAGCTTCCAGAGCGGTAAAATTCAAAAGGATGATAAAAGTTTCATCTTTATATTTTCTGCTGTAAGCATATACCGATTTGTTTATAGCATCTAAAAGCTGATACTCTCCATAAATTAAAGTTTTGTGCTTTTTACGCAATTGAATTAATGCTCTAAAATAGTTCAATATACTTTTTGGATCATTTTGTTGGTTTTCTGCATTTACTATTTTATAATTTGGGTTTACTTTAAGCCATGGTTTCCCATCTGTAAACCCACCGTTCTCGCTATCATCCCATTGGAAAGGCGTACGCCCGTTATCTCTTGCAGTAATTTTCTGTGCCTTTATAAATCGCGGCAGATCGCCTCCGTTATCCAATAAATATTGGTACATATTGATGCTCTCAATATCCCTGTAATCGTTGATATCATCAAACTTGATGTTAGACATCCCAATTTCATCGCCATGATAAATGAATGGGGTTGCCCGCATGGTCAATAAAAAAGTATGCAACATTTTAGCAGCATAATCCCTATATTCTGGTGCATCGTTTCCCCAACGGGTTAACATTCTTGGTTGATCGTGGTTTCCCAGGTAAATAGTACCCCAACCCTTTTCAAAAGCCTGGTCCCATTTGGTATAAACCTGTTTAAATTCTAAAAGGCTATAACCATCCGGATTGGCTTCTTTGAAACCATCTGGTGTAAAACCAATTCCCATCCCCTCGAAATGATAGAGCATATCCAATTCTTTTCTTTCAGGATCAATAAAAAAATGTACATCCTCGGTATTTACACCAATACCTTCAGCAATACTTACCATGTTATATTTGCTCAAAACCTGTTGGTTCATCTCTTTTAAATACTTGTGTAAAAACGGCCCGTTAGCATAATAATAGGCAAAATTACCATTGTATTTTGGAGGAATGGGCGGAAAAGAAGTGTCTTTTGATATAAAGGGCACTACATCCATCCTAAAACCATCAACACCTTTGTTTAACCAAAAATGCAAGATATTGTATATTTCTTGGCGCAGCTTTGGGTTTTCCCAATTTAGATCTGGCTGTTTGCGAGAGAAATAATGAAGGTAATAAGCATCTGTATTTTGATCGTAGGCCCAAGCATCTCTGTTTATATCAAAAAAGCTGAACCTCTTGCTTGGTTTACCCTTTTCTGCCGGCCACCAATGGTAATAATCGCGATAAGGGTTTTCCCTTGATTTTTTAGATTCTTGAAACCAAAAATGCTCATCGCTACTGTGGTTTGGCACCAAATCTAAAATAAGCTTTAAATCTTTCTGGTGCATCTGGCTCAAAAGCTCATCAAAATCGGCCATGTTACCAAAATCAGGCATAATGTTACGGTAATCAGAAATATCATAACCATTATCATCATTTGGGGAAGCAAAAATTGGGTTAAGCCAAACTGCATCAACACCCAAACGTTTAATATAATCTAGTTTAGAAATGATCCCCTTTAAATCACCTATACCATCTCTGTTACTATCTTTAAAACTTCTGGGGTATATCTGATAAATAACCGCTTCTTTCCACCAAGCACTATTTTTTTGATCGCTCATGATATTGGTATATAAAATATACTCATCAAAATTCTTACCCAAATTTTGGTCAACAAAAAAAGCCATCTTTTATGAGGATGGCTTTAGTGAAATAAAATTTTGCTTTTAGTAAGAGTATTGGTGCGTATAATCCTTATTTACATCAACTGTGATGTTTTCATCATCGTTTTCTACCTTACCGTTTACCTCGGCTTTGTAACTAATCTTGTATGGCGCATCAAAGTTGATACATTGCAAACTAATTTGGGCAGATGTAAGCGGTTTGATAGACTCTACAACGTAAGTTTTAGTGCTGCCGGTAAAATCATCTTCTCCTAAACTTATATCCTGTTCATTATTTTTGGTAACCCCATTAACTTTCCAGATTGTTTTATCATTCGTTGAGTTTCCGCCAACGGCAATAAATGATACATTATCAATCTCTGCTGGGTTTACACCGGTTACAGTAAAGGTAAATTTCACGTTTTTACCATCTCCATTACTGGGCGCATCATTATTTTTAGAACATGAAGAAAAGGTAATCGCTCCCAAAGCTAGAATTGCAATAAATTTTAAATGTTTCATAATGTTTCAATTTTAATTTTCCTTGTTTCACAAGTACAATGCCAAAGCCTTTTAAATATTTTAATTAAAAGTTTCTTATGTGGTTAAGATTTTAAAAGAATTTATGAAAAGATTGATTTCAATTTAAGTAATCTCCTTTTTGAAGATGGAAAAGTAGCGGTTGGTAAATTAATGATATCTGCTGCTTTATTACCCAAAAGAAAGCGCATATAAGCGGCAATTTCTTCATTATTAAAAACTTTATGATCGTTTAGTTGATAGAAACAGTTTAATAATGAAACTGTCAATTGTTTGCCTTCCGGCGATGCTTTGAATTGTCGCTCACTAATAATTTTATCTATCTCTCTTGCTTCTTTGCCGTTTTTGGGCAGCAATTCTGGTTTAACACCAAGCATCTGCCCTATCCAGCTCCAATATTTTATATAATCCATTTGATCTTGATAGCTGATGTTAAACCCCATTTTCCTTAATCCCCTGATAACGATCAAAGAAAAAGAAAGGTTGGTGCCCGCCATATCTTCTTGGTTTACGGGCAAGCCTAAAGAGTTGTCCCAATTCTGTTTTTTTAAATAAAAACGAGCGGCGGCATGCATTACCCTCACTTTAAAAATTTGTACTTTCCCACAACCATCATCTTCAAAAGCATTTTTTTTCATAATAGAACCAACAAATTGTGCGGTTTCTTCTAGGCGTTTATGCACATCTTTGTACATCCTTTCTGTTTGGTAAAGCACTTTTGCACCATCGGCGGCAGCATAACAATAAGGCAAAGAAAGCAGGCCCAATAGCTGTAAAATGTATTCTTCTTTAGATAGAAAAAATTTGCGGGCGCTATTGATCTCTTTTTTTAATGGGGATATGATGTTCCCTAATTCTAGATCAAAAAAAGAAGCTTCTGGGATTTGGGAGATAAAGAAAGCCCAATCTTTATTTGAACACAGTTGCCTTAAGGCAAGACCCAATCGTGATTTTTTATCGGGATCAGAAAAATAAAGATTCACAAAATCATCGGCAGGTTGGTCGCCTGTAATACGTAATAAGTTTAAATCTTTATCATTTAGCATCTTTCTTTAAAAGGATAAAACTGATAAAAATGTTTTAAAGAGATTAAAATAAATCAAAAATAAAAAAGGGGATTTCCGAATAGAAATCTCCCCTCTAAAAAAATGTTAAATATTAATTATAAAGTAGTAATGGGTTTATAAACAGGTACTAATGCCTTCATTACCAACCAGCCAATCAAATAGCAAACAGAGCAAACAGAAAACACGATAAAGTACCCGGCTTCTATCCCATGAAAACCTAAGAAATTCATTTGAGTTGTTTTACTATAATCAAATAATAAACCAGAGCCTTTATTTATAAAAGTAGATCCAACGCCACCAGCTAATCCGCCAATCCCTGTAATGGTAGCTATCGCTTTTTTAGGGAACATATCGCTTACGGTTGTAAATATATTTGCAGACCAAGCCTGATGTGCCGCACCCGCAACCCCAATAATGATTACCGGCAGCCAATAAGTTAAATGCCCTAAAGGTTGGGCAACCATTGCCAATAAGGGGAAGAAAGCAAAAATCAACATGGATCGCATTCTTCCATCGTAAGGATTCATCCCTTTTTTATCTACAAAGTAAGTTGGCAACCAACCGCCAATAATTGATAATAGAGTGATTGCATATAAAATGAACAAAGGGAATGCTGCATCGGCAGAATCCATGCCGTAAACAGAACTTAAATAGGCAGGTGTCCAGAATAAGAAGAACCACCAAACTCCATCGGTCATAAACTTGCCAAAGGCAAAAGCCCAGGTTTGTTTATATTTAAAACAATCTATAAATGATACTTTATCAGCTGTTTCTGGCACATATCCTACTATTTTGCTATCAGCGGTAATGTCTTGTTGTATGTAAGCTAATTCTGCCTCGGTAACTCTTTTATGTTTTTCTGGTTTTTCGTACATAAATACCCAAAATCCCATCCATATAAAACCCAAAGCACCAATTACTATAAAAGCCATCTCCCAGCCATAAGCTTCGGCAATAAACGGTACGGTTATAGGTGCTACCAAAGCTCCAACGGTTGCGCCGGCATTAAATATACTGGTAGAAAAAGCCCGGTCTTTTTTGGGGAAATATTCTGCCGTTGTTTTAATAGCAGCTGGAAAGTTGCCCGCCTCGCCCAATGCCAATACAAAACGGGCGAAGATGAAGAAAGTTACGCTTGTAGAGGCAACCAAGGCTGTATTGTTTGCCGCATGGATGGCATCTTTAGCACCTGCAAAACCTACAAACCATGTCCCGGTTAAAATCCCAGAGGTTGCTATACCACAAAAGGCATGCAAACAAGCGCCTAAAGACCAAATACCAATAGCCCACATAAAGCCTTTTTTAGTATCCAACCAATCCACAAATCTTCCGGCAAACAACAAAGAAACTGCATAAAATATAGAGAACAATGCGGTAATATTACCGTAATCGTTATTTGTCCATCCAAATTCTGGTGCTATAAAATCTTTCCAGGTTAGGGAAAGCACTTGCCTATCTAAATAATTGATGGTGGTGGCAAAAAATAGCAGACTGCAAATTGTCCATCTATATTTACCGATCTTTTCGTTTAATGTCATTATTGGTTATTTAATTGATTGTATTACAGCCAATACCTCTTTGGTATTTTTAGCCAATTGCTCGTATTTTCCGCTCTCCATCACATCTTTGCTGATGAGTTTACTCCCCATGCCCACGGCACAAACGCCAGCCTTAAACCAGCTACTGATATTTTCTTTGCTTAAATCTACACCCCCGGTTGGCATAAACAATTGCCCCCTAAATAAATCTTTGATAGAAGAGATAAATTCTTGGCCTAAAATATTAGCGGGGAAAATCTTGATCAAACCTGCGCCGTGTTTTTGGGCGATAGAGATTTCGGTAGGTGTCATGCAGCCTGGGATCCATAGCAAATCAGCTCTGTTACAAACCTCGGCCACTTCTGGTGTAACTATCGGGCAAACAATAAAATCTGCTCCGGCATCAATAAAATCTTGTGCTTCTTGTGGTGTTTTAATGGTTCCGATACCTAATTTCAGTTCGGGCATTGATCTTTGCGCAACCTCTTTTAATTTCTTAAAGTTTGATAATGCTTCTTTCCCACGGTTGGTGTATTCTATAACCCTTACCCCTACATCGTAAACAGCCTGGGATATATCAATTGTTTTTTGTTCATCGGCATGAAAAAATAAAGGAAGCATACCTTGATCGGTAATTGCTTTTAAAAGCAGTGATTTTTTGTCCATTTTATAATTGGGTTTTATTAAGAGGTAACTAAAATAGGCATTATATAAAGGTAAAGCTACAATAATACCCCAACAATCTACGCAATCGTTACCGATGATTTTTTTGTGCAAACCTCTAAATTGTATTCTTTTAAGTTTAATTTTGAGTAATTTACGTAAACCATTATCTCAATATAAAGCCAATTTTTATAATCAAATAACCAAATAAGATGTCTAAAAAAGTAGTAACCCTAGGGGAAATCATGATGAGATTATCAACCCCAGATTTTAAAAGATTTGTACAAAGCGATAGTTTTGATGTAACCTACGGAGGTGGCGAGGCAAACGTTGCCGCTGCTCTTTGTAATTACGGTTTAAACGGAACTTTTGTTTCTAAAGTGCCAGATACAGCCATTGGCCAGGCGGCAATTAACCATTTACGCAGGTACGGCGTTGACACCAAATTTGTTGCCAGAGGTGGTAAAAGGTTAGGGATCTATTTCTTGGAAACCGGGGCTTCTATGAGGGCTTCTCAAGTAGTTTATGACAGGGCAGACGCTTCGATTTCTGAGACCGATGCTTCTGAATTTGATTGGGATGAGATTTTTGAAGGTGCAGATTGGTTTCACACAACCGGTATTACGCCAGCATTAAGCGATAGATCTGCCGCTTTAACCTTAGCCGCTTTAAAAGCCGCAAAAGATAGGGGAATTACTACAAGTATAGATTTGAATTACCGTAAAAAGCTTTGGAGTAAAGAAAAAGCTAGAAAAGTAATGACAGATCTTTGCCAATACGTAGATGTTTGTATCGGTAACGAAGAAGATGCTGACACCAGTTTAGGTTTTAAAGCAGGAGATACTGATGTAACTAAAGGCGAATTAAATTTAGACGGATTTAAAGATGTTTGCAAGCAAATGAAAGCGAAATTCAATTTCAAATACATTGCCTCTACACTAAGGGAAAGCCATAGCGCATCTGATAACGGATGGAGCGCCTTGGTTTACGATGGTAACGAGTTTCACCACACCAAAGAATATAACGTACGTATTATAGATCGCGTTGGTAGCGGAGATTCATTTGCGAGTGGTTTCATTTACGGCTTGGTAACCGGCAAATCTATGAAAGACGCAGCAGAATTTGGCGTTGCAGCATCGGCATTAAAGCATACCATACCTGGCGATTTAAACCATGCTACGCTTTCAGACGTTGAAGGTTTGGTTGGTGGTGATGGTTCTGGAAGAGTGCAGAGATAATTTAGTTCATGAGTTTTGAATTAGTTTTTATTGAGTGCTTAGCGGTAAACAGAAATAGTTGAAGGTGTAAAATAAACTGTGTCAAGAGTTGAAATTACTAACTTTAGATACAGTTTATTATGAACAGAGAATAACAGATAACAGCTTGATTATGAGCAAATGAAAAGAGAAGCCTTAGAACAACTTCGTTCTGGCAAGCAAATCCTTGTATGGCAAATACGGTGCATTAGCACCCCTTTTAAAAAGTTTTCTTAACTCCGCTCTTGAAGCGGAACTGACCAGTTACCTAGATTAGGGTGAGCGGCTTTCGGGAAACCGGAGGAACGGTAAAACAAACAAGGACATCAAAACATCTTCGGGCATTATTTCAGTACAGACCCCACGCGACCAGAGTGCTACTTTTGAGCCCGAGATCATCTGCAAGCGGTAAACCATATTGGCCGAAAGCCTGGAGAGCAAGATAATCGGGATGTACGGTCTCGGCATGAGCTTACGGGACATTTCAAAACATACAAAAGACATGTACGATACGGAGTCATACGACTCTTTCCGCTATTACTGACAAGATTCTTCCCGAGGTCAAAGAATGGCAGTTCAGGCCACTAGAGCCCCTTTACACCATTGTCTGGCTTGATGCGATGCATTACAATGTAAAATAAGACCACCGGATGTTCTCCCATGCTGTTTACAATATCCTGGGCATTAACTGCGATGGCCGTAAAGAGCTTCTGGAGATGTAGGTCTCACAGAGCGAGGGCGCAAACTTTTGGCTGGGCATACTGACAGACCTGCAGAACCGGGGCGTGAAGGACCCCTTGATTGCCTGTATCGATAACTAATAAAACAATTCCTGATTTTTGGTTGGATTGGTGTAAACACAATGGATGATGAGCAACCGCTGGATAAAACCTTAATGATTATAGATAGTTGAGGATGTAAATTCGATGTCATGAGATACCTATCCATAATCAAGATGAAAATAGCTACCTATAATCTTAGCCCAGAATAAGGATAGCCCATGCTAAAATATGAATAGGATTCATTGTTCAAATACCATTCTAGGCTGATAATGACTTCTTTATTTTCCTTTGAGACGATTTTACATCAATTTGAGATGAATACAAATCCTTTAATTCTGAAATTGGTAGTATCCAATTAAAAACTTAGAACTATATAATTATTGAATTTGATGGAACAGTTGTTAACCAAACAAAAAGGACTGAATTATGGTACACTTTCAGACCCATTCTTACTCATTAATGTACTAATATTATTATGTAGTTCTGTGTTGAATGCGAAAAATCGTTTAAACAATTCCAATGAAACAAATAATAAAACGACTATCGTAGATATTTTAATAAAAGATATTAGCATCACCATTAATCAATTATCTTGTTTGGATAATTCTAGTGTTACTCTGCTTCAAATCCTTCGAACGAATTATTAGAAAATCTAAAACATCCTAAGGCAATCTTTATGAATTAATTCTTTTTTGGATATAATACCTAATTGTCCTCAAAAGATTTTCTTAAATATTTTAATAAAAACTGTAAACCGAACCTAAAAGAAGTTTAATTCTTATGTACAGCTAAGGTCATATAAAAGTTGTCTATTTAAAAGAAAGGCATATATCACAGCCATTGGTAAAATCAAAGGAGCTAGAAGTTTTTAACTGCTAGCATTTAAAAAGTGTTAAAGTTAATATGGAATTAAATCAGCGATAAAAGAGTCCATTTAAATTATCAGATAAGATTACTTAATAAATACCACTTAAAATCATCAAATAATAATCATAAATGAAGTGCTACAATATTTTAGTATTAATAAATTAAAAATGAGAAAATCAACTACAATTTTTTATTTTATCTTCCTTTTACTCGGAGTTACCCAAAACCTAAAATCTATTGCCCAAGAAATTCAGAAACAAAGGCCCAATATCATTTTTATTTTAACAGATGATTTAGGAGTTGGAGATGTTGGAGTATTTTTTCAAGACCAACGTAGGTTAACAAATGATAGAAATAAACCATTTACAGTTACACCTTATTTAGATAAAATGGCTCAAGAAGGAGCCGTTTTGGATCAATATTGCGCAGCTCCAGTTTGTGCTCCTTCAAGAGCCTCCATTATTTTAGGGCAAAGCCAAGGTCATGCCAATGTAAGAGATAATCAATTTGATAAGGCGATTAATAACAACTATACCATTGGTAATGTCATGCAAATGATAGGCTATAGAACCATAGCTATTGGAAAATGGGGATTACAGGGCGATCCTAAATGGTCTAAAAATGGGACTTTATGGCCTGCAGTACCTATGAAAAGAGGTTTTGATGAATTCTTTGGCTACATGAGGCATGAAGATGGTCATGAACATTATCCTCATGAGGGTATTTACGCCAATAAAAAGCAAGTTTATGATGGATATAAGGAAGTAAGTAAAGATTTGGCTAAATGTTATACTGGAGATTTATGGACAGCAAAAGCCAAACAATACATTATTAATCACCAAAAAGGACCGGATAAGAATAAGCCTTTTATGATGTATTTAGCCTATGATACACCGCATGCAGTTTTAGAGTTACCAACCCAGGCTTATCCATCTGGTTTTGGTTTAGATGGCGGAGTTCAATGGATCGGAAAGCCAGGTCATATGATCAATACTGCTGATGGTAGTCCAGACTCATGGATCGATCCTGAATATATTAATGCGACCTATGATGATGACAATAATCCAGCAACTCCAGAGGTGGCTTGGCCTGACATCTATAAACGTTACGCTACTATAACAAAAAGAATTGATAATCAAGTACATGATGTTCTGAAGTTACTGAAGGATTTGAATATTGATCAAAATACTTTAGTTGTTTTTACTTCTGATAACGGCCCCTCTATTGAATCCTACATTAGAAATGAACCTTACAAGGCGAACTTTTTTGAAAGTTTTGGACCTTACGATGGGATTAAAAGAGATGTTTGGGAAGGAGGGGTGAGAGAACCAACTATCGCCTATTGGCCAGGACATATTCAATCTGGATTAAAAATATCAAACCCCAGTATGTCTTATGATTGGATGCCAACCTTTACAGATGTAGCTGGCTACAAAGGTCCGGTAAGATCTGATGGCGTGTCCCTATTGCCAGAACTAACAGGTAAAGGAGTTCAAGCTAAAAGCAATATTTATGTGGAATATTTTAACAAAGGAAAAACACCCGAATATGCTGAATTTACCCCTGCCCATAGAGATAGAGAAAGAGGACAAATGCAAATGATTAGATTGGGGGATACCGTAGCGATTAGATACAATATTAAATCGCCAAATGATGATTTTGAATTGTATAAAATCAACGAAGATCCTAAGCAAGCGCATGATTTGAATAAATCTGAAAATCTAAAGCAGTTGCAGACATATCTTAAAGGCAGAGTTTTGCAAATGCGACTACCTGATAGTTCTGCGCCTAGGCCTTATGATGATTCCTTAATTCCTGCAAATAAAATCATTGCAAATACAAATGGATGGTCTAGAACAGAGTATAACAATAAAACCCCTTGGATAAGTGCCCCAAAAGGAGGAGTTAAAAGCGCTGATGTTAAAGATATAAAGTTGGATAGATTAGCGTCCTCTTCGGTCTATTTCGATGGGTATGTAAATATCCCTTCCGATGGGCATTATACTTTTAAAATGAAAGCACAAGGAAAAGCTTTTCTAAAGATCCATGAGATTGCTGCTATTGATGAAGACTACAATTATAAAGGAGAAGAAAAGCGAGTGACTTTAAATTTAGCAAAAGGGTATCATCACATCAGATTATATTTTATGAAAGTAAAAGGAGAAACCCCTGATTTGAAATTGGCTTACTCTCACGATGGAACAAGGTTTAAAGATGTAAATTCTTATGTACCAATTAATCGTATTAAAATTAAGTGAGTTTTGATCCAAGCAAAAAGTGATTTTTAAAACCTTAATAAATGAATTCAATTAACCAATTATATCACACAAAAAAGAATAAAATGAAAACTTTTAAATTAACTAAAATTGCTGATTTTCTTTTTATTGCCTCAATCTTTATAGCTGTAGGGTGTAAAAAGGGATCAACACAAATGCCTAACCTCAAACTAAATGAAGCTCAAACTCAAAGTAGTGATTCAACAGGGAAATGGGAAACGGTTTTAAATGGCACATCCTTTACTTCCTATCAAACTTTGGAAGCCAATTGGAATTATCTTTATCCTTGGGGATCGGACCATAACGGGACCGCTAGAATGTATGCAAGCAGTACTGATAGGAGTCAGCTTTATATTGAAGAGCCAGGCATTTTAACGATAAAAGCAACTAGGATTTACGATAATTTAGGCATAAGTTCTGCCGCTCAACATTTACCCATTCATTATCGTTCAGGTGCTATCAATTTAAAACAACACGTAATCTTAGATGATAAATACCCTACCTGGCAAATAAGCGGAGATTTTAAAGCCCCAACCATGAGGGGCGCTTGGCCAGCCTTCTGGATTTCCTCTGCTGGTCCATGGACAGCCGAAAGTGATATTCTTGAAATCAAAGGCACACCCGTAAATCATGCAAATACCTATGATGGGGGTTGGGAGTCTAACACTACTAATTTGCCCGATGCGGATACCAAATGGCACAATTATGAGGTGGTAATCAGCAGAATTCTTGATGGGGCGGGAAACCCTACCTTAAATGCAAGATGTGATTACTATATAGATGGATCATTTATAGGTACCCACACTGGCTCAAATTTTTATAATAAAGAATATTGGGTAATCATTAATATGCAGATGGAAGGAAGTGGAGGTTCTCCAGGCCCTACCCAAGATATCTACTATTATGCAAAAAATGTACTAATAAAAAGATTTGCTAAATAACTGATCGGAGGACTTAATCTGAAATTTACATATCCCTTCCGATGGGCATTATACTTTTAAAATGAAAGCACAAGGAAAAGCTTTTCTAAAGATCCATGAGATTGCTGCTATTGATGAAGGCTACAATTATAAAGGAGAAGAAAAGCGAGTGACTTTAAATTTAGCAAAAGGGTATCATCACATCAGATTATATTTTATGAAAGTAAAAGGAGAAACCCCTGATTTGAAATTGGCTTACTCTCACGATGGAACAAGGTTTAAAGATGTAAATTCTTATGTACCAATTAATCGTATTAAAATTAAGTGAGTTTTGATCCAAGCAAAAAGTGATTTTTAAAACCTTAATAAATGAATTCAATTAACCAATTATATCACACAAAAAAGAATAAAATGAAAACTTTTAAATTAACTAAAATTGCTGATTTTGTTTTTATTGCCTCAATCTTTATAGCTTTAGGATGTAACAAGGAATCAACACAAATGCCTAACCTCAAACTAAATGAAGCTCAAACTCAAAGTAGTGATTCAACAGTGAGATGGGAAACGGTTTTAAATCGCAAATCCTTTACTTCCTATCAAACTTTGGAAGCCAATTGGAATTATCTTTATCCTTGGGGATCGGACCATAACGGGACCGCTAGAATGTATGCAAGCAGTACTGATAGGAGTCAGCTTTATATTGAAGAGCCAGGTATTTTAACGATAAAAGCAACTAGGATTTACGATAATTTAGGCATAAGTTCCTCCGCTCCACATTTACCCATTCATTATCGTTCAGGTGCTATCAATTTAAAACAACACGTAATCTTAGATGATAAATATCCTACCTGGCAAATAAGCGGAGATTTTAAAGCCCCAACCATGAGGGGCGCTTGGCCAGCCTTCTGGATTACCTCTGTTGGTCCATGGACAGCCGAAAGTGATATTCTTGAAATCAAAGGCACACCCGTAAATCATGCAAATACCTATGATGGGGGTTGGGAGTCTAACACTACTAATTTGCCCGATGCAGATACCAAATGGCACAACTATAAGGTGGTAATCAGCAGAATTCTTGATGGGGCGGGAAACCCTACCTTAAATGCAAGATGTGATTACTATATAGATGGATCATTGGTTGGTACCCAAACTGGCTCAAATTTTTATAATAAAGAATATTGGGTAATCATTAATATGCAGATGGAAGGAAGTGGAGGTTCTCCAGGCCCTACCCAAGATACCTACTATTATATAAAAAATATACTAATAAGAAAATCTGCTAAATATCTGCTAAATAACTGATTGGAGGACTTAATCTGAAATTTACATATCCCTTTCCGGTGGGCATTATACTTTTAAATGAAAGCACAAGGAAAAGCTTTTCTAAAGATCCATGAGATTGCTGCTATTGATGACGGCTACAATTATAAAGGAGAAGAAAAGCGAGTGACTTTAAATTTAGCAAAAGGGTATCATCACATCAGATTATATTTTATGAAAGTAAAAGGAGAAACCCCTGATTTGAAATTGGCTTACTCTCACGATGGAACAAGGTTTAAAGATGTAAATTCTTATTTACCAATTACTCGTATTAAAATTAAGTGAGTTTTGATCCAAGCAAAAAGTGATTTTTAAAACTTTAATAAATGAATTATAAAATAGGCTTTATTGCATCCTTTTTTCATCCACAGCCTTGAAAGCGCAAGAAAAATATCTTTATTTCGAATCTCGCCCTGTCCTTAGCTTGGCGGATCGGAATGAGGAAAAGGAAACTACGGACCAGATAATAAGAATTATTTTTTAATCCTGTAAAAAGCAAAAACCAAGCGCCCGGTTCAGTAAATGAGCCGGGCTTTGGTACATATTGGAATTACGGAAAATCATTTCCTGTTCTTTTCAGCCCGCAGGAGCCTTTCATAAAGTTTCACAATCTTATCGATGGGTTGAAGGTAAAAGCCCCTTAAGGGCTGCAAGCAACTTTCTTAATGTGGTAGCGGATGCTGTTAAAATAATTGAAGTAAGCTTCCCTCCACTAGTTTAAGTTTGTTGGTTGAGGCAAAAAACAAGGATAGAGCATAAGTACAAATTTATCCTCGATTCAAAAACTTGGAGTAATTATTCCTTGATAATTTTCTTCGTGGTTTTTACTCCATCAATATCCAATCTCAACCAATAAATTCCCGTTTTTAAGTTCGATAAGTTTTGATCTAAATGTGTACTCCCCGAAGGTAGTTTAAATGATAATTTAACTTGCCCGACGGTGTTATAAATTTCTGCTTGACCTTCTTTTTTTACTTCAGGATAATCTAAGCTGATTTGATTTTTTGTTGGTATTGGACATACTTCTACATCTAAAGTTTGTAACCCTTTAACAGCCACTACAGAGGAATATTTAAAAGTTCCATCTAAATCAACCATTTTTAATCTGTAATAAACGGTATAATGACTCAAATCTTTATCAACAAATTGGTAGTTATGTGTACCACTGGTGTTTACCGCATCTACACTACCTATTTCATTAAATTGCTTTCCATCTATACTTTTTTCCACCACAAAATGAGAGCTATTCACTTCTGAAGCAGTTTGCCAAGATAATTGATTAAAGTGATCACGAACTTTTGCTCCAAAAGACTCTAAAGTAAGTGGCAAAGTGGAAGGACTACCTGGAGTGAAACTTATACCCCTGAATTGTTGGGTGGAACTTGCAGTTACTAAAACGCTAGGTGTTGGAGCAGTGGTTAAATTAGTTAAAGCATTGGCATCTATCACCTTGATGATTTTGTTTCCATCAGCAACACCGTACAAAATAACATCACTTCCTGATCTTTCTCCAGTTAAACCTCTAAATTGAGAAGTACCATTAACTATAGTATATTTATAATTCCAACTTCCGGATTCTAAAACATATTTTTTGATTCCAGGTGTATTGGAACCATTGACATTAGAAACATAAACCACATCCGGACCAGGAGTTCCATCCATATCGGCCACAACATATTGATAAATATCTACTTGAACACCACCATTTGCAATAGTTTTAGATAAATCTGAATTATTCAAGTTAATTGGACTTGAGGCCGTTTCTGGCAAAGGTGTAGAAAAACTAGCCAGCCTAACTACATCAGTACTTCCGATAGTTCCTACGTTTCCAGAAATATATAATGTACCTCCAAAGATTTGTGGAGAACGCAAATTATTACCAGTGATATTAACAGGGGCTGCAGTAGTTCCTTTTTCCTTAAAAACTAATCCTGCCACACCACCAGAACTGGTACTCCCTCCAGCCCAGAACTTGGTCCCATTATCGTCACATACCGCTCCAAAAATATCTCCTTTGTTAAATGTATTTGTCAATTGCACCGTATCTAAAGTTTCATCTGCTGAAAGCCTTAGTATAACACGTGGATAAGCTGAAGATGTTGTTGAAGCAATATTTTGTGTGCCTGCTGGTGCATTGTAAACCCCCAATGAAAAATAGTTGCCATTTTGAGACAAATTACCTAAACCTTCGCCTTGATTTCCTGTTGCAAGCGAATATTGGGTATTATCAATACTATGAACTGCACCTACTGTACCGCTAGTAGAATATTCATTTAAGGTAATGGCAGAAGAACCACTTGATGTTGGATCTACAACCACTACCAATAAGTTACCCGCTGTAAAAGCCGTAGGAGCATTGCTTATACCCGTGTTAGACTTCCTATTTAGAAAGACCGATTGATTTTTAGAAACAAAACTGCTTTGTTGAATCTTTTTAGCACTTAGGTCTATTCCATTAAAAACCTCAAAATTGGGAAGAAGTGGATATTGATATCTTGCTTTAAAGTAATCAACTTTTTGTTTATCAGTTTGATGAAACTTTGGTTTTTCATCATTTATTTTCTCTGAGGCACTTGAAGCCAATGCAGAGAAAACCATAGTACATAGTAACAATCTTTTCTTGTTGTAAAAATTTAACATAGCTTTAATTATTGGTTCGGGGTAAATTTATTCTGGATAAGAGAAATAAAAATATCAAATGCGGGTAATTCTATCTCAAATTGAAAAACATCCTCATTAGCATTAAAAAAGCCATAAAATCTAAAAGGAACCCATCTTCAATGGATAGAATAAATAAAAAACCTCTGAGTTTAAATAAATAAACTTAGAGGTTTAGTGATCGGCAAACAAGAAACTTAAATTATAAACTTCATAGCGAGAAGTTTAAACGTTTAGTTTACCATTCTTCAAATCTTAATTCAGATTCTGGAGATTGCCTTAAGATTAGGGTATCTTTAACAGAAAACACACTAGTTCCTTGATCATAATTGTAATTAAGGAAAAGAGATTTTGAATTCAAATCATAAGTACCACTTCCGGTAACATTATTAGGTGCTGTCTTTGATAGATCTACTACTGAAACATTAGATCCATTTAAAACTAATTTTAGGTTAGGAGTTGATTTACTTCCAGATCCTGGAGTTTGCAACTCATTCACACTTAAAGTAGATAAAGCCCAGGTTGCATTTTGATTGAGGTCTTTATTTGTGTAACTATTAACTGTTGAACCTGAAGTTTCTACCCCTTTATGATAATAAGTACCACTATACGGGCTAATGTACTTTACTACCAAAATAGTATAATCTTTAGCTTCATGATTTGCATCACCTCGTAAAACCGAATCAGTTGTAGAACTTACAATTCTTAGAGGCAAAGCATAGATATTAGTTACGCTAGCCTGATCAGCAGTAAAAAATGATTTATTAAGTGTTACTTTTACCTCTCCTAATACCTGGCCTTTAGGAATAATCATGGTTGAATTATCACTGAGCGTATAATAACTAGTAGGTAATAAAGTAAATGAACTCGCTCCTGGAACTGTAGTTAATAATGAGGGATCAATTTCATACTTCACAGTTT
Source organism: Pedobacter segetis (assembly GCF_016623585.1). Lineage (GTDB taxonomy): Bacteria > Bacteroidota > Bacteroidia > Sphingobacteriales > Sphingobacteriaceae > Pseudopedobacter > Pseudopedobacter segetis. The sequence continues at coordinate 70,130 of NZ_JAEHFY010000009.1, forward strand.
GATCTTTGGTATTTGATCTTACTCCACCCATCATTACTCCAACCCTAAAACTCATATCATCATTAGCCACTATCGTTCTCAACGGCTTTTGGGATGCAAAATAAACCGTACTGTAGGTGTAATCTACAACATAGGACTCGTATTTTTTACAAGCGGTAAAGCATAAAGCTACACCTGCTATAAAAGCTATATTCTTGAATAATTTCATTGTTTTGTTTTTTAAATTACCAACCTAAATTGTTTTCCAAGCTTGGGCTTTTAGAAAGCTCATCATAAGGTAGTGGCAAATAATAATATTTTATATCATTAAAGTTTCTTGGCTCCACATTTATAATTTGATAACTAAACACATAAGGTGCATCTTCTGTAACCTTTATTCCTCTTATCGTTTCATTAAGAGGCAGCACCCATCTCCTCATATCAAAATAACGTTGATTTTCAAAAGCCAATTCTAATCTGCGTTCGTTCTGAATCAACTTCCTGAAATTATCTTTACCAGAAAGAGCTACTTCAGTTACATAAGCATCTGATGTTGCTGCGGTCAATCCTGCTGCTTTCCTGATATTTTTAATTACTGTTGATGCAGACATCGTGGAGCCAGGGGGAATTATGTTTGGATCATAGGCTTCATTTGCGGCCTCGGCATAGTTTAAATAAAGTTCAGTTTTTCTTAGTATCCCATACCAATGGTAATCATTCAATGGTGCTTCAGGATTTAGGATATCACTTTTTGTAGATAACCATTTCTTTAAGTAATAGCCTGTTCTAGTTGCATTTGGAAATCGGCTATGCGAATCTAGACCCCCTTCAAAAATCTCTAAAGAACGACCATCAAATAAATCATTATTAACATAAATATCCATGGAAAGTCTCGGGTCTCTATTCGCATATGGATTAGCAGAATCATAGCCCGATCTGCTGTCGGTTATAGGATAACCATTAACCGCTGGAAAGGCATCAACTAAATTCTGCGATGGTCCTGTAATCGCTCTTCCAAAAGCTAATGGTGGATATTGATTTTGTTCCATTACATTGTTGACGGCATTCTTTCTCCAAATCATATCATTTGGAGTTGAGGTTTTGTTAAAATCAGAAGCCTTTAATGAGCTGAAGTTTCCAATTACGTTAATGGCATCTTGGGCTAATGTTACCGCCTTTAGCCATTTTTGTTGATAAGCATTGGGATCAACAACTGTAAACTGACCCATCCCTGTAATTTTTGTAATATTATCTGGCTGATAAGCCGGACTCGCTGCATAAACTCCAACCCTTGCTTTCAATGCTAAGCAAACTTGTTGGTCTGCCCTACCCATATATCTGCTTCCTGTGATTGCATCTTGACCGATGTATTTTGACGGAAGATATTGAATAGCTGTATCGCAATCATCTAAAATTTGTTGAACACATTGCGCATAGGTGTTTCTGGTAATGTTCAAGTTTTTAGATTCTGCATCTGATAAGATAGGAGTAGCTATAGGATAACCTAAAGCCTCACCATTTGTTGTTTTACCCCCGTATTGCTGTAATAATAAGAAACTCCAATACGCTCTTAAAAAAAAGGCTTCTCCTTTTAATTTACGTTTATATGCTTGATCATTCGCTACACTAGTTAAATCGTAATTGATTTTATTAGTTAACCCCTTTTCAAGAAACAGATTGACGTATCTAATTTGATTATAACAATTTACCCAACTTCCTACTGGGTTATCAATGGCTGATAAATCGCCAGCTCCTAAGGTTGCGATAGCGGAACCAAAATTATTAGAAACTGCATCGTCAGTGGCTGCATCAAGAAAGTTATTACCCGAATAACTATCGTATAGATTTGGAATATTCGCATAGGCGTTATTTAAAACGCCCCCTGCCTTATCGGGTAATGACCAAGTTACGTCATCATCAAATGTGCTATCTGTTTTAAGTTCTAATGCCTTCTTACAGGACATTATCCCTGATGCTAAAACAGCTAATAATAAATATACTTTAATTTTTTTCATTTCTATTTAGCTTAAAATTTAACTGATGCTCCTAAAGTGATGGTACGATAAATCGGATAATTAGTCACTCCTGCATTAATCACTTCCGGATCCAACTCTTTATTTTTAGAAAGTACAAATAAATTAGTACCTCTTAGATAAAATGTATAATTCTTCAAAGTGGACGATCCTTTATCCACGCTGTAACTCAACTCCACATTTTTAAGTCTAAAGAAGTTGGCATTCTGTACCCAAAATGTTGAATTCACATTGTTGTTAGCACCACTTAGAGTGGTTAATTCTGGATAGTTTCCGTTTGGATTATTTATTGGATGATAGCGATCTAAAGCCAATACAGAATACTTACCTTCTCCATTATTGCGGTAATAAGAATTATTCAAGAGGTTATCTACACCAATCTCAGAGGTACTTAAAACATAAAGTCCGAAGTTTTTATATTTCAAGTTCACATTCATTCCAATGGCGGCTCTAGGGAAATAATTTCCGATGACCTTACGATCTCTTGAATCAATCACATTATCTCCATTTAGGTCTGCGTACTGAAGATCTCCTACTCCATAAGGACCCATAGTTTGGAACGGAGCCGCACTTACCTCTGATGCTGTTTTAAATAATCCCTTCGATACATAGCCGAAAATCACATCAGAAGGTTGCCCAATGGTATTTAAAGATGGGTCAAGATTAAACACATCAGCATTTCTCTCAATCTTGTTTCGGGAATAAGTAAAATTACCCCCTAAGGTAAGGTCAATTTTTCCAAGATGATTTTGCCAATTTAATTGTCCCTCAACACCTTGGTTGGAAGTTTTACCTAAATTTAATCTCGGATATAATCCCCCTGCTAGTGAAGAGTAGGCGTAAACCGGGTTAATAATGATATCATATCTTAAGTTATTAAAGTAATTAAACTCAAAAGACAACTTATTCTTTGCGGTAACTCCCTCAAAACCAATATTAATTTCACGTGATTTTTCCCAATTTAAATCAGGATTCCCTATAATATTTATACTTGTTCTGGACGTAGAATAAGCATTATTAGAATCTCCAGAGTTCACACTTCCATTGTTAAACCATCGACTCTGAAATAAATAAAAATCTGTTGCTCTATCATAACCAAGAATTCCGAAATCAGCTTTAAACTTTAGATAATTTATGGTTTTTGAATTTTTAAGAAATCCTTCATCACTTAATACCCATGCAAAGCCTGCTGCTGGAAATAATTCAAACTTATTACTCCCAGTAAACTTATTACTTCCCATAAGGGCTAAAGAACCGTTGAGGTAAATCTTGTTTTTGATCCCATAATTTAAGCTCAAAACAGAGTTGCTATTCTCAATAGCTTGATAGGAACCTTGATTTTCATATTTATAGTAGAACTGTGTTAAATTTCCTTTAAGCTCACTGTTATCAAATTGATGATGATAGCCTAATGTTGCATTAAAACCAAAGTTTCTACTAATATCTTGTCCTTGCCTAACATCATAATCTGCTGTAATTCTTTTTTGAAGTGGTATATATTCAGTAACCTTTTCGCCTAAATTATTTACAGTTTGTTGTGATGCATAAGTAACAGGCACCAAGTTTCTTCCACTCTGAAAAAATTGATAATTATCAAAATTGAGTACTGTTTTAAAAGTAAATCCTTTTACAATTTTTTGAAGGTTGAAATCTAATCCAAAATTAGTTTGTCCATAAAAATAATTATGTTGCGTATTCCCTCCATAGATTAACTCTCCGGCTAGGTTTGTCGGTCTTAAAAAGGAGCCCCCTAAAGGTGGTACGTAAGCTAAACCGATAGGAGTACTTTGGGATAATAAATTTGGATCATCAATATAAAGCGGGAATTCATTGGGTCTATATGTACTTAAAACATTAAATACTTGGTCTTGGTTAAAGCCACTCCAAAGTCTACGTTCTACGATTCCACTTGCATCAACAAATGCGTTGAAATTCGGAGATATATTGAAATCTAGATTTCCTCTGATATTGATTCGGTCTTGGGTTGGCGTTTTACCAATTTTCTCAAAACCTTGTGCTCCGGTATAACCTAAAATTAAGGAGTAATCACTTTTATCTGTGCCACCAGAATAATCAATATTAACTCTTTTTATTGGAGTAGATTTAAACAGAAAATAATTGTAATAATCAACATTTGGATACTTTAAATCATAAGGGCCAGTACTATTTTTGTATCCTAAAAGCGTTGAATCAGAATAAAAAGGCGTAAACCCATCGTTTTGCCTTGCCTCATTATAAAGTTGAGCATATTGATAACTATCCAAATATTTTGGTAAACGTGTACCTGTACTCATTCCAAAATCTGCGCTAACTTTCAAGACTTTCGTATTGGGTAATCCTCTTTTGGTTGTAATTAAAACAATGCCATTTGCAGCTCTGGGCCCATAAAGAATTTTAGAACTAGGATCTTTAATAACTTCAACACTTTGAATTTCATCTGGATTTATGAAGTTCAAGGGTCTTTCTATACCATCTACCAAGGTAAGTGCCTCGTCTCCACCAGATCTGTTGAGTCCACGTACATAAAGGTTTGAACTGTTATTTCCTAAACCACTAGATGTTGACTCTACAAACAAACCCATTAATTTACCTTGTAAAGTATTCGACAAAGATAAATCAGGATATTTGGATAGCTCTTCGCCATCAATTTTACTTATAGCACCCACCAACTCTCTTTTGTTCATAGTAAGATTTAAAGGTAACTCTACTAAATCTGATTCAGAGGCGTACATCAGTTTTTTGGATAGTACAATTTCATTTGGGATACTAGAGTTTTTTAAATCTAGAGTAACTTTACCATATCCTAAAGACTGAATGATGATAGTTGCATTTGTAGGTGATTTTACTTCAAAAATTCCATTTTGGTCTGTAGTAGTTTTTAGTAAACCTTCGCCAACTAAAATTATAGCCCCTTCAATTGGCTTACCTTTTTCATCAACTACCTTTGCTTTGATGCTCACCTCTTTTATCTTTTTACTTTTTTGAGCCTTTTCTTTGTGCTTTCCTCCTTTTTGGGCGTATCCCTTATCAACTGTAAGAGAAAGTACGGCAAGCATTCCAATGAAGAGAAGTATATTTTTATATTTTAATTTTAGCATGATTTTATTCATTAAAATGTGGTTCATCATTGATTACCAACCCGGATTTTGTTTAAAATTAAACTGACTGTTCACTTGATCTTGAGGAACTGGATACCAATAATTCTTAGTATCAAACACTCTTACTTCTGTACTAAGATCAATCACTCTATAGGTAAACTGTAAAGTGCTTTTGTCTATTATAGATCTGTGGTTTGCTGGTGGAGTAGCTTCTATACCTTGAATAGGTTTTTTGAAAACATCTTCTGCAATCATCCATCTTCTTAAATCATGCCATCTCTGGTTCTCAAAACATAGTTCAACGGCTCTCTCATTTCTGATACGGTCTCTAAACACTTCTTTTGAAGCAGTATATTCTGGAAGAACATTTGGCATGCCCACACGATTTCTAATGATGTTAATCGCTTGCTCTGCCGTTAATCCATATCCTTTTGGATCGGCATTTGGCCCATATGCTTCATTCATCGCTTCAGCAAAATCTAAATAAACCTGAGCCAATCTGATATAACAAGTATTTAGTCTGAAGTTATTGTATTGATTTTTAAAGGTGTTACATCCTTCCCAAACAAACTTCTTACATTCATAACCAGAAATCATTCTGTTTTTTGTGTTAGGATTGTTGCTTGCATTTAATTGATCTCTTCCACCAACGTATAACTCTTGGTAAGCAGGTGTGTTGTTGGCATTAGATCCCCATTGTTGTCCTGTGTAAATAATATCACTGTAAAATCTTGGATCTCTATTTTTGTATGGATCTTGAGCATTATATCCTGATCTTTGATCACTTATCTGATAAGCCTGACCATTATTAATGACTTCAAACTTATCTACCATATTCTGAGTTGGGCCATTAAACGCAGCAGCATCTAGACCCGTACCACCAGATAGGTATTGAGGAATATACATACATCTCAATCCTCTAGTTTGATCTCTAGATCCCGCATCCATCCTGTACCATAGTTCTTCATCACTCGCATTATTTGGGAAATGGTAAAAGATATTCGAGTATTTAGAGCCTGATGAAAGTCTGTAGTTTGTGCCTCCTGTATTTTTCATACAGTACTTAATTACATCGTTGGCATACTGTGCAGCTTTCTCGGCTTGTGGAAGGCCATAACCTTTATCTACGGTAGAATTCAGGTCATTTTGCATGAGTGGACTGGCAGCATATAACTCAGCCATCTCTTTTACAGCCATTGCCGCCACTTTGGTGGCTCTTCCAGTTTGGTTAGGATCCCACTTATCTGGAAGCATTTGAATTGCCCGATCCATATTCTTGATCACAAAATCATTAGATTCTTGATAGGTTGACCTTGGTAAATCCAAATCATCATTTGGATTAAAGGCTTTATCATAAATCGGCAGTCCTCCTACTCTCAGAATCAGCTGAAAATAATACCAACCTCTCATGAAATAAGCTTGCCCTAAAAGCTGATTCAGTTGATCATTAGTAATATTTGGAATAGTGGGAGCTTTTTCAATAACTTTATTTGCAACCCTTAGAATATAATAGGCATTCTCCATTACTGGCGCAGTAGTTGTTCGCACATTATCAAAACTATTCCCTCTGTTATCCCCTATCTCTCCTAAATTGGATTGGTTTAACCAATTACCTGTATTAATCACATTTGCAATACCGTTATTTTCGGTTATCAAAGAAGCCATTTCATCAGAAAGACAATTAATATTAGATCTCTGTAATTGTTGAGAATTCCAATCATGTATATCAGCTAAAGCAGCATAGCTTTGATCAAGATAACCACGAGCACTTTCATAAGTACTAAAAACATCATCTTCCACTAATCCTACTTTATCTGTTTTATCTAGATATTTTTTACAGCTCGTCACACTAAAAAGTAGCAATAAAGCGTATATAATCTTATTTTTTCTCATTTTACTTGTGTTAAAAATTAGCTCTTAGACCTAAATTAAACCTTCTCACAATCGGATAAACCTTAGAACCTTGGGTTTCAGGATCTATTCTATTGTCTAATTTGGTAAAGGTGATTAGATTATTACCATTGGCGTAAAATTGTAGAGATTTCACACCAAAATTCTTCAGCTTGGTAGATTGCAAGCGATAAGAAATTTCAGCATTCTTTAATCTGATGTATGATGCACTAAGATAACTGTATGTTGAACTAATTTGATCATGTGCTGTATTACTGATATGTAATGCAGGCTTTTCTGCATTCATATTGCTTGGTGTCCAACGTCCAGTAATATTAGGCTGACCATTTACAAATCCGTTATTAAAGTCCCATAAAAATTGTCCATCAATATTCTTATAGTTATTTAACGTAGCATACAATAAGGCATTAAATCCCCAATTTTTATAGCTTAAACTTAAGCCTAAAGAATAGTTCTGAAGTGGTAAAGAGGTGTAAGCCATCGGGACCATATCCAATGCATTAATCACTCCATCACCATTATAATCATAGAATAAGAAATCGCCAGGGATTAATCTATCTTGAGATACTCCCAATGAAGTACTATTTGCCGTATTAAAAATATCATCCAAAGAGTTGTAGTACCCCCCTTGTATATATTTGGTCTGATATCCTATACTTTTACCAGCGGCTTTTAAGTAATCTTCTTGATTACGAGGATCATCCTTATTCACGATTCTGTTTTCAGACCAGTTATAGTTAAGGCGTATAGCGTAGTTAATCTTATCCGCAATTTTATCATTATAGTTTAACCCTAATTCAAAACCGTGATTTTTTGTTCTGCCTACATTAGCAAAAGGTGCAGAATTACCAAAGCTTGTAGGAACTGTATTTAACCTTAATAAGATGTCATTTCTATCTTCTTTAAATAAATCAACTGTACCTTTTAACTTATTGAAGAATTCAAAATCTATCCCTAAATCTTGTTTAATAGACCTTTCCCAAGTATTATCTGGGTTAGCTGTTGGGCCTTCTCGATATAGCGGACCGTACATATTTACACCAGTATCACCAAACCTCACATTGCCTCCGCTACCATAACTTTGAAGAAATAGATTACTTGGCACATCATCGCTACCTGTTAAACCGTAATTGTATCTTACTTTCAGATAATCTAATACATTTTTCCCTAAGAGCCTTTTAAAATAAGGTTCTTCACTGATGATCCATCCAACAGCACCAGAAGGGAAGTATCCGAATTTTTTACCAACTGCAAATTTTGAAGAGCCGGTATAAGCATTATCAAATTCGAGTAGATATCGAGATTTATATCCATAAGTAATTCTACCCGCAAAATCTTCCCCAAACAAACCTATACCTAACTGGTTAGTATTCCCTTGGCTGATTTCTGCTCTTCTGTTAAAAAGAGCCAAGGCAGAGACTTCATGATCACCAAACTTCCTACTATAGTTAAGTGAAAGCTCATAGTAAAGATTCCTTAAATAACCATAAATCTGATCACCTGAAGCTGATAAAGGTTGGTCTTGTACGGTTGCATTTGGATACCTAATTTCATTGATTAAAGGATAAGAAACTGATCCATCTGATGCAATTTGTGGACGAGTTAAATCATACTGTCTGTAATACCTAATTACATTCAAATCAGCATCACTACCAGCTATATTGTCTGTAATTGAGTTTTGATAGGCTGAACCAGAGGTGTAAGAAATTTTCCCATTAGCACTTAGTCCTTTAGTAATAAAGTCTAATTTTTGATTCAATTGCGCATCATAGTATCCTTGAAAATATTTATAAACCCGCTGGCCTCCATCATTCAATGCAACATAAATATTGTTATTTCCTGCACCTGATTCTCCGATGGTACCATCAGGATAGGTAAGTGGAAAAAGGTTTCTTGGGGCTAAATATAATTTTTGAAAAAATTCAGCTTGTCCGTAACCATTCTCACCCCCGCCATCTATACGGTAAGCCGGCTGATTTCTGTATCTAAAATTTCCAGAGAAATCAACAGAGAAAGTGGTTGTTTTAGTAACATTAAAATCAAAGTTAGACCTCCAATTATATCTTTGAAGTTTAAAACTGGGATCAAAATTAGGGTTGGGGTGAGTATTGTAGATATCTCCATCATTTAAATAACCAACAGAAACAAAATACTTCATAAAATCAGAGCCACCACTTGCATTTAAATTGTAGTTCTTTTGATATCCAACCTTTTTGATCATTTCATCCCACCAATTGATTTGAGGGAAGTAAGGGTTGTTAGGCCCTGCCTGATTAATATTTTGCTCCCACGCATTGATAATAGATTCCGGAATTAAATTGCCGTATAAACCATCATTTAAAGCGGCTTCGTTATATAATTTCTGAGAAATAATATAATCTGCGTATTTCAGGTTAACGGTTGGTGTTTTAAAACCAAAGTTTGAGGTAAAGGAAAATTCAGGTTTTCCTTTAGTACCCCTTTTTGTTGTCACTAAGATTACACCGTTTGCACCTCTTGTCCCATAAATAGCAGTTGCAGAAGCATCTTTTAAAATAGATATAGACTGAATTTCATTCGGATCTATCTGATTTAAATCTCTTTCAACTCCATCTACTAAAATATAAGGAGAACCTGAGCCATTGGTAGTAGCAATTCCTCTTATAAACAGACTAGAGGCATCCGCCCCTGGTTTACCATTACTGTTCACAGCGGTCAATCCAGGAATTAAACCCTGTAAAGATTCTGAGATGGTTGAAACTCCTCCTACTTTATTTAAAATATCTCCTTGAATTTGGCTGATAGCTCCAACTACACTCTCTTTCTTTTGGGTACCGTAACCTACCACAACCACATCATTTAATTGGTTATCCGCAGACATTAACTGAACATTGATAATTTTGCGATCATTAAGAAGAACATCTTGTGTTTGAAAACCGATATAAGAAAATCTAAGGGTTTTGACACCTGAAGGAACTTCTAAAGCATACTTACCATTTAAATCGGTTTGAGTTTCTGCTTTAGCACCAATAGCAGAGACAGAGACCCCAATTAATGGATCCCCAGTTTCGTCGGTCACTATACCGCTGACGGTGAACTGGTTCTGCGGAATTGCTTCATTAAGAAAATGCCGCCAACTAGGTCTAGTGTTTTCTTTTACATAGGTAAATAGAAGTGCATGGGTATGGTTTATCATTACTCTTTCACTACCGATAGCCAAATTAGAAAAGACTAAAAGGATAAGTAAAACGGAGAGACCACTTTTGAACCATACGCTGCAACGTACGTGTTTAATCATACTAAATTAAGTTTAAAGTTATTTTAATTGGTTTTGACCAAGATAGGGATACCCTATATGAGTTAAATCTCAAAATAGAGTAAAATTGTATCACTTCATAAATAATTGAAAAACAAATAATTAAAGTGATTAACAGAACCGAATTTTTCTACATTAAATTTAAGCAATAGGTTTACTCCTAAAAATAAACTCAAATAGCAAGCGGTTTATAGACCACCCATAAACTCAGTTGGAGATTTACCAAATTCTTTGTGGAAACATTTGCTAAAGTAATTTGCAGTTTTAAACCCAGCTTTGAAAGCTATTTCTGAGATGGTATATTTTTCTGATTTAAGGTAGCTTACCGCTTTCTTAAGTCTAAATTTTTTAATGTATTGAGAAGGAGATTCTCCAAAAAGTGTCTCCATTCTTCTGTATAATGTCGCTCTGCTCATGCTCATTTCGTCTGCAATAAAGTCAACATTTAAGAATTCATTTGACACGTTAGCATCTATGATATTCACCACTTTTTGAATAAATTGCTCATCTGGAGAATCACTAACATCTATCGCTTGTTCAGGAACCACTACTTTTTGTATGTTTTGAGCCAAGGATTTTCTTTGTCTGAGCAAAGCTTTGACTCTCCATTTTATTAATTCAACACTAAAGGGTTTCTCTATAAAATCATCAACCTGAGCTTTAAAGGCAATCAGTTTTTGTTCTTCCGAGTTACGAGCAGTTAAAAGGATAAATGGTAAATGATTCAATTTAGGGTGGTTTCTAATATTTGTACATAAAGTCAAACCGTCCATGTTTGGCATAGAGAGATCACTGATGATTAAATCAAAGGATTGGCTTATTAATAAATCCAAAGCTAATTTACCGTTGGTTACACCATGGACATTAAATGTATCCTTTAAACCAGCGGTTAATAAATTAAGGATCTCAATCTCATCATCTATAACCAAAATGGATTTATCTTGCAGGTTAAATTCTTCCAATTTATCCACTGGTTGAATAATCGCATTTTGATTGATATCAGTTTCATTGAGTATAATTTGGGTGTTTTTCACACTCATTTTTAACTCACTGATACTGTATTCGTTTTTACTGATGGGAATTTTGATCTCAAACTCAGTCTTTACATTGGGCTCACTTTGAATCAATAATCGCCCATGATGAATTTTAATCAACCTGGAAACCAAATTTAACCCAATACCGTCGCCTGATGCTTCGGAACCTAAGCTTTTTGCATTAGGGGCCCGGTAAAATAAATCCATTATTCTAGAAATATCCTCTTTTGGAATTCCGATACCATCGTCAATAATTTTAATCATTAACCATTTTATCTCACTTTCCTTATCTGTAAGTTCGGTGATATTCATATCTACCCTTCCATTCACTTTAGAATATTTAATGGCATTACCTAAAACATTTAAGACTATAATTTCTAAAAGTTCTTTATCATACCATGCATAGCATTCTTCATTGGGTAAATGAATGTTTAGCATCACATTCTTCACTAATGCCAAGGGTTTCATTTCATAAAAAATCTGACTTAAATGTTGTCTGATAGGTTCCTCAGAAACATTTAAAACATAAAATCCGCTTTCACTTTTTCTGATTTTAATAATTTGATCGGATAATCTTTTTAATCTCTGGGTCTGTTCATATAAATTATTAAGTATAGTTTGATTTACCCTTTTACCTTTAAGCGCATTTTCCAAGGGACCTAAAATGAGGGTCAATCTATTTTTTATTTCATGAGATAGATCAGCAAATTGAACCATTTGTTGTTGTTGCATTTCTGATACTGCATGCTCCGAATTCAAATCCTCTTTTAATTTATACCATCTTTTAAGTAATAGCCATGCTATAGTTATGAGAGTAAATAAAGTTAAAATGTAAATTAAAATAGCGGTCTTAGTTACCCAGAAACTAGGTAATATCGTTACTTGTAAGGATTTTGGTTTAGTCGTCCATTCTCCTCTTTCATTGGTAGCCCTTACCTCAAAATTATAATCTCCGGAAGGCACATTTAAGTATTGAGCCGAAGAACTCTCGCCTGTAATAAAATGCCATTGGTGATCATAACCCAACAGCCTATAAGCATATTGCGTCTTAGATGGGGCGGTAAAGTCAAGGGCCGCAAAACCTATACTAAAACTGCCTTGGTAAGAGGTTAAAGTAATCTTCTTTCCCTCATTAATACGAGACAGTAGTTGAGAAAAAGCGGTGCTGTCCTGTTGATTGTCTTGATTTAAAATCTTAAAGTTCGTCCAGACTACAGGTATCGGTTTAGAATATCCAGATTTCTTAACGTAATTTATTTTGTAAAATCCATCAGATGCGCCAAAAAACAAAGCATTATCAGGCCCTGCACTTCCCACAGAGAAACTAAACTCAGGATTAAAAATTCCATCCTCGATCCCATAAGGATAAAAAGGTAAGATTTGTCGTGGTTGATATTTAGCAATTCCATCTAAAGTCGAGACCCATAAGTTTCCGTTAGAACTTTCGATTATATCACAGATGGTATTGGAAGGTAATCCATCCTGAATCGTAAATGCTGAAAAATCATCAGCAGTTGGATTATAGCGTAATAAGCCATTTCCTCGTGTGCCAATCCAGAGCTGAGATTGGCTATCTTCAAAAATACACATCAATCTATTAGAGGGAATAGAATGATAGATTCCATGTTCTTGGTAATGATAAAGCTGCTTATTCTTCAAATCGATCTTAAATGCACCCTGTCCCCTAGTAACAACCCAGATTTGGTTTTGCCTAGTTTTTATCATACCGAATAAATTTGAACTTTTTAAACTGTCAGCAATTTCTTTAAAAAATAAATGATCGATGCTTTTAATAGAAGGATCGACATAACGATATATCCCCGAAGTCCAACTTACAAACCACCATTCTCCTGGCATGATCTCTAACATATCGGTAATTTGATTTGGCAAATGAGGGAGTTTTACCGAGGAGTACTGTTTTGGATTGTTCGCATTAAACTCAAACAGCTGATGATTGGCCAAAAGCTTCAAATGACCATCTGAAGTGTTTTTGATAAAATTGGCATTAGTGATTGGAATAGGAATCTTATCTAGTTGGTCTGCCTTTAAGTTCAAGGTAAATAAACCTTCTTTTGAGGAACAAACCCATAACTTAGAGTTGTAGTAGAACAAGTCATTGACCATATTCCCAGCTTGTGTTTGCAGAGAGAACTGATCATAGAATCGTGTTTTAATATTTTGTCTATTGATTTTAAACAGCCCTTTTTGGGTCCCTATCCAAATGTTATGATTTCTATCAATAGCCAATCCAGTTATGGAAATATTATAAAGCCGAATAAAATCCTCAACTAAAGAATGAAATTCGATTTTGACCCCACCTGTCAAACAAGCAAAAACTTTATTCACAGAGGAAGCCACGATGACCCCATTGGGCTCACCTGTCAATAGTCTTATTCGCTCTCCTTTTATTAGAGTTTGATCTAATTCATATCGGTTAGTAAGGACTTTCTTTCTTAAAAGCAATAAATCACCATTCCTAACAATTAATAACCTTTGGTCCGAAGTTTCTAAAACCTTCAAAACTTCATAATCTTTAAAACATAGTATAAGGCTTTTATGCTCCTTATCAACAGTGAATAGACCCACGTTTGTAGCTAAAAAAATTTTCCCTTGAGAAGACAAATACATTTGTCGAATCTGAATGTTTTTAAAGCCTGAAGCCTTCCGAAAATTAAGAAATGGTTGTAGTTTTTGAGATTGGTAATGTTGAGGATCTAATTGAAATAAGTCTTTACGAGTATTATAAAACCAAATTTTTCCGTCATGATCTGTTAATACCTTAGGAATTGTTTCATAACTTTTTGATAAAAAAAGCTTCTTATTTTTTTTAAAATTAATGAGGCCTAAACCACTTTCAGTTGCTACTAATAAGTTCCCATTTAAGTCTTCAGATAAACTATTGATGGTGATACTTAAAAAATTTGTTTGCAGTTTTTTGCTAATATCAATGTTTTTTAGAAGGTAATTATTATAGGAAAATAAACCAGCATTAGTCGCAATCCATAAATAGCCCTTCGAATCTTGAAATATACTTCTTATGGATTGTCTTGGAAACCACTTCTCCTCACTTAAAGTTGAGTAATAATCTCTTATTTCCTGACTGTATACTCCTTCAAATCTTAATATGAAAACGAATAAAAATATAAGAAATACTAATTTACGCATCAGAAAAACAGATATTTATTATAAGTTGGTAGGCTCAAATATAAAAATATTAACCAAACCACCCACTCTTTACATTTTAATGCGAATTACCTTAATAAGCCATATAAATGGATGAATAAAAATTTGGTTAATCTAATTTTCGAAAAAAATAAATCTTAATTTGATGGTTTCACAAATAAATCACAAACTTTTGCTTACCAGATTGCAAATTAAAGATGATAGGTGTTTCCAACAACTGTAAAGATTATTCAATTATCTTTTTTACATCTTATTCCATTAAATTCCAAATCCTTGTAGCCATAAAAATTCTCAATAGTAATTTATTAAATGACCAAAATTAAAAAGCCATCATTTTATGGGCTGAAGTAGATTTATTATTATAATTAGTGTATAGAATCAATCATCATACAATATCTATTTAATCATTTGATTTAAAAATGTTTAACCATCAAATAAAATGTATTTCAATTACTTAAATAGTAAGTCGGGAGTGGTTAATTCCTTTTAAAAAATGACTCCCAATTTACTCCCTTTTTTTTTGATAAAAGCTGAATATTTTGGGATAGCCCTTAAATAAAAAAACCTTCAAATCATATGATTTGAAGGTTTTTGCACATCTTTGAAATGTATTTAGCGGAATGGACGGGACTTGAACTTTTGTTTTAATCCTTTATAAACCAATATTTTACAATGCATATAATTTGATGCGCACCAAATGCTCACCTTTTTTCTGCAACTAATTGACTGAAATTGATAATTAAAATTAAGCATTTTATATGAATAGACAAAATCCTTACCTTATAAATTATCCTGATGTTTTGACTAATTTGTTTTTCTACTCGAAAAGGTATAAAAGTGTTGTCGATATATTTAAAAAAAGCGGAAGCCCATCTGAAAATACTTTTCATAAATTTTGTTTCGCAACTATATGTTCACTATTTTTGAATGTTCATTCCTGCTGAACACGTAATTTTATTGAACAAAGAAATGTACAGAGACAATGATTTTGTTTATGAAGCTATTGCTTCCCTAGAGAACACAACGGGGATTTCTATCGCTATTGAAACAGTTAAGGAAACCTATGATGTGGTGCTTCGGATTAACAATGAGACCTTTTATTGCATTGCTAAAAGAAATGCAAAAAATGCAAATTACGGCATCATTA
The DNA here is from genome assembly GCF_016623585.1 of Pedobacter segetis. GTDB lineage: Bacteria > Bacteroidota > Bacteroidia > Sphingobacteriales > Sphingobacteriaceae > Pseudopedobacter > Pseudopedobacter segetis. The sequence continues at coordinate 85,810 of NZ_JAEHFY010000009.1, forward strand.
TGTCTGCTTTTAAGGATATTAAGCATTCAAAAAACAATATCTTCATTGCTGACTACTTAACTAAAAATACCGCAGAAAAGCTAAAACAAAACGGCATCAATTACCTTGACACATCGGGAAATGCCTTTATTAAGACCAAGGATTTTTTTGTATATGTGGAAGGTAGAAAAGCAAAAATCAATAAAAAAACGAACCAAACCCGGGCATTTCAGGAAGCAGGGTTGAAATTACTCCTATTACTTGTCTCTAACCCTGAAACTTTGCAATTCTCTTATAGAGAATTAGCAGAAAAAACAGGAATTGCTTTGGGGTCTGTAAGTAATATTTTTAAAGAACTAGAAGAAAGCCACTATTTATTAAAAACAAGAAATAAAAGAGTGCTAAAAAACCAAAATGAAATCATTGAACGTTGGGTTATTGCCTACAATGAACTGCTAAAACCTCGCTCTTTCAGAAAAAAAATGAGAGCCATCGGAAATGAATTCAATGCAAATAACATTATCAATAATAATAACATAAAACTCTATTTCGGGGGAGAACCCGGAGGAGAGCTTTTAACCGGTCATTTAAAGCCTAAAGATTATATCATATTTACGGACGAAGAAACAAGCAAAGTGGCAAAAGAACTGAAACTTGTACCAGACGAAACAGGAAATATTGAATTGTATAGTAAATTCTGGACAGACAACCTTCATTTGAAAAACGAATATACTGCCCCCCCATTGGTTGTATATGCCGATTTATTAGGGACTGGGAACAATAGAAATATAGAAACAGCCAAAATTATCCTAGAGAATGGATTATAACCTATCAAGTGAAAAGCTAGAGCATCCATTGCTAAAAAAGCTTTTGGAAGATCTAATTCCGATATTTCAAAAATTAGAAATCAAGTTTTTCGTCATTGGAGCCACAGCCCGCGATATCATTATGGAACTTCACGGAGAAAAGTCCGGTAGAAGAACTCAGGATATAGATATTGCTATAGCTGTGGATAAGTGGGAAGAATTTTCAACTATTGAAAAAGAAATAACTCAACTACCTGATTTTGAAAAAGATACAAAGCAACAGCAACGGTTTTTATACCTAAAAGACTTTCAGTTAGATATAGTTCCGTATGGTGGAATTACAACTGCTGAAGACAAAATCTTCTGGCCGCCCGATCAATCTTTTGCAATGACTGTATTGGGATTTGAAGAGGCAGAAAAAGATTTAGTACGCGTTAAGATAGATGAAACACTGGAAATTGATATTGTTTCATTGGCCGGAATTTTCATTTTAAAATTGGTTGCCTGGAAAGATAGACATCATAAAGGCAATAAAGATGCGGATGATATGGGATTTATTCTTTTGAACTATCTCAATATCCACGAAGAAAGAGCGGCTATGGAACATTACGAAGAAGTGTATGAAATGGAAAATTTTACCATCACGAAAGCTGGAGCAGCTTTGATAGGTATTGACATTAACATCCTTTTGTCTGACAATGAAGCTAATAAAGTAAAATTAAAAGCCATCATCGAAAAAGAAATCTATGCAAAAGAAAACAGCATTTTATTCAATCAGATACTAGAAACAAATTACATCAAATTTGATGATATACTGGATTGTTTTCAAATCCTCAACCAAAAAATAAAGTAATAAAAAAGACCTATTAAAAAGCAAAATGACAAGCACAATTCAAAGAGATATATTACAAAATAAAATATGGAAAATAGCCAACGAAGTACGGGGCTCTGTAGATGGATGGGATTTTAAACATTTTGTATTAGGAACACTTTTCTATCGATATATTAGTGAACACTTTGCCAATTATATGGAAGGAGGTGATGATAGTCTTGATTACACAAAGTTAACAGATGATATCATAACTCCTGAAATTAAAGCTGATGCGGTACGAACAAAGGGCTACTTTATCTTACCTAGTCAGCTTTTTGTAAATGTTGCCAAAACAGCCAGCACCAATCCAAACCTTAACACAGACTTAAAAGCTGTTTTTGATGCTATCGAGAGTTCTGCAAACGGATTTCCTTCCGAACAAGACATCAAAGGACTATTTGCTGATTTCGATACTACCAGTACGCGTTTAGGAAATACGGTAGATAACAAAAACAGCCGTTTAGCTGCTATTTTGAAAGGTGTAGAAGAGTTGAATTTTGGAAATTTTGAGGACAGCCAAATCGACCTTTTTGGTGATGCTTACGAATTTTTGATTAATAACTATGCCGCTAATGCAGGAAAATCTGGTGGCGAGTTTTTTACTCCGCAACACGTATCCAAGCTTATAGCACAGTTGGCGATGCATAAACAAACTACGGTAAATAAAATATACGATCCTGCAGCGGGTTCGGGTTCTTTGTTGCTTCAAGCCAAAAAACACTTTGACAACCATATTATTGAAGATGGTTTCTTTGGGCAAGAAATTAACCATACAACCTACAACCTGGCTCGTATGAATATGTTTTTGCACAACATCAATTACGATAAGTTTGATATTGCATTGGGCAATACTTTGATTAATCCTCAGTTTGGGGATGACAGACCTTTTGATGCCATTGTGTCCAATCCACCTTATTCGGTCAATTGGATAGGCGCGGACGACCCTACCTTGATTAATGATGACCGTTTTGCTCCTGCCGGCGTTTTGGCTCCTAAGTCCAAAGCCGATTTTGCCTTTGTATTGCATGCACTCAGTTATCTTTCTAGTAAAGGAAGGGCTGCTATAGTATGCTTTCCGGGAATATTTTATAGAGGTGGCGCCGAACAAAAGATTAGAAAATATTTGGTAGATAACAATTTTGTAGAAACCATTATCGCTTTACCGTCCAATTTGTTTTATGGCACCTCTATTTCGGTAACTATCTTGGTACTTTCCAAGCATAAGACAGAAAACAAAACACAGTTTATAGATGCTACTGGCGAAAATTTCTTCAAAAAAGTAACCAACAACAATGTACTTAACGATGAGCATATTGACAAGATTATAGAAATGTTCGATAAAAAGGAAGATGTTACGCATGTGGCAACTTCTATCGAAAACACTAAAATCGCAGAAAACGATTATAACCTATCGGTAAGTTCGTATGTAGCAGCGAAAGATAATAGAGAGCAAATTAACATCTGTGAACTGAATAAAGAAGTTGCCAAAACTGTAGAAAAGATAGATAAACTGAGAGCTGATATTGATAAAATTGTAAACGAGATTGAAGCATGAGTTATTTAGATAAATTATTAGATGGCGTTGCTGTGGAATGGAAACCTTTAGGGGAGGTTGCTGATTATGAACAGCCGACCAAATATTTAGTGAATTCAAAAAATTATAATGATAATTTTCCAACTCCAGTTTTGACCGCTGGCAAAACTTTTATTCTTGGATACACTGATGAAACTAAGGGTATTTATAAAGCGTCAAAAATGCCAGTAATCATTTTTGATGATTTTACAACAGCCAATAAATGGGTTGATTTTGATTTTAAGGCTAAGTCATCAGCGATGAAGATGATTACCTCTAAAGATGAATCTAAGTCTTTAATAAAATATATTTATTATTGGTTGAACACTTTTTCTAGTGACTTAATTGATGCAGACCACAAGCGACAATGGATAAGTAATTATTCCAAAAAACTAATCCCCATTCCCAGCCCAGAAAACCAAAAAAAATCAATCGAAATTCAACAAAAAATAGTTGCCATTCTCGATACTTTTACAGAGCTTACAGCAGAGCTTACAGCAGAGCTTACAGCCCGTAAACAGCAGTATTGTTATTATCGAGAATATTTGTTTTGTTTTGATGAAAACGAAGTACAACATTTACCCATGGGGGATGAGAGTATTGGAGAGTTTCAAAGAGGCAAACGTTTTGTAAAAACTGATTTGTTTACAGAGGGAGTTCCTACTATTCATTATGGCGAAATGTACACACATTATGGTACTTGGGCGGACGAAACAAAATCTTTTGTGAGTGAAGAGCTCGTTAAAAATAAAAATTTGCGTGTAGCCCAAAAAGGTGATGTGGTCATTGTTGCAGCGGGTGAAACAATCGAAGATATTGGAAAAGGAACGGCTTGGTTAGGTAACGAAGGAGTAGTGATTCATGATGCTTGTTTTTCTTATAAAACCATTTTAAATGCAAAGTTTGTCGCTTATTTTACACGAACCAAACAATTCCACGATCAAATTAAAAAACACATATCTTCTGGTAAAATTTCTGCCATTAATGCAAAGGGTTTAGGAAAGACAATAATTCCAATACCTCCTCCTGAAGAACAAGAACGTGTAGTTTCCATCTTAGACAAATTCGATAAGCTTACTACTTCCATAAGTGAAGGTTTACCAAAGGAAATAGAGTTAAGAAAAAAGCAATATGAATATTATAGAGATATGTTATTAACATTTCCAAAAAATGATTTAGAAGCATAATATGGCACAATCATTAACTGAAATAGCCCAATCTTTAAAGGATTCCAATAAAAAAGTGCAATTAATTTATGCGTTTAATGGTACTGGTAAAACACGTCTTTCACGTGAGTTTAAAAAATTGATTGCTCCCAAAAATCCAGAAAGCGACGAAGAGGAATCAAAAGTCAAGATAATGTACTATAATGCATTCACCGAGGATTTGTTTTATTGGGATAATGATTTGGATAACGATGTTGATAGAAAATTGAAAATCCAACTTAATGCATATACTAAGTGGGTACTTGTAGAGCAAGGCCAAGAGCCAAATATAACGACTCATTTCCAACGTTATACGAGCGACAAATTAACACCTCATTTTAATGAAGATTTTTCTGAAGTTCGTTTTTCGTTTGAACGGGGAGATGATTCAGGTTCAGATTTTGTGAAAATCTCTAAAGGTGAAGAGAGCTGTTTTATCTGGAGTGTTTTTTACAGTTTATTAGAGCAAACAATTAATGTCTTAAATGTAGCAGAGGAAGCTGACCGGGAAACAAACCAATTTAATGATTTGCAGTATGTATTTATTGACGACCCTGTAAGTTCATTGGACGATACACACTTGATTGAATTGGCTGTGAATATCGCTGAATTAATAAAGTCTAATCAATCCGACCTTAAATTTGTTATTACAACGCACAATCCACTGTTTTATAATGTATTGTTTAATGAATTCAATAACGCTGATTCAAGTTCTGGTTATAAAGTTAAGCATTGTGCAAAAAGGCGTTTTGAAAAATTAGAAGACGGTACTTTTTTACTGAGCGATCAATCAAGTGATTCACCTTTCTCGTATCATTTATTTCTTCTATCTGAATTGGATAAAGCTATTTTACCATCGGGTAATATTCAAAAGTATCATTTTAATTTTCTCCGGAATGTTCTAGAAAAAATGTCCACTTTTTTAGGCTACAATAAATGGAGAGACCTTTTACCTGAAGAATCACGTGAAGCATATTACAATCGTATAATCAACCTATCGAGTCATGGCAAATTTTCGGGCGAAGAAACCTCTATAATCCATGATAATGATAAAAGAGTTTTAGAATATTTAGTAAAGCAAATTAAAACAAACTACCGTTTTAAATCTAATAATGACCAAATTGTAGAAGTACACAATGCCACAGTATAATACCATAGCAGAATCAAACAATTTTATTGTTTTAGATAAGTATAATAAATATTCAGAGGTAAATGAACCACCTACTGTTTATCAGACAGAACATGCTCTTGAGCAGGAGTTTATTCAAGATTTAATTAGTCAGGGATATGAAAACCCGACTAACCTTACTACGCAGCAAACCATGTTAGCTAATGTAAGGGTGCAATTGCAGGCACTTAATGATATGGCATTTACTGATGCGGAATGGATTCGTTTTGTAGAGGAATATTTGGATAAACCTAGTGATAACTTGGTAGAAAAAACAAGAAAAATTCACGATAATTATATTTACGATTTTGTATTTGATGATGGTCACATCCAAAACATATATTTAGTAGATAAAAAGAACATTGTTCGCAATAAAGTGCAAGTAATTTCACAAGTCGAACAAAAAGGAACGCATGCTAATCGATACGATGTAACCATCTTAGTGAATGGCTTGCCTCTGATACAGGTAGAAATTAAAAAGCGTGGGGTTGCTATCCGTGAGGCGTTTAACCAACTACATCGTTACAGCAAAGAAAGCTTTAACAGCGAAAACTCGCTTTTTAAATATTTACAGATATTTGTTATATCAAACGGTACCGACAGCCGTTATTTTGCTAACACCGTAAAACGAGATAAAAACAGTTTCGACTTTACTATGAATTGGGCAAAAGCTGATAATTCTTTGATTAAGGATCTAAAAGATTTTACGGCAACCTTCTTCCAAAAACGTACACTTTTAAATGTATTACTTACCTATTCGGTTTTTGATACAAGCGATACATTACTAGTCATGCGACCATATCAGATCGCAGCGACAGAAAGGATTTTATGGAAAGTAGCAAGTTCGTATCAGTCTAAAAAATGGTCTTCCATAGAAGGTGGCGGATTTATATGGCATACTACAGGTTCAGGTAAAACTTTAACTAGTTTTAAAGCAGCAAGATTAGCAACGCAATTAGAGTTTATTGATAAAGTATTCTTTGTAGTAGATCGTAAAGATTTAGACTTTCAGACCATGAAAGAATATCAACGTTTTTCGCCTGATAGCGTTAACGGTTCCGATAGTACCGCTGGTTTGAAAAGAAATATAGAAAAAGAAGATAATAAGATTATTGTTACCACAATACAGAAGTTAAACAATCTCATGAAAAATGAGAACGATTTGGCTATTTATCAAAAGCAAGTGGTTTTCATTTTTGATGAAGCACACCGCTCTCAATTTGGAGAGGCGCAAAAAAACCTAAATAAAAAGTTTAAAAAATTCTATCAATTTGGTTTTACAGGAACACCTATTTTTCCTCAAAATGCTTTAGGTGCTGAAACTACGGCAAGTGTATTTGGTCGCGAATTACATTCCTACGTGATTACCGATGCAATTAGGGATGAGAAGGTGTTGAAGTTCAAAGTAGATTACAACAATGTACGTCCACAGTTTAAGAAAATAGAAACCGAACAAGATGAGAAAAAACTGAGCGCTGCAGAAAACACAAAGGCGTTACTTCATCCTGCTCGTATTAGAGAGATTTCGCAATACATTTTGCAAAATTTCAGAATAAAAACCCATAGAAACCAAGGTAGCGACAAAGGATTTAATGCCATGTTTGCGGTAAGCAGTGTGGATGCTGCCAAGTGTTATTATGAGGAACTCAATCGCTTACAAAAAGAAAGTGAAAAAAAGCTTAAAATTGCAACCATCTTTTCTTTTGCTGCCAACGAGGAACAGAATGCTATTGGAGAAATTGCTGATGAAACTTTTGAACCATCAGCCATGGATAGTAGTGCAAAAGAATTTTTATCCAAAGCCATCTTTGACTATAATTCCATGTTCAAAACCAGTTACGGGGTTGAAAGCAAAGAATTTCAAAACTACTATCGTGACTTAGCTAAACGAGTAAAAAATAAAGAGGTTGATCTTATCATAGTAGTGGGTATGTTTCTTACTGGGTTTGATGCACCTACGCTTAATACGCTGTTTGTTGATAAGAATTTACGCTATCATGGGTTAATGCAAGCGTTTTCGCGTACCAATCGAATTTATGATGCAACAAAAACCTTTGGTAACATCGTAACATTTAGAGATCTAGAACAATCAACCATTGATGCTATTACCTTATTCGGAGATAAAAACACCAAAAATGTAGTGCTTGAAAAGAGCTACAAAGAGTACTTGGACGGTTTTACAGACATTGCTACAGGAGAAGCTCGTAGAGGATTTACGGATGTGGTAAATGATTTAAACACAAAATTTCCTAATCCAGATGAAATTGTAACGGAGAAAGGTAAAAAAGAGTTTGCGAAGCTTTTTAGCGAATACCTGCGGGTAGAGAATATTTTACAGAATTACGATGAATTTACACATCTCAAAGCGTTGCAAACTATTGATTTAAATGATGCTGAGGCTATCGAAGCATTTAAAGAGACCTATTTTGTGACAGATGAGGATATTGCTGTAATGCAAAAAATAGCTCTATTACCAGAAAGAACGGTTCAAAATTATCGCTCAACGTATAATGATATACGCGATTGGTCAAGACGAGAAAAAAGTGGAAAAGAAGCAGAGGAATCTAAAATTGACTGGGATGAGGTTGTTTTTGAGATTGACCTGCTTAAATCACAGGAAATAAACCTAGACTATATACTTGAATTAATCTTTGAGCATAACAAAAAGACCAAGGATAAAGTTGCGTTAGTAGAAGAAGTTCGTCGCGTTATCCGGGCTAGTATTGGCAATAGAGCAAAAGAGAGCTTGGTTGTGGATTTTATTAACGAAACAGATCTTGATACGGTTGAAGATAAAGTAAGTATTATAGATACCTTTTTTGAATATGCACAAGCAAAACAAAAAATAGAAGCTTCAGAATTAATTACAGATGAAAATTTAAATGAGGAGGCGACAAAGAGATACATAGCTGCATCATTAAAACGCGAATTTGCTAGTGAAAATGGTACGGAGCTGAATGCCATTTTACCTAAAATGAGTCCGTTAAATCCACAGTATTTAACAAAGAAACAAAGCGTTTTTCAAAAAATTAGTTCCTTTGTAGAAAAATTCAAAGGAGTTGGCGGTCAACTTTAAATAAGGACGAAGTTAGATGGTAACGGGTAATTTGCGAGTCTTCAAATGAATCAGAACATAACATCTCAGTATTCTAACAAGAATCGAATGAAAATACAACAGTTAACAGGGATAGGAAAAAGAGAAAGTAATCAGGATTTTATATGTATTGACGGATTAGTGTCTGGCGCTTCTTTTTTTCTTATCGCTGATGGCATGGGTGGTTACGAGAAAGGAGATGAAGCAGCGAGGATTGTGTCTGAAAATATTTTCACGTTCCTCAATTATGTTGAAGGCATCAATGAGCAAAATGTACAACAAGCTACTCAAAAAGCCAATTTGGCTATCCGACAATTTAATATCAAAAATAACATTAAATCCGGTGCTACTATAGGTGGTATTATTTTAGAGAAAAATATCTTCCATATTTTTTGGATTGGAGATGTAATGGTTTACCAAATAAATAAGGATAAGGTCTTATTTCAGACAAAAAGCCATACACTGATAAATAGTCTTTTAGATTCCAAAAGTACAAGAGAAGAGAAATCTTTAGGTAAATATAAGCATATCGTAACCAGATCTATATCCGGAAAACCTTCTGAATCCAGTATCGGATATCGAGCTATCCAATATTCCGAAGATGACTCATTTATTATTTGTTCAGATGGGGTTCATAATACTATTTCGCTGGAGCGGATTCTTGTATATGCCCGTCAAGAAAATGGCTTACAAGAATTAGAAAATCAATTTCTCAAAGAGGCGCAGGATAATTACTCAATAATAAGAATTGCCCCAAACGATCCCATTGGGATTTAAGAATAAATACAGATATCGATATTGTTGAATTTTTTATCTGGAAAGATTTTTGCTCAAAAAGTCAAAAGCATCGACTAACAGCATGAGCGACCTCCACTTCAAACTCCGCAATCCATTTAATTTTTCCCCACACAAATTTGAGCTTGGCAGACCCTTTACCTTTTATAAATCACATGCTGACAATTTCTTTTTCCTCAAACTTTATGAGCTGGACGAAGAGGAATATTCAACATTCTATCAGTATCATTTAGGTTATTTTGTTAAGGAGAACGCTGGCGAAAAAAGAGATTTCTTCATCTATGTTTATGATCTGACAACCACCAGAATCAATTATTATAAACAACAAACTCCTTTCGGTTCAAGGCATGTGACGAACAAAGAATCATTAACAAAATGTAATCAATTTATAAAATTCCTTCACTCCATCGACCAGTGGAACAATCATAAATCGTTAGAGATTTTGCTTGCTGAAAAGGAAGACCAGATTCAAAATTTAAAGACTCAAATCGGGAATTTGGAAACCCAAATCAAGGACCTCAATCAATACGAATCCGCCGAAAAGATCAGTATCATGGAGGGAAAAATGGCCACGGTTATTGATTTATTCAGACAGATTCAGGAACTTGCTTTATCTGATGATAGGAAACTTTTCCGGTCACAGACGCAGAGCCCCTGGTACAAGATGCTCTCCAAATATTTCCTTCACGGAGAAAAAGAAATCCCGATAAATACCGCCAGAAATTATTTTCCTGCCAATAAAAACACCAAGCTGATCAAAGGTTCCGATGTTGCTGATGAAGATAAAATCTTCAAAATCATTCCGTACAAAAAACAAGATTAACGTTGTTTACTCATTGCACATGACCAAACGACTTTGTTGGTCATGCAAATCCACCCTTTCCTACTGACTTTTGTATCGTTATCCAGAAGCACCGCTTAACCTTTATCAGGATTTATTCATTCGCTTCTGGCATCTGTTCATCTAAAACATATTACCTATGTCAGTAGAAATAATCACCAAAGAAGACCTAGTTTTGTTCAAGTCCGAGTTACTCTCAGAGATCACCAAATTGGTAAAACCTGTTAGCCAGTCCCAATCAAAGCAATGGCTAAAAAGTACAGAGGTCAGAAAGCTCTTGAACATCTCTCCAGGGACTTTGCAGAACCTCCGAATCAACGGAACGCTCAGATACACCAAAATCGGGGGGACTATGTACTACAAATCGGCGGACATTACTAAGCTTTTGGAAGGAGGTAGTCATGCCTAGTTTAACCCAATTCCTGATCCCTGTTACTCAGGACAAACGACTCCAACCTTCCCACCTTTGTCTTTACATCTCCATGTTCTCCCTTTGGGAGCGCAGCAGGTTCAACACTCCTTTCCGGATATCTCGAAGACAACTGATGAAACTCAGCAAGATCCGATCGACTGCAACTTATCATAAATGCATCAATGATCTGACTGCATTCGGTTATATAGATTATGAACCCTCTTATGATCATTTCAAGGGAAGCCAGATCATCATCCATGATAGTTTATTAAAAACTCATATTTAAGGAAATCTCTTTTGCCGTTTTGCAGGTAGCCAGCTATGTTTTGGTTGCACCAAAACGCCGGTTTTCCTCCATCCCCTCCATTGCATTTCGGGGATGAAGGAAAAGATTTTCTCATGCTATCGCATTCAAAAATTTTAAGACAATGATAAAGCTTATGGAAGAAGATAAAAGAAACAAGGGAGGACGTCCGAGAAAGAAAATTAAAAAGGAATGCTATATCACCATCAAATGTACGGCGTATGAAAAGAAGGTAATCGAAGCCAAGGCAAAAGCTATCCATTTAAACACCTCGGAATATTTAAGGGAACTGGGCCAGACAGGAAAAATCAATCAACAGAACAAAGCCCTTAGTAAAGAAGTACTGTCCATGACCGGAACGCTCAATCACTTAGCGGCAAATCTTAATCAAATTGCTAAAAAGCGAAATGGGCTGGAGGAACTGAATGCCATTGAAAGAGCAAATCTAAATGTACAATCTATTGAAGTGAAACAGTTAGCCACTTTGATCAAAGAGAAGTTGAGATGATAGGTCATGTTTCCATAGGGAAATCAGCCTACCACTGCATCAGTTATTGTCTGGAAGATAAAAGAGAGTTGACTGAGGAGCAGAAAGCAAAACTTTCAGCAGAGGAAAAACTCCAGCACCAAAACCGGGCGGAGGTACTTTTTTACAATCAGTGCTTTGGCAACAAGAAAGAACTGGCAAGCCAGTTTCGTGATGTTCAGAAACTGAGCAGGAGGTGTGAGAAGCCGGTGCTCCATCTTTCGCTCCGTTTAGCTCCCGGAGAAAACCTGAGCAAAGCTCAACTCTCCGAGATTGGAAGAGCAGCCGTCGATGAGTTTGGGGTGGGTGACCATCAGTACATCTGCGTCCTCCATAAGGATACCAAAGAACAGCATATCCATATCGCGGCCAACCGTGTCGGCTTTGATGGAAAGGCAGCAAAAGATGGGAACAGCTACAAACGGATGTCGGCTTTGTGCAGAAAGTTGGAAAAGCAATATGGTTTACAGGAAGTGTTGAGCCCACGGGCTTTTCTTCCGCCCAGCGAAAAAAGAATTCAAAGACATGACAGCAGAAAGGAAAAGCTGAAAAACAACATCAGAAATTCATTGGAAAAATCAGTGAGTTACGGTGAATTTGAAAATCAGATGAAATCGCTGGGTTATCAGATCATCAAGGGACGGGGAATCTCTTTTATAGACGACAAAAAGGTAAAGGTCAAAGGGAGCGAAGTTGGTTTCTCACTGGCAAAGATTGAGAAGGTACTGGAACTGAAAAGGCAACTTCAGAAAGAGCAATCAGGAATCGGAAATCCACAAAGAGATAAAATGCAATCCCACGATTTTGCAAAGCCAGATCAACTGGTAAAAACAGCGTATCAGGGAGATATTATCAAAAACATGGAAAAACAGATTTCTATGTTACTTACTGACCTAACTAGGACAGAAATCGTCGCTGATGAACTTCCCGCCGAATTAAAAAGAACGAAGAAGAAAAAATACAGACATAAAGGTCGGACATATTAAAATTTAAGCTATGGCAAATGAATAAAATCAAATGGATAGAGATGTTATAGAACTGGTGTTAAAGGAGTTTGCTGATGAACAGAAAAGTACCAATCAGCATATTTGTGAACTGATTAAAACAGCTGGGGAGTTGAAAGGAAAACTCAAGGATTTTGAAAAGCACATCATCAAGCCACAAACAGTATCAGATACCAAGCCTTTTTTGCTATTGCTTCAAAAGGGATTGATGGATATCCAAACAATTGTAGAAAACCAACCAAAAAGCATAACAAAGAAATTCCAGTTGTTGCTCTTTCCGGAGCAGGACGCTAAACTCTTTTATAAGATAGTTTTTGGTAGATGGTTTTTATGGTTGACGGTTATACTTGCTATCAATAACATCTATAAATGGGGAGTCCATGATAGCGACAACCAAAAGGAGATTAAAATTGAGCAATTGGAGAATGATAAAATAAGGAGATCGTGGAAATATTTGTATAAGCATGGTAAAAAAAGTATTCAGAAAGATATGGAGAAGGCTTTTGAACATTCAACTCTAATACAAGATAATTGATCCTAATAAATGTTTTATTAAAAAATATTACAAGACCTACTCTTTTTGAATTCTAATGAATAAATCCAAGATGTCTTTAGATATTAAATCTGGAATATCTGATATTGTTTTATTTAGAACTTCCTTTCTAAGTCTATTTTCTTCTTTAAACCTTTGAAGTTGAGGGAATGTTGAAATTAAAATATCTGCAATATCATGCCCGTTGTTTTCTAAAAACCAAACAGGTAAATTCAGTTTTATACCATTTATGTATTCCACTTCTCTTACTGAGCCGTCACTGCTTTTTTTAAATTTAGGCTTAATTTTATCTAAAATTTTATCTGCAATTACTTGTAATTTAAAAGAATCAAAACTTCCAAAGTTTAAGAATTTTTCCTCCTTATCTAATCCTAGCTCTTCATTTTGAATGAATTTCTCCCTCAACAAGAAATACCCTAGTAGAACAGGATCAAAAATATAATTTTCAATACTATAACGACTACATAATCCTAACACTTCAATATGGCTGATTGGTGAATTTTTTAAATCCCAATCTATAATGCCGAATATAGTGGTATTACCAAAATCATTTAATCTTCTTACTATGTCCATAACTTGATCACAATTCCCTCTACCCGAAACCCCTGATGAAATAAAGTTTAATGAAATTTCCGGATTTACTTGTCGCTTAAGTAATGAATAAGCTTGGTCATAAAATTCAGCATCATATTTTGACTCAACGAAAACCTGCTTTCTATTTTGATAACTTATACTCAGCGAAGGAACTCCAAATGTTAAAATACTCAATGCCTTGTCTTTTGAAACAGACTCAATTTTAGTTGAGTTCGATTCCTTATTTATAACAAATAAATTTTCAGATGGAGCAAGAGCAACTGTACTTGGGGAATGAGTCGCCATTATTACTCTAGCACCATATTCCTTAATGACAACGTTATGAATAACATCAAAAAATTGCTTAGTTAATGACGGATGTAGATGAGCATCGATTTCATCTAAAATAATTATACTTTTTTTTAGACCTCTATATTCAAAATAATATAGCAATAATGCTAATGACATTATAACTCTTTCGCCTGATGAGAGATTATCAATTCCTATTTCTTGATTATTATTCGGATCGATTAATTTCGCTGAAAACTGATAAGGATTCAATTGGTTAAGAGGGTCTCCAAAAACAGATTCGATATGTTCAATTTCTGGAGTCATGATTCTATAAGGAATACCTGAAGCCGAAATGACTTTGTTAAGTATTTCCCAAGGAGCTTCTCCTAAATTTGATATATCCTTATTGTTTTTTATTAAAGAGGTCTTCTTATATAAATACATATAGAAAATCATATCCAAACTATCCTGACTAATTAAATCGGAATTTTCTGTGACAATTTCTATCGGAAAAAACATCATAATATCAGCAGGTAACAAAGTTTCTATACTTTTTCCCGATTGCTGAACAACCTCTTCAATTATTTGTTTACCAGAAGAATTTAGAGTGTGAAAAATCCTTGAATAAGCAGGATGTGGATCAACAAATCCACTTCCATCATTTATTTTCTGGCTTATATCACTGAGATACTTTTGTTCAGCATCGATAAATCTGGGATTTTTGTGTGGATCAACAAAATTTATTAAGAATTCACAAATCTTTTTAAGATCTTGAAAACCGAATTTATTATGTTCGAAAGAAAAATGTCCTCCCCTTGAATGCCACTGTAGTAATCCAGATTTAATAAAGTCAACGTTCTCAATAGTTATTTTTGTCGTATTATTAATTGAATATGTGTTTTTAAATTGAGTATTATGGGTTAATGACTGGTAGTATTGAGAAATCAGATATAGTAACTGAGTTTTTCCTGTTCCATTCAAACCCGTTAATATAGCTAGTTGTGGAATATCTAACCATTCAAAGTCTTTTAAAGATTTATACTCACCTTGGAATTTAACATTCATATTGTTGGTTTTTATTTAAAAGTAGAATTAATATAATTAGCTATTAGTACCTATTGGTTTTTCTAATAAAATATTTTTGTCATCTTACCCCAGTCAGTTAACTTTCTATGGCTAACCCTACTAATATTTGGGTCTTTTCTCCAAGCGAGTTTGTTTTCAGAATCACAAGATATGTTTAATGTAACGGATATTAAGCCTAGAGATTCATATGCATAAACAGTGTTTCTTCCAAAATTCAAAAAACCACTTCTATTAGTGTCTCTAAATCTGTTAAACTATTAATGATATGAGTAAATCTTTGGTAAAACTCAAATGTTATTAGGTCATTTTCCTTCCAAGATAAAGGAAAGGATAAAAATGAGAACATAAGGGAAAAACCAAAGTACATCATGGAAGAGTTCAAAATCTTCATGATATTAGTACCTCCCGCAAGGCTGAACAGAAACTTGAGAAAACTACTATTGGTCTACCTCTATTATCAGAACGATGACTTGCCAGAGGATTTCAACGATTACCTGAAAGACCTTTACCACTTGATGGATTTCTTGGACAAACTGGCGATTGCCTCCAAAGAGCTACATCCTAATGATACCTGATCGATCCATCTTTATTCAATGGATTAATTAACTGGCAAGTTTCGGCAAAAGGAAGAACCGTGGTCCGCTTCGCCAAGCTCGTATGAAAAAAATGGGTATCCCGATTCCATCGGGTCCCTCCGCATTTTTATTCATCTCCACCTTGCCCCGGTTATTCCTTTTACCGACTGAGGGCACCATAATTAATTCAAAAAAATAAAGATTATGGAAAATCAACATCAAATCAGTTTATTTCAAGTGGCAGAGATCAGTATATCCTACACCCCAAAATTTAAAGCTTCAGAAAGACCAAAAGTCACTTCATCAAAAGATATTTACAACATCTTATCACAGAACTGGGACAGCCGTAAAATTGATTTATTGGAACAATTTAAAGTGGTATTGCTGAGCAGGGCAAACAAGGTACTGGGAATCGTTGATATTTCTACCGGAGGAATTGCGGGATGCGTTGCAGATCCGAAAATCATATTTGGAGCTACTTTGAAAGCTGGTGCTTCAAGTCTGATATTATCGCACAACCATCCCTCGGGGAATTTGAGACCCAGTCAGGCTGATATTAGCTTAACCAAAAAAGTGAAAGCTGGTGGGGAATTTTTAGACATTGCAGTTTTGGATCATATCATCATGACCTCGGAAGGATATTATTCTTTTGTAGATGAAGGACTGATGTAGTCCTTTTTAAACACATTTGGAAAACACCTTATTTCCCTTTAAGCCACTAAAAGAGGGGCAGGTGTTTGACTTGGGATGGATTCTCTGTAATTTTCTTCCCCATTTGAGTAGTATAAAAAATTCTCTCCTATTGCTGTCATCGTGTTAAACTCGAAAACAAATGTCAACACTGGTTTTAAGAGCTATAAATGGTATCAACATTTGAATTTCATTTACAAACCAAAAAAAATTATACATTAAAAACTATCTTAGCAACACCGATACAGAAGTAAATGGAAATAAAAGAATTGAAACCACGGAAGGCATTAAACAAGGCCTTTTTAAAAGTAAAACCGAACAGGACTGAAATTGAAAGTTTCAAAACAAATCTTATCCAATTACTCGACAGGACAAATGACACCGAATCCGAAGAGTTCCATAAAAACCTGGTCATTGATTTTTTGAAGAAAACCTATTACGACCCAAATCATTTCATTAATACTAAAGGCAGGAACGATTTGGTTATCCATAACGGAAACAACGCAAGCAGTCCTGTAGGTGTAATTATTGAAGCAAAAAAACCGACCAATAAGGCGGAGATGATTACCCCTAAAAAACTGAATGTAAAAGCATTTCAGGAATTAGTCCTTTATTATTTACGGGAAAGAATAACACACAAAAACCTTGAAGTAAAATATCTCATTGCCACCAATATCAATGAATGGTTCATTTTTGATGCTACTTTATTCGATAGGCTTTTTGCTCAGAACAAAAATCTGGTAAAGCAATTCAACGACTTTGAAGGCGGACGTTTGGCTGACACCAAAACCGATTTTTTCTATAAACAAATTGCAGAACCATTCATTGCTGATATAAAAACAGAAATAGAATTTACCTATTTTGATTTACAAGATTATCAAAAGCCACTTCGCAATGCGGATAAGCAGGACGATAACAAACTGATTGCTTTATTCAAATTGCTTTCTGCAGAACATCTTCTAAAACTTCCTTTTACCAACGACAGCAATAGCTTAGACAAAAGATTTTACAGCGAATTATTACATATTATTGGGTTAACAGAAACCAAGGAAGGCAGTAAAAAGCTAATTCAACGGAATAAAGAGGGCGAGAGAAATTCGGGAAGTATATTAGAAGATGCCATCATCCAATTAGATAGCTTAGACAAAATAAACCGGTTAGACCGCCCCAACCAATTTGGAACAACTCAGCAAGAACGCTTATTTAATGTAGGACTTGAATTAAGTATTACTTGGATAAACAGAATTTTATTCCTCAAATTATTAGAAGCACAACTCATTACTTACCATAAAGGCGATAAAACTTATGCGTTTTTAAGTATAGATAAAATCAAAAACTATGATGATTTAAACAGCCTGTTCTTTCAGGTTTTGGCTCGTAAATATGAGGATAGAAATCAAGACGTAAAAAAAGCGTTTGAAAAAGTCCCTTACTTAAATAGTTCGCTGTTTGAGCCAACAGAAATTGAGCAAGTCACTTTATTCATCAGTAATTTAAAGGATGATAAAACAATTCCGGTTATCGCATCAACAGTACTTAAAAACGACCAAGGCAAAAAGCGGACTGGGAAGCTAACTACTTTAGAGTACTTGTTCGAGTTTTTAAACGCTTACGATTTTACAAGCGAAGGCTCGGAAGAAATACAGGAAGATAATAAATCGTTAATTAATGCTTCTGTTCTTGGCTTAATATTCGAGAAAATAAACGGCTACAAAGATGGTTCATTCTTTACGCCAGGCTTCATTACCATGTACATGTGCCGTGAAACAATTCGCAAATCGGTAGTGCAAAAATTCAACGAAACAAAAAAATGGAACTGCACAAGCATTAAAGAACTCTACGATAAAATAGAAGACCGCAAAGAAGCAAATGATATCGTAAACAGCATTAAAATTTGCGACCCAGCTGTAGGTTCTGGTCACTTTTTGGTTTCGGCACTAAATGAAATGATTGCTGTAAAAAACGATCTGAAAATCTTATCAGACCGTACCGGTAAACGCTTAAAAGAATACCATGTAGAGGTAGTGAACGATGAACTGATTGTAACCGATGAGGAAG
Source organism: Pedobacter segetis (assembly GCF_016623585.1). Classification (GTDB taxonomy): domain Bacteria; phylum Bacteroidota; class Bacteroidia; order Sphingobacteriales; family Sphingobacteriaceae; genus Pseudopedobacter; species Pseudopedobacter segetis. The sequence goes on from NZ_JAEHFY010000009.1 coordinate 104,214, forward strand.
GAGAACTTTTCGACTATCATCCTACCCATAAAGAAAGCCAACGCATACAAGAAACACTATTTCACGAGAAGCAAACCATCATAGAAAATTGTCTTTTTGGAGTAGATATTAACCCGAATTCCGTTAAAATTTGCCGTTTACGTTTGTGGATAGAGCTTTTGAAAAATGCTTATTATAAAAATGCTACAGAACTAGAAACGCTCCCTAATATTGATATCAATATAAAATGCGGAAACTCATTAGTTAGCCGTTTTGCAATTGATGCTGATTTAAGCCAAGCCCTCAAAAAAAGCAAATGCAAATGGACCATAGACAGTTACCGTATAGCGGTTGATACCTATCGAAATGCCGAAAACAAGGAGCAAAAAAGAGAAATGGAACGGCTGATTGCGGATATAAAATCTGATTTTAGAAGTGAAATCTCTTTAAACGACCCAAAAGCCAAAAAGCTACGAAAACTATCGGGCGAATTGTTCCAGATGACACAACAGACGCAACTTTTTGAAATGGGCAAAAAGGAAAAAGCGGTTTGGAACAAAAAAGTATTACAACTAACCGAAGAAACCAAAAAATTAGAAACCGAAATAGAAGATATAAAAGCCAACAAGATTTTTGAAAACGCTTTTGAATGGCGTTTTGAATTTCCTGAAGTGCTAAATGATGATGGAGATTTTATTGGCTTTGATGTAGTGATTGGAAATCCGCCTTATTTAAGAGTTAGAGACGAATCAGACCAAGTTAGAAACTATTATTTTAATAATTACAAAGTATCAGAAAATCAATTAGACTTATACCACTTATTCATCGAAAGGTCTTTTGAAATATCAAACAAACAAAGCATTCATTCTTTAATAGTTCCTAATGCATTTTTAGCAAATCAAAATAACGCAAGATTAAGGCAGTTTATCCTTGAAAATTTCTCAATAGATAAAATTATTGAAATTAAAGATGATGTATTTGAAGAGGCGTCAGTTGAAGTATTGATATTCATTTTTAATAAACCACGATTTCAATCAATAAGCCAGTATTTTGTGGCACAAAAAGGAAGCTTCTATTTCACAAACAATTTTGATTCAAATGCTTTTCACAATACCCCGAACAACAATTTTACTGTTACAATTGATACTCAAAGGCAAGATATAATTTCAAAAATTCTTAATAAATCGGTTAAACTTTCAGATTTATTCAATACTATTTCAGGTATTAAAGAATATCAAGTTGGAAAAGGAAAACCACAACAAAAGGATGAACAAGTAAAAGGGAAAGTCTTTAATGCGAAGACTAAAATCAATGACACTTACCTGCCTGAATTAAGGGGTAAAAACCTCTCAAAGTTTTCATTTACTTGGGACAACGAATACATAAGTTATGGAGTTTGGTTAGCTGAGCCGAGAGTTCCGGAATTTTTTGAAGGTGACAAAATACTAATCCGACAAATCCCAGCAAAAAAATCACTTATTGCTTCATACGTCAGGGAAACCTTTGTAGTTGATCAGACAGCATATATTGCTAAACCAAAGGAAGAACTAAACATTTTGTTTTATTTAGGCATCGTAAATTCAAAATTACTTTTTTGGTATTTTCAAAACATCAATAATGAGTTTGACCAACTATTTCCAAAAATTAAAGTCAAAGAATTTAATTCTTTGCCTTTACCGAATATTCAATTCTCGAATAATGATATTTCACACATCGTTTCAAAAATTTTAAACTTAAAATCAAGTGACAAGAATAGTGAAACATCAGAATTAGAAAACCTAATAGACCAATTGGTTTACAAACTTTACGAATTGACAGAAGAAGAAATAAAAATTATTGAAGGTAAATGAACAAACTTTTAAAGTGGAAGCAAAAAATTAGTAAGTATGGGTATATCATATATCCATTCCTTGTCATTTTTCTCTTTGGATTTGTGCTTTACTATTTTCCATTTCAAGTAATTCCTGATTATCTTAAAATATCAAGCTATACAAAGATTTATGAAACGTTTAACCTAATCATAAGTTCTTTGGTTTCATTGATTGGGGTTTACATTACCGTTTCATTGGTTGCCTATGAATTTTTTAAACAAAAATCCGGAATTGATTTCAGCAAATCATTAATCCAAAAAGGTCCTAATGCTTATTTTATAGCAACTACAGTCACTGTTATACTCTTTTCTTTTTTAAGTAGTTTATTAATACCAAACACCAATCTGACAAGTGACCAAGTTACTATAATCTATTACAATTGTTTTCTGTTTATAGGCGTAATAGTCTCACTTTTTTTAATCGCATTTAATCTGTTTTCTTCACTTAGACCTGAAAAATTGGCAAATGATGAACTACAAAAAATTAATCTTAAAACAATATTGATTAAGGAATCTGAAAGTAAAAATATTGATGAACAAGCGGAAATAATTGAAAATGACCACTTAATTAGAGTTGAAACAATCGTATTGAATCTTATTTCCGTTTCTGAAAATTTTAAAGCACAAGCTTTAATTCAAAAAATTAGTTTGCATTTGTGCCGATTAATTATTGATGAAGAAAATAAGCATAATAAAGAATACATAATAAAAAGGCTAATTTCATTTTATATTCAAATCATTGATTTGGTTTCAGAACAGCCAAATAGCTCTGTAATTCTTAGAAGCATTTGGAATTCTATCAGCAGAATATATGATGAACTTATTGAAAGAAAAGAAACGGCTGTTCATTACAAGAAATTTAGAGAAGAATTTTTTACAAGATTTTTTAATCGTTTGTTGAATAGCAACAACGAAGAGGTAATTTTTGAAGGCATTTTAACTATTAAGAATATCATTCAAAACCAGGTTTTGGAAAATATGGCGGATGATAAGGAGATTTATTTCTTTCACGGTTATAGAAAGTCCTTTGAAAAAGATTTTAAGTATCCTAAAGATTATTTAGAAGAAGATTTTAGAAAGGAAGATCATTGGAGAGAAATTGCTGTAGAGTTAATGAATAGTTTTACATACCTAATTAACAAAGGTATCTCATTAAACAAACCCGATTTAATCAATAAATGCTTTGAAGAAATTCAAGACTTAAGTTTTAAGCTAGACTTAAAGAGTGTGGGTATTTACAAACAAACTTATTTTTACATCAATGCCGCGAATATTACTTGCGATTACTCTTATAGAGCTTTTGAAAAAAATGTTTTTGTTGAAGGTCACGATGCCCGTCATATTTTACCATCTCTTTTCACAAACCTGATAGAAGAAAAGCACATTGCAGCAAGGACAGTATTACAGAAATATTGCTACTTACTAATTAATTTGCAGAAAATAAATAAACTTGACAGGTGGTTTTTAGGTGGCTTAACAATAGGCGATTTTATTACAACTGAAGGCGATTTAGGCGGTATTGCAAAGAGATGTGCAATAAAATTTAACTCGGGTAAAGAAATACAGCACTGTTTAGATGATTGCATAAAAACATATGCAATTCTGAAAGAGTATTATGAGAAAAACCCACCCAAAGATTGGGGTTACTACACTGTTATAAAATGGCAACTAAAAAATATTCTAGAATGGCTTGAGAAAGAAAAGGCAAATACAAACAACGAAATTAAGGAATTGAAAAACTTGATTGAATCATTTAAAGAAAGTAATACCGAAAATGAAATAAAGTAAACGAAAGACACCAATGTAAAAACTAAACAGAATAAAAGGATTCCAACTAAAAGATAAATTAAAAAAATATCAAAGCTTCACAGCCACACACATTGCCAAGTTGCACAAACCAAAGCTTGGCAAAGAACGTGTCTATCCTACCACAAAACGGACAAACAATCAACACGAAAAACAAAAAGGTAGCAGCTAACAGCGGTTTTCGTAATGGCGAGGTAGTTGGTAAGGTTAGAAATAGGCTAAAATTAATACCATAGTTAAAACTGAACAATGAAACCGACTAGTCAAATATGAAAGAATTTATTGTTCTAAAAATCTCCCTAGGTTCTAAAATGCCGTTCAACCTTACATAAGGATTTGAACTAGTGCTTTTGGAAAGATCAAATTTTCATGGATTGGTGTGTGTCACTTCACCTCAATAGCGAATTTAAGCCACGCAACATGGAAGTAAAGTCTATATGAACAAACCTTATTTTCTGTTTTATTTATAAGGCAGGTTTGGACTTGACATCCATTCTGCTTTGCGCTTTTGGGGGCTTACGAGTTGAAATAGAAAGCTTTGTTTCATTAAGTTGAAAGGTATGGACGAGCTAAATTTGTTTGGAATCCGCTCCTATTAAAATGGATTTCTAAACACGATTGGACTCCACTTCTTTTTATTAAATAATTTTGACTAGAAAAAGAAATTATTGTCTTCAGGATGCGAATTCAAGATTATGAGCCTTCTAGCCTGACCATCCTATTATGAGTCAAAATGTGCTTTTCTTACTTACAGAATCAATTTACAAACTACTTTTTAAACGCAAAATTAGCTCCGCTATATATTTGTTACGGTTTTTGATGTCGGATAAAAACGGCGCAGTAATTAGGATCTGTCAATTGCTCGCTGAAGAATCTTAACTCAAGATTACCGGTAAGATTGGCAATAGATTTGGTTGCCCTGTCGAATTACACATGAGCCAGAGACAAAACAAGATTCCATGCTCTGTCAAGAAGGTTGTCCTTACCAATGTCAATAGACAAAACAGAGCGTTTCAGAGGCTCTAGCTATCAGTATTATAACTTTGCATTAATGTTAATAATTCGCAATACTTCTCGCTAAATATTTTAGTAAATTAGTGTTTTAATAAATTAACGGCTTATGAGCGAAGAAACTGATACTATTGAACTTGAAGGCCATATTGTTTCAAAAAGGCTAAATATAAAAAAGCAAGATGAAGTAAAGTTGTGGGTACGTTCAGGCGGAAGATGTGCCATTTGCAATAAATATTTACTTGATCTCAATTTTGATGTATCAATTGGTGAAATGGCGCACATTGTTGGATGGAGCAAAGCAGCTAAATCGCCACGTGGTCAAGCAGAACTTGCATTGGAGGATAGAAACACAGTCGATAATCTTGTACTGCTATGCGCTGACCATCATAAGATCGTAGATACCAAAGCTTTGTTAGAGGAATTTACATTAGAGCGCTTGATGCAGCACAAAGCGAATCATGAGCATAGGATATATCACTTAACAGCACTCCAAATCGATTCTGAAAGCGTGGTTTTAAGAATGCTGGGTGGGATAAGAGGTGCCACCGTAGAGGTTTCTAAAGAACATGCGAGAAATGTGGTGTTTAATAGTGAGCAAAAGTTCGCAATGTTTATAGATAGTTTTGACAAGCATGGCATTGAGATAGATTTAAACCTTATGCCTGACCCAGAAGATAACTGGGAAGCGTATTGGTCAATGGGTCAAAGCATTATTGACAAGTGCTTACGTCCTCTTATAGGGGGAGTAGAAAAAGGTCAGGTGCGGCACATTTCTGTATTTGCGCTGAGTCGTATACCCCTGCTAATTTATCTGGGATACAAGCTTGATGACAAGATACCGACCTCTCTTTATCAGAAACACCGCGGGGACGAAGAAACCTGGATGTGGTCTGAAAAAGAGAAAATCGAGACTTTCGAAGTCATACAGCTGAAAGAAAGCCAAACGAGTAAAGTCGCTTTGATTCTGTCTCTAAGCGGAAGTATTGATATAGAAAACTTGCCGACAGAAGTGCTTGAAGACTCTAATGTTTATGAGCTAAAACCTGTCATAACAACTCCGAACAGAAATATTTTAAGGAATAAAGCTTCTTATGAAAACTTCGGTAAATGCTACCATGACTTTTTGAGCAGACTGGAAACCATTCACAAAAGTTGCGACACTATCCACCTATTTGCGGCGACACCTGTTGCAGCGGCTATCTCTTGCGGACGCGGGCTTATGCGTGATGCGCAGCCTGCAATTACGATTTATGATTTATCAGCAACCATTTATAAACCTACGATAACAATAAACGCTAAATGAAATTAACGAATTACTTTAAAAGTTTCCTCGATAAGGAAGTTAATCTTAATCCAGGCAGAATTACACTTTTGGACGAAAGAACAGAAACAATCACAAACGTTTTAAATGAAAGCGATAAATTCAAAGAGAACTTTATCGATGTGATTCCACAAGGCTCCTATGCACATAAAACTATTATTAAACCTGTTAAAGATACCGACGAATTTGACGCAGATATACTCTTATATCTTGAAGAATTTACTGAATGGGAAGCGGAAAACTATGTACAGGAATTATATCAGTTTTTTAGGGACAATAGCACCTACAGAGATAAAGTAAGCAGAAAAACCCGTTGCGTTACTATAAACTACGCTAATGATTTTCATATCGATATCGTCCCTTTTATCGAACGGCACGGGGACAAATATGTAACTAATCGCCATGATAATACTTTTGAGCTGACTAATCCGGAAAAATATACTGAATGGCTTGATGAGCGCAACCGGATAACCAAACATCATTTTGTAAAAGTAATTCGGCTGATTAAATATATCCGTGATTACAAACGTACATTTTCTGTCAAATCCATAATTCTAAATACACTTCTTGGGGAACAGGTTAATGATGCCGCCCTCCTTGAAGACGAAAACTGTTACAGTGATATTCCTACGGCGTTATATACTGTTATGAAAAAACTGAAATCCTATGTTGAAAGTAATTACTATATGCCAACCATTGCAGATCCAGGGGAAACGGAAGAAAATTTTGGTGACAGATGGGATCAGGCAGGTTGGGCCATATTTAGAAGTAAAATGATCTATTACAGTGACAAAATTACTGATGCGTATGAAGAAACTGAGCTTGATAAAAGTGTTAGTAAGTGGCAGGATATTTTTGGCGATTGCTTTAAAAAACCTGAGACCAAGGCCCAGGATCAAAACGCAGCAAATAGAGGTCTCGTATCCTTCAATAATACGGAACAACAAATAGCCGACTTAGGATTTCCACTTCGAATAAATCCGGTTTACAGAGTTCGTTTAAATGGCCGAGTAGATAAAAAAGATGGACACAGAAACTACGATCTCAATACCCAAGGTAATAAAGTAGGCAAAGGCCGGTGGATAACCTTTTCAATAAAAAACGTTAATGTCCCTCAGCCTTATACAATCTATTGGAAAACTTTGAACCGTGGTGAATACGCTATGCAAACTGATTGTATCAGAGGTCAGATAGTTCCCGGTGGCGATACTCACAAGGAACCTACTAGTTTTAAAGGAAACCATTTTGTAGAGTGCTACATTGTGAAAGAAGGTGTCTGCGTAGCAAAAGATAGGCAATCGGTAATAATTTTATAAACAACCCTATGCAGCCTATATTTTCAAGAAACGAGGACTACACGAAAATAGCATTTCTAAACTGGCGAATCGACAAGTGGAGTGACATATTAAACATACTCAATTTAGCAGATGGTTTTATGACGTCAGCTATCGAACTTGCCAAGCTCGCTTTGCACAATAACGATGATAAAACAGCGGACATACTTATTTTCCCAATTTTGACGAATGCCAATCATGGTATTGAACTATATCTAAAAGCACTGACCTGGATGCTAAACAAAAAGATGGGAGAAGAAACACGAATAGAGGGGTTGCATAACATCAGACAGATTTATGCTACTGTCCGTTCGAAAATTAAAAATTACGGTGGCGATATCAGTTTAAAGGGTTTTTTAGAGAAAACGCAGGGCTTAGATAATTATATTGAGGAACTATTTGCAAAGACAAATGCTACCGGCAAAAAGGACAAAATGGATTTCTCTCGTTATCCTTTTGATAACAAGTATGAAAATCACTTTTACGTAGACCAAATTGGGAATGTAGAGATCGACCTTGAAAACTTTGTGGAACGGTTTACCGAAATTCATGAAAGCCTCGAAGATCTTACTGATTTTCTGTACTACATAGAGCTAAATCGGGATCAAGATTAATAGCAAATTACCGTATTTTATGAGCTTTATCCAATTTTCTGTGACATAACGATGCGATAGTCATGATTTCAAGTGCATCTTGTTCGGTCATTACCCAGTTAGTTTTGGGAATGTGAGCAGTCGTGTTTCTAAACATTCCAAAAAAGCCGATTAGTAAATTAGCAAATCCTTTATGTTCGCTAATGTCAGTTTCGGTGGTAAAATTGTTAATGATAAGCATTGGCTTGGTTGAGGAGAATGCTTCTGAAACCAATGCGCCACCATCTGTTTTTAAATCTGCCAGATATCTTAGTCTGTCTGCAACACCCTTAGTCGTCTCAAAAACTGCGTGAAAATAATTATTGACCAAAAGCTCTGCTTTGCAATATTTGTAAATATCAGAATGTACTTCTCGTTGCTCCAGCTTTTGCTATAATGTATTTGCACGTTTTTGAGCATCGTCTATTGTCTTGGAAACTACGATATTCCTAAACTTTCCATCGGTTCCATATTCTAGGCCGATAAACGATAACGGTTGGTTTACAGAAGTTACGATCTCAGAAAAGTAATCCGGTCCAAAAGCTAAAAATCGTGACGGATGAATTGACAATTGGATAAACTTAAGTATATCGTTTGAGTTTCCGGCATAATGTTGCTTTTGATCTAAGGCATTTACCATTCGCTTCCATTTCGTTATATCAGGCGTTGGATTATCAATTTTGCAATCATTAAGATATTTATTTATGTCCGTTCCTGATAGTCCGTCTCTTATACTACCGAGTGCCCGGCATATTGCTTCGAGAACGTGAGGCGGAATTTTGTTAATAGTTTTTCCCATCAATCATTTATAATTTGATTCATCTATATACTGTTCCAGTTTATGGGGATACTAACACTTACAAAAAAGTTGTTCATTAAATCATTTACAAAATCGTCGTAATCTTTAAATACAGATTTAAGTTTTTCAAATGACTCCAAACTTGCAGAGTGTATGTGAGTTTCATCTTTTGGATGCACGAGTTCATCCCGCATTTGTTTAAGAGCAATAAGCGCTTCAATTTTCGCCGAAAAATATCTTTGTTGTATTTCTTCCTTATTCCAGGTCTTTGCTATTTGTTTATACGTTTTCTTAAATTTGAAGATCAACGAGTGTTTTCTGTCATCAAATCCTGAATATCCGTCCAAAGTGTTTAGCCCTGAAATATCTGCTTCTATTAAAGAAAACAAGCTTCTTAAACTGGCCCGGTAAAGTGCGTCAAAATTTACCTGAACCTCCTTGTAGGATTCAGTTAAATCAAGTAGTTGCATGTAGTCTTTCCGAATCAGGTTATGGATATTTTGAAATTTACCCATAACCTGTGCTGCATTAAGCATTTCAGGTAAGTTGTTATAAGACTTATTATTCGAACTCATATTATGTTATTTATAGCGCTCAATAAATATCGCAACTATGTAATATAAATATTAATCTAATAATATCAATTTTTGATGTATTATCTGTATTTCCCTCGCAAGTCAATTTTGCTCGTGTTGCATCTTCCCGGGCTTAGTTGCCTGCTCTCGATATTATTCAACCAGTGATTGTATTAACCGCTACCGGAAAATCCCGGCTCTCTAGATTGCTCTAAGTGATATTCGAAGTTAGGTTTTTACCGACATCCATTAGCCCTATGGAGAATACCTTCGCAGTGGAATTAGTTGTTATCGAAAGCCAGTGTTCTTCCGACTCAAAGCTTCTAAGTCTTCTACTCTATATTTATCCCAACTTACTCCTTAAAACCGCCATGTCATCACTTATTTTATGATCCAGCACCTTTGCATAAATTTGTGTTGTCTTTATGCTAGAATGCCCCATCATCTTAGCGACTGTTTCTATTGGGACACCATTATTAAGTGTCACAGTAGTTGCAAAAGTGTGTCTAGCGATATGAAAGGTTAGCAACTTATCAATCCCACACACATCCGCAATCTCTTTTAAATACGCATTCATTTTTTGATTACTGATAACCGGCAACAATAAATCATCTACTATACATTGAGGATGCTCTTCATATTTCTGAATAATTGAAAGTGCGGTAGGTAGTAATGGTATTCTTGAAAGGCTGTCTGTTTTTTGTCTATGCGTATGTATCCATAGATCTCCATCAATACCTTTATCAATCTCCGAACGTTTCAGTTTTCTCACATCTACATAAGCCAATCCAGTATAGCAACTGAATAAAAATATATCCCTAACCTGATCTAACCTTTCAATAGAAAACTTCTTCTCTACAAGCTTAATCAAGTCGTCTTCGTTCAAAACTACCCGATGAACTTTCTTAGTTTTCGGTTTGTAGTTTAGGTACGGGTCTACAGTTAGCCATCCGTTTCCTAAACAGATGCGTACAATCTTTCCTAAGTTCTTGATGTATTTTATTGCTGAATTGTTTGCACAGTTGCGAACGCTCCTTAAATAATACTCGAATTCATTTAGAAACTCGAAATTGATTTTGCTTACCGGAATATCAGAAATACTATATTTCCATTCCATAAAATCACGAGTGTGCATTAAGGCGGTCTCATATCGTTGAAGAGTGCTTTTTTCAAACTCCCTTCCAATTAGACTTCTCATTTTTTCATTATGCTCTTCAAAAACAGACAGCAAAGTTCTGACCTTTTCACCTTTCCCGACAAATCTGTTTTTTAAGCTATCAGCAGTAATATGTTCTTCGTTTAAAACCATCCACTTGTGCATTTCCAAAATCTGCGATTGTAACCCGTCCAGATGAGCATTCAAACTTTTAACGTCTTCTTTTGTGCCTGATGCTCTTCTTGCTTTTGAATTCCATTTTTTGGGGTCACAGGTTTTTCCTGTAGACGCTTCAGCTCTTTGCCCGTCGACGGTAAATCTTACATAAATAGCAACTGGACCGCTTTTGTAGTTGATTCTCTTTTTTAAGAAAAAAAGAAGGTTGAGATTAGTTCTCATTATTAAATGATTTAAAGTGTAACAAAAATATCAATTCTGTCAATCACATTCAAGATGTTTAGCTATTGAACATCTTATAAATCAGTTGCTTATGAGGTTTCTGGTGAGCATTGATATTGTTTATTTATGCTCACCGAATTGCTCACCTTTTTTATGGTGAATTTTGAATAATTTGGTGTTTTCAGTTAAACAAAAAAGCCTGTAAATGATTAATTTACAGGCTTTTAGTTGTTTTTAACATTGTTTTTAGCGGAATGGACGGGACTCGAACCCGCGACCTCCTGCGTGACAGGCAGGCATTCTAACCAGCTGAACTACCACTCCGTTTGGTTAAAAACTTATATTAAATTTTTAATTTTTACCCTTACCTTGCGTTAGGGAGTGCAAATATAGACAAAAGGAGCTAACTCCAAAATTTATTTTCAAAAATTATTCTGTTGAGCCTTCTTTTAATTTTTCCGCATTTTCTGCAAACTGTAAAGCTTCTAAAATCTCTGTTAAATCGCCGTTCATAACGGCAGGCAAGTTATAGGTAGTAAGCCCAATGCGGTGCTCTGTTACCCTTCCTTGCGGATAATTGTAGGTTCTTATCTTTGCAGAACGGTCTCCGGTAGAAACCATCGTTTTACGTTTGCTGGCAATCGCTTCGTTATGTTTTGCCAGCTCACGCTCGTATAACTTGCTGCGCAACATTTCCATTGCCCGCTCGCGGTTTCCTAATTGCGAGCGCTCAATCTGGCAAACCACCACAATTCCAGAAGGCCTGTGCGTTAACTGTACTTTAGTTTCTACCTTGTTCACATTTTGTCCTCCTGCACCACCAGATCTAGAGGTCTGCAAATCTACATCGGCAGGGTTAATATAAACATCCACATCCTCGGCCTCTGGCAAAACCGCCACGGAAGCAGCTGAGGTATGCACCCTGCCCTGTGTTTCTGTATCTGGTACACGTTGCACACGGTGCACACCCGATTCATATTTTAAAACGCCGTAAACATCCTCGCCTATTACCTTAAAAATCACCTCCTTATAGCCGCCGTTTGTTCCTTCTGTAACTTCTAATGTTTCGCATCGCCAACCCCTTCCCTCACAATAACGCACATACATACGGTAAAGGTCCCCAGCAAAAATAGCCGCCTCGTCTCCACCTGTACCTCCTCTTATCTCTACTATGGCATCTTTCTCGTCGCCTTCTTCTTTGGGGATCAGCATCAAACGGATCTTGGCTTCCAGTTCTTCCTTCTCTGGCAAAAGCAGGTCTAGTTCATCTTTTGCCATCTCCCTAAACTCTTGGTCTTTCTCGTTGGCCAAAATGTCTTTGTTAGACTCGATATTGCTCACCACATCCCTATAAATATAATATTGGTCCACGATCAAACCTAGGTCTTTATATTCTTTGCTCAATTGCGCAAAACGCTTCATATCCTGGGTAACCTCGGGGCTACTCAGTTCTATCTCAACATCGTCTCTTCTTTGCTTAATCGCTTCTAATTTCTCTAACATTTTTTATTTTGAAAATGGCCAGCGAAAAGGCTGGCAGGTTATGTTCTTTTGGTTTCTGTTTAGATTGTAAATAGCTTAAAATAAAACTAATAGATTTTAAAAATTATTTGGTCGTTTCAATCCCGAATTAAATTCGGGACAGGCTACGCTTTTCGCTATATCTTTTTTTTGTCCTTCCACTCTCTCTTAAACCATCTCTTCGATTCCCTCTTCGACTCCCTCTTCGACTCCGCTCAGAGTGACAATGCTCAGAGTGGCAATACGCAGAGTGACAATGCTCTGAGTGGCGATGCGCAGAGTGAAAATGCTCAGGACGACAGAAAAAAAAGCCTTCCCGAATTACAGGCGGGGATACCGCATCAATCATTAGCGCAAAAAACATTTCCGCTAGATATAAATTCTTAAAAAGAACCATTTTACTTTAAAAATAAATTTTATCCAACAAAAGACATCATGAACTAGCGGCTCAATTATTTTTAACAGCCCACAAAGTTATATCTTTTTCCTTTAAAATTACCAGTCGGTTAAACCTAAGTGCGGCATCTATAAATGGTTCTTTGATCGGCAGATCAATTTTTGACAATGAATAGGTATTTATGTTATATTTCATCAAAGATTTGTCTTTCATAAAATATATTTCTTTATCATTTACTTCAAAGTTCTTCTGGGGGTAAATAACGGCCGTTTTGTAGAAATTCCCAAAACGATCAAAAATCCTAACGCCTTCCTTTTGATCATTCAGGTAAATATAATCGTCATCTGTGAGCATAAAATTGGCTTGCATATCAAAACCGTTTCTTTGATAGATGTTCCCGCTCTTCAAATCATCAATAAAATTATTGCTCAGTTTTCTTAGCTCTCTGTTAATTTGATCATAAACCCAAAGGCCATTGTTGTTTGCAGAAGCAACTAAAGTGATTTGCAAATTTGGGTTTTGGTTAAAGGTAAACTTGCTTATCTCGCTCAAATTATTGTTCAAAACCACAATTTGCTGGTAAGTTTGATAATATAATATTACCCTTAGAGGATCTGTAACATCTATTTGGCTTACTTCCCCAAAAGTTTTGTTGGTATAATTCCAAAGAAACTTACCTTGCGGGCTAAATTTTAGAACTTCGTTTTTTGGCGTAACCACAAACAGGTTGCCCAAATTATCTAAGGTAACTATTTTGGCAACGGTATCTATTTTGGCAATGAATTGATATTCTTGCGCATCAACTTTCAAAGAAATTGAAACCATCAACAAATAAAAGAAGATCATCATCTTGAAAGGCTGCCAGGAGTTTTGTTTTATCATTTATTTGGTTCAAAATGAAGCAATTCCAATTTCTCTGTATCCAATTTGGCATAGCTGGTATAATTTACCCATTCGCCAAGGTTAACGTATTTGGTTTCTTCGTTAATATCTATCATTACCGGGTAGTGGCGATGTCCCAATATTATATAATCAAAACGGCCATGTTCTTTAAACAAAGTTTGCGAATAAGCCTTTACCCATTCTTCTTCTCTTTCTAAAAACCTTTTGCCTTCTCTTTTATTACCGGCCAATCTGCTTTTTTTGCTCCAAAAATTTGCGATCCCTATGCCTAAATTTGGGTGTAGCCTCGCAAAAAGCCATTGGCAAAACCTGCTCCTAAAAAAAACCTTCAATAATTTATAAGCATGGTCTCCTGCCCCTAAGCCATCGCCATGGTGCAGAAACAGCCTTTTTCCGTTAGCTTCCAAAATAAATTCGTTACTAATAACGGTTGCGCCCAGTTCTTTCTCAAAATAATCGAAAACCCACATATCATGGTTGCCTTTAAAGAGATAAATCTTTACTCCAAGATCGCTCAACTCCGCCAATTTGCCCTGTAAGCGGATATAGCCCTTGGGGATCACGGTACTGTACTCAAACCAAAAATCAAATACATCGCCCAACAAAAAAACAGCTTTTGCATCTGCTTTGATAAAATCTAACCAAGCCACGATCTTAGCCTCCCTTTCCCTGCTGTTTTGATAAGTTGGAGCGCCTAAATGAAAATCGGAGGCAAAATAATAATGCTGTTTTTCCAAAAGAATGAAAATTATAAAAGCCAAAATTATCAAAATAATTTGTAACCTTATTTCTTCATGAAACCTATTGTTTGCTTTATTTCCGTTTTATGATGCAGGTTGCCAAAAGGCAAAAAACCAATGCTGCCAATTTCCCTAAAACTAGCTGCCAGACCCAAAATCTGGCAATTGCATCAACAAATTAAAAAAACATCCTTCCTGATACCTCGCTTTACATAATGCCGAAGTTACCAAACAAATTTAACCCTGCGTAACCCTTATTTTAAATCTATTTTTTACCTTAGCCGTTATTAACCGTTATAATGAAGGCCGAAGATTTTTTCAAGTACATTTTTATAGACGAATATTCTGCCACTCCAAAATACCTTCAGTTGAGCAATTCTATTATTGCGGCAGTAGAAAACGGTAACTTTAAAAAAGAAGATATCTTACCTTCTATCAATGAATTAAGCTACGTTTTAGAAATATCAAGAGATACGGCAGAGAAGGGCTACCGCTACCTAAAAAAAAGGAGCGTAATCGTTTCTGTACCGGGCAAAGGATTTTATATTGCCAACACAAATTTTAAAAAGCAGATAAAAGTCTTTTTATTGTTCAATAAATTATCGGCCCACAAAAAGATTATTTATGATTCTTTTGTCTCTGCCTTGGGCGATGATGTTTCTATTGATTTTTATATCTACAACAATGATTTTGCGCTTTTTAAAAAGCTGATACAGAACAAGCACACAGATTATACGCATTATATCATTATCCCTCATTTTGTAGAGGGCGGAGAAAACGCCCATGAGATCATCAACACTTTGCCCGCCAACAAGCTTATTATCTTAGATAAAAAAGCGGGGAGTAAAATTAATCCCTGCTCTTCTATTTATGAGAATTTTGAGAAAGACATCTATGGCGCACTAACTGATGCGAAAGAGGCCTTGATGAAGTATCAAACCTTAAAAATAATATTCCCAGAAAAGAGTTATTTCTCAAAAGATATCATAAATGGCTTTAGGCAGTTTTGCCAACAGTATGCCTTTAACCACGCTATCGTAAAAAACATCCAAACAGAGACCATTTCTACAGGCGAGGTTTACATCAACCTGATGGAAGATGACCTTGTGATATTGATAGAGCGCATCATTTCCTTAGGCTTAAAAATAGGGCAAGATGTAGGTGTTATATCGTACAATGAAACCCCGCTTAAAAAGCTGCTTTTGAACGGGATCACTACCGTTTCTACTGATTTTAAATGGATGGGCACCATGGCAGCCGAATTAGTAAAGAAAAGCCCATCTAGCCCTAGCGATATTGAAGTCCCCTTTTATTTAACGCTCCGCTCCTCTTTATAACCCTCCCATCATCCCAATGAAGGTTAACATCTTCAAATCTCCCTCAAAAAAAATCATTTTTTTAAGAATTAAGGCAACATCATAACAGTTCATAACAGTTCTGTAAGCAATGATCAGTAGTTTAGCGTTACCAATAATTTTAAAATAAACTTAAACAACAAATAATATATGGAAGCAATTTTTGGTGTTATATACCATTTTTTCGGGGGGTTTGCATCTGGGAGTTTTTACATCCCTTACAAAAAAGTTAAAGGATGGGCTTGGGAAAGCTATTGGATCGTAGGGGGTATTTTTTCTTGGCTGATAGTACCACCTTTGGCCGCTTATTTAACCATCCCGGGTTTTGCAGATATAATTACCGCAGCTCCTGGCCCTGTTTTCTATTATACTTTTCTTTTCGGTGCGCTTTGGGGGATAGGTGGCCTAACTTACGGTTTGGGGGTAAGGTATTTAGGGGTGGCCTTGGGAAGCTCGATTATCTTAGGCCTGTGTTCTGTATTTGGTGCCCTGGTTCCTTCTATCTTTTATGAATATTATCCAACAGCTGGTAAAGATTCTATAAGTATGATCGCTGGTTCTACTTGGGGGCAATTGGTTTTATTGGGGCTTTTCATTTGTGTTGTAGGGATCGTAGTTTGTGGCGTAGCCGGATCTATGAAGGATAAAGATTTGGGCCATGCAGAAAAAGATGCTTCTGGCACAGAATTCAAAATAGGGCTAGGCTTATTTGTGGCGATAATTTCGGGGATATTGAGTGCTTGCTTCGCTTTTGGTATAGATTCTGGAAAAGAAATGGCCAACCAAGCTAACGAAGCTTGGAAAGCGATTCATCCTGGGCAAGGAGAGTTTTTGTTTCAAAACAACGTAACCTATATAGTAATAATGTGGGGAGGCCTATTAACAAATTTTGTTTGGTGCATGGTTTTAAATTTCCGTAACAAAAGCTTTAAAGATTATGGCGATAAGAAAACGCCGTTAACCAAAAACTATATTTTTTGTGCTTTGGCGGGTACCACCTGGTTTTTACAGTTTTTCTTTTACGGTATGGGAGAAAGCAGGTTAGGTAACGGCGCAAGTTCTTGGATTTTGCACATGGCCTTCATTATATTGGTGGCAAACCTTTGGGGGCTAATATTAAAAGAATGGAAAGGCGTAAGATCTAAAACCATGGGGACCGTCATTATAGGGATCATCGTTATATTAATATCTATCCTAGTAGTAGGGTATGGCAATTCAATCAAATAAAAATCATCAAAAATTATTATGTCAATAACTAAAAATTCTTTTAAACACGTAAGCTATTTGTGGGACGATGCAGAAGCTGCGAAGCTGGCGGGAGACGAGGTAGCACTGTTAATTTATAGATCAAATATGTTGGGTGCCGATCTAAGGCTCACAAATTACGGTGGAGGAAACACCTCTTGTAAAGCAATGGCCAAAGATCCTTTAACTGGCAAAGAGACAGAGATCATGTGGATCAAAGGATCGGGCGGCGATATAGGTACCTTAAAGAAAAGCGGCTTGGCAGCATTATATGTTGATAGATTAAGATCTTTGAAAAACGTATATAGGGGCATAGATCATGAAGACGAAATGGTAGAACTTTTTAACCATTGCATTTATGATCTAGCTTCTAAAGCACCATCAATTGATACACCCCTTCACGGTTTTTTACCCTTTAAACATATTGATCATTTACATCCCGATGCCGCCATTGCAATTGCAGCGGCTAAGGACGGAGAAAAAATAACTCAAGAACTTTTTAACGGCGCCATTGGCTGGGTACCATGGCAAAAACCAGGTTTTGATCTAGGTTTACAGTTAAAAGAATGTTTGGATAAAAACCCGGGCATTAAAGGTATTATGTTAGGTTCCCATGGTTTATTTACCTGGGGAGATACAGCTTATGAAAGCTATGTAAATACCTTAGAAGTGGTAGAGAAATGTGCAGAATACCTAGAACAGAACTATGGTAAAAAAGGGCCTGTTTTTGGCGGACAAAAAATACAAAGCTTGATAAAAGCAGAAAGACACAAAAAGGCAGCAGAGTTAGCTCCAATCTTGAGGGGGTTTTGTTCAAGCGAACGCTCTATGATTGGGCATTTTACCGATGATGACAGAGTTTTGGAATACATCAATTCTAATGATCTAGAAAGATTGGCACCAATGGGCACTAGCTGCCCGGATCATTTTTTGAGAACAAAAATAAGTCCGCTGGTTTTAGATTTAGCCAAAGATGAAGACTTAAGTGATGTTTCGGCAATCAAAGCAAAATTAGCTCCTGCTTTTGAAGCTTACCGTAAAATGTATGCAGATTATTATAATACCTGCAAACACGATAACAGCCCTTCAATTCGCGATGCCAACCCCGTGATCATTATTTACCCGGGTGTTGGGATGTTCTCTTTCTCTAAAGACAAACAAACAGCCCGAGTTGCTGCAGAGTTTTATACCAACGCCATCAATGTAATGAAAGGTTCAGAGGCAGTTTCTGAATATACCTCATTACCTCGCCAAGAAGCTTTTAATATAGAATATTGGTTGCTAGAAGAAGCAAAATTGCAGCGTATGCCCAAACCAAAAGCATTATCTGGCAGGGTTGCCATGATCACGGGGAGTGCGGGTGGCATAGGAAAAGCTATTGCTAGGAAATTTGTAGAAGAAGGTGCCTGCGTTATTTTAAACGATATGAATGCAGAGCGTTTAGCAGAGGCAGGAGAAGAGTTTAAAAAAGATTTCGGTAAAGACAGTTACGCAACCGCAACAATGGATGTTACCGATCAAAACCAAATTGAAGAAGCAATGAATATTGCCGCTGTAAGTTTTGGCGGTGTAGATATTATTGTGAACAACGCTGGTTTATCTATTTCTAAAACCATAGAAGATCACGCTCAAAAAGATTGGGATCTATTGTACGATGTATTGGTAAAAGGGCAATTTTTAGTAACACAAGCCGCTACTAATGTGATGAAGAAACAAGATATTGGTGGTGATATTATAAATATTGTGAGTAAAAACGCACTAGTAAGCGGGCCAAACAATGCAGGTTACGGAAGTGCCAAAGCAGCGCAATTACATTTGAGCAGGTTAAATGCTGCCGAATTAGGTGCAGCAGGAATTAGGGTAAACGTGGTTAACCCAGATGCGGTAATTAGCGATAGTAATATTTGGGCCGGCGGCTGGGCAGAAGGAAGGGCAAAAGCATACGGGATTACCGTTGCAGAGCTTCCTGCTTACTATGCAAAAAGAACATTGTTAAATAAAATCATCCTTCCGGTTGATATTGCAAATGCTTGTTTTGCTTTCACTGGTGGTTTATTATCAAAATCAACAGGTAATATGCTTAACGTTGATGGTGGCGTTGCGATGGCTTTTCCAAGGTAAAAGCTCCAATTAAACTCTCCGTAGGAAAGAAATTATTGAGGAAAGCAGTTCTTAGCCAGTCCGTCATGTCGAATGATAATGAGACATCTCAAGAATAAGTAGCGGACAATATAAATCGTCTCCGCTTGTGAGATTTCTCGTCCCTCGAAACAACGGGATGCAGAGAAATGAATCAGAAAAAATAAAATTAACAATCCCCCCCTAAACGGGGGGGAATAATCATAACAACCAATTATGAAATTAGAAAAAAATGTAATTGATGCGCATAACCAAAGTTTAGCGCAAAAACACAAAAGTAAATTAGCGCATTTCTTAGAAGAAAATGAAGGTGCCGATGCACATATCCAAAAATTAAGAGATTTCCAGATAGCGATCCCAAGTTGGGCTTTAGGTACCGGCGGAACCCGTTTTGGACGCTTTTCTGGTGGTGGGGAACCCGCTAACTTAGAAGAAAAAATGGCCGATATTGGTGTTTTGCACCAACTGAACCAAAGTAGTGGCGCAATCTCCCTGCATATCCCTTGGGACATCCCAAAAGATGCAGAGAAAATAATGAGCTTGGCAAAATCGTTAAACTTAAAGTTTGATGCCATCAATTCTAATACTTTTCAAGATCAGCCAAACCAAAAATACAGCTACAAATTTGGCTCTTTGCAAAACGTAGATAAAAACGTTAGGGACCAAGCCGTTGCCCATAACATAGAGGTAATTAAGCATGGTATTGCCTTAGGTTCAAAATCTTTAACGGTTTGGTTGGCAGATGGCTCAAGTTTTCCCGGTCAGTTAAATTTTAGGGAAGCTTTTGAAAATACTTTGGCCAGTTTAAAAGAAATTTACGCCGCATTGCCAGCTGATTGGAAAATGTTTGTAGAATATAAATCTAACGAACCCAATTTTTACTCAACTACGGTTGCAGATTGGGGCCAGTCTTTATTATATGCCACCAAATTAGGGCCAAAAGCTTATACTTTGGTAGATCTGGGCCATCATCTGCCAAATGCAAACATAGAGCAAATTGTATCCTTATTATTGATGGAAGGCAAGTTGGGCGGTTTCCATTTTAACGATTCTAAATATGGTGATGATGATTTAACAACAGGTGCGATCAAGCCTTACCAACTGTTCTTGATTTTTAACGAATTGGTTGAGGGGATGGACCATGCTAAAATGAACCATGCTTCTGGTTTAGCTTGGATGATAGATGCTTCCCATAACGTTAAAGATCCTTTAGAAGATTTATTGCAGTCTGTAGAAGCCATCATGATGGCTTATGCACAAGCGCTATTGGTAGATAGAAAAGCATTGAAGAATGCACAACAGAAAAACGATGTAAGCTTGGCACAAGAAATTTTGCAAGCGGCCTACCGTACAGATGTACGTCCGTTAATTGCAGAAGCAAGGTTGCAAAGCGGTGGCGCATTAGATCCGGTTAAATTATTTAGATCTGCCAAAGTAAGGGAAGAATTGATAAAAGAAAGAGGTACAGAAACTAAAGCAACGGGGCTTTAAAGCAGATATGAGAAATGAGATGTGAGATGTGAGAACTTGTAAAAGCCGAATTTCATATCTCTTGTCTCTTTTTGCGTTAACGATAGCAACGGCAGCTTTTTTTGTTATCCGGAGCGGAGCGGAAGGATAGACAAAAAAACTATAGTGGATAGCGTGTTAAAACGCCCAAGTTACTATCATCATCTATTTTCACGATGTCAGTAGTCTCATATCTAGCGTCTCAAATCTAAACGCTCACATCTAATTAAAAAAATGAAAATTCCAGTTATAGCCATATTCGATATTGGGAAAACCAATAAAAAGCTGTTCTTATTCGATGAAGATTATAAGATAGTTTTTGAACGTACGGCAAGGTTTATAGAAACTAAAGATGAAGATGGCGATACTTGCGAGAACCTAGAAAGTTTAAGGCTCTCTGTTTTTGATTCTTTACATGAAGTTTTGAGGAATAAACAATTTGACATCAAAGCCATCAATTTTTCTACTTACGGTGCCAGTTTGGTTTATGTAGATGAAAACGGAAGGCCTTTAGCACCACTTTACAATTATTTAAAGGCCTACCCAGAAGAATTAAAGTCGCAATTCTATAATAACTACGGTGGGGAAGAAAATGTAGCCCTAAGCACTGCTTCGCCTGTTTTGGGAAGCCTAAATTCTGGTATGCAGCTTTATCGCATTAAGTATGAAAAACCAGAATTGTTTGGGAAAATAAAATATGCCTTGCACTTGCCTCAGTATATGAGCTCTATCATCACCGGTAAAATGCACAGCGATATTACCAGCATTGGTTGCCATACCAACTTTTGGGATTTTAAGAAAAAAGATTACCACCATTGGGTTTATGAGGAAGGTTTGGCAGATAAGCTGGCCCCGATTTTCCCGGGAGACGGTGTGATGCAATCTACTTTCCCAAGTGAAAATTATTTGACCGGTGTAGGTTTACATGATAGCTCTGCAGCATTAATTCCTTATATAGAGAGCTTTAAGGAGCCCTTTATTTTGCTATCTACCGGTACTTGGTGTATCAGTTTAAACCCGTTTAACAACCAACCCTTAACAAAACAAGAATTGGATAATGATTGCTTGTGCTATCTCTCTTATCAGGCAAAGCCGATAAAAGCATCACGGTTATTTTCTGGTTTTGAGCATGAGCAAGAAGTAAAAAGAATAGCCAACCATTTTGGCACAACGGTGGGGAAATATAAAACCACCAAACTATCGGTTCCGGTTATTCAAAAATATTTGCCCAAAGGCGAGTTGAGGGCCCATTTTGAAACTTTGGAAGATACCCATTATGATTTTTCTAAAGAAAATTTAAGCGAGTTTAAAGATGATATTGAAGCCTATCATTTTTTGATATTTACTTTGGTTTTTAAGCAGTACAAATCAACCCAATTGGTACTTAAAAATACAAATGTTAAAAGAATATTTGTAGATGGCGGTTTCTCTAAAAACCAAATATTCATGAATTTATTGGCGATGGTTTTTCCAGAAACTGAGGTTTATGCCGCATCAATGGCACAAGCTACCTCAATGGGTGCTGCCGTTGCCATACATAAACATTGGAACACCAAACCTTTGCCAACCGATATGATTGCGTTAAAGCTATTCGTATCGCCAGTAAAAAATTAAGAAAATGAAAGTTGCACTATTTATACCTTGTTACGTTGATCAGTTTTACCCTAAAGCTGCAATTGCTACGCTGCAGTTGCTAGAAAAATATGGGTGCGAGGTAACTTATCCAAAAAACCAAACTTGTTGCGGGCAGCCCATGGCAAACTCTGGTTTCGAGCATTTAACGGGGGGTTGTGATCATAATTTCGTAGATAATTTTAAAGGGTTCGATTATATAGTAGCGCCCTCTGGTAGTTGCGTACTGCATATAAAAGACCACCTTCATGATGATCGCTTTCCGGCGGAAGCCAAAAAAATAAGGGATACCACTTACGAGTTGATCACTTTTTTAACCGATGTTTTAAAAGTTGAAAAACTCAGGGCAAGTTTCCCGCATAAAGTAGGCATACACCAAAGTTGCCACGGATTAAGAGGTTTAAAGCTTGCGCAGATGAGCGAATTGAACGCTCCGCCCTTTTCTAAACCTGTGCATCTGTTAAACATGGTTAATGATATCGAGATCATCCATTTAGAGAGAGTGGACGAATGTTGTGGTTTTGGCGGTACTTTTTGCGTTGCAGAAGAAGCGGTATCGGTAAAAATGGGGGTAGATAGAGTTGCCGATCATGTTCTGCATGGTGCAGAATATATTACAGGTGTGGATATGTCTTGCTTAATGCACATGGAAGGTTTATTAAATAGGGATAAAAGTACTGTGAAGGTAATACATATCGCAGAAATTTTAAACGGAGGTGTACAATGAAAGTAATGGATCACGCAGAAAAATCTAAGGTTTTTAACGGGGATGAAAAACGGGTAGATTGGCATGATGAAACCCTTTGGTTCATCAGGAAAAAGAGAGATGTAGCCACGCACAACATCCCAGAATGGGAAGATTTACGGGAAGCAGGTTCACAGATTAAAAACCATAGCCTATCAAACCTTAACCATTATTTGCAACAATTTGAAACCAACGCAAAAGCAAACGGTATAGTAATACATTGGGCAAAAGATGGGGAAGAGCATAATAAAATTGTTTTAGGATTACTTCAAAAACACCAAATCACAGAGATGGTAAAAAGTAAGTCTATGCTAACCGAAGAATGCCATTTGAACGATTATTTAGAAAATAATGGTGTTGCTGTTGTAGATTCTGATTTGGGCGAACGTATTGTGCAGTTGGCAAAAGAAGCTCCAAGCCACATTGTTTTACCTTGCATCCATAAAAAGAAAGAAGAAATTGGCGAACTTTTTCACGAGTTTTTGGGAACACCAGAAGGCAGTGCAGACCCACAACTATTAACCGAAGCAGCCCGCCAGAGTTTAAGAAATACTTTTTTAACCAGAAGGGCAGCACTTACAGGGGTTAATTTTGCCATAGCAGAAACCGGTGAATTTGTGGTTTGCACCAATGAAGGTAATGCCGATATGGGCGCTCATCTGGCCGATATCCACATTGCTAGTATGGGGATTGAAAAGGTTATTCCACTGCGTAAACATCTAAGTATTTTCTTAAGATTATTGACCCGAAGTGCAACAGGGCAACCGATAACTACCTATTCTAGCCATTTTGCAACACCTGCA
Source organism: Pedobacter segetis (assembly GCF_016623585.1). Lineage (GTDB taxonomy): Bacteria > Bacteroidota > Bacteroidia > Sphingobacteriales > Sphingobacteriaceae > Pseudopedobacter > Pseudopedobacter segetis. The sequence goes on from NZ_JAEHFY010000009.1 coordinate 128,088, forward strand.
AAAGGTAAAGAACTACATATTATTTTAGTAGATAATGGCAGAACCAAACAATTAGCGAGACCAGATTTTAGGAACTCTTTAAAGTGCATACGTTGTGCGGCTTGTTTCAATACTTGCCCGGTTTACCGTAGAAGCGGAGGGCACAGTTATCAGAGCGTGATCGCAGGGCCAATTGGATCTATCTTGATGCCAAATCTGGATATGAAAAAACATGCCGATTTGCCTTTTGCATCTTCACTTTGTGGATCTTGTAGCAACGTTTGCCCGGTTAAAATAGATATACATGATCAGCTTTATAAATGGCGGCAAGTAATAGTTAAAGAAGGCTATGCCAACCCTGCAAAAACCGTTGCCATGAAATTAATGGCCAAAACCTTGGCTTCGCCAACCTTGTATAAAATGGCAGGGAAAGCAGCAAGAACAACTTTAAAATATGCTCCTTTTGTGGTAAATAATAAATTTAACGCCTGGTATTTACATAGGGATATGCCAGAAGTACCTAAATCATCTTTTGGAGAATGGTACAATAAAAACAGGAAAAACAATGACTAGCAGAGAAAAAATTCTTGAAGCGGTACAATCAAGCCAGCCAGATTTAAGGGAATTGCCAAATTTGGATCTTTTTTATAAAACCTATGCTACTGTTGAACAAGATAGGGCAAAGTTTATACAAACGGTGCAGATGATAGGTGCCAAAGCTTATGAAGTAAATGGTTATGAAGAAATAATTAAAAGGATAAAATCTGATTTTGAGATAACGGGTAAAAGAGTAGTTTCTGCAGTTAGGGAATTAGACCAAATTGCACAACAATATACCGCTACCGATAACCACGAATTGGCAAATGTAGAACTTATGATCTTGCCAACACATTTTGCCGTGGCAGAAAACGGGGCTTGTTGGGTTGATGATGAATTGTTTGAAGAAAGATTATTGCTTTTTATTCCTCAGCACCTAGTTTTTATCGTTAAAAAGGATCAAATAGTCCCTAATCTACACCAAGCTTATCGGCTAATAGCCGATAAAAAATATGGTTATGGTGCTTTTGTAGCCGGCCCGTCTAAAACGGCAGATATAGAACAAAGTTTGGTTTTAGGTGCCCATGGCCCTAGAAGTTTAACCGTTTTTATGCTTTAGTATTTGTTTTCCATGGTAAAATTAATGGAATTACATTCAATTTAAGTTTCTGTAAGCAGAGTAGGTAATTATGCCATCTATATTGATAAAATATTGATACCATGTTTTTTAAAATCGAATGTTTTGTACCTGTTCTTTTATCCTTAGGATTCATCAACATGGTTACAACCTCATAAAAAAAATAATCTTTTAACCCAGCGCCCCAAATGGAAAAAATAGCATTCAAAATGAAATTAAAGCCCGGTTTTAAGGCCGAGTATATTAAACGCCATTATTTTATTTGGCCAGAATTGAAGGCCATCCTAAAAAAACACAGAGTAAAAGATTATACTATTTTTTTGGATGAAGAAACAGACACTCTTTTTGCGGTACAATTAAAGCAGGGCGAAAGCGATTCCCAGCAGATCGGATCTGAGGAGGTGGTACAAAAATGGTGGGCTTATATGGCAGACATCATGGAAACCAACGAAGATAACTCTCCCATATCAAAACCCCTGATCAATGTTTTCCATTTAGATTAGTTAAATAATACGAATTGGATTTCCTTAAAATAGGTTTTAAATAGCATGATCTGATGATATATCAACTCCAGACCATGCTTTTTTCGCTGTCCAATCGACAGGTGGGTTGCTCCAAAAAGCATCTGTTTGTGGTAAGCCCAAGGGCAGCATCCCAACAGAACATAAGTATAAACTACCGGTAGAAATATAAAGTTCGGCAATATGAGGTTGATGCCCAGCAAAACCTATTTGCAACCAACCGTTTTCATCAAAAGTTCCAGATGGCTCGATCATATTTTTGATCACCAGAGATAGCCCTTCCCTAACTTGGGCAGGATCAATTTCATTGGGTAGTTTTTTCATTTGTGCAATCATACTTAAACATTGCATTGCTCCAAAACGATAAGCCAAAGACCTGCCAACAGGCGGAAAGCTTCCTTCCGGAGAAATCAATCGCTCTTCTATTGTGGCGTAGCGTACCGCCCTTGTTAACGCCGTTTCATAGCTTGAAGCGTTTTGATCTGAGCGCTTTTTTAGTACCTCGGTTATTTTTACCATCATTGGATGGATAACAAAACTGTTGTAATAATCAAAGTGGAAATCCTTACCATCACCATAAACGCCATCGCCTTTATACCATTCTAAATGTTTGTTAACCGCAAATTCTATCCTTACCAGATCTCCCTCTTCGCCAACTTCTAATAAAAATGCTTCTATCATCGCCATAAAAAGCAACCAATTATTATATCCCGGTGTAATGGCTCTAGTAGCCTTAAAAGCCGTGATAACATTTACTTTAACTTCTTTTGGTAAAGGATGCCATAATTGGTTTGGTGCCCGTAACAAACCATGTGCAAAAAATGCCGAATCTACCAAAGCTTGGCTATGTCTGCCCCCAGTAAAGTTCATAAAATCAGGAGAATTTGGGTCGGTTGCATTGCTTATGCTCCGCTGTGCGAGATTGATGTATTTCTCTCTGATTTTTCCTTCATCAGAATTATCTGCACCTAATTCTAACCATGGTGCAATGCCCGCCAACAACCTACCAAAGGCTTCTAAATGTGTAAACTTAGACCTATCTTGATTACTGTTTGGGTTAATCTCTACAGGCATATTTTTATGCAACGTACCAACACTTAAATTGCTTAAAACCGGGTGTGCTATTTTTACCATCGTTGCTACCCAATAAGCTCTTAAATTGGTTTTAACTCTGGTTTCTTTAGGCTTGCTTTCTTCTTTTACTAATAAGTTTTTTGGCAAAAGCACACTTGTAGCCAGCGTAACTGGGATAAATGATAGAAATTTTCTTCTAAACATATTATGGGTAAATTTTGGTTAGTGGTTTGCCCAAGATAAAATTTGATAGCAAGCTTTGCAATTTAAAAACCCAAATTGTTTTTCGATTACTAATTCTTTATCCCTATGGTACTTTTGGATGATATATTAAGCATTCTTATTATTTACTAAATTATCTACTAAAGCTGCTCTATCCTTCAATAAAAACGGGGGTTTTTCTTCTTAGAGAGCCTAAATAATTGCGCAGCCAAGTAATTGAACACCAACAAAATCTATCGGGTTTCCCTTTACTGCTATTTAATTCCCCATTCTAAAACCGCAGCTTTTTGGCCAGTTAATTCTTTAATGGTTTCTCCATCGCCCTGTTCTACATGCTCCACAAAAAGATTTAAAATTCTTTTATCCTTCCAAAGTTCGGTATCATAAGTTGGCTCCCATAAGCCTACGGATGTTTTGGTTAAATCTTTAAATTTCCATTTATCTTTATCGATATTCTTATTGATAGCCACACTTACCTTGTCCCCTCTTTCAAGATCCCTAAAAAAAACGTAAACATGCTTTTTTTGATGCTTTTGGGCAACAATTAATAGCGGCCTTGAGATAGGAATACGTTTTGTACCCCCGCCCGAAAGGCTAAAAGGGATTTTTCTATTAGAAATTTGTTGGGTTTGCCAAACATCATCCTTTTTATAAACCAAACGATATTGAGGAACACTATCTTTGGCTGTTTTCCAATAATTAACTATGTAGGGGTTGTTTTTTTCATCAACTGCAATTGCTGTGGTATTTATCAATTCTGACTTTTGAGGAATTTTTAAGGAGTATTCTGCATTAGCTGCCGTAATGGGTAATACATATTTTTCATTTGTGCTTTTTTTCCAAGTTATGCCTCCATCATCAGATTTTGCATAACAAATATCATGATTTGTAGCCACGTCTCCCGTCTCCCTCCAAACCCAAGATATTTGGATAGTACCTGCATTATCAATTACGGTTTGCCAATAAGGGCTGCGTTGGCCTTCTCCGTTTATCCAACCATCTTGTAAGGTTTTCCATTCTCTTGTTTGGATGCTATAACTATCCAACATTAAACTGCCATTACCAGAAGCACCATCCCTATATAAAAATAAGAGGTTCCCATTTGCCAGTTTATAAAACTCTGGATAGGTAACATGTTTTTCTTTAAAGCCCGTCATGCTCATTTTTGGAGTTAATTCTAAAGACCCCGGGCTTACGCTTTTACAATAATTCAGCTTTTCGCCGTGTAGCCCCCATGTCATGTGTAAATATCCGTCGCCATCTATCATGATACTGATAGATTTGTGCGCATCGGTAGCATCTCCTTTATAAGGGGTGGTTTTTAAATACCAATCTTTAGAATCGAGCCTTCTTTTACCAAGTACCACGTTTTGGGCCTCATCATAATAAGCAATGTACTGTGTATCTTTAAAGGTTACTAAAGAATTTCTTCTAAATATAACCGTATTAACAGAATTTTTTGCCCAAGCTAAACCAGCGGGGATTATGGCGGCACCGTTGTTCCCTTTAATTTGGGAACTTGCGGCAAAGGGTGCAACTAATAATAAAGCCATCATTAAGCCCTTGTTAAGATGCCTGTAAAATGTATTATCCATTTTTTTTTATTTATTTTCTTTGTGGATGTAGCGATAATTAAACCTAGCATTGGGGGCGGCATCACCTTTATCCAAAAAATTGATAACTCCTTCGTTGGCCGGCACATTATCTGCCCATTTAAAATCTATGGTAAAATTATCTGAGTTGATGTTTAATGATTTTTTAGGGATCTTCACTTCCATTTTATTACCCGATACTCTGTAAGCTACATTTGCCGTGTTTTCCCATTTCCAACCGCCAAGGCTTTTTGCCAGTGAAGTAGTTTTTTTATCTTTAGGATTTGCGTTTACCAAGAATTGATAACCTTCCCAATCTGGGAGCATTCGGTTTCTCATATCTATGAAAAGATTCATCCAATTAGGGCTGCCGTAACCCGTAATTGGTTGTGCGGTTTCCACATAAAATGAAATATAATCTTCATCCGCGGCTACTTTTGCTTTAACGATATCGTTTCTACCGGTATTATTGATGTATTCTTTGATACTTCCGTATCCAGGATGATTGCGATGGAAAGTATCGCCTTTATCATCATAAAATTCTGCACTTACATTATCCCAATCCTTAAAATCCCCATCTATTTTAATTTTTTTATTCCCTGTAAAAGATGGGATTTCACGTGTGCCTTTATATTTCCTGATATTATCAACCAGTTGGTAATAATAGTTATCGGCAAAACCACCTGCCATGGGCTCTGTATCTCTACTATATTCTTGATTATATAAATCAACAAAATAAGTATCGCCTTTTTTTATGGGTTTGCCCAAAAAGTTTTTAGCCGCCCCATTATTAAAACGCATGGCAACCCACTCGTTCCAACCGGTAACAAAAACAAATTCTGGATTTACCTCTAAGGCCCTTTTCCACTGCTCGTTAAAATACAAACCTTTGCCAGATTCTTTTATAGCCGGTTCTTTACCATCATGAAAACTACGCCCAATATTTGAAACAGGGTGTTCTGCAACGCTTACGCTAATTTCTTCCGGGATATCTTTATTTTCATGCCAGCCGTAAGATTGTGGGGTATGATCTAACCACGTCCATTTATCCTTGCCATCACCAAACCATTCTTGATTTTTGCTCCAAGCCCATGATTGGCGAATATTAAAAAAGTCTTTAATTTGTTGGCTCTGATTTTCTGGTGGGGCTAATAAAAGTGGTTTTCCCTTCCAATAAAACCATAAATCTTTAAACAAACCTTTTTCATAAATACTATCATAAAGCCTGTTTACGGTTTGCACCGGTTTGCTGTTAACTATAAAGGCGAAGTATGGTGTGGATAAACCTTGTTTGCGCATCTCTCTGTAAACGGTTGCGATTTTTGTTACCTGTGGTAAATAAATGGCCGCATTGGTAACATCTAAGATGATCACATCAACCCCTGCATCTGATAACATTTGCGCATGTTTTCTGATGATCCATTCGTCATCTGGCAAATAATATCCAAAATAAGGCTCTCCCCAATGATGAAACGCGTAGATCGGGCCATATTGCGGATTATCTGGGTTTGCTTTTAACATCTTACTAATATCATAAGGGCTCGCTTTCTCATCCCCAGATTTTTGGATTACCCCTTCGTCTTTGCGCATTCCTTTTCCATGCTCATCATAACCATGGGCACCTTGCCAAATGAAATAGAATATACCTACATATTTATCGTCTTTTTTGGGCTGATCAATTGGGGTTACCCTTCCTAAACCATCAGTTGCCACCCAAGTATCTGCTTTGGACGATGATATGACATTTTTAGAGGTTTCTTGAGCCGATAAGTTAAGGTGCACAAAAGTTGTACAGATAATTATCCATAATATTTTTTTTGAAAAGCTTTTCTTCATGATTACCCTTTGATGATTTTTATCTCTTTTGGTGCCTCTATCTTAGATTCTATTTTGCCATTAGCCAATTTTGTGTGTTTTATTTTAACTACGCCATAAGGTGTTGGGAAAGTACCTTCTACAAACCTAAGATCGCCCAAATGCGGTACTATCTTTAAAACTCTGCAACCGGGTTCCATCACTTTTACACCTAATACGTTTTCGGTAAGCCAAGAAGTTGGGCCAGATGCCCAACCGTGTGAGAGGCTATGGCGTAATTTTTTATAACTGTAAGCACCATAAGTGGCATGGATATCGATTTTACCGGCTGGTAATAACTCATCAATTCTGCCGGCATTTTTCATCCAGCTTAAATCAAAATCTTCCCAAAAGGTGGTTGCGCCCATGTCTAACATACCGCCCCAATAATCCCTGATGTTATTAATGGCCCCCTCATAATTGCCTGCTTTTGCCTTTGCCTCTAACATATAATAACCATAAAATGTAGAGAAACCTTTTGTTTGGCCTAAAGAAATAATATCGTCTGCTTTTTTTGCGGGCATTAAACCCGCTAAAGCCATTAAAGATGCTGCCTGTTTGTTATTTACTGCATCTGGGATATGTTTTTTCATTTCCTTAATGGTAGCTTCGCACTTTTCTGCGGTTTTTGTTTCTCCCAAAACCCTACATAATTGCGCACCATCTGTTAAAGTCATTACCATCATGGCTTGCAAACCAGCGTGTACCGCCGGTTTATTGGCAAAAGTTGGCCAATCTAAAAAGCGCATTCCGTCTAAATTCTCGTTACCGTCTTTAATTTTAGAAACCAGTAAATCCAACAATGGCACCAGATAATCTCTTTGTTTTTTTAAATAGGTTAAATTGCCTTGGTATTGGTACAATTCCCTTTGAATACGTACCCACCACATAGAATAGGAGCTAATTCCGTTCATCCACGCTGGTAAAGGCGTTACGCTCTTGATTAAATCTAAACTTTTTGGCACTACTTCGTTATAACCAAAAACGTTGTTAATGGTCATTACCTCGGGGTGCATATCTCCTACCCAAACCAAACGATCTCTTTTTGGCCCGTCCCAAAGGTATTGTTGCATATTTAACTGAACAGTATATGCCCCTGTTAACCAAATTTTATTCAACCGCTCATCGCTACTTTTAAACGATCCTAGGTAAGGTACATCGCGAAAAATAAACATCGCCCTTGCTTCTTTTAGCAAAAGTTCAGCATTATCATCTACCAAATCTATACGTACAAACCTAAAACCTGTATTACCAATTTCCAGTTCGCCCAACCATGGCACTTCCAAAGTAAAATCGCGGATAGCATGATCATTGGTTGCTCCTTTAATCGTATCGATATCGGCCATCGCTTCACTCACAGATTCTCCAAAACGCACCCTGATTTTAACAGGGCCATGCTTTTTCATCAATCCGGTTACCAATTGTAAGCCACCATGTAGTTCTTTGCCAAAATCTAACAGGATGCTGGCTTTATGGTCTCCATCGTTTCTTAGCTCTACCAAATTTGTATTGATCAGTTCTGCTTGCCCGTTCCCTGCTTGTAATAATCGCTTTGCGTTGCTTACATATTTCCCAGTCGAATCTGAAGTCCAAACGATACGTTGTGGAGTTAAATAAACTTTTACCCGATTATCCTTTTCGGTAAGGTAATTTTTTGCAGGACCAAAAACAGGCGGCAAAACCGACTGTGCCAATAAGCTACTACTTGAAGCTAATAGCAAGCCTATATTTAAAAGCAATTGATTTTTTAAATTCATCATCTTAATATTTTATGGTGGTAATATTAACTGCGCCAGTTAAGCCGGCTGGTTGTAACGGACTGTTGGGATTATATAATGGATAACTTGTCCAGGTTTTTCTTTCTGATATGGGTAATTTACTATCGCCTATTAAACGGTTTACCCAAGTGTTTACCACAGAAATTTCTACTGTATTTCTACCTTTCTTTATCGCTTTGGTAATATCTACTCGCCAAGGGGCCGTCCAAATACCGCCTACATCCACACCGTTAACTTTTATTTTCGCCATCACTTTAACATCTGTTAAATTAAGGTAAACCTTTTCTCCGTTTTGAGGAGTTACCGCATTAAAGCTGTTGTTGTAAACTGCCGTACCAGAGTAATATTTGATACTATCGTTTGTATTTGTTGTCCAATCTGTTAATTGATTAAAAATTACGGTTTTTTTTGGACCTCTCATCTTTTGGTCAAAAGTTACCAACCATGGGGTATTTATTTCTGTTTCTACTTTTACTTCTGGAAAGTTTTCTCCGTTTCCTGATGTAGCTGTAGTTGTTTTCCTGAAAACAATGAAAGCACTTTGTAGTGGCGCAAGTTTTAAAGGAACAGTTGTTCTGTTATTACTGATGCTGAACTGTGGCAACATTCTTACGCTCCCTGTTACAGGATCCCATATTTCTGGTTGTTTACCTCTAATGTTAAAAACCGGATTAAAGCTGATGCTGTTCTCTGATTGGTTGCTTATAAAGTAAATATCAGCATCTTGGCTTTTTCTGTGGATGTACAAAAGGGGGTCGCTTTCTTCTGCTTTAAAATCGGGAAGGATATTTAACTTGGCAAAAACTTCTTCCATAGTCATCCCAGACATGATATTACCCTTTCCGAATTTCCTAGATTTTACATTTACGCCGTCAACATCTCCCCACAGTTCTCTGGCCAATTTTTGTACCTCGGCATCTGCCTGTGGATAGCCTTGTAAACTTGGAGATCGAGAAGGTGCAGGCCCTAAAACATTGGCGCCTTGAGAAACCAAATCTTTAACTTTTTGTAAAAACTCTGGGCGCATGGTCTCTAGTTTCGGTAATACCAAAACGCTATAAGTCATTCCATCGGGCAACATTAATTTACCATCTACTACGCTAACACGGTTTTTAATTACTTCGGCATTGATATAATCGTAAGAATAACCTTTAGGTAAAGCAGGATCTGTAACTCCTGTCATTTTTGGTGCGTCTTCACCAATAAAGTACGCAACATCGGCAATGTATTTACCCTGTTGAAGCATAAAATTACATCTTTTGAGATAAGTGGTAAAAAGATGCAAATAGCTAAACCAAGTGTTGTGCCTGTTAAATTCGTTCCCGAAATTGGCATTGATCCCTGGCACCTTATCATCAGACGGTTGTTCTATATAAACATGCAATAGTGTATTGTTAATTCCTTCTGTAAAAAAACGATCGCCACGTTGTTTCATCATGTATGGATAACGCACATAAGGTTTGCCCCCAGCCGTAAACGACTCGGCAGAGACTTTGTTTTTCCCGTATATGTGAGCCGATGAGGAGGCTGCCCTGTTTTCTATATTCCCCAATTCTCCCTCGCTCCAAAACTCACCTCCTATTTCGTCTGATTGGCCGCCATATTGCAAGAATTCTCCAGGAAAACCCCAATGGCCATAATTCTCTAACCAAGTATGCAAGCCATATTTATGGCTGATATCCCTTAAACCTCCAACATAATCATAAGCAACCCTATCGGCAATGAAACGCCTCAAATCCCATAAGAAACGATCAGACATTTCTTCGCTCCCTACCACTTCGCCACTCAAAACCGGCAGATAAGGCAGCGCATCATAACCATAATTTTCTTTGAATTTTGACAGCATTCCATCTGTCCAGTTTTGCCCTCCTGTTTCGTAACTATCCTGTACGGCTACCTTCCAAGTTTTTCTGTCTTCGGCAGGGATCCGTTTGATGATTTCGCCTAAGAAAGCATTAAAATGTTCTGCAACGTGTTGTTTGCTCATTTTATCAACCTCTAGCCCAATACCCTCTGGTGATGCCGGGCCGTTCTCTACTTTTGTGGGCAACATTCCAGAGCGAAATACCAACCAATTCCCTTTTGGGGCTTTCCAATCTAAAGTTCCATCGGCTCGCATTTTACCGGTCAAATCTATTAGCGTACTTGGGTCTATGATTAGGCTTTTGTCGGTTACGATTGGTTGTTGTTTCCATTGATATTCGTTCCAATAAGGCAAAGGAGTTTGAAACATTTTAGCCAAAGTTTTTTCGGTAAAGCTTTCTACCCTTGGCGTTGCGCTCAATTCTATTTCTGCAATACCGAAATTTTTTGTAGCCTTTGTAAATACTAACCTAAAATCTTTTCCGCTTGTTGCCGGGAAAGAAATAGCTACGGCTCCATAAGGTTTAAAACCTACGTTTAAGCTTGCTTTACTTCTATTAATCTCAAAAGATTTGATGGCCCTATAACCATCTTTTTCTTTCACCTGTATTTCTGCATTTGCTCTGGCTTCTTTATGGGCAGGATAAACAACTAAACTACGAGCGGTATAATTTTCTTTTGTAACAAAATCCATAGTGAATGAGGTAGCTGCGGGGATCATCACCTCAGTATCTTTATTTCCATCAGTCAGTTTTTCTATATCAGCAACTTTTTCACTTGTTAAAATTTGGGGATTCAGATTGTTAATGGTTTGCCCGTAATTTTCTGGTACGCTGTATGCCGTTACTCGTACATCCTGAAAATCTCCTTCTGGCTTATCTAACGTAACAGAAACTTCTTTACCACCTTTTAAGATAGTTTGTGAAGAGGCTAAATAACGCATGGATTGTTGTGGTTTTATCCACGGACCGCCAGATTGGCTCCAGCCTGGGCTATTGAAAATCCCAATCTCTATGTTCAGTTCCGTCGCTGTCTTTAACGCGGTATGCAAAATATCCCACCACTCATCAGAAAACAATTTTACGTTACCATAAGGTGTGCTTTCATAGCCGATATTGCCGATAAACGCCCTATTGATTCCTTGGCTCTTCATGGCGTATAAATCTTTGATTACGCCCTCTTTTGAGATATTATCAGACAGCCAATACCAATAAACGCTGGTTTGGATAGAATCTGGTATGTTTATAAAGGTTTGCTCTAACAAGCTTGGTTGGTTATTAATTTTTTTTGTAACAGTAGTATATTTCTTACTACATGATACGCCACCAAATATTAAAGCCGAGGCTAATAAAAATGGAGATGCTTTTTTAAAGGATTTCGCTATCATATTAAATTGAGGATTTATTTATTGTTGTATGCAGTAACATTGTAGGTTTAAAAATGGTACGAGATTAAGATATGAGTGCTTTTTAAATAAAGACGTAAATCAAATTGATATACTAAATTACAGATTTGCCGTAGGCATACTGAAAATCAGTAAGTTATTATAATTAATTCTGTTTATTAAAATATAGGCTTGGCTAATAAGCGCCAAAATTGGTTTAAGTTTTAAAAATAGAAATTGGTTTTATTTTTGGCAACCTGTCCTGTCCTGTCCAAAGATCTGGGTTCATCACATAAAATGATCTAACTTAAATCATCTATCATGAAACAGATAACCTATTTAAAGTAAATAGTGTTTATTTATAACTTGTCAAAACCATATTGCGGAACTGCAATGGGGTAAAACCTGTTTTTTGTTTAAACAGTTTGGAGAAATAAAACGGAGACTCAAATTTTAGCATATAAGCCACTTCCTTAACCGCATATTGCGGATTGCCCAACAACTCCTTTGCCTTTTGGATTTTTAGTTGAATAAAATACTGGCCCGGCGAAATACCGGTATTTTCTTTAAACACTTTCCTAAACCAAGAGTAACCAACTTCTAGCTCATTGGTAATGGTTTTAGAGTCTGTGATTTCTAATAAATTTTCTCTAAAAAGTATTTTAGCCTTCTTAACGGTTTGCTCAATCAAGCCTTCATCATTATTACGCCCTTGTTGATTAAAAGCGTACAACATCCCCAAAATATGGATGGTAGCACTAGCAATTATCGCTTGAAATCCGCTGTTTTCATCTTTTGACGCACTCAAAACATCGCCAAACAGTTGGAGTACTTTTTCATTTAAGCCCAAGTGAGACAAAGGCTGCTTTTTAGAAAACGAATTATTTGCAATTAGCTTATCCATATAATCACCACTAAAACTTACCCAATACTCGTCCCAACCGGTTTCTTTATCTGGTTTATACCGATGTCTTTCATTTGGATAAACCATAAAAATGGTACCATCCAAAATACGTTCTTTTATAGATTCAGTTTCAAGAATACCATTGCCGTTAACAATATAAATTAAAGTATATTCTTGCAAAACCCTTCCGGTTTCCCATGTGAAATGATGGTGCGCCGGATGGTTTGATTCGGGATAGATGGCATTTGGCAAAATTCGGGTACATCCTACGCTTAAAACATTCAATCCCCAAATAGCGGCTTTATCATTAGAAGGAAAATACTTGAAGAAATTATTCATTGGTTTTTAAAAGCTGTAAGCTAAATTTAAAATATTCTGATCAAACTTGCTATCAGAAAACCAACTCGTTAAAAATATTTAAAACTTAACGAGTAGGTTAAATATATCGCAAATATGTTTTGATATTGCTTCAACAATTTTATTTTTGATGTTAACACAAAGAAACCTATTTAAGGCAAATAGATCAAATAAGTTTCAGCCAAAATAAAATTCGCTTAGCAAATAACGCTAAAATCACTACGCTAAAATTTATCTAATGAATGTTTCGAAATTTTATTTTATCGGGTTAACATTATGCTTTTTGCAGTTAAATTTGTTTGCGCAAAACCCAATTTTACCGGGTAAGGGAGTTTGCGATCCTCAAATTAGAATTTATCACAATAAGGCCTACTTATATGCCACTCATGATTCGGCGGCCAAAAGCAAAACATTTGTGATGAACGATTGGTGGATATGGTCTTCGTCAGACTTGGTAAATTGGAAATACGAAGCCCGCTTAAAACCAGAAGATACTTATTATAAAAAAGCAACTAACCAATGTTGGGCTACCGATGCCATCAGCAGAAACGGCAAATACTATTTATACTTCTCAAGAGGACCAAAGGAAATAGGCGTGGTGGAAAGTGACTCGCCTATTGGTCCCTGGAAAGACCCGGTTCAAAAGCCTTTGATTGCCCTAAACTTCACACCAACAGAAGCTCGTGATCCGGGAATATTGCAACTGCAAGACGGCACTTCATACATCGTTTTCGGAGTTTGGGATTTTTATATCGCCCGCCTAAATCCAGACATGGTTTCACTGGCAGAAACCCCCAAGAAAATTACCCTGGATAAAAAAGATGGCCCCTATGGCCCCGGAAAAACAGACGACAAACCTTTTTTACACCAAAGGGGAAACAAATTTTATTTATCCTGGGGTTGCTATTATGCTATGGCTGATGATTTATATGGCCCATATAATTACGAGGGATCAATTATCACTAAAGAAAGAACAGATAGCTTGTTCCAAAAAAAGCTTACTTACGATCGTCATGGTTCTTTTTTTAAACTACATAACCAATGGTATTTTGCCTGTAATGACCAAAGCGTTCCAGGTAGCGATAAGCATTTCAGAAATAGTGTGATTAGCTATGTACATTACAAAAAAAACGGAGAAATTGCCCCCATTTACCTTAGCCAAACTGGCGTTGGGCAATATGATGCCTCGCTAATTGAAGCAGAAGATTATTTTTCTGCTAGCAAGGTAAATCAACAAGAAAATACCGATGGTGGTTTTTCGGTCTCGGCTATTCAAAACGGTACTTATCTGTACTATCCCAAGGTTAGAAATTTAGGTAAAAATGCAAAAGTCTTTTTACGGATTTCTTCGCTGGGAGGCGTAAACTGCACTCTAAATATCCGTGAAAATAATAGCAAGGGAAAACTTTTAGGAAAATATAAGCTCAGGTTAAAAACTGCTGAAATGGAAAAGACCATCTCTTTTGATTTAAAAAATAGTACGGGCGATAAAAACATCTGTTTACAATTTAAAGGAGACCCCAATTCATTAAAGTTAGATTGGTTTAGTTTTGATAAAAAACCTGGATTTTAGGTAATAGAATCAAGAGAAATCAGAAAGTACATGGGAAATATCAATTAGGTTATTTTATCGCTGGCGTTTGAGTTTAACTTTGGTTTATCCAATTAGATGTGGGCCGAAAGCTAAGCGCCAATAGCTAACTGCAGATTTTACAATCTTCTGCGAAATTTTGTAGTTGACTAACGATTTAAGTGCTGAAATATTCCTGAATTTAATATGCTAAACCAGATTATATGATGATACGTTTTAAAAAAATACATGGGTTTACATGGCAGATATCATGGAAACAAATGCAGACCAATCGTGAGTTGTAGCGGAATTACCTAGAATATTCCACCTCGCTTAATTTAAAAATCAAAATATTTATAAGATGAAATCGACATGTTTAAAATAATCATTAAACACACAGGGCAATGATTATTTTAAACATCAAAGATTTCATCTGGCAAATGAAAATCAATAAAAATAAACAGATGAAATCTAACTTAAAAATCGGGCTGTTCGGGATAGGCTTGGATACTTACTGGCCACAGTTTGAAGGCTTAAAAGAACGTTTAGAAGGTTACTTAAAAGTGGTGGAAAACAACATTGCCAAAATCCATGAAGGCGTGGTTAATTTGGGTTTGATAGACAATCCGGAAAGTGCTTTTGAGGCGGGGAGAACTTTCCGTAAAGAAGATGTGGATATTATTTTTCTCTACGTTTCTACTTATGCGCTTTCTTCCACGGTGTTGCCTGTAGTGCAAAGAGCTAAAGTGCCTGTAATCATCCTGAACCTATCGCCGGAAGCCAGCATCGATTACAAATCGTTCAACAAAATGACGGATAGAACTAAGATGACCGGAGAATGGCTGTCTTATTGTTCGGCTTGCCCTGTACCAGAAATTGCCAATGTTTTTAACCGAACAGGCGTAAAATTTCATCAGATAACCGGGATGTTGCATAACGATGAAGAAGCCTGGACAGAAATTTCGGAATGGGTGGAAGCGGCAAAAGTTGCCAACATTATGGCTTATAACCGTTTGGGTTGCATGGGACATTATTATAGCGGAATGCTGGATATTTACAGTGATTTAACGCAGCAATACGCTCATTTTGGCGGTCATGTAGAACTGATTGAGGTTGACGAATTAGCGGGTTTAAGAAAAGCAGTTTCTGATGCGGAAATCACCGACCGTGTTGCACTAATTCAGAAAACATTTGATGTACAGGAAGATTGCTCAGAAGCTGAATTAAAAAGAGCTGCAAAAACATCAGTGGCTTTAGATAAATTGGTAGATAAATACCAGTTGGGTTCTATGGCATATTACTATAAAGGAACTGGAAATTTTGATAATGAAGACACCATTAGTTCTATCATCATCGGCAATAGCTTATTAACGGCAAACCACGTTCCGGTAGCTGGCGAATATGAAGTTAAAAATGCGCAAGCCATGAAAATTATGGACAGTTTTGGTGCCGGAGGTTCTTTTACAGAATATTATGCAATGGATTTTAACGAAGATGTGGTATTGATGGGTCATGATGGTCCGGGGCATATCGCCATTGCAGAGGGCAAAACAAAAGTCCGCCCTTTAGGTGTGTATCACGGAAAAGTGGGTAACGGCTTATCGGTAGAAATGCAGGTAAAAAACGGGCCCGTTACCATGTTATCTGTGGTGGAGAAAGCCAACGGAAAATTAATGCTTTTGGTTGCCGAAGCCGAGTCTGTTGCAGGGCCGATTTTGGAGATTGGAAACACCAATTCGCGTTATAAATTCCCGATTGGCGCCCGTAATTTTGTAAACAGTTGGAACAGCTTTGGCCCTGCCCATCACTGCGCTGTTGGTATTGGTCACATCGGTTCAAAAATAGAGAAACTGGGTTTGTTATTGAATATGGAAGTGAATAAGGTTTGTTGATATTTTATCCTAAATTTCATGATTACTCTGTTTTAAAACAGAAAAACCAAGGTTTATTTATATAAGAGCATATTAAAGATCGGGGTGTCAGTTTATTTTAATTCTGATCGCAGTTAAAGAATAAGATAAAAAAGATAGGTCGAAACCCGTGGCCTATTATAAATGTACTATAATCAAGATTTAGAAGCCAACATTTTTTTAAAAGGATAATGTGAGGAAGACTTATTTTTCCTTCAGTAGCTTCAATTTCCCTTGTATAAATCTGCCCGGTATAAATCCTGATGAAAATTTCTTTTAAAACCGTTCCTTTAAAAATGATATTTAAAAAGTCAATTAATAAACGCTTACGGGAATAGGCTGTCAAACCAGAAGAATCACTTCTACAGTCTTGAACATCTGTTCTAAAAAGCTGTATTTTCAATACGTTTTTCTTTAACATATTGCGGTAAACCATGGAACCGATAAACCCATTTCCAAAATAAGGTACTTCGTCGCAACTTTTTGGAAGTATATTAAAACTGATGTTTTTATCGGCTAAAAAAGTTTTGTAGTTGCCATTTTTAACTTAGCTTAACCCGTAAGAGTTAACAAAAAAAATAAGCTCAAGAAAAAAGAATCTAATACTATATCTTTTTTAACACAATCATTCTTTCTTTTGCACCTCCAACATTTTCTTGGCAAAGCGTTGGCCTAAAACAATGGCAGAAGATCTTGTGAAATGTGTATTGTCTCCTCTATCCACTAAACCTTCAGAACTTGCAATGGCCGTATAAGGGACTATTTCTGGTAGATTTGCAGTTTCTCTATTGATATTATCATATTGAGGATTATACCTTCCCAATTGGCCAACAATAAAGGGCAGTTTATCATTACCTACCAGGGTTCTTACTCTTTTGATCAAAGCTTCTAATTTAGGCAGGTAAACAACTGCGTTTTCTGTTTTGCTATCGCTTTCTCCTTGGTGCCATAAAACTCCTTTTACTGTGCCAAATTTCATTGCTTCTAAAACCCTCCTTTCGGCATCGTCCCAGGGGTATTTTCCTGTTACTTTATCTTTTCCTCCGGGTATCCAAGAGTTAATAGATGTACCCCCCACTGCGGTTGGTACTAATGCAATTGTTTTGCTTTTATCGGCAGCCTGCATCGCTAAGCCAAAAGACAAGCCTGGGCCAACGGCAGCAATACCAGGTTTATCAAAATGTAATGGGTTTTTAGCCGGCACCCATCGCAAATCTTTGGTAAACATCAAAACTCTTTGGTTTTCTACTATAGAATCTTCCGCAATTAAATAACCTCTCCCAGACATGTTAGATTGCCCCATTAATATATAGATATCCAATTTTTTATTGGCAACATCTTTTTTTGCAGTTTGCATTTTTTTACTATTACAAGAAAACAGGCATAAGGTTAAAAGTGCTACAAAGGCCAATGAAATCTGTAAGAAAGACTTGATCATTTTAATATTTTTATTTTAGGTGGGAATAATATTTTAACCAAATATACCATTAGAAAGCGGTTATCAAAACCTGTCAAATAGTGCAATTTTACAGGTAATTTTATGCAGAAATAAAGGCGGTTGCATTTTAAATATTTTATAATCAGTAAATTGAGTTTATCTACAAAAATCTCAAACTTTTTTGAGATATATTTTTAGGCAACATTTGCCAAGTCTTTTTGCAATTTATGTACCGTAGGCAAAACATTTTAATGAGGTACTTTAGCATTTACCATTATTGTAGATAAATTCTTTCAAATTTATTATGAAGTTCTTTAAACCTTTAGGTTTTGTTATATTTTTTATTTTAATTTCTATGGCCACTTTTGCCCAAGATGCTAGCAAAAACATGGTTTTAGATACTCATTGGAGATTTCAATATGGCAGGGCAGAATTTGCCGAAACAAAAAACTTTAATGATACACTTTGGAAAACAATAAACATCCCCCATACCTGGAACGCAAAAGATGTATTTAACGATGACCTAACCTACGCAAGAGGAATTGCTTGGTGCCGTAAATCAATAGCTCTTACTTTACAACAACTTTCTAACAAGGTTTCAATATATTTTGAGGGAGCTTACCAAATTACGGATGTTTACATAAACGGTGCTTTTGTTGGCAAACATAAAGGTGGTTATGCTGCCTTTTCTTTTGATATTACAGACAAATTGCAAGAAGGAAAAAACACAATCGCCGTTAAGGTAAATAATGCACAAAACCCGTTCATTCCGCCACTTTCAATTGATTATGCAGGTTATGGGGGCATTTACCGTCCTGTAACGTTAATTTTTAGGAATGCAATTAGCTTTAACGGAGAGTACGCAAGCAGCGGAATAAAAATCAAAACGCCTCAGGTTTCTAAAGATAAGGCAACGGTAGAAATCGAAGCAAGTGTAAAAAATCAGACTTCAAAAAATCAAAATATTACGTTAACCGTTAGTTTGTAAAGTAGAAAATAAATGAGAAATTTAAAAGGAAGCAGAGGTAAACCATCATCAACGTAAACCAAAAAGGCTTGGCCTCTTTTAACAGAGCGCCAAAAGATGTTTATTATTTTTATCAGGCCAACTGGGCAAAAGAACCAATGACCCATATAGCCTCTAGAGATTGGGTATATAGAGCAGGGCAAGAAAACCAAAATGTAGCAATTGAGGTTTATAGCAACTTAAAAACAAATTGCATTAAATGCCGCAGAACCTGCTAAAAACAAAGTGGCTTATTTGGGTTTCAATTTAAAAGCTGATGTTAAAAACGCAGCGCAAATTGTGCTTTCTATAAACGGAAAAGCAAGTACTGATACCACCTTTAGGATTCATGTGTACACCATCCCAAATCAAACTTTTGATTAAAATAAGATTACTTGGGCAACAGTACCATAACTTGATAAAACAGAAGCATTAGTGAACCAAGTTGCTACAAATGCTTTTGTAGCCGGCAAACTAAGTTTTGATGGTACAGATAAAATCCATTACTTAGATATTACCGGTGTGATTAAAAAACATCCATCAGAAAATTATATATTTATCTTAGTTCGTGAAACCCACCATGCGGGCGATGAGGAAGATAAGGATATAACAATCAATATGTTAAGCAAAGAAGGCAACAATGGTGCCCAACTGATATACTGGATAAAAAAATAAAATGATGTTAAAAAAACTATCGGCTTTTTGTTGCTGCTTATTTATTATGGCAACAAGTTTAAAAGCGCAAGAAAGAATTAAGAAAACAATTAACACCAATTGGAACTTCCATAAAGGAGATATTGAAGATTTTCCTAAAAATAACAATGATATAATTAATTGGGACAAAGTAAACCTGCCGCATACTTGGAACGCAATAGACGTAACCGATGACGAACCGGGCTATTACCGTGGGATTGGTTGGTACCAAAAAAATGTGGTGATTCCGTCTTCCTGGAAAAACAAAGATATTTATATTTATTTTGAAGGCGCATCACAAGTTGCTGAGGTTTTTATCAACGGTAAATCCGTAGGTAACCATATTGGGGGGTATAATTTTTTCAGTTTCCCTATTTCTAGCGCCGTTAACTTTGATCAAGCCAACAACATCAGCATAAAAGTAAATAACCAATATAATGATGACATCCCTCCTCTCTCTGCCGATTTCACTTTTTACGGTGGCATTTACCGCGATGTTTATTTAATGGCGGTAAACAAGGTGCATTTTGATATGGATAACCACGCCTCTAAAGGGATTTTTATTTCTACACCCAAAGTAACAAAAGAACAAGCTTCTGTATTGGTAAAAGGAGTGCTAAGTAATACAAATTCTGGCAATCAATCGCTTATTATTTGCAGTCAAATTTTTGATGCCAACGGAAATAAAATAGCAGAGAAGCAGGATAAAATAAAAGCAACGGGAACATCAAACCAAGCTTTTGAACAAAACATCCCATCCATTAAAAATCCTAATCTTTGGTCGCCAAATTCTCCTTATCTATACCGCATAATCTCTCAAATTAAAGATGCAAAAACAGGTGCTTTATTAGATGAAGTCAGCAATCCATTAGGGTTTAGATGGTTTAGTTTTGATGCAGATAAAGGTTTCTTTTTAAACGGAGAACACCTAAAGTTAATTGGCACTAACCGCCATCAAGATTTCAAAGGTTTAGGAAATGCCCTTCCTGATGCTCTGCATGTTAGGGATATGGAACTTTTGAAAGCAATGGGAGGCAATTTTTTGCGTATCTCTCATTATCCCCAAGACCCAGAAGTTTTAGAGGCCTGTGACCGTTTGGGTATTTTAACTTCGGTAGAAATCCCCATTGTGAACACCATTACAGAATCTAAGGCATTTACAGATAATTGCCTTACGATGATGACCGAGATGATCCGCCAGGATTACAACCACCCAAGTGTGATCATTTGGGCATATATGAACGAGGTTTTGTTAAGGCCCCGCTATGATAAAGGGAGCGAAAAGCAAGAAAATTATTTTAAGGCCGTCGCAAAATTAGCCCAAGAGTTAGAAGATTTAACGCGTATAGAAGATCATTCGCGTTATAGCATGATCCCTTGCCACGGCAATTTCGATTTATATAAGCGTGTTGGTTTAACGCAAATACCAGACATTGTAGGTTGGAATTTATACCAAGGTTGGTACAGCGGAAAATCAGAAGATTTTGCGGGATATTTAGATAAACACCATAAAGAATTGCCTAGCAAACCTTTGATTATTACGGAGTATGGTGCAGATGTTGATCCACATTTCAGCAATCCAAACCCGATCAGATTTGATAAATCACAAGAATATTCTAACAAATACCATCAGGTTTACTTAAAAGCAATATTACAACGCCCCTTTGTTGCTGGGAGTGCCATCTGGAATTTGGCCGATTTTAACTCTGAACAAAGAACAGATACCGATCCACATACCAACAATAAAGGGATCCTAACTACCCATAGACAACCAAAGGATCAATACTATTTTTATCAGGCACACCTATTAAAAGCGCCTTTTATAAAAATAGGCTCTCAACTCCGCAATTTAAGAAGTGGCATTTCTGATAGTGAAACAGAACTGCTTCATCATGAAATTTTAGAGATTTACAGCAACCAACCACAAGTAACCTTAAAGGTAAATGGTAAAAGTTTAGGAACGGTTAAAACCGATTTTTGCATCGCTAAATTTGATGTTCCTTTTAAAGATGGCGTAAACCAATTAGAAGCTACCACCTTGGTAAACGGCAAGGAAATAAAAGATTTTGTAGAGATCAATTACATCATTATCCCGCAAAAATTAAAATCTAGCTTAAAACCATTTACAGAGATAAATGTGAGTTTAGGCGATCCTCGTTATTATATGGATAAAACATTGCAACAGGTTTGGTTACCAGAACAGGCTTACCAACCCGGAAGTTGGGGTTATGTAGGTGGGGAAATTTTTAGGATGAAAAATAGCGGCCGCCAAAGTTTTGGAACAGATAAAAACATTCTGGGTACAGATTACGATGCCATTTATGCCACCCAAAGAGAAGACATCAAACAGTTTAAATTAGATGTGCCAGATGGCAAGTATGAGCTTACCTTACATTTTGCAGAGCTTTTATCAGATAAAGAAAAAGGAGGTTTAGCTTATAATTTAGGTAAGGATGCGGAGAACGAAAAACTTTCAGAACGGAGTTTTAATGTTTATGTAAACGGACTTAAGGTTTTAGAAAATTTAGGAACAAAAAATGAGCTAGTCCCAGAGGTTGCCTATGCTACAAAAATCAGTATAAACGTAAAAAACGGAACTGGTGTAGTGGTTAATTTTGAGGCTATAAAAGGGAAAACCATTTTAAACGGGCTGCAACTAAGAAGGATCTATTAATTAAAATGAATACGGAAAATAACAAATTAGAACAAACATTTAGGTGGTTTGGCCCAGCCGATGAAGTAACCTTGGCAGAAATTGTACAAACCGGTGCTAAAGGGATTGTAACCGCTTTACATCAAATCCCTTGCGGGGATGTTTGGACAGAAGAAGCCATTTTAGAACGCAAGAAAATGATTGAAGATGCCAATCTTAAATGGGCTGTGGTAGAAAGCGTAAACATCCACGAAAGCATTAAAACCGGCTCATCAGAAAGAGATTTTTACATCGATAAATATAATATTTCCTTAAAAAACTTGGCTAAGGCAGGCATAAAAGTGGTTTGTTATAATTTTATGCCCGTTTTAGACTGGACAAGAACGCACCTCCGTTTTACTTTACCAGATAATGCCGTTGCTTTGCGTTATGATACCATTGCTTTGGCGGCTTTTGATCTTTATATTTTAAAACGCCAGGCAGCTTTTAACGAGTTTAGCGAAGAGGTACAGCAAAAAGCAAAAACCTATTTAGCTTCGCTTAACGCCGATGAAATAAAAGCACTTACAGAAACCATTATGGCAGGTTTGCCCGGTACCGATGAGGTTTTTACCATCCCAGAATTTAACCAACATTTAGAGAAATATAGCAAAGTAGGCAAAAAAGAGCTGAGAGAAAATTTAGCTTATTTTTTAAAAAGGATTATCCCAACAGCAGAGCAAGAGGGCATAAAAATGTGCATCCACCCGGATGATCCACCTTTCCCTATATTGGGCTTGCCGCGTATTGTTTGCAATGAAGATGATCTGCGGTTTATTGTAGATGCGGTAGATTCTGATAGTAATGGAATTACTTTCTGTACAGGTTCTTTAGATGCAAACCCAGCCAATGATCTGCCGGCAATGATTGAGCGTTTAGGGCACAAAGTTCATTTTTGGCATTTGCGCAACGTACAAAGAGAATCAAACGGCAGTTTTTACGAAGCACCACATTTAGAAGGTAGTAACAGCATGTATGCCATTATGAAAGCGGTTGTGGGTCAACAGGAAAAAAGAGTTGCATCTGACAAAGGAATCGTAAATATCCCCATGCGCCCAGATCATGGTCATTTAATTTTAGATGATTTTAACCGCAATACTTATCCGGGTTATTCTGTAATTGGCAGGCTTAAAGGTTTGGCAGAATTACGAGGTTTAGAAATGGGGATTAGAGGAAATTAATATCAAAATATTTTTTATTGAAGGCTCTCTTACAAAAGATGGTCTTTTTTGCTTAGGATAATTTGCATGAATTTTATTATCGCCTGAAAATCAATAAAAAACAAGTCTCCAAATCGAAATAAAAGGCCGTTGTATGCTAAATAGTTTAGATATTTTGCAAATTTTCATAAACTAGTCCCGTTTGATAAGGATAGGAGATTTAAACACCAAGGCGTTAGGGTGGTAAATTTTAAACTTGATAAAGAACTTGCCATAACCGTATTTGCAAATCCATCAAAAGATGATATTATATAAAGTTCAGTAATTAATTCCACAAATTTTTTCTAATACATCATTTGGTTTTTGAAATGTAATTATTTAAAGAGATTTATTTAAGTACCATAACAAGGTTTTTGAACTGTTCTTTAATTAAATGGATTAAGATTTATAGAGGTTTTATAGCGTTTTGGTAAGCATAAAATTTTCCCTGCCTTTGAGCAAATTGAGATTAACTTTCATTTTCGATAAAAACCGCTTATATTGCCTATTATAGGTTATAAATCAAAATAAAATTTAGAAAAATGGAAAAATTTGAAGAGATAAAAAAATTAGTTGCAGGTTTAGAAGAAGATGTGGATAAATTTTATAACAAAGAAAATAACGCCGCCGGGACAAGAGTTAGAAAAGGGATGCAAGACCTTAAAAATCTGGCTCAAGCAATTAGATTAGAAGTACAAGACAAGAAAAACGGCTAAGATTAATTAACAGATACTAAAGATCCGTTTCCGTTTGGGGCGGATTTTTTAGCTTCTACCTTTGGATAAAAAAGCCGATCGCCGCAAACACCGCACCAACAATGGAGATGATAAAGGCCGATCGCCCAAAGATAAACCCCAAGGCTAAACCCGCAAGCCCCAATACCAAACCGGCCCACATCAGGTTTTTACCTCTTTGATCAGCTTGTTTGGATTGTTTTTCTAAATCTGGGTTTTTAGATTTTATATCGTTAAACGCCAATGCCCTAATCTCGGCAGCATTTTTACCCGCCGATTTTATTTTGCTATCTATGGGTCTTAAATCTTTATCTTTTGTAAAACCTGTTTTAAACGGCAACTTTAAAGCCCCATTTAATTTATCGGCAGTAGATGGAACTGCCCTAGGCCGATCAACTTTAGAGTTGTTTGTAGCCAAAGTGCCTTTGGATATTGATGCGCCCTTACTTTTTTTTTGAAACGCCCCCGCTTTTTTTTTATTTACTACATAAGGATAGTTAGGTTCAACTCCTTTTGTTTGATCTGCAAAAAAACCTGAAGATTGATCATAATAGACCGTTTTGTCTTTTTCTTTTAAATCGATGGTTATATCAACTTGATTTACCGTATCGCTTTGGGGCACATATTTTCTAGCTTTTTGTATTTTTTCTGGGTTAATGTTTATCCACTCGTAATTACGGGCGCAAGAAGATAGCAGCATTAGGGTTGCCAATAATCCTAGAACATACTTACCCGATTTATACATTGGTTGAAATTTGTGTTTTACTTATACGTTTTAATAAAGATAATAGTTTATTTTTAATAATGGATTGGATTAATTATGGCTTTTTTTGCCCAAAAATCTACAATAGATCAAATCCTATATCTTTTCTAAACGTTGCTCCATCATAATAAACCCTTCCTGCATCGGCAGTAGCCTGTTGTAAGGCATCAAAAAGGTTGTTTTGCAAAGTTGTTACTGCCAATACCCTGCCAGCGTTAGTTTTTACTATGCCGTTTTCTAGATCGGTACCAGCATGAAACACCATACTTTCTTTGATGTTTTCTAAGCCGGTTATAGATTTGCCTTTAATATATTCTCCTGGGTAACCCGCAGAAACCAACATCACACTTGCCGCGGTCTTATCAGAAACCTTTAGTTGATAACTTTTTATGTTTCCATCGGCCACAGCCTTTAATAATGCTACAAAATCACTTTCTATCCTTGGCAAAACGCTTTCCGTTTCGGGATCTCCCATCCTACAATTGTATTCAATTACTTTTGGGTCTCCATCTTTGTTCATCAAACCAATAAAAATGAACCCTTTATAATTGATTTTTTCTTCTTTTAGCCCGTCAATTGTTGGAATAACGATAGTATCTTCCACTTTTTTGATGAAGGCCTCATCCGCAAAGGGAACCGGAGAAACAGAACCCATACCGCCTGTATTTAAGCCTGTATCGGCTTCGCCAATCCTCTTGTAATCTTTTGCAGAAGGTAAAATCACATAATCCTTACCATCTGTTACCACAAAAACAGAAAGTTCTATCCCTGTTAAAAACTCTTCTATAACTACCTTTTCGCTAGCTGCGCCAAACTTAGCTTCTGCCAACATTAAAGTTAGTTCATGCTGTGCCTGGGCCATATCGTTACAAATTAACACGCCTTTTCCTGCCGCCAAACCATCTGCTTTTAAAACCACCGGCATTGGGTGATGCTTTAGATAAGTTAAGCCCTGTTTTAGAGTTTCTTTGGTAAAAGTTTGTGAAGCCGCAGTTGGCACATGGTATTTTTCCATAAAAATCTTGGAAAAATCCTTGCTCCCCTCTAGTTGCGCACCATCTTTCTTAGGCCCAATTACCGCCACGTTCTTTAGCTCTTCATCAGCCAAAAAGAAATCATGAATACCTTTAACCAATGGTTCTTCTGGCCCAACCAAAACCAGATTGATGGTGTTTTTTAATACAAATTCTTTGATCCCTTTAAAATCGGTGGTGTTTAGCGCAATATTTTTACCGTAGGCACCGGTACCTGCATTGCCCGGTGCGATAAATAAATTGCTGCATAAAATACTTTGGGAAATTTTCCAAGCGAATGCACTTTCTCTGCCGCCAGATCCAAGGATTAAAATATTCATGCACCAAAAATAGCACATCTGTTTTATTCCCGAAGGTTTAATTTGAAATAATAGCAGATATGAAGATGATTATCTGTTTCTTCATGTAGATCCGCCAAACGGCGGAAAGACATCTCGCTCGCAAAGTTTCCACGTAAAAGCACACTTATGTGATGTCTGTTATCCTGGATAGGGAGCTTATTGGTTTGGGTAGGTTGTAAGATTTACTTTTTATCTACACTGTATTTCCCCGGGCCCACAAAAAACAGAATAAAAAATGCCAATCCGGTCTCAATTGCGTGGGCAGCTCCCATCCAGCCATCGCCAGAGGCAAAATGATTGGTGCCGGCAACTATCAAAGTAAATATGATAAGCAAGATAGCGGGCCTGAAAAGCAAACCTAATATGATTAATAAACCGCCGATGCCTTCTGCAAAACCAGCCATAAACCCCCAAAATGCCGGCAAAAATGTTACGCCCAAATGTTGCATGGTGCCGCCGATAGCTTCCCATTTTGCTGGACCGGCCATTAATTTTGGTATGCCGTGAAACATCATCATTCCGCCTAAACCGATGCGCCCGATCAATAATCCTAAATTTTTGTAATTTGTTGTTTTTGTTAGATATGCCATAATTAAGGTGTGAGGTAAAAGGTTTAAGGTAAAAGGTTTAAGGTGTGAGGTTTAAGGTTTAAGGTAAGTAAATCATCCTAACTTTAAAACCTGATTTTTACTATTTCTTTTGTAACGCTAAGTTTAGTTTCTCTACCAAATATCAAAGCCCTGTTATCGGGTAAATGCCCCGCCGGGAAACCATAGCAAACCGGGTAATTATATTTCGAAACAATAGTTTCGATGATATCATAAGCAGAGTAACCAAACGGAATATCGTTCACTTTAATATTTGTAAAGCCGCCCACAATTAAACCCGTTAAATTTTTAAGTTTCCCCGCTCTATCTAAAGTACGCATCATCCTATCAATAGCATATTCATACTCGCCAACTTCTTCTATAAAAAGTATTTTATCATCATAAGAAATATCATTTTTGGCATTTATGCAAGCGGTTAACAAGGTTAAATTTCCACCAATTAGTTCTGCTTGGCCTTCGCCGATTTTATTTTTCCCGTGGGCAGCGATCTCATACTCCAAGGTTTCCCCAAATAAAACTTTACGCAAGCTTTCTAATCCTTCTATGCTGCTTTCGCTGATGTTTACCGGCATTTGGGCATGTAAACTTTGCAAGCCCATGCTTTGCAGCTGCAAATGAAAAACGGTTATATCGCTAAAACCGATCAACCATCTTGGGTTTTTTATAAGTGGTGTCCAATTGATCCTATCTACAATCCTGATGCACCCATAACCACCTCTTGCGGCAATAATTGCTTTGATTTCTTTATCGTTGATAAATTTCTGCATATCAGCAGTTCTTAATTCATCGGTGCCGGCAAACTGATGAAAAACCGTATGAACGCTTTCGCCCAAAACCACTTCTAATCCCCAATCTTCTAATAATTTTATGGCATCCACCATAGGTGCTTTTAAACTTTTTGCAGGGCAAGTGATGGCAATTTTGTCTCCTTTTTTTAGAATTTGTGGGTTAATCATTTTGTAAAATTACATTATGTTCTAATTCTACAGAATATTTATTTTAAACAACAATCTCTTTAGTTGTTAGAACCCTAAATATTTTTTTAATTTAGGCTAAACAAGCTGTTTTGAAACTATATCCGTTTTTTATTTTTGCCTTATTGCTTTTTTGCTCTTGCAATTACGGAGCAAGAAACAGCGTTTCTTCCGATGAAAATTTAGATTATAAAACCGCATTTCAATTTAGGGAATCAGGAAAGGCAGATAGTGCCTTTTATTATTTTAACCAAGCAAAAGATGCTTTTTTGATCAAAAGAGACAGCTTTATGGCGGGCAAGTGTTTGGTAAATATGGCCATGATCGCAACGGCCCATGGCGATAGTTTTGGCGGACAAGAACTTTCTTTAGATGCTCTTCCCTATTTTAAAACGGATAGCCTTAACCATCGTGTTTACTTGCGCTCTAACTATAATAATTTGGGCATAAGTTCTTTTCAGCTTAAAGAATACAGAAAAGCGATTGAATTTTATCAAAAGGCCTTATACTTTACCGATGATAGTTCGGACGTTTTGGTGGTTAAAAACAACATCGCCCATGCTTATCAACAAAATAAAGAATACGATAAAGCTGTAGAAATTTTTGAAACCATATTAAAACCCGACAAAGACCCAGAAAACTACGCCCGTATCTTATCAAATTTTGCACACACAAAGTGGCTTCAAAACCCAAGGGAAAATATTGTGCCTTCGTTGTTCAAAGCATTAAATATCCGTAAAAAACAAAAAGATCTATGGGGACAATGTGCCAGTTATGAATATCTATCAGATTATTACCTAAGCCCAAAGCCAGACTCTGCCTTGTTTTTCTCTAAGAAGATGTATGCTTTGGCCAGTGAAATGAATTTGCCCGATGACCGTTTAGAAGCATTAAAAAAATTGGTTATGCTGAGCAAAACGGATAGTTCTAAAATCTATTTTGAGCGATACCAAAATTTGGATGATAGTTTGCAAACGGCAAGAAGCAGGGCAAAAAACCAATTTGCCCTAATTAGGTACGAAACAGAAAAGCACAAGGCCGATAATTTAAAGCTTCAAAAAGAGAATAGCGACAGAAACCGATATATTGGCTGTTTGATTTTTTTACTGATAACCGGCGGCATTGGGACTGGCTTTTGGTACAAAAAGCGTAAACAAAGGCTACAACTAGAGGCCGAAAAAGCAATAAGGGAAAACCAGCTAAAAACTTCTAAAAAGGTACATGATGTGGTTGCTAATGGTTTGTACAGGTTAATGTCGGCAATGGAAAACAATGTTGACCTAGACCAAGAAAAATTGTTGGACGATATGGAAATCTTGTATGAAAGATCAAGGGATATCTCTTACGAAGATGATAGCTACAATAATCTTGACTTAAATTTCAAAGATTTTGTGAAAAATCTGCTCGGTTCTTTTGCAACTGAAACGGTAAAGATAATTATCTCTGGAAACTCCGTCTCTTTATGGGAAAACGTAACACCGATCATCAAGCATGAGCTTCATCAGATATTGTTAGAATTGATGGTAAACATGAAAAAGCACAGCAATGCCACCCAAATAGTTTTAAGGTTTACAAAAGATGGCAATGCAATTAAAATTTTTTATAGGGATAATGGAAAAGGTTTGCCCGAAAATCAAAAAATAGGCAATGGATTTAGAAATACGGGAAACCGTATAAATGGAATTGGCGGGAACATTAATTTTGTAAATGGTAAAAATGGAGGCTTAGAAATAAACATCCAATTTCCGTTATCTAATTAAGATGATTAAAAAAGTATTGATTGCCGAAGACCATGAAAGCGCAAATATTTCTGTAAGGAAAACCTTGGAAGATTTAGGCATTTCACAACCCACATACACTTATTATTGCGATGATGCTTTTTTACAGGTTGAAAAAGCGATTGCAGAAAACAAACCGTTTGACCTTTTAATTACTGATCTTTCTTTTGATGAGGATGACAGACCGCAAAAAATTGCTGACGGTATAGAATTGATAAAAGTGATCAGAAACCTGCAGCCAAAAATAAAAGTGTTGGTTTTTTCTGGTGAAGGCAAAATGGCGATGATCGATCATCTTTTTAAAGAATCGAAAATTAACGCTTATGTGCGCAAAGCGAGGAGAGATGTAGAAGAATTGAAAAATGCTTTATTGGCGATACAAAAAAATAAAAACTACATCAGCAAACCGTTAAGGCGATCCATCAACCAAAAAAACACATTTGAATTTAGCACTTATGATATTTCTATAATTAATTCAAGTTGCTAGTTAATTGCTTTGCTTAATTGCAAACCAAAAACAAACAGGGTTAATTTTATTAGAAA